>NZ_CP101509.1:0-1200000 GCF_024380015.1 Photobacterium atrarenae
ATGACAACAAAAACCATTTCATCGCTGCGAGTCAGCTTCCCGCTGATATTGGCCCTGCTCGTGACCGCCGTCATTGTCTGGTCAGGTATCAACCCAGCCTTTCCTCAGGTTTGGCTGGCAGAAATCATTCCGGTATTGCTCCTCTTTATACCCTTGCTGATCACGTATCGCCGTTTTCCGTTTTCTCATGCGGCGTACAGCTTAATGTCCGTCTGGCTGATCCTGCATACCATTGGGGCTCACTATACCTTTGCCAATGTTCCCTTCGACTGGTTTAACCAACACATCGACGCAGAGCGGAACCATTTCGACCGCTTCGCCCACTTCTCTATTGGGTTTTATGCATTTCCAATCGCAGAATTTCTGAGCCGTAAAAAGTACTGCAAGCCCTGGCTAGCAGCATTGTTTGGCCTGACATCAATAATGGCGGTAGCCGCTGGCTACGAAATCATTGAGTGGTGGTATGCAGAACTAGCCGGTGGAGATGCCGGGATTGAATTTCTCGGCAGCCAGGGCGATATCTGGGATGCGCAGAAAGATATGCTGGCCGATACCCTAGGGGCACTGGCCAGCTTAGTAGCCTTCGCCATACTCAAACCTTACCGGCATTTAACCGCAATAACGCATTAAAAACTCAGCAGAGTCTCGCATACAAAAAGCCCGTGCAGGGTCGCACGGGCTTTTGCTTTTTCGCTCGAGAACAAATTACAGATCTGGATACCCATTTGGATTTTGGGATTGCCAACGCCAGGTATCCGCAGTCATCTCTTCAACCGTCCGCGTCGCTTCCCAATGCAGTTCTGCTTTCGCCTTGCTCGGATCTGCCCAACATTCGGCAATGTCGCCAGGACGACGTGGCGCAATCTGATAGGCAACCTCAACCCCGGCAGCTTTTGAGAACGCCTCAACCATCTGCAGCACACTATAACCATTCCCGGTACCCAGGTTATAAACGTGTAAACCTGCCTCATGACCTTTGTGTTTCAGTGCTGCCAGATGGCCGTCCGCTAGATCTACCACATGGATATAATCACGAACGCCGGTGCCGTCAACTGTCGGATAGTCATTGCCATACACAGAGAGATATTCACGACGACCCACAGCAACCTGAGCAATAAATGGCATCAGGTTATTCGGGATCCCTTGTGGGTCTTCCCCCATTTCCCCCGACTGATGCGAGCCTACCGGGTTGAAATAACGCAATAGTGTGATGCTCATTTCAGGGTGTGCTTTCTGAATGTCCGCCAGGCACTCTTCAACCATCAGCTTACTGCGACCATACGGATTGGTGGCACTGGTCGGGAAGCTTTCCACGATCGGCACGGATGCCGGATCGCCGTATACGGTAGCCGAAGAGCTGAAAATCAGGCTGTTCACACCCGCAGCCTGCATGGCTTCAACCAATACAAGTGTGCCGTGAACATTGTTGTCGTAATAAGTCAGCGGCTTTTCAACCGATTCCCCGACGGCTTTCAAGCCGGCAAAATGAATGACGGATTCAACATCAGCCTTCGCTAGTACGTCATCCAAAAATGCACGATCGCGAATATCACCTTGGTAAAACTCAGGCTGAACCCCGGTCAGTTTCTCGATACGAGCCAATACAGACTTCTTGCTGTTATACAAGTTATCGATAATGACTGGCGTCATACCGGCTTCGATCAGCTGTACACAGGTATGGCTACCAATGTAACCCATTCCTCCAGTGACCAATACGCGCATGGGTCTCTCCCTGTTTGTCATCATAACTGTCAATTAATAGTAGAAAACCAATTGAATAAACGTGTCTCAAAACGCCATGCAACTAGGTTCTTTCATTGCCGCGTATTATGCCAGAGTTAAACACACGATAAAATGCCATACTGGCCCCACATCGGTGCATTGCTTTTCATGCCGTAAAAATAGCAACACTAAACAAGATAAACATATGTTTACCTTTACAGCCCGAAACGCTCACAAGGCTATGTTAAGATGCCCTGAAAGCCCGCAATCAAGTGACATTCCGATGAAAACAGACATCCTTTGCCAATGGAAATGCTTCTCTGTCGAGCAAACCACGCAAACCCTCCCCGACGGCCGTGAGGTTGAGTTCACCACCGTCAAGCATCCGGGAGCTGTGGTGATCTTACCGCTCACTGAAGATAGAGAACTGGTGATGGTTCATCAATACCGCCCGGCGATTGGTCGCTGGATCCTGGAATTTCCGGCCGGAACACTCGAACCGAATGAAGATATTCAAAGTTGTGCGAAGCGTGAATTGGCTGAAGAAGTACAGCTTGAAGCCGGACAATGGCACGATATGGGAGAGCTCCTGCCGGTGCCGGGGTTTTGTGACGAAGTCCAACACCTCTATCTGGCCAAAGCGCTGACGTCTTGCCCCGGAGACCCTGATGACGATGAAGTGATTGAAGTGGTAAAGCTCACACGTGCTGAATTTGAGCAAAAAGTTGCCAACAATACCATCCAGGATGCCAAAACGCTGGCAGCCTATTTCAAAGCACGTATGATGAACTTCATCTAAAAGCAGAACTCTCACACCGTATGATGGATAAGCTATTCACTTTTCTAAACAAACTGGTTGCCTATCTGGCAATGCTGATGTTTGTCGTTGGCGGCGGCCTGGCACTGTACGCCATGCTCTACGGCAACTAAACCTGAGCCAAATGAACCAAACCCGGCATCATGCTCTAGCTCTTATCGAGCATGATGCCGCTCCCCTTCCGAGCCATAACAGCTCTGCCCAGTCATTCACTACATTCTGATGCCGCCGTCCACTTCCAACACCCGGCCATTGATGTAGTCATTTTCAAAAATGAATTTGACAGTCTGGGCGATCTCGGACGCTTCCCCCATCCGCCCCACGGGGATCATCTGCTTCAAGCGTTCAATCGCTTCGGGCTTAAGCTGATCGGCCATCGCCGTCTGAACAACCCCCGGTGCCACGGCCGCAGCCCGAATGCCGTATCGTCCAAGCTCCTTTGCCCAACATACCGCCATAGTCGCTACCGCCGCTTTTGAAGCCGCGTAGTTCGTCTGTCCTATATTGCCGGCCCGTGCGACACTGGAAATATTAACAATCACCCCTGGCTGACCTGCCACGATCATCTGCTGTGCAGCCTCCCGTCCGCATAAAAACGTGCCCGTCACATTGACATCCATGACACGGGTAAACTGCTCCAGCGACATCTTACTCAGCTCGCCATTTTTGTATTTCACCAGCAGGCCATCACGTAGCACCCCGGCATTATTAACCAGGCCGTTCAGCTGGCCGAAGTCTTCCATCACGCGGCTGAAGACCTGTTCAACATCCGCCTCACAAGTCACATCCACCGGATAAATCATGGCTTTGGCACTCAGCATTTGACACTGCGCCTGCGTTTGCTTTAACCCTGCTTCATTCATATCAAGCAATGCCAAATCTGCACCGGCCTGAGCCAGAGTGACAGCAATCATCTGGCCGATCCCCTGCCCAGCCCCGGTAATCGCAATGACCGATTGATTTAAGTTCATCCTTTACTCCTCATATCCATTAGTCACGATTGCTGCTTATCACGGTAAAACGAGAACATACTGGAAAAGTCCAGCTCAGCATTGCCTTTGGCGTTGTGGAAGGCATAGAGGTTTCGCGCCAGGGAACCCAGCGGGATCGCCGACTGGCTCTGCTGCGCCGCTTCGAGGCCGAGTCCCAGATCTTTCAGCATCAGCTTGGTCATAAACCCTGGCTTATAACTGTTACTGGCCGGAGCCTGTGCCATCACGCCCGGGCATGGGTTATACAACTCCAACGCCCAGTTTCGCCCGGAGCTTTGCAGCATGATCTCCGACAACACCTGGGGATCTAAACCATTATCGATCCCAAGGCTCAGCGCTTCACAAGTGCCGGACATCAGGATCCCCAGCATCAGGTTATTGCAGATTTTCGCCATCTGGCCATCACCGGCCTGGCCGGCATGGAAGATATTTTTCCCGACATGTTGCAGAACTTGTTTCGCGTGTTCAAATCCCTGCTCGGTCCCGCCAACGATAAAAGTCAGCGTCCCGGCAACCGCCCCGGCCACGCCACCGGAGACCGGCGCATCGACAAACTCCAGTCCTTTTTTCGCGGCTTCCCCGGCCACCAGCCGCGCCGATGCCGGATCGATAGTCGATGAATCAATCAGTAAAGTCCCCTTGCTGACAAGATTCAGTAAGCCGACGCCGCCCTGATGGTCCCCCAGGTAAACCGCACGGACATGCTCTCCGGCAGGCAGCATGGTGATCACGGTATCCACCCCTTCGACAGCCTGTTCAAGCGAAGAAGCCACGACGGCACCGGCTTCTCCCAGTGCCTTAGCCGCCTCGATGTTCAGATCGTAAACCCGGACGTGGCAACCTGCTTTCAATAAGTTTTCAGCCATCGGGCTACCCATGTTGCCCAACCCGATAAACGCAATGGTATTCATGACAAATCTCCTGTGATGGCAGATGATTTCGACTTAACCACGAGGCTCACGGCCTAACAAAGCCAAAGGATGATCCTGCTCGGACCATAATGATGTAAACATGGTATCAATCAACGTTGGTTCTACGTCGTCGATACTCGGATAGCGCCAGTTGGGCTGGCCGGTTTTCTCAATCAGCCGGGCCCGAACGCCTTCCTGAAACTCCCCCAACAGCCCACAACGCACTGAAAGAGACAACTCCAGTCGAAAACATTCAGCCAGGGAGAGCTGTTTGTATTCTGTGCTCTGTCTGAAACAGAGATGAGCCGTGATCGGACTCCCTTCCTTCAGCGTTTTCTTCGCTTGTTCAATCCAGCGCCCTAAACCATCAATCGCGTGGATTTGCTGGCATACCACTGACAAGTCCGTATTCAGGCAGGCCGTCTGAATTTGCGCAAAATACGGGATCAACTGACTGGCTGGATGATCAGCATCGGCGCGCGCACTTAATTCAGCCAACAGTGTGCTGACTTGCTCATGATGCTGCGTCGCTCCTTGCCATGAGATACCCTGTAACTTCTCCAGCAAAAGCGTCTTGTCCTCCGACAGCAACACATGCTCTGCCAACGCCAAATCCAACGCATCGCTGGCGTTCAAAGGCGCACCGGTTAAGCCAAGGAACAAACCGATGCCGGATGGCAGACGATTCAGGAACCAGGTTCCCCCGACATCCGGATATAAACCAATACTGATTTCCGGCATCGCAAGCCGTGTACTTGGCGTCGTCACCCGGTGACTGGCACCAACGTACAAGCCAATACCGCCCCCCATCACGATGCCTTTCCCCCACGCGATAATGGGCTTACGGTAGCAATGGATCAGATAATCACAGCTGTACTCCACTGCAAAATATTCCGTCAGAAACTGCTGCGCGGAATCATCAGATTTACCGGCGTCTGACCACGATTTCATGCAGTGATACATGGTTCGCACATCACCACCAGCACAGAAGGCTTTTTCGCCCGCGCCATGCAGAAACACACAGGCAATGCTCTCATCCTGCTCCCATACCTCCAGCTGGCTTTTGAGTTGCTTTAACATCTCCAGCGTCAGGGCATTCAGCGAGCCCGGGTTATCCAGCTCTGCAACGCCGATTTTGTATCCGCCGCTGTGACACGCCAGTTCCTGAAAATTCACTTTGCCTGCCATAGGCTCCCCTATCTTTTACCTAATCCGCGTTTTATTGAATCAGCATCTATTGCCAGATCCGCTGACATGGGGGATGCATCTTGCTCCTTCACCAAGCACTTTATCTTGCACCGGGCAAAGCATCCCCGCGCCACCCTTTCAGTTCAAGCAGTAACAACGCCGTATTACTGGTTTTTCCACTGCGGCGGACGTTTGTCGAGAAATGCCCGGACGCCCTCGGCCTGATCGTCGGTATCAAAGAGCTGGACAAACAATTCACGTTCTCTCATCAACCCGTGCTGATGAGTCGCGACACGGCAGTTTTGGATCAGTTGCTTACAAGCAGTGACGGACGATGGCGATTGATTGGCGACCAAAGCCGCCATCGCCATCGCGGCTTCCAGGCTTTGCCCTGCCGGAACCACCTGCTCAACCAGCCCAATGTCTAATCCCTGCTGCGCCCCCACGCGCTCTCCACACAGGATCATGCGTTTGGCCCAACCTTCACCAACCAGCCAGGTGAGATTCTGGGTGCCACCGGCACAAGGTAATAAGCCGACTTTCGCCTCCGGTAGCGCGAGTTCCGCCTGTTGCTCTGCGATGCGAATATCGCACGCCAGGGCCACTTCCAGCCCACCGCCCATCGCATACCCGTTAATCGCGGCAATGGAGACGCCCCGAAATGCTGACAGCGCTTCAAAGGCTACACCAAACCGATGGGCCATCTCAACCGCAACGGCTTTGTCCCCACTGGCAAACAGATTCAGATCGGCCCCAGCGGAGAAAAACTTCTCTCCTTGTCCGGTCAGTACCAGTGCGTACACCGCTTTGTTGTCATTCAGGCGTTCAACCGTGTGTTTCAGCGCTTCGAGGCTCTGCGCCGTCCAGGTATTGGCCGGCGGGTTATTCATTGTCAGTACAGCTGTGTGTTCATGGATCTCGACCGACAGTAAATCCTGCGAGACCTGCTCTTGGTGACTCATATCAGCTCCTGTTTCTTGCTCATCCATTGAAGTTCTGTTAACTGAAGCAATTTGTACTCCCAAGCCCGGATGATCTCGAGCTCAGGATTCCTTCAGCGACGGATCACAACAGCGCGGCTTCATTCTGGATCAGGCGTCGTGCGATAATCAACCGCATGATCTCATTGGTGCCTTCCAAAATTTGATGGACCCGCACGTCGCGGAAATGCCGCTCCACCGGATACTCCTTGATATACCCGTAACCACCGAACAACTGCAGCGCCTGATCACAGATCCGGAATCCGACATCGGTCGCAAAACGCTTCGACATGGCACAGTACGCGGTAGCATCCGGATCCTGACGATCCAGCTTACTGGCCGCATAACGCACCAATTGCCTTGCCGCGACCAGCTCAGTCGCCATATCCGCCAGCTTGAACTGGACCGATTGGAACTTCGCCAGGGACTGACCAAACTGCTGGCGCTCGGCGATATACTGCCGGGCTTCCTGCAGTGCCTGCTCAGCCGTCCCCACCGAGCAGGTCGCAATATTGATGCGACCGCCATCCAGACCTTTCATGGCAAATTTGAAGCCTTCGCCTTCTGCTCCCAAACGATGGGAGGCTGGCACTTCAACATTGTCGAACGTCACGGCCCGGGTCGGCTGGCTGTTCCAGCCCATCTTCGGCTCTTTACGCCCGAAACTGATGCCTTCGGCATTGGCCGGGACAATAAAGGCAGAAATTCCGCGCGCGCCCGGCTCATCACTGGTCCGGGCCATCACCACCAGCACATCGGTATCCCCGGCCCCGGAAATAAAGGCCTTAGCACCGCTGATCCGATAATGGTCCCGGTGCAAAACCGCACGGGTCGACAAGGACGCAGCATCCGAACCGGCATTCGCTTCCGTCAGGCAGTAGGAACCCAGCCATTCCCCGGTCAGCAGCTTCGGGCAATACATCGCTTTGGCTTCATCGGTGGCAAAGCTGGCAATCATCCAGCTCACCATGTTGTGAATGGTCATGTACGCCGTGGTCGACGTACAGCCCATCGCCAGTTGTTCGAAAATGATCGACGCGTCCAAGCGGCTCAGTCCGAGCCCGCCTTCCTGTTCCGGTACATACAGGCTCAGAAAACCCAGCTCCCCGGCCTGACGCAGCACGTCTTTTGGGAAAAACTGCTGCTCATCCCATTCAGCGGCCATGGGGGCCAACTGTTCTGCGGCAAACTGAGCAGCGGTTTCAGCAAATGCCCGCTGTTCTTCGTTTAACTCAAAATCCATCAGCTTCTCCTTCAGCCTTGTCTCAACGCAGATGAATCGTCAGATTCGGTCCGGTCGGGATATCATCCTCGAACCAGCGCGCGGTCACGGTTTTGGTTTCGGTATAGAAGCGGATCGCCTGCTTGCCATACGCATGCAGATCGCCATAGAAGCTGCCCCGCCAACCGGTAAATGAGAAGAACGGTAGTGGTACCGGAATAGGGACATTGATCCCGACCTGTCCCACTTGGATTTCATGCTGATACTTCCGGGCCGCGGCACCACAGGCGGTAAAAATCGATGTACCGTTACCGTATGGATTGTTATTCACCAGTTCGATCGCTTCTTCCAGCGAGTCCACTTCCACGCAAATCAGCACCGGACCGAAGATCTCTTCCTGGTAGATCGACATCTCAGGACTGACGCCGCTAAATAACGTCGGACCAACCCAGTTGCCGTCCGGATATCCTGCGACTTCACAGTGACTCCCATCAAGCTCGCACACCGCGCCCTGGGCTTTCCCTTCCTCGATCAAACCCAGCACCCGGTTCTTGGCCTGCGGACTAATCAGCGGCCCATAACCGGCTTCAGTATCATCCCAGGCCCCTGGATGCACTTTCGCCAGTGCTTCTTTTAGATCCGAGATCCATTCTTTGGCGCCATCCACCAGCACAGCAACCGAGATAGCCATACAGCGCTGTCCGGCGGCACCCACGGATGAACCCACCAGGTTATTGATCACCTGCGCTTTATTCGCATCCGGCATCACCACCATGTGGTTCTTGGCTCCGGCAAAGGCCTGCACCCGTTTCAGGTGATGGGTCCCGGTTTGGTAGATATGACGGGCAACCGGGACGGAGCCGACAAAAGACACGGTACGGATTGTCGGGTGCTTCAGCAGATAATCCACCTGCTCTTTCTGACCGTGGACAATTTGCAGCACATCTTTGGGTGCCCCGGCTTCGATAAACAACTCAGCCAGACGCATGGCCGTCAGCGGCACCTGATCCGAGGGTTTAAGGACGAAGGTATTTCCCGCAGCAATGGCCATCGGGAACATCCACAACGGGATCATAGCCGGAAAATTGAACGGCGTGATCCCGGAGCAAACGCCGAGCGGCTGGATCATCGAGTAAGTATCGATATTGGTGGCCACGTTCTCGACCGTTTCCCCCATCATCAAACTGGAAATATTGGCGGCTTGTTCAACCACTTCGATCCCGCGCCAGACATCGCCTTTGGCATCGGCGAAGATTTTCCCGGTTTCGCTGGACAGCAGCTCAGCTAACTCATCATGATGGGTTTTCAGCAAATGCTGATAACTGAGCATCAGCCTTGCTCGCTCTGGTACCGGCACTTCTTTCCAGGTCTGGAAAGCAGCAGCCGCACTTTCGATCGCTTCCTCGATTTCATCTTCTGTCGCACAAGGCAACTTGGCGATCACGCTGTTGTCTGCCGGATTCGTGACATCAATCCATTGAAGAGACTGCGATTGACGAAACTCACCGTCAATCAGGAGTGGTACATGTTGGATCATGGTGGCTCCTTGGGTGCGAACACCCCTTAATTTGTCTTTCACCATTTCGGGCAGTACGGCAGGTTGCCCGGACGCGTTAGAGCGGTACTTCGACCGCGATTGCCGTTGCTTCACCACCACCAATACATAAGGCAGCTACACCTTTGAGCGAACGGACTTCTGTTGATGCATGAGAGGGCGTTGACGAACGAGATGACGTTGATTGACCCGGCTGACGGGCCTGTTGTTTGAGGGCATGGATCAACGTCACCAGGATCCGGGCGCCGCTGGCACCAATGGGATGCCCCAATGCGCATGCCCCACCGTGAATATTGACCTTCTCCGCATCCAGCCCCAGTTCACGGACCGCAATTTGCGTTACCACAGCAAAGGCTTCATTGATTTCCCACAGATCGACCTCATCCGCAGCCCACGACAAATCCATCAATAACTGACGGATCGCATCAACTGGGGCAACCGTGAATTCTGCCGGTTTGCGGGCATGGGTCGCGTGGCCGCGAATAATCGCCAACGGCGTAAAGCCATAATGGCGGGCGACCTCTTCGCTCATCACTAACAAGGCAGCCGCCCCATCGGAAATGGCGCTGGAACTGGCCGCCGTGACCGAACCATCTTCGGCAAACACCGGCTTCAGAGTACTGATTTTATCGAGATCGATTTCCCCCGGATGCTCATCATGATCAAACACGGCAACACCGCGACGATTCTCAACCTGAACCGGGATCATTTCTTCGGCGAACGCTTGCTGTTGTTGCGCCGCCAGGGCCCGTTGGACCGACATCCGGGCCCAGTCATCCATCTGCTCGCGGCTAAAATCGTATTTCTCCGCCACCTGCTGGGCATACACGCCCATCAAATGACCTTCATAGGCATCTTGCAACCCGTCCAAGAACATATGATCGTGCAAGGTGGTATGGCCCAACCGCGCACCGCGACGGGCATCCTTTTGCAAATAAGGCGCATTGGTCATACTTTCCATACCGCCGGCGACAACTGCCCGAGCACTGCCTGCTCGAATTAAATCATGGGCCAGCATGACCGACTTCATCCCCGAGCCGCACACTTTGTTAATCGTGGTACAGCCAACAGAATCCGGGATCCCAGCGGCCAGCGCCGCCTGTCTGGCCGGGGCCTGACCACAGCCGGCCGGCAGTACACACCCCATCAACACCTCATCGATTTGAGAAGACTCCAGCCCGGATTTTTCCAACACTCCCTGAATAGCAAACCGCCCCAGTTCAGTGGAAGATAACGAGGAAAACTGGCCCTGGAAGCTGCCCAACGGGGTACGGCGAGCAGCAACAATCCACACATTTTTCTCCATAACTTCACCCTTTGTGAAAGCCACATTGATTGACAGCAACTGAGCAACCACAAATGCCGATGATTGCCATCTCATTTCCTTGACGTTTTCGTAAGCATAGCACTAACATTTACGTAAACGTTAAGAAACAAATAAATCACAACTGTAATTTTTCATGGCACTGATACGTAAAGTATTCTTGCCGAGCGTCATAACAGGCAATGGATAAAGTGACAGGAAATTTCTGTGTTCCCGCTTGTTGTTCGTCCAGCCCCGAGCCTGAAGGAGACATCAAGGTGGAGACTTTCAAGATCAGCGAACTTGCCAAGGAATTTGATATCACGACCCGCAGTATCCGGTTTTACGAGGATGTCGGTCTGTTGCACCCGGGCAGAAACGGCAACACCCGGATCTATAAACGACGGGACAAGATCAGGCTCAAACTGATCCTGAGAGGCAAACGGCTGGGCTTTTCCCTGGCTGAAATTCGAGAGCTGTTCGAGCTGTATGACACCAACCAGAGCCATGCTCAGCTACATGAAATGCTCCGTATCATTGACGATAAGCAGGCCATGCTCCAACGCCAGATCCGTGATATCGACGCGGTCATGCAAGAGCTGGAACTGGCCAAAGCTCGCTGCGAGCAGGCCCTGAACAACACGGAAACACAATAGCGACGCCGCAACCAGGCGTCACAGAAATTCATCGCAACTTGGTTAACCCGGAGATGTTATGAAAGATCTGTTTACCCCACTCAACTTTGGCCTTGGCGAAACACTGGATATGCTTCGCGCGCAGGTCAATCACTTTGCCGCAGAAACCATTGCCCCTCTGGCGGGAAAAATCGACCTGGACAACCAATTTCCCAACCAGCTGTGGCCTGTGCTCGGTGAAATGGGCTTACTCGGTGTCACCGTTGATGAAACATACGGGGGTGCCGGTATGGGTTATCTTGCTCACGTGATAGCCATGGAAGAAATTAGCCGCGCTTCTGCTTCAGTTGGTCTCAGCTACGGCGCTCATTCCAATCTCTGCGTGAACCAGATTTTCCGCAATGGGAATCCGGCGCAACGCGCCAAATACCTGCCGGGACTCATTGCAGGCACCCAAATCGGGGCGCTGGCCATGAGCGAACCCAATGCTGGTTCCGACGTGGTCAGCATGCAACTCAAAGCCGAGCGTCAGGGCGATCACTTTATCCTCAACGGCAACAAGATGTGGATCACCAACGGTCCGGATGCCCATGTGTTCGTGGTATACGCCAAAACCGAGCCCAAAGGGGGCTCGCGCGGGATCTCAGCCTTCATTATCGAGCGGGACTTCCCAGGCTTCAGCCATGCCCAGAAACTCGACAAGCTGGGAATGCGCGGCTCCAACACGTGTGAGCTGGTGTTCGAGAACTGCCGGGTTCCGGCGGAAAACCTGCTCGGAGAGCTCAACCGCGGGGTGGAAGTGCTGATGAGCGGACTGGATTACGAACGTGTGGTCCTGGCTGCAGGACCGCTTGGGATCATGCGCGCCTGTCTGGATCTGGTGCTGCCCTACATTCATGACCGCAAACAATTTGGCCAGTCGATTGGGGAGTTTCAGTTAGTCCAGGCGAAAATCGCCGACATGTATACCCGAACCAATGCCGCGCGCGCGTATGTCTATGCCGTCGCCGCTGCCTGTGACCGGGGCGAAACCACCCGCAAAGATGCTGCCGGGGTGATCCTCTACAGCGCCGAGCTGGCAACCCAGCTTGCCCTCGACACTATTCAGCTCCTCGGCGGTAACGGCTATATCAACGAGTTCCCGGCGGGTCGCCTGTTGCGCGATGCCAAGCTCTATGAAATTGGCGCCGGGACTTCGGAAATCCGCCGGATGCTGATCGGCCGCGAACTGTTTCAGGAATCCTGCTAGCAGCATCTGTTCAACCACACATGAAGGAAACAAGGATGGCAATACTACAAAGCCGGGTTCATCCCAATGAATCCCAGTTTCTTGAAAACCAACAAAGCATGGCTGTACTGGTCGATGAGCTGCATACGCGGGTTCATCAGGTGGTTCAGGGCGGTGGCGAGAAAGCCCAGGCGCATCAGCGGGCCAAGGGAAAATTACCGGTTAGGGAGCGGATTGATGCCGTTTTGGACAACAACAGCGCGTTCCTGGAAATCGGGCAATTTGCGGCCTGGGATGTCTATGACGACAAGATTCCCTGCGCCGGGGTAGTCGCCGGGATCGGCACCGTCGAAGGCATCGAGTGCATGATCATCGCCAACGACCCATCCGTGAAAGGCGGCACCTATTATCCGCTGACGGTGAAAAAGCACCTTCGCGCCCAGGAAATCGCCGAACGTTGTCACCTGCCCTGCCTGTACCTGGTCGACTCCGGTGGTGCCAACCTGCCCCATCAGGCCGAGGTATTCCCGGACAAGGATCACTTCGGGCGCATTTTCTTCAACCAGGCCCGGATGTCGGCCAAGGGGATCCCGCAAATTGCCGTAGTCCTCGGCCTGTGTACCGCCGGGGGCGCCTATGTCCCGGCGATGGCCGATGTGTCGATTATCGTCAAGCAGCAAGGTACGATTTTTCTTGCCGGGCCGCCGCTGGTCAAAGCTGCCACCGGTGAAGAAGTGACAGCGGAAGAGCTCGGCGGCGCGGAAGTCCATTGCAAAACATCCGGGGTTGCCGACTATCTTGCCCAGGACGAACACCATGCCCTGCAACTGGCGCGACAGGCCGTCGCCAGCAGCCATTTAGCGCCCCAGCCTGCTCCGGCTGACCCCATCCGCCCGCCCCGCTATCCGCAGGAAGAACTTTATGGGATCACCGGCACCGATTTGCGCAAACCAATTGATATTAAAGAGATCATTGCCCGACTGGTCGATGACTCAGATTTCGATGAGTTTAAGGCGTTATATGGTGAAACGCTGGTGTGCGGTTTCGCCAAGCTGCACGGCCACCCCATAGGCATTGTGGCTAATAACGGCATTCTGTTTTCGGAATCGGCACAAAAAGGCGCGCATTTCATCGAGCTCTGTGCCAAACGTAAAGTCCCGTTGCTGTTTCTGCAGAACATCACCGGCTTTATGGTGGGGAAAAAGTATGAATCCGAAGGGATTGCCAAGCACGGGGCCAAAATGGTGATGGCCGTCGCCTGTGCCGACGTGCCGAAATTTACCGTGATCGTCGGCGGCTCATACGGCGCAGGGAACTATGGCATGTGCGGACGGGCCTACGATCCAACCATGATCTGGATGTGGCCCAATGCCCGCATCTCCGTGATGGGTGGCGAGCAGGCCGCTGGAGTTATGGCCCAGGTCACCCGGGATATCAAAGCCCGTAAAGGGGAATCCTGGTCTGATGCGGAAGAAGCGCAGTTCAAGCAGCCGATCCGGGAATTATACGAAGCACAGGGTTCTCCCTATTATGCCAGTGCCCGGCTCTGGGATGACGGCATTATCGACCCCTGCCAGACCCGTGACGTGGTCGGTCTGGCTCTGACGGCGGCCTTGCGCGCACCGGTTTCCGACAGTCAGTTCGGTATTTTCCGGATGTGACCCATCAGCGTAAGCGAGAGGAGAACACCATGAAGCAGCAACAGGAAACGAACCAGGCTCGCGATCGGGATCCCGGACACCTGCACTGCACACCGGATGCTGAGGTGCAATGCACTATTTCAGAGCTGGGTGTAGCAACCCTGACCTTAAACCGGATCAATAAACACAATGCATTCAATGCCGAGATTATTCAGAGTCTGCTCGGCTATTTGCGTAAGCTCAAGCATCAGCCCGGCCTGCGAGTTCTGGTTCTGGCAGCCAACGGCAAGCACTTCTCCGCCGGCGCAGATCTGGAATGGATGATGTCGATGGCGGCGCACAGCGTCAAAGAAAACCGGGCTGATGCGCTCGAGCTGGCCAGCTTGCTGTATGAGTTGGACACCTTCCCGGCACCAACCATTGCCCAGATTCAGGGCAGCGCCTTTGGCGGAGCGCTGGGGCTCATTTGTTGCTGTGATATCGCGATTGCCAGCCCCGATGCCCGATTCTGCCTGAGTGAAGTCCGAATCGGGTTATTGCCGGCAACCATCGGCCCGTATGTCTGCCGGGCTATCGGGCAACGTCAGGCGCGCCGCTATATGCTGACCGCCGAGTTCATGGACGCAACGACCGCGCAGCAACTAGGATTGCTGCATGAGATCTCAGAGCAACCGGAGACCCGGGTCGAAACATTGGTTGCCCTGCTGCTTGAGAACAGTCCGCAGTCACTGGCGCAAACCAAGCTGCTCTGCCAACTCTGTGATCAGCATGAAATCAATCCGGCGCTGATGAAAAAAACCAGCCAGTTGATCGCAGATATTCGCGTATCCCCCGAAGGCCAGGAAGGACTGGCCGCCTTTTTTGCCCGGCGACCACCGGCATGGAGCCCACGCTATGAATAAGTTTACGGATAAAACTGTTGTTTCCCTGAGCAAGGACGCGTCCTTTGAGTCCTCCGATCCTCAAATGATCGCCACAGCCAGCCGCAAGGTATCCCGGCTATTGGTGGCAAACCGGGGAGAAATCGCCTGTCGGATTATGAAAACCGCGCATGCCATGGGGATTGAAACCATTGCAGTCTACTCAGAGGCCGACCGACACGCTAAGCATGTTCACCTGGCTGATCACGCGGTGCTCATCGGCCCGGCGCCAGCCCAAGCCTCCTACCTGGATGTCTCCCGGATTGTCGCGGCTGCCACCGCACTGAATGCTGATGCCATTCACCCCGGTTACGGCTTTCTGTCCGAAAATGCTGAACTGGCACGAGCCTGCGAAAAAAACAACCTGATTTTTATCGGCCCCCCGGTCAAGGCCATGCTGGCCATGAGCTCCAAATCGGAAGCGAAAAGTATTATGGCGCGCGCCCAAGTCCCGCTCCTGCCCGGTTATCACGGCGAGGACAACCATCTGAATGTGCTCGTTAAATCCGCAGCGGATATCGGCTACCCGGTGCTGGTCAAAGCGGCACTGGGTGGCGGCGGTAAAGGAATGCGCATTGTTGAGCATGCGGATGCGCTGCCGGAAGCGATCCGCAGCGCCAAACGGGAAGCACAGTCCGCTTTTGGCGACGATCTGGTTCTGATTGAAAAATACCTTACCAACCCACGCCATATCGAAGTTCAGGTGTTTGCCGATATGGACGGCAATACTGTCTATCTATCTGATCGAGACTGTTCTATTCAGCGTCGGCATCAGAAAATTGTCGAAGAAGCCCCGGCACCGAACCTGCCGAAACGCTTACGCTCGGCAATGGGTGAAGCCGCCGTCAATGCTGCCAAGGCCATCGGCTACGTGGGGGCCGGAACCGTCGAGTTTCTGCTTGATGCACAAGGCAACTTCTACTTCATGGAGATGAACACCCGACTTCAGGTCGAGCACCCGGTCACAGAGCTCATCACAGGGCAAGATTTAGTCCAGTGGCAAATCCTTGTGGCCGAAGGCAAACCGCTGCCCCTACAACAAAATGAAATCGTGCACCAGGGCCATGCCATTGAAGTCCGGATTTACGCCGAAGACCCGACCCAGGACTTCCTGCCCTCTTCCGGCGTCCTGACTTATCTGCATGAGCCGGAGCAAAGCGATCCCTCTGTATCGGGAAACGTTCAGATCCGGGTCGATTCCGGGGTCCGCCAGGGTGACAGCGTCACCTCTCACTATGATCCGATGCTGGCCAAACTCATCGTCTGGTCTCCCGACAGAGCTGGCACTATTCACCAACTCTCAAAAGCACTGGCAGATTACCGGATGATTGGGCTGGCGACGAACATCGGTTACCTACAACAGGTTCTCAATCACCCCGTGTTCATCCAAGCCGCGATGACAACCCACTTTATTCAGGATCATCAAACAGATCTAAGCGGCGACAATGTACCAGCCGTGCATTTCCAGCCGTCTCAACAAAATGCGCAGGTCGTTCGTGTGCCAATCACCGCGTTATTCGCGGCAGTTTCAGCGATCAATTCAACCCCGCCAGTCAGCCACTGGCGGCTGAATCAGCGTCCCTTCCGCATCGTTCCGGTCCACTCACTTCAGGGAGAGACCTACCTGTTTCGATTTGAAATCGAACGGGCCGATCCGACACTCAGTGCGCAAACCAGCCAGGCACTCTGTTTAACTGAGATCACGATTAACGATGATAAATTTTCACTCGAACCCGATGCCAATCACATGCATTTGAGGGCGAGCAGTTCACAAGATGACGAGCAATTGTATGAACTTGAGCTGCAGGCGCAGCGATACCGCTTTGCGCAAATTCACCGTGACACCAGAACTCATATCTTCTATCAGCGCTGGCACACACCGTACCTGACAGGACACGATATCGAGCGGGAGCAATCGCACGAAGATCAGGCGCAGCAGGCCATTGCCCCGCTCAACGGTATTGTCACCGCCCTCCATTGCCAAGCCGGAGATATCGTCGAAAAAGATCAACCGCTGCTGGTGATCGAAGCGATGAAAATGGAATATACCGTCCAAGCCCCGTATTCGGGTACTGTCTCGACGGTGTTGTATGCGGTCGGCGATCAGGTGGCGCATGGCGACCTGTTGGTTGAACTCACAGAATAGGAGTCCTGCGCATGAGCACGCTACCTAAAGCTGTCCGGATCGTTGAAGTCGGCGCCCGGGATGGCTTGCAGAATGAAGCAAACATCAGCACAGAAACCAAAATTCGTTTCATTGAGCAGCTCTCGCAAACCGGGCTGACCCATATTGAGTCCGGCGCCTTTGTCTCACCGAAATGGGTGCCACAAATGGCGGATTCCAGCGAAGTAATGAGCCGAATCGAGCGCCGCTCGGGAGTAGTTTATTCGGCGCTCATTCCGAACCAGAGAGGACTTGAGTTGGCCTTGCAAGCCGGCGCCAATCAAGTTGCCATTTTTACATCCGCTTCTGAGGGATTCAGCCAACGCAATATCAACTGCTCGATTGCCGACAGCCTCAAGCGGTTTGAGCCCGTGATGGCCCTGGCTAATACACATGGTATCCCGGTGCGGGGCTATCTCTCCTGTGTTGCTGACTGCCCGTACGATGGACCGACCGCACCGGAGCAGGTTGCCCGGGTCGCACGCGAGCTGAGTGAACTCGGTTGTTACGAGGTGTCTCTGGGAGATACCATCGGCACCGGGACCCCGCTGCGTATTGCCGCAATGTTAAATCAGGTTGGCAACACCGTTCCCCTGACCCGGCTGGCGGTTCACTTTCATGATACCTGGGGGCAGGCGCTGGCAAATATCTATCAGGCACTTTGCATGGGCATCACCACCATCGACAGCAGCACCGCCGGCCTGGGGGGCTGCCCCTACGCCAAAGGTGCCAGCGGGAATGTTGCCACGGAGGATGTTCTCTACCTGTGCCAGGGGCTGGGCATTGACACCGGGGTCAATTTGCAGCAAGTTGCGGCAGCTGGTTGGGAAGTTTGCCGCGATCTGGGCAAACAGCCGGCTTCTAAAACATCTCTGGCATTGATGGCAAAATCACACCATGCCTGACATCGCCAAAGAAAAAAGACGACAGTTACTTCGATCAAGGCAACCATCGTCAAGGCTTTAAGGAGAGAAAGATTTTACCGAGTGGGCTTTTCGCCCACTTATGCTTAGGATCGTAAAACGCGTTGCTCGGCTTCCAGTTCATTGACAGCACGCCAAATCTTCTGCTCCCTGGCCTGGCGTTTTTCCAGTTGACCGGCAATGCCCTCAACTCTTAATTTATCCAGCGGGCCGATATACTGCTCAGCGTAGCCATCAAACAGTTTTCTGAACTCCTCAACAGTGGGTAAACAATTGTGCTCCTGTTCAAAGTCTTCAAATATACCAGTGACGGTTAATGATATATCCCGCTTGATTCCATCAAAATCTGAACTTTCCATCATCCTACTCCATCAGTCACCCGTCTTAAATCATGTACTCAACTGTACAGATTCCCGAATCAACTAAAGTGTAGTTGATATTTTTTTATCTAATAAATTTTTACTATTGACAGCTGGTAACAAAAACTTTCATTTAAAGGCGTAAAAATATCAATGGCGTCCAATATCAAAAAGATATCCTGCAAACCAGCAACAGGAAAAAGTATATTTATTAGAATAACCTCTCATTTTCAAACTCAGTGATTTCACCTGGCCCATTGTATTCATGCGCTACAATTAATGTTGAACAAGCAATGACATCAATGCTTTAACCGATGACAGCTTTAGCAGGTGAAAATGTGTGGTTTCAAAATTCACTTTCCAGGCTCATTCCACTGCCGATATTACAACAGACCCAACGTCGAATTCATTCAGGTATCAGGCTGCAAAAAACACTTGATGCTCAGGTCGTCGTTTTTTCTTTAACTTTATCCTGCCCTATCTGGGCTGCCCCCATCGCGACTGAGACCCCGTCTCAATCAGCCCATGCCGATAAAAACCTCCCGGATAATGAATCGTCTGACTGGGTCGACTGGCTTGATGATACCCAAGTATCAATTGCGGGCACAGTTCATGACTATAGTAGCAATATCGATCACTATATTGGCAAGGAAGACGGCGAAGACCCGCTCGACAATCAAAGTTACCTCCGGCTCCGGCAGCGTCTTCGTTACGGGCACCGCGAGTACCTTGACGGCGATACCAATATCTACTTCAGGCTGGATTTGCCTCACACAGAAAAGAACTGGAAATTGATTTTTGATACCGACCCGGATGATTTCGATCGACTTGAAGATAAAGAACGTGGGATCAGTAACCGCAGTGATGACGGCTTAGGCCGTGCTGTCGGTGGAGTTCGGTTGGAAGGGAGGAAGCTGGGATCATGGAAGCCTAACTTTGATATCGGCTTGAAACTCAAACTACCACTGGATCCATTTACCCGGGCCGATATTCAGAGAGTCGATCAAATTAGCCGTCACTGGACCAGTCGGTTGAAACAGGAGGTTTTCTATTATCACACCAAAGGCCCCGGGGTTGTCACTACAATTGATTTTTACTTTGCTCAAGAACCTGACATTTCAACTTTATTAAAATTAAGTACAAACCTACAATACCTGGATACAGATAATAACTGGGAATATGTTCAGCAAGTGCAAATGCTGGATCGCATCAGTCATAACAGCCTGATGACGTACTCCCTTGGTATCAGCGCAGACTCAAGGCCGACCTATGCCATTACCAACGCTTGGGTTACGGCCAGCTGGAAGCATCGCTTCTATAAAAACTGGGCCTATTTAACCATTACACCTGAGCTGAATTTTCAGGACGAATTTAGCTATAAAATTAATCCGGGGATCATGTTAGAGCTGGCGTTATACTTCAGCGCTAAGAGAAAAATCGATCACATCAAGCAAACAATTCCTGTCCCTGAATAACCATTGAATGCGGCGGGACTAATCAAACGACATCCTCACCCCAACGGAAAAGGCGTAAGCGGACATATCATCTAGCCCAATCAGGGTACTTGCCTCAGCATAAGCGTGCCAGTCCTGATTAAAAGCGCCAGATAAGCCCAAATGCACCCTGCCGTAGACCGAATCATCGGTTTCAACAATAATCGGCAACACGCTTCCGGACTGATCAGCTTTCAGCTGACTGATAATCCGCTCAGAGCCGTCATTGACATCGTAATGGAGGTAACCTCTGGCGTAGGGCTGGAATACCCCCCAGCTGGAGCGAAACGGATGGGATACACTCAAGCCGGTGATAAACTTCATCGATTCCAATTCATTGATATCGTCGATTTTGGACAGTAAATAGTTGGCACTCCCTTTTGAAAGCCGCTCTGAGTAACGCTCTGTATCCGACAAGGTGTATTCAATACTACTTTCCAAAGCAATATTCAGATAATCATAACTGATCACATAGCCGCTACCGAGTGCAAACACCCACAGATCAGAGTCTGCCTCATTGGCACTGTTAATCACCGAATCACTATAAAATGAAATTCGCCGCTCAATATCGGTATCCATCAACGCATAGCTGGCGGTAAAATCGAGATACCAGTTATCCCGGAAGTAACTAAAGTAGCCAGAGGCAACCAGACCAGCACTCCCGCTGTCGCGATAGTCTTCATTAACATCGTAAAACGGCAGCCCCAGAGCCAAACCAAATAAATAATTATCATTGAGCAAGTAGTCCCCGCCCAACGTGAGGGAATACCCATCCCTCTGCTGCGATGGCTCAGTCGTGAGTGCCGTTCGCTCTCTGGCCTGCGGATCATTTTCCACCCGGAAATAGGCTCCCAGCCGGGTGTAGCTTTGCTCGCCAAACGCGCCATCCTGATAGAGCATCAATTCAGAATATGCTGGCGATGCAGGTGTTCCTGTCGTATGAGATGCTCTGGATGAATCTTTCGCAGCCGCACGCAGACTGGATGTTCGCAGCGCCGTCTCCTGTCGCCCGGGTGCCGAGAAAATATAAGCCTGACGGTGGTGGCTTTGTCTCAGATTTTTTTGTGAGACTTTATCACCGCGAAAATCGTTGGCCATCAGCATGAGATCTGAAATCGCCTGGTACATTTCATCCGACAGGCGGCCGGTCAAGCTGTCATCATTTGACCGCTCAGCCGCAATCGCCGGTGTCTGAGCACATACCCAAACGAACAGAATCCATCTGATCTGCCTGGTTGAGATCCTCATAACGCCCCCTGAAGATACTGCGCTCCATTACTGTGAGTTCTAAAAATAATGACCGTAATGGATACAAGCATCAGTATAGAAACCAGGCTTGAAACCTTTTGTCGCAAAAATGCACACATCCAAGATATTTATAAATGTGTCAATCCGGCCACAGCCGCCACGTCAAACAACCCGTTGATTATTCGCAAATGAGTGCTGTATCACCCCAGCGATACGCATTGCTCAGACCAGCTTGCTGTCTACGGCACTCGACCATATGCTGTTTTCATCCCAACCAATTTACCGGAGTCTGATCGATGCCGAGAGCCTTTCACTTTTTCCTGCGCTGCCGACTCCCCCGGTTTCTCATCGCGCTGCTAATACCTTGTGCTGCAACGTTCGCTGCACAAGACACCAACCTGCAGTTGTCTTTCAAAACCATCACCGTTGAAGGTGCCGTCCGAAGTTTCTATCTGAACCTGCCCCCACAACACCAGACCAGTCACGAATCGGCTTCCGTGGTGATCGCGCTGCACGGCGGCGGGCGAACGGATGGGGATGAGCTGGCAGCACAAACAGACTTTCATTCACTGGCCGACCGGGACGGCGTGATCATGGTCTACCCGAACGGCATCACAGCACAATGGAATGACGGCCGGGAGAAGACTGCCCGACGCTCGCGCGAGGTAATGTCAGCTGATGATGTAGGGTATCTTTCGGCACTCATTGATCACCTGGTTTCAGCGTACCGTGCCGATCCGAACCGGATCTTCATGACCGGCCTATCGAACGGCGGCATGATGACCCTGCGTATGGGATGCGAAGCGAGTGGGAAACTGGCAGCAATTGCTGCGGTCATTGCGAACATGCCGATGAACCTCATCGATGACTGTCGACCAGATACACCACTGCCCGTATTACTGATGAACGGCACTGCCGATCCACTGGTCCCCTGGCAAGGCGGGCATGTCGGCTTTCGGGCCAAAAGGATGGGGCAAGTCGCCTCCACTGACGCCACTCTGAGGTTCTGGCTGCAGCACAACCACTGCGATCAGCCGCCAAACATCACAGCATTTGCTGATATCAACACTAGGGACGGTTCAAGCGTCCGGCGACTGCGATATCCATGCCATCCAGCCCCACTTGAAGTTGTGCTCTATAGCATTGAAGGTGGTGGGCATAACTTCCCCGGCAGTCAAACACCGGATCTTCCCCGTTTACTCGGTCCGAAAAATATGGATATTCAGGGCGCTCAGGAGATTTGGCAGTTTTTCATACGCCACGGGCTGTAATTTCCTCCTCTGAGGAGTGACGGACATTCACGACGGAAGGTTGCTCTCCAAACAGCTTCACTCTGTAGATTTGAGTATATCCTTAAAGAGGTACATCACGCACCACAGGAGGATTTCATATGACGACACAAATTTCACTCTCCAAACTAGAAAAATCCTATGCTCCTGATTTTCGAAACAAAGTTGGCGCAGCACGCAATACCAATGATGTCTATCATGTGTTCTGCCATACCGTGGCTCTGATGTTTAATGAGCTGACAGAAGGTGATAAGTTCAGAGAGGACGATATTGATTTCTATCCTGAAAGAGAGTGCCATTACGAATTTGGTAGCATTGTTAAAAGTAGCCCTTTGATTCAGGAATATTTGCAAACCTCTGACTTAAAAAGGATTCTGGACGATATGGCACACACCGCTGCCAACAGGCACACCCATTTGGAGAATGAGCCGAAAAAAATCAACGCAAAGCTCATGCACCGTTAAACTGCCGGCCTCAAACCGCCACTCCCAAGGGTGGCGGCGATTTGAGAACTATCACAAAAAGCTACTGCGCCAGGTACGATTCCGTCATGGTTCTTAACCGTGCCTTTTCCCCGTCAGAAATAAAACTCGCTTCAATCGCATTTAAGGTAAACTGGGCAACCTCTTCCCGACTCATCGGGTGTGCCTGCGCCACTGCCATAAAATTATCATTCATATAACCGCCGAAATAGGCTGGATCATCTGAATTCAGGGTTACGCACATCCCTTTACGCAGCAAATCCACAACATTATGGTGCGCCATGGATTCAAACACCTTCAGTTTAGTATTGGACAACGGGCAGACGGTCAGCGGCACCCGCGCTTCAATCAAACGAGTCACCAGATCATCATCCTCAACACAGCGGACACCATGGTCAATGCGCGTTGTGCCCAACAGCACAAGAGCATCATCGATATTCTGCGCCGGGCCTTCTTCCCCGGCATGGGCCACCGTTAGGAACCCTTCTTTCAACGCTTGCTGGAATACCTGATGAAATTTTTCCGGCGGATGACCCAGCTCTGAAGAATCTAACCCCACCCCGATAATTTTATCTTTATGCGGCAGCGCCTGGGCAAGCGTTTCAAAAGCGGAGGCTTCATCCAGATGACGCAGGAAGCACATAATCAACTGACTGGAAATCCCCAGCGCTTCGCGGCCCTGCTCCAGTGCACGATGAATCCCGTTAACAACAGTCTCAAAAGCGATGCCACGGCTGGTATGGGTCTGCGGGTCGAAAAATATCTCGGTATGAACGACATTATCTTCTTTACAGCGCAGCAAATAAGCCCAGGTGAGGTCGAAGAAGTCCTGCTCATGGATCAATACATTCGCGCCCTGATAATAAATATCAAGGAAAGATTGTAAGTTATGAAACTGATAGGCATCACGGACCGCCTGTGGCGAGGTGTATGGGATCTGAACCTGGTTCCGTTGCGCCAGCTCAAACATCAATTCAGGCTCTAATGAACCTTCAATGTGAAGATGGAGTTCAACTTTGGGTAAACCGTAAATAAATTCTTTCATAGGATGCTCTTAATCTGTCTGAAGGTTGATTAACAGCTTTTCTTCAAAGAAGTCAGACTTACAAAGAGAAAAGCTGCTAACCACTTAACTCTTCGTAATCAGAATTTTACGGATTCTGGTAGAGACCCCCATACCCTATTAATGGGGTTATACGAAGCTGTATTTAATAAACGTAGACGCTAAATTCATCAAAAACAACAGCTTGAATTTTTTCATTCACCAGCGCGATAGTGGCTCCGACTCCTGCAACCGGTACCATTCAAGAGGACTCCACGGACAGGATCAGCACTGCTCCCACAGAGCAAAAAATTATCAGCCAGATTTTATTCCTGCGCCAGCGAGAGAAGGCCCGATTCTTTCAGCATCATGATAAACACCACCAAGGTGATCAGACAAAGGACGAAAACCGGGAGAAAAATGTAATTTCAAACGGAAAGATGATTGAGGCTGAGCTTCATAACCGACGCACTACCTGAGTCATAAAATGAGCTTAGGGGTTCATAGCACTCGTGGTCGAATGAATCACATCATGGAAAAAATCACCGAGCTCTTCCCGGTTCAGCCATTGCGGGCGGAGCTGAAAATTCCCCCAATTCGACAGTGTCTCCCAGGCTTCATCCCAGGGCGGGCTCTGATACAACAGACACCCGATTAACACAAACTGGCAGCAACTGATCAAGGGGTTGCGGTTTGAGCAAAGTTTCAATGCCGAGCCAAATGACATCTTGATCCGCCGGTTAGCCAGATCAACACTGTAGATCTCATCCAACAGCAGGTGGACAATCCCCCCACCGGCAAGAAATAACCCGGAGAGCCAACTGGTGGTTTCACCGTACCCAAGCAGGTCAATAAATGACACGCAGCTCAACCCGGACAACACTACAAATGCAATGGAGTGGCAGCAACCGCGGTGCACCGTTACTTTCTCAAGCAAGGCTTTAAAGTTATAGCGTATTGTCAGGTAGCAGAACAGCGCATAGACAATCAGCTCCAGCATCGACACCATCTGGTAAATGTGACCCACCAGGCTAAAGGTGATCAATCCTCCGAACAGCCTGAATAAGGTGCTCATGGATGTGGAGTTGTCCGAATCGATATCCGGCAGCAGCCCGCCCATCGTCCCCAGAAACATCAACCACAGGGCTGTAATGGGCGCAATATGACCGGCTGACAAAAATGCTGTCGCCGCCAGGCTGCTGGTAAGCGCGGCTGTTCCAATATGCATGTTGAAATTAGCCACAATTCAAATACTCATTTTCGGCCTCGATGTCTCGGCCAGATGAACGGGCTGCTCACCTCCGGACATCGCTACCATTATAAACTGGATATATAAACAGTATTATGAATTAATTTTCTGTGACATCAACGAAAATTATATTGATCAGCGTGTTACAGGATTAAGCGGCGACTTTTTAGACAATATTGACACCGCGTTGACAAACCCCATGGCACTAACACCAACGCCTGACCTTGTGTTGATAAGCCGGATAACTTTCAGGAAACAACTGACGGAGGGTCTGCTCTTCAGGCTGGATCTGAAACCGGTTCATATACGTCACGAAACCAGCACATAAGATCAAGGCATAACCACTCTGTAACAGAAAACCCCAGCCCATCAGCAGTAATAAAAAACCAAGGTACATTGGGTTTCGGGTCCTGGCGTAGACCCCGGTTTGCACCAGAACCCTCGCCTGCTGCGGCGCCAGCGGATTCACCGTCGTTTGCGCCTGACGAAATGCTCGCACACCCAACAAAGGGATCAGCACGCCAAGCACAAAACAAACCAGAGCTAAATAATTGCCCACCGAGGCCAGGTTTTGCATCTCAGGCAAGGCGCGCGAGACACCCCACATCAATCCTGCAACAATTCCCATGATCGCAACAGGTGGTACTTTCAGTGCCAGACGGTCCATCAGCAGCAGCTCCATAACTTTCTTGTTAGTCCAATATCTCGATGCCCAGAGTAATCACAGTGACAATACCCAGGAACCAGGCACTCATGGTCAGCTCTTCATAAGCTAATGCAAGATTGTGCTGCTTTACTTTAACAACATCCAGCAAGCTCGTCGTCGCGTTGAGGTAAATATCAGCGAGATGCTGATCGCGGCTGGCAAGATCTTCCGTATTGAGTTTTTCAATCATCTGCCGGAGATCAAGTGCCGGCATTTCAGAACACTTCAGGGCCAGCAATGTGTGTCCCCAGGCGCACACCAAAGCAAATAACCCAATCAGCAAGGCCACCAGCTGAATCCACTCGATTGGTAACGCAGGGTCAAACAAACGGTCGCTTCTCAGCACGATGATCACCGCGACGCCCGCCAGTGCCGTCGTCAAGATAACCAACAGTCTGGAGCAATGATGCTCGATAAACTGAAGTCTGTCGGATGCTTCATGGTACCTTTCTTTTAGATAAGCTATCGTTTCAATGGCCTACACTCCCAGTCCACGCTATACACACCCTGCCTTAAACATAGACCAGATTCTCAGCCTGCAATGACTTCACACCCTGCCCGGTCATCGTTCCCATCAAGGCGCAGCAGCTCGGCGTAAAAAGTCGAGACGCTGCTGCTCCTGCGGGCTGGGCGTATAAGCTTCCTGACTTAAAGTCGACACTTGGAATGGCTCAAGAGTCATGACCGGTTGCCGGCTGACTCCGAATGCAGCTTTCTCCCCCGGCATTCCGGACATTCTTTCAACCACCCAGTTTTTGAGTTGATAGCGACCGTCGGTACCACTGAGCACACTCTGGTGAACCTTGAGCGACAACGATTGCTGACCTTCCCCCAAACGTGATTTCCGACTAAGCGCGGCAATCACCTCCCCATCCTGACGATACAAATTCGCCCTGATCCGATAAATACCAGCCTCGGTCACTTCAAGATCGAGTGGGATCACCATATTCGATCCTTGCGCTGTCGGTGCATCCGCCGAATTCACGTACGCCACCGGGACTTCGTAGCGAAAGTCCGCGGTCAGCACATCGGTACCGCGAGCAAAGTCGACGGTTGCCTTAACCCGGATCTCTTGCGGCCAATTGGCATTGCCCGCCACCGTCAGGGATTTTCGGTCGGTATGTTTCACGAGAAAACGCTGCTGGCTGTCGAGATCGTAGAATTCATACCGAATCGCACTGACCGCCAAGTCGGTCATGAGTGACAGCGTCACCTTGTCCGGGTCAAAAAAGCGGTATTTCGGGAGCGATAACGCGGCCGTACTGCTGCCACCCAGCACCGGCATCTCAACTGCAGTAAAGCGATTTGGCTCCAAATAACTGGCATGCTTCGCCGTGATCGGTTTTGAGTAAGGCGGATATTGGATCTCGGCTGCATACACATCCGAGAGAACAGCAAACTGCCGAGTAAGCTGAACCGGCTGTAACTCCGGTTCCGGTTCGCGCTCCTCTGGTACAGTCGGATGCTGTGCTACCATTGGACTTGCCTTCTCATCGGATACAACAACAGTCCCCTCAGCCGAATCATGCTGCTGATGAGCCACTCTTCGGTGCTTGTGAGGCGGTACTTCTGCGGCGGCCGGTGCATCCTGTGACGGTGACAACACCCACCAGGCCAGCGCAGCTACGCCGCCCAGACCGAGCGCGGCCACTATCTTTTTTGGTGTTTTCATATTCACAAATTGATTTCAATATTAGTTCCGGCGATAACTCACGATGACAGAAAGCCCTTCTTTGCTTTCTGCCATCATCTGCATCACATCGCTATGTCGCTGATTAGTTCATGAGCTCAACCACCAGTTCTGACATGGTTTTGCTTTCCGAACCATCAACATAGCGATAGTAATTACCGGTCAGCCAGTATTTTTCATCCGTCGTCGATACCGAGACCGTTTTACCATTCAACAAAGTGGCCTGTTGGCTGGCTGCAGTCACCTCACCACTGTGAACATTGCGGATCAACCCGCTATGGCTGTAGCCTTCTCCCATCAGTAACGGGTAATGATACGGCATAAAGTCAGCCACACCCCGAGACTGCGGTGCCAGCTTGCCGTCATAGGCAACACTGATGGAGCAGCTGTTATAATCACCCGCCTCACTGGCACCACACGTTGAATGGCTGGCGACCACGCCGTCATCGTGCCCCGGCAGGAAACCAGCCGTCAGCTGATAATAATCAGAGCTGTCACCGGTAAAACGTAAACGCGGCACCCGACTGTCCGGTAGCGGTGCCAGCTGACGCGCATTGGTCACTTTCAGATCATTCAGAACGCCGGTGTTTTCACGGGTCGGCACTTCACCCAACCACATTTCGATGGCCAGTTTCAGTGCACTGTCTGTCCAACCACTGCCTTCGGCAGCATTCACAACTAAATCCCCCATTTCAGAGCCACCGCCGGCGCCGGCAAAGTCAAAAGTTGCCACAATATTCAGAGGTTGCAGTCCTGCGTTTTCCAACCAGTTCGCCTGATTATCCAGCATATAGCGGGCAACTAAGTCGCCGGTTGAGTGAGTTACCACAATACAACCTTTGACACAGGTTTGCTGACGGGATAACTCCTGCAGTTTCGGCCAGATATAATCGCTCGAAATCTTACCCGCAACCCGCTCGTGAGACGGCCAGTCGATCCGGGCATCCGCTTTCGTCAGCCAGAAATCCTGCCAATAGTTCGCGCCATCCTGGGCCACCACTTCACTGTTTGGCTTAGAGGTCAATTGATCAGCCTGAAAGCCATGGATCAGGATCACCGGGTGCTCCCCAATCGCCGCAGACACTGAAAATGAACAGGCAGCCACCGCCACCGCAATTCCTTTGTAAAAATGATTCATTCTTATGGTTTCCGTTATTGGTTGAAGTAATAAGAGTAGAAGCTCTATATTACATGGACAATAACGAAAGCAATGAATATCAATTTTTTATGAGAAGATCACAATATCAACGACTTGAGTGATCATTCAGGTTCCAACGAAAGCAAAACGAATAAAAAATAACAAAACCCATTATCAGGTTTCGTTTTCAATCAGATTCTTGTACCCGGGTGAGTGTGCATGAGCCTGATGCTTAACCGTCACAAGGCGAAGCTGGTGTCGGCAGGTTCAGTTGGTACAAGCTTAAATCCAGCCAGCGGCCAAATTTAAATCCTGCCTGACAAATGGTTCCAGCGTGGATAAACCCCAGCTTTTGGTGGAGGGCAATACTCCCGGCATTCTCTGCATCAATCGCCCCCATCAGGACATGCATCCCCTGCTGCTGCGCCATGGCAATGAGCTCAGCCATTAAGGGTTTCGCCAGGCCCCGACCGCGAAAATCGACATGCAGATAGAGCGAGTGTTCAACGGTATATTTAAAGGCCGGCTGTTCTCGAAAGCGGCCATAAGTGGCAAACCCCATCAGAGTGCCGTGTTCATCGACCGCGCCGATCACCGGGTAATTACCCTGCTGTTTCGTCTTAAACCAGGCTTCCATCTGGGTCATGGTGCGAGGATGATAATCGTACAACGCCGTGGAGTTACAGATCACCTCGTTCAGAATCGCCAGAATCGCTGAACCGTGTTCACTGAAGGTGCACATAACGAATTTCACGGATGGTTTAACTTCCTGTTTCATACAACTCATTCAATCGGCTAAAGATGAGGGCTGGTCATGTGTTGCGTTACTTGCCCATCGGAAAAACAGTGCCACCGGAAAAGGAGATATCATGACACCCCCAATCCCAAGCAAGCTGCTGACCACCAGCATCCCATTGAGGGTCTGTTCAATTTGCGTCATCACCAGCAGTCCTGTTCCGGCAACGATCATCAGCAACCCCACTCCATGCAACATTTTGAACCATTTCATGAGCGGCGAACCCTTCTCTGCCATTTTTGTTTCCTTTCCTGATAAACAGCTGAATTATCTTACGTTCATTCCCTGTGGTTGTCACATTCTTCATCGCGAATCCGGCAGCAAGGCGTACTTTGGTTATACTGATCAGTACAGGCATCACAACATTTGTCTAACACGCTGAATGTAAAAGCATTAACACAGTAACCCCTGTATAATGGTTTCGAATTTTCTCCACTCAGGCAAAGCGGATCACATGATGGAAGCAGAACAGCTCGAAATTCTGAGCTTTATCAGCCAGTACCCACCTTTTGATAACCTCCCGGAAGAAACGCAGCAGCAGGTTGCCCTGAACATTGAGGTTTCCTACTACCGTGCGGGCAGTATGATCCTCAACTTCGGGGACGAAATTCATGATCTCTACATGATCCGCAGCGGGGCCGTTGAAATCTATCGCCGTAAAGGGGAACTGTATAACCGAATTGACGAGGGTGATCTGTTCGGCCAAATGGGTTTACTGATGAATAACCGGGTGCGGATGCCGGCAAAGGCAATTGAGGATACCCTGATTTACTGTATTCCGGAGGCCGTCTTCAACAGCCTTTACGATGAGTTTGATGCCTTTGCAGATTTTGTCGAGGTCGAGGAAAGTGCTCGCCTGCGCAGTGTCGTCTCGACACAAACCGAAGCCAATGACCTGACGACCTCGAAAGTCAAAACCCTGCTGACCCGCGATCCTTTCTTGATCAGTAAAAACGAATCAATCCAGACTGCGGCGAAAACCATGGCGGAAGAGAACACCTCGTCGTTGCTGATCACCGATCCGGATGCCAGTGATGACGATGAAGATCAGGAGCCGCTCATTGGCATCATTACCGACCGTGACTTATGTACCCGAGTTCTGGCCAGCGGGATCGATGTCTCAACCCCGGTGTCGGAAGTGATGACCACAGAAGTGATATCACTCGATCACAATGCCTACGTCTTTGAAGCTATGCTGACCATGCTGCGCTATAACGTCCACCATCTGCCGGTGTTACGGAACAAAATCCCAATTGGCATTATCGGCCTGACGGATATCGTCCGTTACGAATCTCAGAACAGCCTGCTGCTGGTGAGTACAATTTTCCAGCAACAAACCGTTGAAGATCTCCAGCAGTTGTCCGAGCAGGTCCGGGACTGTTTTGTCCGGATGGTCAACGAAGATGCCAACTCCCACATGGTCGGCAGCGCCATGGCGGTGATTGGCCGCAGTTTTAAGCAACGTCTGCTGGAGTTAGCGGAAGAAAAATTGGGGCCACCGCCGATCCCCTACTGCTTCCTGGCACTGGGTTCAATGGCCCGGGACGAACAGCTTGCGGTCACTGATCAGGACAATGCGATTATCCTCGATAACAGCTATAACGAGCAAAAACATGGGCAGTACTTTATCGATTTAGCCAAATTCGTTTGTGACGGATTAGCGGCCTGCGGCTACACCTACTGTACCGGCGATATTATGGCCACCAACCCGGAATGGCGAAAAACCCGCCAGGAGTGGGAAACTTGTTTTGCAGACTGGATTGATAACCCCAAACCTCAGGCATTGCTCAATAGCTCAATCTTCTTCGATCTCGATGGTGTTTACGGACGGGAGAAGTGGGCGGAACAACTCAACAGCTTCATCGTTCGCCGGGCACGAAAAAATAACCGCTTCCTGGCTTGCCTGGCACGCAATGCCATCAACCGCACACCGCCCCTGGGCTTTTTCAAAGATTTCGTGATGGAAAAAGATGGCCGCCACAACAACTCAATTAACCTCAAGCGCCGCGGTACCGCACCGCTGTCGGATCTCATTCGAGTTCATGCCCTGGCTGTCGGCTCCCGCTCACAAAACTCCTTCGAGCGCCTGGATGATATTATCGAAGCCGGCATTTTGCCAAAAGGCCGAGGCCAGGATTTACGCGATGCCATGGAATTCATATACATGGTCCGTATCCGCCACCAGGCTCTGGATATTGAAGCCGGGATTGAACCGGATAACAGTATCGAACCGGAAAACATGTCCGACTTTGAGCGGCGAAACCTGAAAGCTGCATTCCAGATTCTCAGTAATGCGCAAAATTTTATTAAGTTTCGCTACCAGGGTAATCGTCGCTAATGTTTAACACCAACACGTCCAGCCGGTTACTGACCAACCATAATACGCCGGACTGGCCAACCTTCTTTACCATGCTGGCAGACCAGGCCAAAGACCAGCGACTGCAACACTACTATACAGCCGGTATGATCAGCGGTGATACACCGCTAAAAGACGTGCCGTTTGTCGCACTTGACTTTGAAACCACAGGATTGGATCCGAAACAGGATGAGATCATCAGTATCGGCTTGGTGCCGTTTGATATCAATCGGATCCGGTGCCGGAATTCGGCGCAATGGTTTGTTAATCCAAACCGGCCGCTTGAAGAAGAATCAGTCGTCATTCATGGTATCACCGATTCCGATGTCAGCCGGGCACCGGAATTGTTGCGGATCCTGGAAGAAGTCCTCTCTGCCCTGGCCGGTAAAATTGTGGTCGTGCACTACCGCCAAATCGAGCGGGAATTTATGAACAGTGCTCTCAAGTCCAGGCTCAATGAAGGGATCCGCTTTCCGGTTGTCGATACCCTGGCTATCGAGTCTGCCATCCAGCATCGTAAATTCGGCGGCCTGTGGAATAAGCTCAAAGGCAATAAACCCGGGTCGGTCCGTTTAGGTCGATGTCGGCAACGCTATGGTTTACCGATTTACCCCCCGCACCATGCACTCACGGATGCGCTGGCGACAGCCGAACTGCTGCAAGCGCAAATTGCCTATCACTTTGATCCAGAGACGCCTATCTCCGAGATATGGCTCTAGTCAATCGCCGACAATCAGCAAATACGCGAGAAAAAAACGCCGCTGAGTTCATCAGCGGCGTTTTGATATCCAGCTCAGTGCTTCAGCGATTAGCGAAATCGCTCAGTGCGGAAGCCCATAATCAGGCTGACACACATCAGGAGCAACACAATCGTAAATGGAAGACCAGTTGACACCGCCCCCGCCTGAAGCGCTTCAATCGCTTCTGTTCCGCCTACATACAGCAGCACTGCGGCAATAGCACCTTCGATCAGCGCCCAGAAAATACGCTGTGGCATTGGCGCATCCAGCTTACCACCCGCGGTGATATTATCGATGACCAGCGAGCCTGAGTCAGATGAGGTAATGAAGAACACCAGTACCAACACAATCGCAATCACTGACAGGATCAGGCTAAATGGCAGTGCTTCAAACATTTCGAACATCGCCAGCGGGACAGACGTCAGGCCATTTTCACCCAGCACACCCACACCATTGATCACCTGATCAATCGCCTGGCCGCCAAAGACAGACATCCACACGACAGTGACCAGCGTCGGAACAAACAGCACCGCAATGATAAATTCACGTACAGTACGACCTTTCGAGACGCGGGCAATGAACATACCGACGAATGGTGACCAGGAAATCCACCAAGCCCAGTAGAACACAGTCCAGCCGTGCATCCAGGTTTCATCTTCACGGCCATGCGGATTACTCAGGGATACAAAGTTCTCCAGGTAACCTGTCACCGTCGTTGGAATCGTCCCCATTGAGACAGCAAAACCAACCATCGCAACAAACACCAGGAGTGCAATCGCCACCAGCATGTTAATATTGCTCAGCAGCTTCACACCACCATCGATGCCCCGAGCCACAGAAAGCACCGCCATCAAGGTTACACCGGCAATTACACCAACCTGCAGGCCGATATCGGCTTCAATACCAAGCACATGCTCGATCCCGCTCGCCGCTTGCTGGGCCCCAAGGCCAAGCGATGTCGCCAGACCAAACAGCGTTGCTACCACAGCCAAAATATCGACTACGTGACCCGGCCAGCCCCAAACACGATCACCCAGCAGTGGATAGAAAATGGAGCGAATCGACAACGGCAGACCTTTGTTGTAGGCAAAGAAAGCCAGTGACAATGCAACGACGGCATAGATGGCCCACGGGTGGAAACCCCAGTGGTACATGGTTGCCCCCATCGCCAGTTTCGCCGCTTCCGGCGTATTCGGTGCCACGTTCAGCGGTGTTTCGTACCAGCCGGTGTAATAGGCAACCGGCTCAGCCACACTCCAGAACATCAGGCCGATCCCCATCCCGGCGGCGAACAGCATCGCAAACCATGACGGACGAGAATATTCAGGCTCAGCTTCCTGACCACCGATGCGGATTTTACCGTATGGTGAAACCACCAGCGCCAGGCAGAAGAGAACGAAAATGTTACCTGACCAAATGAAAACCACATCAAAGTTGTTAATGATGCTATTTTTAACGCCGTTCAAGGCTGATTTCGCAGTCGCCGGATCACTGACTAACACAGCGATCAGAAACAGAAGAATCATACCAGCACTGGCACCGAATACCGGATTATGGACATCAAAGCCCCACTTTTGGACATTGTCTTGCCCAACCGTGTAATCCGTATTATCTATACTGTACTTATCAATTTTACTCATTATTGAATCCTACTTGGCTAACGGTACCAAGAATACTTAGTCCTGTAATGAAAATGAGAGCGTCTAGATCAAATCATTTATGTGACTGAAGTGTCAAGTATAATTAAAAGCGCACAATAAACAGGCATAATGGTATCAGGGCAGATATTCGGACCAAAATATTCATTAGATCACAATATTTCGCACACTAATTAACGTCCGTTCAAGCACGCTAAACCGGGCGCTGAACACCACCCCAGCAACCTGCCTGACGTGATGCTTCCTCCCGAGCCAGCCCCTCGGTCAACGGTCATAAAACAGACGTGTGAGCTCAGGCCTTTATCCGCCCCGGAGAAGAGATCTCCAGAACAATACACTCTTGCTCACAGAGAAAGGGACCGTGGATTTCGCCGGGCTGACGACAGGCATAATCCCCCTGCTCTAGCCACCGCTCACAGGCCTGATCGTACAGCCGTCCCGAAACAACAAACACTTCTTCCGGATACTGATGGCAACTCGAACCAAAGGGGGTGGTATCCGCCCCCGCCTTAAAACGAGTCAACCGGGTCAGATCCCCGCAATCCGGGTCCCGCCCCAACGTTATCTGCTCGATCATGCCATCCGTTCCTGCCAGCGATTTCCATCGATTCCGGCTTTGCTCGGCAAACGCATTCCAATACTTCACGCTCCCTTTACTCATCCCTGTCACTCCTTGATGGTATGCCCTTAAAATCAGTACTTTAAAGTGTAGAGCAAAAATTGAAGCCGGCTGCTTATTTGCCTGAGAATTCAGTCCAGAAAACCAAGCTCTATGTGTCGGATTCTACTTTTGGAGCACAGGTCAAACCAATTTAAATCATTGCTGATAATGTAAAAAATCTTTCATCAAGGATTCACCATTGGTTCATACACACTCGATAGCATTCCAACCCGATTAATATATCAGTACTTATAATAAAGGAAGCAATCCCATGAGCCGTTTTGATCAACAAGATCAGAAACTTCATCCCCGCCATGAAGAACCAGCCTTCAATGAGATCATCAGCAAAGGACTGAGTCGCCGCGGATTCCTCAAAACTGCCACCGCAACCAGTACCGTGGCATTTTTTGCTGCCAACCCGGTTTCTCAAGCCATCGCCGCCCAAGCAGCGAAAGGCAACTTAATGGGATTCAATCCGATTCCGGTTTCAACTGCGGATACGGTGGTGGTTCCGGAAGGATATCAGGCCGATGTGCTTATCTCCTGGGGCGATCCAATCTTCAACAACGCACCGTCGTTCAGCCAAAACGCTGACAGCCATGCGCAGGCACGCCAGTTTGGTGATAACAATGACGGCATGACTTTCTTCCAGATCAGTGATGATCGTGCGGTGCTGTCGGTCAATAACGAATACACCAACTATGAGTACCTGTTCCCGCATCAGGGCAAAAAGATGACGGCCGATGATGTAAAAAAAGCCCAGGCTGCTCACGGCGTCTCAATTATCGAGCTGTCGAACATGAACGGAAAATGGGTGCTCAATAAAAACGGCCGCCTGAACCGCCGGATCACCGCCAATACTGAAATGGAGATGACCGGCCCGGCTGCCGGCCACACCTTACTGAAAACCGCTGCCGATCCGGCAGGAAAGCTGGCACTGGGCACCTTTAACAACTGTGCCAATGGTGAAACGCCATGGGGCACTTACCTGACCTGTGAAGAGAACTTCAACGGCTACTTCGGCTCCGATGCCAACCCGGCGCTGGACAGCAACTACAAGCGTTACGGGATTTCACACCAGGATGCCGGTTACCAGTGGCATAAATTCGACTCGCGTTTTGATCTGGCGAAGAACCCGAACGAGCCACACCGCTTTGGCTGGGTCGTAGAAATCGACCCGATGAACCCGAATTCGAAACCAAAGAAACGTACTGCCCTGGGCCGCTTTAAGCATGAAAATGCAGCCGTGACCATTAACAATGATGGCCATGTTGTGGTTTACCTCGGTGATGACGAGCGTGGGGAGCATCTGTACCGCTTTGTCTCGAAGAACAAGTACAACCCGAGCAACCCTGCTGCCAACCGTGATCTGCTGGAAGAAGGCACCCTGTATGTCGCCAAGTTCTCAGCGAGAGACGGCGAACTGAAGGGCCAGGGTGAGTGGATTGAGCTGACCTGGGGCAAAAACGGCCTGACGCCGGAGAATGGCTTTGCCGATCAGGGCGAAGTGCTGATCTTTGCCCGGAAAGCCGCAACCCAGGTGGGTGCCACGACCATGGACCGCCCGGAATGGGTCGCTGTGAACCCGAAAACCCAGCAGGCATTCTGTACCCTGACCAACAATAAAAACCGCGGCGTGAAGGCAAACCAGCCCATTGATGCCGTGAACCCGCGTGAGAAAAACCCGTATGGCCACATTGTTCGCTGGATGCCATCCGGAAAAGATCACACCGCGAACCGCTTTGACTGGGATCTGTACCTGATTGCAGGCAACCCGGCGATTCACAAAAACGGCCTGATGGCGGGCAGCGACAATATTAACGAAGACAACATGTTCAACAGCCCGGACGGCATCGGCTTTGATAATGCCGGACGCCTGTGGATCCAGACCGATGGCAAGTACTCCAACAAAGGCGATTTTGCCGGCATGGGGAACAACCAGATGCTGTGCGGCGATCCGGACACCGGCGAGGTACGCCGCTTCCTTACCGGCCCGATTGCCTGTGAAATCACCGGACTCACCTTCAGCCCGGATCAGAAAACCATGTTCGTCGGGGTCCAGCACCCGGGCGAGGAGCTGGCACCGTCTCACTTCCCGAATGGCGGCAACAGCATTCCACGCTCATCGATTATCCGCATTACGCGAAAAGACGGCGGGATAATTGGTGCTTAACGCCTAACCGAGCGCTGACTTTCCAGGGCGAGCTTCGGCTCGCCTTTTTCATGCCCGTCGGCCAGCAAATGGTGCCACTCCTGATGCTCGGCAACATAATTACGAATAAAACCACACACCGGCAGGATCTGGTAGCCTTCAGCCTGGATCTTGGCCAGTACCTGCTCCATCAGAATATTCCCCAGACCATGGCCACGCATACTTTGCGGCACTTCGGAGTAATTCAGATGAAGCACCTGATCATCCTGGCTGTAAGTTACCCGGGCAAAGGTGCCTGGCGCGACCTCCATCCGATATTCCTTATGCACCGTGTCGTGTTCTAGTGAATACACCTTACTGGTCATGGCTGTTTTCCTCTCAATCGTTACGTCCGCTGTCCTGACTTTCAATCACCGCCTGCCGGGCCGGGTCGACATACGCAGCGAACTCGCGCAATAAGATTCGCAGTTTCGGCGTAATTCTCTGGCAACAGAATGGTTTTCCGGGATCGGAGTAATAATAGTCCTGAATCGACACATCAGCTGTGCGGAAAGAGTCAATTTCGAGCACCTGTGTAACAATGGGCTGAGGGAACAAGACCTGCAACCGTTGCAGGCACTCACCGGCTTCAACCGCCTGAGTCGAATCATACACATACACGGCTGAGCGATATTTCTTCCGCAATGCATGTTCCTCAGTGCAACTGTGGGTACTCAAGTGAATATGGATCAAGGATTGCAAATCGATCACATCTTCATCAAAAGTTACGGTCACGCCTTCCGACGGCTCCGGCGCCAATGATGCCGTGAACCATACCGAGCGAGCCAGACTGACCCCGCGAATACTGCGGAACACCGCTTCCATACACCAGTAACAACTGCCGCCAAACCCGATCTGTGCCATGATGGATCTCCGTTTCTGTCCTACCCACAGTATGATGGCAAACACTAAAAAGGCGAGCCGAAGCTCGCCTAAAAAAAAGTATGAGAGAACTGATCCAACTGCGCCTTCACTGCTTCGACAATCCGCGGATGGGCGTGACCGGTATATCCGTTGTCATGTGATTTGCTTCCTTTTAAATAAACTGATCAACTAACTTTTATTCCAGACCGCCGAAGCAGAGATATTTGATATCCAGATACTCATCGATCCCCTGCTTCGCCCCTTCACGGCCAATCCCGGACTGCTTCACCCCGCCAAACGGTGCGACTTCGGTCGAAATGATCCCTTCATTGATCCCGACCATGCCGTATTCCAGCGCTTCCGCGACCTTCCAGATCCGCCCGATATCGCGGCTGTAGAAGTAACTCGCCAGGCCGTAAATCGTGTCATTGGCCATCTGCACCAATTCTTCATCGCTGCGAAAGCGGATCACCGGCGCTACCGGGCCAAAAATCTCTTCTGAGACAATCGCCATATCCTGGGTGACCTCTGTCAGGACCGTCGGCTCAACAAACAGGCCCGGCTGCGGATGATCCCCGCAGGCGACCGAGGCGCCCTGCTGCTTGGCTTGTTCAATCAGCTGCAAGATATTGTCTTTGGCTTTTTCTTCAATCACCGGCCCGATCGCAACGCCTTCTTCCAGACCGTTACCAATCTTCAGCGTTTTCACCGCCGTGGCGAACTTATCCACGAAGGCATCATAAACATTGTCGTGAACATAAAAACGGTTGGCACAGACGCAAGTTTGACCGGCGTTCCGGAATTTAGAGGCAATCGCCCCTTCCACGGCCTTGTCCAGATCCGCATCGTCAAAGACGATAAACGGTGCATTCCCGCCGAGTTCCATCGAGGTGCGCTTCACATCCTGGGCACATTGTTCCAACAACAGACGGCCGACCTGAGTCGAGCCGGTAAATGACAGTTTGCGGATCTTCGGATGGGTGCAGAAGATCTCTCCAATCATCCGGCTCGACGGGTTCACCACCAGGATCAGCAGATCCCGTGGAATCCCGGCCTGATATGCCAGCTCCGCCGAGGCCAGTGCCGACAGCGGGGTCTGGTTGGCCGGCTTGGCAATAAAGCTACACCCGGCAGCCAGGGCTGGTGCGGCTTTGCGGGTGATCATCGCAATCGGGAAGTTCCACGGGGTAATCGCTGCAGCAACCCCAACCGGCTGCTTAATCGTCGCGATCCGACGATCCCCCATCGGGGCAGGGATCGTCTCACCGTAGGAACGTTTCGCTTCTTCGGCAAACCACTCAATAAATGAAGCGCCATAAGCGACTTCGCCCATTGATTCTTTCAGCGGTTTTCCTTGCTCCAGGGTCATCAACCGGCCCAAATCCTGCTGGTTGTCCATCATCAGCTGATACCAGCGACGCAGCACTGCCGCGCGAGCTTTTGCCGTCTGCTTCTGCCACAACTTCTGGGCGGCATACGCTCGTTCAACTGCGGCTTCAATTTCTTCGCGAGACTGGGTCGGGATATGCCCGACTAGCTCTCCGGTTGCCGGGTTGGTGACCGCCAAGCTGGTTTCTGAAGGCTCGCACATAAACCCGATCAGCGAGCGGTTTTTAATCTGTTCCATGATCTCTCCTTTAATCGCGTGGTAAACCAGGCCCGGCATCGGTAGTTTGTGGACCTTGATTCGCCGGCCCCTGGCACCTGCTTCATCTGTTAATGCCGCATAGGCCTGACGTGAAACCTCTCATACTGCGGATCGTCAGGATCATCCGTCCAGGTCAACACAACCTCTCCCGGCCACGATCACGTGAAGCAACGACTGCCGCGGCCTAATTTAGCTATCCGGTTTGAGGTATTTCACATGCGCTTCCATCTCTTCACCGATTTCTTTACGCATGTTCATCAGCTTAATGGCAGAATCGCGTAGTAGTTTGTCTTCATCTGTCACCGGAACCCATTCCGGGACCGGGCTCGGATTTCCGGCTTCATCAACCGCCACCATAATCACGATGCAATGTGTGGTCAGCCGGCGCTCCAGGTTCTTCGGATCGCTGGCCTGCACATCAATCGCGATGTGCATCGATGTTCGGCCTGTATAAATCACCTTGGCACTCACTTCGACCAGATTACCGACATGAATTGGTGCAACAAAGCGGATCCCCCCCGCATAAGCCGTAATACAGTATTTACCACTCCAGCCGGCTGAGCAGGCATAGGCTGCCAAGTCAATCCACTTCATCACGGCACCACCGTGCACCTTCCCGCCAAAGTTGACATCTCCCGGCTCAGCCAGAAACCTCAGCGTTACGTCTCGTTGTCTTTCACTCATGCCCACTTTCTCCCTGGCTGTTTTGCTTTACTTATTTCTTGATGGCTGAACTTCAGTATCAATACGTGTTACTGACAATTTCATTAAACATAACGACGGAGGAAAAGAAAAGGCAAGCGCTATTTCACCGGCAAATAAAAAAGCGCCCTGTGAGCAAGGCGCTATAAACAAATGAAAACATGATAGTTATGGGGGTTCTTGCGCCGTTTAGGCCTGTTGCTGCTCTTTCGCGGCTAATTGCTGTCTGAGACGCTCTGTCTCCGCGAGCAATTTTTCATTTTCAGCCTTCATCGCTGCGAACTGCTGCTCACTTTGTGAAGACTGGTGATCGCATCTCTCTTTAATGGCATCAAGTTCTTGTTTTAATACTGCGTTCTCGGCCTGACTGGCTTCCAGCTCCGTTTTCAGCTTTCGCTGTGACCGTTGCGCAGTATTTTTTGCTTTGGCTGCTTTATCCGCTTCCGCTTTGACTTGCTCAAGCTGCGCATCTTTTCTAGATAACGCTTCTGCGAGTGCTGTCTTTTCCTGACTGAACTGCTTTTGGGTCCGGTTGAGCAGATGCTCCTGATTACGAAGTTCCTCCCGCAATGCAGACTCCCGAGATGACCCGAGCCCGACGACAGCCCGCCATTGATTGGTGGTGGATCGGGTCAAACTATCCAACACATCAAAAGGAAAACATAGCTTGTGCTCAGGTGCCCTGTTTTTGTCCTTCAAATTTTGATCCAGCTCTCCAAGCAAAGTGAGTGTTTGCTGGTAAGAGCCCTGAATCGATTTTCTTGCCTGCTCAACTATGACGGCTTCAAACTGCTTGGCCGACTGAAGCGCCCATTGGGTTTGAATATGAAAATAGGCTTCTGGCTTCAATGGCATCCATGCCCAGGATGGATTGCTTTGCGGGTTACGGCTCATTCAAGATCTCCCTGAAAATGTTTAAAACGCTTCATGAAAAGTAGACTAAAAAAGCGGTCAAGCGTAATCAATGACGACTGGTATGACCTACAATTCATATGTCGCATTAAACAATGTAGCAAGCAAAGCAACTGAACAAATGACCAAACGATGTCAAATTGATAACAGCATGATGAAACAACTGATTTCAGCGCTGTCCCTATGCCCTGCATCACAGAGCGTAGGCGAGCTCAGTTAGCCAACTGATACTGTTTTATTTCAATCACTTAGAATAAGTATTTCTGATGCTTGTAAACCCGGTGTGATAAGTGGTGACTGACACAAATGAATGAGAAATAAGCTGATAAAACGCATCATACGTACAACACACTTAGATTTGCGTTGTCATTAATCTGCTATTTATCACCGCTAAGCTGGAAGATAAGGTTCACGACGACCCACAATGGAATGAAGCCACTAAAACGCTATCAATATGAGCGGTATGCCATTCTTTGCAAACTCGCCTATCCACCAACTTTCGATCATACGGTTTACGGATTCAGTCGCAACGGTCGCCACGAAATCACTGATCGCTGGGGCAGGACGATTATCCGGGTGCTCTGGGGGGAAAAGAAAGAAGTCGTTGTCGTGTTTAAAGGCTCTCAAAACCTCTGGGACTGGCTGCTCAATATGGCTTGCTTACCCAAAAGACAAGGAAAAAGCCAAAACCGTTACTATATCCACTGGGGGTATCACTTCTTATTGTCCCAAAAAAGCAAGCGGCAGAGCCTGTATCAGGCCCCGACAGACTTGTTCGAGTCGCAGCATATTGAATTAAGCCAGGCCAGCGATCAACCGCAGTTTGGAGATTTGTCTGTCTATCAACATCTCGAGAAAGTGCTCCATCCTTTGATTGCTGCCGGCAAGAAAGTCAGCCTGACCGGTCACTCATCCGGCGGCGCGATGGCCATTCTGGTCGCAGACCGCTTATCTGCCCAGCATCCGGAAGCAATCAAACGCGTAGTGACCTTCGGCCAGCCGGCTGCCGGACTGAGAAGCTTTAAGCGGCTTTATCGCCTCAACCACTGTACCTATCGGATCTGCTGCGATTTGGACATCGTCACTTTCCTGCCACCCATCCCGTTCATGTACTGGCATGTCGGCAAACTGCTGTGGCTTCATGAAGGCCGGATATACGAGAATTCTCCCACCCCGTACCGCTTATACAAATCCCTGGTCAGCTGGTTGCTCCGTCCGGTGACCTACCACTACATGCGCAAGTACATCCGCAATAAGGATTTCTTTGATAAACATTAAAGCGCAAACTGATACCAATTACAGTAAATAAGAGATCAGAGAATAACCATCAGTACGCCGACGATAGCCCAAGCACCAGAGTGTTAAAAAACTCGCAAAAAAAATGGTCAATCAACCCCGGAGCCATACCTTCTCATCGCAAGATAAGGTATGGTGAGATGAATCGTGGATAACAAACAGCGAATATGCAGTCACAGATTGAACAGCTCATTACATCGAAAAATCACTGGATGGCCAGCCATATCACTGAGGCCGAGTTTCCAACCCCGCAAAGCCAGGAAGGCCTGGCGCTTTATCAGGATCGCCAGGCGGCGGGTTCTTACCAGTTAGTCAAAGAAACTGACAATACACCAGCCCCACAGCTTTCCGTTTATCCTGTCGACTGTCATCCGCTCACGATCCGCTTTGCGCTGATCATCGCCAGCCAATGGCCTGATGAACAAGAAAAAGAAACAGTGATCGAGTACCTGACCCAAATTATGTTGGAAGAAGATAGCCCGGCCCAGCTTTTCGTCGGCTTTTATCGCGGCAAGCCTACGGCAGCAGGAATGATGTTTAATGGCGAAGCTGATCAATCCGAGCTGACACTCATCAGTGATGTTTGTGCACTTGCCGGACCAAACGACCAGGCATTCGTAGCCGAAATGACTCACTACCTCATCAACCAAACGCAATCAGCACAGCGCCAGGCTGTGGTCCACATATCCTGACTTCGCGAGCCCTGTGAGCGCAAGAAAAACAAAAAAACGAAAGGGAACCATAGCGGCTCCCTTTGCAGATTTAGAGGCAAGGACTTGTGCCCAACCAACAACAGCAGATTACTGTGACACCGTCACCAAGGCATGTGCCAAATAATCCACTTGCTGTTCGCGCAGCCCGGCAATATTAATGCGGCCATCGCCAACTGCGTAAATTGCAAACTCATCGCGCAAGCGGGCAATCTGCTCTGGACTTAACCCAGTGACCGAGAACATGCCTTTATGCTGGTCAATAAAGTCAAATGCTTCACTCCCCTGTGCTCTCACCGCCTGGGTTAGGCTGGCACGCAGGTTGACCAGACGCGCCTGCATTTGCGACAGCTCATCCCGCCAGGTCGCACTCAGCGCATCGTCTGTGAGAATGGCCGCCACCAAAGCAGCCCCATGATCCGGCGGCATGGTGTAGGTTGAGCGTGCGAGGTTCAAAATACGCCCTTTGGCTTTCTGGGCCTCTTTCAGGCTATCGCTGATCACGATCGCCGCCCCGGTCCGCTCACGATATAAACCGAAATTTTTCGAACACGAAGTCGCAACCACCATCTCTTCCGTGTGATCGGCCATATACTTGAGTCCGGCGGCATCCTGCGCCAGGCCGTCGCCGAAGCCTTGGTAGGCAATGTCAACAAATGGCATGAACCCATTCTGGTTAGCAAGAGTTGTGATCGCCTGCCAGTCTTCAAAGGCGATATCAGCACCGGTTGGATTATGGCAGCAGCCATGCAACAACACGACATCTTTCGGTCCGGCTTTGGCCAATGCCGCCAACATAGCTTCACGATTCACTTGTTTGGTGACGCGATCAAAATACGGATAGTACTTCACCTTCAGGCCGGCAGCTTCCATCACCGGCTTGTGATTGACATAGCTCGGATCGGAGATCCACACTGTTGTCTCCGGCTGCGCCAGATACATCAGATCAGCAAGCATACGCAACGCCCCGCTCGCTCCCGGTGTTTGTACCGCTGCTGCGCGGTGGTAGGCAGACGTGTCTGTCAGCAGCAGATCCATCATGGACTGGTTAAAAATCTCATTTCCGGCCAGGCCCACATAAGCCTTGGTCCTTTGGCTTTCCATCACTTGTTGCTGTGCCAGTTGAACCGCCTGCATGATTGGCGTTTCTCCCTGGCTGTTACGATAAACCCCGATACCTAAGTCCAGTTTCTCGGCACGCTTATCTTCCCGATAAGCAATAGAAAGGGACAAAATGGGATCCAATTGTGCTTCTGTAAGCTGCTTAAACATGACATAAGTTCCATTTAGTGGCTCTGCATCAGTTCAAACTATCACTTCACTTACAAAAAATCACGATGAAATCATGATATTTATCAAAGCTTTTTTCCGATTTTGCTGACAGTGTCTCCCCCCTGTGCCGATGCTTTATTGATCTCCGTTAACCTTCCGCAACCTTAACTTGCAGTCGCTGACCAAAAGCCTAAATTTATTAATGAAACCGCAATTATTGTTCTCTGGACAGTCCAATCAGGTGGAGGCAGCGATGAAAAACAAAGTCGACGTACGGACCCTGCTCAGTGTTTACGAAAAAGTTAAAACTCAGGGCACCCCAACAGAAAATGGGGCACGACTCGAAGATATTACCTGCACCGAAAGTCAGGATGGTTATTACGTCAATTTAGCGGATAGTCATGTCAGCTTAGATATCAACTTCCATAATACCTATCACTTTCACACCATGAATGAAGACCCCGACTCCGTGATCAACCAAACGACCACGGAATTCCATAACAACAATGAAGCGCAAATTGAGGCCTTTCTGCAAAAGCTGATGGATCTGAATCAGCGCTATTAGTCCATCAGCCCCTCAATTCACCCCATGTTGCATCTATTCACCTGACACACGCTACTTTCAGACTGGCCGTCTTTCGGCCAGTCGCATAATTATGCTTGTAAACACAATTGATTCCAGCCCACCCCGGGGGAATTGACATTTCTCTTACCAACTAACGTGTTCATTTTACACACGTCTGACATGATACCGTCCAGAAATAAATATCCTTTCTAAGGTAGATGAAGTGAGCGTTTATTCAAAACGTCAAACAAAAGAAACGTTCAGTCAATATTCATCCGCCTTGTATTAAAGTCAGTGACCATCAATTGGTCTGCGCGACTGACCATCGGTATCGCATAATTGAGGATAAACCCCATGCAACTGCAACAACTCAGCACTACAGAGCTTGATTTTGCCATCGCGGCACTGGGTGAGTGTTATCGGCGACTTGATGCGGCAGAAATGACCGCGAAAGAGCTTTCTCAGGAAGGCTTTGCGCTGATGTTTAAATCAGCATACGAAGACATTACAAAACAGCATTGATGACCAAACATGAAAGCTCAGGCATGGCCTGAGCTTTATCTTCTCCAAGATCAGCGCTCCCAATCCCGGTTTTGTAACACCACACGGTAGCCATCGACATCTTCAAATGTTTTGCCGACCCGCTCCCAATACGGATTGTTCGATTCAACGACCGTAAAACCCGCATCGATCATCCCGCGACAAGCGCGCTCCCACACCTGACTACAGTCGAGATAGAACACCAACAGATTATCCTGAGTCGGGGCATGGCCAACTGTCACACCTTGCTGATGAACAAACTCGAGGTGATAAGCATGCCGGGAATGACCCAACACCACCCCATCAAAGCCATCCTGATCCTGAAACTGTTTCAGCATCTCAAAGCCCAGAGCCTTGCTATACATTTCAGTGATTTGAGATAAATTATCGGTAGGTCTGACAACACGGAGTGTCGCATCTCTCGGTATCATAGCCGTATCATCCTTTGAAAATCTTTCAGACATTTGTGCCCGGCAAATCGGTTTACTTCATCAACGGATATGAAGTATCACCGGGCAACAACTAAACAACCAGCATAGTTACCAGTTGAATATAGCCGCATACTTTCACAGCTAATCACAGCACCGTCAAGTCATTAGATAAATTTATCGAAAAATGATGACTTGGATTCACCCGGCCCCGAAGTAACTTGCGGGCTTGTTCCCTCATCAGCCGGGAACCCTCAGGGCTCGCAACCTATGCGCCATCCGAACAAAGGCCAGGCCTTTGCTTGGTGCACAGCTCCGTCCATTTAGCCTGAGTTCATGTTTTCCCGTGAAACTTTGCCATAATTTTCACTCAATTTTGAACGCCAACAAGTTATAATAGTCGGCCATTCTGGATTTAAAGCAAATAACGGAAAACCATGAGCAAAGTTTTTACCTTTTTCAAGGGAATGGCCATGGGCGCTGCTGATGTCGTCCCTGGTGTATCTGGCGGTACCATTGCATTCATTACCGGTATCTATGACACTCTGCTGGAGAGTATTCGCCGGATCAATCCAAGCCTGATTGGTATCTGGCGTCAGCAGGGCTTCAAAGCGGCATTCAACCATATTAATGGACTCTTCCTGATTGTGCTGCTATCTGGCATCCTGACCAGTATTTTTACCCTGGCCCGAGTGATCACCTGGATGCTTCACACCCACCCGATCCCGCTATGGTCTTTCTTCTTCGGGCTGATCCTGGTTTCCGTCAACCATATGTTCAAGCAGGTTTCCCTGTGGAAAGCCAACCGTGTTGTCGCCATCTTTCTCGGAGCGCTTTTCGCATACAGCATAACCGTCCTGCACCCCTTAAGCCTCGCACCAACCCAGTTCAATATTCTGCTCGCTGGTTCCGTGGCCATTTGTGCCATGATCCTTCCGGGCATTTCCGGCAGCTTTATTCTGCTACTGCTCGGCATGTACGGGCCGATCCTAGCTGCCGCCAAAACCGTCGATGTGATGACCTTAGGCACATTCGCCCTGGGCTGCGTGATTGGGTTGCTGAGCTTCTCCCACCTGCTGTCCTGGCTCCTGCGTAACTACCGTGATTTAACGCTGACTTTTCTCACCGGCCTGATGATTGGCACACTGAGCAAAATCTGGCCCTGGAAAGAAACCCTGACCTGGCGAACCAATTCCAGTGGTGAGCAAGTTCCAGTGCTGGAGCAAAATCTGTCACCGTTGAATTTTGAACAGATTACCGGTGAACCAGCCCTAATAGGCTATGCCATCACCGCGATGCTACTGGGTATCGGCCTGGTATGGGCACTGGAAAAAGTCGCCGACAATTAATCTCCCGCATACTGCTGCAGCCACAACGGCCAAGCTCCGTTGTGGCCAGGCCCTGTAAAAAAGTATGTGCCATATCCGTGCCTTCACAAAATACTGATGCCAGGCCTGCGCTTGGCGTCAAAAGTGATAAAATCTGAAAATCACTATTTACCAACGATTTAAAACATGTCGCAGTACAAAAAGTGGTCCCCTGTCACAACGCTGATACTGGCAGTGGCCATGGGTTGGGGGACGTTTCAATTTTCGGGACAAAGTCTGAGCCAAAGCGCGGATACCAGCCTTCTCAATTTCTGCCAGCTCAGCACCCAGGCATGCCAGCAACACACCGCCCGGATCCAACTCGCCAGCGATGTAGTTAAGCCCATGCAAGAAACCGAGATCCGGGTAAGTTGGCCCGAGTTACCGGCTGATACCGAGACGCTGGTCCTCTCCCTGAAAGGACACGAAATGATGATGGGGGTCTATCAGCTACACTTATCCCGGACCGTTGCGGGAGACTATCGCGGGCAGTTGATGCTACCATTTTGCACCGAGGACGAAATGACCTGGCGAGGAGAGATCACACCGCAATCAACAGCTGCTCAAATGACGCCGCTCCATGTTTCTTTAAGGATGATCAAATGAAATTTCAGTGGATTATATTAGCCTTGGCCTTGGTCGCCGGTTTAATCACCCGTTTCGTTGTCGACGCGCAACAAGAACCTGCGACAGCAATGCACTCCCCTGCCGCCTCGGGGATCCTGGAAAGCGGCAAAGAATCGGTCGATTTGTTTAATACTGCAGACCCTCGCCTGCGCGTGATCTACTTTGGCTATACCCATTGCCCGGATGTTTGTCCTACCTCGCTGGCCGTCCTGTCTGCTGCTCTGAAAGAGCTGGACACGGAAACCAGACAACGACTCTGGCCTATCTTTATTACTCTCGATCCTGAGCGTGACACGGCAGAAAAAAGTGCCCAGTATGCACAATATTTCCATCAGGACATTGTTGGGATGACCGGCTCAGATGAGCAGACAAAAGCGCTGGCGCAAAAATACGGGGTCCTGTACATGCGAACGGAGCTGGAAGACTCAGCTCTGGAATATGCTGTCGATCACAGCTCCTATTTTTACCTGCTACAGCCAGACGGCACGTTAGTCGATAAGGTACAGCATACCCTCAACCCGGCAATCTTAGTTGACGCCATAAACAAGAATTTAACAGCATCGCGATCCTGACCATGCGTACAGTTGTATTGCCGCATGGTAAAGAACTGATCCAAGTAAAAATAAAATGAACAGGAAGAAAGCCCGCCACAGCGGGTTTTCTCGATTTTGAGAGAGCTTTTTCAGCGTTAAATAGGTGAAGAAGAAGAAATTTGAGCAACATATGCCATACTAATTCTGCCGACTGAATACTTTAACACTCGGTCTGTAGTGGCAAACAAAGGAGAAGAAAGAAAAATGAACCGTTCATTATCTATCCTTACCGGTATTATTCTGAGTGCGACACTTATTGGTTGTTCAAGCTCAGACGAAGTTGATCAAATGCAGCAACTCACCAACAAAGTCGATATGCTCTCTGATCAAGTTGGTGCACTGCAAAGTCAGCAAGACCAAATGGCAGGTGCAGTCAATGATGCACGTGCTGCTTCTGACGCAGCGTATCAAGAAGCAATGCGAGCGAACCAGCGTATTGATAACATCGCCAGTTCGTACAGCAAATAATCAGAAAGTGGCGCTTAGGCGCCACTCCTTTCTCTGTCGCAGCCCACCCTTTCCATTCCTGCAATCTCAGTCACCATTCCTGAGGATAACGTGTTTCTCGGGAACAAAGCCCTTGATCGAATATCTGCGAATTTGCACCAAAAGGATTTAAACTGCCGTTATTTTGCACAACAGTGGGGATAGTCAATCTTCCTGAAATTACATGGTTTTTCACCATACCCAGACTTGACATTGGTGAAGCCAGCACGGTTATTAGCCTGCCGCCATTTCCCACAGAGTTATTCACAAGTTTTGTGGATAAGCGATTTATCCCCAGCCCGACGATCGGGACACCGTCGAAGCCTGAACATCGACATTATCACTAAGCCGAACAACCCTTGCCAGCCAAAATCCCCGGCATCAGCGCCGCTTAAATTGCAATTTGTATGTGCTGTAGCCGACCGCGAGGTTTGAAAAACCAAGCCGGGAAGAATGAAAAACGGATTAACTAAAACGAATGCCCTTGATCACATCTGATGCACATACTAACCGTGCCAAGTCATCTGAACTGTAGGTAACACTCAGAGATGCTCCTCTTTCAAGCAGTAACTTCATACTTTGTTGAGCATATAGCGTCGATAAATGCTCAGACCAATCCAACTTATCAATCTTATGGTCTTCTGAAGAAGGATCGATGAGTGAAGCCTTATACAAGACCGGGCCATCCCAAGAGTCTGATAACTTAACGCAAAACGCAAATGTACCAAACAGACATACAATGCCGTAGCAACCGCCTTCAGGGAGGCAAATTGTAAAAGTAGAGTGCTGTAAATGACCTAAAATTTCAGTATGGGGTATACATGTACGCTTGAAATACCGTACGAGCCCATCTGCATTATCTTGACCTTTAATAAAGTCGATTACCTGTTCAAATTGACCTGTTCTCAACCGCTTAGGTGCAACATTCCTGGCCAACTCCGTAAGAGCTGTTTTGGCTATTGACCTAAGCTCATTTTTTGAAAATGAAAAACTCCATGTTCTCTTAAATGCTACTTGTTTGACACTTTCTTGCAGCTCTTCCCCCTCATACTCAGCACCTTGATAAGCTTTCTGCCCTTTCAACTGTTCAAAGCGCTGTAAAACAGCCTCTTTCCTTTTGAGATCCCCCACCACCTGAATGTGTTCACACTTTGAAGATAACTTCTCTATCGCGGTCGCTACTTTTGAAAGCCTAAATCCTTCATAAGTCAAATCGACAGATAAACCGTCAACAGCTGTAATGCCCTCTACGACTGGCCTCACACCGTCCTCACGTATTATTTGATTCAGAACACAAACTTCTTTTAGGTTATCCGTGAGAACGTTATCAATCTCTTTTCCCAGTTTGTTATTACATATTTCACAACATATCTGCTTCGACTTAAAGCGACCACCTAAAGCCTTCAGAATAGAGTGCTCTTCCGAACCAACATTACCTTTACACCCATCCAACTGATACAAACAATTGTAAGCCATAACCTCAACTCCCTGAATTAACTTCAATTGCAATTGTATGCATGGATTTTATTCAAAACTAGTAAAGTAAACAATTCACTAACCATACCCAACCATCAGCGCTGCCGGTGGCTGGCGTTCGTCATCCTCATAGACCCGTTCATCATAGTTCTCGGCTTCGATGCGGATATCGTTGGTTCCATCTGGTACAACGTTCATCACCAGGGCTGGGAGCCTGTAATTGTCCTTATCTCCAAACATAAAGAATGGTGGCTCCATGTAACCATCGAAGGCCGGTGTAAAGTCCAGTGCCTCCGTGATTCTCACTTCCCCCGGCGCAGGTCCGCGCTGAGCCGCGACAGGGCCAAAGCGTGTGCCATCCGGACGACGCAACGCGATCACATGCTCTTTGCCTTCCTGCCAGGTCAAATCGGCATTGGTAAAAATGGCCGTGTACTTGGAGCGATGGACAATGTGCGTGACCCGGCCATTTTGCCCGTAGCCTGGCACACTCCAACCCACATCAGCGCGGCTGAGGAACGCACTGTTGAGCCCATCCAGCTCGGTGCCCCAGGAGTAGTTCTTGCGCCGGTACCTCATTTTACGGGCTTCACGCATGCCCCACTGCCAGGCTTTCGCCCGATCGGTAATCCCGAATGGCTTCAGCTTCTTCGGTTTTATACCTGGCGATTCCGGCAGTTTGCACAGGATGGTCTCAGGCTTCCAGGTTCGCTTATCAAAATACTCCACCTCCACCGAGTCATGATCGCTGGCCAGCTTATGCTTGACCTTGATGCTCAACGGAGAAGTCATGTTATCCGGCATATACATGTATGCCTTGCCGCTCCTCGGCTCATCGCGGACCGGGATCAACTGGCCAAAGTCCAGCGTGGGGTAGGCATAGCCGCACGATAAAACCCGGCGCTGCGCCTCAAAGTGGGTACTGTCGTTATCAAATACAGCATTAAACTCATCCCCGCGCTCATTCCAGATTTGGTGCAGCCGCAGTAGGGCGAACTGAGAGATCATTTGATCGGTGAAGCCGCATGCTTTGGCAATATAGCGGCTGGCAGGCGCGATATCATTGGTCGGATACCTGCCACTCGTCCAACCTCCATTACCATCAGGCACCTGCAGCATCCGGGTCGGAACACCCGCAAACTTGTTTTCAGCACTTTTTGACAGCGCATTGGTGCCTTTCACCCGTAGTCCAATCGTCGTGATACCGGGGTAAGATGTATTGGAGTCCAATTCACACTTCACCCGAACAAGTTCAATCTTATCAAGAACACGAGATTCATTATCCTTTCCCGTGACCCGGTAACACCGAAACTCCGGCTCACACTCTTTACTCAAGGTAATTGGTACAGTCAGCCCCAGTTGGTCCCGTGTCGCTCCCGTTCGGGAGATGGGTACCGATTTCCAGTTCGTTGTCCCAATTTCCCGCCATTGCAGCATGACCTTCAGGGTTCGGCTTTCAATGTCCCCGTTATCCTTAATGTAACCAATACCAGTCGGCCAGCGAATATCAACCATCACTTTTCTGGTCTTCTGCAAGGAAGGGGTCACCCGAATGGGGCCGAAGATTTTACCGGGATAGGTATTAATCGCCGTTAACCGCACCCCGCTCAGGTTGCCACCGGCTTCAAAGCTGCTCCACCAGGACATTGTTGTTGATTTGTTGGGGTAGAGCTTCTGAACCATCCCAGTTTTATCGGTCCGGCTCGTAATGCGGTAAACACCATCATCCCGGCCCAGAAACTTTATCGGCGCCTGGGTTCCATAAAAGTTAACTGTATCGGCAGGCAACTGATTTCCATTTTGATCAACCACACGTACCGCGTAATATTCATCGCCATTGTGAACCCCAAAAAACTTCGCATCGATCATCCCGGTTAACCATTTTCCAACACCACCACTGGTATCCACTTCGGTCGGATACAGTACATACTGCCCTTTTTGACAGTCATGCAACGCCGGATCTTTTGACCAGTAATTCAGGATGTCCGCATCACCTTCTTTTCGCCAGCCGCCAGCCTCACTACCATACACATAATGTGCCCCCGGCGTATCTTTCAGTTCAATACGCTGGCCAACCTCCCATTCCGGTGGCCAGTATGGGATCAGAAAACCTTCCAGATTCTGATAGATGGTAATTGTGGTCTGATTGAATGCCGTTTTAGGTGGGACAACCGAATTAACCGGCCCTTCCAACTCAATGCCTCCTGTGCCCGCCGTGGCCCCAACTTCCGGGCTGGTATAGACATTTTTGTAAGCCGGGTGAGCGGTGACATTTTCACCGGGATTAAATTTACGAACATCAATATCGCCCGCGTAGTTTGTAATGGGTGAGTTCCCAATAGTGATTTTGCTGTCTGGTAAATCGTACCAACCCACCCCAATGGCGCAAAACATCAGCAGGTATTCTTCATCATTCGAGTAATAGCGATGCTGGGCATTGAGCAGATCGAAATAAACTTTATGGGTACCGAATATTTCCGGGATTATCCCCATCAAGCGCGGCCGGTTCCCCTGAATATTTGCATCATAAATCGAGCTACCTTCCGGGGTGCTACTGTTGTAGTTATCAGGCAAAGCCTGGCTCATGAAATAAGCCCCAGCTGCAGCGGCTGCCGCGATGGCCAGATAAATCATCCACCCACCTGTAAAAATATCCTTCGGCTCTAACGTTAAGACAATGCAATCACCAGGCTGAAGGATCACCTCAGGCCAGGTTACCGGCTCAAGGTGATTCTCATTCAGATAAGCCGATACCGGGTGCTGCACTTCTTGCTGATAGCTGGGAACATTTATTTTAAACCAGTCATGCAAGCTGATCCCCGGCTCACAATAGGCAACTTCAACCGGCTCCAAGGAAAATTTACTCATGTAATATTCGATTCGCGGCATAACGGTATTCAACTCTGAGAAATTGACGTTCAAAAATATGAATTGGGGATAAGTGCGGACCGAACGACGCACTGGTATGTAAGATCTCCAGTTGTGAACCGTTCGGGACAACCGTACCAATATGCCAAAGCAATTGACCCACGAACCCACAGGCAATGGCTAGCGGCCTTGGTGGCACAACATCAAATGAGCGTGAAACGTCCTGGTATAACGTGGTCATCTGGCGTTTATCCTGCGCCCCTACAGCACCAAAGGAGGGAACAAACTGCGCCGGAACCCCTGTTTTTAACTGGATATCCCGCCCCATCCCCCAACAGTCAAAAAAGGCGGGACCTCGCCCGCCGTCTTTAAAGGATGATTCTAAATAGCTATCAATGAGCGCCTGCCAGCGCGGGTCCGTTAAATCAGCGTTTAATAGTAGTTTAAACGGCGCTTCTACAGCCATACCAAGCCCCTTGCTATCTCTGAGGTATACCGACGGATAGGAAAAGCCGTATTCACCAGGTCTTCAAACGTGGCACTGACTTTCACTTGGTTCTCATCAAGTTCTGTGGCAAAAGCCGTCATCACAATGGGAGGCTCTGCGGGAGCAGATAGGTCATGTTCATTATATTTACGCAATGTCACTTTCACTTCTTCATCAGCCGCCAGCGCATTATCGATCATGATCGAGACTTCCCCGGAGACATTATCAATATTGAAGTTTAAGTCCTGCCGCCCTTTCACCGTTCGGCTCGGCAAAGATAGGCCAAACGCAGCCTTTTGAAAGATGGCTTCTTCTCCGGTCTCCAATTTGGCCGTGATATCGTGATATCCCAATACCAGGCGGTATGCGCCGTCTGGGATAGATGGGGCAGCGAATTCCAGACAGTAATGGATCACCATGTTCGTGACACTGGCATAAACGATTTCGAGAGATTTCACTAGATTTCCTTTCTCAGATACTCAGTGAGCGCTTGGCCAAATAATGAGTAACCAATTAAAGAAGGGTGGCAATCATCTCCCGACCAATATTGACTGGATTTTTTCACAATAATTTGCGAACCGGCAGACGGCACATCCCTGGTAAAAATCACCTTAAACTGGTCAAACACCCAGGTGTAATTACTCATCGTGAGTTCAGCGTTTATATCGCTCCAGGCGCGGCGTGCACCACCAATGACATAGCAGCCATCTAAATAGCGCTCAATTCCATTGACAACGACAGACCAACCTCGCAACGCCCAGTGATTTCTCAGCTCTCGTCCATCGGCCAGATACAACGGAAACTCTGCAGAGCCATCACTAATCTCCCCGGCATCGGCTGTGATATAAACTTGATGATCCGCCGCGGTACTTTCCGACCAGTCCCGAGTCACCTGGTAGTAATCGACAAAATCCACACCCAACTGCTTGGCGATATGCTTCCCGTAGTCGGCATAACCTTCCAGGCGGCGAGTACGCATATTGGGCACGCCGCTGGTTCCGATGCTGATTTGTGCATTTGGGTTGGCCTCTTTGAGATAATGAATGACCGACTCAACATTGGCGCCCCATTGTTTGAGCGATCGAACCTGAATGGTTTCAATGTCAGCAAGTGAGTCCATCTGCCAGCCGAAATCATCAAGCCTCAGCTCAGGCCCCCACTCAATCCGGCGTGACGCTGCATCCCAGCTTTTCACCAGACGAACGGACATCGAGCGGTTATCCCCTTTCCACCGTCCAAACGTCACGACATCACCAGGCTGAATATCACCAATATGTGTCGTGTCACTGTTGAGGATCACATGGAACGGGCCGATGTCCTCGTAGTCAATCCGTGAATCGGAAACCAGATAGCTGCCGTCTGGATTTTGTTGAATGCTCTGGAGCCACAACAGGGAGTCCACCTCAAAAAGCTGTGCCTGAGTCATCGTGACATCGGTCCAGCACAAATACTCATTTGTCCCCCAGTCGTCATTGGTGCATGACTCCATCGAGATATGTGTCGGCTGCCACTGACTCACCTTGTAGTGACTTTTCAGGCTCGCATAAGACGAAAGGAAGTTACTCGCCTTGAAGCCACCAATCCCTGCATTCATGATATGGTGCATTTTGTTAGTCACGAAATTCAGGTAAAGCCGTGGGGACGATGGGTTGGCTACCCGAGGATCAGAGCCGACGATGACTAACTTGGCATTTAATGCCCCGACCGTTGGGAACTTCGCAGTAATGATGGCGCGGTCATCCGTATAACGAAAATCCAGACCAGAGGACAGGCCCACAGGGTTCGCCGGGTCATAGGCAATATTGCCATCGCCATACGTTGATTCAATGCCACTTCCCAGCCCTTTACCGAGGTTGCCGACAGTCGAGCGCATCGGCTTGATGGTCTCGCCGTGATCAAACCCGCATTCGATCACCGTGCCTTCCGCTTGATTGACCTTAAAGGTCAGCCAGTGCGTAATCTCGTGCTCTGCACCGGACTCTTTGGTTTTTCGTATAATCATGTACTCCCAACCGTCCGGCCAGCTCCCGCTGTAACCACCACTATTCATTCCTCCGATCAACACTTTGCCATTCCGTCTCACGGTATGGTTGAACGTAAACGGCACACCCAAACCCCAGGAGCGGGTGGAACCATCCGCCTGCCAGAACTTCACTTCTCCTTCAGAAAAGGGCTCATCATTGAAGGTGGAAAATCGCTGAGACAACTCATCATTGACCCAAAGCTCGACAATGGCCGCGTGCTCATTCCCGCGCTCTTTACAGATTGCCAGACTAATCTCGTCGCCCTGCAACATAAACTCGGCGGTCGCATCATTCCCCTCAAGGTAAGCGACTGCCCCCTTATACTGCATGGGCTCAGGCAGCCGGGTGGTATATCCGAGTTGCTCCCCTAAGATCGTTGTCGCCACTTCATGACGCAGATAATCTTCAACCGCCCCGACATAGGAGCTCTGGCCAACGTATCCGGAGCCCCAAGTGATCGAGCTCCCCATGCAAGCCAAACGAACAGGATTTCTCACCGTGAACGGTTTCGTTTCGGACTTCACATCTGGCAGCATGTCCGGAATCGCGCGAACCTCGACGTAGTCGGGATTGAGCAGGAACCTGGGACTGTTGGTATTCTCAACGACCCCATCTGACATCTGGGTCATGTCTAACCAAATCTTACCGTGAACCGTACTCCCCACCGGCTTCAGCTCGAAAATGGTTTCACCGTTCTCGTTTGGCGCATCCACACGCCCAGAGGCAACAATCCGGCGCTCATTATTAAAAACATCAACTTTGGTGCCGAAGGTCGTGGAGTTCTTAGTAATAATCCCTATCCCGTAAACCACCCCTGCCTGAGTGCCCGCAAGATAGAAACCTTTGACATAATTAGCAGTCAAGGCGGCAAAGGAGTCCCAGAGCAAGTGAGATTTTGCTGACGGATCTAGCCACTGGGCTAAGTGAAATGTTTCTTCATGGCCTTTGACTCGTCGATCGGCTGTCGACTCACCAATATTATTATGGCGCAAGTGAATTGGAGCCTGTCCGGGCACACCATTAATCAAAACCCCAGAGGCTGAGATTCTGGACCAATCCACGATCATATTGATAACGGCAGGGCGTCCATTCCAGGTGCCGTTGATCGTGAGCTCAGTTTCGCCATTGATTTCTGCTTTTCCTGACCAGGTGCCGATCGTCTTTTCGTTATCGCAAACCCAGATGCTATCTCCAAAATCAGAAGGGCTCTTGGTAAAGACCTGAATACGAAGCTTATCCACGGTCAAGCCTGGCTCTGCAACAACAATGTTGGCAGACACAATACTCTTCGCTACTTCCGTATATGCTGAGGTTTGCAAACTGGAAGTAATCGTGTTGACCATCGGAAAGTCGTTCGACAGCCAAAGCATACGGGGAAGATCTGCAAGACCTTCATTCGCCGAAAAATAAAGGTGATGTTCATTGGTATTCCACAGCACACTCGGCAAGCCCTGCGCTCGAATTGCATCTGTGTCTACCAGAACACGGATAACGCCGTCATGACCATGGCACTCGTATTGATAGTATTTCCCTGCTTGAACTGGCTCGCTGTCCGGCAATGTTTCATAAAGCCCATCACTGTCATTTTTGATGGTCATTCTGTTGCCATGCGTGTCATCATCGACAGTAAAAACAACCAATCGATAACGGTGTTTCACCTGGAGCAAAGAAAACGCGTGGCAAATGAAATGCTTCATCCACTTCCGGTCATAGCTCTCCGTTGGTTTGTAGAGGTCGAGATTCGGCTCCAGGCAACCGCGCATCAAATCTAACTTATTGACGGCCCCCAGAGTCTCTACGCTGTAATGCAACCAGGCATTGGAAAACCCTAGCGCCGGAGAGCCGCCGTTCCAAAGCAAACCCGTTGGCAACTCTCGGTAGTCAATCAGGACATCAATAAACTGGTTGAAACTGGTAAATGTGTTCAAACGAACCCAAACAGGGCCGTTTTCCCACCCTTGCGGTCGTACTTCAGGATCTAATCTGTAGTTCGTGCCCGACTCATCCCGGATATAAAATCGGTCGTTATAAACGCTATCGTTGCTGGCCAGGATCCATAAATAATGAGCCTGGGTTGGGTTGACCAGATTGTTTGCTTTTACATCTTTAATTGCCCTGACAATCACCGAACGATTTTGCTCATTTTCCACGATAGTAGGCCCAAGATCTTGGTACCACATGTTTGACTGAGAGTCAGACAGTCGCCGGATCTGTTGGTACAAATCATAATCCGAGCGCACCCAGCTGGCACCATTCCAGCCATAAAGACCGTTATTGTCACCATCATTCCAGACTTCAGCTAAGTATTTGTCTGCAGGCGGATGACCTGAAGCGATTAAGTCAGAATAACTTTGAAATGCCTGACGTCCCTGAATTAACGAATTAATAGCTGAAAATGAATCCTTAATATGTTTTGTGATACTAGGCTTCTCTACACCATCAATGATGACAGAGTCATTTTCCCCACCTTTAAGTATTAAATTCAAAAAGCCCAACAATTGGCGGTGAAGCTCAGCGATTTCCCACGGATTTCCACTGTAATCTGTCATTTCCAACTCTCCGTGTAATAAGTGCTCATATCGATGGCTTGAACGAATTCCTCGTAGGTGTGCGGGTACATCACCGCATCCAGGGTTTCAATGGCTGTCATGGTTGCAAAATCTTCTATCTCTACTTCAGCGCTGTATTCCCAGTACAGTCGGGATATCGGCTTACGACGGCTGAGTGGGTTCGTAATGAATCTCACTGTATGCTCTCTGAACCCTAACGGGGTATGAACCTTATCCCGAAAGCTCCGGGCCCCGTCGTCCAGGGCGTGGCGAATGAAGCCTTCGAATATCGCTGCCTGGCTCTTGTGGATCCGGTATACGGCCTGTTTCACCGTGGGCGGGTTCAGGCTGACGCGGCGCAGGCGGGTGTAGCCGGACGCCATCTTGGTTTTCAGGACATTGTCGGCCTGAGCGTAACTGAGGTCGCGCAATGTCGGGCGAGGAAGCCTCTCTGGATAAACGATCATTGGCCTCTCCTCTTCCAGCCGTACTTGGATTCGCCTTCCTGGGAGATCGGGCCGCCATTACGCAGGTCATCCACCACGGACTCCCTGGCCGCCGCCAGCCAGACTTTGAATTTCTGGCCGTCCTCGGTTGGCTGCTGTTCAACCTGGGCGATGGCCATGCTCTCGCCGCCCTGGTTAATGATGTCGAAGTAAATCGCCGCCTTGCCGGAACCAGCACTGGAAACGCCAGCAGCCTGGGCTGCCTGCATATTTCGCATCTGCTCCATCATCGAGACCATCCAGCGGAAGTTATCGGCCTGGTCGGTGTTGAGCACCATCTCGTTGGCTTTCAGCAGCCAGGTGCCCTCGTTCGAAGTCGGGACGCGATCAATCCCGTCGTGGGCCTGGCCCAGAATGCCTGCAGAAGCGGCAGCCGTTGCCGAGGCAGCCATCGGCATGGTGACGGATAACGCGGTTGCCATCGCCCCCGGCGCTGCCGCCGGGCCAACCACCGGAATCGCCGCCGTCGATTTGAAGGCATGGATACCGGCAAGCATGGCGGCAGACTGACCCTCAGCGGCCACTTGGGCCACCTGACTAGTTGCCTCCCCGGCCATAATGGTTTTCTCCAGCGCCCACATCACTAGGCGTTGGGCCATGATTTTACCGAGGGCAGCCAGCATCGAGTGGGCCAGCCCGGCGGCCATGCTGGTAAAGGCATCTTCCAGGCTCTTGCTTTGCATCACCGCATCCGCGAACGCATTGCCAAAGCCGGTACTGAAGTTATCGAAGGTCTGCCGCCACAGCTCATCGGTACTTTCGGCGGTCAATTTCATCGAGTCGTAGTAGCGCTGCCAGAATGCCTGGCCGGACTGGTCATCCTTGAGCCGGTCCAGCCGCTCTGCTTCCATGATCAGGGTTTTGGCCAGCTCTTCATTGACGCCCCGCAGCGCGCCGTGCTCCAGCTCCCAGCGAACACGGGCCGCTTCGCCGGTCTGGCCATAGAGCGCGATCTGGCTTCGCATCTGCGCCAAGCGATCTTCAGCCTGCTTGCGCTTCGCCTGAACCTGCTCTTCCACTCGGGCAGCCGCTTTTTTCTTGTCGATGTTCTGCGCTTCGAGGATCAGCTTATCGGCCAGTTCTTTGTTGATGCCCTTGAGCGCCCCGTGCTCGATGTCGTAGCGCACCTTGGCCGCTTCCGAGGTTTGCCCGAACAACGCCACCTGGCGCTGCATCAGGGCAAGCTGCTTTTCAGCCTTATCATCCTCATCACTGCCCCCGGTGCCATTTGATGAAGACTTCGGCTTATCCGGATCCACCCAGTTATCCGGCATGCCGTCATTAAATATGGCCGTCTGCTTGGCAGAGATTTGAGTCAGCTGCTGCTCTAGTTCCTGGGCGTGTTCATTCAAAACCTGAATACGGCTCCGGACATTCACCCGGTCCCCTGGATCCAGGTATTGCAAGTTCCCCGATAGCTGTTCGACTTCGCTCCGCGTCCTGCTCAGCTCTGAACGGACTTCACTCGCTGCCACGCCCAGCTGCGTGATCATGACCTTACGCTGAGCCTCATTGAGATCAGTAAAGCTGCCGGACAGCTTGCTCACCTCATCATCCAGATCAGACGTCGGCTTTTTCGCCTCAGACGCTTTCATCGCAAAGTAGCCAATCGCGCCCGCCGCCATCATCACGACACCCACCGGACCGCCCAGAAAAGCCATGGTTGCATTCAAGGTCCGTCCGGTAATACTCGCCGTCGCTTGCGCTGCAGAAAGCTGAGTGGTTGCAGCCGCTAACTGACCCCGTGCTACTGCCAGAGCTTTCTCACCACCGGTCGTTCTGAAAATGTAAGCATTCGACAACTGCAGCGCTTCTAGCCGAGCCACCTCCGCAGTGGTGCTCGCTATCGTCGCCTGGGTCTGCTTAATCAGCTCGGCATTCTGGGCTCGGGTCGCAATCGTCGCCTTGGTTTTGGCCGCCGTCATGTTGATGAGGGTGGCCGTGCCACGCCCGATGGCCAAAGCCATGGTGACTCCGACCGCCGTCGAGACCACCTCGGCATTGTCTGCCAATAGCCCAAGGCTGTCGGTCAGGGAAAGGACAACCGGGGAAAAGGTGTCTGAGATCGGTTGCTCGTAGGCCACAACCAACTCGGTGTAAGCTGTAGAAAGGTCGCCATAGAGCGCATTAACGTTGCCTGCCGTTCGCGCGGCGGCCCCCTCATACGTCGCCAGGGCCTTGACCAGGGTTTCGGCAAAAAACGCAGAGGTGACTTCACCATCATTGACCATCTGGCGGAAGCCACCGGCAGCCAGACCTGCCGCCCGGTCCATCCGGGTTAACAGCCCTGGTAGCGGCTCAACGGTTTGGTTCAGCTCTTCGGCCCGGACAATCTGGCTTGCCATGGCCTGCTGCAGACCGAACATCGACTGACCAAGCTGATCATTGGTCGCGCCATAGGTGGAGGCGGCATTACTCATGCCTTCGAAGATGGCCAGGGTCTGCTGACGGGTGATCATGCCCGACTCTTCAATCGAAGCAACGCGGGCATAGTTGGCCGCCATGCCAATCAGAGCCTTATTATGCTCATCACTGACCGCCATCAGATACTGTTCAGTTTCCAGCCATTGCTGCTGGCCACCGACCAGGGAAGTGATTTGGGTACGGATGTCCTGGTAAGCACCCAGCCGGTCCGTAGCCTGCTGCGCGGCGGCGATGGCAGAGAAACCGGCGGCAACACCGAGCAATTGGCTGCGCAGGCCGTGCAGCTGACCTTCCATCGCGTCTGACTGGCGCGACATGGTTTTCATCTGGCGGCTGGTTGTCACCGCCTGATCGCCCAGAGAGTTCACCGCCTGGTCCGCGCCCTTTACCTCACCAACGAACTGCTTGGTCTCGGCATCAAACTTAAGCTTGAATGTCAGGTTATTATTCACGGCGGTTCAGTTCCTCGGTCATCTCGTTGGCGATCAGTTTGAGCTTGTGGTAATCCTCCGGGTCGACTTCCCTGCCTGACAGGTCGACATCTGCTTTTACCTGGCAGGCATCCATGCCGAGACAGACCGGGCCGTTCCATTGCAGAAATGCCGGGATGCTCAGCCACCAGGTCAACACGGTTTGATGCTCTTCCCAGACCTCAATGACCTCCGGCTCGGCTTCGCTTTCGGGCTCAAGCGCAACACCCCAGCACGCCAGCTCTTCCTGCCAGGCTTGCTCATCTTGCGCAGTGTCCGGGCGACGGCGGATCGCCGCCCGCACCGCGTCTAGGAGTTTTTTGTGCTGGCGACTCCGCTCATCGCCTTCATGTAGCCCTGCAGCGCGCCTGCCGTGAAACTCTGGTTGCGGCACACAGCGGCCAAGTTTTGGGGATTGAAAGGCAAGGGTTGCCCCTCGGCGTCAAAGATACCGCTCCAGCCCCGCACCACTTCGGCAAAGAGCTTGTCATCACCTTGAGCACTGAACGTGCGAAAATCCGGTGCATCGAGTAATTTGAAATCCAGGGATACATCGTAGGTTTCGACCTTGCCACCATCCTTTGCGACCGAGATTTGGATCGGCCAGTCACGCACAATGCGCTCACTCACTAACTGAAACATTTGCTTTCCTTCTGTTTAAACGCCGGGAATTACTGTTTAAATCCCGTTTAACGGGTAAAGAATCGGTCGCTGTCGGCGATCACCGTCAGCGGAATACTGTAGGTCTGGGTGCCTTCCTGGTCGCCATAACTCGCCCGGCCAAACTGCACCCGCGGGCTCTGCCAGCCCACCTGGTTGCCCACCGGGCCATTGCTGAACACCAGCTCATGCTCATCACCGGCCTCGGCCAGGGCAAACACATCCAACTCGGACAGCTTCGGTGCCTCAATCACCATGGTGGCCGTCGGCTGGTAATCGGTGATCATCACCTCTTCATGGCCGACATACTCCTGGTATGGCACCTGGTTGGCCTGGTCGTATTCCAGGGAGATTAGCTTGGCGGCAACGCCATCGATGGTGAAGCTGGAGTTCTGAACCCCGATTTTCAGCGGGGTGACCCAGGCGCTGAAATCCGGTGTCGGGTGGGCGACTTCAGTCACCGGCACAAACAGGCCGGTAAACGCAAACTTGATCCCGCCGAAGCCTTTGGCCTTGGCGGAAAACGACAGGCTGCCACGGGAGCCGACCATCTGGTGCAGCGCCCCGGACTGATAGAAATAGAGCGTCAGGCTGCCCGTTGCATCTTCATCAATGCTGTACCAGGTCTCCGCCGGGCTGGCGCTCTCTTCCACCTTCCGCAAGCAGGCTTTCATCAACGGCCCCCAGGCCGCTGACTTCACCGGGTCGGTCGATGCTGCCAGGTCCACGGTAAATTCCGCCGTGACATAGGTTTCAGTCATGATCTGCGGCGATTGCCCCATGGCTCCGTTGTCATACTCCAAGCTCTGGGATTCGCCGGCTAACGGCGTCAGCGAAAATTCACGCCCCAAAACAAACTGCATGGTGGCTCCGCCGGCGACGGCATCCAGACCGTAGACACTCTCCAAGGCAAAGCCGATCACCTTTTTCTTTTCTTTACGCGCCATAGTTGTTCTGGTCCTCTGTATATTCGGTCACAAAATTGTCCAGCCAGCTGGTCCGGTTGCTCTGGATTGCCAGTATCCGGCCACCACCGAGCCAGTAAGGCTCAAACTCTGCCGCGCCCGACCAGCCGAACAGGCGTTTTCGGAGCGCTTTGCGCAGGGGCTGCAAGTCCGCCACCTTACCGTTGACGGCAGAAGCCACAATCACCACGCCGACCGTTGCCGTGACACTCTGGAGATACGGCCCGGAGCTACGGACATCCTGGCCTGGTGTTTCACCGGCCAGGAACACATACAGCGCCGGGTTACGGCTGCTGCTTTTGCTGTCCAGTTGGCTCAAATCACCGATTTCCCCCACATCCCGCCAGGGCGGCTTGCCCTCGGTGGTATCTTTCAGCCGGTCGATGGTGAGTTGGATCAGATCGGCCATCAGATAAACCCTTTTGCGTTCCGGCGGCCAAACACGCTGCCCGCACTGGTAATCGTCGCGGTGTGGTTTGATTCCGGACGATGGTGGTTGCGGTCCGTGCCCAACTGGAGCACACCGCGCCCTACCTTCTCCAGGTAGCCAATCGCCTCGGCGTAGCGTTTGGCAGCCTGGTGGTCTTCACCCAGTTGGTCGTCGTACAGGTAATAGCGGGAGAGATCACAGGCCACGCGCACCAGCACCTCCGGCATCACAGCCAGCGGCAGGTCGTAGCGCCCGCCCAGGTAGCCGTCTATCGTGGCACACGCATCCTTGATGGCCTGCTCCAGCACACTATCGACAATGCCACCGGCCTCACCGTCACGGTCCGTCAGTTGGGCCAACTCTTCCTGGCCAAACCGGGCAATGATGTCTTCACGGGTACAGTACATGGGCCTGCTCCTTATTCAGCTTGCTCGGCTTTTTCCGCTTCCATACGCTGGAAATCTTCCCAGGCATCGTCACGCTCGCTGGCAGTCACAGACCGGCCAACCAGCTTTTCCAATGCATCGACCTGCGGCTTGTTCGCGGTGGTGAAATGGTCCGGGTTGTCCGGCTCCAGCTTGCCAATTGCTGCAATCAGACCGTCAGATACAGGCTCTTGAACCACAGCCCCTGACGCACCGTCTGCCGGATCTGCTTGGGTAACCGCACCGTCCGTGCCCAATACCGCCAGGCGCGGATCGGCTTGCAGCATGGCCAGCTGCGAGCAGGTGATGCTGTTTTCGGGAATGATATTTTCACCTGGTTTGAAGGCCATACCGGCTCGGCGGTAGCCGTCATGGGCCAGGCTTTGAACAACCAACTTACTTTGAATAACAGTCTCTTCAGCCATGACATTGCGCTCTCCATATCACGTTTAAGCAGGGGTTAAACGGCACCGCAACGGGTGCCTGATTCGCATCGAGTTACGGCAACCAAGGCACCACAACCAGCTCAACTGCCTTGTAGTTGGTGTTGGATTCACCCTGAGCTTTGTTTTCAGCTTCCAGCACCTTCTTCGCCGCACTGCGGTTTGACGGACCGCACACCAGCACACTCGGGCTAATCCCCAGTGGTCGCCCTTCGTCGGACTTCAGCGACATCATGGCCGCAATGGCAGCATCGAAGTTGGTATCATTCAGCGTGGCTTTCGAGGCAAAGGCTTGCTGCCAGAAAGCTACGCCCCACTCACCCCGGCCATCCACGCCATACAGATACTCATCAGCCATAAACACATGGTCCGACTGACCGGCATCGGTCTTGGCTTTGATGTTGTAGTCTTTGCGCTTCTGGTAGATAAACGGCTTGAGCGGGCGGCGCGTATCGAACAGGAACCACGCCGGGCTGCTGCCCGCCTGCATATTCGAGACAGAGCCATCATCCCCGGTCTCCGGGTCCCTGACCGGGTGGTCGGTATCGAAGAAATACTGGCCGTCATAACACTTAGTGGAGAACCCGGCGGCCATCAGGGCGAACAACATCTCATCAGGATGCGTGGCACTGGCATACCCCATCTCCTGATACAGCGGCATGTAGACGCCGTATTCATCATCTTCGATGGCTTCAGCGGGGATCCCGACCGTGCTTTCAAACTTGCGGTTTTTCAGCGTGTAGTCGTGGGTCGATAGTTTCTTGACCTGGCGATCACCAATCCACTCACGCAGCTTGGGAAATTGACCCAACCAGGTATACGAGGTTTTCGAGGTTGTCGACGGCACCAGGGTGGCGAATTTTGACCACAGCGGTGTATAGGTCCCGCGTCCGTCGTTGAACGATGTTTTTACCGCCGTATACAGCGCGCTGAGGTTTTGCTGATTAATATCCATTGGTTGTTACACTCCCAGTTTGACCCACACACCATCATCATCGACCTGGGTAATGATCCCGGCAGTTGGTCGCGTGTTGGTGGCATGGTCGATTGATGCGGTGTCGTAATCGACGAAATACGCCTGGCTGCCGACGTGGCTCTGATCAACGTCTCCGCTGTTGCGAAGCTTGAACTCGCAGACATCGACTTCGATGCGCTGCTCGCCATCAGCGAGCTGGCTGTTATCCACGCCCATTGTCGAGACCCCGGCGCAGATATCCGTGGCAGACGCGGCAGCAAACGGAACAGCCAGACCGGCGGCCAGCATCACCACCACGTTGCCTGCAATGTACTGGTTCCCTTTCACCGGATACGCCCGCTTATTTCCGGCTCGTTTAGCAACAATTCCCATCGTTAAATTTCCTTCTTCGCCGCCAGAAAGGAGGTCTTATCGAGGCCGCAGGCTTTCAGCACCGCCAGCTCCTCGGTCGTCAGCGCCTTTTCCTGGTCACTCTTGTTTGGGGTTTGGGTGGTGGTCGTTTGCTGCGCCGACAGCGCCGCAATCGCCGGACGCTTTTCGAGCATGGCCGACAGGGCGGCTACACCCTGCTGCTGGCCGAACTGGGTCAGGTACTCGACTTCGGCTTCAACCACCTGGCCTTTTTCTCTGGCTCCCTTAATCAGGCTGTCGATACTGGTGGTATCCGAACCCGCCTTCAGCACAGCCAGCTCAGTCACCAGGCCGTGATAGGTTTCCACCGGCACAAACTTGGTCAGGTCTGTACCCTGGCCCTTCTCTGCCGTCAGCGTGGCGACCTGGGTTTCCAGTTCGCCGCTTTTATCCGCCTTGGTCTGCAGGGCATCGAGGGCTGTCAGGGCTGCCTGCCCCTGGGCCTCTGTCAGCTCGGCACCGTCGGCCAGTTCAATGCCCAGCTTGCCGAGCATTTGCTTGAGTAACTCGTTCACAAAACGATCCTCCGTTTGTCCATAGAGATTGATTTCTGCGTTTGGGGTGTTCAATCGAAGCGAGAAGTCAGCCGACTTTTCTGCATACAGGGCTGCCACCGACTCCATACCGACTACGCCGGGATCGTTGGTGATGGCAGCCATGCGCAGCAGCAGCGGGCGACCTTGTTTGTCGTAGGGGAAAACAGCCGACAGGAATGCATATTCGCCGTTGTCGATATGCTCCTGGGCAACCTTGGTCCAGTCCGGCTTGATATAAAGCCCCTGGCCATCGCGCCATTCAATGTCGGTTTCACTCGTCAGCCAGCCCGCAGCCGGGGCCGGTTTGCCGTTCTCAGCGGCGTGCAGTGTCTGATGCTCGTAGTCGATCAGCACTTTCGGGGCCGCGGCCTTGGTCGCCGCAATCATCTGTGCCGCCGTTTCAGCAGTCAGGTGCCAGTAGCCATCCTTGGTATCATGAGGGCGACCGTCACGAGCTTTGAACTTACCCGCCGGTAACAGCTGGACCCAACCGTCATCCTGCGTCAGGTCAGCGGACAGGACAGCAATATTTCCGGCTAGGTTGGCAGTTAAGACCGCCTGGGCGATTTGAGTGGGTTTGAATGTTTTCATAGCGCCATGATGGCGCTATGAAGGAGTTAGGTGGGGAGGAAGGGGTTCGGGAAAACTAAACTAAGTTTCGCTGTCTTCAACTGTCGGGACCTCTGCATAAATCACTTTTGCATGCTTAATATCACCATTTAGTTCACGAGCATTGACCTGCAATCGAATAGCTTGACGCCCCCACTCTCCTTGCTGTAATGCAACAATAAACTTCCTATCCATGGTTGTATCTTGAACTTCAGCAATGAAAATGTCACCAGAATCAAGGCTACGCAACTTCACCTTAAAGGCATCAGGATTTGAAGAATCAACATTAAGGATTCGATATAAACCATCCAAGCGAATCTCTTCTGATTTACTACGAGCGTTCTTCATAAGTTCAGTTGCAACTTCACCTTCCAGCTCAACTCCTTGAATCTGAACGGTCTCAGCATCACCCGAACGTTTAAACAACTCAGTCTTCGCATTATTACTAAACTGCGCAATGGTCTGAAGCCTTGGTTGACTTGCCACAACATCAGCCATAATTTGAGCTCGTTTAGTTTCTTGCTCTTGAGCGAACTTCAGGTGCTCAATAAGAGCCTTTTGCTCTTCACTCTTAACTTCCTGCGTTCTTACCTGGGCTCTGTGATCTAGATAATTCTTGTACCCAGAGTCAGCAAAAAACAATGTCGCGAAACCAAGAGTGATTAGCAGTATCGTTTTACTGTCCATCTTACCAACCAACTCCTTTCCTAAATTTTCCAGCACAGCTTCAAAGTCAATGTTAAAAATTGAGCTCCCTGGCTCAACCTTTACTCTGATGGTCAGCATATCCCGCTCCCGCTGACTTAACTTATTCGCCTTGGGAGAATTGTAGCGAGCCATTGCATAGCTACGGTATATTGCAGTTTGTAATTCGAGAAACCCTTTCATCAAAGAAGGCGTAATTGTCGAATCGTACTCATCACCAGTTAAGCGCATCTGAAAAACTGGCCAACCGCTGAACTGCAGTGACAATTCATCTCCTGACAAAACATCCTTATTCAGCTGCTCCAGCAATTCGTAAACCTGGTCTTCTGATTGAATTACAACTTGCGTGTTTTTCGGCATCCCTTTGCTCTCAAAGACAAAATTTTGTAGATAGTATGCATATCAACAGGACCATTCAAATCTACAACTCGATTTTCTATCAGAACCTTGCTCTAAGACAAGATAATTAGTGTTTAAATCCGTTTAACGGTGTTTAACTACTTCGCAGGAGTGCCGTTGTACCCCGTAAAGCGTTATCCGCTCAAAATGGATTTGAGAGCGCCCTAGTTCCCCATCAGAAAGTCACCGAGGATGTCGTAAATCTCCTCGATGTCATCCTGGGAAACGCCCAACCAGGGACGGGCAGGAATGGCTGCGTTTTGCGGGCGCATTTCGGGGGAGCCGCCGAAGTGATGAATTGCACCGTACTCATAGTTGGTGCCGAACTCGAATGACTGCGGTGTCGCCTGGTAGTTCAGCTCGCGATTCAAGTGCTGGTTCAGCACCAGGATCAAGTCCTGGTGCTTTTTCTTGCGGACTTTGTAGTTTTCGCTCAGTGGCTGCCACGGCTCACCGTCGGGTGACACCTGACGTGACCAGCGCTCATCATGGCTAATGAGGAGCATCTCACCAATATCCTGAAAGGCGGGTTGCAAATTGGCCCCAGCCTGCAGCAGTTGATTTATCCGCTCCTGGATGAGGTCCTGCCCCTCCAGGGTGATGGTATAGCGAGAGCCAGCCACTACAGCAGCCCCTCTTCACGGGCCTGGTTCAGCAATTCATCTTCGGCATCGGCCATCACCGCCTCCCACAGCTCACCAATCCGATCCGCTTCTTCTCCCCGCGCCTGCTTCTCCAACTGGTCGAGCTGGCGCAAGACTTCAATCGTTAACGGCTGTTTAAACAGGGCTTGCGCTTCCTTCAATCGTTCCATCTTGTTATTCCTGTGCTTCGGCTTCAGGTACTCTCCAGCCAGCTTCTTGGCTATCATCGCCAGTAGTCACGCGAATAAAACCATCTTGCGTTAATAGTTGATTAGCTCCAGCCACGCTCAGCTTTATTTCCTGTGCGGATTGGACCCATTGAATAAACTCCGTGGTGGAAAAACTTGAGCGTCCATTAGCATAAATTTCAACGATATCTTTCGTATCTACCTGTTCCATCATTGCCTTCCTCATTGTGCTGCCGCCGCGTTCACGGCCTCTGAGATAAATACAAACGCATCCGGTAGCGCTTGCTCTAATGCTTGCGGGGCCAACAACCAAGCCGCGAAATGCTCTGCAAACCATTCGCTGTCATTGGTGCCACCGTAACGGGTCAGGGATGGCCGCCCTCTGACCTGGGGCGGCAACTCCGGCTTCCCCGCTTTATAGTAGACCTGGTGGCCCATTTCGTGTGCCCAGGTGGTCACAACTCTGGCCGAAGAGTTCAGCTGGGCTTCTGCTGCAGCCGAAAAGGACCACACCCTGTCAGCCTTGCCCTGCTGGATTGCGGTCCCGATGGCACTCTGCAAGAGCAGCGGGTCCACCTTCGCCAGGTTGTCACTGGCTTTAGCCTTCACCACCACATGGTTCCAGCGCCCGGCGGTGAAACCATTGGTACGGCTCACCCGGCGAGCTGTGTAGTTCCAGTGCGGACGTGACAGACCCGACTGCAGATAGGCTTCCACATCCTCAGCAATGGCCTGTCCCTTCTTATTGCCGGTCATCTCACCCGCTTTGAGGAACAAAGTTTTCAAATCGTGCGATTTCAGGACCTGCTCAAATGCGGCCACTTGCGGCGTTGCCAGCCCGGCCAGCAGCGTACTCAACCCTTCAGCGCCAACACCTTTCACCGTCGAGAACGCATGATCCACCACACGCGGGGCCAGGCGTTCTTCCAGCGGCGGCTTCTTCGCCAGCACTTGCCGGGTCTGCTCGGTCAGCTCTGCGCTACTCCTTGGGGTGTAGTCAAAACCAGGATCGATGCCCTTGGGAATATCATGCACCTCGCCGGTGACCTTATCCACCCACTCATAGGTGGTGACTTTCGGTGCGCCGGTCACCGTCAGCCCCAACCGCTTCAGGTCCCGCTCACTGGCCGTGAACTTCTTGCATTTGCAGCCATAGCCGTTAATCGGGGTGTGCGTTTTCCACCAGGGGTCATCCAACGGGATCACCAGGTTGTTCCAGGACAGATGATCATGGCGGGGATGCTCCGAACCGGAGTGCTTATAGATGCCATACGGGCGGCGACTTTTGACCTGCTCAATTTGCTGCTCACGTCCCGCCGTGTATGCCTGGCGAATATTGGTCTCATAGATCACCTGGGCCCGCCAGTTCGCCGAGCCCCTGCTCTTCGAGGCGTAGGGTTCCCAACCATGGCGGGCCACGATGTCGTTAAATTGGCCTTTAAACCAGCCCAACGACTTCCCTTCGGCAATGGCTTTATCGACCGCCTGGCGAAAATCAGCCAGTAAATCAGTCTTCATCGCCCCGGCAACCATGAAGCCCCGGTCGTGCGCGTTCTGCCAGACATCGGTCCAGCGCTCCGACGGCACATTGGCTTTATGCCGGAAATAGGCGATCTGCTCCTGAAACGGCAGGCTGCCGTATTGCACCGGCATTACTTGCCGTCCTGAACATCAGTGATGCCAGCCAGCTCCGCAGCGGCCATAGCCTGGGCCATCACTTCACCCAGCTGCTCGGTACTGATCACCCCTTGCAGATTTAAGATGTCATCCCGAAGCTGCGTCAGTGACGTTGCCTGCGTGACGAGTTCCCGCACCGGCTCCAGGATGTTTTCCATCAAGCCACCCGCTTCAAGCTGCAATCGCTCTAACTGCTGGTCCGGGATATCTTTCTGCTCTGTTAGCGCTTTCAGGGCTGCCTGGCCTTGCGGCTTTGCTTCGCCGGGTGGTTCAGGTTGCTTCACCTGGCCCAAAACCGCTTCCCCATCTTTTGCCATCGGGATCTGCGTTTTTTCATGAACCCATTCCAGCGGGATCTGCATGCCCATCTGCACCAGACCAGGTAATGCGGATGACAGCACTTTGATGTCTTCCGCTTCCGTCAGCTCAAACTCAAAACGGGGGATTCGGTGCCGGGTGCGATAGCTCTTGCCGTTCAGCGCATAAAGCGGGAACACCAGATCACGGGTCAGCGTGGCGGCAATCCGTTTCAAGTCGAAGTCCCGGATTTCTTCCCGCACTTCGTTATGCACGTTCCCCAAGGCGTTGGTGCTGGTCTTGCCATCGGCCTGGCTTGTCAGCGTACCGCCCAGAATGGCTTTCGACTGGGATTTCTCACACCAGCCAACCATGGCCATGAACGGATCGCTCGCGCCGTCAGCCGCAGACTGAAAATCAATGTCCATCCCTTTCGGGATGATGCCCCCGGCATTATGACCAATCGACATCACTGCGCGCAGCAACGTTGCCTTTTCCCGCTCGGTTGCCCCTTCCGGGTATTTACCCAAGCGGATCGGCAAGCCATAGATTTCCAGGAACTCAGCCAGATCCCGGACGCTATAGTTCTTGAACAGGAACGGCCACGCCAACACCCGCACCAGTCCGCGGCGCGACAGATAGCCTGTTTTCGCTTGGGCTGTATGGGATATCCAGCCGAACGGTGTCAACTCTGCGCCTTCATAGCTGCCGTCTCGCAGACGAAGCAGGTTGCGATCATCCGGGTGCGTCTGGAACCAGGACGGGTCCCGATGGTCATAACCGGACACTAGCTGCATGCCTTCCACCACATCCCAGCGCAGCTCCAGGTTAGAGAACGTCTTCAGTGTTGCATCGGCCATATCAAAAAACGCATCTTCGAGCCAGGTAGCATCCTCCAGCACTTCCTGGAGCATATCGGCATCATACTTCTCGGCCTTGCTGGCATTGCGCGGCGGTTTGATGTTCCAGTCCACCCCCAGCATCGCCATCTTGCGCTTGCTCAGCTCACTCTGGATATGGGCGTCCTTCTCTTCCATATCCTCAGCCAGCTCGCACTGGGCAATCAGGTCGCCCTCCTCGGCCCGCTTCATGATCCCCGCCAGCTTTTGCGGTGTCAGGCCCGAAGATGGATGCTCGGCAAAATGCCGCTTCAATTGATGCAGCTTGGCATCCGTTTCTGTCTGCTGCTCGTTCAGCTCTCCCCGCTCAATCGGGCGGCCCCATAAATCTACAATTGCTGATGTCGCCACGTGCCCTACTCCCTAATAACAGCCCTGGTCAAATGCGTGGTAGGCTGCATATAAATCATCATCTTCATCCAGCTCTTGCTTCGACGGCAGCGGCGTGAACTCAATCGCTGCCCCATCCATCCAGCTGGCGCGAATCGCCATCGCCAGGCCGATGGCAAAGTCGCCGTGACGTTGCTTCCCGTCCTGGCCCTTATTCTTCCCCTTGTCGATTTTCGGGACGCCATTGATCACCTGAATTTGGCTCAGGTCATCCTTGATGTCTTCATGACGGGGGATATCGAGGTTCTGATCTTCAAATTCGGCCTTGAGCTTCGGCATCCATTCGCGATACCAGGGGTCATTGAGTGCAACCTGGTCCACCATCTCGGTGCCGTACTTCAGCGCTGCCGACTCAGCCAGGTAGCCGCCGTTCCCGGTGGCGTCAAACGCCATCCCACGCTTGCGGTGCAAAGCTTCAAGCAGGTAATGCAGGATCTGACGCTGGGCGTCATAGGTCATGTTGCGCAGTTCAACCACAAACGGTACGTACTTGCTCAGGTCCTTACGGATCCCCAAAGGGACGAAGATCGACAAATCCCCCTTACGGGCAAAGTCTTCGCCGAACGAGTGGGAGTGGCCGGGGTTGAGCTTATCCAGCTCCGGCTTTAAGACACGTTTACACCAATCATCCACATGGGCCTTGCGCTGGCCATCAGTCCATTCCATAAAGCCCTTCGGCGCTTCAATGGTCAGAATGGGAATACCGGGCTTCATCGCCGCATCAATCAGTACCGAAGGTACATACTGGCCGCTCGATGCCTTGGGAACGCAGTAATACTCTTCCAGAGCATCATCTTCGGTGGCGGTATCCTTGAGCAGGTTTGCTTTCCACTCGTCCTCTTTCTCCTGGGACCAGGCGACCTTCTGGACCTGGCAAATCCGCTGATACAGACCTTCCGCACAGGCATCATCCAGAGTGATGGTGTGAACGCTGTAGCGTTTCTTCCCGGCCCGGCTGTCCTGGATCAACTGGTTAAACAGGTTGTTGACACCGTTGTGGGTGCTGATTAAACGCACCTTCGCGCCCCACATGGTCAGCGCCAGGGCGGCTTTCAATACCTCGGCCAGGCGATCATGGAACGCGGCCTCATCGATGATCACGGTGCCCTGCATCCCCCGGAGGTTGGACGGGTTGGAGCTGAGTGCCTGGACCTTAAAGCCGGAATCGAAGTACACCACAAAGGTCAGGATGTCCTTGTCCTCATCGGTCAGCACTTCTTCCTGAACTTCGCTGGCGACTTTATCAAACGCCTTGGCCCACATGGCCACGGCGTCAATGAATTCCCGCGCCATCTCTTTGTTCGAGCCGACATAGAAGACATTGCTACCGCCTTCCCCTTTAGCGGTGCCAGCGGTCAGCGCTGAATCCGCCGCCTCGGCGAAGGTCAGGCCGGTCCGGCGGGATTTCTCGGCAATCTTGAGCACCGAATCATCTTCAATCCAGCGCTTCTGGTAACCCAGCAGCAACTCATCGGGATCAAACGCCTGAATGGCTGAGGCTGTGATTTGGTTGAGTTCAGGGCGGACGGCTTCAGACATCAGGCAATCCCCAGAATTTCTTTCTTGATGCTGGACACCGTCTCTGCAGTCATCCCGGCTTTCTTGGCCACAGCTTCGGCAGCTGCTGCCGCTTCATCCGCAAACGCTTTGCGGATCTCCTTCTCCCGCTTATGGCTTTGCATTGCGGCACTCTCCAGGCGCTGCGCTGCCAGCATGGCGTCTTTGATCATACCGATATCGACATCGCCCTCTTTTTCATTGGCATTCATCATCGCCTTGAACAGCTGGGTTCTTCCGATTTCCAAAATCAAGCGGGACACTTCGCCGGTCGGCTTATCGCCGAGCTGGCCAACCAACGCCTGGGAGACCTCCCGCACATCTCGCAAATCCTTGCCGATGGCTTCCATCCGGGAGGCGTAGCGGTTGAGGCCACTGCGGGAAGGCTTGATATCTTCGGGCAGGCCGAGCTGGTCAATATGATCATGCACCGCATCCAACACCTCTTGCTGGGAGTAACGGGCATCTCGCAGCAGCTCATCAAGCAGCCGCTTCACCTCATCCGGCAACAGGTCGATTTTGCTGCGGCGGCCACGGGTCGGCCTATCGGTTTTATCAGTCATCGTCCCCCCTGGTACTCAAACAGAGCAACAACCACAGCACGGCCAGCGAACTGGTAACATCAATGCCAAACCACACTGCAAGGAATAGGTATTCAATCGTCATGTCAGCCTCCCGGACGCGGCACTTTAATACCTGGTACACGAGCAACACCGCTGACAACATCGGCCCCACGCCCCGTTAGCTCGGCGACATAGAACGAAGCCATCTGAGTAATTTTCACAAGCCCCATTTCACGCAGCCATTCCAGCTGCATCTTTACCGCATCACGACTGGTCGGGACTCCGGCACGGTTCAGGCTATCGTGCAAAATGGATTCGTTTAACTGGAATCCGGGAACCTCTGCCAAGCACCGCAAGATCACCAAGCGCTGATGCTCAGACTGAATTTCTGATAACGCCATTACTTTTGCTCCTGTCTCAATTCGTTTTCGTACAGCATGGCCAGGCGGTTCTCGATACCTTTAAGCGAGACCATGATCGATTCATTCTGCGTGGCCACCTGTACCAGGCGCTTGTCCATTTCATGCCAGTCATCTGAAGACGGCACAGAAGCAATCGCCTTTTCCGCAGCCGCCATACGTTCTTCCAGTTTCCGGTGCTCTGCCTTGGTGACAAAGCGGTTCGACAGCCAGGCAAACGTGCCGATGCCAGCCAATGAGCCTACTCCGGCGACCAATGGCCAATAATTTCTAATTAACTCACCCACGTCGCCCATGGTTTTTCTCTTCTCTTATGGATTCACACGACACGCAACGCACCGCTTCAGGGGCTTTCTCCACCCGGCGCGGGTCAATGGTGATCCCGCAGCTCAGGCAATAGCGCCCGCCTTCATCTTCATCCGGTATCTCTACCGGCTTCCGCTGCCGGTAAATACATTCGGCAAGCCAGGCTTCCGTTTCGATGGCCGCCCTGTCTACAGCATCTGACATAGTGCTCCTTACGTAGCCGTTCCCTGGCCTTTCTCACGATGGCGCAGCCCCATGTAGGCGCCCGCTGGTGAGATCAAAAAACCGGCGACGGCAAAGTCAGGTCCGGGGCCATGGCCAAAGGCTCCGGCCAGGGACATCCCGATCACATAGACTGCACTGGCAACCGCACTGATGTAGGCGATGTTCGGGCGGCATTCGGCCACTTTGGGATTTGCAGAAGCATCCCCTTGCCGGATCGTCTGCTGGCCGGTATCAAAGATTTTTTCAACGTGTTCAAGCTGCCGGGCCTCTCGCTCGGCATCAATTTGTGCCAGCTCGACCTGAATTTTCTCCAGTCGGGTCAGTTCTTCCGGCGGCAAGGCTGAAAGCAGCTGCTCGACTTTGGCCTGGCGCGATTCCGATGACTGAAACGCCCCGGTGACTTGCTCGACCGTATCGGCAACCTTAATGGCTGTCTGGCTGCTTTCCTCCCCAAACAGCCCGCCAACCGTTTTAATCAGGGTTGGCCCAGCTTTGAGTAGGGTCGATGCCAAGCCGACGATGGTAAGTGGGTCCATTAATGCGGTACTCCTAAAATTAAGTGAATCCGAGTGCAGACATGACTACGCGTTGACAATTTCCAGCAGCCATTTCTTACCTCCCAGAAACGTCATCAGTCCATTGAACGCACTTTCCGAATTCATCACGGCCCATTCGCCTTTCCAGATCCCGAAGTGTGTTCCCGGTGCCATGCAGCCTTTCAGCTCACTGGCCCGGTTGGCGATATGCATCAGGCAATGGGTGCGGGTGCTCGGCCCGAAGCGGGTAACGCCCAGGGTTTGCGCTTCCAGGGCATAGCAAGTGCCCTTGCTCGGACTTTGGTGCGGGATGAACTGATAAGTGCCAGGCGGCACACAGGAGATATTCGGCTGGTTGTTCTGCCAGGGACATTCAACCATGCAGCACAACTGCTGGCCGTCCTGGGTATGTAAGGTAGAAAACGTGCCGTGCTCGAAAAGGCGACGTTTGAGTATGAGCTTGTCCATGTGCATCCCCGTAATCTGGTTGGATTACGATGATGTTATGGCGGTGCTGGTCGGGGGTGGATCGGAGAGATTTCCGGAAAAACTTCCTGTTGACGAAGACATTTCCGCAAGGGAATTATGGCAACTCTGAGGCAAAAATAAAGCCCGACAAGCGGGCTGTATGCTAACCAAGAGCTCTTGGTAACAAATTAGTTGTAATATGCAGATGTTGCTATCAGGACCACGCTAAACCAATAATCTCTCATTTGATGGACCTCAATGTGAAGTTTCTAACCAGACGAACACATGCGGTAGATTTCAAGGTAGTTGACCAGATTCTCTAATTAAGCGGCTCTTTTTTGACCGCCTTGTTGGTTGTTATCTGCCCTTTCAGGGTTTAGTGTTACCGCGCCGATCGGTGACCAGTCTCGAGTATCCTTAGCCCAACGCTCAGGGTGTTTGGCTTTTGCCAACTGATAAACAGTATGTCGCTTCGCCAACACCTTGGCATCCAGGTTGCGGTGCCTCTCCGCGGGCGTCACGAACTTAATCGCACTGTGGCGGTGCTCGTTGTTGTACCAGTTTACAAAGTTCAGCATCCATTCACGTGTTGCTGCCAGATCCTTGAAACCATGCGCTGGATAATCCGGGCGGTACTTAGTGGTACGGAACAATGACTCTGAGTAAGCGTTGTCATTGCTGACGCCGGGACGGTTAAACGATGTACTGATGCCCATTTCGTCTAACTTTGCGCGCAAGGTCAGTGACTTCATTGGCGCTCCGTTGTCTGAGTGCAGATAACGCGGTTTTACAAAGCAGCGTTCACTGAATGTCGCGCGCTCAATCAACTGAGAAGCTAGCGCACCACATTCACGGTCATGGACTTCCCAGCCAACGATCTTGCGACTGTAAATGTCAATGACCATATAGAGATACCAGTACAGGCCGCGGACATTCGATGGCAGGTAACTAATATCCCAAGTCCAGATCTCATTGGGCTTCGTCGCTACATGAGAGACTGGCTCCGTGGCGGGCTTGTGTGGTTTTGCCCGTCCTCGGTGGTGTAATTGATCATTGGCTTTCAGTACACGATATATGGTTGATTCACTAGCAATATAGTCTCCCTTATCAGCCAGTCGCGGCACGATTTGGCTGGGTGGTAAACTGGCATATTCAGCGTCATTGCAGACGTCCAGAATGTGCTGGCGCTCTTGCTTTGACAATTTATTCTTCGGCTCCGGTCGGATAGCCAGAGGGCGAAGATCAGCCAATACATGACCGTTTGACGTACGCCAGCGACGCAAGGTTCGTTCAGGCACTTGTATAAGTTCAGCTGTCTTGTACTGAGGCGCGCCATTAGCGACAGCTTCATCGAATAGCTGCAGTAACGTCTGGCGCTCATCGAGAGGGGTTAGTCGTCCTCGCCCTCGACTCCGTACAAGACGTTGAGCTTTTTTGACAGCACCAGCAGCGCAGCCGTTTCAGCAAGTGCTTTGTCTTTGCGGCGCAGTTCTGTTTCCAGTTTGCGGATGCGCTTTTTATCCGCTTTACGTTCAGTCTGCTCAGTTTTCTTGGACTGTTCAGCTTGAGCTGCGCCACTGATACAAGCGAGTTTCCATGCTTTAACTTGCTCGGGATACAGGCCTTTTTCACGGCAATATTGACTAAGTTCTGTTTCTGACAGACTGGCGGTTTCGATGACGGTGGCGAACTTGGCTTCTGCCGACCATTGTTCAGAGTTTTTTTCACTACCTGGCACAGGTTTACCTTCGGAACGGAGTTTACTGCGCCAATTGTACAACGTTGCTTCGCTGATGTGTTCTTCCGCGGCGACTTCCGGAATGGTCTTGTTATGCGGTGGCAGTAGCTTCTTTAAAATGGCGGCTTTTCTCTCTTCGGAATATCTTGGCATAGTATCCTTCGTTAGCCCTCCATTGCTGGATTTTTGGGCGATTTAAGATCTGGACATCTATCCTGACACCGGGGGCATGAGGCATAACACACAATACTATGAGGCAGATCCCTGTTTTTATGCATAACAGTGAGTAATGTTGTATTTTGAACGTGCACTTGAGTGTATTTGGTTGGCAGCTCATTATTATCTAATCGCCATACTCAGCACATAGCTGTCAAATTCGAGCTTAAAGTCTTTCATAAACGAATAAATTTAAGGAGATAAAGTTGAAAATAACTCTGTGGGAAGAAGTAAGAATTGATTCGGAAATCACACCGGAAATGCTTGAGGAGTTAAGCGTTTCAAGCATCCAAAATCGATTGGATAAGCTATCAGAAAAACTGCCAAAGTTTGCCAAGTTAGAGCCAAACGCAACAGACGTAATCAACAAAATCAAAGAAGTTGATTTACAACAGGCATTTGATACTCAAATACAAAATTTATATCGAATCCACAGTATACTTATTAACTTTGATGTATACCTTGACTTAATCTTACATAAATCACTAACAGATGGCTGGCAGAAAAATTACGAAAATGACGTAGAAAAGCTAAAGGCATTGCTCGCTCGTATTATGTGAAGTCTTACGCCCAGCTTTGCGTTAGCCGAACGGTCTTTAGATACCCATTTCCCATAGCACACATAAAGCGATCCAAGCCCATCCCTGTATGGGCTTTTCTTTGGATGAAAAAACTTTCATGGAAAGTTCTTCACCACATTTTAAAACAGCTCCCGCTGTCTGCGCTTCACTTCCGCCTGGCGCTGCTCTCTGAGGATTTCGGTGATCTGCCGTTCGGTCAGCTTATAGTGGCTGGCGAGCTGCTCAATGTTGCGGCCATTGTACTCACGCCAGATTGCGATGTTTCGCAATGCCGATTTCAGCTTTGTGCCGGTGGGAATGTAGATGTCACGGCCACCGAAGTAGTGGCCCAGGGCGATGGTTAGCTTATCGGCCAGTTCCGGGTCTTTCACATTGGCGCGGTTGAGTTCATTGTTCAGAACTTCACTGAGTGATTGCAACGTCGATGGCCAGCGTTGGCGGACGTTTTCATCTGCCAATTCAGAAACATTATTAATCAATGCCTCAAACTCTGAAGCCTCGGTTTGGAAAATCTCCTGTTGCTGTGACATACCCTACCCCCATTGATTGCCGATCACACTATTGAACAAGGGGAAGATCACCAGGGCAATACAAAACTTCCGCTAGCGCATAAAAAAACCGCCCGAAGGCGGCTATTCATTTACCTCACACGTACCACTGAAGCACCATTAAAAGGGCCAGAAGGGCTAATATCACCGCTACTAAAGCTAAATTTTCCGTTCTCGCTTCAATCAGTAATTTCAATAGCTCAATCAACTTCCACTCCTATCATCATAAGTCGAAAGTCAATCTTAGAGGTGGTAACAGCTCGTGCGAAACAACAAAAAAATGTTATAAAATCAATCCTTGGACTCAGCAAGAAACACCTGTTCAACGATGGCCCGCCCCGTATCAACACCATCTACCCGGCCATCACCATAATGAAATTCTGGTGTCCCTTCTTTTGACCGTGAACGTTCCCCCTTTTCGACTTGAATTTGCTCATCAAAAGCTTTGAGCACTGCGTCTAACAATTGGTCTTTATCCATCTCGAAATTTCCTTCTAACTGCTTGTCGGAACATCTTGTTTCTTCAACATCAACTCATATTCACCTATCACAGCGTCATACCCAGCAGGATGCGTACCAGCCTTGTTCATTGGCACGGGCCAGCCCTTCTCACGCATTTCTTCCACCACTTCGCGCCGGTGCCAGTTCTTCAAGGCTTCCAGCACTGTGTACGCCTGGTTTGCATCCAGCCAGCCAACATGATCCACGGCCTTCTGGTTCCCTCGACCTGTCATACGCCGAACATAGGCATCCAGGGCAGCCTCCGAGCGATCGCGCACGATGCCGTGCTGATGCATTGTGATCCAAACCGCCCGGATTTTGTCGATTTCGGCATGCTTGGCCTTGCCGGACTTCGGACTTAAACGGCGTTTAAACGTTGATTGAGCGTCGTTTCCCTTGCGTTTAAACCCCTGCATTTCCATCACGGCTAGCACGTTTTCCAGCTGTTTGATGTTCATTTTGCTGCAACTGGAGTGCTCCCCATTGGCAAACAACAAAGCGCGATAGGTATCATCATCCAGGGCCAGCTCACGCTTACCGACATGGATTAACTGGATGAGTCGATTTCGATTATTCATCACCAGCCCCCTCTGACAGACAGCGCACTGGCTCATTTCTCGGTTCAGTTCGCCAGCCTTCGCAGTGGTCATCCGCCCAGGCTTCAGCCGCTCCCCGGTCCATTTTAACCACGGACATCAGGTGCTCTATCAGATCGTTATCCATGGTTTGCCTCCATACAGCGGGCTTTGACCAGAACGAGTCCTTCGATGGTTTTAAACTGGCGACAAAGCACTGATGCTTTGGGAAAGTACGGCTCCAGCCAGTGAAGCCTTTCATGCGCATCTGGATAAATCTCTTTCACCCTTCTCTTTCCAAACTTCCTTTCTAATTTCTTGAGTTTTGCGGGTGAATAAAGGGACTTACTACGCGATTTCCATACCTTGCTCAGGATGCTCGGTTTATCCTGGCAATCGTCAAGTAGCCATTCGCCTTTGATCAGGTCGTCAATATAAACGGCTAAGACCACTCGACCTTCTGCCTTACGGGCGCGAGTCACTGTAACCTCATAGCCATCAAGGGAGAAAGCGACATTGCAGAAGAACCCTTCGATTTCCTTCTCGATCTCTTTCCATTGTTCTTTCGTAATTGTTGATCCCATATAAACCCCAAATTCAGGTTGCACGAATCCCCACGCTGGCGCGTGCATCAACGTTTAAATGCTATTTAAATTAGGTTTGGCTGCTCATCAGTACCCAGCCGCCACACTGGATAGATACCGCCCCCGAGGGGACGGCATTTCGCACTTACTCGCTCGGGGCCGGAATCTTACCCATCACCCACAGCAGGGCATCGCTGACGCCCTCGGCGTAGGATTTACCCACAACCTCAGCGTTAATCTCTTCCAGCTGCTGCGCCTTCTCCAGCTCGGTGAGCACCGCCAGGCGTGTATGAGGCGCGACGAACGGCATATTCAAGTGATTCATATTTCCCATCACGCCCCCTTACAGCTTGCTGATATCAAGCGGGATCTGTTTGTACGAGCCATTCTCCGTGCGCTCGTACAGACGCAAGTATGAGCTGGTGCCAATCACCTGGATTGAGTCAGCCATTGCATCAATAGCAGCCGTCCATTCCGGATCATCTTCATTAATATTGCGAAGGCCGAGCACCTGGTTCACATCAATATGGCCTTGTTTGTTCACCCGGAACGCCCGCTCAACCAGGGCCTTAATCAAATCATCAGCGCCTTCAGAGCGACGGTTAATGATTTCATCCAGCTTGGCCTTGCCAGCCTGCATCCGCTCATCAAAAACGCGTTGCTCACCTTTGGCCCGAACAAGGCGATATTTGCCGTCGAAGCTGGTCAAGGTGACATTCCCCTTCGCTCCGCCATATTTAACGTCGTACTCTTCCGCTGACAGGTCGATAAAATCGGCAACCTCTGCCATCGATTCAGACTTAAAATTAGCGAGTCGGGTTTGCTCAATCCGGGCCTTGGCCACAACCTTTTTCACCAATTCGTCGCGAATCAGATCAATCGGCTTAATACGACTTTCCGGCACCAAATCGCCCAGGGCGTTTTGTCGATATCCTTCAGGTACAGCAGGTGCTTTTGTTTCTTGGGTATTCATTTCCATTCCTTCACTACGAATTTGTTATTCCAATTTTTTGACCGCGTAATAAACGTTGATAGGCAATTGAACAGGCATCTTCTTTGGCTAACGGTGAAGTCCTTTTCTTATTTGCCTCTCCAGTGCCTTGTACATTCGAGCAGTACCGGCAAAGTCCGTTATCGACCACCCAACTGGGCCGTTCCTGCTGGCAACACTGGCACCGAATAAGCAGGCCATCCTTCTTGACCAGGTGATATCGATAATGTCGCTGATTACCAACTTTTCGCTTTTCAACAAAACCATGCTTTTCCAAATGATTGAGGTGATAAAGCAAGGTCCGGGGCGTCACATCGACAATATGTTTTGACAGCTCCGGCCGTGTCAGAGGCTTTTCCCGAAGTGCCGAAACGATTCTTTCAACAGTGCTCATCGCTACGCCCTCCAGGTAATCAAACACCCATCCATTGCAGCCACATTTAACTGACTTCGGCCCTGGCAGCCACTGGTCGTGATCGTGAATCCCGGACACAGGCTCTGCGGACGCTCGATTTCAATTACGGGTCGCATGTTCCCAACCCGAGTGGATAAAACTTGATAGCCATTTTTTGTTAAACGGCGAACAACATTTTCAATCAGAGCGTTTCGGGAAGTAACATTTCCTTTTATCATTGTTCACTCCTTGAATATTTCTTGCTCCAGAGCAGCTGGTTATACCTTGTTGCTAATTTGGAAAGTTCGGCTTCCAGCAGTTCATTTAGCCTTAATGAATCCCCTTTAGCAGTTCTACGTAAATAGGCCAGTTGATCATCTAACCGGTACACTTCATCTGTCGTTGTTCTTACTTCAATTGGTTTACCTTTAGCTGTCGCATCAAGGGATGAGTAAGGACATCCTGAGCGGCATGCCTTATAAAGACGAACTCTTTCTCTATTTGCAGACGAAAATGGCCGTTGCTGATTCTCAGAACATTCATCAATTGGAATTTCACCTTTCACAGGACAAGCCACCGTTCGTGACATATATTTACCTTCGACTTTCAACCGAATATCTTCGGTCGATCCTGGGTAAACACCACGCAATGTTTGACTTAACTTGGATGGGCTAATTCCAAGCTCCTTCGCGACTTTGTTCTGTGACTTCCCTGGCTTATCAACTTCCTCCTGTAGAACCGTCAACCAATCATCATTTCTCATGATTCCTCCTTAAAGGGGAAGAACTGCTCCCGATTTGGACAATGCACGCCATCTTCCAAAACCTCGGGGCACTTTGGCCCCAAGTCGATGTTCAATCGATAGGTATCTACATCAGGATTATTCAGCTTCCTAACAATTCGAGCTCGAACCAGATAACGAAGAAAATGCTCTGCTGTAGTGCGTCCTGCGGATGCTGTGGACTGCAAATCAAATAGGTTAAATACCTTCATGATTCTGCACGTATTCCATAAGCGTTGGTGAACACCTGGCCTTTCAAATTTCTTGGTCTTCATGACCTTCTTTCGCTGAGGTAATGGCGAATCGTCAGCTAAAATGAACACATGAGAAACAATGTCATCACTTTCCATGACCTTTTTTATCCGGTTATGCTTGATGAGAAACCTCATAAACTCACGAGCTGAAGTGCTATTCATCTCAGTAGCTGCCATCAACTGGTTTCCGGTGAATCCTTCTCTACCAAACTGACATATAAATAACCATCCCAGTTCACGCTTAGTCATTCAGCTAACCCCGTAAACCATGGAAAGGCTGGTCACCCCAGTCATCAAGCGTGACAATTTCCAAGTCGTTAGCTAAAGCGAGTGATTCAATCTTGCTTAAGCCAATTGTAATTCGGCGTAATTCACCTGAAGAGCTCATACGCAAATTATCTAATAGCTCCTCATCAACCTTAATACCGTCATCTAGCAGGTAATCAGCCATAGTAACGACATCTTCGAGGTCTGCTGGCCTAAACTCAACCCACTCCGAGATACGGTTATAAAACTGCTTTCTGGTGCTAATCCGTCGAGCAATTTGGTCCATCCCAATCAAGATAATGGGGATCTCAGTACCATCATAAATGTCCCGTACTGTTTCCAACATACGAGTGTCATTCATCAGATAGTCCGCCTCATCAATGAATAAGGGACGCTCAAACATGCTCATCTGCTCGATAATGTAATCGACACATTTGCTAATCCGGTACATTGGTGGAGCTCCAAGCTCCTCCACAATCCGGCTTGTTAAACTGATTGTCGTGTCATGAGCCCTGGCACTGACATAAACGCCGTTTACTTGGTTATATAAATACGTCGTCGCTGTTGTTTTTCCCGTACCTGTTGGGCCATGAATTAGACCAATGCCCGGAACCCCCATGGAACGTTGTAACAGGGTTTCAAATGCGATTTGCGTTGCAGCTACATTTTTAACTGGTGCAACTACTGATTTCATTGCTAGACTCCTTACGGCGCTGTTTCATTAAGATTTAGTGCTATGGCGCGTTATGCTTGCCGGCGGCGCGCCATTATTTCTTCAACGGTCTTTCGACCAAATGGATTATTACGCTTATAGTCTTCCAGGAATGACACCTCCTTTTCGGTTAATTCTCTACTCAATGTTTGCTCAGCAAGATATCTCGCTTTGTCATGTATATTCCTGATAACAAGACCCTTTTGCTGATTGATACTTTCTTCACGCCTCAGCAATGCTTCCTTTGCTTTCTCCAACCGCTCAAGCTCCTCATCCGATCTTTCAACGGATTTTGGCTTGTGTTGTGCGGCTTTGGTTAGAGCCTCAATAGCAGCGTTATCACTTAACTCACCTTGGTGACTAAATGCCTTGAGGTTATTTCTGGCTTTATCAGCAGCCAATGCCTCGGCATACTGCGTATCAATACCGAACTCTTGCTGAAGCTTTTTCGAACTTCTGCGGAAATCACTCAGCGCCTTAGTCTGCTGTTTCCTTTGCTCCCGGAATGCAGCGGGATCAATCGAGCGCCCAACCAAGTCCACATTGACGGCTTCAATGAAGCTATCCCAATTATCAAGCGGATAGAGCATGGCCCGGCCAACATCGTTCGGGTCCAGAAAGACACGGACTCGCTTCCGATCCCACTCTGAGTTCATCAACTCCGGCGCGGTATATTTCACATTCCCTGCTGATATCCGGCCGCGAATCACCGTCGCTTCTCCCACGTAGTTCAGGAGATAATCGAGACTATGTTCATCAGCGAGAAGACGCGGACGGTAGCCAGATTCGCTATACATTTGAAATGGTGTTTTACCATCCAAGCCCTCATGTGATGTGTGGTTGTACCGGTGCTCCAGCCAGTCATTCATCACTTCTTCCAACTCATCCGGTGTTAATGCCAACTCAAGTGCTTCCTGCTGGGCCTTTTTCTTCCCTTCACCAATACGCTGCGCAAAGGCTTTGGCAGCTTCAATCTGCTGACGGTCCGATACAGAGTGCCCTATGTATCCAGGCAATAGCTCCAGTAACCCCTGGCTGAGAGTGCCGAAAAAGCGCTCTATGTATGGCTTTTCCCACCCCGAAAATGCATTCGCTTTGGACTGATCAAACGCAAGCATTTCGAATACAGCACTAACGCGCTTCGACACATAGTCAGAGCCGTTATCGGTTCTTGCGATACCACCATCATTCAACATCCCCCAATCCATCAGGCACTTTCTCAGCAGTAAACAAATCCCTTCAGAGTTCGATGACGGCGATAGCAACAGCTTTGCCCGGCGGGTATACACATCAATGGCAGCAATGATGCTGTATCGCACCAACTTGCCTTTCACACGAAGCTGAACATCCGTTGGCGTACTGTCGAACTCCCAGCAATCATTCGGTGCCTGTAGCCAGGGATACATCTTGGCGAACAACGGCCGGTGCTTGCTGTTGTATGCATCCGGGTTTGTTAAGTAGGCAAACTTCGCAATATTGTCGGCCTTCCATTTACTCAGCCAGCGCCCGATTGATGAGGCACTCGGAACCACCCAATGCGGGTATTGCTCATGTTTCTCATTGACCATACGGAGCAACACATTTGGACGGTTGGCCAAGTGAGGTTTACCGGTGATCACCGCTATCAAGTAGTTTTGAAGCTCTTGTTGCTGCTCAACTATTCCTGGTCTTTTATTGGCAGAGTAATCACCCGCCAGCCTAGCTAAGCCCTGCTCATCAAGCTGTTTTTGCCACCGACGGCACGACGCACAGCTAATTTTGCTGACTGTTTCGTAAACCCATGGCTCAAGCGCTAACTCGCGATCGTTGTACTCAGTAACAAACAACTTTTCACCGACAGTGATCTTGCTTATTTCCGCGTAAGGCACGAGATACGTTTCTCTAGCTTTCACGATAAATAAACGAGCGTTCGCCTTGGTTTGCTTGTCCTCCGGCAGGCTGTTAAAAGCCATCAAGGACTTCGCTTTAACCGCTTGTTTACCTTTTTTCTTCGCTTTCTCTTCTGCCTCCATTTGAGCGACCAATTCTCTACCAGCGATAGCAGCAGGATCTGTCTTGCAAAGCTGTTCTACTTCCAGCTTGGCAAGGTATCCCCTAGTTTCTTCTGGGAAATTACTGATATGGAACTCAAACCCTTTACCTTTAGCTTTTTTACGGCACTCCCACCCTTCACTTTTTGAGCGCTTTCTCACACCAAAACTTGAACTTGGCATTCCTGGTAGACCCACGATTTCAGCAACTGAGAACCATTGTTTACTCATTTGCGCCTCCAACTAGATCTACCTCAAGAGTTTCAGACAACTTACTCATGATTTCCTTTGCCAGCTCTCGCTGAGGTTTTTGCCCTTTAGATGGCGCAAACCTATGTATGCAGTGCAAGACCGTGCGCGGGTTAAAATCATGAGCAATAGCCCAACTTCTAACTGTCCAACCCTTGGCACGTAACGCTCCATGTATTTGATTAACATTCTCTATTTTCATCGCGTTACTCCGTGCTATCCTGTTGTCGCGTTAAGCATGTTTCCAACTGCGACACATAAGACTCTATATGCCTTATGAGACACAATCAAGTCTTTTTGGGCGGATTCTTTTCTAATTAGTCGCACCCACACGCGCGAAAATGAAAAAGTTAAGAATATTCAGAGACTTAAGAAGAAAGACAACTTATGAATGAGAAAAGCAATACAGTTGCTTTTGATGAAGATGGAATCGCAACCTTTCCTGAGCGTCTAAAAGAACTGATCGGCAATGAGTCATTGCGAAAATTTGGACAGGCCGTCGGTATTTCAGAAGGTGGATTAAGAAAGTATTTACCTCCAGGCTCATCAAAACCAACATTTGACAAGTTAGTTGCGATAGCAAGGTACAAGGGGGTAAACCTCGAATGGCTAGCCACTGGTAACGGAGCCAAAGATGCTGAAATTAAGCAAGCAGGCCCCCATCTAGAGGGTTCGCGACACCAGGAAAGTGGCTATTTGAGCGTAGATGAGTTCAATGAAGAGTTTGTGCTTGTCCCTGGCTATCACATTCAAGTGTCTGCAGGGAATGGCAGCTGCGCTATTGATGCACCAGTTAAACGCTATTTGGCATTTAGAAGAAAATATATAAAATACAAGGGATTAGACCCAAAGCAACTTGCAATTGTCTTTGCTAAAGGCGATTCCATGGAGCCAACGATCAAGGACAATGACTCCCTACTAGTAGACCTAAGCAGTAGAACTCCAATCGATGGCAATATATTTGTCGTGAGGTTAGGTGATGAGCTTTACGCTAAACGCGTACAAAAGAGCTATGATGGTTCAATTAGACTGATCAGTGATAATAAAGAATACCAAACGATTGAAGTACCCAAAGAGGAATTAGGGCAGATTTGTATCATCGGTCGTGTTGTACAGCGCGCTACAGACCTTTAAATAGGTTCTCTGTTGCTTTTATCATTTCGGGCGATTTCTCAATTTGCCCGGAGTGAACGACAAAAGAGCCACTATTTTTTCATTTCTTGCGAATCGGCCAATCGCTTTGTTTTACCCTTGCTCCGCGGCCCTTGCTCCCCTGGCAGTGCTCTGAAATGCCACCAGCTGCGCCTCAATAACGATGCTATAATCCCTTGTCGTTACTGGCTTTCGCGGCCACCAGCTCAATCTGAGCCCTTCAGTCGTTCTTCTATCGTCGCCCACGAGATCCCAAGCGATCCCGGTTATTCCCACATCCCTATATCTTTTTCATACTTCATGGTTGGTTACAGAACCGCAGGTCAGTTTGCCCACCGGACCACCACTCACGATCCCCAATTGATACCAGTCGCCCTGCTGATCCTGAGCCCGAAGGGGCCCGCCACTGTCCCCTTTGCAGGAATCCGGCCCATATTCCAACGAATTCCCGTCCGAATCACGGATCACTTCCGGTGGCAGAGTACATATCTTGGTCCGATTCAAGGGGCTTTCCAGAATCAAGTTCAGTTCGTTCCCCAATTCCAGTCGCTTAAAGCATTCATCCATCGGCACAAAAGCTAAATCCGTTTTCAGCAATCGGTCAGACATCCCGCTACCGTCTGTTTGGGTGGAGCCCCATCCTGAAACCTGGGTATTTTCAGGCCGCGCACTTTCTGACCACTGTCGGCCTAGCAGTAAATCCAGTTCATCTGCTTTCTGGCTATCAGCCAAGCGCACCGTAGGAATCGTCGCCGCAATTTCCCGACCGACCCGCAACAGCGCTACATCGTGGTTCAGCGCAGTGCTGATCACATCCACCGTCTCAGTGCCGTCAGGTTGCGTCACAATTTTAACCACAGGGTTGGGTGTATACTCCGGATGCACCACCACATGCGACACCGTATACAAGCTTGCCGGATCTTCTATCGGGGCGTAGGTTGAACCGGCCATCACATTCAATGCGCTGGGTGGCACGACCTGAAACACGCCGCTTTCGGATTCAAACACGACGCAATGGGCAGCTGTCAGCACCCAATGACGGTCAATCACAGTCGCACCGCACAGGTGGCTTAACTGATCCGGTGCAAATCGAAGGGAAGCCATCCAGCCAAAATCTTCACCAGATAAAACCGGCTCACCGCCCACAACATACCCGGTTACCGGCTCCGCAATCGCCTTTCCGGCAGGGGATAACGTACTCGCTACGAGAACGGCAGCACAGACACTCTTTTTCAGCATGATAAAACTCCTGACTCAACGAGCACGAACTGAACCAGGGACCGTGATAGTACCTGCTGTTCGGAAATTTCACTTAAAGTCAGGACGTTAGCAGCATTCCCTCAAGCCCGGAACCGTCACAGAAATGGAATGCGAGTGGACCCGATGTTTGGTCGAAAAACACTGAAATAAAGCCGTCACTAGAGGTGAGATGGGTAGTAAAAAGCCGGCCAGGAATTCCCCCTGGCCGGCTCAATCTTATCATTGCAAGCTTATTACAGCCGCCGACTAGCTTTGAGGCGTTGGGAGTTGGCTACAAGAGATTTGATCATAGTCAATATCAACATATAGTCCGCCAAGATCTGCGGCCAGAGTTGGATAGAAGCCTGCATTGCTGGCATCTTCAACCCGGTCAAGATCAATGGTGTACACTGACAGGCCCAGCATATCAATCTCTTCAGGCAAACAACTATCAGCATTACCGCTATCACCGCTTTCAAAACACAATTCACCGGTAATATTGATCCGACCGCACGTTTCCCCTTCAATCTTAATCCCAAGGTTCTCCAACTCGCCTTCCGGGTCTATCACCGCCGGAACTTTTTCCTGTGCAGTGTTGGTCATTGCCGACGCAATCGCATCCATCCGATAGTACCCAGGTTCAACAGTACCCATCTGTGAAGCAACCCGCGCACCTGTAATGGTGAAAACCTTTGTATTCCCCTCTGCGAGATCTTTGAGATCCTCTTCATTACACCCGGCCAAAGCCAAAACAGATAAAAGATAAACAGCCTTCTTCATCATCATTCCTTGGTTACTTTGTTATTGATATAAGGCACAATAGATTGTAGAGCTTTCTTATCTCGATACCAGACTTCCCTCCTAAATCTAGCACTTTTTTGCCTACACCATCCCAAAAAGGAACAATTTCTGTACTGAATATCGTCACTCAAGCCGGGGATTTTAGGGGGCACAAGCGGTTTTCTTTTTTTCTCAAAAAATACTGGCATAATATCGCCACATTAAATCTACGGACAATTCCTTATGACGATTGAAAATATTGTGCAAGAACGTGCTGGTCACCAATGTGAACTGTGTTCATCCGATGCGGATCTAAGCATGTATGAAGTACCAGCATCACCAGATGCTACAGCTGCAAGCTGTGTCCTGGTTTGCGGAACTTGCCGTGGACAGATTGAAGATGCCGACACCATGGATCAAAACCACTGGCGCTGCCTGAACGAAAGCATGTGGAGCCAGGTGCCCGCTGTTCAGGTCATGGCTTACCGCATGCTGAAACGCCTGTCGGGTGAAACCTGGGCGCAGGATTTGCTGGACATGCTGTACATGGAAGAAGACATGATTGAATGGGCCGAGAAAGGCATTGCCCTGGAAGCCTTGGATTCAGTGCAGACCTTGGATGTCAACGGCACACCATTGCAAGCAGGTGATAACGTCACCATCATCAAAGATCTACCGGTGAAAGGTTCAAGTCTGGTGATCAAACAAGGCACTGCTGTCCGTGGTATTCGCCTGACCGATAACCCACTGCACATTTCAGGCAAAGCTGCCGGGACTAACATGGTGATTATTGCTGCGTACTGTAAAAAGATGTAACGCACAACACCCTTTCAGATGACAGAAGGCGCTTTCGGCGCCTTCTGTCATTTTATCGCTCACCCGGCAGCAGGAACTTCATCGCAATCCGGAAATGCCGGAATCAACCGGCGAATCGTGGCTTCATCCAAGTGCGCGTCAGCACTTTGGATAAATGCCTCAAGGTCCAACGACTTTGCCATCAGGGTCAAATCAATGGCCGTATTTGGCCGCGGTCCAAAATCACACAGACTTTTCATGCCAAGTCGTTGATAAAAGCGTTTATGTTTTTTACTCGAGCCGCAGACAATCGCCGTTCGTCCAAATCGTTCATCCAACATATAAATGCAACAAAAGAGGGCTAATGGCGCGAGCGAAGCCAAGCCCCGTACATCCGGTAACACAGCGAGGCGCCCCATTTCGACAATGGTGTCATATTCCTGCTCCAGGCGAGAAAACTCTGGCTCAAACCCGCCTTTACACGGGACCTGTACCCAACCTCGCGGACGGTGCAGCACACTGGCCCGGACGGTCGCGACCGGCTTCCCACGCTCTTTGAGTAAAAAGGTGAAGTTGTTCGGCGCCGCATCAAACGGATCGGTAAACAAGCCAGTCGTGCAGACCGGGTTATATCCGACCGTGGTATAGGCTTGATAACGAATGTTATACGCCGTGATTTTCTCTTCTTCAGTTACACAAAGCTGGGTTGTCAGGTTATCAAGTTCCATACATCTACACATCTAGCGACGACTTCAATTATCCAAGGCCTCTAATACTCATCACAGTAAGTAAGTGTTCAGGTATAGCGCAGAAATTCTAACGCAGTTATCGAGCGTTTTAACCCGCGAGGATGACCCCTTATCTACTACGATTGGTATAACCTGCCTCGGGAACCATAAATACCCTCCTACCCTACGCCGAACCACAAGTGCAATTAAGCAATTTGTTGTCGATTTGATTAATTTTGCGCATTTATTCAATCAGGTTCACATATCTTTGACAGCTTCGCTGCCGCCAATGGAATTTTTCTGCACAATATACTCCTAACACCTTGTTTTATTATGGCTTATTGACCACAAGAGCTGGCATTGAATCCGTAGGATGAAGGGATATGGAACTACACACGACGTTAAGCAAGATTTTTCCGCCTTCGCAACTCTCACAAGAGCCGGAGACGCTGCATGAATACAGTCTGGCCCTGAATGGCAGTCTTTGTACCCCGGCAGCGATTGTCTGGCCGGAGCACGAGTCGGAACTGCTCGCACTCGTGCAAGCGGCGAATCAACATGGGCTCACCCTACACCCGGTCGCACAAGGCAAGAACTGGGGCTATGGCACAGCGCAGGGAACGCAGCCGAATCAAATCATTGTCAACCTCAGCCGCTTATCCCGAGTTCTCGAAATCAATGACACGCAGGCCTACGTTCGAATCCAGCCCGGGATCACCCAGTCGCAGCTCTATCATGCCCTGCAAGAAGCAAGCAGTGAGTTACAGCTGGATATTACTGCCGCCGGCCTGCACACCAGCATGGTCGGAAATATCCTCGAGCGCGGGTTCGGCCATACCGACTACGCCGATCGTTTTGGTCATGTGCAATCCATGCGAGTGCTGTTGCCGACCGGTGAGATCATTACTACCGGCATGGGAATGTTTGAACACAGTGTGGCCAGCCACCTCTATCCCTATGGTACAGGGCCAATTCTTCAGGGATTGTTCAGCCAATCGAACCTTGGGATCGTCCTCGAGATGACGCTGGCGCTGCAACCGAAGCCAGCTTATCAGGCTACCGTCATTGTGATCTGCCCTCAAGAAGACGATGCGCCCAAAATGGTGGCCACCATCGGCAAACTCAAACTGGAGGGCGTGGTGACCAGCGGTGTGCATACCGTGAGCATGACCCGGGCGATGGGAGAGCAGGCACGCAAAGCACCTGGCGCCTGGGTACTGACCACCTCCCTGGCCGGACCGAAAAAAATCGTCAAGGCCCGGTACCAATACTTTAAGCAAACCTTAAAACAACAGATCCCCGGCGCAAAAATTCTCCTGCTCGACAATTTTCGCTGGCGACTGCTCGATCAGCTCAATCAGTATCTGAAATCGCCGCTGATTGACGGCCTCAAACTGGTGCTGGACCTCAAGCAAGGGGTACCGTCCGATGCCGCGATCCAGACTCTGCTGGACCACCCCACTGCCAGTTCTGCCATGAAAACCTCAGAATTTCCGGCCTGTTTTCGGTGGATCTGTGCAGTAAGCAGCCATTCCCGCGAGGATATTGCCAACATGCTCAGTATCTGCCGTCGCCTGTTCCGTGAATACGGTTATGAAGAGCGTTACAGCATGACCAATGTTAACGAACGGGCAGTGGTCCTGATCGCCAACATTCGCTTTGGCAAAACCGAACCCGAAATCGAAAAGGCAAACCGCTTCCACCACGCCATCGACAATGCGCTGCTCGCTGCCGGCTATTGCCCGTATCGCAGTGGTTCAGGGCTGTTTGACACCATTAAGCCCTTTGTGAACAAAGAACACCTGGCCCTGCTCGCTAAACTCAAACAGAGCCTGGATCCCAACCATATTCTGTCACCCGGCAAGTACTGGTTAGAGTACCCTGCCACCAAACCAACACCTGAAACATTGGCTGAGGCTGCCACTGAACCGCCTTCACAGCCGGTCGCCTAAGATAAAAACCTCCCCGCCGAGGCGGGGAGCTGCGTTATTGATCCGACCACACAGCCAGCTCATTGCCGCTGGGCTCCAGAAACTGAAAACGGCGTCCCCCCGGAAACGAGAAGATCGGCTTCACCATCGTACCGCCAGCAGCTTCTACCTTGGCCTGCGTTGCTTCAAGCTCAGCACTGTAGAGCACTATCAAGGCAGCTCCGTTCTGGGTCGAAGACTTCAAATCCGCCCGAAAAAAACCACCATCCACGCCCTGGTCTGAAAATGCGGTGTAATCCTCACCATAATCGGTAAATTCCCAGCCAAACGCTTGGTGAAAAAACTGCTTGGTTGCTTCCAGATCCACCGCCGGAAACTCGATATAGTTGATTTTGTCCTGATTTATCTGGCTCATCTTTATCTCCCTGACTGTGCCATGCCACCTTTATGTCAACGTGCCGCTATTGAACCATAGTCCTGTTCAACCGTAGACCACTGCGATGCAAACTTCCGCCCCCAGCCCGATAATTACACTTTTCACATTGCCCCTTGGTTAAAAACGTGGTTAGAATACAGCAACTTCTGGCACGAATATTTGTGTGTCCAGTCATTCTGAACAATCATTTTAGGTAAGTTAGTCGGGGAGCCATAGGCTGAGACCACTTCGGTGGGACCCGTTGAACCTGATCCATTTAATAATGGCGTAGGGAACTAGCAACCGTGTCTTCAGCCCCCTGCCCGATCCGTGCAGGCCTCTCTCAGACACCTGCTACCCTGCGCAACACCGTTAGGGGTAGTTATGGCCGTTCAATCAAAAACACCAATTACATTAACCATTGCCGGCTCAGACAGTGGCGGCGGCGCCGGGATCCAGGCCGATATCAAAGCTATTTCAGCCACCGGTGGGTATGCCTGCTCCGTCATTTCCGCCCTGACGGCGCAGAATACCCAAGGGGTCACGGGGATTTTCAACATCTCCCCAGAATTTGTTGCCGAACAGATGGACGCCGTTTTCAGCGATCTCGATGTCAAAGCCGTCAAAATCGGCATGCTCAGCGACAGCGCCATCATCCGCACCGTAGCGGCGAAACTGCGCCAATATCAACCGCCATTTCTAGTCATCGATCCGGTCATGGTCGCAACCAGTGGTGATCTGCTCCTGCAACAGGAAGCCATTGAGACCCTAAAATCTGAATTACTGCCGCTGGCTGATGTAATCACGCCAAACCTGCCGGAGGCAGCGGCCTTACTGGATGCAGAGATCCCGCACAATGAAGACGACATGGCCCAGCTGGTTGAAGCGTTGCGCGGCCTGGGCGCAACATCCGTGCTGCTCAAAGGCGGTCACCTGTCGCAAACGCGTGAAAGCACCGACTTGCTGATCCTGAGCGATCAGGTGCTCCGCTTCAGCCACCCGCGGATTGACACCCATAACACCCACGGTACTGGCTGCACCTTGTCCGCAGCAATCGCTTCTTTCCTTGCTCAGGGCTTGACACTGATCGAAGCCGTCCGCCATGCCAAAACCTACATTACCGAAGCCATCCGCCATGCCGATCAACTCCGGATTGGAGCCGGCCATGGCCCGGTGCACCATTTCTTTGACGGACATTTCCAGCCGGAGCGTTCATGATGTTGTCGCCAGCCGCAAGAACGCAATCACCCCCAGTACGCGTAAGCCTGAATCAGGCCTCGCTCCGCTACCGGGACGCAGACCATGACTTATTCGTTGATTTGAACCTGACCTTACCCGCCGGCCAGTGGACCTGCTTGCTAGGCAAAAGCGGTTGCGGCAAAACCACCCTGCTGCGGCATCTGGCAGGGCTGACCGATGATGTGATCTGGCAGGGCGAGCTGCTGACTTCCGATCAGCAGCTCCTGGATAACCGGGTTGCCTATATGGCGCAACAGGATCTGCTGCTGCCCTGGCTGTCAGTGCTCGATAATGTCTGTCTCAGCCAGCGGCTGGGGAGTAGTTCATCGCAGCCAAACACGACCAGAGCCATGGCACTGCTGGAAGCGGTTGGCCTGGCAGAGCAACACGCGGCACGACCGGATCAACTCTCCGGCGGGATGCGACAACGGGTTGCCCTGGCCCGTACCCTGATGCAGGACAAACCGCTGGTGCTGATGGATGAGCCTTTTTCCGCCCTTGATGCGGTCACTCGCCATAAGCTACAAAACCTGGCTGCTGAGTTACTCGCCGATCGCACCGTGCTGTTGATCACCCATGATCCGCAAGAAGCGCTGCGCCTGGGCCACCAGATCTACCTCATGTCCGGCCGACCGGCGCAGTTAACCCATCTGGATGCCCCACCATCGAATCCCCCCCGGCAGTTTGACGCCCAGATGGCAGCCCACCAGCAATCAATTATCGACCAACTGGAGCGTGATTATGGCTGATACTCATCCGCAGGTAACGCATCCGCAAGAAACACGGGGGGCACCAACATCGCTTCAGGCAGCACCGCTGGCGAAAACATCCAGCCCTCAAACCGGGATCTCCCAACACCTGCTGCGGGCACTAATCAGCTTTGGGATCATCCTCGGCCTGTGGCAAGCAGCGGTCATTGTCTTTTCGCTTCCCCCCTTCATCCTCCCGGGGCCGGTTGCGGTGCTCAACAAGCTCATGGCCCGGTTTGATGTACTCTGGCACCACACCCTGGTCACGAGTACCGAGGTCCTGCTCGGCCTGTTGCTTGGGCTGGCAATGGGGCTGTTCTTTGCTTTGCAAATGTTGCTATTTGCCCCGTTGCGTCGCTGGCTGCTACCAATTCTAATCACCAGCCAGGCGATCCCGGTCTTTGCCATCGCACCGATCCTGATGCTGTGGCTTGGCTACGGCATCGCTTCCAAAGTGGTGATGGCCGCGCTGATCATTTTCTTTCCCGTCACCACCTGTTGCTACGACGGCCTTCGGCAAACACCAACCGGATACCTGGATCTGGCCCGCACCATGGGCGCTACCCGCTGGCAATTGCTGTGGCAGATCCGCCTGCCTGCGGCCCTTCCAGCGCTGGCCTCCGGTATTCGGGTCGCCGTGGTGGTCGCACCGATTGGTGCCGTCATCGGTGAATGGGTCGGCTCGAGTGAAGGGCTGGGCTATCTGATGCTACAGGCCAATGCACGAATGTTTGTCGATGAGATGTTTGCCGCCCTGTTCATCCTGGCATTTTTCTCAATCAGTTTTTACTTCATTGCTGACGGTCTGCTGAAAAAAGCGATTCCGTGGCAAAACCAATAACACCGATTTCACACAACAGGAACTTGTTATGAAAAAGCAATTACTCCAGGGCGTTGCCGCACTCTCTTTATCGCTGGCATCATTCCAGGCTTCCGCCGAAAAGGTCTCTCTGATGCTCGACTGGTTTGTCAATCCGAACCACGGCCCGATTATTCTGGCCCAGGAAAAAGGCTGGTTTGCCGAGCAGGGACTAGAGGTCGATATCCAGGAGCCGGCCGATCCCAGCATTCCTGACAAGCTGGTCGCCGCCGGTAAGATTGACCTGGCCGTTTCTTATCAAAGCACTTTGATCTCCAGCACCGCCGCCGAACTGCCGCTGGTGCGCTCTGCCACCCTGATTTCGGGCCCGCTGAATTCGCTGATTGTGCTGAATAAGTCCGGGATTCAAAGCCTGAAGGATTTTAAAGACAAAAAGATTGGTGTCGCGATCGGCGGCAGCGAAGATGCCACCATCGGCACCATGCTGGCCTCTGCCGGTCTCGACATGGATAAAGTCCAGATCATTAACGTCGGCTGGGCACTATCCTCGTCGCTGGCATCAGGCAAAGTCGACGCCATCTGGGGCGGCCTGCGTAACTTCGAGCTTAATCAGCTCGAGCTGGAAGGTTATGAAGCCACGGCGTTCTACCCGGAGGAGCACGGCGTACCGCCCTACGACGAGCTGATTTTTGTAGCCAACAAACACAAATACGATCCGGAGACCATTGAGAAGTTTAACAAGGCGATTGAAAAGGCAACCGTCTACCTGATTAACCACCCGGAAGCAGCCTGGCAGGAGTTTATCGCCTATTCACCGGATACCCTCAACAACGCTCTCAACCGTCGTGCCTGGGAAGATACCCTGACTCGCTTCGCCCTGCGCCCGGGCGCTGTAGAGCTCAAGCGCTACGACGACTACGCGGCATTCATGAAGCAGCACAAGATTATCCATACGCTGCCCAAAGCCAAAGATTACGTCCTGACTTACTAATTCCCGTTGCATTGAATAAAAGGAAGAATCCATGAATCATCAAGACCTGATCAACGCCTGCCAGCAAGACTGGCAGGATTATACCGAGCACCCATTTGTGCAACAGCTGGCCAACGGTGAGCTGAACAAGCACGCCTACCTGCACTACCTGAAACAAGACTTTCTGTTTCTCAAGCACTACGCGCGGGCGTTTGCCCTGGCGATTTTCAAGTCCCGGACGTTAGCAGAAATGCGTGAGCCGCTACCGAGCCTGACAGCCTTGCTGGATACGGAAATGCTCCACCATGTTGAGTACTGCGGCAAATGGGGCCTGACCGAATCCGATATGGAAGCCGAGCCGGAAGATTTCGGCACAGTGAGTTACACCCGGTATGTACTAGATACCGGGATGGCCGGTGATCGGGTTGATCTGTTCGCCGCACTGGCACCTTGTGCGATCGGCTACGCCGTGATTGGCCAGCAGCTGCTCAATCAGGACAGCACCCGCTTAGATGGTAACCCATACCGCAGCTGGATTGAGCTCTACAGTGGTGACGAATTCCAAGCGGGGACGCAGGAAACCATCGAGCGACTGGACAGCATGCTGGCCGAGATCCCGCTCAACAGCCAACGCGGACAAAGACTGTGTGAAATTTTCCGAACGGCAACCCGAATGGAAGTCGCATTCTGGCAACAAGGGATGAATGCCGCGCGTTAAGCCAAGTCAGCTCTGTTCTGTCGGGCTCCTGTGATCAGGAGCCTGATATCCATTGCCCGTCAATGACCTGCAACAGCACCTGCATCGCATACTGCCTGACCTTACCCAGGGGTAAACCAATGTTGCCCGCACCGTCAGCTCACGATGCAGGCAACCTCTCATAAGGGGTCAGACTCGAGTAAATGCTCATTGAACCCAAGGGCGACCAATGACTGAAATGCCTGTGAGACATGGGTCGGGATATCCTGAGGCACCGCATAGCCCAGCAATGCATAGTGCATCAGGCGTTGCAGATCTCCGACCATCACATTGATCACATCAGAATAGGAAAGCTGCTCGTTCGGATAATCATCAAAACTCAGCGGCGGCGAGGTCACCACTACGGACTTATCCGGCCAGAGACGCATCATGGTGGCATAGCTACGGCGTTCCATAAACGGTTTTTGCACCACAATCATCCGATCCGGATCCAACCCTTTTTCTTCCAGCAAAGCACGAGAGAACTGAATATTCTCGCCCGTATTGGTTGATTGCGGCTCGATGAGAATGCAATGCTCCGGCACACCCATGTCGGCCGCGATTTGAGCAAAAGCTTCGGCTTCTGAGCGCTCAAACAGATCTTCGGTCAACGGCCCGACACCACCGGAGAAGAGAATAAAGGGCGCATATCCTTCCAGGAACAACTGAGCCGCATATTCGGCAACTCGGATATCATTACTGCACAGCACCAACAAACAATCGCCTTTTTCCAGCGGGTGGTTGAGTAAATGGTAGTCCCATACAATCTGAGCTTGCGTGTGCACTGGCGTGGTCATTATCCATCCTTTTTCATGTCGAGGTCCTTTCTCCAGCTTGCCCCATTTGGATGAAACTCACATGACAGCATTGACGATAAACCTACTTTCCGCGGTGCCACCACTCAGGGACAACATGACAGCTTCCGGCAGCCGCACTGAGCCAGGCTTGCTCCCCTTCGATGGTCAGTTGAAGCTGCATCGTCCGCTCCACCATCGCTTCCAGCTCCGTCAGCGCAGCATCAGCGATAAATACGACGGAGACATTGTCAAATTGCGCTACCTTGCTTTTCATCTGCTGCCACCACACCGAGGCGGCTTGATCGCCGTAGGCATAAATGATCACTTGTTGCGAGCGATGCGACGCGCGGCGAACCCGCTTTTCATCCGGCAGCCCCAGTTCAATCCATTGCTCAATTTCATCCATGAGGTTACGGCGCCACAAATCCGGCTCATCGGTATCAGACAGGCCTTTGGTAAACTGCAACGCTTCGTCGGCGTTCAGTCCCCAGGCCAGCAAACGCAACATCAGCCGCTGAATCGTCTCAGACGGATGACACGCCAGTGTATGGGACTGGTCGATATAAACATGACGGTCCAGATCTGCAACATTGAACTGGGCTTTATAGATTGTGGCTTTCAGTGCCATAACGAATTACCTGAAAAAAATAATAAAATGTGCGACAGCATGGGCAGCGACTGAGTCACAACTTGTCCCGCACGATAGGTCCCGCAATTTATTCTGAACCGCGGAGTATCCGATGTGATAGTTCTCGGGTGAGCGTCCCAGAACGGTTATTTCATCACGTCCTGCCAAGCCAAAGTCTGAGCCACAATAGACTCTTTTTGCGCTTTGGTCAGGCGCTTAATTTGATATTCCAGCTGCATGGCCGTTCGCTTTTCCCCCACGGACGCAGCCCAGGCCAGGGTCAACGGCCCTTTCCCGCGCAGATATTTCGCCCCTTTCTTGGTTCCCTGATGTTCACTGAAACGGCGCGCCACATCTGTCGTCACACCGCAATACAACTGGCCCGTCGTGGTTCGGATCAAATAGACAGACCAGTTCGCGATCAGATTTCGTTCAGGTGCTGCACAAGGTCGGGGACTCTGATCTTCTTTCATTGCTTTCATGCTAAATAAAAAGCCCGCAAAACGGGCTTTGAAACCCAATCTCATCTGTAAACTGGGGCAGGAGGATTACACTAGGCGCTGGTCAGTAAATCCAGTTGCGCTTTCAGCTCAGCAATATCCTGTTTCATCGCTGCGACTTCCAGCTCAAGCTGCGCAACGCGGTCATCTGCCGGTGACCCGCTGCCGCCGACAGTCTGTTCAACCTGGGCCAGACTTTCAACATCAACGTCGCCGCTGAACAAATGCATATACCGTGAATCACGCTTGCCTGCTTCACGCGGCAGTTTGACAATATACCCGCCCCGCTCCGGATCAGAGAGCTTGGCCAGAACAGCTTCGACTTCTTTTACGTCTGCAAACTCGCACAGGCGGTTGGTCCGGGTGCGAATTTCCCCCGCCGTTTGCGGCCCACGCAACAGCAACACACAAATCGCTGCTTTTTCCTGTGGCGAAAACTGCAGGGTGCTGAACTCAGTGTTACAGAATCGGTGCTGGTACTTGGCAACACGACTTCCGAAGCCGGTGACTTCCTGAATAAAGCGCTTAACTTTCAGACTTTCAACCGTATCCATGACCGTCGCCTCATCCAGCGCCATTACCGGATCCCGGTTGCTCTTTTGGTTACAAGCCGTGGTAAGTCCATTGAGGGTAAGCGGATATTGATCCGGTGTTGTGACTTCCTTCTCCAGCAAACAACCGATCACGCGTGCTTCAGTGGGTGAAAAGCAAATATCCATGGTTCTTCTTCCTTCTGATACCAATACTGATTCCAGTCTCGGCTTAAGCAACCCAGAGTGGGATCAGCACTGATTAAAAAGGAGATTAGCATGCCTTTCGCGAACAACAAGTGCTCAATGAATCAACCGGTTATAAAACAGACGATCCATCACAATGCCGTGCGCCAGCCTCACTCAGGTAAACTCTGCCGCGACAAAGCGGTTTCTTCCCTGCGCCTTAGCCTTGTAAAGTACTTTATCAACAATCTGATACATATTTTCCGGGGTTTCCAGCCCGGTCGGCACCCAGGCCACCATCCCCTGGCTCACGGTCACCAATTCAGCTGTCGTTGATTTCGTATGAGGGATTTCCAGTAGCCGAACACTCTGCTTCAGGCGTTCGCACTCTTTGACGGCCCGTGTTTTATCACAATGGCTGATCAGCACCACAAACTCTTCTCCGCCATAACGCGCCACCAGCTCACCGGCGCGGCTGAATGTGGTTTTCAGCTCCGCGGCAATACTTTGCAGGCAGCGATCCCCTTCGAGGTGTCCGTAATAATCATTGAATGCTTTGAAGTGATCCACATCGATCATAATGATAGACATCGAGAGGTTATTGCGGCCGTGCCAGGAGATCATTTCTGCCAGTTTTTGATCCAGAAAGCGTCGATTGGCTACTTTGGTCAGGCCATCTTCATTGACCAGTTGAGACAGCCGCTCATTCACCACTTCCAGTTGCTGATGCGTTTCTTTGAGCTCATGCCGCATCGTCGCAATACGCCGCATTGCCTTTAACTTCGCCACCAACACCATTTTATTCACGGGCTTCACCAAATAGTCATCGCCCCCCATATCAATCGCTGTCGCGATCATTTCCGGCTCATCGTGCCCGCTGAGGAATATAATGGGCACCCAATCCGGGTAGCGTTCACGAATTTGTTGCGCTACCTCAGTACCAGACATGTCCGGCATGCTAACGTCCAATAACACCAAATCAGGATCAAACTCTGGGTATTTTTCAATGGCTTCACAACCAGAGGCTGCAGCTTCAACGATATGACCGAGGCGTTGCAGGCGCATTGCCAACTGCATCCTTTCCAGGTGCACATCATCAACCAACAAAATACGCATTGCATCCATGGAAGCATCCTATTGATATAAAAAGATTATACTGATTATATTTATAGCACAGCCCGGCAAATTACCCAGCGATTCCCCCGCCATCGACTTATACACTTGATTGAACGTGACCCAGTTTGCATTTTTTTCGCATGACAGAACACGATACGAACAACCCATTGCTATATTTTTCTGAGTCAATCCAAGTCCTCGATTCAGAATTTGCAGTGTTGACTTTTAGCAACAGGTCTATAGGATGCCCCCTCTTTAAAACGATTCACAATGCAGGAAATAGCTATGTCTGACATTGAAAACAAAGAAGAACAGATCATTGATGAAACCAAACTGACACTTGACGATTGCTCGCCAGAGCTGCGTCAAGTTGTTGCGTTTGAAAAAGTGCCTGAAGAGCTACTGGACATGCTAGTGAACGTGTACAAAGCCTCTGAATCAATTTCACGTGAAGCCTGGGATCAACTACCAGCCAGTGCTCAAAATGTTCTGGACAATTTCGAGCAGTTCCACGCCCTGATCGCGCTGAGCCAAAGCTACTCGGGCATTGACTTCCTGGGTGAAATGGAAGAAACCGGCAAACCAGACGACATGAGTGACGAAGAGTTCACGGACTATAAAGCCGTGATGCTGGATAAAGTGCTGCACAACTGTGTCAAAGACATGTGCAAGCAGCTGAAAAAAGCACGTCGTAACCCGCCGATGAAGCGCGAGTTCCTGGCCATCTTTGAAAAATAATGGCTTCAAGAAGGGAAGCTTTGCTTCCCTTTTGGCACCCCACGCCGCTCATCCTCATCTTTCTTCTCCCATTCGCGCTGCCTTTGCTGCCAGACCCAGTTTTTTCTGGCTGCACAGCGGGCCGGCATTGGCCCAAACGCTAATTGAACAATGTTAAAATAAGTTCTTGAGCTGCTCTGTTGACAAGCTTTACAATGGCTTAATATCTACTTATCAGCACATTGTTCATGTCTTTATCACTTTTCAGGCACGGTAGACGTGTCGCCGTCACTCTCGGCACCCTGGTCTTTTCAGGCTGTGCAGTTTATGCAGGCTTCAATTATGACCAGTTATACGGGACACCCGAGCCGCAGCAACGTTTTGTCCCGCCTGCCACGCCGATGGCCCAGCGCTACCTCACCGAAGTCAAGCCAATCCTGGAAAACCGCTGCGTGGTTTGTCACGCCTGCTACGATGCCCCTTGCCAACTGAAGATGTCCTCTGCTGAAGGCATCGACCGCGGTGCTAGCAAAGACAAAGTGTATGAAGGAACCCGCCTATTGGCAGCCAATACCACGCGAATGTTCATCGATGCACAAACCACTGAACAATGGCGCGACAAAGGATTTACGCCGGTACTCAATGAGCGAACACAATCGCCGGAAGCCAACACCCAGGCCGGCGTGATGGCCAGAATGCTCCAGCTCAAACAGGCACATCCGTTGCCTGAAAAAACCGTGCTGGATGACACCCGCTGGGACTTCTCGCTCGATCGGGATCAGCAATGCCCGACCATTGAGGAAATGGCACAGTATGAACAAGATTATCCGCAATGGGGGATGCCTTACGGCCTGCCTCATATCGCGCCCCAAGAGCACGACACCCTGATGGAATGGCTGGCTGCCGGCGCGCCGATGGTCGGCGTCGAGCCCCCGAGTGCTGAGATCCAGGCACAAATTCGCTCGTGGGAGGGGTTCCTGAACGGCAACTCTCTCAAAGAACAATTAGTCAGCCGCTACCTCTACGAGCACTTGTTTGTCTCGCACCTCTACTTCGAGCAAGGTGACAATAAACCGGTCTTCTTCAAACTGGTTCGGTCCAGAACAGCCCCGGGGGAGCCGGTTGATGTTATCGCAACCCGCCGGCCCTTTGATGATCCGCAAACCGAACGGGTTTATTACCGTTTTGCTCTGGTTCGTGAAACTATTGTTGACAAAACCCATATGCCTTACGCGCTGAGCGATGCGAAAATGGCACGCTTTGAAGAGTTGTTCTTCGAGCCGGAATATAGCGTCAGTGTTCTGCCCGGTTATCAGCCGGAAGTGGCTGCCAACCCAATGCGCTCATTCAGTCAATTGCCGGCTAATGCGCGCTACCGCTTTATGATTGATAATGCCCAGAATACGATTCGTGGCTTTATCAAAGGTCCGGTCTGCCGCGGGCAACTGGCGCTGAATGTGATCAACGATCGCTTCTGGGTTTTTTTCGTCGATCCGGACATGGCAGATGTCCCCAGTGTAAACAAATTCTATGATGCCCAGGCTAAAAACCTCCGCATGCCAGCCGAGGATGAAAGCAACACCCTGCCGTTGACCAACTGGATCGCTTACTCCAAACAGCAGGGCCGCTTCCTGCGCGCGAAGAATGCCCTGCTCAATGACACATTCAAGCACGGAGAGCACTTAACTCCTGAGCTGATCTGGGATGGCGATGAGCACAATGAAAACGCGGTGCTGACAGTGTTTCGCCATTTTGACAGCGCGACGGTCACCAAAGGGCTGGTCGGCTCCCCACCGAAAACGGCATGGGTACTGGATTACTCATTACTGGAGCGGATCCATTACTTGCTGGTCGCCGGGTTCGATGTGTATGGCAACTTCGGTCACCAGTTGATCACCCGGATGTACATGGATTTCTTGCGCATGGAGGGAGAATCCAATTTCCTGTCCTTGCTGCCGGCCGAGGTACGTCGCCAGGAGCTGGCTGACTGGTATCAGGATGCCAATCAGCCGCTGGAGAAATTCCTGCAAGGGGATATCAATGAGTTTAGCCAGCCATCGGGGATCCGTTATAAAACAAAAGACCCGAAAGCCGAGCTTTACCAATTGCTCAAACAGCGGGTGAGCCCCGTCAGCAGCCAGCGTTATGCGCTCAATAACGCTCGACTCAGCCCACAGGCGATGAGCGCACTGCATCGCCTCGAACAACTACAAGGCCCTCAGGCAACCCTGTTCCCTGAGCTGACCTTCATCATGGTAGATCCCGCATCATCCGGTGCCACGCCTCAGCTGTTCACACTGGTTCGTAACAGCGCACACAAGAATATTTCCAGCCTGTTCGATGAAGAGTCCAACCGGGATTATCTGCAAGATGATGTCACCCTGGTCTACGGCCTGCTCGGCAGCTACCCGGGTGCCTTCTGGCACGTTAAGGAAGCGCAATTGCCTGCGCTGGTTGCACAGGCCAATGCCGTTCAGAACGAGCAGGAGTACCGTGCTTTGCTCGATCGCTTCGCCATTCGCCGAACCGACCCGGATTTCTGGGCTTTCAGCGATACCCTCAATGCGCTGTATCATCAGAACCATCCGATTGATGCCGGCCTGCTCGATTACAACCGGCTCCAGAACCGCTAACTTGCCCATCTACTCAGCCAATGCCTGCTGCGGCAGGCTTTGGCGGTTCGCCACTTTGTCTCTCACAAGTACCGTTCCGCGCGATGTCATACCGTCAGGCTTGCCCAATTTCAGCTCAGGCACGATTGGCAGGAGAGAAGAAATTGTAAAGATATGAAAACATACGCTTAATATCATGACGTAAGCGTTTGATTTTTGTAAAATACTGCCACTGGATACTTTAACCTGAGAGAATAGAGACCATGACAACGCCGACGCCTATCTGGGACAGTTTTGTCCGCGGTTACCACTGGCTACAGGCACTTTCTGTAGTTGGCTTATGGTATACCGGCACCGAAGGGTTGATGGACTGGCACTTTGCGATTGCATACCTGCTCCTGGCCCTGTTACTAACCCGGTTACTGTGGGGATTTATTGGCAGCGAAACCGCGCGCTTTCGCCACTTTGTTCACATGCCGGGCAAAGTACTCCACTACTTACGCTCCATGCATCATCGCGAATCCGAGCACCAGCCTGTCGTCGGCCACAACCCCGCCGGCGGTTACATGGTCATCACGTTTTTCCTGCTACTGACGATCCAGCTGACCACGGGGTTATTTGCCAATGACGACATTCTGTCCGAAGGTCCCTTCGCTCTGTATGTCTCAGCTGATACCAGCAGTTTCCTGACCCAGATCCACGCGTTGAACTTCAATCTGATCCTCACGGCTATCGGACTTCACCTGGGGGCCATCGCGCTGTACCAGCTCAAAAAAGAAAACCTGATCAAACCGATGATTCTGGGCACCAAGCCCCTGCCGGAAGCGCTGGCACCCAAAATTCGCAACGGCCTACTGGCCTGGGTGATTTTCGCCGCAGTTGGCGGACTGATCTATGTCTACTTCGCGCAAGACATTATTCCGTATTTGCTCTGAGCAACAGCCACAAAATACACCTTATACCAATCAAAGTAAGTGATCAGAAATAGCGCAGGAGAAATGTTTGAGAACAAGGCAGAATTTTTAGATAAGTAGTTATTCTACAATCAAAAATTCTAACGAAATTATCGAGCATTTTAACAAGCTAGGATGACCAGTTACTTACTGAGATTGGTATTATTAAAAAGGGTAAAGCCGCTCAGCTTTACCCTGATTCAACAACTGCCATCATCGCAATATTAGCGATACTTGTAATCGCTGTGGCAAGACTTACAGTTTTTCGCTGCAACCCCAAAAGCTTTCATCGTTGCCCGCTGATCACCTTCTGCAGAGACCTTGGCCAGGTTCGCCATATCGCCCTGGAACTTATTCAGCTTGGCAGTAAAGCCATCCCAGTCAGACCAGATCTCTGGACGGGCCTTGGTATCCCCTTTATCCGTCCCTTTCATTTGAAAGGCTTCCTCCGGCATCATCGTCAACTGCGAAATGAACAGCGCCCGCTTGCTGAACTGCGCCTGATCCCAGTCTTTTCGACCTTTCACCATCGCAGACATGTCACCAAAATTCGTTGCAATCATGGTGAAGGCCGACTGACGATAACGAATGGCATCTTCCGGCTTTTCAAACGGCATTGCTGAAGCACTGGTCGCTGCGAGTAACACACTTCCTAGTATGACTTTCTTCATCATTATTCTTCCATCTCTTTGTTTTTATGAGCACGAGAATCATACCAAGCCGCCACCATCAGTAAACAAACACGCCCTTAAACTTACAAACATTTACAATAATTCACTTAGGTGCATATGTCACTTCCACTGTTTTCGTTCCCGAGAAGTCTCTTCTTGACCAATCAGACAACCGCCGGTATCCAGATCCGAAAATATTAGTTACCCTAAAAAAGTGTGCCATTTCCCCTATCGAATTCAGAACTGGCGCCGCACACGATGACGATAAAAAAGATGAGGGCTGCACAGCAGATCCCGAACGGAAAACCGATTTTCAAGAGGATGCAATGTTAGGTACGTTGAGCAAAATGCAATCAACGCTGGGCGATGAGGTCGCATACACGCTGCCTGTCGGTGATGAGCGGCTGCCACTGAACCCGCTTATCGGAAAAGTGCTCAAGCTAAGTTACACCGGGAATATCTTCTGCGATGCCTGTGGCCGTAAAACCAGGAAGAGCTATTCCCAGGGCCATTGCTTCCCATGTATGAAGAAGCTGGCTCGCTGTGATATGTGTATCATGAAACCGGAAACCTGCCATTATGCTCAGGGAAGCTGCCGCGAACCGGAATGGGGCGATAGCCACTGTATGGTGCCGCACTATGTCTACCTGTCGAACACCTCCGGGCTGAAGGTCGGCATCACCCGCCATACCCAGTTGCCGACCCGCTGGATTGATCAGGGCGCCACTCAGGCGCTGCCGATCCTCAAGGTCAAAACCCGCCAGCTGTCCGGGTTGATTGAAGTCGCTCTGGCCGAGTTGGTTGCCGATAAAACCAACTGGCGCGCCATGCTCAAGGGCGATAACTGTGAACTTGATTTACAGGCCGAGGCCGAGCGTCTGATGCCGCATATCGAGACTCGAATCAATGAGCTGCTGGCACTATACGGTGAAGATGCCGTCGAGCGCCTCAATGAAGCTCTGGTGGAAATCCGCTACCCAGTGACGCAATATCCAACCAAAATCAGCTCGCATAACTTTGATAAAAACCCGGTGGTTGAAGGCACGTTGCTCGGAATTAAAGGCCAGTACCTGATTTTTGATACCGGCGTGATCAACATTCGAAAATTTACCAGCTATGAGGTGACAGTCGAAACACCGTAACCCGCCGCCAATAAACCATTCAGGCCGGGAACAACCCCGGCCTGAATGCTAAACATCACTTGCGCCAGGCAACAGCTTACGAGAAAGCCATTAGTTAGATTTCGGCTGTACAAACTTTCTTGATGCATCCACAGTGGCAACGTCCCGGATAAAATTCACGCCCAGTACAATCCCCTTGCCAGCCGTCAGGGCGAACTCAGTCAGCTCGTTCAACTCGCCCAACCGCGCTCGCACTTTCACCACCGCCTGCCGTTTTTGCTCACCGTTTTTTCGCTTGATCCAGCGCTCAACCGGCAGCTCAACGGACTTCCCACTGTTGTTAAACTTGATCCAGTCATGGCCATCCCGCTCAAACGATTGAATATTCGTTGCCCCCATGGTGGACAATTTGATCCCGGCGTCCACCCTGGCTCTGACGTACTGCTTGGTGGCATCCAGCCAGAGCCACTCTTCGGCTCCCAGGATCAACTTGCCATCCGGCGTCTCCGTTACCACGGGGGGCGGGGCGGGTTTCGGAGCCGGCTTGGGGGCTGGCTTCTCGGGCTGAGGCACTGGTTTGGCTGTTGGTTCAGCGGGTGGACGGGGCGTTGGCTGAGAAGGCGGAAGAACCACCGGCTCAACCACCACGGACTCCGCGGGCGTCTGCGGCGGCGTCACTTCAGACTCAGAAGCTGTCGTTTCAACAGCCTGCCGGGCACATCCGGCTAACATCAATGTCAAAAAACAAGCCGTCATTATCCTCATTCTATCAACCCTGAAAAATCGTCATAACACAATCATATGCTGAGAGATCCATCGCTCGCAAGTTTAAGCGCTGGCATAAGCGCGTTCAAACAGCTCGACTTTATGGCGCAGCCAGGCTTCATCGTACCAGCCAATGTTTTGGCTGTGCTTGGCATCCTGCCATACGCTGAGAAACCAACGCCGACACGCGAAACCATCTGCTGGTTTCATTTTTTGATGATAGCGCTCAATCAGTTTGAGATCCGGACGCACATCATCAAGTTGGCTTACATCAAACTCCCGGTGCTTGTAGCCGCAATCCAGCGGGTCAAGGAGCACAGCCACCCGGCCAGTATCCGGCTGGAACAGGACATTCCCAACATGACAATCATTATGGGTGAGGGAGGATTGTGTATTGATCGGGGCAAGGACTTCCGTGCGCCGTGCCCAGATCCGCGAAAATTGTGCTTTCAGGCGCGCTGAATAGGGAGAGCCGTCACTGAGAACATAGCGATAGACCGGCAACATCCAGGTCTCAAAAGCCCGGATCAAACAGGGATCATACTGATTCTCAGCCAGCTCAAACCCTTGCTGTTCACCATGTTCGTGTAACTCCAACAGCAGATCGGTGTAGTGCTCGCGAAACACTTCAACCAGTTTCGGATCATCCGGCAACGTATGCGCCGGCACACCGTCCAACCACTCGAAAACCAAGTAATCATGGCCGGATTCCCGACCAAAAAAAAGTACCGCCGGTATCCGGCACCCCATCACGTCGGTTAAACGCGATAGAGCACGAACCTCCTTGGCAAGCCGTCCAACCTCTTTGGAAAACTTCACCACCACTTTTCCTTTCGGAGAAGCCAGAAACACGACCGAGCCATAAAAAGACTCCTGAACATGACATAGTTCAGGTTGACAACCAAACAGGCACTGATAGGCAGACAGCGCGACCTGCTTGAGCTGTGGTCTCAACATAATCACTCCCATGTGATGCCCTCACGCTCAGGGCAAGCATCCCTTCCACACAAACATGCTTTAAAAGCATATGGTTATAATTATTCGTTACAAACAGACTGCTATATTTCATTCAGTGCTGCCAGACGTTCGAAACAAAATTATAATTTATGAGCTACAACTCGCAAAAATTTGTATCTATTTGAAAAATCAGCAAGATTCCACTGCAATACCCGTTGCTTCTGCCAACTCGGCTAATTGCGCTTCATTATCCAAACAAACAGACCAATTCACACCACTCCCTGATGCCGTGACGACGTTCGCACCACCAAGCAGTCGGATGTCATCGACCATCGCTTGCAACGTCACCCGGCCCTGCCCTTCAATACGGATCACCAGCTCACGTTGATTAGCAATGATTCGTCCTTGAGAAAACGTAGAATTCATTGTGCTGCGACCTCTCCCGATCTCTTTTTATGATTCAGTACCGCCATGGTCAGTCGGCTGGTACATACAAGCCGTCCACGTTCATCCACGATCTCGATTTGCCATACCTGTGTGGTTGCCCCCAGATGCACGGGCTTCGCCGTTCCTTTTACAATCCCACTGCGCACAGCCCGGATATGGTTTGCGTTGATGTCCAGCCCAACACAGTACTTTCCATCTGCAACACACATGTTCGCCGCCAGAGAGCCCAGTGTTTCTGCCAGTACGACGGAAGCCCCGCCATGTAACATCCCGAATGGCTGATGGGTTCGGGCATCGACGGGCATCACAGCACTGAGGCTTTCTTCATCATAATCACAGTATTCAATCGCCAGATGCTCAACCAGAGTGTGGGTTGAGGTCTGATTTAAGCTTTCCAGAGAGAACGGCTTTTTCCAAATTGACATCTTGATACCTACAATAAATGAATAACGCGTTGAATCCGCAACAGGTTACCACTCAGCCCGGCGAACCACTACCTGTCCTCCCTGGCAGATGAGTAAATCGGTCGCTATTTCTATACTTGAATGGAAGGAGCCGGAACATGAATCCACTAAACGCGATACGCAAAGCAACCCTGTTGGCCGCCACTATCGCCCTGGCTAGCTGCGTCAGCTCACCGACCGGCCGGCAGCAGGTCTTACTTTTTTCCAGCCAGGATATGTCTCAGCTGGGCGCTCGCTCTTTTGAAGAGATTAAACAACAAGAGACTATCAATCAGGAGCCAGCGACCAACCGCTACGTCCAATGCGTTACCAACAGCATCACTGCCAAGCTGGACTCCAGCCTGCCAGGGCAATGGGAAGTGGTGGTGTTTGACAGTGAGCAAGTCAATGCTTTTGCGCTGCCGGGCGGGAAAATTGGCGTTTATACCGGGTTGTTGAACGTGGCCAAAAACCAGGATCAATTAGCGACTGTGATAGGCCATGAAATTGGCCATGTCCTGGCTCAACACAGCAATGAACGCCTATCGCGGAGCCAACTGGCCAATGTCGGCTTACAATTGTCGAGTGTGGCATTCAGCGGCACCGAGTACCACGATCTCGCGATGGCCGGGCTAGGTCTTGGGGTCCAGTACGGTGTGTTAATGCCATACGGCAGAGCACAGGAGTCGGAATCAGACATCATTGGACTACACCTGATGGCCAAGGCTGGCTTTAACCCCAATGAAAGTATCAGTCTGTGGCAGAATATGGCGGCGGCTTCAGGTCGTGGACAGCCGCCGGAACTGCTGTCGACACACCCTTCTCATGCATCCCGGATTGCGGATCTAAAGGCAGAGATCAACAAACTCCCCAGTTTCAACGCCCCCCGCCCGAACTGTGAGCGCCCGGCGAGCTGACCGCAACACACAAAAAGCGCCATACAGGCGCTTTTTACCATTGGCATCAGATGCCTTACAATCCGCTGGCAGCTTAATTTCTCAACTCAAACCCCGGCGTGTACACTTCAACCCGGCGGTTTTTCGCCTGCCCTGCAGCCGTATCATTCGGGGCAATCGGCTCACTTTCCCCTTTGCCCATAACTACAATACGATCTTGGGTCAGCCCGAAGTGGCCTTTAAGGTACTGGGCAACAGCCGCCGCGCGTTCTTCCGACAGCTTGAGGTTATATGCATCGGTGCCTCGGGCATCGGTGTGACCAACGACATAGAGTTTCGAGTCCGGATATTCGGTCAAACGCGTTGCAATCGGCTTCATCAGGGCAATATCTTCCGGGGAGATCGATTTGCTGTCAAAAGCAAACGGTAGATTTACACTGATCGCCGGTACTTTGGTTACCGTCGGAGTTGGCTCTGGCATCGGTTCAGGTTCCGACATCGGTTCCGGTTCAATCACAGGCACCGGCGCCGCAGCTCCCCAATGATAAACCAGACTCACACCATAGAAATGAATGTCGGTTTCGCCAGGCGCGGTATCACCCAGCTGGTGATAATACTGATACTCTAACCGGGTCGATAAGCTGTCATTGAAGTAATATTCAGCCCCGATACCCGCCGTTGCAGCAACGCCTTTGTCATCCTTATCCAGAACACTATTATCGACATCAAAAATGAAACCACCGAGCTTACCGTATAGATCCACCACCGGAGATGCCGCCCAGGTAAATTTACCGACAAAATCCACGCCTTGTACTTCCACCCCGCCACTGCCGTTTTTAACATCAGCCTGGCCTAAATAAGTATATCCACCCTCGACGCTAAACCAGTCGTTTTGCTGGAAGCCGATAAATACACCACCGCCCCAATCATCCCGATCAAAGTTGCTTTCAGCACCATCCAGCGCCTTGTCGAAATTATCATAATTCGTGCCGCCAACTCGGGCACCGGCATACCATGGATGATCTGTTGCAGCATTCACCGCCCCCGAAACCAAGAGAACAAGGGGAAGGATTTTGAATTTTTTTGTCATATCTGGATATTCCTATTGAGTTATTTTTACACCACTACCTCTATTGGTTTAGAACGGAAACAACAGGTTGACAAGCAAACAACGGGAAAATATGTCCAAAAAAAGCCTTCTAACACATTGATCAGAAGGCTGATTCTCAATGTTAAGACAGATCTTAGGAAAGGAACAGCACCTTTCCATTATCTTGTTGTCAGGTGCTGTGAGGAAAAATTGGTACTTTTTTGTGCAACCTATCCAGAGAGCTTCCCTTCCGCGATCGCCTCCGCCGTTGCATCTTCGACCGCCATGAACAAATACTCCACCTCACCCTTGGGCGACGTCATCGGGTTCAGCGTGACATTCTGATACATATAGGGTGCCTGCTGGGTGATCGGCCTGACATTGCGACATTTGAACAAATAAGGCCGCTGACGCCAGATCACAAAACTACGGCACCCCAACTCAAACACCGGCTTGGATTTGCTTTTAAACCAGTATGCCGGGATCTCCGGGAACAGGCTGAACAGGTTTTGACCAATCGCTTCATGGGGTTGAATCCCGCTATGATGGGTCATAAAACCATTCCAGACATGCACGGTATACGTTTTATCCAGCACCACCAGGCCAATATCAACATGCTGAACCATGTCAACCATCCAGTGGAACTGTTCAAATTCTGCAGGGAGTGAATACATGGTTTAGTCCTCGTCCATCAGGTATGACAACTTGTTATCGAGCAACGGTAGTGATTCATCAACAAACATCAGTAACATATCGCATTTAATCTGAGTCCCTTCAATCCCGTAACTCACCTCAAACGTCATGGTTCTGCGCCAACTGCCCTCCGCCAATGAGATCATCTCTTCAATCGGGCGATGCTGGCCCAGTAACACCGGATGGCTCTGGAAAAACTTCACTTCCGCTTGCTGCCCCAAGCCTTTGAGAAAAGAGCCGACCAACAAATTGCTGACATCCATCAGCAGCTCTAGCTCACTGTCACCTTCATGCTCAACCGGATAATCCATCATGGCGGTGAGATCTTTCATACTGGAATCACTGAGCAGCACCAAGGCTTCCCCGGCAATCCCCTCGCCACTAAACCCCTGGCAGATCCCCGACATGGTGCTGTTGCTGGCCAGGTGTCGCAGAGTCATTTGCAGCTCACTGACTTCAAAGACATTCACATTCGGTAGCGGCAGATTCACAAATACATTAAAGTGCCGAGCCAGCGCATCGGCGGCGCGACCGATCGCGACGTTTGCCACCTCCAGGTAAATATCCCGCCGTTTCAAAGCCGGAGTCGACACCCGCTGGATCACGGTATCGAGCCCCGGCGACTCGGGCGAGATCAACCCTTGCAGTTGCGCTTTCAGCAGGCCTTTATCCACTGGCTTTTGCAAAAATGCTTTCGCGCCCAGGGCCTGGACCCTCGCCTGGGCTTGCGGTTGAATATCCCCCGAAACAACGACCACCGGAACGTCAATGCCCCGCTGCTGTATGTTTTCCAACGTTTGGTAACCATCCATTTCCGGCATCGTCAGATCCAGAAACATGAGGTCGAATGGCTGTTCCCCGAGACACTGTAACGCCTCCAAACCATTGACCGCGAAGGTTACTGTCGCCTCCATTGAAGCTGGCAATGCCCGGGCCATCTGCTTACGCGCCAGTGCCGAGTCATCACAAATTAAGATTGAGGTCGCCATACAAGATCCTTAGGCAGGTAAATAATGCCCGTTTGTAATAGTTATACTTTAAAGAGATATCTCTGCTGTGATGATAGCAGCTAGGAAACACACATTTACAATGTAAATGTCCACAGGCCAGTTGATTTTTAGGCACCTAAACCGTCAAGTATTTAAAACGTGATCAAGGCACAGTAAAATGGGAACCATTCTCAAGGTATGACAAAAGCGACTTTCAGCAGATGATGCATGTTAACGGTTCCCACAGTACTGATCCGCAGCAGCCTTTCAAAATCGGTGTTGTCGGTGGTGGTATCGCAGGCTCAACGATTGCCCTTCGCCTGGCAGAGCTGGGAATTGAAGTCCAGTTATTTGAATCCGGCACCAGTCTGGTCAACGGTCCGCCGATTTGCCACCTCCATGCTGGCGGCAACCTGTACCGCGAAATCTCCGATCAGCAGTGCCTGACCTTGCTTCACGAATCAATTGATACCCTCCGAATCTTTCCCCATGCCGCCAACATTCGTCCGACAGTCATTGCCGTGCCTCAGCAAGACCCGGGGGATCCGGCAGCCTTGCTCCCACGCCTGAACCTGCTACAACAAGCTTACCAAACCATCGTGGCTGAGAATCCGGCCAACGAAGTGCTGGGTGATCCTGCGCACTACTATAAGCTCTATCACCGGGATGAGTTAGAACAACTCGCGCGGATGCCTCTGCCGGAAACCCCGGCTTCGCTTGATGACTGGATGATCCCCGTCGCCAGAAACCTGGAATTTGACGCGTTCAAATTCCCGCTGGTTCTGGTTCAGGAATACGGGCTGAGTGTCTTCCGTTTGGCGGCGACGGCGACCCTGGCTGCCGAGAAAATTCCACACTGCCAAGTAGAAACAGAAGCGCAGGTCATTGATATTCAACAGGATAGCAGTACCGGTCGCTGGTCTGTGACTTACCAGCAATACAAGCCATTATACCAGGATCATCGCACGTACACGACGGAAGTGGATTATCTGATCAACGCCTGCGGGTTCAGAACGGGACAACTGGATGATATGGCGCAGCTGCCGCGGGATCGCATGGTCGAGTTCAAGGCCGCCTATATTACCCACTGGGCCGAGTGTGAAGGTGTGTGGCCGGAAGTGATTTTTCATGGCCAGCGCGGAACCCCCCAGGGAATGGCGCAGCTGACCCCTTATCCAGACGGCTACTTCCAGCTCCACGGCATGACACCAGAAATCACCCTGTTTCAAGATGGCCTGGCTCGCAGTACCGAAAGCAGTGCGCAGCCCGTGCTTAGACAGCGTTTTATCCGCAAGCTTCGGGATGGCTGGCAAGCTGATGAAATTGATACCCGAACCTCACGCGCTATTGCCCATATGGCTCAGTTCGTACCGGCATATCAAAGTGCAACCGTTGGCGGTAACCCACTGTTCGGTGCCCAGCAGATCCCCGGTAATGATCCTTCCCTGCGTGCAGCGGATCTGTCTTTTGCTGGCCAACGCTATGCCCGGGCAGAAGTTGTTAAAGCGTCCTCTGCCCTATCTGCCGCCAACCAGGTTCTCTCTCAACTGATTGAAGAAAAGCTGTTACCAGCACCAGCCAAGTTGAAATTATCCCTGGAGCAACAGCTTCCAATCATGACTGGCTTACCCCCTGATGCCGTCATTCAGAAAGCCGAACAACTTGCCGAGGAGAGAAAATACCCGACCGCCATGGCACGGCTGTATCAAGCCAGTTGAGCTGTTTCACTGACAGATATCCCACAATCCAGATAAACGGCCTGCCTTGAGGCCGTTTCTTCCACCCTGCTTTCTCTCAAGAAACTACTGATAAAAGACCGCCAGCCAGATCGTCTCCTGGTCCGGTGTAGTCCAGGAAACCTGATGACGTTCATGGGCCGGGATATTGAGGTAATCCCCTTCCTGTAAGTGAACCTCCCGTTGATCGGCTTCAAACAAGATTCTCGCTTCCCCTTTCACCACCAACACCCATTCATGTTCATCCTGATCGTACCAATCCCCTTTCGGCGTTGTGTGACCACGCGAGAGAATTCGTTCAATCCGCACCGAAGAGGTTTTGATAATATCTTCAAATACTTCTTCGGGTAATGACGCCGGAATGCGGTTCAAAAGGTTCATAGTGACTTCCACTCCCATAAAAAAATCAGATAAAAAAGGCGAAGCCTGAGCTTCGCCTGATCTGTATGCAATGAAGCAACACCTTACTTTTTCGGTAAACTGACTTCAATCTTTTGATTGAGCGCATCCAGCTCTTTTTGCAGCGCCGTCAACTGTGCTTCTTTTTCGGCGACAGCCCGGAGTTTGGCATTAAATTTGTCGCAATCAGCCTGTGAGACCCAGTTCCAACCCGATCCGGACTTAAACTCGTCACAAGCTTGCTTGAATTCATTGGCCACCCGTTTGGCTTTCTTCACATCAGCTTCGGCCTGAGCCACCTGCTTTTGCAGCAACAACTGCTGTTGGTACAGGGCTTTTGAGTCGCTTAAAACTGTTTGCTGTTTTTCCGCCGTTGATTTGAGTGCGACCACCTGTGTATCCAGCTGCTTTTTGCTCACCGCCAGCTTCTTCTGCTGCTGTTTCAGCGATGAGAACTGCTTTTCATAAGCTGCTTTCTGCTTCTCAAAATCTGCCTTGGCTTGTGTCAGTTGCTCATTCAACTGCTCAATTTCCAGTGCTTTCTCCGCCTCATATGTTTCGAAGCGCTCTTCCAACTGTTGATGTTTGGCCGCCCAATCGGCATTTTTCTGTTGCAGCGTCTCATACTCTTCCTGCGTCGGTCCCGGTGAGCGATACCAAACAGCCGAAGCAAGAACACCACCCAAGATAAACCCGGCCAATAATGAAGCTTTCCAAGACGATGTCATACCCATACCACCCACAAATAAATCATCCCTTTTCAAATCAGATCACAGCAGCGGCTCGAAGCAGGCTCAGCGATCAAACCGTTTCATCATATTAATAGACGAATGATATCAGTCAGATACTCGGGTTATGTCAGCTTTCTATCAAATTATCAAAATTGAAGCAGCGACGGAAACAAAAAAGGAGCAGAACCCTGCCCCTTCTCACGTTCTAAAAGCGGGGTTACTTCGAATTGAGGTTCAGCGTCAGATCGCCGGGCTTAATCCAGCCGACCTTGCGCATCAACTCCGCAATGACCCAGGTGATCAGCGCCGGCAGCAAGAGGTGCAACAAAAGGATTGATCCGTAGATTTCACCGCCCTGCCAACCGGCATTATCCAGCGCAATAAAAGACTGGATCTGTCCGACCAGTCCGGAGGTCCCCATCCCGGCCCCCAGCGGCGTGTTTTCCATCGCGAACACCACCGTGGCGAGCGGGCCAAGGATCGCAGAGGCGATAATCGGTGGCAGCCAGACTTTGTAGTTCTTCACGATATTCGGCATTTGCAGCATGGATGTACCCAGGCCCTGAGCAACTACCCCGCCCCAGCGGTTTTCCCGGAAGCTCATCACAGCGAAACCAACCATCTGCGCGCAGCAACCCACCGTGGCCGCACCTGCCGCCAGCCCGTTCAGGCTCAGCATAATCGCAATGGCCGCACTACTGATCGGCAGCGTTAATGCCATGCCCATCAGCACAGCCACCACAGCGCCCATGAGTAAAGGTTGCAGTTGGGTTGCGGACATAATCACATCCCCCAGTGCTCCCATCATCGCAGCAACGGAAGGACCGACCATGGTCCCGACGCCAACGCCGACGATCACCGTTACAGCTGGCGTCAATAAGATATCCACTTTGGTTTCATTGGCCACCAGCTTGCCGCATTCTGTTGCCGCGACAGTTGCGATAAACGCTCCGACCGGGCCACCCAGCGCGGCACCCGCAGCACCCGCCGTGGTGGCCGAAAACAGGACTAGGGGCGGCGCTTTCAGCGCATAAGCCACGGCAACCCCAATCGCCGGCCCGGTCATCTGTCTCGCGATCGGCCACAAGGTCTCCGAGAACAACGGAATGCCGAATTTGGCACCCAGCGTATTCAAAATCGAGCCAATCAGTAAAGAAGAAAACAGGCCAAGTGCCATAAAGCTCATGGCATGCACCAGGTAAGTTCGTGGAGAAATGTCGATCTGTTTTCGGCGGAGCAAGTCACCCACGGAGGTTTGCGCTAATTGCATGGTCATACGTCACTGTATCAAAAGGTCGAGGGGCTGAATTATCAAAGCAGCTGATTTTACCTGAGCTCGCCAGCCTCAGCCATATTCAACCGGGTTATCAAGTGGTTATATATGCATGTTTTCAGCCTAAAGCTCCGCCCCCAAAATGGACCGCCTTCACAACGACGCCACCTCAGGAGAGCTGGCTTGCGGCTGCACTTGATCGCTCGCCGCAAATTCAGCCATGAATACGCCAAGACTATTTACGGCCGACCGCCAGCTTCATAACGTCACCTGTAATCAATACGACTTATCCAGGTGATCACATGGCAGAACCGACACTGACTATGCCTGTTTCCGGCCTGTCCCAGTTGGCAGCGCTCATCTCGCTCTTCATCTCACCGTTTCACCTCCAGGCCGCCGATGCGCCGGCCCTGATGAAAGCCACAACCTTCGACAGTCAGCAACTGGCCAGCAACACCGGACTCACCGACCCTATTGACGCTTATTTCGTCAGCGAGAAGCTCGATGGTATTCGCGCCCACTGGACCGGAACACAGCTGGTGACCCGTACTGGTAACCCAATTCATGCGCCTGAGTGGTTTCTCGCAGCCTTCCCCGAAGGCATCGCTCTGGATGGCGAACTCTGGGCCGGGCGCGATCAGTTTCAGCGGGTAACCACCACCGTGCTGGATCAGCAGCCCAACCCGGAGCAATGGCAGCACATTCAATTCATGGCCTTTGATCTGCCAAGCTCCGACGAGCCCTTTCAGCAGCGCCTGAACTTACTCACCCAACACATCAAGCGGATTCAGCAACCTTTTATTCAACTGGTGCCGCAACAGCGTTATGCCAGCCTGGCCGAGCTGGAATCAGCTCTGGACCAGCTCACCGCCGATCAGGGAGAAGGCCTGATCCTGCAACATCGACACAACCGCTATCAGCCCGGACGCGCAAGCCAGTTACTGAAACTCAAACACTATCAGGACGCAGAAGCGGTCGTCATTGGCTACGAGGAGGGGAAAGGGAAATACCACGGGCAGATGGGATCGGTCTGGGTCCTCACCGCAGACAATCAGAAATTTAAAATCGGCTCCGGATTCAGTGACAACGAGCGGCTCAACCCGCCACCGCTCGGCAGTACGATCCAGTTCCGCTACAGCGGTTATACCAGCAGCGGCCTCCCCCGCTTTGCACGTTATATTCGCCAGCGAAGTAGCCCGGAGAGCTAGGTGGTGCCAACGCCTCAGGCCTAAAAAAGCCGCTCCATTGAGCGGCTTGTTGATCAGTCTGGATACAGGCTTAAAGCTTATAGCGTTTCACCTCGAGTTCCAGCTTATCCGCCAGGCGCTTCAGTCCGTCGGCCTGACTCGCCGCTTCCTGAGCTTCCTGCGCCAGCTGATTTGCCACTTCCTGAACCCCCTCGGTATTTCGACTAATCTCAGCTGTGACACTGGACTGCTCTTCAGCCGCCGAAGCAATCTGGGTCGCCATATCACTAATCACATTAATCTCGCGGGCAATACTATTGATACTGGTTCCTGCCGCATCAACATCCTGTACACTGGTTTCAGCCAGATGATGACTGTCAGACATCACCATGACCGCCTGCTTGGTGGTCGATTGCAGCGTTTCGATCATCCCTTGAATTTCTTCCGTTGAAGTATGGGTCCGCTGCGACAGCACCCGGACTTCGTCAGCAACGACGGCAAAACCCCGGCCTTGATCACCGGCCCGTGCCGCTTCAATCGCTGCATTGAGCGCCAGCAAGTTGGTTTGCTCTGCAATATCACGAATCGTCGCCAGAATTGAGCTGATCTTCAGTGCATGTTCGTTCAGATCCTCAATGATCCCCACCGCACTGTTCACTTCCTGGGCCAGATTCCCGATCGACGCCTGGCTCTGGCTGACCTGCCCGTGTCCTTCCTGAGACATGGTCACTGCATTCTCCGCGGTTTTGGCCGTATTGTCGGCGTTCCCCGCAATTTCATGCGTTGCGCTGGCCATTTCAGTCACGGCCGTCGCCACCATAGTGATCTCATCCTGCTGACGACGAATACGCTCGCTCCGCTCTGAAGCCGCTCCCGCGGTTTCCGCCGCAGAGTGATTCAGTTGCAGGGTAATATCGCGCAAGTTCATCGCCATGGTATGCAGGCGCGAAACGAAATGGTTGAAGTTCTCAGCCAGACGCCCGACTTCATCGTCAGAGTGAACGGCAATCCGCACCGTCAGATCACCATCCCCATCAGCGATGTCAGACAAAGCTGATGAAACACGATCCAACCCTTGCAGCAGTTTGCTCACCAGCCAGGCAGTAAACACAGAAACGGTCACCAGGATCAGCAAACCTATCAGACTCAGCTGGATCAATAGCGCCTGCAAAGGCGCTTCCAGCGTTGCTTTATCCATCACCAGAGTAATGGCCCATCCGGTATTTGGGATTACATCAACCACAACCGCCTTATCGCGGCCATCCAACTGGGTAAAGAGCAGCTCTCCGGATACTGCTGCTTGCTTGAGGGCCTGAACATTCATCCCGCGGCCCAGTTCGGCTAACGATTTCATTTGCATCGCATTGTCAGGATGGGCAACAACCCGATCGCTGTTCAGGTCAAGCAGCATGGCATAGCCGTCACCCGAGACTTGAATATCCAAAATATCCTTCACCAGTTTATCCAAGGCCAGGTTTGCACCAACCACACCCAGCATCTCGCCATTCATATAAACCGGCTCAGCCAGGGTTACGACGAGTGTTTGCATGGTGTGACTCACATACGGCATAGTAGTGATCTGTTTCCCGGCGGCAGACGCTTCTTTATACCAGCCGCGGCTGCGCGGATCATAACCCGCTTTATTTAATGCCGGATCATGGCGGTGCATCACACCATCCCGCGTGCCGTAATAGGCCAGACCAAAACCACCCGATATCAGAGTCTGCTTGAGGTGTCCGACGATATCCAGATTCGGCTCCCGCTCAATCGCGTTCACAGTCGCTTCGACCGCATACTGGCGTCCATTGAACCAATCTCCGATCCCTTTACTATACGCTTCCGCCGTACGAAGCCCTTCACTTTCAATCCCCTGCCAGGCTTGCTCTTTCAGGGTCTGATAAGCGATCCCGCCAAATACCAGGATCGTCACAAATATTAACGACAAGCTTGATAACACAAGCTTCATCTTCAGGGTTAAGCGCATAGAACATCCTACTAATCACTACATTCATCAAGGTTAAAAATATATATGCGCACAGAATAATATGCTACCTGTAACCCTTTAGGATGAGTGAAAGATCACTGAATCTTCAGGCGCAGTACCCATTTTTATTTGTGACGCGCCATTATTACGTGAAAACGTTAAAGTAATACGGCAAAGACGCCTTAATTCATTTTCGATTCATCAAGATACCCGTACAATCCGAACTATGCTTATCAATCAATTATTACGGCCCCTGTTCTTGGCCCTCTGCCTGCTCTGGGCGCTGCTTGCGCCCCTTGGCAGCTTTGCTGCGCCGGCAATTGAGATCGAAGAAGATCAGGACGAAGTGATCCAAGCCGTGCAGCAAGGTCTTATCCAACCCTATTCCGCGCTGCAACAAGTCGTCGCGCGTCAACTGCATGGGCGAATTATCAAGGTCGAGCTTGAAGAAGATGACGGGATCTGGGTGTATGAACTCAAGCTGATCGATCCCAAGAACAACATCATTAAAGTTGAATATGATGCGAAGTCACTGACAATGATAGAAATCAAAGGCCGTAACCTGGAAAACATTATCAAGGTAGCAGAATGAAAATACTGGTTGTCGAAGACGAACTCACCCTGGGTGAGCAAATTGTTCACGGTCTGGAGCAAACCGGCTGGGTGGCGGAACTTTCCACCGACGGCATTGATGCACTCTATCGCGCCACATCCGAGCCATGGGACGCCATTGTCCTGGATCTGGGACTGCCAATGCTGGACGGTTTGACTGTTCTCAAAGGGATCCGTGAGGAGAATGTCAGCTGTCCGGTGGTGATCCTCAGTGCCCGTAATGAGCTGACTCAGCGAGTCGAAGGCCTCAATGCCGGCGCTGATGACTACCTCACTAAACCATTTCAGATGGTGGAGTTGGTTGCCCGCCTGCGCGCGCAGCTGAGGCGCTCTTCCGGCAATGCCTCCCCCGTAATCCAAGCCAATGGGATCAGCCTCGATACCCGAACCTCAAAAGTGCTCTATCAGGGAGAAGCGATTGAGCTTACAGCCCTGGAATTTAAAGTACTCTCTTATATGATGCACCACGTCAATAAGGTCATTTCACGGACCGAGCTGGTCGAACATATCTATAAGCAGGATTTTGATCGGGACTCCAATACCATTGAAGTCTTTATCGGCCGGATCCGCCGCAAAATAAAAAGTGACGTGATTCAAACGGTTCGGGGGCTTGGATACCGCATCAATGCCGATTAAGTTCATGACCCGGCAACTGCCCAGCCTGCGCAGTCGCCTGCTGCTGGCAGCAACAGTCTGGTTAGTCGCAATCACACTGGCCGCGGGGTACCTGGTCCCCAGCTTTATCAAGAGTTATCTGATTGACCAGGAGGCGCAGCAACTCGCGCTGTATGTCGATGAGCTAACCGCGCGTGTCGAGTTCAACCCGAATGGCCGTATCACACTGCCGGAGCGACTGTCCAATCCGAGATTTCGCTCCCCGTATAGTGGCTTGTACTGGACCGTGATCGTCAACGACAACCAGTTCCGCTCCCGCTCCCTGTGGGATGCACGCATTACCGGGGATAAAGCCAGCGGCTATACGGGACCGAAACAGCAATCCCTGTTGGTGGTCCAGCGCACGATCCTGCTGCCGGAAAGCGACGCTCCCGTGACCTTAATGGTGGCTTCGGACCAAGCCAAGCTCAATGCGACCTTACAGCAACTGACCCAGGGGCTCTGGTTGATCCTGCTGATCATGGCCGCCGGCATCCTGCTCCTGATCTGGCTGCAGATCAGTTGGTCCCTGCTCCCCCTGCGAACGCTGCAACAAAGCCTCAAACAGGTCCGGGATGGCCAGGCCACTGAGCTGGCCGGGGTGTATCCACTGGAAGTCAAACCTGTCATTGACGATCTCAACGCCCTCCTGTTCCACTATCAGGAGCTGCTGGAGCGGGCCCGAAACCATGCCGGGAATCTCTCCCATGCGTTGAAAACGCCGATCGCAATCCTCAACAATGAAGTTACCAATCTTGAGCCGCAAGACAGACAAAAGCTATCTCCAGCGCTGACCCAGCTTCAGCAACACATTGACTACCACCTGGGCCGTGCGCGTATGGCGGGAGCTGCCAACATCTTAGCCGCCAGGACTCTCGCCTCACCCCGGGTGGATGCCATTGCGATGGCGATGGACAAAGTCTATGCCGTTCGCGGCGTCACGCTGGTCAATGAACTCGACAGTGAACTGAGCGTCGCGGTGGAAACGCGGGATCTGGATGAGATGGTAGGCAACCTGATTGAGAACAGTTACAAGTGGGCCAATCAGCTGATCCGTGTTCACCAGACCGAACAAGATCAGCACACAGTTAAAATCTCAATTGAAGATGACGGTCCGGGTATGGCCAGTCAGAATTACGCCGCGGTTTTGCAGCGCGGCGTCAAACTCGATGAGACAACGCCGGGCAGCGGGCTGGGGCTCAGTATTGTCAATGAGCTGGCGCACAGCTACCGGGGCAAACTGACGCTGACTCACAGCTCGCTCGGCGGCATCAAGGCCGTGCTGGAGCTGCCCCGTCCGCGAAGCAAGGCCTAACATTGCCATGTTAGTTTCTGGCAAAACGGTGATGCATCCACACGCTGCCAGAAACGGGCTATACCGGCCACAGGGTGAGGTTCACGATCCGGATAATCACACCGAGGATAAACGCACTCACGCCGAGCCGGTACGCTTTATATTCTGCGACATTCATACTGACACGCTGATAGAACATTTTCGCAACCCCGGTCCAGTCGCGGGTTCGCTTTCCATACTGGAAAATGCTCCTGGTGATCAGCATCAGCCCGCAAGCAATCAGTATGATTTCCGCAAATTGTAATGTGGTTTCCGGCATGACTTCTCCCTTCCTCGCTGTACTCCGTCCAGCTTTCAAGGTAACGCCTTTCGGTGATTTCACAATTAGACCAAAGTGGAAACTCAATTCACGGTATTCTGACCTCCTTACTTGAGCTTTCCCCGACTCAATTGTGAAAGCATCGCACCTTTCATTCGACAAAGCCGCTATGCTTCGGGAATGAAAAGAGATAAAGATACCGATTAACAAACCTTTCGTGTAAAATCCGCCCCCCGGAATTCTCAACGAACGATATCGAGGCGATATGCAATTACTCGAAGCCAAACTACAAAAAATTGACCGTCATAACTACCGCAGCTATTCCAGCTTACGCGGAGAATATCATTTCGTTGACTTCGACTTTTTCATTGATACAACCCAGGCCGATCCATTCGCCCCGGCTTCGCGAGTCCGCGCCCGTCGCAAATGGTCTCTGACCGATCTGGCCTGGCTCAAAGCGCAATCCGCCGACTATCAGCGCGCTGCGCGTGACTTCATCGCCCGTCAATTTGCTGATCTTGCCCAACAGGTCAATGAAATTCAGATTGACCGCCCAGGTCAGACCATCCTGGACCGAACCGCCGTTGTCTTTGATGACGAAGGGATTGAACTTCGCTTCCGCATTGATCTGCCATCCGATGGCCGCACCATTATTGCCAAGAAAACGGCCAATCTGCTGACCTTCACCATGCCGAAGATCATTCGCCGCGCGACCATTGCCCGTGAGCTGCCGATGGATGAGCTGAAACGTCATTGTGAAACGGTCGAAGATCAGGTCGCACTACGCCGCCAGCTCAAAGACAAAAACCTGGTCGCCTTTGTTGCCGATGAGTCGATTCTGCCACGGCTGGCGGGCAACAGCGAATTGCCGCTGCCTGATGCCATCCCTTTCGTCAGCCCGGAAAACCTGGCGGTTGAACTTGAAGCGCCGCATAAAGGCAAACTGCGCGGCATGGGGATCCCGAAAGGTATCACCATGATTGTCGGCGGTGGCTTCCATGGTAAATCAACCCTGCTGAATGCCATTGAGTCTTCGGTTTATGACCACATTCCAGGCGATGGCCGTGACTTTATCGTTACCGATGAAACTGCGACCAAAATCCGCGCTGAGGATGGCCGCTGTGTCCACCAGGTCGATTTGAGCCCGTACATCAGCAACCTGCCGATGGGCAAAGAGACCAGCGCGTTCAGCACCCAGAATGCATCGGGTTCAACCTCTCAGGCCTCCTGGCTGCAAGAATCCCTTGAAGCCGGTGCTCAGACCCTGCTGATCGATGAAGATACCTCGGCGTCAAACTTTATGATCCGCGATGAGCGGATGCAGGCACTGATTGCCAAAAGTGATGAACCGATCACGCCGCTGGTGGACCGGATCTCCCTGATCCGAGACCAGCTCGATGTCTCTGTGCTTCTGGTGATGGGGGGCTCCGGCGATTACCTGGATGTAGCCGATACCGTGATTCAGATGCACAACTACGAAGCGATCGATGTCACCGAAAAAGCGCGCAAAGTGGTCGCCTCACATCCCACCCGCCGCCAGCTGGAAGGATCAGCTGAATTGCGCCTGCCACGAACCCGTAAACTGAACCGTTCGGCACTGCAAACCATGCTGGAAGACGGTAAATTCCGGATCCAGGTCAAGGGCAAGAATGCACTACGTTTCGGCCGCGAGTTTATAGATTTACAAGCACTGGAGCAGGTTGCTGATGCAAGCCAACTGCACACGGTCGGCTGGCTGTGGTTCCTGCTTGCACAGCAAAAAGGCTGGGAAAGCTCGCCATGCAAAGCCTTCGGCAAATTACTCGATGACAACTGGTTCCAGATGATGCCCAAACATGGCGATCTGGCCAAGCCACGGGTGATTGAAGTCATGGCTGTTCTCAACCGGATGCGCGCGGCTGAGTTCAAGTAAGCCTCTCGCCCAAACGCATCAAAGCACAATCACGGCGGCCCTCAGGCCGCCTTTTTTATGCTGTTGAAAACCCGGCCATTTATTGGCAGCTGATCACAATTCAATCATTTATCAATTCGTTTTGCCGGGAATGGACTAGGCTGAATTTTACTCATCGGAGGTCTAACAAGGAGAGTCAACTTTGAAACGTATCCTCACCCTCATGCTGTTTTGCCTGCTGCCGCTGACCGGCTTTGCCGGCACATCAGCCACCAGTCTCAGCCAGAAAGGCTATACCGAAACAAAATACCCAATCGTCCTGGTCCATGGCCTGTTCGGCTTTGACAGCCTGGCCGGGATTGATTACTTTTACGGCATTCCCCAAGCCCTGAGCAAAAGCGGGGCGACCGTGTATGTCGCCCAAGTCTCAGCGACCAACAGCACAGAGCTTCGCGGCGAGCAACTGCTGGCGCAAGTCGAGGAAGTACTTGCCATCAGCGGTGCAGAAAAAGTCAACCTGATCGGCCATAGCCATGGCGGCCCCACCGCGCGCTATGTTGCCTCCGTTGCCCCTGAGTTGGTCGCATCCGTCACCAGTGTTGGTGGCGTCCACAAAGGCTCCCGGATCGCTGACATTGTGCGCGGCAAAGTCGCTCCAGGTTCCTTGCCGGAAAATTTTGCAGTCACCCTTGCCGAAGGCCTGGTGTCTCTGATCAACTTGCTCTCCGGCGGCAGCGATCTGCCTCAGGATCCGCTGGCCTCCCTGGCAGCCCTGACCACCGAAGGCTCGCTGGCTTTCAACCAGAAGTATCCGGAAGGGGTGCCACAAAGCGACTGCGGTGAAGGCGATTACGTGGCAGACAATGGTGTGTACTACTATTCCTGGACCGGGACTCATAACTTCACCAACGCACTGGATCCGACAGATGCAGCCATCATGGTGCTGGGCCTGGCGTTTGATGAACCCAATGACGGGCTGGTGAGCCAGTGCAGTACCCACCTTGGCAAAGTGATCCGCAACGACTACAAAATGAATCACTTAGACGAGATCAACGGCCTGCTGGGTGTTACGCATCTGTTTGAGACCGCGCCGACCACGCTGTATCGTCAACACGCCAATCGTTTACAGTTACAAGGATTGTAATCATGAAAAAGACCGTACTGGCGGCCCTGGGTGTTATCGCGACCGTTGGTACGGTCGCTTCTATCCCACCCTCCGATGAGCCATCAAAAACCACGGCTGCTTCGCAGCTGGATACCCAAGTCGATCAGGAATCATCCCGGGATACCTTCGAGTATTTTCTGTCAGGGCTTGGCGAAATCAATTTGCCTGCAGTCAATGATCATTTTGAATCTTACAACCAGTCTCAAGCAGCACCACTGCAGATTGATGAAGGTTTATTTCAGCGCTTTGTTGACTATAAAGCCGCGCTACAATCACTGGATTCGCCTGATTTCGTCACCTTGACGCCAGCAGCGCTGCAAGCCTTGCACGATCGGCTACTGACACTGCAACAACAATTTTTCTCAACCGAGCAGCAGGCACAACTTTTTGCCGAAGAGAACCAGCTCAGACAGCTGGCGCTCACCCGGTTAATGCTCAAACAGCAAGCCGACAGCGAGGCCGATTTTCAAACCCTGTGGCAGCAGGAAATTGATCGCCTGCCCCCCGACCTGAAACAGAGTTATCACAACGCCAGGCTGTTAGGAGCGCTCCAGCAAACCTATACCCTTTCACCACAGGCGCGCTACCTCCAGCAAGAGGCATTAGTCGGACCGGAAGCGGCCGATCGGTTAGCCAAACTTTCACAACAGCGCCAGACGTTTCAGGATACCCTGCAACAGTATCTGGCTCACCGCGATACGATCCTCGCCGATCCCGGTTTCACGGTTCAGGAACAAGCGGCGGAAATCCGTCGACTTCGGGAGGCCAGTTTTCCCGCGCATCAGCACCGCAGGGTGATCGCATTAGAATCAATGCAAAACCAGCCACGACACCAACTGAACTAACACGTAAAATCGAGTAGGAGGAGGCCTCACGGCCTCCGTCCTCTCACACCACCGTACAAGCGTGGGTCGCATACGGCGGTTCCGAATATATTTTCAGTGACTCGTACCCATCTCGCAACGAGTACAGACCCATCTCCTTGAACCATTTCATTGGCATGGCCTGATTGAGCTGGGGCGATAAAGCCAAGTGCCACCACCCTTTATCTGACATCGCCAGCTTCCACGCATTGCGTTCGCTTACACCCTCTTGGCGTAACCATGTCGCTATACTGTATCTGCGCTTGCGCTGCTTGAGGCGATAGCACCGTAAGCGCCGCCTTATCCATTCATCCAAGCGCTGCATCGCGCTTTTCCGTATGGCAAGCTTGAAGTAGTGTTGCCAACCTCTTAGGTATTGAGTGAGTTCGACTAGGACTGTCTTCAACTCTCGCCCTCGATTCCGCTTCGTTATTTGACGCACTCGCTTCTTCATCTGAGTTTGTGCTGTCTTCGAGATATGGATGCTTCCATCTCGTTGAAAGCGATGGCCTAGGTAAGTCCGCTCTGTCACTCTCGTTGCCGCACTTTTCTCACGGTTAACCCTGAGTTTCAGTTTCTGCTCCAAGAACTCCGTGATTGAGGCTTTTACTCGATTGGCGGCTTCCTCACTGTGCACGTAGATTTGGCAGTCGTCTGCATATCGGCAGAACTTATGCCCTCTTCGCTCAAGCTCTTTATCCAACTCATCTAATACGATATTTGATAGCAGCGGAGATAATGGTCCACCCTGTGGCGTCCCTCGTTGCCTCTGCTCAACTAACCCGTTTCGCATTATGCCTGCCTGTAGGTATGACCTGACCAGCTTCAGGACCCGTTTATCTGTGATGTCCTCCGATAGCCTGTGCATCAGTTTATCGTGGTTCACAGTATCGAAGTATTTCGCCAGGTCTATGTCGACTACATAACCCCGCCCCTCCCTGATGTAGTGGCTTGCTGCCACCAATGCATGGTGGGTACTGCGGTTAGGCCTGAACCCATAACTGTTGCTTGAGAACTGAGGTTCGTAGATATCTGTCAGTACTAAGGTAATGGCCTGTTGGACTACCCTATCAAGTACAGTTGGGATACCTAGCTGCCTCACTCCCCCGCTAGGTTTGGGAATTTCTACACCCAGAACGGGTTGGGGTTGGTAGCTCCCGTCCAGAAGGCTCTGGCGGAGCGCTTGCCCATTAGAAGACTGCCGAAGCATCGAGATAGTCGCTGTTATGTCGAGTTTATCAACCCCAGCACATCCCTTGTTCTTCTTCACTCTTCTCAGGGCTTGGTTCAGATTTGTTGAGGAGCAGATCCGCTCCATCAACTGAGTTGAGGTCACCAAGACTCGTCCTCCTGTCTACGCCGATCATGCTTGTCATTCTTCGTGGCCATGAGCGTCACTTGCGGTGTTGCCCAGTAGTACGTAGAGATGTTGTTCATCTTGCTATGACCCCACATGATTGAGTGTCTAGTGACTGCTTCTTGATATATTCAGTTCCGGCCTTCCCTTGGGTTGTACTTCCCCAAGGTACTATGCCTTCTGCTGACTTCTTATTACCCGTCACACAACATCACTGTTGTATTAGTCTCATCCGAGACAGGTCGTAAGATCTCCCGAGGTAAGACGTTGTTCTTTCCCTTGGCTGTGCCTGATTTACCCGTACACACTTCCCGTCGAGGCATTGGGCTGTTCTATATATTGCTAGGTTACCCAAGTTGTACTGGCCTACTATCAGGTTTCTGTTCGTCACACCCAAGTTTTGCCGTTTGCTTCCTTCAGATCCCACCTCACGGTGGGCACCCTTGCATAGGCTAACGGTTCTCGCTCGACTGAGTCCGTAGAGGACTTTCACCTCCTAGAACAACGCCATGCTCGGCGCACAAGAAAGAGGACGATTGGCAAGAGCCAATCGTCCTCAATAAGTCACGTTGTAACTTGAATACATCAGGCCCGCTTAAACTGCACCATCAGGCGCTGCAGCGCTTCCAGCCGTTCAACCAGCATCCGGGTACTTTCTACCGAACGATCACTGGTTTCAGCCGTTGCCACCGACAATCCACTGATCTGCTCAACATTGTGGGCAATTTCATCACTGACACCGGCCTGCTCTTCTACCGCGGAGGCGATTTGATGACTGCTGTCGGTAACCTGATCCAATACGGCATTGATCTCCTTCAAGCGCTCACCGGTTTCGTTCGCCTGCTGACGACATTGCTCCGACAGCTCCCCGCCTCGCTCAACCGCCTTGACCGCCTGACCGGCCGTTTCCTGCAGCCGATTGATCATCTGGTGGATCTCACTGGTTGAAGACTGAGTTTTTTGCGCCAGCGAACGCACTTCATCGGCGACCACCGCAAAGCCGCGGCCAGCTTCCCCGGCCCGCGCCGCTTCAATCGCAGCATTGAGCGCCAGCAAGTTGGTCTGATCAGCAATCGAGCCGATCACATCGAGGATACCCTCAATCTGGCGACTGCTTTCAGACAGGTTATTAATCACGGTTTTCGAATTTTCCAGCTCCTGGTACAGCGACTGTACGGAATCCATGGTGGTTTCCACACTTCGCTGCCCGCTGATAGCCACATCCTGCGCCTGGGTGGTCAGCGTCGAGGCCTGCGCCGCACTTTCAGCCACTTCACGGATGGAAGCGCTCATTTGGCCCATGGCAACACTCACCTCCTCCGTCGCTTGCGACTGGCGGGCTAAGTTGGTTTTAATTTGCTGGGCATTAGCAAATTCATCTTCCGCCGACAGCAGTATATCTCCGGAAGTCTCACTGGCCCGGCCGACAATCGCCCGCAGTTCAGCCTTTCGCATCCGCAGCGCTAGTTCTATCTGGGAAAAGTCATCCAGCTTTCCGGTATAAATCGGTTCCATCAGCGGATTTTCGTACGCTTCCCGGGCATGCTGACGGATCGTTTTCAACCGCGAATTTGCCTGGACACTCAGCGCGACCCCAGCCAGAAGCGTCAGAAATAACAGCGCGGAGTACAGGGTTGGTACTTCGACAAAAACTGGCACCAGAGAGCCGATCAATGCCGCCCCCAGTAAGGCGCTGATCCACACCCCCTGACGAAATCGGAAGTTTCGCCCGCTTTGCTGATCCAAACTGGCATAGGCCTTCGCCGCCCGTTTAGCCTCATCATCCGTCGGACGACTTCGCACCGATTGGTATTCAACAATCTGCCCCTGCGCATCAGTAATGGGGGTGACAAACGCTGATACCCAGTAATAATCGCCATTCTTGCAGCGATTCTTGACCAACCCCATCCAGCTTTTGCCGGCCTGGACATATTGCCAAAGCTGACCGAATGCTTTCTTCGGCATGTCACGGTGTCTGACCAGGTTATGCAGATTGCCGACCAGCTCTTCTTCGGCATACCCGGCCACATCGCAGAAGTTTTGGTTGGCGTAGGTGATACAACTTTTCGGATCTGTGGTAGAAATCAGATCGAGTGTCTCTGAATATTCAACAGCTCGGCCCTCCTGGAGGGCCGAGTCTGAGTGGTTATTTATTGTCATTCTTAACTCTTGTCGTTATCTTTTTTATCGTACTGAAGACTGAAAGTAACTTTTGTGAAACATTATTGCGCAATGATAGTGACATCCATTCCATTGTAATACTTTGATGTGGGATAATTTTGACACTTTAAGGTCAAAAAAATAACACTGCCGCACAAACACAAGCAAAGGCTGCTATACGTCTTTTCGGTCTATAGAACGACAAAGCCCGCGATAGTGATCACGGGCTTGAAGAGTTTGAATACATTCAATATCGAAATTGTGGTGAAAAGCTATTTTTCCCTGAAGGAAAAGAACAGCGTCGACAACGGCGGCAAATCCAGTGTAATTGAATATGACAACCCGTGATGCGGCTCTGAAGCCGTAGTGGCACTCACGGTCACCGGCGCCTGACTGCCCCAATACTGCTGATCATCGGTATTGAGCAACAATTCATATTCACCGGCTGCCGGAACCCCCAGGGTATAGCCAGGCCGGGGTACCGGGGTAAAGTTCGAGACCACCAGCACTTTGTCACCATTCAGCGCAAAACGCTCATGGGCCAGCACACTTTGCTCGGCATCATCCTGCACCCGCCATTCAAACCCTGCCGGGGAGCAATCTTGCTCGTACAGTGCCGGTGTTCGGGTGTACAGGTGGTTCAGATCCCGAACCAAAGCCTGCATCCCGTGGTGACGCGGATACTGTAACCAATGCCATTCGAGCTGTCCTTCATGGGCCCACTCGGCACTTTGTGCAATTTCAGCCCCCATAAAGTTAAGCTTCTTGCCCGGCTGGCCGTACATATAGCCCATAAACGCGCGCAGATTGGCGGTTTGTTGCCATTCATCACCCGGCATTTTATTGAGCAGTGATCCCTTGCCGTAGACCACCTCATCATGAGACAGCGACAATACATAGTTTTCGCTGAAGGCATACACCATCGGGAAAGTGATCGTATTGTGATGATGCTGACGATGCACCGGCTCTTCTTTCATATAGGAGAGACTGTCGTGCATCCAGCCCATATTCCACTTAAAGCCAAAGCCCAAACCGCCGAGATCGGTCGGCTTGGAGACCCCCGGATAAGCGGTCGACTCTTCCGCAATGGTCATTGCATTCGGATAGAGGCGATACACTTCCTCGTTCATCCAACGAAGCAGGCTCACAGCGTCAAAATTAACGTTGCCCCCTTCATGGTTCGGGATCCACTGGTCATGCTCGCGGGAATAATCCAGGTACAGCATGGATGCCACTGCATCCACCCGCAGACCGTCAATGTGGTAGTGCTCAAACCAGAACAGTGCGTTCGAGACCAAGAAGCGACGGACATGGTCGCGGCCGTAGTCATAAATGTAACTTTGCCAATCCTGATGCCAGCCACGGCGCGGATCCGGATCGTTAAACAACGCCGTGCCGTCAAAGTTCGCCAAACCATGATCGTCCGACGGGAAATGCGCCGGCACCCAGTCCAACACTACACCAATGCCAGCCTGGTGACATTGATCGACAAAATACTTAAAGTCATCCGGCGAGCCGTAACGGCTGGTCGGCGCAAACAGGCCAATCGGCTGATAACCCCAGGAGCCGTAAAACGGATGCTCGGAAATTGGCATCAGTTCCACATGGGTGTACCCCATTTCCGTCAGGTACGGGATCAACTCATCGGCCAGTTCACGGTAATTGAGAAAATCACCATTGTCTTTGGTGCGCCAGGAGCCGGCATGCAATTCATAGAATGACAGCGCTTGCTGATGCTTGGCAGTAACCGGCCGTGATTGCCACGATTGATCCTGCCATTGATAGCGAGACTGATCATAAACCACCGAGGCGAAAGACGGATACTGCTCACCGTGATAACCCCAGGGATCAGCTTTATGCGGCAATCCTTCACCCAGACTGTCTTTCAGTTCGAACTTATACAGCTCGCCTTCAGCCAACCCCGGAATAAACAGCCCCCACAAACCGTGATCCAGCTTTTGCAGCGGATGGCGACGGCCATCCCAGGCATTAAAGTGACCGACCACGCTTACCGCCGATGCATTCGGCGCAAACACCAGGAAACGAACCCCGGTGACCGGTTGCCCGCCTCGATTCAGCGTCACCAATTGCGCCCCCATTTCACTGTGCATCAAGGCAGGCGTGGTCAGTGCCTCATCAGCTGGGAGTAACTGATGAAATTGGTACGGGTCAACGAAGGTCTGGCGGCTATCCGGCCAGCAGACTTCGAGCTGATACAATGCCGTGGTAAAGTCGGCGTCGTCTGACAGGATGAAACCGCTGTCCGCATCTCGGATCATCGGAAAACGTTCACCGTCGGCGGCGATAGCCACCACGCTGTCTGCACCGGGCATCCATACCCGAAGCGCGATCTCATCCGATTGGTATTGTGGGCCTAAGAAAGAAAATGGGTCTGAAAATGCAGCTCTTTCGAGCTGCATGTATTCCTTGTTCCTGCGGGTCACTGTCATGGTGGTGTCCAACGCGTCACTCCTGGTTGACTATTGGTGGGCGGCTTTTTCTCGTGTTTCGGTCAAACGTCGAGTCAGGTCAATAATATGCTGGCGGGTAAAAATATCGTCCAGCGTAGTCGACAGCTTACGGCGCCAGTTCGGGTACTCATCCACAGTGCCCGGAATGTTGACCGGCTGATCCATTTCCAGCCAGTCTTCCAGCTGCAAACTCAGCAATGCACTGCCGCCAGCTGCCAGGTGAAGCTGCATCCCTTCGCTCAAGTAGCGATCCATCGGGACATATGCAGCATCATGCCCAACCCCTTCTGGAAGATAACCATGCCATGCCAAACTATCAAGGATTTTTTGTTTGCTCTCGGCACGGCCATCAAACAGGCCTTGCAGTTGTGCTTCGTCCGGATACAGCCCCAGCTCTTTACCCATCTTCAGGTCATCACAGTGCCAGAAACCACGCAAAGTTGGCATGTCGTGGGTACACAGGGCCGCCATCGACTGTTGCGGATAATGCTCAGGCGAGTAGAAGCCGCCATCTTCCGCCGTCTCAAAGAAGAAGACTTTGTAAGAGTGGATCCCGGCTGTTGCCAGCTTGTCGACGATCTCATCCGGCACCGTTCCCAGGTCTTCACCAATCACCGTACACTGATGACGGTGGCTTTCCAGCGCCAGGATCGCCATCATATCTTCTACCGGGTAGTAGATGTACGCCCCGTCTTTTGCGCCCTCACCTTTCGGGATCCACCACAGGCGCAACAAGCCCAAAACGTGGTCGATGCGAAGGGCACCACAACTGCGCATGTTGGCACGGAGCAACTGGACAAAAGGCTCGTAGGCAGTTTCTTTCAGCACTTCCGGGTTCAGTGGCGGCAAGCCCCAGTTCTGGCCCAGTGGACCCAGGATATCCGGCGGCGCACCGACACTCACATCCTGACACAGGGCACCGTGATCCGCCCAGGTTTCAGCACCGGAGTCACAGACGCCAACGGCCAGATCACGGTAAAGGCCGATAACCATGCCTTTCTCTTCAGCCAGTTCATTCACCTCAGCCAGTTGCGTGTCGGCAACCCACTGCAGATACATGTACAACTGTACGTCTTTGCCGTGTTGCTTAATAAAGGTTTGTACCGCCGGATTGTCGAAATGGCGATAGGCTTCCGGGAACACCGGCCAGCCCCAGACATGCTCATCATCCTGTTTGAGGTGTGCATGCAGGGCATCAAACGCGGCCTGATGCAGCAGGCTTTCCCCACCGCGCTCGACAAACTCGAGGAATTGCTGGGCACGGGCCGTATTCTGCTCCAGGTGGCGCGCCTGGAAGGTCTCAAACAACATCGGCAGCACTGCCATTTTCAGGCAGGATACTTCGCTGTAGTTGACCCAGTTTGCATCACGCGCTTCGGTCAGGCGCTGCTGAAATTCCTGGCTGCCAACCAGTTGCTGCGCGGCATCACATTGACCAAACTCAGGCACCGAGCTGACATCAATGTACATCAGGTTCAGCCAGCGACGTGACGACGGGCTGTAAGGGCTCGCCCCTTCCGGGTTGGCCGGGAACAGTGAGTGAATCGGGTTCAGGCCGACAAAATCTCCCCCGCGCGCAGCCACATCCGCGACCAGTTGCTTGAGATCGCCAAAATCACCAATCCCCCAGTTATGATTGGTCCGGATCGAGTACAGCTGAACGCTGGTGCCCCAAAGTTTCTTGTCATTGAGCAAGGCTTCCTGCTTATAACAAGATTGAGGCGTGACGATCAAAGTCATTTCAAACGGAGATTTACGACGCTTACGATACACTTCAAGCTTATGATAGCCCCAGGCCAGTTCACTTGGCAGCGCAAACACCAGCGGGCCGCCGTCTTCGCGGTCATCACTGATCAGCTGAGATTGCAGCCAGCCTTCCATCACTTCGCCCTGCTCGGTTTCCAGACGCCAGCTGAAATCGCTGATGCGGGCACTGAGGCCCAAGTACATCGCGATATGCATCGGCTCACCACTGCGGATCACCTTCACCGGCGCCAGCACATCCGGGCGCTGTTTTTTGTTGGCGGACTCCAACAAAGCTTCATCACTTTTGGTGTCGTAGCCCAAGGCAGCCAGCAGACGACGGATCGTTTCGCTGTCCACCTTGGCTTCATCTCCCCAGGCACTGACATAGCTATCGGCAATACCAACCATGTCAGCTACTTGTTTTAATACTTGATCGTCTTTCATCGTTCTCTCCGATAGCGGCCTTGCGACCGCTACGATGTTAGGGTCATTGCTGATATCTATCCAGACGTTATCACCAGCGGTGAATTAACGGCTTACCGGCTCGAGCTTCCAGATGTTATTGGCATAATCACGGATACTCCGGTCTGAGCTGAACTTGCTCATCAGGGCTGTGTTGAGAATCGCTTTACGAGCCCACGTTTTCTGATCGCGATATTCTGCGTCAATTTTCTCGTGCGTTTTCACGTAGTCCGCAAAGTCAGCCAGCACCAGGTAAGGGTCACCACCGTCCAGCAGATTATGGCGAATCGCGGCCAGTTGCCCCGGATAGCCCGGTGTGAACTCATCGGTCTCCAGCACATCCAGCGCAGCGCGAAGCAGGCTATCAGCATGGTAGTAGCGGTAAGGGTCGTAGCCCTCTTGTTTTAGTTTTTGAACTTCATCGACCAGCAGGCCGAAGATAAAGATGTTGTCATCGCCAACTTCTTCGCGCATTTCAACATTGGCGCCATCCATGGTGCCGATGGTCAGGGCGCCATTCATCGCAAACTTCATATTGCCGGTACCGGAAGCTTCCTTACCTGCGGTAGAGATCTGCTCGGAGACATCTGCCGCCGGGAACAGGATTTCTGCCAGGCTGACGCGGTAATCCGGAATGAACACCACTTTCAGTTTACCTTTCAGACGCGGATCATTGTTCACCTTGGCGGCCACCTGGTTAATGGCAAAGATAATGTCTTTGGCCAGGGCATAGCCCGGCGCTGCCTTGGCACCGAAGAAGAACACGCGCGGGTGCATGTCAAACGTCGGATCGTTGATCAGACGATGATACAGCGACAGGATGTGCAGCAGATTCAGGTGCTGGCGTTTGTACTCATGCAGACGTTTGATCTGAATATCAAAGATAGCATTGGTATCGAGGTCGATATCCATGTTCTCTTTCACCCAGTCAGCCAGGCGCTGCTTGTTCTCTTGCTTCACCGCCATGTAACGCTTCTGGAATGCTTCATCGTCGGCAAACTTGGTCAGATCTGCCACTTTTTCCAGCTTCAGTGGCCAGTCCTCGCCCACTTTCTCACTGATCAGGGCGGACAGACCCGGGTTACAGTACTTAATCCAGCGGCGCGGCGTGACCCCGTTGGTCACATTGGTCAGGCGGCCCGGGAACAGCTCGTTGAATTCAGGGAACAGATCCCGCTTCACCAGCTCAGAGTGCAGCGCTGCTACCCCGTTCACCGCATAGGTGCTGACCACACACAGGTTTGCCATGCGCACCATGCGCTGCGGGCCTTCCTGAATAATGGACAGCTTGCGCTTCACTTCATTGTTGCCCGGCCAGGTCTTCTCGACCAGCGTCATGAAACGATGGTTAATTTCAAAGATGATTTCCATGTGGCGCGGCAGCATTTGCGCAATCAGTGCCTCGCTCCAGGTTTCCAGCGCTTCCGGCAGCAGGGTGTGATTGGTGTAGGCAAACGTCTTCGAAGAAATGGCCCATGCTGCATCCCAACCCAGCTTGAATTCATCAATCAGGATACGCATCAGTTCCGGAATGGCGATGGTCGGGTGCGTATCGTTCAGCTGAATGGTTTCCAGCTTAGACAGCTCTTCAATGGTGTTCCCGGCACCAATGTGGCGACGCAGGATATCGGCCACCGAACAGGCACAGTGGAAATACTGCTGCATCAGGCGCAGCGCTTTACCCTGATCGTGATTGTCATTCGGGTACAGCACTTTCGTCACGTTTCCGGCTTCCAGCGCCGGATATTGCGCACCCACATAGTCACCGTCGTTAAAACGTGCCAGGTTGAACGGTGCACTGGAGCGGCACTCCCAGAGGCGCAGCGGGTAAACGCTCTGGTTGTCGTAACCAACAATCGGCAGATCCCAGGCCACACCTTCAACCGTCATGCCCGGCACCCAGCGGCGGCAGGCGTTGCCATGTTCGTCCGTGTAGGCTTCAACATGACCGTACAGGCTCACCGTCTGAGCCAGCTCAGGACGCATCACTTCCCATGGATAACCTTCAAGGCCACGCCATGCATCCGGTGCTTCCACCTGACGGCCGTCCACAAACGACTGACGGAAAAGGCCATATTCATAATGCAGGCCGTAACCCACTGCCGGGTATTCCTGGGCAGCCAGAGAATCCATAAAACAAGCAGCCAGACGACCCAGACCACCATTACCCAGTGCCGGATCACGCTCTTCTTCCAGCAGATCAGTCAGATTTTGCCCCAACTCTTCCATCGCAGCAGCAACGTTTTCATACAGACCCATACTGATCAGGTTGTTCCCGGTCAGGCGACCAATCAGGAACTCAAGCGACAGGTAGTTTACACTGCGGGCTTTTTCTGCCGCCAATTTCTGTTCAGTCGCCAGCAGGTTGCCGGTGCTGATTTCAGCCAGGGCACGGCCCATCGCCAGATACCAGCTCCGGGTTGTCGCCGTCTCTGCAGTATTGGCATAGGTGGTGGATAGGTGTTTCTCGACAGCTGCTTTAAAGGCCGCTTTATCGAATTGCTTTGTCTGACCATTCATAGACATGGCTCAATCTCGCTCTAAGGATGATTTCCAACTGATGTCCATGTTGCCTTCGTTCCCCCCTAAAAACATCCTCCCGCAAGACGGTGGATGAGGGAGGAGTGGCAGGGGCGTAGTTCATCTGCTCCCTCCCTTTATGTGACGCTCTGCAAAGTTTCGAGGCGGAGGCCGCTTCCTGGCAAACAACAAATGCAACATGATTCACAACCACAGCTTAAATCAGATGTGCAACATCGGTCTTAATCTTTGGTGAATAATTCGATATATGTGACAGCCCTCATAAATTTAGGGATGAGAGCGCACACAATTGCTGAATTAAACATGAACCCGGGTAAAGTTATGGCGTAGATCAAATATTGTGAAATTAAAAAGTTGCATGATTTTTATTGCTAAAGATCGAAAAGTTGGCTGAAAACATAAGAAAAATCACAAAAAGCCCGAAAACCTTCGATCGTTCCCGAAACCTTACAAAGACAACAAGACTATGTGGATACCTTCTAAACTGACCCGTCCTGCGCGCCTTCATAATGCAATCCTGCGTCCTCGTTTGCTGGAAACCCTTGAACAGGCGCCTTTTTATCGTCTTGTGTTATTTCGCTCTCCGGCTGGTTACGGCAAAACGACCATGGCCGCGCAATGGTTGAACGAACACCCGCATACCGGCTGGTTCAGCATCGATGAAAATGATAACGATACCTTCCGGTTCGCCAATTACCTGCTTCAGGCTATCAATAAAGCCACCGGCAATGCCTGCCTGAAAACCCAGGCAATGGCTGAGCGCCGTCAGTTCGCCTGTCTCTCCACCCTGTTTAGTGAACTCTTCGGAGAACTCGGCGAATACCACCAACAAACCTACCTGGTGCTCGACGATTACCACGTCATCAACAACGACGACATTCATGACGGCATGCGTTTTTTCCTCAAAAGCATGCCGGATAACCTGACGCTGGTGGTCACCAGCCGGACCCTGCCGCCACTGGGCACCGCTAACCTGCGGGTCCGTGATCAGCTGATTGAAGTGGATAACCACCGGCTGGCATTTGATGAAGAAGAAACCCGGCGATTTTTCGATAAGCGGGTTAGCAACAGCGTGGAATCCGATGTCCTCACCACCCTGCGCGAGCAGGTTGAAGGCTGGCCGTCCGCATTGCAACTGATTGCCTTACATGCCCAGCAAAAACCAGACAACCTGGTCGAATCAGCCGTGTCGATGGCCAGCTTTAACCGCGGCCATCTGTGGGATTACCTGGCTGAAGAAGTATTCGACCAACTGGATCGGGAAACCCGGCAATTCCTGCTGCAATGCTCGGTATTGGATATGTTCAACGCTGAACTGGTCTCAGAGCTGACCGGGCGAACGGACGCCCTGGCAATGCTGGAGTCTCTCAACCGCTATGGGTTGTTTCTCAACCCGTTGGAAGGCGAAAACAACTGGTACCGCTTCCACAACCTGTTCGCCGAGTTCCTGCGCCACCAGCGCTACTCGCAAATCCCTCAGCAACGGGCCGAGCTGCATTCCCTGGCAGCCAAAGCCTGGCTGAAACAGAATTCGCCCCAACAGGCTCTGCTGCATGCGCTGAAAATCGAAGATAAAGAGCTGAGTGTTCATATTCTGTCGGAGTTTGGCTGGGAGATGTTCCACCATGGCGAACTGAACCTGCTGGAAGACAGCATCGCCCTGCTTGACCGTGAGCAGGTCTTCAGCACTCCAAGACTTGCCCTGCTCCGCCTGTGGCTGATGCAAAGCCAGCACCGCTACAATGATGTGGGTGAGTTGATTGCCGAAGCCGAAGCCCAGATGCAGAAACACAATGTCGTGCTTGATGACGCCCTCCAAGGCGAATTCAATGCACTACGAGCTCAGGTAGCGATTAACCAGAGCAAACCGGAAGATGCCCTGGTACTTTCCGAACAGGCCCTCGGCCAGCTGCCGTCTACTACCTACCGCAGCCGAATCGTCGCCACCTCCGTGGTCGGTGAAGTGCACCACTGCCTCGGCAACCTCAGCCGTGCCCTGCCAATGATGCAGCAAACCGAAAAAATGGCGCGCCAGTATCATGTCTATCACCAGGCGCTATGGGCAATCCTACAGCAGAGTGAAATTCTGCTGGCCCAGGGTTATGTCCAGTCTGCGTTTGAACTGTTGGATCAGGCTTTCAAACTGGTTAAAGAACAGCACCTGCAGCAAGTGCCACTGCATGAATTCCTGCTCCGCCTGCGGGCACAAATTTTGTGGTGCTGGAACCGCCTCGACGAAGCAGAGGAAGCCGCTCAGAAGAGCCTGGACGTGCTGGCACCCTTTGATGAAACCAAGTCGCTCCACGCCTATTCGATGCTGGCCCGCATTGCCGTCACCCGCGGCGAGCAGGACAAAGCCGCCCGCTATCTCGAGCTGTGTAACAGTATGATGGACCGCTCTGTCTATCACATTGACTGGCGTGCCAATACCGATTTGGCCAACCTGTTCTACTGGCAGCTCAAAGGCGATATCGACAGCATTCAGGCCTGGCTAAAGAAAGCAGAAGAGCCCGAAGCCGCCTGCAACCACTTCCAGCAGCTGCAATGGCGTAACATCGCCCGCGCCTGCCTCAACGTTGGTGAGCTGGAGCGCTCCCAGCGCATCCTCAATATGTTGCTGGAAAGCTGTGACAAACATAACCTGATCACCGACAAAAACCGTAATCTGGTGGTGCAGGCCGTACTGAGCAAACGTCTCAATCAGCGAGAGCTGGCCCTTACCCACTTGCATGAAGCGCTGGTGCTGACCAACAGCACCGGCATGGTCGGGATCTTCCTCTGTGACGGCGGCGAGATCAGCGATTTATTACAGGAGCTGGTCGACAGCAAACGCCTGAGCGAGCTGGAATTACACCGGGCCCGTCAGTTACTGCGCGAAATGACCAGCAAAGAGCGCAACCGCTCGGTGCATTTTGATGAGAACTTTGTCGAAAAACTATTGAACCTGCCGGATGTTCCGGAGCTGATCCGCACCAGTCCATTAACCCAGCGTGAATGGCAGGTGCTTGGGTTGATCTACACTGGTTATAGTAATGAACAAATTGCATCTGAGCTTGATGTTGCCTCGACAACGATCAAAACTCATATCCGAAACCTGTATCAAAAGCTGAACATTGCCAATCGTCAGCAGGCGATTGAGACGGCTGAGAATCTACTCAAACTCATGGGGTTCTGATCCCACGCTCAGCGCAGACAGATCAGACCCGGTCAAAGGTTAAGGATGACCGATGAACGAATGGAGCGAAAACCGGATCTGGTACCAGGATATGCCGTTCAAAGCGAACGGCATTCCCGTGGGGGCACGGATGACGGTGATCCGGCTGGATGACAATAAACTCTTTATTCACTCGCCGGTGCAATTGACCACCAAACTGCAGTTGGAACTGTCCAAACTCGGGCAGGTCCACGCCATTGTCAGCCCCAATATGAACCACCACCTCTTTATGTCTGAATGGTGGCTGGCCTATCCGAATGCGTATTTCTTTGCCCCACCCGGCCTGCAAAACAAGCGAACCGATTTGGTATTCGATGATGCATTAGGCGCCGATACGCCTGCCCTCTGGCGTCATCAGCTGCATCAAACCTTATTGCGTGGCAGCGATAAAATGGAAGAAGTGCTGTTTTGCGATCCGCAATCCAATACCCTGATTGTCGGTGACACCCTGGCCTGGCTGGGAAACGCAACTCACCCGCTGACGATTGGATTGGCGCTGCTCAACGGCTGCTTCAAATCCCCGGCCATGCCGCTCTACTGGCGACTGACTTTTAAGGACAAAACCCGGCTGCGTCAGTCGTTGCAAGAAATCCTGACCTGGCCCTTTGACCGGATCATTCTCTCCCATGGCCAGTTGATCGGAAATAACGGCAAAGCACACTTTCATCAGGCGTTCAAATGGGCACTATAGCCACCCCATGAAACTGTCATCATTTGTTTTAAATCAATAAACTATCGCATTGCTTCCCCAGCACACACCTTGCGTGACAAAGATCACAAATCAAGGCTGAGTTGGGCGTATTATTTATCGCCTGAGCGAACTTTTTGAGGGAATCAACATGACTGCATCCAAACTTTACTTTCGGGACCTGCTGGGTTTAACCATGATCTTATCGGCAATTATGGTAGCACTGGGCAGCATCTTTGGGGTGCTGGCTCTCCTCACTCACTTCGCCCATGAAGATGTGATTGCCGCGACTTTTTTTCACGAGTCCGTCCCGCTCTTTGTTTTTCTGATCCCCTTCTTTCTCATCAGCCGCTATATCAACCGTCCGCAGTGGGTCTGCTCTGTCCAGCAATACCTGTTGGAAGCCGCCATCAATGCAAGTCGCAAGACGCAATAGACGGGACAGCGAACCATTCCTGCCGAAGTCGTTTCACGCCAAACGGCCCTCGAGCGGAGATGAAACTGTTATATTGCTGAAATATTCGCGTCAAACTCTGCCCGCATCCTAAAATCATTCACAGGATGTCACGGTTTCCTCCTCCGGCGAAGGCGGAGGAAACCCCAAAGGATACGCCTCGGGAGGCAGAATTTGCACACATCAATGCTCTACGCCCGCCTGCCCGAGCTTGGTCAGCTGGAAGCGCTGGTCAAACATCAGCTCCCCCATATTCGAACTGTTCCCGTCGAGACCCGCAAACTCACGACTGTCTTGCTTGATGCACTTCCTATTCCGCTATATGCCGTCAGCCTGGGCGCGCAGGATCCTCAGGCGCCGGGACTAGTCATTGTCGGCGGTGTCCACGGGCTGGAGCGGATTGGTTCGCAAGTCGTGCTGACCTTAATGAACAGCTTATGCCAACGCCTCCATTGGGACACCGCCCTGCAACATAAACTCCAGGCTATCCGGCTGGTCTTTCTGCCGCTGCTCAACCCGGTCGGGATGGCAAAGCGCTATCGCTCTAATGGCAATCATATCGATTTGATGCGTAATGCCCCCATCGACAGCAAAGAGCCGACCGCCTGGCTGGTCGGCGGCCACCGGTTCAGCAAGCGCCTGCCCTGGTTTCGTGGTGAGATTGGCCTTGGCATGGAAGCCGAAGCACAGGCACTGGTCGATCTGATCGAACAGGAATCGGCGCACCGGCCACTGACGCTGGCACTGGACTGTCATTCCGGCTTTGGCAGCAAAGACAGACTCTGGTTTCCCTATGCCAAAAGCCGACACCAGCCGATGAAAAAAATCGGCGACATCTATCATCTCAAAGAGCTGTTTTTCAACGCCTATCCGCATCAGAACTATATTTTCGAGCCACAGGCGCTGCACTACACCTGTCATGGTGACTTGTGGGATTATCTTTATGATCGCTCCGAGGCCGGCGGCACTCACCTGCTGCCGATCACGCTCGAGATGGGCTCCTGGCGCTGGGTCCGCAAAAACCCGCTGCAACTGGCCGACCGGCTGGGGCTGTTCCACCCGATGAAACCACACCGGATCCAGCGCGTGTTAAGAACCCACCTGACTCTGATGGAGTTCTTGATCAATGCCACCTATGCTTACCAATCGTGGTATCAGGGAGAGCTCAGCCAGTGCTACGCGGATACCGCCACGTCCTTGTGGTACCCCGACGCAACGCCGTTAAACCTGAACGACTAAATTGAATGGGTCGCCATGAAAACAATCGATATGGAAAGCCACCCGAACAGCGGGCCTGCAATTCGCTCTGCTTCAACATCATCTCAGCGTCCTCTGGTCTTGCTGCGGGGACTGTTACGGGAACAACGCCACTGGGGGGCCTTCTATACCTTACTCTGCCAACAATATCCTGAGCGTGCTGTGATTTGCCTTGATCTCGCCGGCAATGGCAAACGATATCAGGCTCAGTCGCCAGCCAATATCCGGGAGATGGTTCATGATCTGCGCGTCCAGTTACGCCTGCAGGACACGGTGATTGATGAGATTGATCTGATTGCGATTTCGATGGGCGGCATGATCGCCCTGGAGTGGATGACGTGTTACCCGGATGAGATCCATTCAGTCGTACTCATCAACACCAGCGTTCGTCCTTATTCCCCGTTTTATCACCGCTTAAACTGGCGGCAGCTGCCGCGGATCGTCCGTGCCCTGTTCAGCTCGCCGGAGATTCAGGAAACCACCATCATGCACCTGACGTCGAATTTCCCGCAACAGCATCAGGCAGTCCTCGAACAGTGGATCGCCTGGCGTGCGCAGTGCCCGGTCAGCCGCGCTAATGCCATCGTACAACTTGCAGCAGCCGCCAGATATCGCGCCCGCTATTCACCAACAAAACCCACCCTGCTGCTGGCATCGCACCAGGATCAGCTGGTTGATGTCCGTTGCAGTCAAGCCCTGGCAACCCGCTGGCAGGTTCCCCTGCTGCTGCACCCAAGCGCCGGTCATGATTTACCGCTCGATGATCCACACTGGCTACTAGATCAAATTCACCATTTTGACCACACCTGCCAGATGTAAAGGACGCCCATAACAAAATCGCCGCAAGTCCCTGAAGGCTTGCGGCGATCACGTCTCTTAAACAGCTGGCGCAGATTAACGTGGACGGGCAAACACCTGAGTCCAGTAAATGCCGTACTGTGCACTTGAGTTGGTCACGGAAGACGCACCCATCTGAGTAAAGTTGGCGCTCATGATGTTTTTACAGTGACCCGGGCTCTTCAACCAACCATCCATCACTGCAGTAATTGACTTCTGACCGGCCGCAATATTTTCACCGGTTGCCGACCAGCTATAACCTTGATCGGTCACACGATCGCTTGGCGAATCGCCATTCAGGCCCGTGTGGCTGAAGAAGTTATAGTTCGCCATGTTACTGGAGTGAACAAACGCCGCCTGCTCCAGCGCGTAATCCCAAGTCAGTGCAGGCACGGCCGGCATCATCTGGCCGCCACAGTCACGTGCTTGGGCACGGGCCGCATTCACCGCTGCCAGCATTTGCTCAGCGAAATCACCATTTGAAGCGCTATCGCCACTGCCTGTGTTGTCGTTATTTTCCGAGCCACTGCCCGTGTTGCCGCTGCCGCTACTACCGCTACCACCGTTGTTCCCGTCAAAGCCGTTGTCACCGGAAACTGCAGAGCCGTTACCGGTATTGCCGCTGGAAGTCGCGCTGTCACCAGAGCCGCCGCCTGAGCCACCACAACCTGTAATGATTAATGAAGAAAGAATTAAGAGTGCAAGTGTTCGCATGGGTACATCCAGTTAATATGTTGAATTTGTGTTTTCAAAATACACTTAGATGCTGTTCGGATAGCAAAAAAGTTTATTATGAAAGCAATATTTTTAGCTGAGCTAATGCTCGGATAACCTTAATGTGCGAAACAATATACTGACCATAGGCTGAACACATCAATATGCAACGGTTACTTTTTATCCATCCTGACAGACTTTTGACAAACTCATTCTGTTTAAATTTTGAACAATCATTCATTTTAATTCTGATAAAACAGTTAGGTAAATGAGTGTCGCTATACTTATCCTCATGTATAACTCAGCAGACAGCCAGATAAGAAAAGTCAGGCATATTTTTTTCGACACTTAGACGCGTAACCAAACCCCAAAAAATATAAAACACGAAATCTGAGAAAATATAACTTTTTAAACAACAAAATAATGACAGTAATTATTTTTTTGTCGTCTTTATTTATGGCAATTTTTTATATGACACAGAAACTTATTTGTTACATCATTGTTAATGATAATAGATTTAAGCTGACGAAAAAAAACCGGATGAATCCATCCGGCTTGTATTCAGTGCTTCTTGAGCACCATCTTCTTGAACTCTATATAGGAAGGGGGGCGTAACACCACTTTCGCGTCGTGATTACGCCAAATCGTTCTGAGTTACACTGACCCCTTTAATTTGTGCGTAAACTTCATCCCCAGCGGTTAACTGCAAATCTTCTGCCGCCCACAACGTCAGGTTGGCCCAGATCCGGGATTCACCTATCCGGAGTTGCACCGCAACATGCTGCTCCTCATCCGGCGGCAACACCTTATCAATACTGGCTCTGAGGATGTTTCGGATACTAGTCTGGTGCGGCTGCACCCTGGTCAGGGAGACATCATTGGCATGGATCCGGACCCGCACCCACTCGCCCAGCGACCGATTCAGCCGGCCAACCCAGAGGCTGGCATGCGGATCGAGAACAACTTGGGTCAGCGTATATCTGGGGTGGTGATGGTTGACCCGGGCACTGATCAACGAGCTCTGCTCTTTGGCAGGCAGCCAGGGCCGCATTTCAGCGGAACCCCAGACACTGTTTACATGTCCGGCAATCACCACCTTGCCCTGATTCAGCATCACCATATGATCCGCCAGCCGCAAGATCTCATCCAGGCTGTGAGTCACATAAAGAATTGGGATTTTTACCCGTTTTGCCAGAGATTCCAGATACGGCATCAACTCTTGCTTGCGCGGTAAATCCAGCGAAGCCAGCGGCTCATCCATCAACAGCATCTCCGGACGGCTCAGCAGAGCCCGGCCAATAGCCACTCGCTGCTTTTCGCCGCCGGACAGCGACGCCGGATAACGTTTGAGTAAGTGTTCAATCCCCAGTAGGGCGACAACATCATCAACATGTGCCTGATCCACCGTCCGGCAGCCGTAAGTCAGATTTCCGGTGACGGTGTAATGTGGAAACAATCGTGCATCCTGAAAAACATAACCAATCCGGCGTTTCTCCGGTGGCAGGAATACCCCGCGTCGGCTGTCATACAAAACATGCTCGCCGAGCTGAATTCGTCCGCTGTCGGGTTGACTCAAACCGCTGATCACATTGATCAGCGAAGTTTTGCCGGTGCCGGAACGGCCGAAAATCGCGGTAATCCCCTCCATCGGTAGGTCCAGCTTCACATCCAGTGCCAGGCTACCCAGCTGTTGTTGAATATCCAGTGTCAGCATGGGGCCTCCAACCGATTGCGCGCCAGTCTGGCCAGCCACTCAGAAATCAATAAAGACACCAGTGCAATCACAATCGCAATGATGCACAGGCGTGCCGCTTCTGTTTCCGCGCCCGGCGTTTCAATAAAGGAGTACATCGCCAATGGAATGGTTTGAGTCTCGCCGGGAATGTTTGATACAAAGGTAATCGTCGCGCCAAACTCTCCCAACGCCCGGGCAAACGCCAGGATTGTCCCGGTCAGGATCCCGGGCAGGGTCAGCGGCAGTGTGATGGTGAAAAAGACTTTCACCGGTCCCGCCCCCAAAGTGCGAGCGGCCTGCTCCAGTTTGGTATCGACACTTTCCAGCGCCAGCCGGATTGAGCGCACCATCAACGGAAAGGCAACCACCGCCACGGCAACAGCGGCACCACGCCAGCTGAAACTAAACGTGATACCGAACCAGTCATAGAGCCATTGGCCCACCACACCCTGCCGCCCCAGGACAATCAGCAGTAAATAGCCAATCACCACCGGCGGCAATACTAAAGGTAGGTGGATCAATCCATCGACAAATCCCTTTCCGATAAACTGTCGCCGCGCCAACAACCAGGCCAACCCGATCCCGAACGGTATACTGACCAACACTGCAACACCGGCCACCTTCAAGCTCAGCAGCAGCGCCAGCCATTCGTAATCAGTGAGCACGCGCCGCAACCCCAAAGCCGTATTTCTCGAAAATCATCTGCGCCTGCTCCGATTGCAGAAAATCAAAGTAAGCTCTCGCCGCTGCATCAGCCTGCCCCTTCACCAACGCCGTCGGGTAAGTGATCGGGGTATGACTCGATGCCGGCAACTCCGCAACAATTTTGACTTTCTCCGACACTAAAGCATCGGTTTTGTACACAATCCCCAGTAGAGCTTCCTCGCGCTCTACCAGCAACAGCGCCGAGCGAACATTGTTGGCCCGCGCAAGTAAAGGCATTGCTTGTGGCCAGAGGCCCAGATTTTCCAGTGATTGTTTGGCATACATCCCTGCCGGCACATGGTTCGGATCGCCCGTTGCCAGACGCGTCCCTTGGAGCGCCACGGTTAGATCCCAGGAGGCCGAAATTTCGATCTGCTCTGCCAGGTAGCTTTCCGGTGCCACCATCACCAGACTATTGGTCAGCAGTGCTTTTCGGCTATCCGGTTCAATCGCCTTTTGCTGCTCTACATAATCCATCCATTTTTCATTGGCCGAGAGATAAATATCCGCCGGTGCCCCCTGGGCGATCTGTCGGGCCAGAGCTGACGAAGAAGCAAATGACAAGATCGATGCCGTGCCCGTTTGCTGCTCATATAGTGCCGCAACTTCCTTCATTGCATTGGTCAGCGACGCCGCTGCAAACACCGTGACTTTCTCCGCAGCCGACACACTACCCGCAGCCACGAAAGCACAACACGCAAACAACCCGGACTTCAACTTCTTCACAACCTGACTCCTGAATTCTTTATCAATAAAACAGCGATATATACATTACTATATATCGCTGTCCGGGCCTAGTTGTTCTTAAAAAACATCATCATCCTAAAGACAGCTTGTTCACGCCGGGGACGGCACCAAAACGGATGATTGATCACGCAACTGGCCAGCCAGCGCAATCGCGGCTGCTTTGGCGTCAGCCAGCGATTGTTCATGACGCGCATCACCAAACTCCTGATACTCAGAGCGGATCTCATAAAACGAATTCACCCCGAGATACTTGCTGAGCACCTCGATGTGGGTGCCCAGATGGTTCATGTGGGCTTTAATCCCGCCCGGCTCAAAGCCAAACTCGCCCGCAGAAGAGAGCAACACCAGGGTTTTGCCCTGAAACATGGGCTCAAGCGGCGTGTCACCCCGGTTTAAATCAAATGTGAACGTCTTATTGATTCGGATCACCTGATCAAACCAGGCTTTCAGCGCTGCCGGCATGCCGTAGTTGTACATCGGTGCCGTCATGATGATCAGATCAGCCGCTTCAACTTCCGCAATCAGGGTATCTGAAAGCGCCAGCAGTTGATGTTGCGCCACGCTGCGTTGCGCTTCCGGGGTAAACACCGCGGCAATCCAGTCTTGCGAAATGAACTCAGGCGGCATTGCGCCGACATCCCGGTAGACAATCGTATCCTGATGACTTTTCTTCATCCATTCATCGATGAACAAGGCGCCGAGTTGTTTCGAGATAGAATTGTATCCGGCAATGACATGATCGGTCCGGCGGGCGCTAGAATCGATAACAAGTAAATTTTTCATGTGGTAACCTTCTTAACAAAGTGTGCTGAACGGGATCATTCTCACCAAAGCAGTACATTTTGACAAAAGGGATTAATTTTCAGACAGGTGAATAAATTTCACTTATAGGGAGCGCTATGTTTGGTCAACTGCCGTCACTCAGGAGTATCAGAACCTTTGAATCTGCGGCACGGTTGGGCAGTTTTAAAGAAGCGGCCCTGGAGCTGCATGTTTCACCAACGGCCGTATCGCATCAGATCCGCACGTTAGAGGGGCAGCTCCAGGTCAAGCTGTTCGAACGTCATACCCGCGCCGTTGTGTTGACTGCCGATGGTGAAAAGCTTGCCCGGGTCGCCCATCAAATGCTGCGGGCGCTTTCGGACACCCTCAATGAAATCACCCATCGCGATGCGCCCCTGACCATTGGGACCACCACTGCATTTGCCGCAATGTGGCTGGTGCCTCATCTGAGCGAATTTCGCAGCGCGCACCCAAATATCGATATTCAGGTGAAAGCAGATGATCAACCGGTAGATATAACTACCCAGCACCAGGTCGATCTGGTCATCCGCTACGGGATCATGCCGGATGATGATCCCGACGCTTCACTGCTGTTTCGCGAATCGCTCCAGTGCTATGCAGCACCCGCGTACTGGCAAAGCCTCCTCCGGCCTGCAGCCTCCCCGGCCAGCATCTTGTGTACCCGGTGGAAAAACCCGGCACTGCCCCCAGTTCATGATCAGCAAAGACTCAGAAACCTGTTCCCCAACCAACAGCCAATCACGGTTCGTGAATTTGAAGAAGAAAACCAGATCATCCAGGCCGCCCTTGCCGGGCAGGGGATAGCGCTGGTCAGTCAGTTGCTGGTCGAAACCCCGCTGGCCAACGGTTGGCTGGTCTCTGCGCCGCAAGAGCCCGCTGTAAGCGCAGCCGCGCATCCTTTCTCCGGCCTGGATTATTATTTGAAAATACCTGATCGGAGCCGGACCAACCCGGCGGTTTGCCAATTCGCTGACTGGCTGGGCCGAAAACTCAGTTCTTACCAATCACAGTCAGTCAGTGATCAGAAATAGCGCAGGAAAAATGCTTGAGAACAAGGCGGGGTTTTTCGATAAGCAGTTATTCTACAATCAAAAATTCTAACGCAGTTATCGAGCGTTTTAACAAGCTAGGATGACCAGTTATTGACTACGATTGGAATAAAACGGCTTAGCTCATCTCTAAGTTCCCGTAGTATTGCGACTTCCAGGCAAACACATGGTCAATAAAAGCATCAATCCTCGCGGGCCGGTTCTCCCGGTCCCGGTACATCAGATAAACCTCCCGGTCATGCCCTTTCCAGTCTGGCAGCACCGGAACCAAATGGTGCTCATCTTCCGAGTGTGAATCGAAGTAATAGGGTGGCATCCAGGCGATCCCCAACCCCTGGCTGGCCGCATCCCGCACCAGCAGCACATCATTAGAGGTAAAACAAAACCCTTGATTCAACTGGAATGTTTCCCCTGAGATCTGGTGCTGCATAGCCCAATGAGCATCGGCAGTGATCGTCAGCAGGCGGTGGTCGACCAGTTCAGACGGATGGGTGATTGGCGCATGTTGCTTCAAATACACCGTCGAAGCGCATAACTTGAACGGCAGATGCCATAGCTTGCGGGCAATCCAATCGGTCTCTATCCGATCGCCGATCCGAAAGGTGAGATCAACCTGTCTGGAGAGCAAATCAATCTTTTCATTTTGAACATCCAGTTCGATATGGATATCCGGGTGTTTTTCGGCAAACGCATAAATACAATGCTTGAGCCAAACCTGCGTCATGTTGATCGGAGCCGAGATCTTAATCTTGCCGGACAATCCCAGGCGATCGTCTTCAATCCGCGATTGCACGCTCTCCAGGCCATGAAGGAAGGGCTCACACAGCTGACGATAACGAGCGCCGTCCCGCGTTAACGAGAAGTGATGGGCACTTCGGTTCAACAACCGACAATTAAGCTGAGATTCCAGCCGTTTCATTCGCCGACTCAAGGTGGCAAGCGGAATATTGAGCCGGTCTGCCGCCTGGGTCAGGCTCTCATACTGGGTTGCTTGCACAAACAGGTGTAAATCATCCAGAGAATGACCTTTCATTTTTGAGATAAACCCTCTTAAAACTGTCGCTTAACAATCACTAATGCAATTTATATGCTTTGGCTTCCTGTTTCAAACCTGAGGTTCACCATGCCAAACCATGCCTTTACCTGGCTCGGGGTCGTCATCGCGATTTTTTTCTGGGCCAGTAATTTCAATGCCATTCAAGCTATCGGCGACGATATCTCACCGCTGATGGGCGCAACCTTACGCTTTTCCGTTGCGGCTCTGGTGCTGCTGGGGCTCAGAGCGTTACGCGCCGGGCCAGAGTCCGTACTGCAACCGCGCGACAGACTTGCCCTGTTTTTCATCGCGCTGGTCGGCGTCCTGATCCAAAACTTTGCTATTTTCAGCGCGATGCAATACACATCACCGGTCAATGCCGCGATTGTCGCCGCCAACATGCCACTCGCCGGTATTCTGCTTTCCGCCTTGCTGCTTCATACCGCCATTTACAGTTTCCATATCACGGGGGCGCTGATCAGTTTGGCCGGGGTCCTGCTGGTGATCACCCAAGCCAATTTCACCGCGCTGACCTTCAATCCGGGTGATGGGTTGATGCTTGTTTCGCTCACCAGTGGCTGTCTGTTCACAATTCTGGCCAAGCGTTGGGTCGCACATATCCCGCTGAGCCAACAGTTGCGTTGGATGATGAGCTTTGGTGTTCTGCAGATGTCCACTGTAGTCTGGCTCGTCGATACCCCCGTCCATGCCCTGAAAGCTATGACTGCTCAAGATGCCGCCTTGATCATATACATGGGACTGGGCGGAACACTGATTGCATATTACTTCTGGATGAAAGGTGCTCAGCGGCTGGGGCCGGACCGGGTCACTTCCTTGTTTAACCTGATGCCGGTTTTTACGGTCGCGATCAGCGTCCTGACGGGTGGTGATGTCGGATGGATTCAGATTGCCGGGATCTTCCTGGTGGGATGCGGCATCCTGATCGGGAATGCCTATCCGGTGTTAAAACAGAAACTCACAGCGCTCCGTCTCAAACAACAACCTCAATAAATAGCAAACGGGCACTCAGGTGTCCGTTCGGCTCTCAACCAACCTGCGATCAATAAAGCTGACACAAATAGCTCAACCTTGTAGTGAATCAAATTAAAGTGAATCACAACTAATTAGCCCTCTAAGCATAAGAGGGCTTTCGCTTTATATGCAATACATCTACACAGCCCACCCACATGGTTTCAAAGTACGAGAACTCTCAAACATATGCAGGCCTGTGCTGCCTAGCTGCTTTTCCCGACCGGCCGTAGCGCAAGAATCGCAACACCGAACACAACCGCAGCAAGCCCGGCCACCCACGGCGCGCCGAGTGAATACGCCAATCCCGCAGAGCCGGACCACAGAGCAACGCCAAGGTGCATCATGCTCATCCCCATGGCCATCAATGCGCCGCGATCCGTTTCAGAAAGCTGCGCGATATGATTCTGAAGCGCCGGGGAGCCGACCCCACCGGCCAACGACCACAGCGCCAATACCGGTGCAGCCGCAAGAAAAGTCAGTTCATCGCCGGTGAACACCCACAGGCTACAGCCTAAGCAAACCACCAAGGCGCCCCGCATCACGACCCGGCCACTGCCAGCACGTCGCATCACCCGCGACAACGCCAGGTTGCCCAGTACGCTGACCACGCCGAGAGATGCATACACCATCCCGATCAAGGCAACCTCAAGCCCCGCACCATCGCGGAGTCGCTGGCCGATCAGGTTAAACACCCCAATCCCACCGCCAAGGCCAAAGCCCATCGCCATCAGCGCCCCCGCGGCTCCCGGAATTAGCAACGGATTGAAGGATGAGCCGGACCCGCGGCTCACGAGACGCGTAGCGAAATGTGCTTTCGCGGTGAACACCAATGCCAGCGCTACCAACAAAGCCGCTGCGCCCAGTACGATGAACGCTACCCGCCACGAATACCACTCGGTCAACAGTGCCCCAATGCCCGGGCTTGCAATCATCCCGAGGGTCAGCCCTGCCTGTACCAGTACAATTTGCTTCATCGCGTGTTTGCCGGGCTGATCGCCGGCCAGCGCGAAGGCAATTGGTAACATCCCGGCGCTGGCCAAACCGGTCACAACACGGGTCACTAAAGCCCATTCAAAATCATCAACCAGTCCGGTGGCAATCGAGGCTAACCCGAAGAGGACACACGCCGGAACGATGAGTTTCATCCGCCCAATCCGGTCAGACAAACGACCGAAGTATGGCGCAGCCAGGGCAATTGCCAAGCTATATGCCGTAATAAAGAACGTGACCCGCTCCGGCTTCACCCCCAAATCGAGGCCAATCGGCGCCAGAATGGGGCCCAGCAGCAGCTCATCGGCCCCCACCAGAAACGCAATCAAAAAGAGCAATGTCGAAGTAAACATTGAAATCATAGGGAACTCACTGTGTTCAAAAATAAAAAGGGGCCGGTCGCAATAAACCGGCCCCTTGATCTTGTGATTCAAGAAAATGATGTATCGAATTTTGGATACAAAAAGGCCGGTGATGAAGCATCATCACCGGCCATCGCTCGATCATTTCATCAGATACAATCTGTCCTGCGCTTTTCGCGCATCACAGCATCTGATGAAGATTCAGTCATACCAATCAAAGTCAGTCAGTGATCAGAAATAGCGCAGGAAAAATGTTTGAGAACAAGGCAGAATTTTTAGATCAGTAGTGATTCTACAATCAAAAATTCTAACGTCGTTATCGAGCATTTTAACAAGCTAGGATGGCCTCTTATTGACTGCGATTGGTATCATTCAGGCTCCGGGCAACACTTCATCGTGGAACTGCACGGAGCGAAGCCTTCTGACGAAGCGCTTCAGGACAATATAAATCATGGTCAAGCGTCTTTATGTTTGAACTCGGCGGGGAAAATATCCTGTGAAGCGTTTAAAGTCAACGGCAATTGGCAAATGGCAAACACCCACGACCTCACCTGCCCTCACACACCTTTACCCGATTTCAAAAGAAGTTACGCCATAAATGCGATTGAGCGGCAGTTCCGGCTCACTTTGGGTGTACATCCGCGCGGTTTCAAATGACACTGTCATTTGGTAACGCTCCGCCAATGCCACAGCCTCCGCGTTGACTTCCGGCACATCAAGAAAAATCGCATCACGCTCACTCACGGTTGATTTCAACGCCAGGAACAGCTGCTCGGCCATTCCCGGGGTATCGGCATATATAGGGCCGATTTTATAACCCGAGCGACATTGACGGATCACGCCATACCCGGTTAGTTGTCCATCTTTAACTATCCCGTAGGCTTGCGCAGATGGCTGGCGGAGCCAGGTTTGCAGAAATTGAGGACGCGGTGCAGGAAAAAAGGCCTGGTCATAAGATTGAAGCTGGTCGATCGACAGTGCTGACAGAGGAACAATCGAAGGGCTAAGCGCAGGGCCGCCACCGCCAGCACCTTCATAGCGAATATTGCGATAAGCCAGCTGAAAGCCTGACTTCTTGTAATTGTCCTGCTGCGCCACCACCCCATCCAGTGCAATATTACAACCTTCGAGAGACTCCAGTGCGGTATTCCAGATTTGAATACCGTAACCTTTGCCACGATATTCCGGTTTCACGATATAAAAGCCAATGAAGCCAAACGAGGCGTCATAACGAATAGCTGAGATCGTCGCAATCGGTTCATCCCCGAGCAGGCCAATCAAGAACCCATTCGGATCGGCGGCGTAATAATTGGCAGCATCGTCTAGCCCCGGATTCCACCCTTCCTGCGCGGCCCACTCAATCGCCAAATCAACCTCTTCCCGGGTCATGGTCCGAATCACAAACGGCTTTTTCATCATGATACTCCTCTATCATCTTATTTTTTTGTCGCCGATAATCTTGCGAGCAGCATAGCATGAGCAGTAACGTTCAATTGGCTCGACCACTGTGTCTATTTTTGCATGCACCCGTAGTGTTCTGCCTGAAGTCTGACCCGGATGTCAGCAAGGAGGCGAATGCATAGGACGTTATGACTCGAAACCATCCGGTTCCAGGAAATAATAGGCTGCGCGGGTTTCCAATCGCGTATCTTCTATGGGGCCGCCCATGGTGAAGTGATACAAACTCTGAAAACTGTGATCTTCAATCCCGAACAGTTGATGGACTGGATCATCGAAAAAGCAGCCAATCCCTGTCGCCCGGATCGCCTTGGCTTCTGCTTCTAAATAGAGCATCTGTCCGACCATCCCGGTTTCCCAAAACAAGTGCCGATACCACCACGGTCCCAGTGTCCGGATCGGCAGCTCGAATTCAGCCAGCATCGCGCAACTGAACGCGCCACCGCTGGCGATGCTCTGATGGCAACTCACCAATTGCGACACTTCCTGGGCATCCCCTTCGCATAGGCAATACAACGGCAGATGTTGCGGGCAGCCTGCCGGGGCTCGCCAGATAAATTCGGGATTCGTCGCCTGACGCAGCCGCTCACCAACCGACACGTCTCTGATCAACGCATAAAGCCCGGGCGGCAGCCCCGTGACCCGATGCACAAAGAGTCCGAGGTGTACCCGGGCTGGCCAACCATACACAGAAAACAGGCGGGGATTTTCTCGTGGCAAAGTGCGGCTGAGGATGTGGTAGAACAGCGGGCGACTGATATGAGTGCTGCCGTCCATATCCAACGCACTACGACGCTGGCGGATGACCTGCCCTGCCGTGAGCGGAGAGTTACCGATTTGCGACTTGATCTCTGAGCTTTGATTCACAACAGACGGCTGATCAGTTCCGCCCGCTTTGCCCGGCTTCGGCTTAACTTTTGTTTCCGCACTCGCTTCTGCTTCCAGGTTCAAGTCCGTTTTCGGTTTACGCGCAGCCTCAGCCACTTGGTCGATCCAGGGCCAGGGGTGATGCGCATCACTGAGTGAGTTCGCCTGACCCTGCCAGTCGGCGTTGGCAATCCTATTCACCACATCCGGGACGGGCGACCAGCCAGGATCAATGCGCGTTCCTGCCGGGGTCACCACAACAAGCAAATCCGGGCATTCCGCCTCTGTCGGGTCAAAACCATCCCGCGCACGATCCAGACCGATTAAGGTCGCCAGATCCCGATCCGAGATCCCTTCCACCAGCCGGACCTGCCAGCCTTGCAAGCCAGCGGCGATCGACAGCGCCGCCAACGCATGCCCACAATCGTGCTGACAATAGCGAAACGCCCGCTCACCGTACTTCCAGGCTTCCCGCCAGTGAATCGAACTAAGCGCGACGAGAAAACTCCCATCAGGTAATGTCTCACCTTCTGGTACGATGCCCGCGATGAGCGCCTGCCAGTCTGCGGCGTTGAATGTCGCCCGTTGCTCCAGTTGATGGCGCAGCGGATAGTAATGATAGACCCCCGGTGTCTTGGTCTGCCCCGGTATCGCGTCTGCAATCAGATAACACTCGGTCGGATGCAAATTTCCGCTCGACGGATTCACCCGCAACGACCAACGGTTTTGCTGATAGCTTTTCCAGGCTGAGAGCGCCAACGAATAGTAAAAAAGCGCAGATAACGACGCTGTATTAACTGTCTGCGGCGCAATCGCCAGCCCGGAAAAGAACGCGTCGTAGCCCGGCGTGGTGTCCTGCTCAGGCAGCGGCAGTTCGAAGGTTCGGGTGCCGGCATAACAGCGGAACGGGCACGGCTGGTTGGCCCAATCTAAATAGCCCGGCGCTCTGGCGTAGCGATCAAACTGATGCTTAGTACGCTCATGGTAATCAAATATAGCCGTCACAGGATCGAGCACAGGCAACGCCACATGCGTTTCGGCGCGCTGCTCCGGGCCGCCGCCGCATTCTGCGTGATCGTCCTTGCCGGAACTCACGCTGATGGTACCCTGTTCAACTCTTTCACCAGTACCCGGAGCCGGGCTTCTATTTTCTTGCGGCCAACCACCGGCAGTTCACAGGCAGTCCCCTGACAAACATATAAAACCGGTTCATTGTGCTTCATCTGGCGGGTATAAGGCGCCAGCTCGCTGAGTTCAGCTTCATGCTCGGCATCGATTCCCAGCCACACTGCATTGGGCAGAAATTGCCCCCGCAGTGGTGCCATGAGTTCCGGCAACGGAGCCGGACCGGCAAGAACCAGATTCGGACCGGGGTGTTGTATCCAGTCCAGCGCAGTCAACAACATGGTAAATCCGGCCGGATAAGCGTTCACCTGATCGGCAAACGCCCCCACCAGACCATCAAAATAGTTATGCCAGCGTTGCGCTCCTGTCAGTTGATAGAGCATTACCAGGTGATGAGCCATCAGGGCATTGCCTGACGGCGAAGCACCATCGTAGCCATCCTTGGCCCGCACCGCCAACTCGCTATTCGACTCCGTCAGGAAAAAGCCCCCATGGCTGGGATCCCAGAACTTGGCAATCGCCACTTCTGTCCAGCGCAAAGCCTGACGCAGATAGCTCACCTCCAGCGTGGCCTGATGCAGCGCCAGGGCTGCGCCAATCATGCCGGCGTAGTCATCCAGCAACCCCCGCAAGCCGGACTTGCCATTGCGATAGCGCTTGCTGAGCTGATCGGTATCGTCGTTGAGGTGACGTAGCACAAAGTCGAAAGCCTGCCGGGCGGCCTGTAGATCTTCCGGCGCCTCCCGCAGCCATGCACTGCGCGCCAGTGCCGCAATGACCAGACCATTCCAGTCCGTCAGAACCTTGTCATCCCGAAGTGGCGGGACTCGCTGCATACGCTGATTCGCGAGCCGATGGCGAATGCTCTCCCAGCGCTGTTGCCACGCTGGCAACGACTCTCCGGCACTTTCCGCCAGTTGCCGCGGTAAACGTGACAGGTGAAGGATATTCGCACCGCTCTGGCTGCCGGTCGCTTCATCACAGTAGTTTCCCTGTGGCGAGAGATGAAAACATTGAGTCAACCAGCTCAATTCTTCCAGCGTCAGGATGCGACTCAGCTCCTCATGGTGCCAGATATAAAACTTCCCCTCTTCTCCTTCAATATCAGCATCTTCTGCGCTATAAAAACCACCGTCAGGATGCTGCATCCGGGTCGTCAGGTAGTGGGTGATTTCACCGGCCGTCTGATGGTAGAAATCATCTCCGGTCGCCGCAAAAGCCTCACTGTAGGCCTTTAACAACATTGCCTGATCATAGAGCATCTTTTCAAAATGCGGCAGCAGCCAGCGGTTATCCGTACTGTAACGGTGAAAACCAAACCCGACATGGTCGAACAAACCGCCCAATCGCATCATCTGCAGCGACTTCTCCACCATGGCGAGTGCCTGCGGCTGACCATAACGATGCCAATACCGCAGCAGGAACAAGTGCTGGTGTGGCGACGGAAACTTCGGTGCCCGGCCAAATCCCCCATGCAGCGGATCGAAGCTCTGTTCAAACAACTCAAACGCCTGATGTTCAATATTACGGGCAATCGTTCCCGATGTGGCCTGACGCTCTAGCGCCCGGAGCTGATGACTGAGTTGTTGTGCGCCGTTGCACAAAACATCCTGCTGATGTTGCCAGGCATGAATTACACTGGGCAGCAACTCCATCATCCCGGGATGGCTGTAACTCCCTTGCTTGGGCAAATAGGTGGTGGCATAAAACACCTGGCCGTCCGGTGTGAGAAAACAGGTCAGCGGCCAGCCACCTCTGCCAGTCATCGCCTGACAGGCTGCCATGTGGAGATGGTCAACATCCGGCCGCTCCTCCCGATCCACTTTGATCGCCACGTAATCCCGGTTCAGCAACGCCGCCACTTCGACATCTTCAAAAGACTCACGTGCCATTACATGGCACCAGTGACAGGTGGCATACCCGATCGACAGAAAGATCGGCTTACCTTCCCGCTTGGCTTTTTCGAACGCCGCCTCACCCCAGGGGTACCAGTCCACCGGGTTGGCAGCATGCTGCAACAAATACGGGCTTTGCTCGAATACCAGACGGTTCCAGTATCCGCCACCGTTTTCGGGCAGTAGCTCAAGCTCTTTCTCACTGGGAATATCAGCTGGATGTGTGGCCATAAAGCAGCGCCTGTGGGTCATAAAGCAACGAAGAGAGCCCGCCATTAAAAAACAGGCTCTGTGATCAGTCTAGGTACTGAGGCACCGCCTGTCGAACCAGGGCATAACAGAAAGTTTCTCTCACGCTGTCTTATCGGATGGAATAGGCCTCAGAAAAATAATGCTTGCTCGATTCAAACTCATCCCGCAGCGGTAATCGACAGAAATCAGATAATCTTACCGTTGCACCTTCAGTTCAGAACAGCTTGGAGGAAAATACTGTGCTCTGGGTTTATACGCTTACAAATTTACCCCTTTCTGATAAGAAATAATCGTGTCTCAATATTGAAACGGATATTTATCCTGTTTTTTTGCAGACCTCCCCGCCAATATCTATAAATAATATCGTGGCAAATGGAATGGCCAGATAAAATTACAGGAGTGTCCTAATAGTTGATATCAGGATATTAATCAAATGAATATTAAGACAGTTGGCCTTATAGCTGCGCTAGCACTCGTTGCGACTGGCGCTCAAGCTAATTACGGAAAAGATAGCCATAGCTATGGCTATAAATCAAAAGTCAAAGTGAGCTGCACTATTTCCAAGCCATCTTACGGTGACTACTCGAAAAAACGTGACTATAAAAAATACGGCGATTACAAAAAATACTATGGTCACAAGAAGTACTCCGATTATAAGAAACGCTCTGAATACAAAAAAAGGAAACATGTGGTTCGACGTTGTGATAGATACTGGAGTTAATTGGAACGACAAAAATAGCGGCGCTCTTCCCGAGCTGCCGCTATTAATTCTGTAGCTGTGCTTAAGTCCTTTTTAATCAAAGCAAGCGAGCTACCTTCCACGAGGGTGAGGATCACGATGCGCTCACACAGTCAACTTTTTCTCTTCATGATGTTTCTATTCACCTCACTCACTGCATGTAATGATTTACAGCAAGAGACGCAATATTCAGATTCGCCCGATTCACCACAATATACTGAGTCATCCAATTCCCCTCCCAGTTCCGAACTCGACCAGTTCGTTATCGCCTCCGGCAGCTTGAAACCGGTCGGTGAGGTCGAAGTCGGCTCCGAAGTCTCCGGCCGTATCATCGAATTGCTGGTTGATTTCAATGATGTGGTCCATCGCGATCAAATCATCGCCCGCCTGGATCCCGAGTTCTTTGCCGCCCAGCTTCGACAGGCCGAAGCCGCCCTGCATGATGCCAAAGCTACCGTCGATGTACGCAAAGCAACGCTACGGCAGGCGACGCGTTCTTTGGATCGAGTCAAAACTCTTAACAAACGTAGCGCCGCATCGGTGAATACACTTGATGAAGCAGAAACCGATGTCTGGATAGCCCGCGCCGAACTCAAGCGGGCCGAAGCCGTGGTCCGAAACCAGGAAGCGGCACTGGAAGAGGCCCGAATAGCTCTGGAGCGGACCGCGATTCGCGCCCCCATCGACGGTGTCGTCATCTCTCGTGAAGTCATGCGCGGACAAACCGTGGCCGCCAGCCTTGAGGCACCGAAACTATTTAAAATCGCCCGCACGCTGACCGAAATGGAAATTCATGCCCGAATTGATGAGGCGGATATCGGCCTGATCCGGATTGGACAACTTGCCGTGTTTACCGTACCAGCCTACGGTGAACGGCAATTTGAAGCTCGGATCACCCAAATTCGGGTGGCCCCCATCATTGTCGACAACGTTGTAACTTATACCGTGGTGCTGCTGGCAGAAAATCCGGGCGAATCATTGCTACCCGGGATGACAGCGATTGTCGAGATCAATGCCGGAGAGGAGACCATGGCAGCCCCGGCGATGACCCTTCAAGCCGCTCCCGACGGAACAAATAACCACGCCCCCGGCATCCGCGAAGCTATGCTCCACAAAGCCAGACCAACCAGGCCACTGGCTTCCGATGACAGTTAGAGGCTGACCGATGCATTACTGGTTGCACCTGACCCATGCACTGCGAACCATTTTCCGTCACCGTCTGCGGAGCTTCCTGACGATCCTCGGGATCCTGATTGGGGTGGCTGCAGTCGTGACCGTGATCGGCGTCGGGGCCGGCAGTCAGCACCAGGTACTCCAGCGGGTCGAAAGCCTGGGCGCAAATTTGCTGTTTATCGAACCCGGCATGCTGGAAACCGGCGGGGTGCGGCTTAAGCATCACACCCCAACCTTAACCGACCGGGATATTGACGCGATTCGCCAGTGGGTGCCGGGAGTTCAGTCTGCCGCGCCATCCATCTACGCCGACGCCCGGGTGCTCTATCGGGCCCGCAACTGGATCAGCCTGATCCAAGGCACCACCCGAGACTATTTTCAGCTCAGAGGCTGGGAATTGGCCCGGGGACGGATCTTTACCGAGCGCGAAGCTACCCACGCCCGAAAAGTCGCGATTCTGGGCCACACGGTTGCCCGGGAGCTGTTCACTCAGGGGGAGCACACCACTGACAGCGCCGCGGCGGCGATTGGAAAAACCATCCGCATTGGCAAAACCCCGTTCAAGGTGATCGGGGTGTTACAACGCAAAGGCCAGGCCCCCGGCGGCGCCGATCAAGATGATAAAGTGCTGATCCCACTAGGCACCGCCCGGCTGCGTATAATCGGCCTGAGTCAGACCCATCCCGGTGCCGTACACTATGCCCACCTGCGGGTCAAAGATCCGAACCAGATCCACCAGACCATCGCGAATATCCAGCAGGTGCTACGTCGCCAACACCGGATTGCGGACAGCCAGCCCAACGACTTCTTCATCAACGATTTGACCGCAATTCAGGAAAGCATGACCGAAGCAACGCGGACGCTGACCTTCTGGCTGACCTCGGTCGCAGCCATCTCGTTGATCGTTGGGGGGATCAGTATCATGAATGTGATGTTGGTGGCGGTACGTGAAAGAACCGAAGAAATCGGGTTGCGGCGGGCCGTCGGCGCCACCAAACGCGACATCAGAAATCAGTTCCTGATCGAGGCGACCTGCCTGACCAGTATCGGCGGCCTTTCAGGATTGCTCCTGGGCTCCGGTCTGGTGGCCCTTATCGCCCACTTACGAGATTTTCCTGTTGTCATCACACCCAGCGCTATCTTCCTGGCACTGGGATCTGCCGCCGTGGTCGGGGTACTGTCCGGACTCTACCCAGCTCTGCTGGCCGCCCGACTCGATCCCATCCGTGCCCTGAAACAGGAGTAACCGTGAACCATGAATTCTGGTACTGCTCAACTCAACCAAGAAACTATTCGTGAAGAAACTATCACCCCCGCGTCTCGAGAACACTCGGACACACTGGTTCACCTGAGCGGCGTCAGCCGAACTTATCCTATGGGTCAGGCGGAAGTTACCGCCCTGCACGCAGTATCTCTGACCGTAATGCCCGGCGAGTATATCGCGATCACCGGCACCTCAGGCTCCGGCAAATCGACCCTGCTGCAAATTATCGGCTGTCTGGACCGACCGACTCAGGGCCACTATACGCTGAGTGGCACCCGGGTTGATGCACTCTCCGACGCAGACCTATCCCATATCCGCAATGCCCAAGTTGGGTTTGTATTTCAGGCGTTTCACCTGTTACCACAACTCAGTGTACGGGAAAACATTGAGCTGCCGCTGCTGTATCGAAAACTGACCCGTCAACAGCGAAGCCGCAAAGTCCAGGCCGTCATGAACAAAGTGGGACTGGCCAAACGGGAAGCCCACAAACCGTATGAGCTCTCCGGTGGTGAGCGTCAACGGGTGGCAATTGCCCGGGCGCTGGTCGGTGACCCATCACTCCTGCTGGCCGATGAGCCGACCGGAAATCTGGACCAGAAAACCGGAGATGAAATTATGCAAACCATTGAGGGGCTCAACCGCGAAGGCGTCACGGTCCTGATGGTCACCCACGACTTGGTCCGAGCCAGCCGCGCCACCCGGGTCATTGACATGAAAGATGGCCAAATTTTGTGATTTTGCCCGGGAGACTAAACCAAAGCTAGGGCGCAAAGAAAGCCTGGCGAAAGTCGGCGATTTGTTGCTGGGAGTAGCTTTGCCACTGTACTTCCGGCATCGAAGCATAGGTCGTCGCGCGCTGATCCGCCAGTTCCTGTTTCAGTTGACTGAGTTCTGACTGATAATCCCGAACCTGTTGCGTTTGTTGCGCCACTTCTTGCCGGCGCTGCGCGATTGCCACTTGCTCACTTTCACTCAAATACAACTGTGCCAGTTGTGCCGTTACTTCCTGCCGCTGAAGTGCCGTGTAGTGAGCCGGGATCAGCGCAACCGCTTGTTCATACAGGCCAGTATTACTCTCGATGGCCAATGCATCCGAATGACTTTGCCATCTATCCACCAGTTGCAGATAGCTGTCGATAAATGCTTCCGGCGACGAATCCGCCAGAGCCCTGGATTCAAGCTTAAAGTCGTATAGCGCGAACTCATCGGCAAACAGCTCATCAGCCTCAGCTCCCCACACCATTCTTGCCTGCGTTTTGACTATCTCTACCCGCTCGGCAATCTCCGGATTCTGCGCCAAATCCAACTCACCCAAAATTTGCTGCCACGCATCTTTTCGGACGAGATAATCCGCCAGCAGGGCGTATCTTTCTGCACTGAGCGCCTCCTTCAGCACTGCCAGGTGTTCACTGCAATTACCTTGCTGACTGCACGCCAACCAGAATGTCTCCAGCGCATCCCGCAATTCTCGGCCGGAAGCTTGATTCAGGGTCTTACTCTGTGCTTCGAAGCTGGCCGACACTGATAATTGCGACCCTGTCACTTGAATTTGCCCGAGGGTCGGAGTCGTTGCCACCGATTGAGTAGTCACAGTTACCGGAAGATCACGCTCATCGCCAGCGGTTACTTCACCCGGTGCCGGAGCCTCAGAACCCCTGGCGGCTGCGCTGTGATTGTCACCGCCGGATTCCAGCACCCAAAAAATGCCCGCCAAAGCGGCGAGCATAGCAATCAGAGACACGCGGCCCATTACTTGATCACCGCCGATACCGGGAAGTGATCCGACAGGTTGTAATGCTGCCACATCCGTTCATCGGTTGAGCGCGGTACATCGACACGGTTGGTATTTTCCGTTTTATCGCCGTATTCCTGGCTCACCATCACGTAATCGAGATATTCGATGTTTTCGCCACCGGACAATGCTTCACCGGCGAAATCATTGATCCGCGGATCAAACGTCGATGCCGTATAGCCGGTGTAGATTGGCTCGGCAGCATTTAGGTTCGCCATCATCTGCTGGTAATCGCCTGGGAATTTCAACTTGTTGACGTTAAAGTCGCCACTGTAGACCACGGTTTCATGCGCCGGAATATCCAGCGACTCCGCCATCTCACGCATTTGTTTGAACTGACGCTGGCGGTATTCTCTGGCAGTATCGGTATCGAAAGACGCAGTATGGGTGGCAAACACGTGGTACGCCTGACCATTCTTGATGACTTCAGCGTAGTTCACGCCTTTATCGGCAAAACAATCAGTGCCGCTACAGTCCGGGAACACGTATTGCGCCTGATTAACGATCGGATAACGGCTGACGATTACCACACCGCCGTCATGGATGTTAAAACCATCCTGATCAAGCATCTTGGTCTGATACGGATATTCCTTGGCAAGCTCGCGCAGAAACTCATCCCGCCCACCGGCAAAAACTTCCTGCAACGCCAGCACGTCGTAACCTTTGACATGCTCAGGAATGATGTCGAACCGCTCATCAATATGCGAGGCCACGGCCGGCAACATCCAGATGTTGTACGTCATCATCTTCAGGGTGTTTGCGTCCGGTTCGACCGCTTCATCCAGCTTTTCCGGTGTGATGGTGTAATACAGATCGTCATAACGCGCCGTCCTCTCGGACTTAAACGCCAGCTCAACGGCACGATCGCCAAACGATGTCGACTCAAAACGGTGCACATTGCGATCATCTTTCAGCGCCAGCGGTACATCAGCCGCGGTAACGCCGTGTTCAATTGTCGAATTGTACCAGTGACCTGCCATCTTCTGATACAAAGTGACACTTTCCCCCCGAGCGTTCGAAACCACAGTCTCAAACTGGTAAGTTTGGCCCGATTCGACCCCTTCCCAGCGGTTAAAGCTGATGACCGCTTTAGTTTCCCACGGCCCCAGCGCCTGCGTGTGCTGTTGCCACTCGTCGCCCAGTTGCAGTTGATCGGTCCCGGTATGCTTCACCTGAATTGTCAGTGGTTGATCCGAATTGTTGGTGAGATATACATCGGTATCCGCCATCGCCGGTACAGCCAGCAGCAATGGAAGTGCTGCGGTCCACTGTTTGATATTCATTAGTCCATCCTTTTGTTTTTATAAAAGAATGGCCGAACTTAGAGTATTTACGTTACAGATTCTTTATCGATTGGTAAAAATGATAATTAGAACACTGACCGCTTAATAGAAGTGATAAACCGCTTCCAGTTTAAGTGGTAATCCCCTGTTTTAAAAAAGGTTTTAACAACGTTACGGAAGATGCAAGGTGCGACATCAGGAAAAGTGATGTCAATGTGAGCACGAACAAATCAGGCACAGCCGGGGCTGTGCCTGATGAGGAAGCCTTAATCTTGTGATTGAGCGAGATAAGCGGCCATTTCTTCATCCGGCACCATCCCGCCGCCAGTGGCCCAGATCAGGTGAGTGGCATTGTTCATCGTCTGCGCATCGAGCTGAAAGCGCTCGCGGTAGGCTTGAGCATTCGTCACCCAAACCGGCCCCGGCATCCCCGCCAACGCGGACGGCTCCAGCTGAATGTTTTCATACTGATTCAGTTCTCCCAGATGGCGATACATCCGCTCATCGCTGATGGTGTAATAGCCATCCAACAACCTCTCCATCGCCCGGCCGACAAAGCCCGAAGCCCGGCCCACCGCCAGCCCATCGGCGGCGGTCACGTTGTCGATCCCGATATCCTGCACCGCAATACCATCGTGCAGTCCAGTGTGAACCCCCAGCAGCATGCAGGGAGAATGGGTCGGCTCGGCAAAAATACAATGGACATGATCGCCAAAGGCCATTTTGAGCCCAAAGGCCACCCCGCCGGGGCCGCCACCGACGCCACACGGCAGATAAACAAACAGCGGATGCTCGGCATCCACCGTGATACCCAGTTCATTAAACTGTTGCTTCACCCGCTCCCCGGCAACCGAATAACCCAGGAACAGGGTTTTCGAGTTCTCATCATCGATAAAGAAACAGTTCGGATCCTGTTCTGCCTCTTTTCGCCCCTGGGCTACCGCGATACCATAGTCCTGCGCATACTCGACCACCGTCACCCCATGCGATCGAAGCTTACGTTTCTTCCACTCGCGTGCGTCAGCAGACATATGCACTGACACCGAAAAACCCAGCTTGGCGCTCATGATCCCAATCGACATACCCAGGTTGCCGGTCGAGCCGACCGCAATACTGTATTGCTTAAAGAAATCTCTGAAATCATCGCTGAAAAGCTTGCTGTAATCATCGGACGACGTCAGCAGGCCCGCATCCATCGCCAGTTGTTCGGCATGGGTTAACACTTCATAAATCCCGCCACGGGCTTTGATCGAGCCGGAGATCGGCAAATGGCTGTCTTTTTTCAGCAGCAATCGCCCGGTGATTTCAGTCCCGTAATGCGCCGCCAAGGCACGTTGCATCTCAGGGATGGCAACAATATCAGACTCAATGATCCCGTTCGATACTGCGGTTTCCGGAAAGGCTTTCATCAGATACGGCGCAAACCGCTTCAGGCGGTCACTGGCATCACGGATATCAGTTTGATCCAGCCCGACATATGGCAAGCCTTCCGCCAGCGTTGTACTGTTCGGGTTAAACCAGCAGACCTCTTCCAGGGCAATCAGCTGTTTGACCAGCGGGAAATCATCGGTGAGTTGTTCAAGATTCAAAGTACTCATGTTGCTCTCTGTCATTCAATGGCATCCACCTTTATCTGACTATGTGCCATTCGTCACACTTCAGGGGCCGACTAGTCATTGATGTTTCATCTGTCATTCTCATTTTGGGGTATTAGACAGCATCCAGACCGGTGGGTAAATGCGGAGATTTCACAGATGTGAGCCAGCCGGGGGGCTATCCCGCACTGTTTTCCGGCCCAAACCACCAGCCGCCAACTATTCCTATGCAGCATATCTGTTGATCGCTGCACCCGCTTCACAGATAAAAAGGCTGTTGTTGTTTGCATGAATCATTCAGTGGCATAACAGCACTCATGTGCTGTATTGCACTGCGCATAAATCAGAATAAAAAACCAACACAAGGATAGATCGAATGAATCTAGCACTCCCCCTTGCAGTCACAGCTGGGATATTTTCTGCAAGTGCGATGGCCGCGCCAGCATCTCCGGCCCCCTTTTCTCCGATGACAACGGCACCAGCATCAGTCATATCCGGCTCGGCATCCCCGATGGCTGTATCGACAGCAGAGGCCAAGCGTACGTTAGCGCTCAGCCTGAGCCAGCAATACCAGCAGCTGGCCCCTGTTCTGCATGACAAAATCAACCAGTATCAATTGAATGCGCCGCTCAACGAATTAAAACAAAACAAGCGCGCAGCCCCGTTTGCCCGTTCGATGATGGCAGTAGATAAAGCGTTACGGGCCGAAAAAGGGATCGAAGAATACACAGATTCAATTATGGAGTTGCGCCTGGCCGATCAGTCCATGCTGGCCCGGTGGCAGGCAGGGCAATCGCCTCTATTCGCCTGGGAGCCGGAAGGCAACGATCAACACTGGAATTATATCGAGGCCTACGATATCGACGGTAACATTCACCTTCTGGATGTCCATGAAGTACCGGAGCGCCCCGTGCTTGTGGTTGATACGAACTCTAGGCAAGAGCTGGAAGCCGGAATCAGGGCGATGAATGATGAAATCAAGCGCTTACAAGGAGAGAAATATCCTGATACCGCACCACGTTCAATGGCTCTTCAATCTTTTTCGGCGGCAGACAATGGCTTCGAGACTCAAGCGGAAGTCCCGAGCATCTCAACCACGGTACTAACAAAAATTCGCCTGAAAGATGATCAGGAGCCCTGGATTTCCGGCAAAGCTGAAGTTTATGCCATTGTCACCGGCGTGAACCCAACCCGTGATGAGCCTGTACTGGACATCATTGATATGCCTTACCTGGACTACAGTGAAACGGATTACTCACCAAACCAAGTGCTGATCCACTGGCAACGCTACCGCTGGTCGGCGGCTGATATGCTGTTGATGGAAAAAGATGACGGCACCAATTATAAGGATTTAGCACGCGCCTTATTGGAAGTGGCGACAGCGGCGCTGAAAGCAATTCCCGATCCTGAAGTGCAGGCATATGCGGTAATTCCGCAGCTCACCGGCAAAGTATTGGAAGCGATCCCGGACAGCTGGGCGACTAACGATGATGACTTTATTGATGTCTATTATACCCTGCGCCAGGGCGTGACCTACACGGACTACGCGGCAGCAGGCAATAATGCCACGGCGACCTTTACGCCATTAACCATTGACCCGACTCAGTAAAGCATCAGCACAAGTCTGTGCGATGCACAACAATCAAACAAGTCTGCGCAATACGCAGGCTTGTCATCGAGTGATGAGGCCGTTTAGAACATCGATCAGACCGCTACCACCTGATATATAGTAGCTCATACTCGCCCTTACACATCCGCTGGAAAGTTACGATTAGATCGTACAGACGACCTGCGTGTATCGTAACTCACAACTGGACAAAAGTGAGCCAGTTGCTTTGCTAATTTAGTAAATCATGAACAACTAAAAGTATGGAAAAGTCGCTTAGCTCAATGTCCAGTATTGATGGTGTAGATCATTTTTACTCGAAGTCCCTTCCCAATGTATTGACAGAGAGAGACGGTTCACAAATGTTAGGAGCAGATTCGGCTTAGAACACTCACGTTAAGCGTTAGATGGATATTATCGAGTAAGTGGAGAATCAGTAGCATCAACCTAGAGGTTGCATCGTCGCTCATTATATCCTCACCAAGGAATCATTCGAACATTCTCTAATTGAATTTGAAGATCGTAAACTTCATAAAGCAATGATATCATTATGAAGTTTTATGTAGGAGTAAAGAAGAGAAGCATAGTTTGGTCGATTTACCCAAGGAGCTAAGCCCGCTTTAACGCAACGTTTTTGGGGTGGATTGGGGCTCTGCGAGGATAATTACACTATCTACCTCAATCGATACCATAGGGAAAATGACATACCGTGTTTCTGAATCTAACAGGGCAGCTTCACCTAAAATGGCCGTAAGTTTCCCCAAGTATTCTTTTAGTGAAAAAGATTGTTAGATTGCGGCTGCGCTATTTTGCCTTATCTATGATAAGGGCTATTCAATATTAGGAACATGATTTTGGCGACGATTGATGATGTACTCTCGAGCAAGGAAGAAGATGATAAGTTGCGTAGCAGCAACCCGAAAACTCCTGATGTGTTCGCTTTTGACTGTGGGCAGCTTCCTTTTGAAAGAATGGGTGATGATCACTTTGAGCTAATGCTGGCAGACCTTTATACAGCTCGTGCAGATGATGGTAAAGAGGATTGGTTTGACAAAGCTTGTCGTCTGAACGACGGCGCAGACCAAGGTCGAGATGTTATCCTTCTTCAAGATTCAGTTCCAGTTGGCGTGATTCAGTGTAAGCGCTACAAAGGTAATGTCGGGCGTCCTCAAATCATACAAGAAATATGCAAGTTCTTCATGTACGCCAAGATTATGCCACAGATAGCTCCCGCTCCTGATACTGAATTTAGATATTATGTAGCGGTGTCTGACGGGGCAACGAGTGATTTATTCGAGTTCATGACAAGTAAAGGTCGAAAACGATTTGATGACTTACGGAGTGAATTCGAAAAAAAAGCGTTGGCAGCGCGGAACGCATCCAAGAAATTAAAGGAGCACCCCGAACTCAAAGATCTAGACAAAAAACAATTATGTGACATTGTCTGGGAAAGAATTACTAATCTACATACAGAACTACACAAGAAGGATAGCTTGTCTCGGATGGTCTCAGACTATCCTAGTATTAAATCGAATTATTTTAGGCTCGAATCGGACACGGCAAAAGTCGTTGATGAGATAAAGAAAATTTTGAGTTCCCGAGGGACAACCCTCTCTGATGACGATGCAAAACTTGTTTCGCATGTGCGCACTGAGTATATAAAACTCACGCTAAGCAGCAGCAGTAGGTTCAATATTGCGCTAATCCAAGGTAAGGAGCTGCTGCCTTTTATTAGAGGTATGTTGAAACCAAAGTCAGGTACCCTCTACACTAATTTCGGCTCTCGCCCAGCATTAATGACTGCAGGTGCTAAGGCAGCAGAGGCAAGCCAATGGAGTGAAATTAATAATCTGGTCAACGATTATCCATATCCACTGGTCTTCAGTGTCGGTTGCGGTGACGTATTAGGCTCTACGCTCCTAGAGTGGATAGAGTCTGATGATATGTCTTGGATCGATCCAAAATGGAAACCTGCTCCAGCTCGTCTTTACAAAGCAGGTTGGTGCTGGGTGAAGGACCCTGAGCAAGAAACCCATGATTGTTACATCTTGGTCGAGAATGAGACTGGTGATCAAAAATACGATCATGCGAATATGTCGTTACGGTTAGCTTTCGAGGATGTAATAGTATGGCCAACTTTAGGTAATGACTTCACCAACCCCATTGGTAACGCAAAATCGCTATTGAGGCGGATAATGGCCAGTCAAGCTGAAGATAGAGCTGGTCGGCGTAACTTAGTATTGGCTTCTCAAGATATTGACAGCATTGACAAAGTGCTAGAGTCAGTTCCAGATTATCATGGCCAGCGTAATCAGTCTCCTATCGCCATTACTATCGCGAACAGCGGACGTCTGCACGACTGTAACGTTGGTCTTTACTGCGCGACAGGAGTATTCCCAGCTATAGATACTGAGCACAATACCCGAGCAACTCCTCCAACAGTCCAACCTCCCAGTAGAGTCATGCGAAGAAGTTGCAACGGAGCCTTAACGCTTACCATAAATTGGACAACCGAACTATTACTAGAGTTCGCCAAAAGCCATCGCTTGATTGGGAATGATGTCAAAGACGATCTGTCACCTGAAGCCCTTGAATTTCATGAGCTCTTTGATCGGCACCCACCGATAGATGGCTACCTTGAATCCGTGAGGAAAGAATTAGAACTCTTGAACGTATTGGTTCAAAACGCAAGTCTTGCTGACTCTAAGGAGTTTACCTATCGGACGAAATATGGAGTGATGCAAGATCAGTCATTTTCATTAGATGATATGTCAGCCTCAGGTGAGTATGTTATGCAGGCGGTTCAAGCACTGAGTTATATCAAATCTCACAAAAGCACTAAGTGGATCGTCGAGTCGGGAGGGGATGGACATATTGAGTACAGTGATCCAGCGTTCGGTGAGTTTAATGTCTTGGCTTGGACTAACCATAGATATCCTGTGAGGCAAATGGAAGCGGATCTATTCGGATGGGCTAGAAAAGCAGCCACCAATCCCAGTTTAATTGTGTTTGCGGACGCTAAGGGACGTGTAAATGATAAAAAGCCCAGTCATGGACGCCATGACTTCACTAGCCCTCCCCCTTTAAAAGGAACAATCACAGAAGCAGAAGAACCTAGCAATGTATATATCTTTGACCTAGGCGAAATTGAATCGTACTACGATGATGATGGAGCCCCTTCAGTTGAACAATTTATGGATGACATATTAGAGCGTAGGAAAAAACTAGATGATAAGTGATTTGATCAACATTCTTCATGAACGAGTTCAAGCTGCGGGCTTTAGATCGCCAGAGGGTGGTAAATTGCTGTTGTCGAATGATGAAAACTGGCCAGATGCAGCACTCGAAAACCAGCTATTTTACTGTTATAGCGACTTCGCATCTATCCTTGTAGTCGATATATCATCTGATACATCCGCCGAGGCTTTGAAGCTTACTAAACGTTCTGAAACATATCTTGATGCCGCACTTATACAACGGGAGAAAAATGGTTCCGTTATTGATGGCTATCTTGTGTTAGCAATGACAAAAATGAATGATAGCCTCAAATCTTTCATCGTAGAAATCGAAAAGGACACGAGATTCGTCAGAAAACATGTGGTTTTTCAGGGAGAACACGGGTGGGAGCGATATCAGCGCATCACTCCTTTAGGGCTTGTTAATGCGCAACCTGAAGCTCAACTTACTGAATTTATTCCAGATAGTATAGAGTCTTCTCAACTTTTAGAGTCGTTGTCGAAGCTAGGTAGTACACCTCTCGCACGACTACATGGGCAAGAATGGAATCTAAATGAATAACCAATCAATTAAGTTTCTTTCGGTCACGATCCGAAATTTTCGTGGTATCCCGCGCGAGTTAACCATCCCTTTGGATGCGCCTTTAACTGTTATACATGCTGCCAATGGCACAGGTAAAAGCACTGTTTGTTATGCGCTGGAGTGGTTGCTGACGGGGAAGGTAGAAGATCTTGCTAACACATCAGATTTCGCCTGCCAATGGGGTCAGGGAGAAACCTCAGTTTCAGCAACCTGCTTGATCGGCGGAGAGCCACATGAGCTTACTCGAAAAGGGAATTCAATATGGATTTCTGAAAATGGTGCGAAAAAAAAGAAGATTAAAGGAGCCGACTTACTAAATTTGCTTACTCCTGTATCAGTTTCAGGAAGAAGCTCTCAAGCTATTAGCAAAGCTAAACGTGGCTGGCTTAGAAATAGCCGTTGGCTATATTCGAATTCTCTATCCTTGTTAATTGATAATAATAAGGCAGAAGAGAGACAACAAATATTTGCGGATATCCTCGGGCTTGGGCATCTTACAAGTACGTTACGAGATTTACGTGACTATCGTAAACAGTTACCTAGTACAAAAGGGCTTCAAGATAGTGTTATTCGCCTTAGCACTGAAATCTCGGAGATTGAAGGTAAGTTGGCCGAAAGTAAACCTTGGAAGGAACGAGCTTCGAGTCATCTCTCCAAGATACTTGAGGCATTCCCTCAGATTACGGCGACGAGGAAGCTTGGAGAAGATTTTAAGTTAGCCCAACTTCAGGTCAGGATTTTCGATCAAAGGGTACAGCATTCTCTTGATATACTCCGACTTCTATCAGGACAATGGGAACAATATAATACGGAACAAAAACAGCTAAACAAGCTGCGCCAAACGCTTGCTGACCTTTCAAAAATAAACGAAATACAGAGTCAAAAACACACTGAACTGTCTGCGGAGCTGTCTGCGGAGGAAGTGAAAGCGGCTGAAGGTTCGCGTTCTGTGATTTGGGCAAAAGAATGCTTGGACGTGCTTAATCGATGGGAACAAGTTATATCATTGCCGAGTATAAAGGCATTTTTTCTGTCGGAAAAAGTTAGTCAAGGCACTCTGCAACAGCAGTTCGTCGAGTGTTCATGGACTGCTGACAAACAAGAGGCTTGGCTTCAATCAGTAAACTACTTGATACAGAACTCAGCAACTGTGGCAGACCTTGTTCAGCAAAAGCAAGATTTGGCGTCAAATATCGTCCATCCACCAACAGATATTGTTAACATTAATCATCAGGCAGAAGAGGCTAAAGTAGCAAGGGTAAAAGCTGAATCAGAGTTCAATGCTCTCTCAAGCGTACTGGATAAGCTGAAGGCTATGGGCAAAGAAATTACCCACTCCCATGATGGGGGGCAATGTCCACTTTGTGATCACGATTGGGGCTCCAGCGATAAGTTGCGCCAACAGATCGAGAATGAAGCATTGCTGACGCCTGAGCTCAAAGATGCAGCTCAGAAACAGGCGAAAGCTCAGAAAGTTGAAAGAGATGCTGTAGCAAGGCTAACTCTGGCAAATAACCAAAGGGTCTCCTATGAGGCTTACGTGGCTCGTATAGTTGCGGTAGACAATCAATTGGCTTCGATTGAGCAACGAACCAAATATCTTGAAATTATAAATGTTCATGATTTCTCAAACTTTAATGAAGCTAATCTCCAGCACCTGAAGAGCCGCATTGATGCCGCTATAGACCTGAGGCTCATTTTTGAAAGCTTGGAAAAAGTAGAGAGTTTATTCGAGAGCTCTCTCGTGGAAGGAGTTGGACAAAGAATATCAAAGGCGAGAGAAAACCTTACTAGCTACACAGATCATTATCAATCGCAAGCAGATCTAGCTAATTCAGCAAAACTAAGGCTCTCCCCTTTGGTGCTAGGGGTAATGGAGAGCATTACTGCTAATTCTCGCGAAATTGAAGGAGTGAAATCTAACATCGCAGCTATAACTCACACTGTCAACGGCTTCGATGCTCGCTGGAAGGAAGTGGTAGGCGAAGATGCAATTACTCTCGAACTCTTGAACTCTACTCTCAAAAAGGTTGAGGATGAGCGCATTCAGGTAGTTGCTTTCAAATCTATGCTGGCAGAATGTGAAGCCGTTGTAAATATTGATTTAGATTCAGGGCCGTTGACTAAGCTTAAAATTGAAAAAGAAGAACTATCCAAAAAGCTTGAAGCAGGCAATAAATACATAACAGAAGCGGACAATACTATTGATAGCTACGCTCATCACGTCAAGAAGTTGACTTCTTCCAGTCTCGCACCGCTTCTTGAACCAGCTGGTGAACTTTTTTCTCGAATGCATGCGAATGAGGTTTATAAGGGGCTAAGTGTGTCAGACGGCGAAGCACTCAAGTGGACAGTATTCGCTGATGGGCATGAGTTTGCTTTGGATGCAGAGGAAAGGTTCAGCCAAGGACAGCGTCAGGATCTTGCGCTTTCACTCTATCTAGCTAGAGCGAGAAATACTGGAGGCAGTTTCTTTCTCGACGAACCAATTGCTCATTTGGATGACCTCAACCGGGTTGCTATGCTGGACATTTTGAGACTTGTTGCTACGTCAATGCCGAATATGAACTTAATTCTTACCACTGCGAGTGACTCACTTGCTCGACATTTGACTCAGAAATTTTCAAGCATTACTGATAGACATCTACTGAGCATGATACATTTAGAAGGTAACCCCCGTACCGGAGTATCTAAGTCTATAACAACAAATGTGATCGACTGAAAGCGATAATTTGTGCCTAGTAGCTCATGGCGCTAGATAGTGAATGAACTAGAGCAATGTGACATAGTACTGCTCTGGTTCAAGATTGAACTGGTATTGACCATTTTTTTCTAGCGTCTTTTAAATTTAAGCTATTAGCACTTATTAGTCGCAGAGTATAATAAATGCTTAATTACTCGATCTTTATCCTGAATTGTGCAGCATTTCTAACACAGCGTTTCAAAGTGCTATTTCATATTTACTCGTTATTGACAGTATTAAGCAGTGTTTTTCTGTTCGACGGTTGAGAGCATGGCTAGTTCGAATTACCTCAGATAAGGCAAACATCTATGAACAGAAAATGAATGAGCTTTTGTTCTAACACGGAAAGGGGCAGAACCGAGTTAGGGCACCTGTCAGATTATGTCACACCGAGGAAACGAAACTGACAGATTGCATTCAGATTAATCCACCTGATAACGCGTTTTCACCATTTGCCCAACCAAGACCTCTGAGTTGACCAAAGACAATTTCACTTTGCTCTCTAACGGGCCAAACAGCGGAATACCGGCACCGAGTATGACCGGCATCGTCGTCACGGTTAATTCACGGAGCACGCCATGACGAATTGCGCTTTGGATCAGCTGACCGCCGTCGATATAAACGGCGCTGACATCGCGGGACTCAAGGTGCGCGAGCATGTCCGGAAAACTTCCGGAAACAATCGTGGCTTTATCTTTCAGCTCCTCAGGCAAAGATGTCAATGAATTGCTCGCCACATAAACAGGCTTGTCGTAGGGCCAGAAGCCAAACGAAGCGACTTTCTCAAAAGTATGCTTCCCCATCAGCAATGCATCGACAGAGGACATAAATTCAGCAAAGCCGAAGTCACTCTCATCCGGATTCTCAATGTCCTCAAGCCAGTCCAGTTCTCCATTTGGCCCGGCAATATACCCATCCAGGCTTTGCGCCATATACGCTGAAACTTTCACGTTGTTCTCCTCCAGATTTCACCGCCAATCACATCGCGCTCTCATCAGGCTTTGCCAGAGGTGATCAGCCTGCTCACGAACCGGCGAAAGCATCCCCTGTGCATGTTGTTATAAAACTTCTCCATTGACCAGCGACCAATGATGCGGCATGAGTTCTCGTATTGTTTTGAACACCAGATCATTACCTTTCGTGGATATCGCAGCTTTCACATCCCCGCCCCAATGGACCAAACGCTCCTGGCAGACACCACACGGCGATAAAATCAAAAACTCACTCTGTTCATCTTCACGGCACAAGCACAATGAATGAGTCACCGCTTCGTTGAGCTTATGCGCTTCCAGATAGGCTCCAACTTCCATGCACAGTGATAAAGCATCATTTTTTACATCTGGTGCTATACTGGTGAGGATTTTTCCAGAAGCCGTTCTCACTGCGGCAGCACCACCCCAACCTGCCGGGTAGCGCGATTCGATAAGTTGAACTGCGGCGCCATACAAATCTTTTTCTATTTGACACGTATCGCTACTCTTTTGAACTTTTAAGTTTTCCATGCTTTAATTCAAATCCTCGCACGATGACATAGGCAATTAATGCGAATATAAATACCACCAAATATATCCACGCGATAGCCTGAAGAAGCGTTTCAATAATGGTTCGATACACTTCCAGAGCCCACCTTTCGAGATTGAGCTCCAGAACTTGCGTCAAGACACAGAACTGATTGCCTCTGAAATAGACGGAAATTGAATTTTTGTCAGGCAAACTTCTGCTTTTGCAAACTCATGCGCTTGCACAAGCGCGGTCACTTCACTGAGTGTCAATCGATGCCCAAGCGGATTGAGTTCAATCTGTCCGGCTTCAGCTGACAATAAACCATAACTTTGTCCGGTTGAATCGATGACTCGATCACTTTCACCCCAGATGAGCGACGCAGTTTCATTCATGAACTCAGATTCCGAAGCGAGATAAATCAGTTCATCATCACCTTCGAGGTGAAATACACAAGGCCATTCAATCATCAATTTCTCCCGTGAACATAACGAATAACAAGGCCAACTTCATCAAGGCTTTGCCGCATCGGGTCAGTTCAATTGTATCATCATAGGAGATCCCATATCACAATCTGAAGGCGGCACTGACTGAGCCGAACATCAATGCAGTATCCTTAAAGGGATAAAATATTCCTGCTCAAGTGAATCTACTTCCGGGGCTGAGGTTCCCAGCTTCAGTTCATCTATCAGCGATTAAAGGTTCGAACATTGCACATCCAGCATAGAGAAGTGGTGACTCGCAATGGTGAACCCTTCACGCAAATAGAACTTATGGGCTGGAAAACGCTGAACACCGGAATCGAGATGGATTTGTTCACACCCGACTTCCAAGGCATACGCTTTGAACCAGTCAATGAGAAACTTGCCAACGCCACAGGAACGATGATTTGCATTGGTGACTAAATCGTCAATGTAGATGTGCTTGCCCCATGCCAACTTCTCCCCCACAACAAAGCCAGCCACCGCGAGGATCCCATCGGGTGACTTCACATAAACGACCTGATAGCCGTGGGCCTGCTGTTTTTTGATCTGGGCTGACAGTGAATCGATGTCGTAGCTTGGTCGCAGTTGTAGCAGTACCTCAAGCACCGCTGGCTCATCAGTGTTAGCGTTGTTGTCTAAGAATCTTACTTCCATGTTTTCTCCATTGGTGCTGAACGCCGGAATCACCAGATAAACGGGCGTGGAACGATGAACACAGTCTATTTCATCTGATACCATCGTACAAATGACTCACCCCCAGATTTAAGATAAACAAATTCACATGAGAAAGTTTGCTTCAACTCCTATCATCCGTTCCCCAAAGCCCGCTATCCAGTGCAATAGCCCCCAGCTATGGCTGCTCTAGATCTGAATGTTGGAGGTAAAAACAGCCTTATACATTGATAAATATAAGTTTTCCATTTTAATCGGCTTGGGAACAACCGCTTCAAAACCCTCGTCGAAATAATACTGAATGTCACTCTCCTGTACATTCGCTGTGACTGCGATAATCGGCAACTCTGGCCTGGATTCCTTAATTTTCCGACAGGCGGCCACGCCGTCCATCACCGGCATCTGAATATCCATTAAGACAAGTTGAGTATCATGAGACACCAAATCCATGGCTTCCTGCCCATTACTCGCGATGACAGGAATAATTGAAAACTTTTCAAGAATTTTCGTGATGATAAACTGATTCACTTTGTTATCCTCTGCCACGAGGACATTGAGTTTTTGAAGCGAGTGCGAATAATCAGGATGATGTGCTGTATCTGATTTCAGTATCTCGCCACCAGAGACAGGTAAATTCAGTTCGATCGCAACTTTAGTCCCAACATTTATTTCACTTGATAGCTCTATTTTTCCACCCATCAATTCCACAAGTGCTTTAACGATAGACATCCCTAAGCCAGCGCCACCATAAACACGAGTAATTGAGCTGTCACCCTGTTCAAATTCGTTAAATAATTTATCTTGCGTGGAACGGTTCATGCCAATCCCGGTGTCAGTTATTTCTAGCCGAACCTTTTCCGGCCTCGTTTGTTCTTGTACAACAAGAGAAATAGCACCGCTGTGGGTGAACTTGACGGCATTATTTAACAGATTGAATATCACTTGCTTCAGACGTAACCCGTCACACAGTCGCTCGGGATAGACCATATTCTGAGACAAATGGAACTTAATGCCTTTGGCGTTACACTCTTGAGTGTAAATCTGATCGACTGCGTTTAACAACTCGTTCAAGTTACACTTTTCTACATGAAGGGTATATTTTTTTGAACTTAGTTTAGTGAAGTCAAGGATGTCATCAACTAGCTTGACTAACATATCACCACACAAGATTGCATTATTAACTAGCTGCAGCGTTTCTTTATCCACTTTCTTCGATTTAATTAACTGTAAACTACCGTGTATACCATTAATAGGTGTTTTGAGTTCATGGGATACCTTAGCCAATAGTTCAGACTTTGCATTATTCGCTGATTCCAGCTCCAGAGTTAACGTCTCTAGCTTTATGACTTTATCATTTAGCTCATCAATTTTCGAACGAATTAAGTTTTCTGTTTTCTTATTGTATCTATAAAAATAGATAACCAATGACAAAAACAGCACAGACAAAATAAAAGCCGAACGTTGTAACCAACTTTGTGTTTTGGTGATCTTTTGTAATAAAACGCCTTCATGATGGTCTATGGCATCTTGCAGTGCTCGATGTACATACCTTTCGTACTCAGATTTTAACTCAAAGTATTGTTCATTTAACAATAAAGATTGGGCATTAGTGAAGCGCTGGCCTTTCGCCAACTCAATCGCTTCCATTTCAATAGCAATGAGCTCATCATTCGTGACTGACGTCGCTTCGATCGCATCTTTTACTCTGGGTTCTAAAGATTTAGCCACCTCTAATACGTTATCTAAGCTCTCTGCCGCTTCTAAATATCGTTTTTCCCAGTAAGAATTTTGGGTGAACGCAAACATTCGGGCAGACATAGTTAATACTTCGTCAAAATATACAATATCTTGAGTCGCCTGTTTAATCGCTAAGAGGTGCTTATCTAATGCATTTCGCTCTTGAAGGTTACTGATCAGAAAAGGGATAAGTGAAATAACACTAAGCCCCAAGACACATATCAAAGCAATGATATAAACTTTTAGCTTCCTCACCTTGTTCAGTTCTTGCGGCATAGATCTATCCAATCAATACTCAACCAATCACATATCGGAGTATAGCTCAACAAACTGAATTATCACGAAAAATCACAAAATTTGAGAGCTCCCTTAGTGCTCACGCATATACACTGTATAACTTGTGTTCCATCAAAACATAGCACACGAACTTTTATCGTTTACCGACTGTATACCAAGCACTGATTCGGACAAATAATGGACAACCGTTCTTATCAAGATTCGGGACAATAACGAGCGATATTACCCCATTCCTTGCTCTCTTTAATACCGACTCCTACGATACCGTCAGCATGACATAATCCCGGTGTTCGAAAAACGACGTTATCGTATAAGCAGACCCACGGAATACCGATTTCAAGGGTGTTCAGAGCGGCATTTTTGCAGCTCGGAGGCGCTTTCTCTGAAGATGAGGACTACAATAACTGCATCTGTTTGCCCGACCATGAGGACCAGCTATGGACCGCGAAGAAAAAGATGCCGGCATTCTGCAAGCGCTGGCTGAACGGATGGAATCACAACGCCTGCCTCGTGCGCTGTCGATAAAAGAGCGGGTCGATAACGGCGAAACCCTGAATGAACTCGACATCCAGTTTCTCAAAGAGGTGCTCGAAGACGCCCAACGCGCGATGCCCCTGATGGAGCGCCATCCGGAATGGCAAAGCTTGGCTGCCAGTCTGATCAATTTATACAAAGAAATCACCGATAAAGCGTTGGAGAATGAAAAAAACCAACCCAAGGATCATTGATCTCGTATGCCGCGACATGACTCAATTTCATCTTGCCGAACCATACCGTCTCTGTTAACTTGAAGCATATGAACAAGCTCTCACTATCCCCAATGTCAATGATGCACATGCCTTCTCAGCGAATGCTGCGGGGGATGGGCTGCTTGTTCTAAAGAAAACACCAAGCAACACCATTCCACACTCACAAACTGGAATGGTGCGCCAATGAGCCCCACTCAAAACCCTCAGTGACTGCGTCCATTCCAGCGATTTCATTTTACGTATGGAGACGCACTGATGACTTCTTTTGTAACCACGCCGATTTTTTATGCCAACGGTAAGCCGCATCTGGGCCATGCCTACAGCGGTATTGTTGCCGATATCTGCCATCGCTTCAGCCAACTCACCGGCGAGGAAAATGTGCTGATCACCGGCACCGATGAACACGGTCAGAAAATTGCGTCCACAGCCCAGGCTGCCGCGACAGATATCGCAACCTTTGTTGATGTCAAGGCAGAAACCTTCGCCGCGTTATGGCCTGAGCTGACCATCCAACCAGACATTTTCATCCGGACGACCCAGTCGGCGCACAAAGCTCATGTTCGCGAGGTCTGGCAGCAACTGTTTGAACGCGGCGACATCTATCTGGGTTCCTATTCCGGCCAGTATTGCGTCGCATGCGAGCAATATTATTCGCCGCGCGAACTGGAGGACGAGCACTGCCCTGTCCACAAAAAACCGGTTGTTACCGTGGCTGAGGAAACCTACCTGTTCCGGTTGGAAAACTACCGCCAGCAACTCCTGGATTACTATTTGGCTCACCCGGATCTGATCACCCCGAGTCATTTCCAGGAGTCGATCATGGCCCTGCTCCGGGAAGGCCCGCTGGAAGACTTGTCAGTGTCGCGGATCAATAACAGCTGGGGCGTTCAGGTACCGAACCACAGCGAGCATACGGTGTATGTGTGGATTGATGCGCTGTTTAGCTACATTACAGCTATCCAGCAATCGGGCCATGCCAACACCGCAATCGCGAACACGGCGCACATCCTGGGCAAAGATATCCTAAAATTCCACGCGCTCTACTGGCCGGCATTTCTGTTGGCGCTTGATCTGCCGCTGCCGAAGAAACTGGTGGTACATGGATGGTGGACCATTGAAGGTCAGAAAATCTCCAAATCCAATCCGCAAACCACCGTCAATCCAAGCACCTTCAGCCACCAGCTCACCGCCGACGGCCTGCGTTATGCCCTGGTTCGGCAAAAACCGCTCTACCGCGATGGCAATGTCGCGATTGGCGAGCTGGCAGAAGTGATTAATGCCGACCTGGCGAACAACTTCGCCAATCTGGTCAAACGCAACAACACTCTGATCCTGAAATACTTTGACGGCCAGCTTGACGACAACCTCAGTCAAGACCTCGATGCTGAATGTGAGCAGTTGCTGAGCACCAGCCGGGCACAACTGGCGCAAGTGATCGGACACTATCAGGATTATGATATTTACCAGGTCACTTTGGTGCTCAAGCAGTTGCTGGACCAGCTCAACACCTTCTTCCACCACCGCGCGCCGTGGCTGATCAGCAAAGGGCAAGACCGCCGACAGACGATCAATACCTGCTTTGTGATTGCCAACGTGCTGCAACAGGTCGCCCTGAGTTATTTGCCGATCGTGCCGCAGCTGAGCCAGCGTGTCCTCACCGAATTCGGCATTGACGAGACCCAATGGCGCCTGAACCCGAACCTGCCGCTGCATACAATTGAGATCCAGGAAAGCAACAGTCATTTTGCGAGAATTCAGTTGAACCGCTAAACCATCGGCACAAAAAACAAATCGGGCGCCCCGTCATCACTGGGGCGCCCGCTTTCATGGTCGGCTGTTGATTACGCAGAGACTGGACTCAGCTGCGAAATATCAAACACTTTATCCGGCCAGCCCCGCACAAATTCTGCTTCGTGCGAGACTAACACCACGGTACCGTCATAGCGCATCAAAGCTTCCTTCAGCGCCGATTTTATATCGACATCCAGGTGCGTGGTCGGCTCATCCAGGATCAGGAGATTGGTTTTCTCCGCAGCCAGACAGCACAGCTTCACCTTGGTTTGCTCACCGCCACTCAGCGTGGCCAGGCTTTGTTGCGCTTTACGGCCGGAAACACCAAACCGGGCCAACTGCTGACGAGCCATTTTATCATTCAGGGTAGCATTGGCCGCCCGCACCACCTGAACTGGGGTACTATCCGGGTACGGCCAATACAAGTCCTGGGCAAAATAGCCCCACTTGATTCCTTTGGCGGTTTCCACCTGGCCTGAGAGCGCATCCACCTCACCGATCAGGGTTTTCAGCAAGGTCGATTTCCCCAATCCGTTAAAACCTACAATCGCGATTTTCTCACCGCGCTGGATATCCAGGTTCACCGGCGGCAGCAGCGGCCGCTGATAGCCAATCTTCAACCCGCGGGCGGCAATAACCCGCTGCGCGTTCAGCGGCGCGGCAGCGAAATGGAACTCCGGGGTGGGCTTTTCTTCCGGTTTCGCCAGCCGATCAATCTTGGCCAACTGCTTTTTGCGGCCATTGGCGATGGTTGCGTTGACGCCGGCACCATTTTTAGAAATATAAGCTTCGAGTTTTTCAATTTGGCGTTGCTGCGCTTCAAATTGTTTGACCAGATGCTGCTGCTCCTGCGCTTTCTGCGCCATCGCCTTGGCGTAGTGACCTTTGTATTTTTTGATCTGCTGATGGTCAATGTCACAGATGCAATTGGCAATGCGGTCAAGAAATGCGGTGTCATGCGACACCACCATAAATGCACCCGGATACTGCTCCAGGAACCCGCCCAGCCATTCGACATGATCGGTATCGAGATAGTTGGTCGGCTCGTCGAGCAGCAGCACATCCGGTTGTTGCAACAGCAATTTTGCCAGCATCACCTTGTGGCGCTGGCCGCCACTGAGCGCGCCCATCCGGGTGTCGAGCCCGAAGCGGTCTATCCCCAACCCGGTTGCAATCTGGATAACCCGGTGATCCAGGCTGTAGAACTGCTCTTTTTCCAGCAGCGACTGCAATGCCGCGGCCCGGTTCAACAGCGCCGTCGATGTATCGGTTGCCATCTGTTCGTATAAGACCATCAGGGTCTGTTCCGCCTCGAACAGCTCGGCAAATGCAGAGGCAAGGTAATCCTGAATCGACAGCGTCTTGTTCACTGTCCCGTGCTGGTCCAGATAACCCATCACAAGATTCGGCTGCCAGTGGATCTCCCCCTGATCCGGCAAATATTCCCCTTGTAGCAATTTCAGCAGGGTACTTTTACCAACGCCGTTGTGACCGGTCACCCCGATATGCTCTCCGGCATGCAGGGCAAAATTGGCATCTTGATACAAGACTTTGTCGGCAACCTGATAAGTCAGGTTTTGAATCATTAATAAGCTCATGTTTTTAAACCATAAAAAAGGGGTCGGTAGCAATGCACCGACCCCTGAATAACGTTCACTGTTATCTTGTTTCTGATAAATTTCAGATACAAAAAAGGCCGGTGATGAAGCATCACCGGCCGCCTTCTCTACCTGTACACATCAGATGCAGGCCGTCCTGCGCTTTCGCGCATCACTGCAACTGACGAAGATTCAGGTTATTTAAGCTCCGAGCAACACTTCATCGTGTTTGTGCGCGGAGCAAAGCCTTCTGACGAAGTTCTTGAATAAGATGTACAACATGATAGAGAGTGTTTAAAAACAATTTGGTGCGAATCTAATCAAATCTTGCCTGCCTGTCAATGCAGACAGAGTCATTTTCACTCGCTGCCGAACTAAATGTCACAGTAAATGTACTGCCCTGGCCCGGCACAGAGGCCAGCGTCATTGTCCCACCAAGATTGCGCACCATCGCCGCCGCCAGAGACAGCCCCAGCCCGTAACCTTCCGTATTGCTGCGACTTTCATCGACACGATACAAACGTTTGAAGACCAACGCCTGATGCTTTGGGGCAATACCAATGCCAGTATCGGCCACTTGAAGGGCGACCCCGCCCTGTGCCAGCGCTGCCGAAGAGAGCGACACCCGGCCGCCGGATTCAGTAAACTTCAGCGCGTTATCAACCAGATTAACCAGAATTTGTGTCAATTTGTCTGCGTCTGAGTCCATCATCAGACTCGGGGCCGGCTCACACTGGATCTCAATCCCTTTGAGCTCGGCAATGTCCTCATACCAACTCGCCACGCGTCGCAAAATATCATTCACGTTCACCGGAGTACGCTGCACCGTTCGCTTGCCGGTTTGCTCATCATTGAGCTTCATCAACGCAGTCAGCAGATTACCCGCCTGCGCCGCGTATTCGGAGCAGTCGGCCAGCGCACTGGCCTGCAAGGCCGATTTTTCTTTCCCTTGCAGCTGGCTTAGCAAGGCATTTTCCGTCGACAACTGAATTCGTGACAGTGGCGTTCGAATATCATGGGCAATCGCATCCAGGGTCCGATCCATCGTGGTCACGACGCCATGCAACCGCGAAACGGCCTCACGCACGCTGTGATTAATCGCGGCCAGTCCCTGCGGTACTTCCGCTTCACCGGCATGCCGGGCAAAAGCATCCAGCGTGCCCCGACTCAAATCATCCAGGTGATGACCCAGCACCACGAGCGGCTGCAAGGTGTTATGAATCAATCGCCAGATAAACACCGAAGTGAAACACGCCAATAGAACCAAGGCTAGGAAGGTCATCAGCCACTGTTTCATCGCCACCGGATAACGGGCCTGGTTATCGAGCACCAGCCAAAAGGCGTGCTCCGTCCCCTGCATCCTGAGCGTCATGTAGGGGCTGGCGAGAAACGCGCTGATCCAGGAATGGTCGCCGACCTGATAGGCTGAAAAGTCGAGATCCGCAGGAATTTGCCGCTCCCCGGCCAGAAACCGGACTTGGGCTTTCTCACCGGGCATCGCTTCTGCCGTTGTATTTGGCATAACAAACGCTGCGATATGGTTGTCCACCAGTCGTTGCGGATTGGCTCGGATCACATGAACCAGCTTGTCATCGGACTCAAACTTGAGGATCCGCTGATACTCCACCGACAAGGAGGTCATGATTTTGGTCTCGACCCGATACAGGTCGTAAAAAAAAATGCCGCCAACCACGGCTTCAATCATCAGCAGCGCCAACAGCAAAATGGCCATAAACTTGCGAAACAGCTGGCGCTGAGTCAGGGCCAGGGCAACTTCAACCTTCTGCTTTGAGGACATAGCCGACGCCTCGGATAGTGTGGATTAAGGGTAAGTCAAAGTGCTTATCCACTTTGCCGCGTAAGCGGCAGACCAGTACATCAACCACATTGGTCTGCGGATCGAACTGATAGCCCCACACCTGCTCCAGGATTGCCGTTTTCGACAGCACTTTTTCCGGGTGCTGCAACAACAACTGCACCAACATAAACTCCCGCTGATTGAGTGGGATCGGTTGTCCGCCGCGATGCAATGTATGTTTGAGTAAATCCAGGGTAAGATCATGATAACTCAGCTGATGCGCGGGTGCGGCCTGAGACTGGCTTCTGCGGGTTAGGATCTGGCAGCGGGCCAGCAACTCGGAAAAGGCAAACGGCTTGACCAGATAGTCGTCCGCACCGGAGCGAAGCCCCAGCACCCGCTCTTCAACGGAATGTTTGGCGCTGAGAATAATCACCGGGGTGGTATGCCCCATGCCACGCAGCTCGGCAAGCACTTGCAGCCCGTCTTTCTTCGGCAACATCAAATCCAGCACAATGACGTCATAGTGGGCGGTGGTCGCAAAATGCAGCCCGTCAACGCCATCGCCGGCCTGAGTCACGGTATATCCTTCCTGCATAAAGCCCTGAGTCAGAAACCGGGTGATGTGCAGATCATCTTCGATCAGTAATACGTTCACTGGATCCATCAGCCTGTGTGGGGAATAACCAGTTCACTGTATCAGCTTTTCTGGTCGAATTTCAGGAACATTACAACCTTGTAATGTTCCTGAAAGCCTCCGGCAATCCCGATGTCGCTAACCTGACAGCACGTACCCAAACACCACCCCGCTTCATGGAGGATCACATGACACCTTTAAAAAATACGCTATTGAGCACTATCTTCGCAGGTCTGGCTGCAACGTCTTTCCAAGCCAGCGCCGAGGATCAGACAGCCACGATTTCTATTGCCCAAATCTCATCAGCCACGGCATTTACACTGAGTCAAGAGGCTGTAGCGCAGTGTGCGGCCAAAGGCTACACCGTCTCCGCCACCGTTGTGGATGTCACCGGCAACGTCATTGCACAGCTTCGCGCAGACAATGCGGGCAAGCACACCCTCGACAGCTCGCGCAAGAAAGCCTTCACCGCCGCCAGCATGAAACAACCGACAGCCAGCCTGATGAAAACCATCGCGGATAAGCCGATGCTGCAACCGCTGAAAGATATGGATGACAACCTGTTGCTCCTGGCAGGCGGCCTGCCGCTGACCGTCAACAATACCGTCATTGGCGCCATTGGTGTCGGCGGCGCACCGGGCGGCCACCTGGATGTGCAGTGCGCGGAAGCAGCGATCAACAAGGTGCTGTGATTCACACCGCCCCGGTTACCCGAAAAAAACAGGTGCTCGATTGAGCGCCTGTTTTCGTTGAAATCAGGCTTACATGAAGCAAGGGCTACATGAAGTGAGGGCTACATCAGCCTTTGTCCTGCGGCTGACGCTTGTGTTTCGGGACATAATTGAGGATCGAGATCGGCACCGGTTTTTTCGGTGCAAAACCTTCCACTTCCCGGCGCTCAATCAGATGGCCCAGGCGGCTTTCGATCATGCACAGATTTTTGAAGTTGTCTTTCGAGACAAACGAGATCGCCTCGCCCGAGGCATTTGCCCGGCCGGTCCGGCCAATCCGGTGGACATATTCATCCGCCGGGAACGGCAAATCATAGTTGACGACACGGGGTAGTTCTTCGATGTCGATCCCGCGCGCCGCAACCCCAGTCGCCACCAGATATTTCAGACTGCCGGCTTTAAAATCTTCCAGCAACTGAGCCCGTGCGGCCTGGCTACGCCCGCTGTGGAACGCTTCCGCGAAAATGCCGCGTTTTTCCAACTGAGACGCCAGCTTTGCCGCGCCGTGTTTGGTTTCGATGAAAATCAGCGCCTGATCCCACTGGTTTTCGTTGATTAAGTGGCTCAACAAAGCCGACTTTTTATCTTTATCGACCGTGATCAGCCACTGCTCAATATTGGCTTTCGATGCCTGATTGGCGGCGATGGTGATTTCATACGGATCAATCACCGCAGATTTCGCCAGATCACGCACTTTGCGCGACAGTGTCGCGGAGAACAGCAACTGCTGAATGTCTTCCGGCAGGCGATCCAGGATCTTGTTCAGATCATCGATAAAGCCCATATCCAGCATCCGGTCGGCTTCATCCAGCACCAGCATTTCAACTTCTTCGAAATACACCGCGCGCTGACCATACAGATCCAGCAGACGGCCCGGGGTAGCCACCAGCACGTCCACGCCTTCAATCAGGCGCTGTTTCTGCTGCTGCTCGTCGACCCCGCCATACATCGCCAGCGACGTCAGCCCCAGGAGCTGACCATACTGAGTGATCTTCTCTTCAACCTGAATAGCCAACTCGCGGGTCGGGACCAGGATCAGCGCCCGGATCCGCTTTTTCTTTTTCGTCTGTCCCTGGCTCAGCTTTTCCAGGATCGGCAGCACGAAGCTGGCGGTCTTACCGGTGCCGGTTTGCGCAGCGGCAATCAGGTTCTTGCCATCCAGGATCACCGGGATCGCTTTGGCCTGGATCGTGGTCGGTTGGGTATAACCGAGCGCTGCCACCGCTTGCGTCAGTGGTTTGCTCAGTCCAAGTTTAGAGAATGGCATGGATCGCCTCTGGTTCATCAAACAATCAGGTCACGCCTGAAACCGGCGCAACACAAGTAAGCGCGGGATTCTACCATGAACCCCGGCAAGCGCTGAGCATTTTTCCACGCGAAATGACCGACTTCAGTAACGAGAGTCATCTTCGAGGGTCAATCCCGAACGGTTTCCCGCATAGCCATCTGTTGCCGCAAGGCAGCAGCCGCATCACGCGGTGAATCGGCGTGACAAATGGCCGAGACCAGCGCAATCCCGTCAACGCCCGTTTCCACCACCGCATCAAGGTTAGCCGCGTTGATTCCGCCAATCGCAACGATGGGATAACTACTTTGGGCAATCGCCCTGGCCAGCCCGTCAATGCCCCACGCTTTCTTGATGTCGGTTTTGGTCGGGGTGGTAAAAATCGCACTCAGCCCCAGATAGTCCAGCGGGAGAAACTCAGCTTCCATCAGTTGCTGCTCGTTTTCAATCGACAAGCCGAGCAGCTTGTCTTCCCCAATCAATCGGCGCGCCAGCGCCGCTGGCATATCAGATTGTCCCAGATGGACACCATCGGCATCGACCGCCAGGGCGACATCGACGCGATCGTTGATGATCAAAGGCACACCCGTGCCGCGAAGGATGTCTTTCACCGCCTGTGCCCGCTCGATAAACGCGCGAACATCACCGTGCTTTTCCCGCACCTGCACCATGGTCACCCCGCCCGCAACGGCTTGTGCCACAACCGAGGTCAGGGTCGCGAGATCTTGCTGATCGTCTGTCACCAGATATAAATGATATGGGTTCACAACAGTGTTCCTTATGCTAACTTCAGGCGCTGGCGCAGTGTGGTTTCATCGAGCTGATACAGTGCATCGAGCAGGTTAAGCTGCAGGCTTCCGGGCCCGGCGGACTGCTCGGCGGCGATTTCTCCGGCCACCCCCAGGACAGCGGCGGCGGCAAGCCCAGTGGTTTCACCTACTGCCGCAAAAGCGCCGGTCAGTGCCGACAGCGTACAGCCCATCCCGGTGACAGACGGCATCATGGCATGGCCGTTGCGCAGCCGAACCTCGCCTTCCGCGGTTACCACGACATCGGTCGCGCCTGAAATCACCACATTGCACCCATGAACCTCGGCCAGATGACGCGCCGTCCCCACGGCAGCTTCACTGCTGTCCAGTGCATCCACCCCTTTGCTCTGGCCTGCTTCTCCGGCCAACGCAATAATCTCCGAAGCATTGCCGCGGATGATCAGCTGCGCTGCCGCCTGGGCGATCTGACGCGACGTTTGGGTACGCAGGGTGCTGGCCCCACAACCGACCGGATCCAGCACCACCGGCTTGCCATGTCGATTTGCTTGCTCAACGGCATAAGCCATGCGCGGCGTCCAGGAACTATCCAGGGTGCCGATATTCACCACCAACGCACCGGCAAAGCTCATCATTTCAGCCATTTCTTCACGCGAATGCGCCATGATCGGGGATGCACCCAGTGCCAGCAACGCATTGGCGGTGTTGTTCATGACAACGTAATTGGTGATATTGACCACCAGCGGCTTTTGCTGACGCACGGCATTCAGTGCGGAGACGATAGTTTCGGTATTCATATGCTTCCTCAGGCGTCACTGTGACGCGGCCTTGTCACGCTCACCGGTGAGCGGTTCATTTTGGGGAATACCTGAACAGAAATGATGTCAGCGGGAAACAGCCATTTGACGGCACACAAAGGCTGGATTTATCAGGCAGATACATCGGGCTGGAGAAGGAGAACAGCGCCCGGCGATCTATTTATTGAGGCGGAGGCATGATACCTTCCATCGCAAGCGGTATAGTTCCCTACGCCAGTGTTAACTGAATCAGGTTCAACGGGTCTCGCAATGCGATCTCAGCCTAACGGCTCCCCGACTATTTCCCGCGATGATATCAATATTGACTGAAAGCGCAACAAGCCGTGTTGCACTTTCAGTCACTTCAACAGCTTACCCCGCGACAGTCCGCTCCCAAATCGAACGCACCGTCAGGGTTGAGAAGCCCAGTTTTTTACAATTCAGTACATGCAACACAAGTTTTACATCACAGCAAAATTGAGATCCGATCAAAAGGACAGCCCAGAAACTTGAATTTGCTCTCAACTCGACGAATAGGTGATCGCCATTGCCGCTGTTAACCTGCTGACTCAAAAGAAATTACGCTTTCTTTACGGCCAGCATTCCCCGAACTCTGATAAAGTCACCCCATGTTCAGTCAACGACCCCAAGTTATGAAAGCCTCTGCACCCCAACGGACGATCAAAACGCAACGATTTGCCCGGGCGCGGCATTTCACCCAAGCGAATTGTGCCGGTACACGGCATTTTACCAAGCCGTGGCTGTTTGCGGCCTTCACCACCCTCGCCGCGCTGGCGGTGAGTGCCCTGCTCGACCACTGGCTTCACTCCACCGCGGCAGTTTTGCTGATCCTACAACTCGGTGTGGTCTGGGTGGCTTTACATGGGGATCGATTCCGGGCGTTCGCCGCCGCCGTGTGCAGCGCGCTGAGTTTCAACTTTTTCTTTACTGCACCACGCTTTTCCCTGCAGATGTTCCACCCCAGTGACATCATGAACCTGGGGGTGTTCCTGCTCGTTGCCCTGATCACCAGCCAGCTGGCCGAGCACTACCGCCGTCAGCAACAGGCGCTGAAACAAGCAACCCTGCGCAGTAACATTCTGCTGTCCGTCTCCCATGATCTGCGCACGCCGCTCTCCACCATCATCGGAACGCTCAGTACTTTGCAGGCGTATCGCAGCAAGCTGGCAGAGCCGCAACAGGAAGAGTTGCTGCAAAGTGCAATGGATGAAAGCCATCGCTTACACCACTATATCGAGAACCTGCTGCAGGCGACGAAACTGCAATGGGATCAAGTCACGTTGCAAACGACGGAACAGTCGATTGCCCCGATCGTGCATGCAGCCTGCCGCCGGGAGCGCAGCGATCGGATTGTTTTGCACATCATCCCGGATCTACCCCGGGTGCATGTTCAGGCTTCCCTGCTGGAACAGGCGCTGTTCAATGTGATTGATAATGCAGTCGCTTATTCTCCGGCGCAGGAGAAAGTCAGGGTTGAGGTCTACCAAGACGGCGATCAGGTAACCCTGGATATCTGCGATCAGGGTCCGGGGATCCCGCCGGACCAGCACCAGCAGGTATTTGACCTGTTCTACTCTCAGCGCCCCGGTAATCAGGCGGACGGTGGATCTGGTATGGGCCTGACCGTCACTAAAAGTATTATCGACGCCCACCGAGGCACCATTGCCATTGTGCCGGTTGACCAAGGCTGCACCATCCGAATCCAGCTTCCTTGTTACGAGGAGCTCTGTCACGAGGATCTGTCATGACGCCCTACACCATCCTCATCATTGATGATGAGCCGCAAATCCAGACTTTCATCCGTATTGCCCTTTCGGCCGAAGGGTTTCAGTCCGTCAGTGCAACAAATGTGGCTGAAGCGCAGGCGCAAATCAACACAGCAGCGCCCGACCTGATCATTCTGGATTTGGGTCTGCCGGACGGGGACGGCAGCGACTTGCTGCAACGCCTGCGCCGTGACCAGCCCACGCCGGTACTGGTGCTGACCGCCCGGGATGAAGAGGACGAAAAAGTCCGCCTGCTCGAACTCGGCGCCAACGACTATTTAAGCAAGCCGTTCGGGATCCGCGAGCTGATGGCCCGCATCAAAGTGCTGCTGCGCGATCTCATCCCTGCCGAAAAGCCGGCGAACAAGCTGGTGTTTGAACAAATGACCCTGGATATAGAACGCCACGAGGTGCTGCTTAACCACCAGCCGATTTCCCTGTCAAAAAAAGAGTTCGCCCTGCTCTCGACGCTGGCCCGCCATGCCGGGGAGCTGGTCAAGCAAGATCACTTGCTGCGCGATATCTGGGGAGAGACGCATCAGGACGATACCCATTACCTCCGGATCTTCATCAGCCAGCTCAGGCGAAAATTAAATGATGATGCCGACCAGCCCCGGTTTATCAAAACCGAACCGGGGATCGGCTACCGCTTTTTGCCCGAGCTGATCCATCGCGAATAGACCCGCGGTATCACCGAGCCGCATGGTGACACTCGGCTCCATACCCGCATAAACCACAGCATCAGGCAGCCCGTTTCTGACGGGATGCCGGCTCAAGCATGCCCGAAATGACTCGGGTCGGCTTTGTACACCTTCAACACAGAGATTAATACGAAACGAGGAATAAATATGGCTCACTTTACTGTCATTGGGCTTGGCCGCTTCGGCATCGCAGCCAGTCTGGAACTCATTCATCTGGGACACACCGTGACCGGGGTCGACCGAAGTGCCACGGTTGCCGACAAATATGTCGAGGAACTCACCCAAACCGTCATTTGCGATGCCACCGATGAAAATGCCCTGCGCGAACTGGACTTATCCAACAGCGATGCCGTGCTGGTCGCGATCGGGGCCGACATGCAGTCCAGCCTGCTGTGTACCTTGAGCCTCAAAAATATCGGCGTTCGGGAAATCTGGGTCAAAGCCAGCACCAAGGCTCACCACACCATCGTCTCGAAACTCGGCGTGTCGCGGATTATCCATCCGGAAGAGGAAATGGGCATGCGGGTTGCTCAAGCGCTCCATTACCCGATGGTGCACAACTACCTTGCCCTCGGCCATGGCATGTATGTGGTTGAAGTCCACGTCAAATCCGCCTGGCAGGATCACAGCTTAAGCCAGATCCTCGAGCGCACCAGCACCTCAATCGATGTGCTGCTGCTCAAGCGGGATCAGCAGACCCTGACCCAACTCCCGCTGAATTTTCGCGTCCAGCCCGATGACATCCTGCTGCTCAGCGGCTCGCGTGCAGCACTCACTCAACTGGCACCAAGGTTGGTATAACCCATGATCATCTGGCATCCCTCTGTCTCTCCGATTGAGAGAAAACCCAAAGCAGGCAAGAAGATCCTCGCGGCGCCGCCCTTGATCCTCTGCGGTAGCTTCCTGCTATTTATCACCCTCGGCACCCTGGCCCTGAAGCTCCCCTGGTCGACCACCCAGCCCATCACCTGGCTGGAAAGTCTGTTTACCGTCACCTCGGCCGTCACCGTCACCGGGCTGGTCGTGGTCGATACCGGCACGGCCTACACCCCTTTGGGACAAATCATCATCGCCTTGCTGATCCAGCTCGGTGGCCTCGGTATTATGACATTTGCCATCGTCACCCTGATTGCCCTCGGCGGAAAAATCGGCTTTTTACAGCGGACCGTTGCCAAGGAGGCGTTTAACCAGACCGATGCATCCACCATTATGGCCACCGCCAAGTCTGTGTTTCTGTTTGCGCTGATCGTCGAAAGTCTGGGGATGTTGATCCTCTTTATCCGCTGGGCCGAAACGCTGGGCTGGCAGACCAGCCTGTTCCACAGCTTTTTCTATACCATTTCAGCATTCAACAACGCCGGGTTTGCCCTGAGCAGCGACAGCCTGATGCCCTATGTCGACGATCCGACCGTCAACCTAACCATTACCGCGCTGTTTATTACCGGGGGACTTGGATTCACGGTATGGATGGATTTGTGGCAAAAGCGCTGCTGGCGCCAGTTGTCCACCTACAGCAAAATGATGCTCTCTGGCACCGTGATCATCAACGGCGTTGCCCTGCTGGCCATTTATTGTATTGAGTATCACAACCCCAATACCCTGGCCCCCCTTTCTGAAGGCGGCAAATGGCTGGCGGCCTGGTTTCAGGCCGTGACCCCGCGCACGGCCGGGTTCAATACCCTGGCGATTGATCAACTGGAAGATGCCACCACGGCCCTGATCCTGGTCCTGATGTTTATCGGCGGCGGCTCGCTCAGTACCGCCAGCGGGATCAAGGTCGTGACCTTCATGGTTCTGGTCATGGCGACCTATGGTTTTCTGGAACGGAATCAAGACATTCATGTGTTTCAGCGCCGCATCGCAACAGACACGATTCGCAAAGCACTAGCGATGGGGCTGATTTCGATTGGGGTGACCTGGCTGGCGATTTTCCTGCTGCTCCTGACGGAAAACGCGCCGATGCTGGATGTGGTCTTTGAAGCGGTGTCCGCCCTCGGGACAGTCGGCCTCTCACGCGGATTAACCGGCGAGCTCTCCGATGCCGGGGAAGTGATCATCATTTTTCTGATGTTCATGGGCCGTTTGGGGCCCTTAACGGTGGCTTACTGTCTGGCGAGTCCCCATGCCAAGCGAGTTCGACATCCGGAAGCCCGACTGGCAATTGGCTGAGCTGATGCCGATGCCGATGCCGATGCGAGCATCCTATCCGGCTGACCCACTCCGCAGGGGAAATCATTCCCCTGCCCGATGCCGACCCGCCAAAGATTTTTCCATCAACTGGCCGTTGGACTGGACGGCGCCAACCGGTTGCCAACCCTGCCTGTGATAAAACGCGCCCGCTGCTGTATTGCGCGGCAAGTACCGCAGGCGGGCTTGGGAGCAGCCCTGTGCTTGAAATTGATCCAACATGTACGCCTGAAGCCGACCACCGAGATGTCGATGCCGGTACGCAGGCACCAGGTAAATAAGATTGATGTAGCCGTAGCGTTGACCCTCAGCGTCAGTCCGAGGGCACTGATATTCCAACTGACCGATGATCTCCCCGGCGTCACGCACATGCAAAAAACCGGCATCCGGGTTGGCAGCCAATGCCTCAAACCAGGCCAGCGTTTCCTCCCGGCTAAAATGGTCGAGATTGCCGTAACTGACCCGGTGCGTCTCCCGGCGAAATTCAAGGCACAACTCAAGATCCCGATTCAGATCCACCGCTGTGAACGTGAGTTGGGGTGTCTGTTTCATCATGGGCAAGCTCCCTCCCTGAGTAACCCTTTTCCTGACAGCCGACGATTAGGGCACAGCCATCAGGGAAGGTTGAGCACCGACACCAAGCGGACCTCAACCTGCAACGAGATATGTCCTTCGCCTTGCTGCCGGACCACAAATGCTCCGCCTTGCGCCGAAAGTTGGGTGACTTTGAGCGTTTCCCGGCCCAGTTGTTCCAGCCAGTAAAGTGCCAGCGAACACTGGGCTGAGCCGGTCGCGATATCTTCATCAATCCCGATTTTGGGCGCAAAATATCGCAGCACGTAGCCATCACTGCCGTCCTGCGCCGTCAGGATCACGGCATGATAATCTGCAATCGCCGCCAGCACCGCCATATCCGGCGTGAACTGACGCACCAACGCCGGGCTTTCCGCCACCAGCACCAAATCCCGGGTGGCAAAGCTGTCGATCACTGGCAGGCCGATTTGCTTCAGATACCGTTTCAGATCCGGCGAACGGTTCGGCTGCCAGCCCGGCAGCGTCATGTGATACCGTGCGCCGTCTTTGCGCACGATCACCGTCCCGTGTTCGCTGGTCAGGGTCATCGTGTTGGCCTCAGCCGCTGTTTCAACATCAGCCGCAACCTCAGTCTCTGTTCCGGCATCCCCGAACGCCTGCTCCCCAAATTCCAACAACACAGCCGCCGCTGCCAGACTGCCATGACCACACAGATTAATTTCAGCCTGCTGGGAGAACCAGCGAACGGCATACTGAGATTCATCATGGACAACAAACGTCGTCACCGGTTGGGCCAGTTGCCGGGCGATTTGTTGCAGAGTCGCCGTGTCCAGCCAGTCATCAAGCACGACGACACCCGCCGGATTTCCGGCAGCTTGTTCCCCGCTAAACACCGTCAATAGATAAGCTTTCATCGTTCAGCCTTTTTCATCCGTGAACACATCAAAAATGAACTTCATGGCGCTGGATCCTCGTGAAGCTAATTCTTCATCAAGCTAGCGCCTCATGAAAATGGAAACTTCAGCCAAACTTCCACTTCAACGCCGCTTGTTCGTGCAACTGCACAAAATCGTTCTTATGAGCGCAATATTGCGCATTGTCGTGCTGACATTGCGCAGCACCTTCTTGCTTCAGCATCGCATATTGCTCGCAAACTTCAGGAAACGCGCGTAAATAGTCGCGAAATGCCAAATGACGCACCGAGCCGGGTGAGTCTTTCACAAACGCATGCACATGGTGTGTACGCTCCGTTTCCCCTTTATAGAAAAAGCGCCGTTCCGGGATCCCAAACTCGCCTTTGGCGACATACCCTAACGCTTCCATCGCGGCCGTCTGCTGGTCCAGTGCTGCCAGGTCGTTCACTTCCAGCAGAATATCAATCAAGGGCTTGGCGGCGAGACCGGTCACAGAGGTACTGCCGATATGGTGGATCCCGGCCAGGTTATCAGCACAGAGGCTCCCTGCGATGGCCTGCTTTTCCTGCTCAAAATCATCCGCCCAGGAAGAACGGTACGCAACCACTTCAATTTTTCTCATCGTATTTTCCTTGCGACCACACTAAACGTGTGCCAATGCTTATGTCTGCCGAGCGCCGTTTTCCCCGGCTGATTTCGCTCATCAAACTTCAAAATCGTGAATCCGTCGAACAAAGCTTCCACCTGCAACCGGCTTAAAGCCGTGATGGTATGATCGGAATGCGTCGCCCAATCATCCGCCACGCCCATGAACCCACCCGCGAAAACCCCGCCGATTTCAATCGCATCGGTGAGTCTCTGCCAGGTTCGCGTAAATTGCGTCGGCTCGGCGAAATACAAGCTGGCATTGGCGATCAGCACGCCGGTCGTCGGGTAATCAAATTGCTCGAAGCTGTCCTGAGAAATATCAATCAGCGGGTCTTGTTCAAAACGCTGCCGACAAATCTCAATCGAGTCCACATTGATATCAAATCCATGTACCTGATAACCCTGCTCACGGAGGAACTGAATATCGCCGCCTGCGCCGCAGCCGCAATCGACCGCCACATTCAGCCCGGAGCGATTCTCTTGAGCAGCCATCTCGGTGAGGGGATGATGCGAGCGCTGGATGGCTTTCTCATAATATCCCCGCCAGCGCTCGGCGGTACTTGATGTCATACTAATTGTCCTATTGAAACTGAAACAGAGCGCGGTGATTTACAGGAGGCCGGCAACCTCATCGCACCATGATGGGAGTTGCTGTCGATACCAATCGAGATACATTGCCGAATCCCGGTGGCGGGAACGGAGCAGAATATTAACCACTTCTATCACAATCCAGGCTTTGGCCATCGCGATATGGCTCACCAGGGTTTCCGGGGCAATCGTCGGCAAATCTGTCAGCCTATGGCGGCATGCCAAATATTGCCCGGCGTACGCTTCATACTGGGCCGGAGTCCCCATGCCGTTGATTAACGGTGCCAAATCAATACTCGGGCAGCCCATCGTCAACCGCTCCCAGTCAAACTGCACCAGTTCACCATTGGCTCTGCGCCCCCAGTTCCCCGGATTACTGTCTCCGGTGATCAGTCTGTTACCGGCAAAGATCGCTGCAGACTGGGCCTGAACCACATGAAAAAAATCAATCGTTGTCCTCGGCAGCGCCAGTGCATCCAGCGCTGATGCCGTGGCGCGCTCAGTCCAGCAAGCCCGGTAAAACGGCAGCGAGGGCTCTTCGACTTCCATCGCATGGATCCCGGCCAGATGCTGAAACACGGCGGGCGTCTGAAGTTCGGCCAGCTTGACCGAGTGCGGAATCAACTCCATCACGATCCGTTTTTCGTCTGCGTCCAACGCCATGATCGCTGGTGAGAAAATGCCGCGCGCATTCAACCGATCGGCATAATGCTGATAAAAAAGTAGCTCCGTCTCGGATAACGGCTTTTTTTCAATGCATATTTTCCCGCCTAGCGTGACTTGCCTGACACTTGCTCTGCCTAATCGGGCCAGCTCTGTCACCTGCTTCTCTCCTTCATCCCTGTTTTGAAAGTCCATGTTTCGAAGATTCCCGCCAGCCTTCGCCAGCAAGTTGCTTTAAATCGTGATCCAATAGCGGGCAATCGGATTGGGAAAAACCTTCCCCATCACAATGTTTTCCAGTACCCCGCCGTTGGCTTCGATGATTTTCCGGGAGCCCGGGTTATCTTCATCGGCAGTCACCAGCACTTGAGATAAACCAATCGCCTTTGATTTTTTCAACCCCAACGCCAGCAGAGTCGTGCCATATCTTTGCCTTCGATGGGCCGGGGCAACATCATAGCCGATATGGCCAGCTTCAAGCGATAAGAAAGGGTTATCAATCCGGTGCCGAATGCGGATCACCCCGACGATGTGTCCATCGTCATTTTTAAGCCAGTAATGATGACAAGGCACATAGCCTGCCGGTAATCCGATCCCTTTTGATTCGTTATTTAGACTTTCCACATAGGCGGCAAAATCAAGCGTTGCCGGGCGGTAAAAATCCGCATTTTCCGGGTCATTGTGAAGAAAGTCGTGGTAAAAGGTTAAAAACGCCGCTTCATCGGCCAGTGAGGGGGAAATGAGTTCCATATCTGTCCTTGTGAAATATCTTCCGTATTCAATCAATCCAGCAGGCTACCTTCAGATGAGGATGTTTGCTGCGCTTTCTGAGTCCGAGTAGCTCCCTTATGATCTGGACATTGATATATGGCATGACTTTTCTCCCTGAAGACATGGATCACGCATGACGCCACTGCTTCAGGGGCATCGTATGAAAAAAGGGGGATTCTGATAACCAGCACTCAAGAGAATCCTTTTCAGGTGCGGTTGAACAACAGTGAATCTGTTGCCAGAGTAAAGCGTTGCAGGGAAAGTTGCAATGAAAACACAGCTAAGAGACTGTATTCAATATGATTTATCTCAATTCAGGGAATGAGCGTTGCTCCGGTTACAGTTAAATCAGCTTTAACTCAATCCCTCTTAAAACGGCGCGGGTACGATCCCGGACCACCAGCTTGGTCAGAATGGACGACACCTGATTACGCACGGTTCCGGTCGATTTAAACAGAGCCGAGGCAATTTCAGCGTTTGAGAAGCCTGCAGCAATCAAGCGTAAGATTTCCAATTCACTGTCCGAAAGCGGCGTAAACGGCTGCTCATTGTTTAACGCCTCCAGCTCGCTGCGACTGGTAATGCCCTGAGTCACCGCCGGCTGAAACCAGCGCTTACCCTGGTGCAACGAAAGCACAGCTTCAGTCAGTACCTGAAACGAAATATCTTTCCTCAGATACCCCTGCGCACCGAGGCGGATACTTTCGAGCACTAAGTCATGCTCATCAAACGTCGACAAGAGCATTACCGGGATGTCAATGCCTGCGTTACGGATCATTTTCAGGGCATCGATCCCCGAGAATTTGGGCATCCTGACATCCAGGATCACCACATCGGGTTCATGAGTTTCTATGAAGGTCAAAATATCCTGAGCATCATGAGCCCGAGCCACCACATCAATCTCAGGGTGTAAATCCAGCAGGCTGCACAGTCCTTCCAGGACCAGGTTCTGATCATCAATGACTACGACGCGCGCCACTATTTTTCTCCTAATAACGAAACCGGCAAACTCAAACAAACGGTTGTTCCTTGCTCGGTATCAATTGTCAGTTCACCATCTAACATTGCGGCTCTTTCCTGCATCCCTTTCAATCCGTTCCCCAACACAATCGGATGCTTTACCCGACCCGGATCACTGGCCTGCCAATAGACATGCTCATCATCTTGCCAAATCCGGATGAGGCAATGCCGGGCCTTGCTGTGCCGAGTCACATTGGTGATCGCTTCCTGAGTCGCACGGAAAAACAACTCTGCCACCTGGGCATTGCTGATCCGCAAATCGGGCTGGAAATCAATTTGAACGTCGAGCTGATCCAAGTCACGCACCTGCTCATGCAGCGCCTGCTCCAGATTGATGGAATCAAATCGGCGTAAATCACTCACGGCCTGGCGAATATCGGACAGCAGCTCCTCAGACAACCGTTTGGCTTTTTGGATCTGTGCTAAATCGCTCTTGGCACACAGCTGCAATGTCAGCTCTAATTGCATATTCAGAGCCGTTAACCGATGCCCCATCACATCATGAATATCCCGTGCAATCCGTAATCGCTCATCCCGTTTCGCCGTGTCGGATAATAAGGTCTGGGTCGCCCGCAGCTCCCGGACCAGATTCCGGTTCGCCAGGTTCGATGCTCGCTCATTTTCAATCGCATATGATAGACGCAGCGCAAACAGGTTATAGGTGGTAAATAAAATCGCGTTGACCAATGCATATGACATATCCGCCACCGCAAAATAAATGCAGGGTAAAAGAATACTCAGCGCAATACAGAACCGAATGGGAACGACCTTGGGAATACTGGCAACAAAGACTATCCCCAGGATCATGATGATGCCGTTATCCACCAACACCAACAGAGCCAGCAAAGCAATAAACTGGGCCGCCAGTGGATATACCGATGATTTGCCTGCACGCAGCCGATACAAATGACAGCCAATAAAGACCAGAGACAAAGTCAGCAAAATACCAACGGCCAGACGAATATCATCAAATGGAAAACGCAATGACTGCTGATCGGGCCAGGCAGTATAAAGCGTAAAGATCGACACCGTTAAACAGGTTAATAACACCAGCCCCAAGTTTAGCCAGCTTTCTGAGTTTCCCAACCGCAAGGACTGCCAAATCGATGTTGCAGCCGGCTTCACATTGATAGCTTCCATTCATGACTCCATGTCTTGCTTAATATTCCAGGTACAGGGCCTGTCGCCCGTCACCGTCGACAACCAATAAGTAAGAGCGCCCGAATGAAGCATCACATATCGAGATTGGCTGTTCATTCTGCATGATACCGCCATTGCACTGATCAATATAGAAACGTCCGCTCAGCATCCCCGATGTCAGGGACACCGGACTACCCTCGATTTCAAGATTCACTGCATCGGCGGCAAAAATCCGTACGGAAAATTCACTGCTGCGATCATCTTTTTCCTGCTTGAATACGTTTAGGGCGACTTGTCCCTGATGTTGCCAGGCCAGAAAATGATAGTTCTTGTCATTGGAGACTTTCACTTTTTTCTGATCTAATAGACCCAGTTGGTTTCTCGCGGCGACATAAAAGGAAATTCGACGTTTGACATTATGCTCATGCGTGATCTCAACGGGTGCGGCCCCGGCAGCCAGCGTCTTTTTGAAGTACTTGCTGTTTTCCACATCACGCTCATCGCCATCCAACTCCGTATTGGCCATATGAAAATCAATTTCGTAGTCGGTTGCATTCATCAGCGTATAGTGGTTTTTATAGTAATCAGAGCCAAAATTGGATGTTTCCAAGTCTTCTTCCGAGCACCCAGCCAAAAATGCCAGCCCAATGAAACCGTATCGCCACCATGAAGTTTTCATGACCGAACCTTCTCCTGATTGAAAGTGTGAATACCCAAACAATGCTCGCAAAACATCGCATCTTGACATCATTTGGGTATCTTCAGGTTAAGCAATCCGGGCACCACTGCCATGTGCCAAAAGTCATGAGATGATCCCACCTCAACATCGATTAGGCAGGGTCATCTGAGCCAATTTCCCCTGGCCTCAGGTTTAATCCGACAAATAATATTCGATGGTCGATACCACCCGAACCTTTTTAATATGCGGGTTATTTTTATCCCGTGCACTGATACTGAATTGGCCCTGGGAAGCGCGTTTTATTTTTCCTAAATGGCTGTCCGAATCGGCGGCAAACTTTTCGGCCACTTTTCGGGCATTCAAAGTCGCTTCTTCAATCATCTCCGGTTTGATCTCGTTGAGCCGGGTAAACAAGTAGTCTGTCTGGCTCTGATAATTGTTCCCGGTAAAAACAATGCCTTTCTGACCCAACTCGGATAAGGTATTCATTACCTGGCGAACCTCGGCAATCTTCGCCGAATAGACCGTCACAATCCGTAATGCGGTATAACGAAAAGGCGCAGCCGAATCATTGCCGTACTGCTGGGCAGACTTATCCGTAAGCGAGGGCGCTGACAGGGAAATATCGGCCGCCTCGATTCCGTGGCTGATCAGGTGATCCCGAATCGCTTGCGCATGGGCATCCAGCGTTTGGTAGACATCCACCAGCTCGTTCCCGGCAACATTAAACTGAATCGGCCAAATCACAATATCTGCCGGATACTCTCGCTCCGACAAACCTTTCACCGTGACACTGCGATCATACATCTTGTGCTCAATTGCAGCATGACCCAACAGATATCCCAGCATCGTCAGGCCCAAAAAGATCCCAAGCCCCAGAATGATGCTGGCAGTTTTATTCATCGACTGCATCCCTTTCTCCTTCTCTGACTCATTTCATCTGTTGTGGTGAAAGCAAACTTGCATCGTAGCCGCGATCAATGCCTTCTCCTCGGCACCGACGTTGTCATAAGTCTAAAACCTGTCCCGCCACCTCGTCCTGTCTCCGGCGCAATTCTCTTCGACACAATGCCGACAATGTGACCCATACCCCGGCAGGTGGCGTCCCATCCTGCAGAAACAGTAACACATATAATAAGACAGGCACGCCTGAGCGTGCCTGTCGTTGATCATGTGATAGTTTAACCGGCGCTTTAAATTTTATCTTGCCACATCCAGCCTGTTGCCGGTGCTGCCGTTCACCCGGTACCATCCGGCAATACTGTAACGAAGCCGGTGAGCCGGAAGAACTTCATGTGGAAAGTTTTCCGACAAAAACACCACCAACCGACCCGCCTTCGGCGCAACCTGGGTCAGATACTGGTCGTTCAGATCGTACACCACCAACTCTCCCCCATCTTCCGTCACCCACTGCTCATTGAGGTAGAATACCGTGGTCAGTTTACGGTTGGTCTGGCCTCGGAAGCTATCAAGATGCTTCTTGTAAAAATCGCCCGGCTCATACTTGGCAAAGTGCGCCTCATACTCAAACAGACCGAGGAACAAGTAGCGGTTCACCGCCACCCGCAAGGCTTCCATCTGCTGCATATAATGCTGCACCGGCGCGCCAATTTCCGGAGACAACCATTGGATTTTATCTTTACGCACCCGCGCTTCCTGAACGTAATTTGTATCCCGACCGATGCCGGACTGTTGCCAGTTTGATGGGATACAAGCTCGCAAGTCATTCACCTGCGCCGGTGTTAAAAAATCGTCCCAAATAAACCAGCCACGGGTATGGATCGCATCAATTAAAGTATCTACGTTCATCAGCATCTACGAAGAAAAGTCTATGCTGCTGTTATAAAAACCTCCGGGGAACAGAACAAATCAACATTTTCATGCCATTGATAAGAAATTTTAATTGAAGGAGTAAAAAGAAGATGTTGTCCTCAACATCGGAGCCATCGTGCGATAGGAAAGTTACCTCGGCGGAATAGCTTGAAGCAGATACAGGGCCTGCTGCCTTGACGCATTCAAGGCAGCAGGCGTTTTTTTAGCTGACCGACTTGGCGTAGCTGGCAACATCAATGTCAACCACTTCAACGGTGTAGGAAGTGTTCGGCTGATCGACTTGCTGCAGCTTCTGCAAAATATGATGTGACAAATTCTTTTTCTTTGTTTCATCACGACCGGCCAAGATCCGAGCTGTGACATGCACAAACCCCGCCGTGGTTCCCCCCACCTGATAGCTGGTATACGGGATCACCCGGGTTTTAATATCTGCCGGGGTAAAGAGCCCGGATTCCAACGCGCCTTGAAAAACGACTGAAGAGAGTTCATCGGGTGAAATGGCCGCTTCCAGTTCCTTCGAGTATTCAATGATGCAATGTGGCATTTCACGCTCCTGTATTTTTGATAGCACAACCCGCTGAGCGGAGTCAGTAAGGATTGATGATTAACGATGTTTACAATAAATCACGGTGTCATCTAATTGCCCGGCCGGCAGCCTGCGCGCTTTTTCAAGGCGGGCCTCCAATCGATAGCCGCACCGCTCTGCAACTGCCCGGCTACGCAGATTGGTCGCAGCCGCGATGATTTCCAGACGCTCTGCGTTCAGATGCTCCAGCGCATATTGTTCCACCCGGGCCACCGCTTCCGTGATATACCCTTTGCCGACTTCATCACTACGAAGCCAGTAACCGATTTCACAAAGCGGCACGGCCGGGTCTTTCAGGATCAGCCCGACGACCCCGAGCAGACGGGCATCGGACTTTCGGATGATGAAAAACCTGAGTTCACCGCGCTGATGTTCAAAATTATCAATCGCCTCACGCATGGCTTGCGTGGCCTGTTCAATGGTCTGGTGATGAGGGACCCAAGGCAAGAACACACTCAGCGTGTCACGATGAGCACAAACGGCCTCAAGGACAGGCTCTACCCAACACATCGCCGGCGGGACCAGCTGAATTCTTTCACTTTCCAATCGACAACTCCTGATAAGCCCGCAACTCACCAGAACACTGTGCCACAGGTGTTATAAGAGTGTAAATGAATTATTCACTTTCCTGAGCCGATTCGATATAAAACCCTGCGTGAAAAATCACATTGTCGTCGAGAGGATCTTAAGCATTAAAAACAGTACGTTAGCTAAGGTTCTCGTTGAATGGCAACTTGCAGTCCTCCCCCTGAGAACTACAGTTAAACTGCAACACGCAAAGACATCACGGAGGCGTACCATGCCACTACGAATTGGAGATAAAGCCCCTGATTTCACCGCCGACACCACTGAAGGATCGATACGCTTTTACGATTGGATCGGAGACGGTTGGGCCATTCTGTTTTCTCACCCAAAAGACTTTACGCCGGTCTGCACAACGGAGCTTGGCTACCTGGCAAGCTTAAAACCCGAGTTCGATAAGCGACATTGCAAGCTCATCGGGCTCAGTGTTGACTCAGTCAGCGATCACCAAGCCTGGCTCAAAGACATCGAAGAAACCCAGGGTCATGCCTTGAACTACCCACTCATTGGGGACTCAGACCTCAGCGTAGCTAAGCTGTACGATATGATCCACCCCAACGCCAGCGGCCCTGCCCAGGAAAGAACAGCGGTCGATAACGCCACCATACGTTCAGTTTTCATTGTCGGCCCGGATAAATTGATCAAACTGATCCTCACTTACCCGATGAGCACCGGCCGTAATTTTGATGAAGTGCTGAGAGTCCTGGATTCCATCCAGCTCACGGCCAAACATCAGGTGGCAACGCCGGTTAACTGGCAGCAAGGAGAAGATGTCATCATCGTTCCTGCGGTTTCCGATGAACAGGCCAGGCAGAAATTCCCTGACGGCTGGCGGGCGCCCAAGCCTTATATGCGCATCGTCCCGCAGCCGAAGTAATCATCTACATCAACATAAAGCATACGCCTCACCTGCCGCTTACGGGGGTGAGGTTATATTTCAACCCACTTCCCTGGTTCAAATGCCGGATTCAGTGCATCCGGCCAATAGCCCCTGGGATTGCTCAGCACCCGGGTGCCGTGGAGGACAACATCCACGCTGTGATGAAGGTGACCATGAAACCAGAGCTGGATGTCATGGTGCTCCATCATCGACTCCAGATTACTGACATAAGCTGGCGCCAGTCGCTCCGGCCGGGCCAACCTTGCGGGCACCCCGCTCCCCCAACACCGTGGACTGGGCGCATGATGCGTGACCACCACAGTCCGCCCCGGGTAAGGCTGGTGTAAGGCACCTTCCAGAAACTGACGGGCAAGGCGATGCTCAAAGAGCGCATCATCCGGGGTAAACAGATGGTCTTCGTACTGCACCAAACGGTGGTCACTGAGGTCGGTGGCAGCCGCAGCCATCGCGCTGTGCCGATTGCCGCGCAGGTTGTAGTCGGTAAACAAGGTTGTACCCAGAAATCGCACCCCCTGGAACTCCACCTGATCTTTTTCCAGAAAATGAACATGGGTGTTGGCCGTGGCCTGCCGCCAGACATGCAAGCTGGATTGCCTGCTCGACAAATAGGGTTCGTGATTGCCCGCAATCACGACGGTTGGCGTCCCTGCAGTCGATTCGAGCACCCAGTCAATATAGGTGGGATCGCTTTTCACCCCGATATCACCGGCAATCACAATCACATCGGCTCCTACCTGAGGGAGCTCATAGTTTGAAGGCGACGGCATAAACTCCAGGTGAAGATCTGACTGGAACTGAATACGCATGCGCGCCTCCTAATTGCGTCTCCCCGACCTACTCTTCAAACGGTTGGGTTTCTCCGGGTTTTCGTAACATCTTGTTGACTTCATCACGATGCAGTTCTTCCGCCGAGATCATTTCCCGGGCGTACTCTTCCAGCACCACGGACTTTCCTTCAACCATCTTGAGCAGTTTGTAGTACAACGCCAGCGCCGACTCTTCATGCGCTAAGCTCTCGCGCATGATATCGCCAATATCATGCTGGTGTGTTTCCAGCAATGGCCCAACCTTCAAAGACGGGTGCCCCCCCAGCAGCGTGACCATCTCCCCGGCTTTATGCGCATGCAACAGCCCTTCATCCGCATTCCCTTTGAGCCAGGAAACAATCGGAATCCGGTTATAACCAAACACCATTAGGGAGTAATGGGTATAACGCACCACCCCGGCCAGCTCGTTTTCCATAATATTGTTGAGCAGATCAATGACTTGTTTCTTTTCAGTATCATTCATTCTCAATCCCTACCTGTCGGTGACAAGGCAGCCGCACAACGATCATCACGGCTAAATATGAAAATAATCAATACCATTTTAGCCAAGATACGCCGGGCTCATTTCCTTATTTTTTCCGTATTTGATCGCAGCTGTTCAGGTAGGCTGTATCGACTGACCCAGGAGTCTGGTATGAACTGAATCCCATACACCTACATCTCATCACGCTGAGCCGGGATACGCCATAAAAAAAGGCTGCGGACATGCCGCAGCCTTCAGCCATTCAAATGTTTCTCGCTTTGCCACCTTCAACTGCAGCTCAGCGAATGGTGCCCCGTTTAGGCCGCATGTTCGGACTCATCTGTTTTATTCTCGATGACCTTGCGATTCTGATTAATCGAGATGGTTTTAGGCTGCATCGCCTCGGGGATCTCTTTTTTCAGATTAATGGTCAACAAACCATTGCTCAGGCCGGCATCAACCACCTCAACATAGTCCGCAAGGTTAAACTTACGTTCAAATGTCCGATTCGCGATACCACGGTACAGGTATTTACGCTCCTCTTCAGTCGCTTTTTCACCGCGAACCGTTAACACACCTTTTTCGACTTTAATATCCAGCTCACGTTGCTCGAAGCCTGCAACAGCAAGCGTAATGGCATAATGGTTTTCGCTCAGCACTTCGATATTGTATGGCGGATAACCACTAGACACCGAATCGGTTGCTAGAGCGCTGTCAATTAAGGATGCGAGACGGTCAAAACCGATGCTATTACGGTACAGAGGAGATAAGTCAATTGAGTTCATAATATATCCTCCAATCAGAAGCAACACACTATAAATTCAATCATGCCGGGAGCACTCTCTCGAAGACATACCCCGGACACTCATTTTATAGATCTTCGGAAATCGCTTTTCAACGCTGTTATTAAGCTAATTATTCATGAGAACGTGTCGATTTATAACGATCGTTAATAATCTTCTTCGATTTCCGAATGGAAGGTTTCAATACTTTTTTCTGCTTTCACCACAGTGGCAAACCTGGCGATGTGAAACAGCGCATCACCTTCGTTCACCAGCGGGATATTGTTTCGGCCAATAATGATCCCAGCCGTTCTGCTGATCACCGGATATTCATCCGTACTGAACGGTGAAGAAATCAGCGCCAGCACATCACCGACCGCCACCCGCTGGCCCAGCTTGGCCATAAACATACAGATACCGTCAATTTCAGCCCGGAGCCAGTAAGATGCCCGCGCAATCACGGGTTGAAAAGCTTTCTTCGACGCCGGTGAAGCCGGCAGCATCTCCAGGTTACGCATCACATTCAAAATGCCCCGGACCCCACCTTTAATCGAAGCGGCATCAAAGCGCAATGCCTCCCCGGCCTCATACAGGATCACCGGCACGCCCTGCTTATCAGCGCATTCGCGCAAGGAACCGTCACGGGTCTTGGAATCAATCACCACCGGCGCCCCGAAGCTCAGCGACATCTGCGCCGCCACCGGGTTATCCATATTGGCCCGGATCTGGGGCAAATTGCTACGATGAACTGCTCCGGTATGCAGATCAATGACATGAGTGCACTGACTCAGGATCTGGGTACGGAACTGATAGGCAAACCGGCCACCGACCGAGCCCTTGGCTGAACCCGGGAAACTCCGGTTCATATCCCGCCGATCCGGCAGGTAACGGGAGCGATGGATAAAACCAAAGATATTCACCACAGGGACAATCACCAGGGTTCCCCGGATCCGCTTCAGCGCCTTGTGTTTGAGCAACTGGCGGCAAATCTCAACCCCGTTGATCTCGTCGCCGTGAATGGCCGCAGACACCAGCAACACTGGACCGTCCCGCTTGCTGTGAATCACTTCCACCACCATGTCCAGGCTGGTATGGGTATAGAGCCTGGCCACATCCAGATAAATGCTTTTTCGCTCACCGGCTGCTACCTCAACATCACCAAAGGTGATCGGAGCCCGCGGCGTTTTCCCTCTGCTTATCATACGTTATTGAACCGTCTTTAACGGCAGGACATCTACCAGCATAGTCCAGAACTGCAATGCGAGATGATGGTATACACTCGATAGTGTGCACTTTTTAAACGATTTCTTATCACTAAACCTGAAAAGCACCCAAACTACGACTAGCTTGATCGGTAAACATACCGTTTATCACCGGGCAAAAGCTCAACCGTGAAGGACGCTCTGATGAAAATTGCTATTCTATCCCGCAACAAAAAACTTTACTCCACTCGCCGCCTGGTCGAAGCGGGCGAAGAACGCGGCCATGAAATGCATGTGATTGATGTATTGCGTTGTTATATGAACATTAACTCCCGCGCCTCTTCCATCCATTTCGAAGGGAAAGCGCTCGAAGACTTTGATGCAGTCATCCCGAGAATCGGCTCATCCGTTACCTTTTACGGGACTGCTGTCCTGCGTCAGTTTGAAACTATGGGCGTATATTCTGTTAATGAATCCGTCGCGATTTCACGTTCTCGCGACAAGTTACGCTCACTTCAACTACTGGCCCGAAAGAATATCGGTCTGCCCATCACTGGATTTGCGAATAAGCCCAGTGATATCCCGGATCTCATCGACATGGTCGGCGGTGCGCCGCTGGTGATCAAGCTGCTGGAAGGAACTCAGGGGATCGGTGTGGTATTGGCAGAAACCCGAACCGCTGCAGAAAGTGTCATTGAGGCCTTTCTCGGCCTTCATGTCAACATCATGGTTCAGGAGTTCATCAAAGAAGCCGGAGGTTCTGATATTCGTTGCTTTGTGATCGGCGATAAAGTGGTTGCCGCCATGAAACGCCAAGGGAAAGAAGGTGAATTTCGCTCGAACCTGCACCGCGGCGGTTCAGCGAGCCTGGTGCGGATCACGCCGGAAGAGCGCTCAACTGCCGTTCGGGCGGCCCGAACCATGGGACTCAACCTCGCCGGGGTTGATCTGCTGCGCTCCATGCATGGCCCTGTCGTCATGGAGGTGAACTCCTCGCCCGGCCTGGAAGGGATCGAAAAAGCCTCTGAGCGCGACATTGCATCCAAAATCATTATGTTCCTTGAAGCCAATGCCAAACAGAGTACCACCCGAACCCGGGGCAAAGGTTAACCGGAAAGCCAATCATACAAACGAGAAATCTCGAGTGAAAATTCTCAGTAAAACTAAGTTCTCATGTTGTGTTACCCCCCGTACAATACCCTGACGCGTATCATTCACGACATGAGAACGAAGGAGATTTCAGGTGAACGAGCTGATTACCGGTAATAAACTCATTGCATCACTGGTCCTGATCGCCATGGCTTGGGTGATCCGCTGGCTGGCGATCCGCCACCTGGGACAACGCCCCAATGGTGATGACGAACAACCCAAACGCTGGATCAACACCGTCAAGAACTTAACCAACCTGGTCATTGCGGTGGGCTTAATCATCATCTGGTTGTCTGAGATCCGTTATATGGCCCTCTCGATTGCGGCTTTCGCAGTTGCTCTGGTGGTCGCCACCCGTGAATTTATCCAATGTTTTCTGGGTTCGCTCTACATCGCCAGTAACCGGACTTTTGTGATCGGGGACTGGATTAAAGTCGGCTCGAACTACGGCGAAGTCGCGCGCAGCGACTGGTTCAGCACGACCTTGCTTGAAATTGATATGGACAACCTCAGCTACGGCTACACCGGAAAATCCCTGTCGATCCCCAACCACCAATTTGTCGGTGGCACAGTCCAAAACCTCAATTTCATGCGTCGCTACATCAGTCATTCGTTTGCCATTACCCGGGAAGCTGACATCAATGTGTTCGATGCCAAAGCCTACATTCTGGAGAAGGCCAATGAATACTGTGCCCCTTTCCAGGAAGTCGCACAGCGCTATACCGGACTCATCGAAAAACGCCTGGGGATCCAAATCGAAGGGACCTCACCGAGTGTCCGGATCAGTACATCCAACATTGGCAAAAATATCTTCACCATCACTATTTTTTGTCCGACCCAGGAAGCTGTGAACATCGAACAACAACTCACAGAAGACTTTATGGCATTCTGGTATGCTGAATTGAGCCGCCTGAAGAAAGAAAAAGAGAAGGAAAAAGAAAAGGAGAAAGAGAGCAAAAAAGCAGAGCTCGTAGATCCCACCACCGGAGGCACCTCGTGAAGTCACCTAAAACCACGGTCGGTTGGCGAGAATGGCTGGCACTGCCCGCCCTCGGTATCCCGGCCATCAAAGCCAAAGTTGATACCGGAGCCAAAACCAGTGCCTTGCATGCTTTCATTGTCAATCCGTATATGAAAGACCAGGAGCCCTGGGTCCAGTTTTTTATCCACCCACTGCAACATGATTTAGACACAGTCGTTGAGTGTCACGCCCGGCTCAGTGATCAGCGGCAAGTCACCGATTCTGGCGGTCATCAGGAAATGCGTTATGTGATTAAAACCGAGATTACGCTCGGCGATCAGCAGCTGGAAGCGGAGATCACCCTGACCGACCGGGAATCGATGAAGTTTCGAATGTTGCTTGGGCGCAATGTCCTCAAGCAAGGGTTTGTGGTCGACTCAGACCAATCTTTTCTGCTGGGGAAACAGCCGGTACACGGTTGCCATTGATCAGAATGCCCTGAAGCTGCCAGGTCAGCATTCAAGCAAGGATTACAAGAAAAAGTCCTATGCAATCGCTCGTCAAGTCAGAGACTTAAGCCGCGATTGAATAGGACTCTCGTCCGGCATGTTTTGCCTTGCGCTGAAAGCTCCCCTTCCCTTTTTTCGCTTTCTCGACACGGGTTCGGAACAGGGTGCTGGTCACAGCAGCTTTGAGCGCATTATCCTGAACCTTGCCTCTGCCAAGCTCGGTCTCAAGCGCTGGCGATGCATGATTGCACTGCACCACTTGGAGAGTATCATTTTGTTTTAGCTTACTTTTTTTAGCCATGATAGAGTTCCTTAATGAATGAAAATCTGCTGCCAGAACAGTCTGGCAGACTGCGCAATATTAAGACCATTTGGCGGGTTCACACAATCAAATTTTTCACCGGCCAAGATTATTTTTCGTGTATGTATTGCTGATACAAATCGAGAAATTTGATCACAATCTCCCGGGCGACATTCGTTTCACAGTTGGTCAGAAAGACCATCCCGGTTTGCGATACCGGATGAAACACCATTTCAGTGCGTATCCCTTTCACCCAGCCGCCATGATGCACAAACCCGGCAATGCCCTGGTAATCAAACGTCCGCCATCCCAGCGCATAATAAACATTGCTGAGCTTGGCACGATAACGGTACTGGTTTGCCCGCACATGGGGCTTATGCATCACAGCAAGTACCGACGGCCGAAGAACCCCCGGCTGATGGCCAAACTGAGCCAGCATCCATTTCGCCAGATCCTGTGCACAGGCATTCACCCCGGCAGCCGCCGGCACCTGATAGTAATAGGCTGCCGGCTTCACCGCCGCAAACCCGCTTTTCACTTTCACATGAGGTTCGACCCGGTTCGGGCTGTTCAGATAACCCGTCAGTCCGAACGAGGCGTGCGACATCTGTAACGGGACAAAGATCAGTTCCTGAACTAAGGTCGAGTAGTCCTTGCCGGAGGCCTGGGCCAGCATGTCCGCCCCTAGGTTATACATCACATTTTGATAACCGTAACAGCGGCCCGGCTCACACACAAACCGTACCCGGCTGAGCATTTGCAGAATGCGGGAATAGCGAACATTATCTTCCAGCAAATCTGTATAGGCATGGGGCACCAGGCCGCTCGAGTGCGACAATAGATGACGCAGGGTCACATGCTTTCCCAGTTCCGGATCACTAAAACTGACATGCTCCAGATAAGGAACAACATGAGTATCCCATTCAATGAGCCCCCTGGAGATCAAAATCGCCGCAACCGTTGAGGTAAACGTTTTCGAAATTGATGCCAGCGGGAAAACCGTGGCAGAATTAATTCGCTGTTTCCCGCCAATTCTGGTGACACCATACCCTCTTAACAATCGTACTTTACCATGAACAACAACGGCTAAGGATGCGCCTGGGATACCCTGCTTGACCGCCTTTTGTACATAACTGTCCAGGGCGAAAACCATTTCGTCCTTCGCCATACCGGGGAGGGTGATCATAGAGATCAGCAAGAGCGCAACCGGGCACAACCCGTACAGCTTATGCAACACAGGAACACCAGCCTTCGTTAGTTTTCACTAAGCGTAGTGCCTGCAGAAACAGTTATTTTTTCTCTGAATTGAGAATTAAATGCGTTCGCAAAAAGGTTCTTAGCGGCGTAACAAAAAAGTTATTGATGACAAAATAGTTCAAGAAATATACTTAGAATTGCTCTATGATAAAAATTGCTGTTTGTTATTTCGCCTGTGCGATTTATTGCTTTCATTTTGAGTGAGGTTAATTCTTTCCGCTTACAAGCGTACGCTCAAAATAATAGATTTCGTGTACAAGCGTTCGCTGAAAATAGTGTTTTATTAGATGAAAGCATCAAGCCATCGGATAAACTAGAACATTTGCACCAAATTAACAATCGACATAAGCCACTGAATCAAAAGAAATTAAACTCATCCGACATGTGTTGAAATGAGATCTGGGGCACAAAATAACTTTTATTGTTCCCGATAATGGCTACAATAAGCCGCCTTAGCCACTTCAAGACAAATATTAATAAGGTCAAACAGTCATGAATGTCGTCGATTTTTTTAAACAAAAACGTGATGGTCTGTCACGACAGCAGTTTGAACTGAAAGACTTCCTATCACCTTCATTGCGTGACTACTGGCTTGAGTTGATGAGGAAGGCGAACAGTACGCAACTTGGCGCATTCATTAACAATCATAACCTCGCCTCCAATGATGATGCAGTTGATAGCCCGGCACCGGAGGCCACTGCTGTGAAAGCTACAGCAGAGCCAGCCAAACAGCCTGCACCGATTGTGATGAAGCCGGAAGCAGAAGCTCTGATGAAAGAGCTCAATGATACCCTGGGTGAAGTCATTCACGTGGGTCAATGGCTCACAGTTGATCAGGATCGCATTAACCGCTTTGCCGATGTCACCGAAGATCACCAGTGGATCCATACCGATCCTGGGCGTGCGGCATCGGAGTCACCGTTTAAAACCACGATTGCCCATGGTTTTCTGACCCTGTCCCTGCTCTCTGTATTAACGGACAGTGTCGACCCGGAGAACCAAAAGTTCCCAACGGCGAAAATGACAGTCAATGTCGGATTTAATAAAATCCGCTTCCCGTACCCGGTGAAGTCCGGCAGCCGTGTCCGAGCCAGTACCCGCATTCAAACCGTCACACCAATCAAGCGCGGCCTGGAAATTGTTCAGGAACTCACGGTCGAAATCGAAGGTATCCGTCGTCCGGCCTGTATCGCGGAGTCGGTGATCCATCTCCATTTTTAAAGCGGGACACCCAAGCAAAAAAAGCCAGGTTGGTTCAACCTGGCTTTTTCGTTCAAGTTCCCGGAGAACTACCACTAGACGATGTTCACGGGTAGAATTTTCAGCGCTTCATTACGGCTCAGGGAAGATAGCCGATCGGCATGAGCCGACACAAACTGACTCACAAAATCCGGTTCGGTCTTCGAATACTCCCGCAATACCCAGCCAATCGCCTTACGAATAAAAAATTCCTTTTCATCCGCGAGCATCAAAATGGTTTCAGTGAGCAAAGGTACATTGGTGTCTGCTTTGTGTTTTAAGTGAACCAGCAAAGATGCGCGGCGAAGCCACATGTTGTCGGATTTGCGCCACGCCAGCAGCTTTGATTCCAGCTCACGGTGCTCTTGCACCAAAGGACCGATCAGCGTCGAAGCAATCTTATCAACAGTATCCCAGTGAGAGGCACCAAGAAGCATCTCCTCATAAATCTCAAACGCTTCCAGGGTTCGGAACACCTTGTAGTGTTCGGCAACGTCCATTGCCAGATACTGCTCTTCCCGATTTTCACCGGACCACAGCCACAATACCAGGCGCCGATAATCGGTAAAATTTCGAACTTGGGTATGTTCCCTTGCTTGTTTAAAAATGGCGCGGCGCTCGGGCGCTTTTACCCCATAGAACGGCTGCTCTGTTTTCATATAAGCCTGCATCGCTCTCGCTTCGTCGGGATCACCGGCTTCTGCCAGACGCTGCTGCATAAAAATCACCATAGGAATGATGAGCGACATAGAAAACTTCCTTAGCTAACTGCGGATAAACGTCTGAAGAGACAATGATGTTGTCTTCTACATTGGAACACAAACTCTAGCACAGAAAAACCGTTTCATACCCACAGCGGAACCCGGTCGGCAAAAATCACCCCAGTGGTCTGAACCTCGCCATAAAGTGCCTCAGCAGTGGCGGCTCATATTCAAACACCAATCCGGACAATGTTGCCGCCCGCTGACTCACGCGAATCAAGGCATCGGCGACATAGTCCATATGATCATTGGTATAAACCCGGCGCGGGATCGTTAAACGCATAAACTCCATCGGTGATGGCTTTTGCCTACCAGTGACAGGGTCACGACCTGCAAGCAAAGAACCGATTTCCACCGCCCGGATACCGGCCTCCAGGTACAGGGCATTACATAGGGACTGGGCCGGGAATTGTTCCGGCGGAATCTGCGGCAACAACCGCCTGGCATCGACAAACACCGCATGGCCCCCAGCCGGTAGCTGCACCGGGACGCCCCCTTCCGCCAACCGGCTGGCCAGATACGCCACTTGTTTGATGCGGTAGGTCAGCCACGCTTGATCCAGCCCATCGTAGAGTCCGCGTGCCAGGGCCTCCATGTCCCGGCCCGCCATCCCGCCGTAGGTCACAAATCCTTCCATCGGCACACATCGGGACTGAACATGCTGAAACAGCTCGGGATCATCACGCACCGCACAAATGCCGCCGATATTGACCATGGGATCTTTTTTGGCCGAGAGCGTCAGCATGTCGGCATAGCGAAACATTTCCGCCACGATATCTTGGATAGACGCCTTTCTGTACTGCTGATCTCGCTGTTGAATAAACCAGGCATTTTCACAAAAACGGGCCGAATCCATAATTACCGGGATAGCGTACCGCTTTGCGAGCTCATATACTGCCTTTAAGTTTGCCATGGCCACTGGTTGCCCGCCGGTGTTATTGCAGGTGATGGTCATAATAATTCCGGCGACATTCTCAGCGCCATAATGGGCAATCGCCTGGTTGAGCTTTTCCAAATCCATATTGCCTTTCCAGGAAAAAGGCTGCGCCGTATCAAACGCGCGTTCATCGACTAAATTGATCGCTTTCGCCCCGCAAATCTCAACATGCGCGGTGGTGGTATCGAAATGATAATTGGACAGAAACACCGGATGCGTCCCGCCCCGGACCTGCCGCATTTTCTCTACCAGACACGGAAACAGGATCTGCTCGGCACCCCGCCCCTGATGCGTCGGCACAAAGTCGGGGTAGCCGAAAATGTCGTCTATGGCAGCTTTCAGGCGGTAATAACTGCGGCTGCCGGCGTAAGATTCATCCCCCATCATCACCCCGGCCCACTGGGTATCACTCATCGCCCCTGTTCCTGAGTCGGTCAGCAAATCGATGTAGACATCCTCACTTTTCAGCGCAAACGGGTTAAAACCGGCGGCTTTCAAAGCGGCGGCCCTCTCCTCAGCCGTGGTCATGCGGATCGGCTCAACCATTTTGATTCGAAAAGGCTCGGGAACACGTTTCATGGGACGACCTCCACCGGGACCTTGCATCGGGTACCGGACAATTCAAGGATGTGAAGTTGACGAATATTCACCGCCTTCCTAGGTTAAATATATCAGCCACCTGGAAAACCTTGTAACGGGGTTCTTCTGAAAACAACGATTGCCGTCACCAGGGCTCCGGGCCAACAAACACATCCATCGGCTGTTTGTACAGCATTAGGGAGCCAGTCCTATGGGACCAAGAGATGTAAAGACCAGTGATGATGCCAAGGCAATCATCAAAGCGCGGGGACTGACGCACGTCAAAGTCGGGCTGTTTGATAACGACGGCGTCATGCGGGGTAAATACATGGCCGTCGATAAATTTTTCTCCGCCTTAGACCACGGCTTTGCCTTTTGTGATGTCGTACTCGGCTGGGATGTCAAAGATCAGCTCTACGACAATGCCCGTTACACCGGTTGGCACACCGGGTATCCGGATGCGCCGGTGCGGATCATTCCCGAAAGCTGCCGAGATGTGCTGGATGAAGATGACATGTTGCTGTTCATTGCCGAGTTTTCCGGCAGTGCCGAATCCATCTGCCCACGTGCAATGCTGCGCCGGATGATCCAGCAGGCCGATGAGATGGGATATCGCGCCTTAGCGGCCCTTGAGTATGAGTTCTTTCTGTTTCGTGAAACCCCGCATTCTGCCCGAGAAAAGGGCTTCCGCAATCTGGAGACGATCACCCCGGACTGGTTCGGCTATTCAATGATCCGCAACTCGACTTACTCAGCGCTATATAAAAGCATCCTCGCCATGGGTGAAAGCATGGACTTTCCCATTGAAGGGATCCATTCCGAAACCGGACCGGGGGTAATTGAAGCTGCCATTGCTGTCGATGAGGCCGAAGCCGCCGGTGATAAAGCCGCGCTGTTTAAAACCTACATGAAAGTGCTGGCTCAGAAGAACGAGCTGATGGCGACCTTTATGGCCAAGTGGAGCAATGATTATCCCGGCCAGAGCGGTCACATCCATCTCTCGCTCAAAAAGAAAGACGACTCACCGATCTTTTATGATGCCGGTCAAGCCAATTGCATGAGTCAGATCCAGCGCCAGTTCCTTGCCGGGCAACAGCGCCTGATGCCGGAGCTGCTGTGCATGATTGCCCCGTCCGTGAATAGCTACAGCCGGATGGTCCCCGGTTTCTGGGCGCCGACCGATGCGACCTGGGGGATCGAGAACCGCACCACGGCATTGCGGGTGATCACCGGCTCGGCCAAAAGCCAGCGCATTGAATACCGCATCGGTGCCGCAGACGCCAACCCGTATCTGGCCCTGGCGGCGGCGCTCGGCTCCGGGCTCTACGGTATTGCCCAGGGCTGGGAGCCCCACCCGCCCGTTGTCGGCAACGCCTACAAACAACCTCACGCGCCTGAACTGGAGCTCCCGCGAACCTTGTGGGATGCCGCGCAACGCTTCAAAGCGTCAGAAGCCGCACGAAACCTGTTTGGCGATGCTTTTGTCGAACATTTTGCCGCCTCCCGGGAATGGGAAGAGCGAGAATACAGAAAACATATCACCGACTGGGAGCTGAGCCGTTACTTTGAAATTATCTGAAGGTGAAATGAATGAGGCTGGGGATACTGCTGCTAGTCAGCCACCAGCTCTTCATTCCTTCAATAAATCTGAACAATTTCGTCAAAATCCCATGCTGGTCTTCCTATTTCATTGATATACAATCAGTTTAATGATTATACCAACAACACGGTATTCGGAGAAACTGACCATGTATCATGCTCATATTTACTTTGATCTGCCCGAGCAGGCCACCGCTGAGGCCATTCACCATCAAATCCGCCTCGAGCGAACCGACATTGCGGCGATCTTTCCGCTCGTCCACCGCAAAGTCGGTCCACATGACAAGCCAATGTTCGAAGTGCATTTCCGTAATAACAAGTTCGGGTTCATTGAATGGTTGGATCAACACAGACAGGGGCTTTCAGTGCTGATCCATCCGGTGAGTGACGAAGAGCTGGCCGATCACACAACCCGGGCACAGTGGCTCGGGCAGCAGTTGCCAATTCATACCCATATTTTTTAGCCCCCTGTATCCACACACACAAAGAGCAGCTTCATACGGCGCTGCTCTTCGTAATTTATACCAGTCGCGGATCAGACCTCGACCGTCACTTTCCGGGCCAGGGACATCGCAAGATTGTTGTCATAATAGGCCGCTTCGTTAATAAAATGCGGATAGGCCTCATAGTCACCTTCCCAGCACACTTCCGTGCCGTCGAACAAGGTATAAATCGGATCGCCCGGGCGCAGCGGTTTAAAATCGGCATCCTGCACATTGCGGTGCACCATCCCGATCCGCTCGCCGTGTTCATCTTCCGGCAGCTTGAGCGTTTCTTCATATTTAAACGCTTCATACGAAGCCGGTAATTCCGGTACCGCATCGGTGTTGTGCAGCTCAATGAAATCCAGAATATGCTGGGTCATGGTTTCCATCCAGTCCAACACATCCTGGCGCAGTACGGACTGCGACTGCGGCCCCACTTCCACAATCACTCCCTGCGGCGTGATCGAACTCAGAAACAGGTGTTCTTCGACTGAGGTTTGATCTTCCAGCACCACCACCGCTTCCGGCATCCGCGCTTTGACATAGGCCCCGAGCTGGCGGTTAAACGCATCCGTTTGCAGCAGGATCAGCGTCGGTCCCATATTACTGGTGGTATTGTGTAAATCGATAATATAGTCAGTTTTGGCGTTCCCTTTCGGCCCTAACTGTTGATTGATCACCTTGGCGCGGCTTTGTTCGTAGTTCGCCAGCGCCGGATTATTCAAATCATCCAAACCAAACTGACGGTTCAAATCAACGTCCAGATAACGTTTGTTTTCTTCAAACGCCTTCGGGTTAGCAAACACGGTTTGGGTGGTAAAGCTATTGCGGGCAATGCGCTCCGGTTGCTGCTGCCACTTTCGCAACAGGTAGATCCCGCTGAATTCATTGCCATGGGTGCCACCAACAACCGCGACCGTTTTCATTGCATTCGTCCTTGTGTTCACAAGCCTGACTCTCACTTTGTTCAATATTTATTTCAAGATACTGAAATAAATATTAGTTTCAACCAGGAAATGCTTTAAAAAAGTGATTACATATTCACAGGGTGCAGCTGCGCCAGCTTGAGATATGAGTGCAAGGTGTGATTTTTGTACTCAATGGCAGAATGAATACTGCTCTGCTTGTTGGCAATCACCGTAAAGTAATAACGGTCATCCCCACGACGAAGCTCAATATCTAACCCCCCGTCATTCACCTGCCAGGTGCCTGTCCCTTTCTGACGGCTGAATAAACCCAGCTCCTCTACGGTCCCATCCGGGTGAAATATCATTTCAGTCACATACCCGGCACTACAGGTTTTAAGCCAATGCTGAACCGGCACCTCTTCACAACTGAACGGGCGCTTGGTTGCCAGCCAGTGCTGCATGTACTGATGCTCACTGTCATCCAGCGTTGGCAACGCAGATAAATCCACTAACCGAACCCGTTCTGATTCGCGTAAAAACAGCTGCAACAGCTGATGCTGCTTCTTCTCCGACATCCCTATCACCTATACATTTCATGGCGTTAGCCAAGAAGCTAAACCCTATTGGGGGCCCTTTCACCCGATAAAAGGCAAAACTGTTAACCTGCTCAAAACTTCACTTTGCCACGCATGGACTTAACCTGGCCGCGCTGCGATTTTTTGTCCATCCGACGTCGCTGCGATCCTTTGGTCGGTTTGGTGGCCTTGCGCGCTTTCTGCTGCACTGCGACCGATTGAATCAACGTCTGCAACCGCAATAAGGCATCTTCCCGGTTTTGCTCCTGGGTCCGATACTGCTGTGCCTTGATGATGATGATCCCGTCTTTGGTAATTCGCTGATCCGCAAGTTGAAGTAAGCGCTCTTTATAAAAAACAGGTAAAGATGACCGTTTGATGTCAAATCGCAGATGGATTGCACTGGAGACTTTGTTGACATTCTGCCCACCCGCACCCTGAGCCCGGATCGCGGAAATATCAATTTCCCAGTCAGCCAATTGCACCGTATTCGAAATCGCTAGCATGATATAAACGCACGTCTGTTAAAATAAGTTTCTCATCAGCATTATAACCGCAAGCCCGCGGTTTATGGCAGCGTTGGGATCAACCCTCCTTTTCCCGGCCTGTTCGGCGCGCACGCCGGCAACGCTCGGAGCAATAACGAACTTGTTCCCAGCATTTTTGCCATTTCTTACGCCAGCGAAATGGCCGCCCACAGATCGGACAAATCTTCTCGGGCAGTTCCGCTTTATTCATCCTCGACCCTTCTGTTGTTATTACCGATCAGGCTATTCTGTCCAACGTCATCCTTCGTACAGCAGTATTCATTTTCGTCGACGCATTCGGGTTTGGCTTCCTGATTGTCTCAGCTGCTCCCTGGCTCAGTCGCCAGCTCAGCCACCTGCCGAATGCCTGGCTGGTCGGCATAGTTGTAACCACCTTTGTTTTCATTGGCACCTGGGCGCAACGTCACCGGCAGGTGTAAATTGAGGGTAGAAAAAACCCGCCGAGCGGCGGGTTAAAAGAGCTTAGAAATTAAAGGTTGCGCCAGCCGCGAGCAGCTCGACGTCGACGAACATCTGCGTCTCAAAATTCAGTTGCTCACCGCCCTGCTCCGGATCATCTTCCGAGCCGTTGCAGACCAAAGTGACATCATAGTTGCCCAACGGTAGATAACCGATTTCATACTCACCAGTCTCGGTATCAACACCTGCTGTTGTGTACGGCTCCGTTGCTGAACCTAAATCGCCATAAATACCATTCGTCGGGGCTTGGTAAACGTAGATGTAAGCATCGTCGATAGTGCTATCACACACGCCCGCGGCTTCAACCTGGCCTGAAATCGTCGCGACGGCATCATTATTTACCAGCCGGACCCCACGTGGCTTGAGTTGGTACCCGTTGGCGTTGCTCACCATACTTTTACGCAGATCAAATTCCAACGTATAGGCCTGCGTTGCATTGGCTTCAACCTGAAAACCATCCAGCTTGAGTTCACCGCTTGGCACCCGGATCCCTTCAACGGCATCCGTATCGGTAACCACATGCGAATAAGGCGTTGCGTTATTGTCTGTATATTTCTCATTTTCAAGAACCGACAATCGCAGTTGTGTGTATTGCCCTGCGGTAAGCTGTTCATCACTCAAAACCTGGAGTGACTGTTCGCCCTGGTAGGCCATCAGGTTAATCACCATAAACTCCGGATGGCCGTCGCTATCCACCGGAATCGACATCCCTTGCGGGATACACTCGGCAGAGCTTTGATCCGCGGCGAAAGATGTCGTCCCCCAACTGGATTCGCTCCCGTTCGTATGGTGTACCTCAATTTCATCAAACGCGACACACACCTTAGTCAGGTTGTCCACCGGCGCATCGGAGAAAGCCAAGCTCATGGTGCCGGCCGCTTCACCATCGGAACCGTCTGAATTACACCCAATCAGAAATGCACTAACCAAGGAGGCAAGAATATATTTATGCATTGATACTACTCACGACTCAATTATTTCCCATAAGCATATCGTCTTGTGAACAGGCCCCCAACCGCTCCACCTGCAACCAGGTAAAACCTGACAGAAATTTTACCAAAGGGAGATGTTCTGGCCCGTTTTCATTTAAATACCGTTCAAAATGACGTATCAATACTAAAAGTCCATCATCGGCAAGGTTGAAGCGACCAACAACGCTGCCATCCCATAGTTAAACCATTTCATCCGCTCAGTATTATTCAGCAGGTGTTGCAGTTGCTTGCCCGCCACAGTCCAGACACTGACAGACGGCACATTGACCGCTGCAAACACAGCTGAAACCAACACAACACCCTGCCAGTTGGCCGAGAGGTTATACACACTCACGGCGGTCAGGGCCATTGACCACGCCTTTGGATTGATCCACTGAAAGTTTGCCGCAGCCAAAAAGCTCAGCGGGCGATAATCCAACGCGTTGTGACTCCCGGCACGACTGCGAGCAATTTTAAAAGCGAGATAGAATAAATACAGCAGGCAACCCACTTGTAGAATCTGATGCACCACGGGGTATGCCGTAAAAACGCCCATCAGACCGACCCCGACCAGGATCACCATAAAGCTAAACCCAAACACAATGCCCAGCATATGTGGGACCGTCCGGAGAAAGCCGACATTCGCACCGGAAGCCATCAGCATAATATTGTTGGGGCCAGGGGAGACCGTAGAGACAAATGCGAAGCTTGCCAGCGCCAGCAGATGTTGATAGTCCATATTGATTCATTCCTTATTCATGAGCTTTGGGTATATATTAACGGGAGGTAGCCGCAATTTTGTGTCTATCAATGTGCCAGTCTCATTCATTTAGCAAGATAAATTCAACATGGACAGATTTGACGAAAGAATATTGCGCGAGCTGAAATCAAATGGTCGGTTATCCAACGTCGAGCTGGCGGAGCGGATCGGTCTCTCTCCTTCAGCCACCCTGCGGCGGGTTCAGGAATTGGAGCGCAGCGGGATCATTAAAGGCTATCGTGCGGTTCTGGATCCGGGGAAAATGGGCATCGGGTTCATTGCCTATGTCACCATCGGACTCTCCAGCCATGGCAAACGCTCACAACTCGATTTTGAGCAACGACTCCAGACTGCGAAGGAAGTAACGGAATGCCACAATATTACCGGCAACAGTGAATACTTACTGCGGGTTGAGACCTCAAATCTCAGCGCTTATAAACGCTTTCATTCTGATGTACTGGGAGAAATCCCTCAGGTCATTGCCATCTCCACCCTGGTGGTGATGGAAACCCCGAAGGACGAACGCTAGCGAGAGCATAATGCTCTCGCTATTTCTGATCACTCGCTTACTGTGATTGGTATTAAAGCGAAGCTTCGCGGATCAACGCCTGTGGGATCCCGGTTTGCATCACCAGAGCCCGGCTCAGGCGACTTTCAGCTTCGGTATCATGTTGCACAGCCGTCTGCAGTGTCTTTGTCGCAGAAACCGGCTTATGCTCACCGACCTGGGATTCAGAGCGCGACAAAGGCTGATGAACTTCCACATAAACCGAGCCATCCGGCTCTACCGTTTGCTTCAGTGGCTGATTAATCACTTTGACGCGCGTCCCTTTGGCAACCTGAGGAAACAGCCACTCGATATCCCAAGGGTTCATCCGGATACAACCGGAGCTGACTCGCATCCCAATGCCAAAATCTTTATTGGTGCCGTGGATTAAATATTGGCCGCTGCCGTATGCCAGGCGCATGGCGTATTCACCCAGTGGGTTTTCTGGCCCCGCAGGCACGACCCCCGGCAATTCAATCCCGTGTTTTTCCCGGTATTCACGCCGGATGTTCGCCGTTGGGGTCCAGGTCGGGTCGACAATTTTCTGGCTGACGGAAGTCGTCATCAGTGGGGTTTCCCGTCCGACCCGCCCGATCCCGATTGGGAACACATACATCCGCTCCGGGTTATCCTTCGGAAAGTAATACAGGCGCAGCTCGGCTAGATTGATCACAATCCCTTCGCGTTTCACATCTGGCAGGATCAGTTGCGTTGGCACGGTTAACAAGGTCCCCGGGGTTGGCAGGAATGGATCGACCCCCTGGTTTGATTCCATCAATGCCAGAAAGCCGACACCGAACTTATTGGCGATGTCAGCCATGCTTTCCCCTTCGTTCACCTGGTAATATTCCATCAACCCGACCAGCTTGCTATCCGCAGCGGGTCGTGGGTACTCAATGGCTTGAACCGTCACCGACAAGAGGCAGAGTAAATAAATGAGCAATGAACGAAACACAAAATCCTCCAACTGATTTATGAGTAAGTATGGCTGAAAGGCGCAAAGTGTTGAGCTTGCACCAGTCGCTTCTCAACTTTAAGACATGCATCCGAAACATCACCCGGATTTCGCCAACCACTGAATCCTACCCACCTGGGCGCTTTGCTTCGTCATCACCAGGTAAAAATACACCACAAAAATATCCTGTCTCGCAAATACAACCGTCTTTCCTTGATAACTTACGCTGATCCGGTTCTTCGGGTATAAACTATAGGAGAAAGCAGATAAGGGCCTCCCCATGAACCCATTATCCCCCTTGAATATGGATCGACACGAACGTGTCACGATCGATACCAGCACCCAAACCTGGCTGGCTTCCCCCTTACCCGGGGTGTGGCGGATCCCACTCGAACGGGAAGCTGCTGAATCCGGACAAGTCACCAGCCTGGTGCGCTATGAGCCAAACACCCACTTTAGCGCTCATTATCATCCGAACGGTGAGGAAATTTTCGTCCTTGAAGGTATCTTCCAGGACGAATTTGGCAACTATCCGGCCGGGACCTATATCCGTAATCCACCAGGATCATGCCACGCGCCGCGCAGCGACAGCGGATGCCTGCTCTACGTCAAGCTCAACATGTTCCCTAAAGATGACCACGACGTATTTCGTCTTGATACTCACAATGCGAGCTGGCAACCGGGTATTGACCGTCAAACCACCATCCTGCCGTTACACGGCTTCGGCCATGAGCAAACCTCGCTGGTCCGCTGGGCGCACGATACCTGCCTGGCCAGCCACCAACATGAAGGCGGAGAAGAAGTGTTTATCCTCTCCGGTGATTTTTCCGATGAGGAAGGAACATACGGACAAGGCACCTGGATCAGAAACCCGCCCGGCAGTAAGCACCAGCCAGCCAGTCAAAGCGGCTGCCTGATGCTGATGAAAACCGGTCATTTACCAGTTTAGGCCCAATGGGTTTTAAAACGCGATGGATAAGGCTTGAAAACGAGCCATGGTCTGCTGGTAATGCACTGTACCCGGTTGATAGTAACCGGCCGGCATCCGGTTCTCGAGCCCGGCTGCTTTGAGCTGTTGCCACTCTGCCCGGGTCAGGATCACATAGTCCAGATGTTCATCCAGGCATTGCGCCAGGCTTGCGTAAGTCAATGCGTCATCCCGGATCAGAGTTTTCAACTTTCCGGTCAGAGCGGACAAGGGCAACCGGAATAATCGGACCAGTTGCTTACGATCGGGCACCCGCTGTGCCGCCAGTGAGCGCTGCGCATAATCAAAGATCTGTGTCCAGTCCGCTTTCCCCTGTCGGGTGACGAGTTGGTGACGGTAGCAGTAATACCCTTCGAGGTACATCTCAAGATAATGGAAGCGCTCAGCATGGACCTCCAGATAAAGATGCTGTAGTTCCAGATCAGCGTCATACAAATGGGAGTCAGTCATATTCAAAACTCAGCAGGGTGCCCCCACTTGTTGTGCGTTGCGTGGCAGCCCTGCTTGTGTCCAATGGTTCTTTATTTTGATCGTGAAGGTGAAACTATAACGGGAAGCGGATCCCGATCGCCCCTTCAAACCGGGAGTCGGAATCCTCATGGAAGTATTGAGCCATCACGCCCTCCGCATAGAGATCGAAAGTGTCAAAAGGGATTTCCATGCCCAAGCCGGCACGAACAGCCAGCTGATAAGACTCATCATCGACCCATTGCACACCAGTGATGAGGTGAAACGGTGAATACAGCGAGCCTTGGCTGAGATCGGAAGCATTCCACAGCGCATCTGCCGTCACACTTAAGGTATCTAACCCGAGAGAAAACTGCGCATCCTGTCGGTATTTCACCGTCAGTCCAGACGACGGATCCCCCACATAGACGCCAGCGGTGAGTGGTGACTTTGCTGCGAAAACCTGCTGTGGTAGTGCCAAAGTAAGAGCCAGTAATAATGCGCGTTTATACATCCCTATTCCCTGAAGCTGTAAATCTCAGTATCGCGGCGCAACATAACCTCTTTCAGAAAAAATGCAAAGGGCAATATCATGAAATTTATATGCGTGTGACCGGGTCTACTGATCCATCAAGCGTTTGCGAAAAACCCAATTGGTCAAAGGACGATTATGTATATCAAGAAAACACCAGACTGGTCACTGAAGGAAAGTGATGCCACCCCAGAGCCCATTTACCGCCAGCGCCGGGAAATCCTGAAAAAGCTGGGAATTACCCTGGTGGGGATGCCTCTGGCCACGCATGCCGACGCCGGTCTGTTTGATAGCCTTCTGGGATCCGAGCCCAAGCAGACCCCGGATAAGCGTCGGGCGCTTGCAAGTCAGAGCTCTGCATATTCAAATCGTTCGCTCTCACTGACACCAGAAGAGAAAATCCTCAAATACAATAACTTTTATGAGTTCGGGACCGATAAATCGGACCCGGCTGCCCGCTCCGGTAACTTCAAGACTAACCCATGGACCGTAGAAGTCGGCGGACTGGTACACAACCCCCTCACCCTGGGCTATGAAGATATTTTCAGCAAATTCCCTCTGGAAGAGCGTATATACCGCCTACGCTGTGTTGAAGCCTGGTCAATGAACGTTCCCTGGATCGGCTTTCCCTTAGCCAGCCTGCTACGCCTGGCAAACCCGATGGGCAAGGCGAAATATGTCGCTTTTCAGACTTTGTACGATCCGAAGCAAATGCCGGGACAAGCTTCCAGAAGATTGGGAGGTGGGATCGATTACCCCTATGTGGAAGGGTTGCGGCTGGATGAAGCCATGCATCCACTGACCCTGATCGCGGTTGGCCTCTACGGCAAAAACCTGGCACCGCAAAACGGTGCGCCGATCCGACTGGTCGTGCCCTGGAAATACGGCTTCAAAAGCATTAAGTCAATTGTCCGTATCCAGTTGACCGACCGTCAGCCACCGACTACCTGGAATTTACTGGCACCTCATGAGTACGGATTCTATGCCAATGTGAACCCAACAGTAGATCACCCCCGCTGGAGCCAGGCCAGTGAAAGGTTTATCGGCGAAGGCAGCCTGTTCAGCAGTCGCCGCCAGCCGACCCTGATGTTCAATGGCTATGCTGATCAGGTGGCCCGGCTGTACAAAGGCATGGACTTGAGGAAGCAGTTTTAATGAAGCTCACGGCACGTCATATCACCGGGCTGAAAGTAGTCATTCATCTGATTTCGCTAGCTTTTGTCGCCCTGCTGATCACCAACACTCTGTCAGGCGGTTTCGGCGCTGATCCGGTGGAGGGCCTGAGCCACTTTACCGGCAAAGCCGCCCTGAACACCTTGATCCTGACTCTGCTGATCTCACCTGTGGCGCGCAAGTTCAGACAAGGGGCGCTGATGAAAGTGCGCCGGTTGCTGGGACTCTACAGCTTTTTCTGGGCTGTATTGCACCTGGGGGTTTATCTGGCCCTGGACCTCGGTTTCAATGGCTCCCTGCTGCTGAGTGAAATTGTCGCCCGGCCTTATTTAACCCTGGGTGCCATATGCTGGCTGATCCTGCTGGCTTTGGCCGTAACCTCCACCCAGGGCATGCAACGACGCTTAGGTCCACGTTGGCAGAAACTCCATAACTGGGTCTATCTTGCCATTCTGCTGGCACCAATCCACTATTACTGGTCGGTCAAATCCGGCTTGGTAGAGCCTGCGATTTATATCGTCATTGCCCTGATTCTACTCAGCTTTCGCCACAAGACGATACGGCGTTGGCTACCCGGCCTCCCGTTGCGCCGCCCCTCAACAGAGCGGAGCTAAATCATTTCGGCAGCCTGGGAACGCAAACTGAGTGCCAGGCTGCATTTTCCCGTCCTAACCCCCTGAAAAACCATCAAGCCCGTGCTGATTTTCTGATAGGATAAGCACTTCGCGTGTTTTCGGGCTGCCAGCGTGAGCGATCATCAAACGCAATGTGGCAGGCAGCTCGTTTGATGAGGCTAAACTTTCTTGATCAGTGATCTACTCTCCGTCAGTATTCAACAATTTAAAGCTGACTGCTTGCAGCTCTGTGAGCAGCATTATCCGACGGTACACAACCGGGGAATGCGTGGAGACCACCTGGGTAAAGCACTGTGTCGCCGGATTGTTGCAACGCTGAGCCAGGCCGACATTCCAGCCCAGCTGCAGGTTTTAGAGCAAGAAGGCAAGGCTGACCAGCCGATCTTTCGGCTTGAGACCCCCCAGTTCACCCTCTGGGTTGTTGCTCATCGCTTGGTCAGTGCAAACCTGGCACGTCGGGAGTCACTTGTTGCAGCCGTTGATTCCGTCAAAACCGCATGCCAGGCCCATTCCCATCCGCATTACCTGATTTTGGTCGCCGATCACTGGTTTGACCGCAGCAAGGCCAGTAAAGAGCTGCCGGCCTGGTGGCTGGGACAACTCCCGGATAATATCAACGACTATCAGGCTGATGGTATTCGCCTGCTCGACAGCGCACAATCCTTCCCTGAAACGCTTGCCCAGCGACTGCACATCATGGACGGAACGCACCAGATCCACCACCCTCTGAAGCGCCACAGCGACGGTAAAACCGTTCACCGCTATCTCCTGCTCACTGCCGTGTACCCGTTACTATGACCACGTCCCCATCTCACCTCGCGCTGCGGGATGACAGCATTTTCAAGCTGTTTGTTCGCTATACCGTTCCGACAATCGCCGCCATGCTGGTCACCGGGATTTACGTCACGGTCGACGGCATGTTTGTTGGCCACTTCATCGGCGAACAGGGTCTGGCGGGGATCATGCTGGGTTATCCGATCGGCTCGGTTCTTTATGCCGTCGGAGCCATGATTGGGATGGGGGCATCGGCGCTGGTTTCCATGAAACTGGGGGAAGGCAACACCCGCGCTGCACAGCAAATCGCCGGGCAAACCTTAACGCTCTGCGCCATTGCCGCCCTGATTGTGTGTACGCTGGGGGTTGTCTGCCGGGATGACTTGCTCAGCTGGCTCGGGGCAGAAGGTGAAATCCTGCAGATGGCTTCGGACTATCTGCTGTGGTATTTCGCGCTGGGCATTTTCCCGATCCTCGCGATGGCCTTTTCAGCCCTGCTGCGCAACGATGGTCAGCCCAACCGGGTCACATTGATCATGATCTTCGGCGGCATCCTCAACGTGTTTCTCGACTGGCTGTTTATTGTGGTGCTTCCCTGGGGGCTAACCGGTGCAGCCATTGCCACCATGCTCTCTCAGGCGGTGACCGCCTTGCTCTGTCTACAGCACTTTTTTAGCTCAAGAGCCACCTTGCGGATCCACAAACACACCCTGAAACTGACCTGGCAAAACACCTTGGAGATCTGCCGGCTGGGTTTTTCCAGCTTGCTGATGTACCTCTATTTATCCGTCGTCCTGACGCTGCACAACAAGGCGTTTCTCTGGGTCGGGGACGCCATGGATGTCGCCGCCTACGGTGTCGTCAGCTACACCGAGGCTTTTTTCTACCTGGTTTTCGAGGGGATCGCCCTGGGTATTCAGCCAATCACCAGCTATAACACCGGCGCCGGCCAAACAGACCGCGTCATCCAGACCCGAAACCTGGCGTTTGCTGTCACCTTACTGGTTGCGCTGAGCGGAATGGCAGTCATTTACAGTTTCCCGGAGTATTTCGTCTATCTGTTTGCCGGCACCCAAACCAGCATCTTGCCGGATGCGGTCCAGGGGATGCAGCTCTACTTCTGGGGATTACCGATGGAAGGATTGCTACTGGTTGGTGCCACCTACTTCCAGTCCATCAACCGTCCCAAAGAGGCATCCCTGCTGACAGGCGGCAAACTGGTTCTAATCAGCGGTTTCATCTTCGCTTTTGCCGCGCTGGCCGGAATTCACGGCGTTTGGATGGCGCTGCCAGTCTGCAGCAGCCTGCTCACTGTCTGGTTACTGCTGAGTTTGCGCAAGAACGTCCGGCCGGTGTATTCAGTCGCCTAAGCGATTCAATCACAAAACAGGCAGCCGGAGCTACCTGTTTTCTTTCAGAAGTATTCGAGCTTGTAGCCGGCACCGTATACCGAGTGGATCAGCTCTTCATCCGGCTGAACCTCGGTAAACTTCTTCCGCAGCTTTTTAATATGACTGTCAATGGTACGCTCACTGACAATCCGGTTGTCCCGGTAAATCGCTTCCATCAGCTGACTGCGGGAATAGACTCGGCCCGGCGACGAGGCCAGAACATCCAACATCGCAAATTCAACCGCGGTCAAATCCAGCGCCTGACCTTTTAACGTCGCTTTAAACTTCGTTTTATCCAGCTGAAGAACCGGCGCCGCCGGTGTTTCAGCCTCCGTTTCCGGAATAAAATGCTGTGGTACCAGCGAGTAGCGCCTGAGTACGGCCTTCACGCGTGCCACCACCTCACGCAAACTGCATGGCTTACAAATATAATCATCCGCCCCGATTTCCAGGCCAATCAAGCGATCGATTTCATCAACCTTTGCTGTCACCATCAAAATAGGGACCTGGGTAAACGTCCGCAATTCCCGGCATATCGAGACCCCGTCTTTCCCCGGCAGCATACAATCCAGCAAGATGAGATCCGGCTGATTCGTTTTCACCCACGCAACAACCCCGCTCCCTTCATGCAATGCACTGGTCCGATAGCCGGCTGCCTTCAGGTAATCCTCTGTCAGCGCAGCCAGCTGCACTTCGTCTTCTACAACTAAAATATGTTCCATTATTGCTCCAAGGTGATGCCGACTTGTATACTCACGCCGCCAAGCTCTGAATGTTCTGCAGATAATTGCATGCCATGCGCTTCGGCAATACTGCGACAAATAGACAAGCCCAGGCCTGCCCCACCAGATTTATTACGCTGTCTCGCCGGGTCGGCGCGAAACAGCCGCTCAAACATCTGCGCCAAATCATCGTCTGACAGACCCGGCGCTGAATCATTAAATGCAATTTGTAAGTGGCTGTGCTGGTGCTGACAGACCACTTCAAGCTTCCCACCAGCGTCGGTATATTTCAGTGAGTTTTTGAGCAGATTTGAAAACAGTTGCTGAATGCGGATCTGATCCAGCTCCATTGTCAGGGCCATCATGGTTTCACGCTCACCGATATATCGCACAGTCAGTTCCAGTCCTTTTTCATCAAAAGCATCACGGTACAAGTCGACACATTGTTCCATGAGTGCCACCGGTGGGGCAGAAAACTTATCATAACTCAGGGCGCCAATATCGCTGAGCGACAGCTCATACAAATCATTTACCAAGTGCGATAAATGCGTGACATTGTGGTGAATCGATTTCATGGTCGATTCACCGTTTTGCCTGACACCATCCTGAACCGCTTCCACTTCCGCCTGCATGATTGCCAGCGGGTTTCGCAGCTCATGAGAAATATCTGCGATCCACTGCTGCCTGGCGCGCTCATTCTGCTCCAGTACCGCAGCCAGGTGATTAATGTCGCTTGCCAACTGACCCAGCTCATCTTCACGCTCAATTTTAACCCGAGTTTCATAAGTACCAAGCGCCAACTGACGCACACCATTGTTAAAGACCTCAATGGTTTTCAATAATGAATGAGCCCAGGGGAACGCGATGGCCAGCGTCAAGCCGCAGGATACCGCCCATATCCAAATCAGGCTGGAATTAAACTCTTCGACAAACTGAGCTTCTGTCGCCTCAGCCAGAGTCTCCGGCTGGATATAACCCAGATACCCGATAATCTCTCCCTGATGGTGTAAAGGGTGTAAGATCTGATCCTCATGTTGTAACGGACCGACAATTTTTTTCTTTTCCGCATCCAGCAAAAAAACCCGCAACTCAAAATCGCTGTGGACCACATCGCCCAGCCTCGGGCGAGGATGCTTCGGTGGTCGCCCCTCGCCCAACCCCGGACCACCCGCTGACGGTGGCGGCGGATGACGTTCATAACGAACCATGCCATCCGGCGGGGGGTGCATAAACTCAGGTTCAAACTCTTTCGCGAAATCTGAGATTTGCGTGGGTTGCCATTGCGGCGCCTCAACCTCGCCCTTGGTTGAGTTCACCAGCTTCGGCCACCAGAGGTGCGGACTCACGCGCTGCTCCAGGTAGCCGGGTAACGCCTGCTCCAGTAACGCAATGAGCTGCTCCGTGCGCTGCTGCTCGGTACTGTTCACATAGCGCATTAAGCCGTTGTCCATTGAAAGTTTGGTCAACGCCACCATGGTGACCGAGCCAATCAAGGTGGTGACCACAATCATGATAATGGCCTTTAGCCGGATATAGCTTCGAACACCCCCGGTCAACTTCCGTATCATTGTTCCCATATTCTGTTTGCCTACTGCCTCGATTGACCCACATCCCGCAGGAAGGGGCGGCCATTAATGTAAGAAGGTCTCTCAAGCACTCTTCATCATCAAACACGCTCTCCTCAAATCACTGCTGCGTCTGAAGATCGAGCCATACTTGCTGAACATCGCACCTTGAAGTGTCAGGAATATAAGATACTGTTTTAGACGGGGCACGTCATATTTATAATTCGAAGATGAATTCAGCAAATTGGCTTCGCGGCTCAGTCAATAACACTCGATCTTCTCGCAAAGATTCCCCCGCCACATTCCGCGGACCGCTTGTTGCAACCACAATGAAAGCGATGACCACCAGGAAATATTCCAGCACCGAAACGCTGATCAGCCAGAGGTTGTCGAGCAGACGGAGAGGTAAACACCGAACAGTGACACGACCAGCGCGAGATACTTACTCATTTTCATCCTTACCTTGCTGAGGGATCAAACATGGCTAGTGTGTGCGAAGCCGTGTGCGAAGCCGTGTGCGAAGCCGTGTGCGAAGCCGTGTGCGAACCAGCTGATGACATCAATCGATGATGTATGCAAGTTGGTCTGAGTGCGATGATAATAGTAAGGCGGTATTGAGGAGGAATTAGGGATGAAATGTGCAAAGAATATGGAAAGGATACCGGCCGCGTTCACCGGTACCCACAGCATAAAAGGCTTAGATCACACCCAGCTCTTTCAGGCGCTCCATCAGATAGCTATGCGCGGTATGGCGCTCTGACAGCACGACCTCAGGTTTCGGGTGCAGGAACAGCGGCAGGGAGATGCGCGCTTTCGTTTTGTCCGTCCCTTCCGGGTTAATCACACGGTGTGTCGTCGACGGGAAGTAACCCCCAGACGCTTCTTGCAACATATCCCCAATATTGATGATCAGGTTGCCGAAATCACACGGTACATCCAGCCAGTCACCTTCTTTGGTTTGCACTTGCAGGCCCGGCTCATTGGCCGCCGGAAGTACAGTCAGCAGGTTGATATCTTCATGCGCCCCGGCACGAATTGCGCCCATCTCTTCGTCACCTTTCAGCGGCGGATAGTGCAAGACACGCAATAGGGTTTTATCACTACCGTCGATCATGCTCGACAGTGATTGTGAATACAGCGCGGACACATGGTCTGGTGAGTGTTTCTCGACCCAAGAAAGCAACTCAGCAGCCAGTTTATTGGCTTCCTCGTAATAGTTTTGCAGCTCTTCACGCAGTGCTTCCGGACACTGGCCCCACGGGTAGAAGTGGAAGTACTCTTTGATGTCTTTCTTCGTGTGGCCTTTTGCGACTTCAGACACCTCTGCCGGGAAAAAGCCGTCTTGTGTTTCAACGTTGAAGTAGTAGTCCTGCTTCTCGTCACTGTTGAAAAAAGTGTTCCAATGCTCATAGATTGAGCTCACCAGCTTCTGCTGGATCGGATGGTTCTTCAGGACCCCGAATCCCGTGTTACGTAAGGATTCAACAAATAGTTCTTCAGCATTTTCTGCGGTGTAATCGACGGCTTCCAATTTCATAACTTTTTCTTCTTTGGCTGACAGATTCGTACGAAGTATAGCGATTCAAAGAAAAGGGTTTCCCGGGCTGATACATCGCCAGCCCATTTTCATTAATGTCGCATACCCTGAGTCTCAAGCGGATTCTATTGACTCTATCTGCGTGTCACAAGAAAGAAACACAGCTAAAAAGGAAACACTGCGTTTATAAGCAGAAACAATTAAACGATTGCCTAACCGTTTGCGCCGAATGCAACTGCGGAGCGCCGGTTTCCCCCGCCGTCCTGGATCGTATGGCTCCTCGCCTCAATGACCGTGAGCATCAGGTCCGGAATTGGCCGACCATGTCTTCAAGCTGGCTACATTGTTGAGTTAAGGCAGCAAAGGCCTGTTCTGTCGCTCTAACCCTGTCGACCATTTCGGTACTCATTTGAGCAATTGCCTGCACATTGTGGTTGATGTTATCACTGACCTGACTCTGCTCGGTCGCGGCAGTCGCGATTTGCAAGTTCATCTCATTGATCACCGCCACCGATTCACTGATCGCATCAATCGACTGGTTGGCGCTATTGGCTTTTTCAACCGTTAAAGTACCACTTTCACGGCTCGATTCCATCGCCTGAACCGCAGCGCGGGCGCCTTGCTGCAGACGCTCGATCATCTTCTGGATCTCGCCTGTGCTGTCTTGTGTTTTACTGGCCAAGGTCCGGACTTCATCCGCCACGACCGCAAACCCGCGCCCCTGCTCGCCGGCCCGGGCAGCCTCTATTGCAGCATTGAGCGCCAACAGATTGGTTTGTTCGGCAATCCCTCGAATCACATCCAGAATCGAAGCGATATTCCCGACATCCCGCTCCAGCTCACCAATCACCTCGCAGGAAGATTCAATTTCACCGGCCAGCTGGTGAATCGAGGTGACGGTGTCGGTCAACACGGTGCGCGTGGTTGCCGATTCCTGACTGGCCTTCTGCGTCGCCTGGGCTGCATCATTAGCATGCTGGCTGACATTGTCACTGGTCAGGCTCATTTCCTGAACGGCCGTCGCCGCTAAAGCACTTTCTTCCTGCTGACGGGATGTAGTCGTGACCACCCCCTGCGTTTCATCCTGAATTTTCACCGTCTCATGACGAACAGCCTCCAAGGTCAACGCTACCTCAATCATGGTACAGTGGATCCGGGAAACAAATTCATTGAAGGCATTTGCCAGTTCGCCGATTTCATCTTTTCCGTCCGCTTCAATCCGCTGGGTTAAATCCCCGTGGCCGACCGCAATGTCCTTCATAGCCGTTGTCAGCCGCTTCATCGGGGCACTGACCCACGTGGACATGACCCAGGCCACCAACAAAGACAGGGCAACCACAAAAACAATCCCGAACTCCATCAGGAATGTGACGGTAGCCATTTCGCGATGCATGAGTTGCAGTAACTGTGACTGAGCCTGCTTGATCTCAGCCTCCATCGCCTGGATTTCATCATTAAGCCGAGTTTGCGCCGTATTTATTTCCGTCAGATGCAGCGCATGATAGTTTGCTGCACTGTCGGGGCGCTGCGCAATGGCCTGATAGTGCTTGAACCAAGCCGCATAGGACGACTCCAGCGACTGCAGTCGCTGTTCATATTGCTCAGGCACAAAGCCAACGTCAATGAGCCGCCGGGCCGAAAGCAAGGCCGGCAGTGCCGCTTCACCACTTTGCTGCAACTTGAGCACATAACCGTTCACGAGCTGGGGATCGCGATTGGCCAGGACGATCCCCCGACCCGCAGCAACCACCTGAAAAATGTCATGATGGCCTGCGTTTATTTGCTCCAGCACGGGTTGCATTTCATCCGTCAGCAAAGCACCAGTGTCTGCTTGCTGTTTGGCAGCAAGCCCCACCCAGGCAAACAAGGTGGTAAATAGAATCACGACAACCAGTATCGGCACCACAAACTTCCAGCGAAAAGAAAGGCTTTTGAACCATGACATAGTTATTTCCCCGAGCTTAAAAAGATTGCACACTGAATCATCACATTAACGATTCACGGTGGCTGCATCCAGAAACAACCTACGTAACATGGTATATATCCGATTCCCTTCTTGAGTTTTATGAAACAGCGGTTTTTTATTACATCAAACTTGGCTAGCCATTACTCTATGAATACGAATGAATCTTAGTTCTTACCCATGAACTGCAATTATTACGATGCAAAAAAAATGTCATCAAGCGATGATTTTTCAGTCAAGATCAGCGCAGTCTCATCATTTTTTTCGTGTTACAATTAACATTATTTAATGTCTTGTCATTAATATATTGATACGCAACAGCCACTTGTGCTTTTATACTCCCGCTCAAAGAACAACACCTATAACAAACATCGTTAAAGTCAGGCTCATTCAGAATGTCCGCAAGTCACACCGTTCCCAATATTGCACAAGAAGTTACCTTTCCGGAAGGAGAACAACTGGTCTCAACCACGGATCTAAAAGGGGTGATTACCTATTGTAACCCTTCATTTTGCCGGGTCGCCGGCTACGGTGAGGAAGAGCTGATCGGCCAGAACCACAATATCATCCGTCATCCGGACATGCCGAAGGCTGCATTCGCAGATATGTGGGCCCGGCTACGCGAAGGCGATGCCTGGCGAGGCATTGTGAAAAACCGTACCAAGAGTGGTGGGTTTTACTGGGTAGATGCTTACGTCACCCCTATCTATGAACAGGGCAAGGTCACCGGCTACCAGTCCGTGCGAGTTAAGCCGCAAGCGCAATGGGTTCAGGTAGCAACAGCGGCCTATCACCAGCTGCTAAAAGCTGAAAAACGGGGTCGCCAACAAGCATTCACCCTGCCGGGTAGCTTCAAATATGGCGCCCTGGCGGGTGCCTGTGCTCTGCCAGCCGTCGCTGGATTGATGGCGAATGGATTTAGCCTCCAGAGCCTGCTCACTCTTGCCCCGCTGGCCGTCGTCGGCTTACTATTCCGCCAGGAGCTGGTTGAAACCCCGCTGCGTCTGAAAGAGCTTCGCCAGCAATATGACAGTATCAGCCGACTCATTTTCTCCGGTAACAACCAGTTTTCTGTCGCGGACTACCACCTGAAAATGGCCTCTGCGCGCATTCGAACAGTGCTGGGCCGGATGACTGACTCTGCGGTGCCATTGCATGATCTGTCTGATCAACTCAGCGATTCGGCCCACCGGGTAAATCAGGCCATTTCAACCCAGGACAGTAACATCCGCCATGTCGTCGATGCCATGAATAATATTGCCGACTCTGCCCGGACCGTCGCGTCCCATGCTTCGGATAGTAGCGCCCTGCTGGATGAAACGCGTTATCATTGTGATCAAACCCGTGATCAGCTCACGTCGACTCAGGGAAGTCTGCAAGCCTTGTCAGCGCAGGCCGAGCAAGCAACCGAAGCGACGCATCAACTTAGCAGCGAAGCGAGCAAAGTCAGCACCGTGATGACCGAAATCAACGGGATTGCCGAGCAAACCAACTTGCTGGCGCTGAACGCTGCCATCGAAGCAGCTCGTGCTGGCGAGCATGGTCGCGGTTTTGCCGTGGTTGCTGATGAAGTCCGTGCCCTGTCATCGCGCACCCAGACTGCGACGGAGCAAATCCAGACCAGCATTGCGCAAATGTTGCTGACCATTAACGAGTGGCAGTCGCTGATCGAAAGCAATCGGGACAAAACCAACGAGTGTGTCGATATCGCTGCCAAGGGCGCGGAATGCCTGGAACAGGTTGAACACAACATGCAGGCGATCAGTGCGTTAATTGGCCAGGTTTCCGGCTCGGCATCAGAGCAGGAGCACCTGTCAGATCAAACCAGCCAGCACGTCCACGCGATCGCGCAAGCTTCCCAACAAAATCTCAACGAAGTCAGCCAGGTCGAACATACCAGCCTGATGCTCAAAGAAAAGGTTGACGACTTCCATCAGCTCGCCGCTCGCTTCGAGGAAAAGTAATTGCCACCGCCGCCGCACTTTCTTGTGCGGCGGTCACTCCTCGCACACCGACAATGATACGCAGGTCCGATTCTCCGGCCACAAAACCGCGATTGCTTTCTTCCCAGACGTGCACTAACTGCGCAGCTGCGTTACCATTCGGGCTTCCCTCTGAGCCAGGTCCTTCTCCTTATGTATCAAGACACTCTGCAACACTACTTTGGATTCGACAGCCTTCGCCCCGGTCAGGAAGCGGTGATCACCCGCATACTCAAGGGTCAATCTGCTTGTGCCATCTTTCCAACCGGCTCCGGGAAATCACTCTGTTACCAGCTCCCGGCAGTCCAGCTGCCCCACCTCACCCTGGTGATCTCGCCCCTGCTGGCCCTGATGAAAGATCAGCTGGGGTTCCTGCACAGCAAGAACATCCCGGCTGCAACGATTGATTCCACCCAGAGCTGGGAAGAAAACCAGCAGGTGATGCAGGCTGTCCGGGATGGTACAGTCAAGGTCTTAATGATTTCTGTCGAGCGGCTGAACAACGAGCGCTTCCGTCAGTTTATCTCAAATATTCCGATTTCTTTGCTGGTCGTTGACGAAGCCCACTGTATTTCCGAATGGGGGCATAACTTCCGTCCGGATTACCTCAAACTGCCGCAGCACCGGGACTGGATGAAGATCCCGCAGGTCCTGTTGCTGACTGCGACCGCCACCCCGGCCGTGATCGACGATATGCGCGAGAAGTTCGCCATTGCCGAAGACAACGTTGTTGTGACCGGCTTCTATCGCCCGAACCTGGATTTAACCATCACCCCGGTTGAAGAGGCGCAAAAGCAGCATGCATTGCTCGAGCAACTCTCTCCGACGCAGCCCACTATCGTCTACGTAACGTTGCAAAAAACGGCGGAAGACTTGGCTCAATGGCTGAGCCAGCATGGATTTCAGGCCCGGGCCTATCATGCCGGGATGGATGCAGAACGCCGCCAGCACATTCAGCAGGCATTTATGAACGGCGACTGCCAATGCATCATTGCCACCATTGCTTTCGGGATGGGGATCGATAAAGCTGATATCCGCCGGGTCATTCACTATGATCTGCCCAAATCCATCGAGAATTACAGCCAGGAAATCGGCCGCGCCGGACGAGATGGCCAGACCTCCCATTGTACCGTGCTCGCGAATAAGTCCAGCCTTAATGTGCTGGAAAACTTCGTCTACGGAGACACGCCGGACCTGGCAGCTATCGATGCCGTCCTGGCGCAAATCCAGAATACAAATGGCCCTTGGGAAGTGATCCTGTCACGTTTATCCCGAGACACCAACATTCGCCTGCTGCCACTGAAAACCTTGCTGGTGTACCTGGAAGTCCACGGTATTATCGAACCCCAGTACACCTATTTTGCCGATTACCGCTTCAAACCCGTCATGGCGCTGGATGCCATCGTGGCGCAGTTCCAGGGCGAGCGGCAACAATTTGTCAGCCAGATCTTTGCCTGTTCACCGAAAGCGCGGACCTGGCATACGGTTGACTTTGATGCCTTATGGCAACATGCCCAGGCCGAGCGCAAGCGCGTGGTTGCCGCGATTGATTTCTTCAGCGAAAAAGGCTGGATTGAACTGGAAAGCAAGCAAATGACCGATGTCTTCCGGGTTCTGGAACCGAATTTTGACCGCGCCGCGCTGGCCGGCAGCCTTTATCAGCTATTCAAGAACAAAGAAGACAATGAAATTGGTCGGATCCAACACATGATTAGCTTTTTCGAAAGCAAACAGTGCCTCAGTCATTCGCTGGCGCACTACTTTGCCGACCACCGCGCCCCTGAGCAATGCGGCCATTGCTCTGTATGTCGGGGGGATGCTGCCACGCTGCCAGCAAACGAAGCCCAGCCGGAAGTTTCGGCCAATATGCTTCAGGCTTGGTGCGATCCATTTCTGACGGCCTGCCAATCGCCCCCATCCACAGCAGCCGTCACCCGGTTTCTCAGTGGTATGTCCTCGCCGCTGAACACCCAACTCAAAGCACGGCAGATGGGCGGGTTCGCCAAGCTGGAAGCCTATCCGTTCCGGCAAGTCCGGGATCATGTTGCCCGCCTGTACCCAGATCTGCCGGAGTAACTTGCTGAGATGTCGGGGAAAGGCTCAGCCCCGACATCTGGTATAGACCTAAGCATTTCAATTTTAAGAAAAAAATGACATCATTTTGAAATATTCCGGCAACACCAAGGTCTTGATCACAGGTTCACTCAAACCACCCAGCTTACCGAAGGCGGTAAGTTAAGGAGCCAATGATGATCAAGCTACTCAGTGCTGTTGTACTCGCGGGGATGAGCCTGTCCGTTCAAGCCTTCTCCTGGACATCCTATCAAGACACACGCCACTTCACTGCCGCAGCAGGCAGTGACAAGGCACAGGTCACTCAGCAGGGTGTTTCGCTCAGCAAGACCATTCAAACCGCAACGCCTCGACAGCTGAAAAGATCACTGGGGATTTATGACCATGGCTTGCGTTCCCGGTCGGTCAATGTCAGCCAAACCCAACTCGTCGTACAGGAATTTTTCACACAATCCGGTACCCCGCAATATCAGGCGATCGTCAAAGTCAGCTACAACTACGATGTCCAGAACCGCAGTAGAGATTAACTTACAGGTTCTGTACGACCCGATACGTTTGTCAGAGCACGTCGGTTCAAGCCGAAGCAAAGAGAGTACAGATGTACTCTCTTCTTTCTCCGGCACTAGCAACATTCCTTTTCGAACAAAAGTTTTATTTCGAGCGTATTATATTCGTTCATAATCACAACCCTCTATCCCCCAAGAGCATCGGCTTTCATTGTCTCATAGCGTATGGAGTAGCTTGTTGCGCCCAGAATAGCCCTACTCAGGGTGCCGACTTGTGGGAATATCACTGATGACACCTGCTACAGCCTCACTCATCTTGCATGCTCACTTGATCATCAAATTGCGAACACACGCAGCAACCAAACGCTCAAATGAGCGACAAAAGTCACAATATAGACACAAAAACGAAAACAAAATGTTCGGTTTGTGTACATTATCGCTCCAAATGACCTATATTATGTTTCGAGGGTGTTAACAAAACACACTTTCACAACATAACAAGGACAATATGTGGTCATTGAAGAGGAAGGAATATGAGCCATCATGATAGAAAAACCCTGACCGGGGAATGCATCGCAGAGTTTATCGGCACCGGATTGCTGATCTTTTTTGGTGTCGGCTGTGTCGCCGCCCTGGTTCTGGCCGGTGCCAGTTTTGGGCAATGGGAAATCAGCATCACCTGGGGCCTTGGGGTGACCATTGCCATCTACTGTACTGCCGGTGTTTCCGGTGCCCATATCAACCCAGCCGTGACCATCGCTCTGGCTTTGTTCCATGGCTTTGATAAGCGCAAAGTGGCGCCGTACATTGCTGCGCAATTACTGGGCGCATTCAGTGCAGCCGCCCTGGTCTATAGCCTGTACAGCAACTTATTTGCGGACTATGAAGCGACGCACAACATTATTCGAGGCACGGAAGCGAGCCTGGCGACCGCAGGCATCTTCTCGACCTATCCACACTCTGCGCTCAGCTTCATGGGGGCCTTTGCGGTTGAGATGGTGATCACCGCTGTCCTGATGTTCGCCATTCTGGCCATTGGCGATGAAAAGAATGGCACGCCGCGCGGCGCAATGGGGCCATTGCTGATCGGGCTTTTGATTGCCGTGATTGGTGGCTCACTGGGCCCACTAACGGGTTTTGCCATGAACCCTGCCCGCGACTTTGGGCCGAAATTTTTTGCCTATCTGGCTGGGTGGGGTGATATCGCACTAACCGGTGGTAAGGATATCCCTTACTTCATCGTCCCAATCCTGGCACCAATCATGGGGGCATCCTTCGGAGCCTGGCTGTACCCGAAAGCCATTGCCATGTACCTGCCACAAGCTGAACCGGCACAGCGCTCAGACGCAACACCTGCTGAACTCACGAAATAAGCCTGATTATAAAGAAGAGGAAGAAAGATAATGAACGCCGAGAAGAAATATATTGTCGCGCTGGATCAAGGCACTACCAGCTCACGCGCTGTCATTCTCGACCACGATGCCAATATCGTCAGCACCGCACAACGCGAGTTTACCCAGATTTACCCCAATGCCGGTTGGGTAGAGCATGATCCGCTGGAGATTTATGCCACCCAAAGCTCAACCCTAACCGAGGCCCTGGCCAAGGCTGAGATTCGTACCGATGAAGTGGCGGCGATCGGGATCACCAACCAACGTGAAACCACGATTGTCTGGGATAAAAACACCGGCAAACCTGTCTACAACGCGATTGTCTGGCAGTGCCGTCGTACAGCTGAAATCTGTGAAGAACTGAAGTCTCAAGGTCTGGAAGACTATATCAAGGAAAACACCGGTCTGGTGCTGGATCCTTACTTCTCAGGCACCAAGGTCAAATGGATCCTGGACAATGTCGAGGGCGCCCGTGAGAAAGCTGAAGCCGGTGAGTTGTTATTCGGCACGGTTGATACCTGGCTGACCTGGAAAATGACCCAGGGTCAGGTTCATGTCACTGACTACACCAACGCCTCCCGTACCATGTTGTTTAACATCAATACTCTGGAATGGGACGAAAAGCTGTTAAAAGCGTTCGATATCCCATTAAGCATGATGCCGTCTGTTCGTAAATCATCTGAGATCTACGGCATGGCGAACCTGGGTGGTAAAGGCGGCACACGGATCCCGATTGCGGGTATCGCAGGCGATCAACAGGCTGCTCTGTTTGGCCAGATGTGCGTGACCTCCGGTCAGGCGAAGAATACCTACGGTACCGGCTGCTTCCTGCTGATGAATACCGGGAAGAACAAAGTAACCTCTTCCAACGGCCTGCTGACAACCCTGGCCTGCGGCCCGGAAGGCGATGTCAGCTACGCGCTGGAGGGTGCCGTATTCATGGCCGGCGCCTCGATTCAGTGGCTGCGTGACGAGATGAAACTGATCAACGACGCGCGGGATACCGAATACTTTGCCGAAAAAGTAGAGACAGCCAATGGTGTTTACGTCATTCCGGCCTTTACCGGACTGGGCGCACCATACTGGGATGCCTACGCCCGCGGTACAATTGTGGGCCTGACACGCGGCGTGAATGCCAATCATATCATCCGCGCAACGCTGGAAAGTATCGCTTATCAGGCTCGTGATGTGCTGGATGCGATGCAAGCGGATTCCGGTATTACCCTCGACAGCCTGAAAGTCGATGGTGGTGCAGTGGCCAATAACTTCCTGATGCAGTTCCAGGCTGATCTGCTTGATACGGAAGTTCACCGTCCTGTGGTCACCGAAGTCACAGCACTGGGCGCTGCTTATCTGGCCGGTATGGCGGTTGGTTTCTGGCAGGATCTGGACGAAGTGAAAGAGAAAGCCAAACTGGATCGCCTGTTCATACCAGATGGCGATCAACAAAAACGAGAGCGCCGTTACTCAGGCTGGAAACGGGCTGTATCCTGCTCTCGTGGTTGGATTGAGCACTAATACCAATCGCAGTAAATAACTGGTCATCCTAGCTCGCTAAAATGCTCGATAACTGCGTTAGAATTTTTGATTGTAGAATAACTACTTATCAAAAAATTCTGCCTTGTTCTCAAACATTTTTCCTACGCTATTTCTGATCACTTACTTACTTTGATTGGTATAATCCACAAAGGCTTGCGACCCAATTCAGACCCGCCTTAGGCGGGTCTGTTACCACCAACGCCCAATACACGCACTTATATTCCCTATCGCAAATAAGCCTGTAATTTGTTTTAGGTCATAGCGATCCGGATCACATCGCATTAGACTCTCGGATATATCGGTACAGATCATGAAGAGATCACTATGGCAAACGAAGAACTGGACTACCAAACCTGCGAAGCATGCGGTGTTTCCGCCGAAATGGGCTTTATTATCAAAGAAGGTGATGATGTCGCCGAAGTACAGATTACAGGTCAGGGAAAAGCGGTTCTCGAAGCCGAATTACAGCGCTATCTTGCCCTGGCCGCTGAAGTCAATGCAAACTTCAAGTACGAAGCTTCGCAGATTGATGAAAACAGCCAGACATTACAGGCCCGGCTGCAATTTGAGTGCAGCGCTGAAAAACTCATTTTCGAGCTGAAAAGTCGCTCACTGGCGAAATAAGATCACCCCCGGTCGCCTTTATGGCGGCCGCACTCATTTCACCTGCCCCTCACCGACGGCTCGATATAGTATCGCCAAACCGAATATACTGGTCTGAGGTGACCTTCAATTCATTCGCGTCTATTATTAATGAAAGCGCATATGCAATATCTTGCGTTTTTATACTGGTAAATCCCCTCACTTTGTATGACAATACAAGCACAATGTGCCCACATGTGCATATCGTCAGGTTGACATGGAATAAAGGAATCGTCCGATGAAGAGTCAAAGAGCAAAAGTGATTGCCAATTGGAAACCCACCAATGAGCGAGAATCCGCAGCAATGAAAGAGCTACTGATGCAGGAAATGGGCGTAAGCACGGAACACCATCAGGGTGGTACAGGCAAAGTTGCGCCAAACTCGGGCCGGATGGTTCGCTAACCCCAGAGCTGTCCATCACGCCATGAAAATCACGCAGTGCAATCGGCGCTGCGTTTTTGTTGCCGCTTTACTTTGTCTGTGCTGTCTTAAGTTGGCTGGTTTAATTCGAAGCGCTTTTCTGAGATGGCTTATCCAACTGATGCCAAGTTAAGCGGCCATTGGTTTCAAACTGATTCTCAGCCTGACAAACCAGCTGCGTTGTCCCCACGATCACAATCGAACCGCGAGAGTACTCTTTGCCGCCGTACCAACAGATCCGGTGGTCGACACCTTTGGGGTGGATCTCCACCTTCGGTGTAGCCGTTGAAATCGACTGCTGCGCGACAGCAACCGGGAGCACCGTACCGACAAGCAGCCCAAAGCCCAGACAGCCTGTCTTGAAGCCAAACATATACGTTCTCATTTGATTATTCACCTGGAATTGACGGGAGCCGGATACCCGCCCCGTGTTATTCATAGCAGGGATCCTGAAAATTCACGACCGGGATGCGCAATTTTGTACAAACGCCTTCCAAAAATCTCCGATATACTGAGCCGAGGACGCTCGACAGGAAATTCGCCAGCATGACGCCAGCTCAGAACCATCAACATACAACACTGCAGCCTGCCAAAGAGCTGGCCACTTACCGCGTGGCCCAGGAGCTGGGCGGTATTGAGTTACTGAATGCCCACTATCATCGCCAGAATTTCTCTCGCCACAGCCACGAGGGCTATACCGTTGGGGTGATTGAGAACGGCGCCCAGAAGTTTTACCGCACCGGCGGTAACCACGTTGCCCCGCAAAACAGCATCATTCTGGTCAACGCCGATGAAATTCATAACGGCCATTCAGCGACAGAAGGCGGCTGGTCTTATCAAGCCATGTATCCCCTGCCGGGGCAATTTGAAGCAATTAGCCGGGAGCTGACGGTTAGCACTGCCCGAAGTGGCGCTCCGTACTTTCCATCCCCGGTCGTTGATGATCCGGAGCTGGCCAACCAGCTCCGGCTTGTCTTCAACACCCTGGAGCACTCGACCAACCGGCTGTTGCGTGAAACGCTGCTCTATGGTGTCCTGACCAAGCTCATGTGTAAGCACGGCTGCCAGCCGGGTCTGCCGGGTGAGTCACCCAAAGCCCAACAGCAGGTGAAGCGGGTGAAAGAGTTTCTTGATGATTTCCCAAGTGCAGATGTGTCGCTGCAAGAGCTTGCTAACCTGGCCTCCTTCAGCCCATATCACCTGGTCCGAGCGTTCCAGAAAGTCTATGGTTTACCGCCCCACGGCTATCAAATCCAGTCCCGCCTGCGACTGGCCAAAAAGCTGATCCGGCAGGGACATACACTGTCAGACGCGGCACAAGAAGCCGGCTTTCATGATCAAAGCCACCTCCATCGCCATTTTAAAAAAGCCATGGGCGTCACCCCCGGCCAGTTCGCGAAGCAGGTCAATACCTAACCTGATATTCCTGATACACAGCCCGCAAATTGCGCAACAACGTACAAGTTTACATGCCCCTTATCAAATAAGGTACAGACTCAACAAACCAATAAGAATTGAGACTCCATGCAAACACCAAACTCTGTTGAAGCGACGGGCTACGGGCCCGACGACATGGCACTAGCCCCGACACAACAAGGTTCCACAGCCGAAACGGCGGCCACCGAATCCAAATTGGCCCAGTTCCGACAAGGCGCGCTGGCCGTCACACCACTGTGTATTGCCGTGATCCCCTGGGGGCTTCTGGCCGGCTCATTCGCAATCGATATTGGACTGGATCCCTTTCAGAGCCAGGCTTTATCAGCCATTGTCTTTGCCGGTTCTGCCCAGTTGGTTGCCACCGGCCTGTTGAAAGTCGGGGCCGGGCTGGCAACCTTGCTGCTGACAACGCTAATCATTACCTCCCGTCATTTGCTCTACAGTATCAGTATGCGCGATAAAGTCAGCCCGCTACCGCTCAAGTGGCGTCTGGGGCTTGGGTTCTTGCTGACTGATGAGCTGTTTGCTTTGTGTGGCCATCAATCCCCCAAGCAATTTAACCGCTGGTACGCGCTCGGGGCAGGCCTGTGGTTTTATCTGTGCTGGAACCTGGCTTCATTTGCCGGAATCGTCGCTGGCAAGTTTATTCCCAACCTCGACAGCCTTGGCCTCGACTTTGCTATTGCCGCAACCTTCATCGCACTGGTTGTACCTGCCATTAAGAATATTTCAGTCCTGGTATCCGTGGTGGTCGCAATGATCGCTTCGGTCCTTTGCCAAGCATACCAAGTTGAAGGCGGCCTGATGCTGGCCAGCCTATCTGCCATGGTCGCCGGTTACAGTTATAATAAATTCCTCGGCGGTCCGGTTTCCCAGCAACCTGAAGGAGGCAAGTCATGATTTGGGTTTCAATCGGGGCGATGGCCCTGTTGGTCTTTGCCAGCCGTTATCTCTTTCTAGCCCCCGGATTACCGATCAAACTGAGTGCTGAAACCCAGAAGTTACTAAGCTATTCAAGTCCTGCAGTATTGACAGCTATTTTGGCGCCCATCGTGTTTCTGCCGGAGGGTGAAGTCGCCCTGTCCTGGACCAACCCGTACTTAGTAGCAGCGATCACCGCTGTGCTGCTGGCCTGGAAACTCAAAAACGTCCTACTGACCACCGTACTTAGTATGGCCCTATTTTTCCTGCTATCGGCCTGGTAAGCAAAATGCCTGAGCCTCCCGCCCCAATCGGACTCGTCCCGGTGGGGCGAAAATGGGACTGGTCAGCTCAGGTTGCAGCGCTGCACTATACAACAATCTGATAATCAGCCGATAAATGAGCAACCACAGCACTATGGTTGCCATGCTTTCGAAATCTATCCTAGGTGTACAAAACAAAAAGCCGATATGGAGCCCAAAGCATGACCAAGATTAACCATGATGAACCACCCAAATCTCATCAACATTCTCACGCGTGTCCGGAAAGGGAGCAGGTGTTGGTTTGGGACGAAACCAAAGCTAGATCCTACGCCGAAGCGTATGGCAACTGGCCCACCAACCGTTTGGCTGTCGCGGCGATCCCCTTTAAGGCCGATGACCGTTTGTTAGATATTGGCTGTGGCAGTGGCACCGCGCTCCGAGAGGCTTCTCGATTAATTACCTCGGGGGCACTGCTCGGCATTGACCCCAGCGCAGCAATGCTTGAGATCGCGAAGGCTCAAACCAAGACTCATCCAGCCGGGACGCGTGTTCAGTATTTGACCGGGGCTGCGGAGGCACTCCCCTTAGATGACGGCAGCATATCAGTCGCACTGGCCATCAACACATTCCATCATTGGCTGGACCCGGCGCAGGGGCTCGCTGAGGTACTACGGGTATTAGAGCCAGGTGGCTATCTTTATATCGCTGAGGACCACGAGGTGATGGCCTGGCATCAAAACGATGCAAACCACCTTCTCAAGCAAATAGAGGACGCCGGCTTTTTTCGACTGAAACGGCAAACCCTGGCCGAGGGAGAAATTGCTTTCGAATTACTCAGAGCGCAAAAGCCTTAGCCATCCATTGCATCCCCTGAATCAGGCGTGACTTGAGTGCTCTCGGTAGTCAGACAGCAATGGCTACCGGGGCTAATCTCCGCCCACGAAGCGAACGCCCATTTCTCATCAACATCATGCCTGTTTTTCTTTTATGGGCGGATCTGTCACACAAAAATGCACCCATTTTATGCTTGTTCACAGTGGAATCATCAATGAATAAAGTATCCAGCCTTATTTTATATAGCATGAAGACAATTCTGTTCGTTTTCGTCCTGCCCTTCATGACCGGATCCTGGCTCGTGAACTGGCTCGTCCAGGTGTTTCTTCAATAGCCTCCGCGACGTACTGTGGCCCAGGGTGGCTCAGATAGCCCCGGCTCTACCCGCATCGGTGCTGAACGGATATAGCGAGTCCGGTTGATATTTTCCACAAAGCCTAGAGCCCCACCCCGTAAAAAAATATTCTGTTGAAAACTAAAAATGCGCTGATTTTTACACAACCAACGCCCTGCTCCCCCTGGCTGTTGCAAGTTAAAGTATCGACCAATGATACAACGACATGAGAGAACAACATGGACTTTGGGAATGATCCGATAAAACACTTATTTTTCAAATTATATTGGCCGACATTAACCGGCATGCTGACCATGGCAGCCTACCAGGTCGCTGATGGTATTATTGTCGGTTATGGTGTCGGCACGATGGGTTTAGCGGGCATCAGCATGAGCTTTCCGGTATTAATGGTCGCCATTTCACTGGCCATGTTATTTGGCATTGGCAGCAGTATGGTTGTCGCTATCAAACTTGGAGAAAATCAACCCACTGAAGCTAACCGTGTTTTCCACTATGGTTGCAGCTTCTCTGTTTTGATATCTACTGCATTCACTGGTGTGTTGCTGATCTGGATGGATATGTGGGTTGATCTGCTTGGTGCCAATGCTGACATCCAACCTTACCTTAGGGAGTACCTAATCTATTGGGCTATATTCTTGCCGACGCTGTTCCTACGGTTTAGCTTCAGTTTCTTTATCAATAACGACAAATCGCCTCATGTTTCACGAAATGCCAATATATTATCCAGCATTTTAAACGTCTTGCTCGATCTGCTGTTCGTACTCGTGTTTGAATGGGAATTAAAAGGAGCCGCCATCGCGACGGGCATTGCTCAAACTGTGGCCGTCATTTATATGGGATACCATTTCTACCTGGGGAAGCAGCAGCTCTCATTCACAAGTTATAAATTTAAGGTCCGCGATCATGAGCAGAAAAGAATTTTAAAATTAGGCTTTCCTATTTTTATTGCGGAGATCTCAGGCGCCTTGGCTTTTGCCCTGCTGAACAGAGTCGCGATTTCTCAAGGCGGTAGTGAGGCGGGCGCGGCATTAGCCACGATTAGCTTTACCCTGTTTTTCGTCATGAAGTTCCTGGTTGGTGTTGCTTTCTCGGTACAACCGGTCTTTGGTTTTAATCACGGTGCTAAAAACCATCAACGCATCGAAGAGTTACTCGGTTTTTCATTGAAGTTTGTCTTTGTCATTGGCGGTTTGGCTTACATCTTCATCTACTTGTTCGCCGGGGAAATCGTCAGTCTGTTCAATGTAGTGAACCCAGAAGAAGTTGCACTTGCAACTCAGGCACTGGCCCTGTTCTATCCTGCGACAGCTTTTATGGGAGCGAATTTAGTCCTGGGATCCTATTTTCAGTCGGTGGAAAAAGTAAAGATTGCAACCAACTTGGCGCTGCTTCGAGGTATTGTCTTCGTCTCGCTATTTTTAATGCTGTTACCAACAGCCTTCGGTTTAACGGGCGTGTGGCTGGCGATACCACTGGCTGAGTTCGTGACCTTTGTCGTCACCCTTCCTTTCATTTCACTGAAGAAAACAGCGCAGTACGCCTAAACCACACGATAACCCAGCGGCTTGCCAGATATACCAATCACAGCGAGTAAGTGATCAGACATAGCGTCAGAAAAATGCTGAGAACAAAGTGGGATTTTTCGAGCAGTCGTTATCCTACAATCAAAGATTGTAACGCAGTCAACGGGCATTTTAACAAGCCAGGGTGACCGCTTATTGAGGACGATTGGTATTAGTTGCTGGGTTTCGTTGCCTGTTTCTTGCGCCATTGAGCTGGAGTCTGCCCTGTCACCTTCTTAAATTGCCGGATAAAGTGGGTCATATCTTTCCAATCTAACTCGGCAGCCACCTCCTGAACCGTTAGAGAGCTGTGAGATAATCGGCTCGAGGCTTTCTTGATTCTAGCCTGGCAGATCCACTCTCCAACCGTAAAACCGGTTTCCTTCTTCACCATCGTCGCCACATGGGAAGGCACACGGTGAACGGCATCCGCAACATCTTTCAGCGAAATGGCACCATGGCAGTTTTGATGAATAAATCTCAGTGCTTCTGACGCCAGCTTGCTCACCGGGGGATGCGTGCTCTCCAATGCCATACCACGGTAAATATCGCCAAAAATGATTGACAGATAGGAGCGCAGTAAAGGGGGAGATTCAGCGCCTGATTGCTGGCTTTCATCACTCAATGCTTGCACAAGCTGGATCAACAAAGGGATCCGCGCCGGCTCAACGGGCACAGTCGGAAGAGAGCCATCGATTACCCGCTGAAAAGGCTCCATCAGCAGACTGGCTTCATCAATGCCCAAGCAGCCGGTACAAAAAGAAACCAAGTACATCTCAACATGCGTAGCACTTAAAGTTCTGTGCGGCACGCCGGGAGGGATCATGATCATAGCAGGGGCAACAATCCTGATATCTGTGCCATAAACCATCTCGATCACACCTTGGGTCAGTAAAGCCAGTCGGTGCTCCGGATGATGGGCGGTGTGGCTGTGCTCTTCAAATGACAAGTCCCTGAAGTGATCGACTTTAACGTGGTGGATTTTATCCGGCAGCATGTCTCTTAACCTAAATCTGAATATATGCCGATTTTACCTCATCCCCCACTCTATTACACCGGCATGGATAAATTAAAATATTAATATTGGCACGTCGCCAAACAACATCACTTGTGAGAAGAACACGGATGCGGTTTTCCATAAACAAGCATCTCTGTCAAAGGAATCGTGACCATGACTCAAAAATCCTGGCAAATTCGCCAAGCCTGCCAAGCAGATGCCGATCGATTAACTCAGTGTATGCACCATGCTTACCGTCAATTGAACGCGGCATATGGTGGACAAGCGCTGCCTCCGATGCAAGTCGACTACGCAGAAGAGATCCGTTTATATCCGGTATGGGTCGCTTACGCGGGTGATACTTTAGTCGGCGGACTAATTCTGATCCACGAGCAGGATTACACAACCATTGCCAATGTTGCCGTTCACCCTGATTTTCAGGGGTATGGTCTCGGCCGGGGATTGATTGAATTTGCACAGCAGCAAGCAGCGCAGCATGGCCATCAAGCGCTACGGCTGGTTACGCACCAGGCATTCACAGAAAACATCAACCTCTATACTTACCTCGGTTGGAAAGTCGACAAGCATCAAGAAAACAAGATATTTATGACCAAAACACTGCCAACAACAAACGTTGTCGGATCAACCAGTTGAGTTCATGTTGCCACGGCTGTGCGGCAACAATGGTCTGCCCCGCATGAATCTTTGGATGCGGGGCACGCCTATTCAGAACAATTTCAGGCCAAAGGCGCGTTTGATCTCCCCGAGAACAGCATCGGCTTCTTCTTGTGCCTGCTCACTGCCCTGTTTCAGGAGTGCCACCAGCTGGGCTTTATCCGCCATGTACTCCGCCCGCCTTTCATGGATCGGCGCGACCAGCGTCTGCAGGCAATCTGTCAGGATCTGTTTGGTGGTCCCATCCCCCAAACCACCCGCCTGATACTGCTGCTTTAATTCGCTGACATAAGCGGAATCCGGGTGAAATGCATCCAGGTAGGTGAAGACCACATTGCCCTCCACACAACCCGGATCTTCAATCCGCAGATGGTTGGGGTCGGTGTACATCGACTTCACCGCCCGCGCAATCGCCCGATCATCCGAATCCAGGTAAATACAATTCCCCAAGGATTTTGACATCTTGCTCTTGCCGTCCGGTGCCGGTAACCGGGGCATCTCACTCAGCAAAGGGCGGCATTCAACCAGGATATCTTCCCCAACGATTTGATTGAGTTTGCGGACAATCTCGTTGGTCTGCTCCAACATCGGCAGTTGATCGTCCCCGACCGGCACCAGAGTCGCCTTAAACGCCGTGATATCGGCGGCCTGGCTTATGGGATAGGTCAGAAACCCGGCCGGTATCGACGCACCGAACCCCTTGCCCTCAATTTCATGCTTGACCGTCGGGTTACGCTGTAAACGGGCCACCGTCACCAGATTGGCATAGTACATCGTCAGCTCGGCCAGTGCCGGGATCGCCGACTGCAGGCAGATCCGGGTCTTCAGCGGATCGATCCCAACGGCCAGATAGTCCGCCACAACATTGAGAATATTGTCGGCGACTCTGCGCGGATGATGGCCGTTATCGGTCAGGCCCTGCATATCAGCCACCAGAATCGTTTGCTGATAGCGATGCTGCAACGCCACGCGCTGTTGCAGGGAGCCGATAAAATGGCCCAGATGTAACTGGCCCGTCGCCCGGTCGCCGGTCAGGATTTTCTCAGCCGTTTGAGATTTCAGGGAAGCTTGTTGCTGATGGTTCATGATCATACTCCAGGTTAATTCCGCCGGAGACACCATCAATGAGTTGATTCAATCGCTGCCTGCCGGCGGCTATTGAATACACGTGATCCAGCGCCGCTCTATAACACAGAGCGCCACCAGGAATTTGCGATGAAAAAAGCAATAGAATTCATATTCATGCCGACAAAATACCAAGGAGACCAGGAAGATGCAACCATGAATACAACAAGTTGCATTTACATTTCGTAGTCTACAGATTCGGGCGACAAGTTACAGCAACGCACTAGCTAACACACGAATGTAGCAGATAACTTCTGATACCAATCACAGTCAGTAAATGTTCAAAAATAGCGTAGAAAAATACCGAGGGCGAGGCAGAACTTTTCGAGAAGCCGTTACCCTATAATCAAAAAATCTAACGCGGTGGTTGAGTATTTCAACAAGCCAGGATGACCCGTGATTGACGACAATGGGTGCTACATTGGCAGAGCTCAAAAAGGTGGAGCTCTGAAGCGAGGCTGACGCAATGAACGCAATAGGCTTACACTAAAAGGAGGGTCCACCAGTCCTTAGCCGCCATGTCGCGAAGTATTATCAAGCAAATACCGAACATGCTGACCACATTACGCATGTTTTTAGCTGTGCCCATTTACTTCTTTATCCTGGAGCGAAACTTTACGACCGTTCTTTGGATCATCGCGATCGCCGGTTTGAGTGACGGACTGGATGGCTGGCTTGCCCGAAAATTAAAAGCGCTGAGTCACTATGGCGCAATTGTCGACCCGTTGTCCGACAAAGCCATGCTACTCTGCGCCTATATTGCGTTCGTACAAATTGAGCTATTACCGCTCTGGGTCTTCGCCATGATAGTGATTCGGGATATCATCATTCTGCTCGGTGCAGCTCTGTTCTATCTTTGCTTTGGGCCTTATCGGCTTGCGCCCAGTTTATGGGGAAAAGGCTGCACCTTGGCACTGATTGTGCTGGCCTTGCTCATCATTAGCCAACAGCTGCTGCCACAGATTCCCGAACAACTCATCTCCGTTGGGCTCATGGCAGTCATATTCCTTATCACCATCAGCGGCACCCACTATATCTATAACTGGGCTGCAAAAGCACACATGCTATGGAAGAGCCCCCCCCCACATCGATAGTTCACACCTCAGTCGTGTAAATATTTTCGTTTATAATCTGACGCTTTAGCAAAGAATATCATCGGGATAATCAGCAAAATTATACCGGGCAAGAAGATTAAGGATTCGTGTACGAGCAACTGATAGACACTGATTCCAAGAAAGGCCCCCAACAATAGCAAAATAACGCCATGCACAATAGGATGACGAAATGAGAAAATTGCATACAAACGTACCACTACGACACCTCAATCAACTTTTGATTTCTAACTAAGGCGGCAACAAACCCCGCAAATTAAATCCCCAAAAGAATGGTTCAATTTTTATGATCACCCGCCACCAGCCGTTCCATGCATTTCACTCTTCAGTAACAATATAGTCGTTAATTGTGAGGTTAGTTCAGAAAGGTGGGTGAAGGCTTGCTTATCAAACATAATAAAATAAGGGATACAAGCTTCCGGACGTTCAGCCCGGAGCAAGTAGAGCAACTTCAGCGTGTTTTGGCTTTTAGCCAGGACAAAATCACTGGCCCACTGCGGTAAAACAGCAGCGCTGATAAGATCAGGCAACAGCCCAGAAATTTATGTATCGGCATGGTCTCGCCATACCAAAGGATACTCAGAACCACTGTCCATACCGGCTCTAATACCATAATAATCGCAGCATTGGCTGCCGTACTATGCTTTTGCCCGGTGGTCTGCATCACATAGCGTAAGCTGGTTGCTAACAGGACACTCATCGCAAACCAGCCCCAAGTCGATAACAAAATGGTTTCCGGCCAGGTTTCAAAACTCAGCGAAGCCACCCAACCAATCATACCAGTGACAAAGAGCTGAATGCAGGTCAGCAGTAACGGGGGGACATGCCGGACAACGCGGCTGTTGACGTTAAAGTGCAGCGCCAGGGTCAACGCTGCGCACAAAAACCACAACTGACTGGCGGACTGCTGCCACCCCGCCCCACCCAGTGCCAGCAACATCAGTCCCCCGACGGCAAGTGGCAACGACCACCAGAACATTCGGGGCGGACGCTGACGAAACAGGGGCCAGGCGATCAGAGGCACAAACAACATGGAGAGGCTCATAATGAACGCGCCCTCACCGAGCGTCTCACTCACCGAGATAGAAAAGATCCACAGCAGCAGTGAGCACCCGAGCAGGCACCCAACACCCATGGCCCGGATCAGCTCGCGGCGTTTCACCTGCTTGAGTGCCGAATAACAAAACGGGAGCAAGCACAGTGAAGCCAGCACAAAACGAGCACCAATAAAGCCAAATGGCGGTAAGCCCTGGATCGCTTCTTTGGAGAAGATCCACCCGGCAGCGGCCAACATGGTTGTTGCGATTAAAATAAGATCAGCGCGGCGATCCAAAGTCATAAATACCCACTCAAACGAGCGTCATGAAAAGTTGTAAAAAAAACATTCTATCGCCAAGAGGTATAAAAAGTAACAACCATTTTTCAATCGACACAACGAAAAAAGCCAGCGAAATCCGCTGGCTTTGATACAGGACTATGCGTCGTTAAGTGTTAAGCATTGACGGATTGCTGACTCGCTTCGACGGCATTGGACACTTCAATCGGCAATGTCTGCTGCACATAACTGCCAGGCGCGGGAGCCAGAGCCGGGTAATTTTTATTGCCCAACTCACGTCCATCAACTGGCTCTGCCGAATCATACTGAGCCAACCAGGTATTCCAGTGATTCCACCAAGAGCCGTCCTGACGTTGTGCAGATGCCAGCCAAGCCTCCGGATCATCAACAACTTTATCACTGGTGTAAAAGCCGTACTTGTTCTTCGCCGGGTGGTTCACAATTCCCGCAATGTGGCCGGATTCACCCAACACAAAAGTCAGCTTGCTGCTCAGATTCTTCGCACCACGGTAAGTCCCCTGCCAGAGTGCAATATGGTCTTCCTGAGTCGAGATAAAGTAAGCCGGTACTTTGATCTTAGACAGGTCAATATTCACCCCGCCCACTTGATACCCTTTCGGGTCAACCAGCTTGTTCTCAAGGTAGAACTGACGAAGCAAGGTACTATGACATGCCACAGCAACATTCGTACTATCACCATTCCAGTACAGCAAATCGAAATCGATCGGGCTGTTCCCTTTCAGGTAATTGTTAATGTAGTAGTTCCAGTAGAGACTATTTTCACGCAAGAGGCTGAATGTGACACTCAATGAGCGCCCATCCATATACCCTTTGGCCTCATTCTGCGCTTCAATCGCGGAGATGATCGGATCATTGATATAAGCGCCGATTTCTCCCGGTTGTGAAAAGTCCAGCAGCGTCGTAAAGAAAGTGGCCGACTTTATGCGGTTACGCATCCGCTTACCGGCATAATACGCCAACGCAACAGCTAGCAGCGTACCACCAATACAATAACCGGCAGCATGAATCTGCTTTTCACCGGTAATGTCTTCAACCGCATCAACGGCCTTGACCACCCCATCAAGGACATAATCTTCAAAGTCGACACCGGCCATGCTGACATCCGGGTTGCGCCAGGACATCATAAAGACCGTATGTCCTTGCTCGACCAGCCAACGCACCATGGAATTATTCTCACGAAGATCCAGAATGTAGTACTTATTGATAAACGGCGGAACAATTAACAACGGGGTTGCATTCACCTGCTCAGTCAACGGCTTGTATTGAATTAACTCAAACAAGTCATTTTTGAAGACCACCTGACCTTCCGAGTTCGCCACGTTCACCCCAAGCTCGAACGCACTATCGTTGGTCATGCGGATCTTCAGCACATCAGCACTGGCCTTCATGTCTTCCTGTAACAGTTCCATCCCTTTCGTCAGGTTTTCACCGTTCGTAGCCACCGTCAACTTCGCGAGTTCAGGGTTAGTCGTAATGAAATTCGTCGGGGACAAGGCATTAATCGCCTGACGGGAAAAGAAGTGCAAACGCTCTTTGGCTTTGTCATCTATGCCCTCTATCGAGTCGATTGTTTGCTTCATCGTATTGCTAAACAGCAGATAAGACTGTTTGATATAGTTATAGAACGCTTCACTTTCCCATGCCGGATCAGTAAAGCGTTTATCATCTTTTTCGGGCTTGACCAGATCGGCGTCATCACCATTTTTCAAGGTGACGTTCTGCCAGATCTTCATCTGATTTTCCCACCATTCCATTTGCGCTTGCGCTAAAACAGATGGCTGCGCTGCAGCTTTTTCGAGAAACTCGATGCTGTCTTCTAAATTAATTTCATTCAGCGCTTTATTAAGGGGAGAGTTCATGGCTGCCTTGCCAGATTCAAGTTCCTTCCACCATGCCTGGTTTATGTCTTGGAGCTTGGCAAAGTAGTCCGCAAAGAAGTTATAGTTCATTACAATGACCTCAGTGTTAGGACTAAAATAGCCGCCCACGGAATGGGGCGGCTGAGTGGTCATTTCACTTATGCTGTTGGCGTGGCTTGCTTTACATTTTCCGCAACCAACTCTTCCACCTCAGTTTTGAAAGACTGAGCAATCGCATTGAACTTATTGCTGTCATCAATCAGCTGCTGAGACAGTTTTGTCAACGATTCCAGTTGCTGGCTGTTGTACTCAGCAAAAGACTGCAGATCTTTCACTTCGCTTACAGCTTTGAGCTGAGAAATCCCAAGGTCGCTATACGCGCGAACTGCTGCCAGTTGCAGCTCTGTCAGCTCTTCAATATTCTTGGTGAACACTTTGTTGAACTTCACGTATGGTGCCAAAGATTTTTCAGTCTGCTCAGAGAAAGATTTAAACATTTCCGTATACATAGCGGTTTCCTTCAATTAGAAAGTATCAATGGAGTACCCGATCCATCAACTGAGGCCCGGGCACAAACAAAATATTTAGGATTCAACGTTCTTTAAGACAATAGCCGTGCCCATACCGCCTCCGACGCAGAGCGTCGCAAGCCCATGTTCAGTACCTCGACGACGCATCTCATGAAGAAGACTGACGATAATTCGATTTCCTGACGCACCCAGCGGGTGACCCAGCGCAATCGCACCGCCATTCACGTTCGAACGCTCGGCTAAATCTTCGACCTGAGTATCCAGCTCATCTGCCAACTCATGCAGCACACCCAGTGCCTGGCCAGCAAACGCTTCGTTAAACTCGAACAGGCCAATGTCACCAATAGTCAAGCCTGCTTTGTTCAAAGCTTTAGTCACAGCCGGTACAGGGCCGAGACCCATGACTTCCGGTGCGACCCCCGCTTGGGCGTAGCTTTCAATTTCAGCCAATGGTGTCAGGCCATATTTTTGCACTGCGGTCTCAGAAGCAACGATGATGGCGCTGGCGCCGTCATTGATACCTGAAGCGTTGCCCGCGGTTACACTACCGCCTTCTTTCTTAAATGCCGGGCGCAATTTCGCCAAGCCTTCAATGCTGGCATCAGGTTTAGGATATTCATCGGTATCGACCAGATTGGTCTTGCGACGAACTGTCACTTCAACCGGCACAATTTCGTCAACAAATTTACCCTGCTCAATGGCTGCAACCGCTTTTTGCTGACTGGCCAGTGCAAAGTTATCCTGCTGTTCACGAGTCAGGCCCACTTTTTCGACCACGTTTTCCGCAGTCACACCCATGTGGTAGTTGTTGAAAACATCTGTCAAGCCATCGTTAATCAGTAGATCCGCCAGCTCCAAGCCGCCCATTTTCTGACCGTCGCGGATCGATGCCGGGACAGTGAACGGGATTTGCGACATGTTTTCAGCACCGGCCGCCACGACGAGTTCGGCATCACCGGCTTTAATATGCGCCGCAGCGTCCATCACGGTTTTCATCCCGCTCCCGCAAACCATATTCAACGTGTAAGCCGGCACCTCCTGAGGAACACCGGCGTACAGCGCCGCCTGGCGACCCGGGCCCATGCCTTGGGCGGCACTGACCACATTACCCAGAATCACCTCATCCAGGTTCGCCGGGTCGACATTCGCCTGCTCCAACGCTGCTTTAATCGCAGTCGCAGCTAGACGGGAAGCCGACACTGCTTTCAGTGAGCCGTTAAAGCTCCCCAAAGGGGTACGCTTTGCAGCAACAATATAAACTTTAGTCATTTTTGCGTCCTTTCAATTCGATCACCGAAGTCACAGATTAATGCATGTACAAACCGCCATTCACAGACAGGGTCTCGCCTGTGATGTATGCTGCGGCGTCACTGGCAAGAAATGTCACGGCTGCGGCGACTTCACTCGGTTCCGCCAGACGCTTCATCGGGATTTCAGCTTTAATGGCGTCCAGCACTTCCGGCTTGATCGCTTGGACCATCGGAGTCCCGGTATAACCCGGGGCAATCGCATTGACCGTCACGCCAAAACGCGCCCCTTCAGCAGCCAGGGCTTTGGTAAAACCAATCATACCTGCTTTCGCAGCTGAATAATTTGCCTGACCAAACTGGCCTTTCAGGCCATTCACTGAAGAAATATTAATAATGCGTGCATTACCCTTGTCGCACATGGATGCGAACAGTGGGTGTGTAACGTTATACAAACTATTGAGGTTGGTTGTAATGACCTCATGCCATTGCTCTGCAGTCATTCGCTTGAATGTTGTGTCTCGAGTAATCCCTGCGTTATTAACAAGAACATCGACAGCACCTTCTTCTGCTAATAAGCTCGCCAACGCTTCTTTGCAATAGGCTGTATCAGTAACATCCAGAGGAAATAACCTAACTTGGTCTTCTGAATAGTTATTTTCCTGAAACCATTGTTTCGCTTTTTCTTCCCCACTCGGGAAATACGTTGCAATCACACGATACCCAGCGTCGACTAACGCATTTGTGATTGATGATCCAATACCACCTTTCGCACCAGTTACTAATGCTGTTTTGCTCATTACAGAAGACTCCATTCCATCATTGATGATGCTATTACTGCCTTGAAAATAAAAAGCGAGTTGCATTCAGTTTCAAGGATTAACCAACCTAATTGAACTACCTGATTATTCCTAAACTTTAATGCATCGTATCGGTCAATTAAGTCATTACCGTGACCTTCATATTGCATAAATATTATAAGAACACACAGGCATACCAATATCAACACACAGCATCAATGGTCGTACCAATATTCCACTACAGAATTTACACTTCAATACACAACCATTTCATTACTCAATAAATTCCTTTTTCAAAAATAACTAATGCATTAATGGTGCCAGGTTATTTAAAACATAGAATTATTCATTTATCTATGGAGATAGACAGCATCATTCATGAAACATTCATATCTCTTGCACTTATTTAATACGCAAATGCACAATATGGGTGCCAGGTTCAACGTCAATTATTCGTCAAATTAATAAAACCAACGATACTATTTTATAAAGCACATCATTATTCATTCAGTGGGTATCCTCGTTTTAATAAACGTTAAGTCTAAAAAAACATTTTATATATCCAGTTATTATTTAAAAAACCCAACTATTGATAGGTGTTTTAAAAATATTTTTATCTTTTTTGTCACCTCCAACGTGGGAACAAGCGCCCAGAACCAGATGCCGATCGATCCAGGCAACCGCCAGGATAATCACCTGTTTCTTGCTGTTCAGGCTTGAAATCACCGTCAGGTAACCCTATGAACAGGCTATAATTCACAGCACAGGCTCCGTGATGAACAGATCTTGCGCTATCAAACAAAATAACCACCACCATAATGGCTGGACTGAACTATCGGCCGGTATTCTGGTCACACAATTCACCTTTTAATTGATGGCTTTATAGTTAAAGGACTCAATTCATTTATGTTAACGTCGACGTTTCAACGCCTGCAGGCCTACCTGGACAGCCAGGTAATTGGTCAACCTGATCTCATCAAGCAACTGTTGATAGCCCTCCTGGCCGATGGCCATATCCTGGTCGAGGGGCCGCCGGGTCTTGCCAAGACCCGGGCTGTGAAAGTCCTGGCCGATTGTATTGAAGGCAGCTTTCACCGGATCCAGTTCACCCCGGATTTGCTCCCTGCAGACTTAACCGGAACGGACATCTTCCGTCCGGAAACCGGCGAGTTTACCTTTCAGTCCGGACCGATTTTTAATTCTCTGTTGCTTGCCGATGAAATCAACCGGGCGCCGGCGAAAGTTCAGGCGGCCATGTTAGAAGCAATGGCGGAGAAGCAAATCACAGCCGGGCGGGAAACATACAGCCTGCCGGCGTTATTTCTGGTCATGGCAACCCAAAACCCGATTGAACAGGAAGGCACCTACCCGCTCCCGGAAGCACAGCTTGATCGATTCCTGCTGCAATTGAATGTGGAATATCCGGATGCGACCAGTGAGCTGGAAATCCTGCGTCTGAACCGTGGTGAAGCAATGGGCGCCCGGAGTGTCGAACCTGTGCAACTCACTCAAAAAGAAATTTTCGCGGCCCGCCAGGAAGTGCTGAATATTCATATGGCTGAAGAAGTGGAGCATTACATCATCCGGCTAACCATGGCAACCCGTGAGCCGGAACGCTACAGCGATCAGCTGGCCAGCTGGCTGCAATTAGGGGTCAGTCCACGGGCAACCCTGGCGCTGGATCGCTGTGCTCGTGCCCATGCCTGGCTCAGTAATCGGGATTTCGTCACCCCGGAAGATGTACAGCAAATGACTTACCCAGTATTGCGCCATCGCCTGCTGCTTAGCTACGAAGCCCAAGCAGAGGGCATCGCCACTGACACGCTGATCAGCCAGATCATCGAACAGGTCGCGTGCGCATGACAGAGACATCCGTGACACCGGCTCTGCCGCCCCACAGTGATGGCGTGAACTTATGTCTGGCCGAACTGCTGCAATACAAGAATCAGGCTGTTCGCTGGTTACCGCCGGCGCAAAGTATCTGGTCGCAGCTCAACGGCCAGCACTTAAGCCGAAAGAAAGGCCGTGGGATGAACTTTTCGGAAGTTCGTCCCTACCAGCCGGGTGATGATATCCGGGCCATCGACTGGCGCGTTACCGCTCGCACCGGAAAAACACACACCAAGCTATTTACCGAAGAGCGAGAGCAACCGGTAATGCTCCTGATCGATCTGAGTCAGAACATGCACTTCGGTTCAATGCTGCTGCTCAAGTCTGTTCAGGCTGCCCACTTCGCCAGTTTGCTCAGCTGGCTTGCCGTCAGTGAGCAGGATCGGATCGGCGCGATCATTTATACCGGCTTTCAACTCATCGAATGTAAACCGACGGCGCGCCAGCAAGGTCCGCTGCGGGTGATCAATGCCCTGATTGAAGCGCACCGCCATCAGGAGCCGGAGCAGGTACCGGTGGATTTCGCCGCAGCCCTGAAGCACCTTCATCACCTGTGCCCGAAAGGTAGCGATATTGTAGTGATCAGTGATTTTTACTTGTTGACTGCTACAGACAAACACCGCCTGAGCCAGCTGCGCCAACACAACCGGATCCGGTTTGTTCAAGTTTCAGACCCCCTGGAACAGGGGTATACCCATTTCAGAGGAACCGAGCATGTCAGGGATAACCATCAGGCGCTATGGGTCGATTTTTCAGCGAAAGACACCCGTCAGCAGCTTCATGACCAGTACCACCATCACCAGCAATTTCTCCACAACCTGGCCCACAGTCTGGCGATCCCGGTCCATCACCTGTCGGCAGCACAGCCGTTAATGTCTCAATTAAATCCTTCAGGAGTCACCGCATGACTGAGCAACCAGCGGTCAACAATATGGCTTCCACTTTGCCCCTGGCCGACATTCATCTGCCGCAAGCCCCCGGATACTGGCCTCTCGCCTGGGGATGGTGGGTGTGCGGGATCATTGCCTTGTGCCTGCTCGTCAGCGGGCTGTTTGTATTGCTTCGCACCATCCGCAACAATCGAGCCAAGCAAAGAGCACGAAGGGAAGCCCTTCGTCGACTGAAAACCTACACGGATCCCGGCACTCTCAACGCCATTAACTTATTGCTGCGACAAACCGCAATGTCCTATTACTCCCGCCAACAGGTTGCCAGCCTGACCGGTGAGCAATGGCTGATTTTTTTAGATCGCCATTTAACCGATGACCAGCAAGGGTTTTCGAAATTATCAGAGCCCTGGAGCCAGGGGCTCTTTTCCGGTCAGGCATTAGAACCTCAGGATTTCCAGCGTTGCTATCGGCAAGCCGAGCTGTGGCTAAAAAACGCCCAACTACCCTCTCCACGATTGCAGCAACCGAACGTGACAGAGGGTGCCCATGTTTGAGTTTCTCTGGATTTGGGCCTGGACTTTGCTGCCCCTGCCCGTGCTGGTTTATCGCTTCACCAAACCGGTGACTCAGCCAGTGGCCATTCGCCTTCCCAAGCTTCCGGAAGGGATTGGTCAACAACAGCCAAATACCCGCTGGCGAAAGATCCTGGCCGGCATTGCCTGGTGCTTGCTGATCAGCGCACTGGCCCGCCCGGTCTGGTATGGCGATCCAATTAAAATCAATCCTGAGCACCGAGACATGATGTTGGCAGTTGATCTGTCCGGATCGATGTCGATCGAAGATATGATCACCCCGGACGGTGAAACGACGGACCGCCTGACTGCCGTCAAGCAAGTCCTCGGTGACTTCATCGAAAGACGTCAAGGTGACCGATTGGGATTGGTGCTGTTTGCCAAACATGCTTACCTGCAAACACCCCTGACTTTTGACCGGGATACCGTCAAGCAGCAACTAAGCAGGAGCGTGTTAGGTTTGATTGGCCAAAGTACCGCAATTGGTGAAGGGTTGGGGATCGCTGCCAAAACCTTTATCGACAGCCAGGCCCCGCAGCGAGTGATTATTTTACTGAGTGACGGCACCAACACTGCCGGCGTGCTCCAGCCCATTGAAGCGGCTGAGCTAGCAGCGCGGAGCGATGTCACGATTTATACTGTCGGGATTGGTGCCGAGGCTCTTGAGCAACGGACCTTCTTTTCAACACGGACCGTGAATCCGTCGCAGGATCTGGATGAAAAGACTTTAACCGAAATCGCCAAACTCACAGGCGGACAATACTTCCGCGCCAGAAATCCTCAGGAGCTGGAACAGATTTATCAGTTAATCGATCAAATGGAACCTATCAACACCGCGCAACAAACCTGGCGTCCGCGTCAGGAGCTTTTCCGTTATCCACTCGCCATAACCCTGCTGCTCACAGTGCTGCTGGCCCTGTTAAGGAGGCGCCATGGCTGAATTTACTTTTCTGTATCCCGAATGGCTGTGGGCATTGCTGCCGCTCGGCGCACTTCTACCCTGGCTGGCCCGCAACAAGGGGCAACAAACAACACTTATTGCACCTCACCTGACCCGACAATTTGGTGAGCTGTCACCCTCGTCTTCCAGCCGTACGGTGATGGGATTAACAGTCGTCTGGTGCCTCAGTGTGCTCGCACTGGCCGGACCCAGCTGGGAAAAAGCCGAGCTCCCAGCTTATCATCTCTATGGGGCGCGAGTATTGGTTCTGGATATGTCCCGCTCCATGTATGCCACTGACGTCAGCCCCAACCGGCTGACTCAGGCACGATTCAAAGCCTTGGATATGCTGCCCGGCTGGACCGAAGGGAGCACCGGCCTGGTCACCTACGCGGCGGATGGCTATATCGTCAGCCCACTGACCCGTGACAGCAGTACTCTGGCCAACCTAATCCCCTATTTATCCCCGGACATTATGCCGCTTCAAGGCAGTAACGCTGCAGCCGGGATCAGGGAAGCCATCAACCTGCTCAAACAAGCTGGCCATCCAGCAGGCGATATCATTCTGATCACCGACGGGCTGAGCAAGCAGGAATCGGAGCAAGCACAGGGTTTACTCAAAGGCAGTCGCTACCGCCTCTCCGTACTGGCCATCGGTACCCGCCAGGGCGCGCCCGTGCGCTTACCGGATGGGCGCCTGCTGACCAACAGCCGGGGAGAGACAGTCGTTGCCAAGGTCAATCTCGACACACTGCTCCCGCTGACCAAACAAACAGGAGGTCAGCTCCAGCTGTTTCAATCCACCAACCGGGATGTGGAACGTCTGATCGCAGCGACCGCCAAACCGCAACATAGAACAGATCAACAGCAGGAGAAAACGGTGGAAGAGCGAATCAATAATGGGTTCTGGCTGATTATTCCATTGGTTATTTTGTCACTGGCCGGATTTCGCCGTGGCCTTGTGATTGCTGCGCTGATGTGTCTGGTACCCCTGGACCCGGCCATGGCCTCCCCTTGGCAAAATGCAGATCAACAAGGTCACCAGGCCTACATGGCGCAGGATTATGAAGCTGCGGCGGGGCTTTTTACCCAACCACAATGGAAAGGTGCCGCGCAATACAAAGCGGGCAAATTTACCGAAGCGATTGAAACCCTCAAGCCCCTCACCGATGTTCAATCACGCTACAACCTGGGCAATGCCTACGCCCAGTCAGGTCAGTACGAGCAGGCAATTTCAGCCTATCAATCGGTCCTTGAGCTTCAGCCGGATCACGCCGATGCCCGACAAAACCTAGAGCTGGTGAAACAGCAACAGCAACAGCAACAGCAACAGCAACAGCAACAGCAACAGCAACAGCAACAGCAAGATGAAAATCAAAGCTCGGATCCGAATCAAACCGATGATGAGCAGAAGTCAGAATCACCAGACGACAGTCAGCAGAATCAGCAGAATCAGCAGAATCAGCAGAATCAGCAGAATCAGCAGAATCAGCAGAATCAGCAGAATCATAACAATGGCTCTCAACAATCCGGTCAAGACCAGGGAGCAGGACAACGGCAACCTCAATCGGCTAACAATTCTGAAGCCGCATCGCAAACTCAGCCCGAACCCTCTACTGCAACGCAACGTTCAGAAGAGGCCAAAGCGCAGAGCAAAGGCCGCTCAGCCCCTGAGCCACAACAGACTGAAGAAGCCGCAGGCGAACAGCAGCCAACAGGCAGTCATGCTGAATCCGATGATGAAGCGTCGCCAGGGCCGCTCTCTGCCAGCGATCCGGTGTTGAAAAAGCTAGAGCAAATTCCGGATGATACCAGCGCCCTGATCCGTGCCCAGTTGTTACTACAAGCGCGCGAAAAACAGGCTCCGCAAGAAACTGAGAATTCATGGTAAGAAGATGATGAGAAAGATCGCCCCCAACGCACGAGCACTTCGGCATCCAAGCTGCCCCGCCAGCTTTGCCTGTTGGATTTTACTGGCGCTGATGACCGTTATCAGCCTGCCAGCTTATGCTGCACAAGCAGTGGCCACTGTGTCCAAGACCCGAGTGGCCGTCAATGAAGTATTTCAGCTGACGATTAGTATCGACGACAGCGTGAGTGCCAATGCTTTGGATTTATCAGTACTAGATAAAGATTTCCATGCTGGTTCGCCTGCAACCAGCAGCCGAACCAGCATGATCAACGGCGTCGTTACCCGGCAAACAGAATGGCGTATTGCACTGGCAACCAAGGCGGAAGGTCAGTTTACCATCCCCAGCTTTCGGATTGGCGCAACCAGCACTGACCCAATTGTCATTACCTCGGAGCAAAGCAGTACGCAACCCCTCGTCGAGCCGGACATCACAATCAGCACTGAGATTGATAAACAACAGCTTTATCTGGGTGAAAGCATACGCTATACCGTTCGCCTGATGATTGGCGAGCAAATGAGCCAGGCGACCCTGGTGCCGCCAGCGGGTGATGGGCTAGAGGTGAAACAGATCGGTGAAGATCGCCAGGCGGAGCCGGTGCTTAATGGTCGCCGGTATCTGTCAATCACCAGGGAGTATCAGATCACGGCCCACGAACCTGGCCAGCATCAGCTCCAAGGCGCCGAGTTTCGCGGCAATGTCTTAAAACAAGGTCGCGGGTACGGCTCAACCCTGCGGGTCCCGGTTGAAAAGCAAGCAGGCGATATCACGCTGGACGTGAAGGATATTCCACCCGGTTATACCGGACTCTGGTTACCGACAGAAGATTTACAGCTAACGCAACAGTGGCAGCCTGAAAGCGACGAGATTCGGGTCGGCGACCCCATTACCCGGCTCATCACGCTTAAAATGAAACATACCGAGCAGAGTAAAATGCCTAATCTGTCGTTGGACTATCCCGGATCGGTCAAGGTCTACAATGAAAAGCCTGTTTACAGCACAGTCAATGGCTATACGCTCATGACGCTGAAACAGGTGATCATTCCCCGTGAACAAGGCAACCTGAACCTGCCTTCCCTGACCGTCAACTGGTGGAACACCACAACCAGCCAGCAGGAAACCAGCCAACTAAACGGCCTGACACTGTCGGTATTACCGGGTGATCCCCTGAACAACCTCGCCCTCCCCCAAGACAAATCGACACTAGGTCAACCCGCGTTTCAAGTCACCCACCCGGCACCTGAGATCATCAACGATACCGGCTGGTGGCCATGGCTGACAGCCCTGTTTGCCGCCCTGTGGCTTCTCTCAACCGGGCTGTGGCTGAACGCGCGTTTCGGCGACAAGAAAAACGCGACACCATCCGCACGCCCAGTTTCCGGCCCCACACCGCTTGAAGGCATGCGCCGGGCCGTCCAGGCCAATCACCCCATCCAGGCTCAGATGTACTACCAGCAATGGCGCCGGCACCAGGGCGAGCACCCATTGCGAGAGCAACTGGAACAAGCCGTCAATCAAATGCTGGCAGCACACTACCAGAAGCCATCCGATGCAGGCCCCGCAGACTGGAGCAACCATACCTTGCTCAGCCTGATCGACTCGATTAACCAACAACGGCCCAAGCAAAAAACACAACCCAAGCACCATTCGGTACTGGAACCCTTAGTGCCCGAAAGATAACTTGAATGATTTAATATGCAATACGGGTTATTCATTAGATGCAAAAAGCTCACCTTCGCGTGAGCTTTTTTAACATTCAACAGCCTTGTTTCATTAATATGTTAACGGTTATTTTCCAAACAGGCTGATTGCATCTGAACTTACTGGTCTTAGCTCAAAAGCGTGTTAATCACTTGTAAATCGATGGTATATGAAAAGAAAGGTGGAAAATAATCGTATTTCCTGTTAAAAAACGTCTCGGAAGCGAAATTTAATCCTTCCGTAACATATTATAAAATGATGCAGGACGTAATATGAACCAATCACAACCTTTTCTCGCCCGTGTTGCCAATGGCAGCCTGGTGATTCAAATCCTTATCGGTATTGTCGCCGGTATCGTGCTCGCTTCGGTTGCTCCGGAATCTGCTGTGAAGGCTGGCTTCCTGGGTAGTCTGTTTGTCAGCGCGCTGAAAGCTGTTGCCCCGGTACTGGTGTTTATCCTGGTTGCTTCTTCAATTGCCAACCAGAAAAAAGGCGCCCATACCAATATGAAGCCAATTATCATGCTGTACCTGTTCGGTACACTGATGGCATCACTAACCGCGGTTACCATGAGTTTCCTTTTCCCTACTCATTTGACTCTGGTAGCCAGTGCGACCGGTACCACGCCCCCGGAAGGCATTACCGAAGTTTTGAACACACTGCTGTTCAAGATTGTTGATAACCCAGTTAATGCTCTGATGACCGGTAACTTCATCGGTATTCTGGCCTGGGCAATTGCGCTGGGCTTCGCCCTGCATCAAGCCAGTGAAGCAACAAAACAGGTATTCCACGATGTCTCCAACGGGATCACCCTGATTGTTCGTTTCGTGATCCGTCTGGCTCCAATCGGTATCTTTGGTTTAGTGGCGAACACCTTCGCTGAAACCGGCTTTGCAGCCTTGGCCAGCTACGGTCATCTGCTGGGTGTGCTGCTGGGCTCTATGCTGATCATCGCCCTGGTCGTGAACCCGTTGATCGTTTTCTACAAAACCAAATCCAACCCATATCCGCTGGTCCTGCGTTGTATCCGTGAAAGTGGTATCACAGCATTCTTTACCCGTAGCTCTGCGGCGAACATTCCAGTAAACATGCAACTGTGTAAGGATCTGGATCTGCACGAAGATACATATTCTGTATCCATCCCACTGGGTGCAACCATCAACATGGCCGGTGCTGCGATCACCATTACGGTACTGACGCTGGCTGCCGTACACACCATGGGTGTAGAGGTTGATCTCGCGACAGCTGTTCTGCTGAGTGTTGTCGCCGCTGTATCTGCTTGTGGTGCATCCGGTGTTGCTGGTGGCTCACTGCTGCTGATCCCACTGGCTTGTAGCCTGTTCGGTATCCCGAACGACGTCGCGATGCAGGTTGTCGCTGTTGGCTTCATCATCGGTGTGATTCAGGATTCTGCAGAAACTGCTCTGAACAGCTCGACAGATGTTCTGTTCACAGCAGCGGCTTGTAAAGCTGAAGAAGCTAAAGTCGCCAACGCTGAAACAGCAAAGTCGTAATTCCGACAGATACAAACTAGAAAAGGCAGCCGATGGGCTGCCTTTTCTATTTCTCTGGGTCGGAACTCGATATTACTGGTTCAAGTCTTCCAGTTTTTCCGTCAAACCTTCAGCCTGTGCAGAGACCTGATCTTTCGCATCTTCCAACAAATCCTGAACTTCTTCTACCGGACGAGAATCCACAAAATCTTCAATTTGGTCTTTATAAGTCACACCGATATAAACACCGATGCCAACCAGCAGTAACATTATGTATTTAATCATAATTTTCTCATAATTCTATAGATAACCCGACGCAGGCACCCGCTTTTACCTCATGACAAAACCCAGGAACTCGCCGCCAGCGTCGCGCAATTATACTGACTATATCGACCAAAACAATATAAATCAGTAAGTTAGATACGAAGGCTACAGTCATCCCCTCACTCAGACGAGACGCCTACTGCAGAAGGCCGTCTTCACCTTATCATCAGCTTTAGCCGAATCATTCTATAGCTTATTCGCATCCCTAACAATTTGAAACAATTTGTTCTAACGGCATGTAACTTTTATTTGACAAGTTCGAAGCCATTTTCATACTTAATTACAGGAGTTTAATTCAAAATATGGACTTGACGGACCAGTGTGAACACCTTTACTTTAACAATAATATAACAAGACAAGGACGAAAAGATGACATTACCGCTGCCCACAGAACGCTTAAGGGACACCCTCATGACACAGGCTTTACCACATGAAATGTTATTAAAATGGGCAGACGAGCGCCCGGATGACCTCTATCTCCGCCAAATCAAGAACCGGCAATTTGTCGACTTCACCTATGCAGAAGTGCTTGACCAAGCACTCCGTCTGGTTAGTGCGTTACGGAGTATGGGCATTCAACCGGGCGACCGGGTCGCGCTTATCTCAAAAAACTGTGCCGAGTGGTTCATCACAGATTTAGCCCTTATGCTTGGCAGTTATGTCAGCGTCCCGATCTTTCCGACCGCTGGTCCCGACACCATTGAGCACTGTATCAGTCACAGCGAATCAAAAGCTTTGCTCATCGGTAAGCTCGATGATAACAAAGCCACAGCAGCAGTCCTGGAAAATCACCCGGACATGCCAACCATCGCCTTCCCGTATCCCAACATGCTACCCTGTCAGTATCAATGGGAGACGCTGCTGGCCGAGTTTACCCCCAGCGAGGAGCGTCCGGATCACAAACCGGACGACCTGATGTCCATTGTCTACACCTCCGGTACCTCCGGCCTGCCGAAAGGGGCACTGCTGACATTCGGTGCCTTTGCCTGGACGGCACAACGCCTGATTGATCACATCGGGATGCAGGAAGATGAGCGCCTGTTCTCGTACCTGCCGCTGGCCCATATTACAGAACGCGTCTACATTTACGGATCATCTGTGATGGCGGGCATCCAGGTGGCCTTCCCGGAATCGCTCGAGACCTTTATCGACGATGTCAAAATGCACCGCCCCACCCTGTTTATCTCCGTGCCCCGGCTCTGGACCCTATTCCAACAGCGGATCCTTGAGAAACTGCCACAGCACAAACTCAACCTGCTGCTCAAAATTCCGTTTATCTCCGGGGTGATCAAGCGCAAACTGGCCGATGGCCTGGGGCTGGACAAAGCTCGCGTGCTGGGTTGTGGCTCCGCGCCGGTGTCTCCGGCACTGCTGCGCTGGTATGAAAGTATCGGGCTCAACATTACAGAGGCTTGGGGGATGACCGAGTCCTTCGCCTACAGCACCCTGAACCACCCGTTCCGTAGTGAGAAAATTGGCACCGTCGGCAATGCCGGCCCTGGAATCGAGCTCAAAATCGCCGAAGATGATGAAATCCTGGTCAGAGGCGCTGGTATGTTCTCCGGCTACTACAAGAATGAAGAAGCCAGCAAAGCCGCCTTCAATGAAGAGGGCTGGCTCCACACGGGTGATATCGGATTCCTTGATGATGAAGGTTATCTCACCATTCAGGGCCGCAAAAATGACACCTTCAAAACTGCCAAAGGTAAGTTTGTTGCACCCGTCCCGATTGAAAAACGCCTATTTGAGCTGAGCAACATTGAGATGATGTGCGTGATTGGCTCCGGCCTGCCTGCGCCAATCCTGCTGGCAATCCCGCATGATTTCCCGAATTTTGATCGCGAACGCTATGAGCGCAAGGCGCACCATGTCATTGAAACCATCAACCAAGAGCTGGAATCTCATGCGCAAATTAAAGGGGTACTGATGATTAAAGAGCCCTGGAGCATTGAAAACGGCATCCTGACCCCAACGCTGAAAATCAAACGTCACCTGTTAGAGAAGAAATATCATGACATAGGTGCCAATTGGCCGAAGGGACAACTGGTTCAATGGGAAGAATAAAGTAACTCGTTCCCCCATCACCTCAAAGCCGCCTGTACAGGCGGCTTTCATATTTTCCCGAATGGTCGGATACGCATCAGTGTACACCGAGGCTACGCTTTCTCTTCATAAGTAATGATTGACACAATCGCTCCCAGCGGATCAGCAATCGCGCACATACGGCCAACGCCGGGCACATTCATCGGCGGATAAACCGCTTTTCCGCCCTGAGCTTCAGCTTGCTCCAGGATAACATCCACATCATTGACGGTAATATATGTTCCCCAATGATTCGGAATATGCTCGTACCCTTCCGGTTTGGCCATAATCCCCCCTACGGCTTCGCCATCGGCTTTAAGCACATGGTAAACCCCGTCGGGCATTTCCATCGCTTCCACCTCCCAGCCAATCACATCGGTGTAAAAAGCAACCGCCTTGACCGGATCATCCGTCATTAATTCTGACCAGCTAAATGCGCCGTGCTGTTTAAATGGATTGTGCATTTGCATCTCCTTCTGCTTGTTGTCAGTACATATCATTAACAGTAGACAAAATCGCCACACTGCCCAGCGCTAATTGATCCATTTCCTTCCAAGGCCCTGTTACTTGCAGCAATGCGCGAATCCATTACCATATGTTTATCAACGGCTGTGGCAAGGAAGGCGCAATGACTGCTCACAGAGCACTTCACTATCATTTACAGCAAGCATTGGATGCATATCAAAGTCCAGTGCGCACTAACTATCCGCTGCATCACCAACAGGTTTCGAACCTCGAAGCCGCCATTTATTTCCTCAACCTGGCACACCAACAGCAACCTGAACACTTGAGCACGCTGCTCACCCTGGCAACCCTGCATACCTTTCAAGGCGACATCGACACAGCAATCGCTCTCTTCCGCCAGTGCCTGATACGGTGCCAAAGCACGCCAGAACACCGCAGGGTACTGACTTATTTAATAGCCTGGCATCATTACCAGCATGATCATCAGTCGGTGGCAATTACTTTGGCCCGGTTACGACAACTCAGCAGTCAATCCGCGGGGTTTCTCGACCGTGTTCTCGGCCAAATCGAGCGCATCCTGACTCAGCCCATCCAAAGTAACGCCGAGGAGCCTCTACACCCAAGAACACCAAACAGCCACGCGCTCATTACACTGGGGTATAAGCTCCAGCCGGACGGCACCCTGGCCCGCCCCTTGCGCTCCAGGCTGAATTTGACGAAAAAGCTCTCGCTGCTGTATCCCACCAGCGCGATAGTTGTGACCGGTGGCGCGCCGCAGCAAGGACACACCGAGGCGCAGCGAATGAAGCAGTGGCTAATTGAAAATGACGTTGATGGACAACGCATCATTGAAGAAGGTCTGGCAACCAGTACCATCGACAATGCCCGCTTCAGCCTGGCACTACTTCATCAGCACGGTATTCGGCAGGCGACCGTGATCAGTCATGCCGCGCATGTACAACGATCACAACTACTATTCCAGTTGTTGCAGCTCGATTCAAACCAGCCAACCATCACCGTTGATCACTGCGCACTACCGGAGCCTCACATCAATCAACGCAGTCAAGCTAAAGCCATCAAACGGAACTGCTACATTGATGCGCTCCGGGCTATCGGACTGCCTGCCTTTGATTGCCCGCCATTTGTCAGCCTTTGATGGCAATTGTCAGGGATTATTCTGCAGCTTAATACAAAAGTATTAAGCACATGATTTGATAAGCACACTGCAAAATACTAATCTTAACGCATAAGGTATATTTACTTCTATTCAACAAGTTGTGCGGGGGATATTTTGGCTCAGACACAGATTCGACATATCCTCATCGTGGATGACCACAAGTTTATCCGAACAACCTTGCAAATCACGATAGAGCAGCTAGGTGATTACTCCTGCTATCAAGCTAAAAGTGGTGATGACGCAATTGCCACGCTGAATCACACGCCGCAGATACAGCTCATCTTCTGCGATCTCAATATGCCAGATGAAGACGGGATTACGTTTCTGACGCGTTTAGCTAAATTACGCAGCGAAGTAAGAATTGTTCTCATCAGCGGAGAAGATAAAGAAGTCCTTCAGTCTGCCCAGTCTTTAGGCGGTAAATTTGGGCTAAACATCATTGGCATCGCTGAAAAGCCGGTGACATCCCAAAGGGTTCAACACTTAATTCAATTGGCGGAAACCTCTCCCTCAACCAAATCTGCAGTGCCCAGTACAGCATTCACTGAAGCGGACTTAAAAGAGGCTTTATCAAACAAAAACGTAATTTGTTTTTTTCAACCCCAGGTCCAGTTGAGCAATCGCCGTGTGATCGGGTTTGAAGCCTTGGCGCGAATTCGCCACCCGCAGAAGGGCCTAATAACACCCAATTTATTTATTGATCTAGCAGAAGAACTTGATCTAATTGATCAAGTGACAACGCAGGTAGTTCAATACGCGCTCTCCCATTTCAACACGTGGTACACTGAACAGGATTTAACGCTGTCGCTCAACTTTTCTGCCAGCACCATGGCATCTGATAATTTCCCGGATTGGCTATCTCGCATGGCCAAGACTTACCACATCGAGCCTGAAAGGATTATCTGTGAGCTCACAGAAACAGTGCTCTCCAATAATCCTCATGAGCTCATCCGAAACCTGCTCCGGTTGCGACTGATGAAGTTCAAGCTTTCTATCGACGATTTCGGTACCGGCTACGCTTCTTTAGAGCAACTGCATGAGATCCCATTTAATGAAGTCAAAATTGATATGTGTTTTGTACGGGACTTCCTGAACAATACACGATCACGTACCGTCGTCACGAACTGCCTTCAATTGTGTTCAGAAATGAATATAAAAACGGTTTCTGAAGGCATAGAAGATCAAGCCACTTTCACGGCTTTGGCCAAGCAAGGGTGTGACTACGGACAAGGCTACTACATTTCCAAACCTCTGTATGCCAGTGATGTTAAGACATTTCTGAACGAATATGCTGCAACCTCTGAAATAAATTAAGACGATTGCTTCACCTGTGCAAAGGAGTGCCAATGAAGCTCTATCAGAAAATCGCGTCCATTTTTATTTTTTTCGGCCTGCTGCTGATGGCACTCACCTTTGCGACATCCCACAAAAGTAAAGCCATCATCAACGATCAGTCGTTGCTCCAGATTGAACGCGAAGCTGAGTTACTCATTGGCATGATTGAGCGCAATTTATTTGAGCGTTACCATGATTCAAGAGCCTTCACCCTCAGCCTGGGGGCACTCTCCAAACAAGGCTTCAACAGCCTCGCCCACTCAACCAGTACAATCAAGAATTTAAATACCTTCGTCGGTAATTATAAAGTGTATAAGCGAATTATTATTACTGACACCAAAGGCAACCTTATCGCCGCAAGCGACCGTAACAAAAGAGGACAACCACTCCCGGCGCTCAAGTTAAACCCTCAACAACTACAGCAAACCACTTGGTTCCAGAATGCCATTCACGGCCGATTCCTTTCTCCAGATGATGGCGAAGGAACCACAGTTGCTGGGCCAATGCGGAATATCATCCGTGCCGTTAACCCCGCACCCGACAGCTATGAAATGGTATATACCTCGCGGCTTCTGTCGACCCAGGGCGAAGTTTTGGGCCTCTGGATAAATGTGGTCGACTTCCAGGTCATTGAGAAGATTGTCGGTGAAGCCTATGAACTTTTGGCGCAAAGAGGCATGCCCAGTACAGAACTGACCATCCTGGATCGCTCCGGGAATATCATTGTTGATTACGATCCGGTCGGGCAGCTCAAAGCCGATTACACCCGGGACTTTTCTGTATTAGGCCAACTGAACCTGGCCCGGAACGGCGTAGAAGGTGCCAGGCTCGCAGTCGCCGGGCTCTCAGGGTCCAATGTTTCGTTGCATTATCGCAAGCAAATCGAGCAGATTACAGGCTATGCCAACAGCCACGGCGCTTATGACTACCCGGGGTTGGGTTGGTCTGCCCTCGTTCGTATCCCGGTTGATGAAGCATTCAAGGCAGCAAACGCCCTGCAACGAAATATCCTCATCTTGTCGTTCATTGTAATCTTGATCATCTTATGTACCGGGGTATTAATGGCGTTACGGATCAGCCTACCATTGCAGAGGATCACAGCGGTTATTCGACAATTAGCCCATGGCAATATGGCGGTTGACATTCCTCCCTATAAAAATCAAGACGAGCTCAGCGAAGTCAGTCACGCGACGCAAATCCTCAAAACAAAGCTTATCGAACGGGAAGTGCTTCAAAAGCAAACCGAAGAGCAACAACAAGAGCTGGATATCCAGCGGAGAGCTATCAATGCCACGGCGACAGGCATCGTGGTGAGTGACATGACTCAGCCCGATAGTCCACTCATTTATGTAAACCGCGCCTTTGAGCTGCTCACAGGCTATCAGTCTGACGAAGTACTTGGCCGAAACTGTCGTTTCCTGCAAGGCGATGACCATGATCAGGAAGCGCTAACACGTCTGCGACAGGCAATCAAAGACGGACATTCCTGCTCGGTCGTCCTGCGTAACTATAAACAAGATGGGACTTTGTTCTACAACAATCTGCGTATCGACCCGGTTTATGATGAGCATAGCACTTTAACCCATTTTATCGGGGTGCAGACAGATATTACCGAACTGAAACATAAGCAGGAACGCGACCAATTAGAATTAGAGAATATTATCGATGAACGAACACAGGAGTTTAAGGAGTCTGAATCCAGGCTGAGGACCGTCTTCGATACGGCTATCGACGGAACCGTTGTCATCCATGATAATGGGACCATTCTCGATATCAATAAATCGATCGAGCTTATTTTTGGCCGAGGACGAGATGAGCTCATCGGTGCTGGAATTGAGTTACTGATTCCGGTAATCGATCAAACCACCGGTTCTCTGCCATTGCCCCTCGACTCGTCCACCAACGAAAAAGATCACGCCAACGGTACCCCGACGGAAACAACCGGAAAACATAAGTCCGGCCGCGATATTCCTATCGAGCTTTCTGTTGGCCGAACCCAGTTAGGAAACAGCACCGCTTTTGTCTGCGTGATTCGGGATATCACCGCCCAGAAAATGGTTCAGGATCGAGAGCATGCGCTCCAGCAAGAGCTTGCTAAACGTGAGGTCATCTATCGCGCTGCGTTTAGTCAGGCAGCCATTGGTATCGCCCGGGTTTCCCTTGATGGTCAATGGCTAGAAGTGAATGACAAACTGTGTGAAATTTTAGGCTACACACAGCAAGAGCTATTAGCGACGAAGCTACATTCAGTGATTTGCCCGGACGACTTAGAAGCAGAGTTGACGCTGCTGAATCAATTAATCAATGAGAATCGCAAATCCTACAGCAACGACCGGCGTGTCCTCACCAAAGCCCAACAAGCTGTATGGGTTAAAATTTCTGCATCACTGGTGAAAGAAAGTACGCATGAGCCTAAATATTTCATCGTCGTTATTGAAGACATCAGCGAACGAAAACAATTTGAGCATGAGCTCAATCAATCACGACATCAAAAAGAAGCACTGCTGATGGGAAGACGCCTGGCATCAGAGGCCGGCGGTATCAGCCACTGGAGCTGGGATATTATCAACAATGAGATCCATTGGGACGAGGCCTCCTATACGCTCTACGGCCTCACCGACAAAACAACGGCACTGGACTACGACACTTGGCGGCAATTTGTACACCCGGATGACCTCAACCATGTAGACGAGATGATTCATGACAGTTTTGAACAACGGTCTTCCTTCTCATCTGAGTTCCGCATTATCCATGGTATCACCCATGAAATACGGTGGCTGAAATCCGCAGCAGACTTTGTTATCGAGAACGGGGAACCGATCAAATTGTATGGGATCTGCCTGGATATCACAGAAGAGAAACTCACACAAATGGAACTGGAAAAAGAATCACAATCAGCACGTCAAGCGAATGAGGCAAAATCGCGTTTCCTGGCCACCATGAGCCATGAGATCCGAACTCCGATGAACGGGGTGATCGGCATGATCGATCTGCTTCGCGAAACTCAGCTTAGCGACGATCAAAAGCGCATGGCAGCCACAATCAGGGACTCAGCCTTCTCGTTGTTGGATGTTATCAATGACATTTTGGACTTTTCGAAAATCGAAGCGGGTAAAATTGAGTTAGAGCTTACCCCTACTTCACTGCTCTCTGTTGTCGAAAAAACCGTCGACTCATTATGGGCTCATGCATCCAATAAAAAAGTGCGCTTATATCTCGAGCCCGATTTGAATATTCCCAACCGACTGATGCTTGACCCTGTCCGGCTCCGGCAAGTGATGCTGAACTTATTGGGTAATGCTATCAAATTCTCACAGGGGCGCCGTCAACCTGGTATTGTCCTCATCAAGACCCATTACCTGGCTGCCCCACAACATCAAGAACAAATTACCATCGAAATTATAGATAACGGCGTCGGCATGTCAGAAAGCCAGCAAGGCAAGTTATTCCAACCTTTCACGCAAGCCGACTCATCAACCACCCGTAAATATGGCGGGACCGGCCTGGGACTGACCATCTCTAAATCTTTCATCGAAATCATGGGCGGTCATATTGAAGTGGAAAGTGAGCTGAACATAGGGAGTACTTTCCGAATCAAGCTGCCGGCAAACCAAGTCAATGGAGCCACTACAGAGTTTGATAATATCGATATTCATGGCCTGCACGTATTTGTGTTCATCAAAGATTTACATCTAACGCAATGTGTAAAAGCGACTTTAGGACAAACCGGCTGTGATTATCAGCTGCACGATCCTTCCGACAGCCATGAGGACATTTTGGCACAGTGGCAACAACGAAGCGTTTCCCCGGATGTGATCATTACTGACATACAAGACTTAAACCTTGCATTTCAAGCCTTGAAGCGCGATCAAAGCACTCAACCCGACCTCCGCTTTGTTATTCTGAATGATAACCCAGCCACAAGTAAAGGGCTGGTCAGTAACAACGTTTATATCGCCGGCTCGCATCCGCTCAAACCATCCGAATTAGTGTTTGGACTTGCAGTGATTACCGGGCGAGAAAGCCCAATCATTGACTGGACTTTTGAGGATAGCCACACAGCCGAACCGCTTCCCATTGTTCCTATCAGCAGGAGCGAAGCTGAACGTCAGGGAAGCTTAATCTTAGTCGCAGAAGATCAGCCAACAAACAGAGAAGTGATCGGCCAGCAATTGACACGCCTGGGTTATGTTTGCGATATGGCCCCCGATGGCCTGGAGGCCTTGGAAATGTGGAAATCCGGTCACTATCGCTTGTTACTGACAGATTGCCATATGCCGAATATGGACGGATTCGAACTCACCAAAGCGATTCGGGAGGAAGAATCAAAACACCCGGACCTTGAAACAACGACTATCATCGCAATCACCGCCAACGCGCTCGTTGGTGAAGGCGATCATTGTCTGGGCTCTGGAATGAATGACTACCTGACGAAGCCGGTTGAGTTAAGCAAGCTTCGCGAAACACTCTCGAGATGGATGAAGCATCATGTAGATCCCGTACACACACCGATTGTACCGACCAAAGATAACATCGCCGACGAGCCTGATGAACCTCGTCGTCCAGAGCACTTGTCTAAACTGGATCACCCCGTTAATTTCGATCACATCACCACCGTACTCGGAACGGACAATCCGGCCATTCATGACCAGATTCTTGCCTCCTTCTGGTGCAGCTTGCAGCAGGATGTGAGCCGGTTGCAATGCGCAGTTGAAGCGAAAGACCCCGTTGAAATCCGCAAGTTTGCCCATGCGGCGAAAGGTGCTGCGCGTTCAAGTGGCTGCATCGCTTTATCAACGCTATTTGATGACATCGAGCAACAGGCTCCCAGCCGGAATTGGGAGAATATCCACTCACTTCAGCAGCAACTTCATTCGCAAATCGAGTCCTTGGAAAGGTTTCTGCGGGGCTCAAAAGTTATTGAATAGTTTACAAAAAAAATGACAATCCTTAATCCACGAGGATAGGTTTGGCTTTCATGCCTCCCGGCAAGACACCACACACCGGCTTTGTGTCCCTGTGTGTCTCATCCGCTCCACCACACGCTCCAAGCCAGGTAAATCTGCGCCCGGACAATATGCCAATGTTGCTCCCGAAATAAACAGATAATGAAACTTTTCGCCACAAGCCGTGCAGTTTAAGGCGGCATAATTCTGTTGGCTTACCGCTAATTTCGAGGCCACTTTCACTTGCGGTGCAAGTTTATCTACTCGGATAGACATAGTGATCTCCTGCTCAATAAAGCTTGATGAATACTCACAAGCCTAGCTGAATCATAAAGTAAGCAAATACGTACATTAAGTATGCAAAAAGCTAGACATTCCACCCTCAACTTAATGATGAGATTAATATCCCGACGTCATGATTCTGTAGTAACAGTAAGACCTGCTCAGCATCACACTTGCAGTACCCTACAAAAATTGGCCACAGTCTTATAAGCAAGCCAGAATCTTCGCCCCGACTGATCCGGACTTAATCCCCCCTTGTGATGATGCGGTCTGATCGGGCTGCAGTAACCGATCAAATAACCCGTTATTGCGTGTTTTGCTTCTGCGAAGTTCTGTTAGCCAATTGTTGGTACCCAGGACGATTTAATGTAAATAGTCAAGTACTGCTTAGCCGGAATTTAGAGACGAATGGAACAGAGCAAACGATATAAGCTGCGGGCAAGCTGAGTACCCGCAGCTTGATTCTGGGGAGACGGATACCTTAGTTGATGTACATGGATACACCAGGACCAACGTCTAGACCGAGACCGGTCCATAACAGCAAGAACGAAGTCCAGAACACAAGGAAGCCAATGGCGAGCGGAAGCATTGTCGCCATCAAGGTACCAATTCGGAGTTCAGGCTTATAGCTTTGCATATACACCAGTGCCACACTGAAATAAGGTGACATGGGTGAAATAATGTTCGTCGAACTATCTCCGATTCTGAACATCGCCAGCGTGAACGCAGGTTCAATATTTAATTGCATTAGCATCGGAATAAATATCGGAGCAAATAGCGCAAATTGAGCACTGCCACTGGTCATGAAAATATTACAGATACAGGTGATCAAGATGAAACTGATGATCAAGGCATACCCATCGAAACCGACAGACTGTAAGAAGTGCGCGCCTTCAAAGGCTACCAGGTTCCCAATACCCGTCCATTTGAAATAGGCAATAAACTGGGAAATGGCTAAAAACAGAACCAGCGTTGTTGCAAGAGCCTTCACGGAGTCGGCCATTAGGTCCGGAATATCTTCTACTTTTTCAATTTTACGGACTGCCTTCCCATAAATAATGCCGATACCAAGAAAGTAAAAAAACATGAATGGCACAAGACTTTTCAGAAAAGGCGACGGAATCAAACCGCCATCCGCGTTCCTCAGCGCTGAGGATTCAGGCAGGACAAGCGCCATCACAAAAGCAAAGTAGCCTAGCGTAAACAATGCCACCCGCTTGAGACCCGTTTTTTCCTCCGCCGTCATATTCACTTCAGCCGTTGGTCTTTCTTTGATCATTGTTGACAACGGATGTAGGTTATTCAGGCGCGGTTCGACGACTTTATCTATGATAAGCGTCCCGACGATAGCGAGAATAAATACAGAAGAGGCGACAAAGTAATAGTTATCCACCGCACTGACATACGCATCAGGGTCGATGATTCTTGCTGCGTCTGTTGCAATGCCTGCAAATAGAGCGTCCCCAACCGTAATAAACAAACTGGCATCAAAGCCGGCTCCTGCTGCCGCATAAGCTGCTGCTGCCCCCGCTAACGGATTACGGCCTACACTATGGAATACCATGGCAACTAACGGGATTAAAATGAGATAGTTTGCGTCGGAAGCAATAGAGCCACAGATACCGGCAATAAACACGAAAAACGTCAGCAAATGACGCGGTGCTTTGGCCACTGTCTGTGTCAGTAAAGTCGAGAGTAAACCAACGCGCTCGGCTAAACCTATGCCCAGCATCACCGTGATGATTGTGCCTAGAGGTGGGAAGTTCACAAAATTTTTCACAAAATTAGTGAACATGTACGCGATGCCGTCACCGGATAGCAAAGATTTAATTGGATAAGTTTCTGCGGTTTTGGGGTTGTACGTGTTGATATTGAAATAATTTAAGACCGCCGAAATCACCATGACAAATATGGCTAAGTAGACAAACAATAAAAACGGATGAGGTAATTTATTCCCCGTTGTTTCAACCCACGATAAAAAACGATTATCCTTGATTGTTTCTGGCCTGTGTTGTGCGTGCTCCACTACTGATCTCTCCCTAGGTAAAATTGTGCTACACCCATATAGACTTGCCGTGCTACAGCGATATTTTCATCATTAAAGTCATAGTGAGGATTGTGTAAATAAGCAGAATCTTCACCATTGCCGATAAAGAAGTAACAACCCGGTCTTTCTAACAAATAAAAACTGAAGTCTTCTGCCCCCATCGTTGGCATATAATCAATTTCCAACAGGTTGTTTTTATCAAAACTATACTGACATGCTTCAATCACATCTGTGGTCTCTTGGCGATGGTTGACCAAAGCCGGAATTGATAACAAGATGGTGAATTCATAAGTACAGTTGAATTGCTCACAGACACATTTGAGTGTTTTTTCAATCTCACGAACCAGCAGCTCATCGGTTTCTTTCGTATCTGAACGTACACTCAAGCTGAGTTGCGCCTTTGATCCAATGACATTGTGGCCCTGTCCAGAATGAAACTCTGAGACAGTCACTGCCGCGGCGTTCAGTGGCGATAGTTTTCTGGACACCACCGTTTGAACCTGCGTCACAAAACTTGCACCAGCAACGATAGGATCATGTGTTAAATGGGGCATCGCTGCGTGCCCCCCTTTCCCCGTGATTTCAACGGAGATACTGGTATTCCCCCCCATTGCAGAGCCAGATTTCACAAAGACAAGCCCTTGCTTAAAGCCGGGCCTGTTGTGATAACCAAATATCTTATCGACTCTCGGGTTCTCAAGGACCCCGTCATCAATCATGGCCTTCGCGCCAGCTCCACCCTCTTCTGCCGGCTGCATAATAATGACGATGTTACCGCAATACGCCTCTTTGTTAGCCACTAAGGATTCCGCAGCGCATAGCAAACTAGCGGTATGCCCATCATGGCCGCAAGCATGCATCTTTCCGGTATTTTGAGATTTATGCTCAAATTCGTTGAGTTCCAAAATCGGAAGCGCGTCCAGATCGGCACGAAAAGCAATCGTCGGCCCTGGTCTATTGGTATAAAGAACCGCTTTGACCCCTGTTTTCCCAATACCCGTGGTGACTTCATAGCCCAAGTCAGTTAAATGTTCAGCGACTAATTTCGCCGTATCGAATTCTTCATACTTAAGCTCTGGATTACGGTGGAGTGCTTTCCTAATCTCAATGTACTTGTTGATATCTATGTCCATGATTATATCCACGTGTTGATTCTTTTGTTGATATTAACCATATGCGCACAATAAGTCATACAAAATAAAACAACAATTACGAACACACCACAACCTGGCAACATCTGCATTCGTGAATCTGAACCACTGCGCAGCGACTTGCGCCCGACGAAGCTTCGTTCATACCTGCCATTCTCACTTCATCCTCTATGCAGACCGACCAAGTTATCGACAGGGAGGGTGAAACCAATTTATGTCTGGTGGCGAGTGCGCTACACTCCCTTTCAAACCAAGGGTCTCAATGGCCTGTTAATCGGTAACCTGATGGGACTGACACTGTGTTCACGGCAAGTCTGGCTGACAAAACACCAGACACCACCCGGTCAGTGATTGTGTGCTTGCCTCATTTCGCACCCCATCAGCAACAAGCCATAAAAAAGAGTTATTTTTCAAATGTCTAGCAATGCAATCCAGTGGTTCCCGGGCCACATGCACAAAGCCCGTAAAGAAATCGAAGAAGTCCTGCCGAAAATCGATGTCATCATCGAAGTGTTGGACGCCCGTATTCCTTTCAGTAGCGAGAACCCGCTGATCAAGAGCTTTCGTGAGAGAAACAACAAGCCTGTCGTCAAAGTTCTGAATAAGCGTGATCTGGCAGATCCGGAAATGACGCAACTGTGGATCGATCACCTCGAGCAAGAGCAGGGTGTAAAAGCACTGGCCATCACCACGGAAAATATCAGTGAAGTGAACAAAATCATGGATCTGTGCCGCAAGCTGGCACCGCACCGGGAAGAAATGGGCAAAAATATTCGCACCATGATCATGGGGATCCCGAACGTCGGCAAATCAACCATCATCAATACCCTGGCAGGCCGCAGCGTGGCGGTCACCGGAAACCAGCCGGCAGTCACCCGTCAGCAACAGCGGATCAACCTGCAAAACGGAATTGTCTTGTCCGATACGCCGGGCATTCTGTGGCCGAAAGTTGAAAACCCACACAGCGGATTCCGTCTGGCAGCCACCGGCGCAGTCAAGGACACCGCGATGGACTACGTGGATGTAGCCTTTTTCACTATCGAATACCTGAAAGATGCCTACCCCGAGCTCATCAAGGCGCGGTATAACCTGGATGACGAACTGCCGGAAACTGAAATTGAATTGATGGAAGAAATCGGCCGCAAACGGGGCTGCCTCAAAGGCGGTGGACGGGTTGATCTGCACAAAGCATCTGAAATCCTGATCAATGAGCTACGCAACGGCACCCTGGGGAAAATTACCCTGGAGCGTCCGGAGATGATCACTCAAGAGTTGATCAACGTCGCCATTGAGGAAGAACGCAAAGCCGAAGAAAAGGCAAAGAAAAAAGAAGAACGCCGCAAGCGCTACCTGAAAAACAAGCGATAACCCCCGCACCTGGGCATATTGTGGGGTGTAATTTCGATCCTCGCATGGTCCTCAACAGACCCGCTATAAAAGCAGGTGCCGTTCTCCCGCTACAGAGAGCAGCACCTGTATGCCAAATGACAAAGGATGATGTACCATAGCTACGACAGCCCTTCCCGCTGGTCATCCTCTTCAAGTCATTACCAGCCTGATACTGCCACTGTGATCTAAGCAACTGGAATGCCAGTTTTATGTCCACTCAAAATCAGCAACTTAGGCATACACCTCTTTGAGTCCCGCACCAAAATCACGAAGCGCTGCACTCTTTTCTCTCATCCTCTCTTTCCACAGCCCGAGTACATCAGTCCAAACACACCGATCCGGGTTGCGAAACTATTCTTTACAAGCATTGACCTTTTATTGGTTATAACTCTAAAGACTCATGATTCACAACAGGCTGAATGAGCTGAAATAATCGTTTAAATCATTGTTTTTAATCAATCTGAATTTAATACTTGTCTAGAAATGGTATTTTTAAATAAGTACAACACAAAAGTTTTCATCATCAATAATATAAACTTCTCGAAACCATTAGTTTTTCTCACTTTACGAAAAAGATAATCCCCTTCATATTTCACGCCAAAAGAATCCTGCACAGACTGCGCCAGTCAGTCAGTGCCGCGCTTCACCCTGTCTATCTTATTCAAAACTTATCTCAAGGCGTCTGCTTTTCCAGCAAACGTCCTAAGCTCCGGCTTGCCAAAAACCATAAGATAGATTTATTAATCAACACCTTAATTTGGAGATGACGGTAGTGATCCAGAACACTACTTCCCCATCCAGCACCGGGATCTTTGTGCCTGTCGCTGGCTTAACCGTGTTTGCGATTGCAGCCGGATATTTGATGAGCTTAGTTCCGCTGTCGCTGAGCAGCTTTCGCATTGACAGCCAGTACGCCGGCTGGCTGGCCAGTTCGTATTATATTGGCTTGTTAATCGGTTCAATGATGATCGAGCCAATCATCAGTAAAATGGGCCACCGGGCTGCCTTTGTCAGTTTTTTGCTCTTACTGGCCTCAACCGTGATTGTACTGCCCCTGTTTGCCAATCGTGATGCCTGGTTACTGGCACGTCTGATCGCAGGCATGGCCGTCGCTGGTATTTTTGTCGTGGTTGAGTCCTGGTTGCTCATCAGCGATTGTCCAAAACAGCGAGCCAAACGGCTGGGGATCTACATGACTTCGCTCTACGGCGGCACAACCGTTGGTCAGTTAGGGGTCGGCGTGATTGGCGTTGACGGGTTCGGCCCGTTCATTGCGGTTCTGGCCCTGTTGCTGACAGCCACCCTACCGGCGATTATGCTGCGCCAGTCGCCGCCGAAACAACAGGCCCATTTAAGCCTGTCGCTCAAAGACATCGCCCGGCTGAATAAACCGGCGATCATTGGCTGCGTGGTTTCAGGTATTGTCATGGGGACGATTTACGGCCTCATGCCACTGTCATTGCGACAGAGTCAACTCGACCCCAATCAAATCAGCGTTTTGATGGCCGCAATTGTCCTGGGCGGGATGACGATTCAGCCGATCATCGGCAAGCTGTCAGTCGTGATCAGTAAAACCCTGCTGCTGGCACTGGTGTCGCTGTTGGGCGTGTTTGCGGTTGGCCTCACCTACCTCACCAACGACTTTCATGTCTTGGCTATGGCACTAGCGCTACTTGGTATGTCTGCCTTCGCTTTGTATCCGGTTGCGATCACCCTGGCATGCGAGAAGTTAGATGCTGCCTATATCGTGGCGGCAACTCAAGTCATGCTGTTCAGCTATAGCGTTGGCTCAGCACTGGGGCCGATTGGGGCGGGTTCATTTCTGGAGCAGCCGCTGGCAAATCCGTCGAATGGATTAATGGACTATTTCTTTATTGTATTGCTGGCAACCAGCATCTATATGTTGCTGGCCAGTGCGAAACGAAGTGATACTGCGCTGGCAAGTTAGACTAGGCCAGAAAAAGAGCGGGCGCGACATCATGTCGCGCCCTTAGGTCTTACATGCAGCAATCCGGCTACGTTAGTGCTCCCTGCATCATTCCTTGATTATGCTGATTCCTTCAGCGGTTCCTTTTATCTCTATCCCAGAGATGTCCTGGCGGTCTTACCTTGACCCGTCGATACATCCTGTCTCGACTCTCTTCTCCTTCCTGGAGGTGTCCCTGACTTCATCCTGAAGTGGTCCTTTGTCGTCCTGACCGGCAAAAATCCTATTTGCCTTCTCGGCTCCATCCGAGCATCCCTTCACAGTCCCTGTCGATAAGTCATCCTGATTTACCGCCCTCTTCCTGAGGTTGCCATCATCCTTGGCATTGTTCCTGTTCCGTTCCGTCAGTTCCTTCCGACGGCGTTAAGATTACGTTAATTCTCAGTAGATACAACGTACTCAGATCACAGTTTCCCAGAAATATTTTATAAAATTGTTAGGAATCATCATAAGCAACTGAAATATAAAGACTATAATCAGTTTTTAGCGGTGATTACTTATTCTGTTATTTTGCATTTCCCACACATCTGTAAGAGATCTCGCACAAATCACCCCAACAATTGATGGCGCATCAACCCAAAGCCCCAAACAAACGGTTAATTCAGGGCTTTTAGTTTCTCGATAAGGACTTCTTTTCGGTATGGTTTTGCAACATAATCATCCATACCCGCGTTAAAGCACTCCTGTATATCCTCATCCAGGACGCTGGCTGTCACGGCAATAATCGGTAACTTGCGCTCCGCGCTCACTTCCTGCTCCCAACCACGGATGGCCCGGGTCGCCGCCAGGCCATCCATCACCGGCATCATGCAATCCATCAGAACTGCCCGATACGGTTTTCCGGCTTTTACCGCTTCCACGGCCGCTTGCCCATTATCCACCAGCTCAAACTCAAAACCGGCCTTTTCAAGAAATAATGCGGCCACCCGTTGATTGACCGGGCTGTCTTCAGCAACCAGGATCAAATCATGGGTGGTCTCAACGGGTGTCTGTACAACTGACTCGGGTTCCGCAACACGTCGACCTTGGACTTGCTCGATCGCGGCAAGGACTGTCCTCACCAGCCGCTGGCCGAACAACGGCTGCACCAGCAGACCATCAATCGGCAAATCAATGTCCTGATACTGATCATCATGCTGACAACAGAGCACCAGGGCTAACTTGGGTGCTAGCCCCCTGAGCTGGGAAATGTATTGTCGTAATAACGGTGGCGGCAATGAGAACAACACCACACACGAATAGCCAGATAAATCCGTCGAGGAAGAAAGCGCCGGTACATGCTCCGATCGCATGCCCCAACGCTGCATTTCAACCTCCAGACGCTCAACAACAACCGGATCATCGCCCAGTAACAAGCAGGAAACCCCGCTTGCTTGAGCATCTGCCGGAACTTGCGCCGTCGCCACATCGACCGTCAGATGAACACTAAACCGGCTGCCAACACTTTTCTCTGACTCCACACTCATTTCGCCGCCCATTAGCGCTACCAGTTGATGGCATATCGCCAGCCCCAGACCAGTCCCGCCAAAGCGGCGGGTAATGGTGCCATCTTCCTGAATAAAGGGCGCAAAGATCTCTGTCTGCTTTTCAGGCTCAATCCCGATCCCCGTATCTTCCACCAAGAAGGTTAATTTCACTTGTCGGGCAGTGAGGGGCTCACAACGGACCTGGATCAAGACGCGGCCTTCAGCCGTAAACTTAACGGCGTTAGACATCAAATTCATCAGAATTTGCCGTAACCTATGCTCATCGACCAGTACAGAGCGCGGCAGCTCTGCATCTAATTCAACGGCCAGGCGCAGGCCGGCTTGATTCGCTTTCGGCAGAATAATACTGGCAGTGTCATATACCACTTCACTGACATCCGTCACCGACGGCACCAAGAACAGCTTACCGGATTCAATTTTAGACACATCGAGGATATCGTTAATCAAAAGCAGCAAGGTATGAGATGAAGTTGTAATCGTACTGAGATATTCTTGCTGCGCCGCGTTGAGTTGGGTCTCTTCCAACAGCTCAGATATCCCGATGATTCCGTTGAGCGGCGTGCGAATTTCATGCGACATGTTCGCCAGAAATGAGCTTTTTGCCACATTCGCCTGCTCCGCCTGCTCTTTGGCATGAAGCAGTTTATTCTGATTCACGCGCCGCTCTTCAATAAGCCCATTCAGCTGCTGAAAAAAAGCAGTAAACTCATCATTGCCATCGATTAATACCCTGGAGTCTTGCCGGGCCAGCGGCTGATGTTCCATCTTTTTTAATGTGGCCAGAATCCGGTTGACGGCAGTGAAACACCGAGCCGCAATATTCCCCCCCAAATAGCACATCAAGAGAAAAGCCATCACAACCATGCTGGCAATCAGCACCATTTGCCATCGGATGTGCTGTACTAAATCCTGGATTTCACCAACCAGTTGCTGGCGGATTTGCCCGGTCACATCCTGAACCTGCTGGAAACCGACTTCACTCTGTTCAAGCCGATTCAATAGGTCTTCATCCGATTCCGTGAATGCGCGTGGCTGTTCATACTGAACAAAGGCAGGATTGAAAAAACTGCGTTGAAGAAATTGAACCTGCGTCGGGGTAGCGTAGAGCCTTAAAAACCGTTCAATGTAAAATGCCTGCTTCTCCCTCGCCACCCAGAGTTTCTGCGCTTGTCCTTTGACCCGCTCCGGGTAAAGGGATAAAACACTGGCATACCAGTTATCCTGCCCGGCCCAGAACTGAAACCAGATCAGCTGATACAGTGCCGCCAAATGATGCTCGACTTCCGGAATTGCGCTTTCGCTTCCTTCGCTTTCAAGACGTTGAAACAACTGTTCCTGCAGCAACGTCATCCAGCCCACCCAACTGTTGAAGTCTTCCTCGCCGACACCGGCAAAATCGTCCAGCAAGGCTTGAGTCTCTTCCAGTATTTGCACGAATTCTTGATGTTGCTCCGCGTCAAACGCCTGGTCAAGCTGAGCCTTCAATACCTGTAAGATTGCCGCCAGTTGCTGCTGTGTGTCATCATCTGCCCGTTGATAGAGCTGGTTCAGCTTCAGCTGATGGGTCTGCGCCGCCAAACGCGATAAATCATCGGCGAATTGAACTTTCGCACTATACATATTCAGCGACTTTTCCTTGTGATAGAGATCGGAAAGCGCGATTCCTCCCAGCCAGGAACTAAACAATAGCGGGCAGACCACCAATAGCAATAGTCTGGATTTAATCGATAGATGATTCATCAGGTTCATATCTTCTCCTTGAAAAGAACCCTGAGCTTTTTATTCTCGCCGATGCATAAACACTTTAAGCTTAGGAGGAATCACAAAAATGAACATGATTGGCCGCGCATTATGAGAGCGAACCGCCTGAAAAACATCAGGCTACGGCACCACAACCAATTTCGGCAAAATCAACCATACTTAAACCGTTAGCGTGAAACCAATCTGACACAGTGGAGGGGCTTGCTATGTTTTTGAAAGAGGCTCGGACTGGGGATTTAGTCGATGTCGTTGATATGGCATCCTTGATTAACCCCTTCTCGCGGCATGTGACCGTGCAGTTTCAGTCGGGGGAAGATCTTGCCGATCCTGTTACCATCGACAAACAAGAATTAGCGTTTCCTTCCGGAGAAGAACTGCCTGAATGCTGGATAAACGGCTACTACCGTGTCGGCAACAAATAACCGCATTATTTGCCAACTTTCGGTACAGCGATGTAGCCACCCTGCTGTTGGCCGCCGGCCAACCCTACCATCTTGGTGTAAAAGGCACATAACGTGCCTTTTACATCCTGAACTAAAAAGCCGTTATGCTCCCTGCTGGAGATTTTTTGCCAGCTCCAGACAATGCAGGCGGAGTTCTTCAACCTTGTCCGGATCCATCTTCGACTCCTGCTCTAACTGGCGGGTCAGGTTCTTCGCTTTGTCCCGCAGCGCATAGCCGGTTTCGGTCAGATTAATCACTTTCTTGCGCTCATCGTCAGGCGAAACATTGCGGGTCAGCAAGGCTTTCCCTTCCAGGCGCTTGACAATCGGCGTCAAGGTTCCGGGATCCAGGCGGGTATCCTGCGACAACTGCGTTAAGCTGACCCCGTTGTTATACCAGAGTGACTGCATCACCAGGTATTGCGGATAAGTCAGATTAAACTCATCCAAAACCGGTCGGTAGGCTCTCACCAACGCATTGGTTGCGGTATACAGAGCGAAACAGACGTTATCTGATAATTGTTGTGACATGAAAACTCCTTGCGCTATCCCGCTTATGTTACGACAAAACGACGCCTGGACAAATATTTTGCACACAAAATATTTTCACGCAAAGGTGTTGCCAACCAGAAGTTCACAGGTTAGTGTATTCCCACAATTACTTTGCGCGCAAAACTTTTGCGGAGCAATAACATCACGACACGTCACGTTAAGAAGGCGAGCTATGAAATCACAAGAGATCCATTTGGCCTCCCGTCCGCAAGGCACCCCCACCGCAGACAACTTCTCCCTGATCGAGCGCGAGCTCGCGCCGCTTCAAGACGGCCAGGTGCTGATTCAAAACCTGTGGATGTCAGTTGATCCTTACATGCGGGGTCGCATGATTGACCGAGCCAGCTATGTGCCACCGTTTCAACTTAATCACGTGTTAGAAGGTGGTGCCATCGGTGAAATCATCGAATCCAGGAATGACCAATGGCCGGTTGGGACCAAGGTCAGCCACATGCAAGGATGGCGCAGCCATGCCATTTGCGATGGCCAAGGGCTGACGGCCATTCCGGCAACCTCGCTGCCACTGCAAAGCTTCCTCGGCATTATGGGAATGCCGGGCATGACAGCCTGGACCGGCCTGTTCCGCATTGCTGAACTGAAACCGGGAGATACAGTGTTTGTATCAGCCGCATCCGGCGCGGTCGGTAGCATAGCTTGCCAGCTTGCCAAGCTACAGGGCTGCACCGTGATCGGCTCTGTCGGCTCAGATGAAAAGGCAGAAAGCCTGAAAGCGTTGGACATCGATGCCGTAATCAACTACAAAACGGCAGGCGATCTGACGCAAGCCCTGGCGCAAGCAGCCCCGCAAGGGGTTGATGTGTACTTTGAGAATGTTGGTGGCGAACATCTGGAAGCTGCACTCAACAATATGAATGAATTCGGCCGGATTACGGTCTGCGGAATGATTTCACAATATAACGCCACCGAGCCACAGCCAGGCCCGAGCAACATTGGTATGCTTATCGTTAAAAAGCTGAAGATGCAGGGCTTCATTGTCTTCGATCACTGGCAACATTATGGCGACTTTGCTGCACAGATGGGCCAATGGATCAGCGAGGGCAAGATCAAATGGGACGAAACCATTTATGAGGGGCTGGCGCAGGCGCCGGAAGCCTTTATCGGCCTGTTCGAAGGCAAAAACAAGGGGAAAATGCTGGTCAAGCTGTAACGCCTCGAACTGCATTCGATCTATGTTGAGTGATCTGACGGGTCCCCTAAGGCCCGTCAGCTTTCACTCGCGCGATGTGAGCACTAATCTCTGGGCGATATCACTGGTGAGCCGATCCACCCCAGCCGCCAGAGCATTCACTTGCGCGACATATCCATCCTGCTCAAGCGGCATCTGGTAGGAAAACGGATATCCACCCAGCAACACGCCGTGCGCATCCAGCAACAACCACTCTCCACTGACCTGCGCCACCCCCGTGTAATGGCCGTTGAACTGATTAAACCGAACCTGAACACGCGGCACGTCCAGGGTTGCCAGCGCCGGTGTCAACTCTGTCGGCCAGTACCTGGCTTGTTTACGACGCAGATCTGAATTGATCCGCCGGGTCAGCTGCTGCGTGATGCTCTCCGCCCAGAGGTTCTGCTGCGCCTGCACCACTTCCGTGTCACTCATCTGATAGACCAAACCATTCCCCGCCAAATGCGCCGCCATTTCAACCGGTCGAACCACCAGCAACGGTCGCCCTGCCGGCTGAAACGATACCCCGGGGGTTCCGGTCACCGGCAACAAGTAGGTGCTGCTCATGGCCACCGGTTCGCTGCTGCAGCCCGTTGCTATCAACAGGGCACACATCATGCCGCCCAAAATCCATTGTCGCATTATTGTTGCCCCTCAAACTGTTGCCGTCCGACAGGGATCGGATCTTTGGCCTTCTCCCCTGAGAAAATCAGTGAGTTCGGCTTTTCATTGATCTGACGAAGTACCGGCTGCAATTCCACCATCACTCGCTCAAAACGATGAAGCGCCTGCTCCAGGCTACGATAAGGCGCGCCATCCGGTCCGAACCCATTCAGGGTATTCTGGATTTGCTGCAAGCTCTCCCGAATTTCTCCCGGGATCGCCTGGGTTTCTTTTCGGGCCAGTAATATCGCCAGTTCATTGGCCATTTTTTCCGTCGCTCGCAGCGTGCGCTGTGATGCCTGCAGGCTGTCATTCAAGGTCAGCAACGTGTCTTCAACCGGCATTTCATTCACCTTGTTCAGCATAGCGCTGATCTGTTTCTGAATTTCAGCAAAGCCCCCCGCTTTGGTCGGAAAAATATCGTATTTCCCGTACCGTCGCTCTTTGGGCATGACTTCATCAGGATGAATTTCCATATCCACCAACAATGCACCGGTCAACAAATTTCCAGTTTTCAGGGATGCCCGCAACCCGGCCTGAAACTCATTCTCGAACCTTTCCTTGATCCGGGGCAACTGCTCCACCTCCAGGTTCGGATACACCCTCCCCAGCTCAATCCGTACCAGCACCGGGATCTGTTTAGTCGCAAAACCCTCCAGCGCCTTGGGCATTTCCAGCGGTACCCGCCGGACTGTCCCGATCTGAATTCCACGATACTCAACCGGTGCGCCCGCCGACAGCCCGCGCACCGACTCATCGAACAACATCACATATTCCAGGTACTCATCAAAAAATCGCTCCCGAGCCTCCTTCAAGTTATCGTAGAGCCGAAACCTGGACATATTGTCGGTGATCAAGCTGCCGGGATCATTCCCCCGCGGCACCCGGAAACTCACCCCGCCGGTGATCAGCGATTCAATCGAACCGATTTTCAGGTTGAACCCTTCGGCAGACATCCGCAGCTCGACCCCGGACGTGAGCCAAAAGCGCGTCCGTTTTCGAATCAAGCTGTTATAGGGTTCAAAAATAAACAGCTGATAATTGGCCCGTTTTCTTTTCGGGTCAAACGTGACTTTCTCCACCCGCCCTACGGTGAACCCTTCATATAATACCGGATCGCCAACCCCTAACTTTCCGGCTTCATTGTGATAGAGCACCAACCGCAATCCTTTGGCATCCGGTGGTGCAACAGGCGGTATATCCAGTACCCGGAACGAGGTTTTCTCCTCTTTGCTGACCCCCGGCTGAAGCTGAAGGTAAGCACCGGAAAGTAATGTATCCAGCCCGGAGATCCCTTCCTTGCCAATTCGGGGCTTCACCACCCAGAACAAAGTGTCTTCTTTCAGCATCCGCTCGGCATCTTTATCCAGCTCGGCCGTCGCGATGATCGCTGAATAGTCCTGGTTAATTCGGACATCCGTAACCACCCCGACCCGGACATTCAAAGCCCGGATCTCTGTTTTGCCGACCTCGATACCTTCCGCCGTATTCAGGATTAAGGTCACTTCCGGTCCTTTGCTCACCACATATTGCACCAACATCCAGATCCCAATGGCCAAGGCGATCACCGGGACCAGCCATATCGTCGATACCTGTTTAAGCTCATTCACTTGCGCCTGTTCCGGCTGATTTTCTTCACTCATGCAGCTTCTCTTGATGGTGGGTTAATTCCGGATGGGAACGCTCCGGCTCTGCCCCCGTCCCCTGAAACACGGGCCGGTTATCTAACCAGAACAGGCGCGGATCGAAAGTAATAGCCGACAACATGGTCAAAATCACCACACAGGCAAACGACAGCGCAGCCGGGCCTGGGAAAATCGCCATCAGGTTTTGCAGCTGTACCAGGGCAACAAGGATCGCAACCACGAAAATATCAATCATCGACCAGCGGCCAATCAGCTCCGTCATCCGGTACAGCCGAAGTTGTAAAATGGCCTGGCGCTGACTGCCGACCCGCTGCGCATTCACATATAACCAGCCTAATGCCAGGATTTTCGCCAGCGGGATCACGATGCTAGCGAGAAAGATCACCATGGCGATCGGATAAGAGCCTAACTGCCACAGCAGCATCACCCCCCCCATGATGGTTGAGCCCTCCTCCTTACCCAAGCTCACCGTAATCATCATCGGATAAAGGTTTGCCGGAACAAAAAAGACCACCGCCGAGATCAGCAGCGCCCAGGAACGGTGCAAACTCTGTCTGGGGTTGAACGGGTGTAAGCGACCATGACAACGCACGCAACGCGCGTGGGTCCCTGGCGCCGGCAGCGGGTTCAGCTGTGCGCAGCAATGACAGCTGACATGATTGACCGAGTGATGACTGTCACCCGGCACCACATCGGGTACGGGAACCATCGGCTCGAGCTGCAACCACAGCCAGGTTCGATCCACCATCGACACGCATTTGACCACCAGCAGGGTGTAGACACAGAACGCCCAGAATGACATCCCGAGCCCGATATCAGCCAGCGAGGCAATCTTGATCAGGCTCACCAGCACCCCAATCAGGAACACATCCACCATCAGCCAGGGTTCGATCACCGACATCAGCCGGCACAATCGCTTTTGAAACGCCGAGACCTGCGGTGGCTCCGTCGTCTGACAACGCCGTCCGGCCAGCCAGTACAAATACAACACGGTCGAAATATACCAGGCCGGCAAAATCACCACGGTCAACAGCAGCAACATCGCCAGCAGGCTGTTACGGAACTGGCTGAGCATTTGGGCAGCATGTAGCAGGGTGATCTCCTGACTGATCCCCTGCACACTGAACGACATAAATGGAAAACTGATGCTGAGCACCAGCATGATCAGGCAGGCGATCCCGTATGCCAGCGGGCGCTGAAGCGGCAAACTAATGTGTTTCGCCAGCAAATGGCCACAACGTGGACAAGTCGCTTTCTGCCCGCCAGCCAGCTCGGGCAGCACTGTTACCAGGCCACACTCTTCACAACCTACCAGCACATCCGGGGAGGCGTTTTCACGCATATTCTGCCTTCATTTAATCGCATCTCATCCTGAGCCAAACGATCTAAGTATAGGTAAGCTCTGTAAAAAGCGAGTATTGATGCCAAGACCTTCAGCGTAGATGCGAAAGCCCGATCAGGCCGAAGGGAATAAATGGTGAACGAAAAGGCGGGCAATAAAAAACCTCCCGGTGGGAGGTTAAGTCTAGCAAGATAAAGTGAACGTCTAGTTATACCAATCGTCCTAACTCAAAGTATAGTGAATATTTTGATAGCCATACATTTAATGTGGATACCACAGCATCCATCCCTTGCCGTCAAGCTGTCAGCGCAGCATGTGCCCGGTCCGTTTTCGCCGCGCAGATAAAGTCATTCTTATGCAGTCCTTTAATGGAATGACTCCACCAGCAAACCGTCACTTTACCCCACTCCAGCGTAATCGTCGGGTGGTGAAACGCCGCTTCAGCCAGCTCGGCCACCTGATCGGCAAACGCCCAGGCCTGTTTGAAGTTTTTAAAGGTATACACCCGCTCGAGCTGATCGATCCCGTCACGGGAAATAATCTCCCAAGCCGGAATACTTTTGACCAGCTCACGCCGCTCATCCGCAGTCACCAACGGCGCATCAATCTGACAGGCTTCGCATTTTAATTCATGTAAATCAGACATAGTCTCCCACAACCTCCTTATCTTTCGGTGGAAACATTGGCTTATGTAAGCCTAATTCAATTGCTTGGTGAACCATACTCATAATGTCCTGATGAGCGAGTTCATACAGTTGTTCAATCTCATCCAGGACAAAATAGATCGGTTGCATAATATCAATGCGGTACGGTGTGCGCATAATATCCACCGGATCAAACGGCCGGTAAACCGGCTTGTCGCCAGACACGGCATATTCAGTTTCACCCGGTGACGATAAGATCCCGCCGCCGTAGATACGCAACCCGTCCGGACGCCTGAGCAACCCGAACTCCACGGTAAACCAGTACAAGCGTGCCAGATATACCCGCTCCTGTTTGGTGGCCGCATAACCCAGCCGCCCGTAAGTGTGGGTAAATTCTGCAAAAGCCGGATTGGTCAGCATGGCACAGTGACCGAAAATTTCATGGAAAAAATCCGGCTCCTGCAAATAGTCAAACTCGTCCCGGCGACGTAAAAATGTCGCAACCGGAAACTGCTTATTGGCCAGCAATTTGAAGAATCGGTCAAAATCAATCAGCGCCGGAACCCGGGCACATTCCCACCCGGTCACCTGGCGCAGAACCCGGCTGATCTCTTCCAGCTGCGGGACGCGATCCCGCGGCAGATCGAGCAACTTGAGCCCGGCGATATATTCATCGCACGCCCGGCCTTCAATACAACTCAGCTGTCGGCTGACCAGATCATGCCAGATTTGATCTTCTTCCGGACTCCAGTGAATAAAGCCGCTTTCATCAGGCTTTTTGGATACATACTTTGTGGCAACACCCATAAACGAACCTGCTTCTTGTCGTGTTATATAACCCGACATCCCTGTGGATTTATAAGAATATCTTCCGTCTGCATTAAGGTTAGGTGGTTTAGCTGCCCGAATGGAACCCAATGATAAGAATCGTAAAAACACCACGCGTAACAATATTTTTACATCAAACAAAAGTTTACCCCACGACTCACCCCGTATGAACCCGGCGCAGAAGCGAGGCCAAGATCACCTTGAGAAAGAGCGAGTTATGTAAAAAATTCCGCACAGCGTGCTGGAGGGAAAAATCAACAAGTAAGTTGCTTGTTCGGTTTGAGTCAGCCAGATTTAATGTACTGAGTTAACAAAACATTAACCTAAGGATGAAGCAATGCGGCACTGGTTTCAGTTTCCAATCATTGAAGGAAAAGCCTCGCGACAGGCGCACTGTGATCTCCCGGATGGGACGTTTGAGCGAGAATGCGGCAAGGAAGGTTTTTTTGGTCCGGCCAGCCACATGTACCACGCCAACCCGCCGACCGGCTGGATCAGTTGGGACGGTCCGCTCCGCCCGCGTGCCATCGATACCAACAAACTGGAACAGCCCGGACACACCCCGTGGGATGCTTCATTGCTGCTGCACAACCAGCATGTAAAATTCCGCGTATGGACCTGCCGGAGTTCGATGGATCACCTGGTGCGCAACGGTGATGGTGACGAAGTCCTGTTTATTCACCAGGGCAGCGGCCACCTCTATTGTGACTACGGCCACCTGACGTTTCGTGACGGCGACTATATCGTCCTGCCCCGCGCCACCAGCTGGCGCATCGAGGTCGATGAGCCGGTAACAATGCTCCTAATTGAGGCGACCAACAGCGGCTATCAAATGGCCGATCGGGGGCTGGTCGGCCAGCATGCCGTTTATGATCCGGCCGTGCTCGAACACGCCCGCATTGATGACGCGTTTCTGGCGCAGCAAAGCGGCGATCAGCAATGGCAGGTGATGCTGAAAGCACGCAATCAGCTCAATACTATTACCTACCCGTTCAACCCACTCGACGCTCAGGGCTGGAAAGGCAACCTGACCGTATTCAAGCTTAACTGGCGTGACATCCGTCCGCTGATGAGCCACCGCTACCACCTGCCGCCTTCAGCGCATACCACCTTTGTTGCCGACGGCTTTGTGATCTGCACCTTTGTGCCCCGCCCGATTGAAAGCGATCCCGGCGCGCTTAAAGTGCCGTTCTACCACAACAATGATGACTACGATGAAGTGCTGTTTTATCACCGGGGCAACTTCTTCAGCCGTGACAACATAGAAGCCGGGATGATCACCCATCACCCTTGCGGCTTTTCCCACGGCCCGCACCCGAAAGCATTAGCAGCCAGTATGGAAAGTCCGAAGCAGGAAACCGACGAGGTTGCCGTGATGATCGATACTCGCCATCCGCTGGATCTCGCGGAATTACCTGAAGGTGTTGAAAATAAAGACTACGTTTATTCATGGCTGAACAAGAAATAGTTTGCGCTTCGGCGCCTCAGCAATACGGATATTTACCACTGCAATAAAGGAGTTGCGTGTGAAACTAGCTTCCCTGAACCATGGCCGGGACGGACAACTGATTGTTGTTTCCCGTGATTTAACCCAGGCCGTCCATGCCCATGATATCGCCCCGACTTTACAGTTTGCGCTCGATAACTGGGATCAAGTTGAAAACGATCTGCAGCACCTCTACCGCAATCTCAATGACGGCGTGGCGCAGGATGTCTTCCCGTTTAATCCGGCCCTGTGCGCCTCTCCCCTGCCCCGCGCCTACCAATGGGCGGACGGCAGCGCCTATGTCAATCATGTCGAACTGGTGCGAAAAGCGCGTGGCGCTGAAATGCCGGAAAGTTTCTGGACCGATCCGCTGATGTACCAAGGCATGTCCGACGGCTTCCTGGCACCGACCCAGGATATCGAGATGGCGGATGAAAACTGGGGCATCGACTTTGAAGGCGAGATCGCAATCATCACCGACGATATCGATATGGGCACCCGCACCGAGGAAGTGCACGGCCATATCAAGCTGCTGATGCTGGTCAATGATGTCTCGCTACGCAATTTGATCCCGGCGGAGCTGGGCAAAGGCTTCGGTTTCTTCCAGTCCAAACCGGCTTCGGCTTTCTCGCCCGTCGCCGTCACCCCGGATGAGCTGGGCGACAGCTGGCACGATTACAAGGTCCATCACCGTTTGACCGTCCACTACAACAACGAGCTGTTTGGTCAGCCCCATGCCGGGACCGATATGACCTTTAACTTTGCCGAATTAGTCCAGCACGTCGCCAAAAGCCGGCATATCTGCGCCGGAACCATTATCGGCTCGGGGACGGTATCGAACAAAGACCGGAGCAGCGGCTCATGCTGCCTGGCTGAACGCCGAATGCTGGAAGTGATCGAGAACGGCTCGGCGAGCACCCCGTTCATGCGCTTTGGCGATACCATCAAAATCGAAATGTTCGATGATGCCGGTCAGTCTATCTTCGGGGCGATTGAGCAGAAAGTCGTGCGCTATGATCATCGCTACCACGACGAAGATCTCAACCACCACAAACCGGTGTAAGCGGAGGCGCAATGGAGCTATTTGATTATTTCCGCTCATCGGCCTCGTACCGGGTACGCATTGCGCTCAACCTCAAAGGGCTGGACTACACACTGAGTCCGGTCTCTTTGCTGGCTAACGAGCAGACTGACGCAAGCTATACCGCGATCAACCCCAGCGCCCTGGTGCCGGGGTTGCGCACCGAACAGGGCATGCTCGGCCAGTCCGTCGCGATTCTGGAATACCTCGAAGAGCGCTATCCGGAACCCCCCATTCTGCCCCGGGGAACTTGGGAGAAAGCCAAATGCCGCGAGCTCGCCCTAACCGTCGCCTGTGATATCCATCCTCTCAATAACCTGCGGGTACTCAATTATCTCAGCCGTCAGCTCGGCGTGGAGCAAGCGGAGAAAACCGTGTGGTATCACCATTGGTTGAAACTGGGATTTCAGACTTTGGAATCCCTGCTCGCGTCGCAGGAACAGCCGTTTTGTTGTGGCAATCAACCGACCATGGCCGACATTTGCCTGATCCCGCAGCTCTACAATGCGCGCCGGTTTGAGCTTGATCTGGCGCCCTACCCGACGCTGATCAAGATTGAGCAGCAGTGTCAGCAACTTGAAGCATTCCGCCGTGCCCATCCAGATGCGCAATCATCCTCGCACCTGTGAATTAAGCTTCAACAAAGGTTTTCAATTGCAGAATTCTAGAACACAAGGAGCGTGTGATGACAGCAAGCAGTGAGGTAGAGGTCATGGATATTCAGAACGACCTACAGCCACAGCTGATGTGGATGCCGGAAAAAGACCGGATTCACGACAGCTTGTTATACCAGTTTATGGTTCGGCTCAGTGAGCAGGAAAATACCCTGTTCCACGACTATCAACAGCTGCACCATTGGAGTGTTGAGCACAGTGAACACTTCTGGCAAGAGGTTTGGGACTTCTGTGGTGTCAAAGGGGACTTTCAAGGCCCAATCACCACCTGTCCGCCGCAAAGCCAGACGCCGGCCAAAGACACCCAATGGTTTCCTCACACCACCCTCAACTTTGCTGAAAACCTGCTCAGCAACTGGGAACGCCATGCGGCAGCTGATGCCATCATTTTTCATTGTGAAGGCGAGCCAAGCCGCCGCCAGCACCTCAGCTGGCAACAGCTGTACTGGCAGACTTCGCAATTTGCTGCTTATCTGGCCGCTAAGGGGATCAAGCAAGGCGATGTCATCGCCGCCTATTCCCCGAACCTGCCCCAGACGATCGTCGCCATGCTGGCGGCCACCTCCCTGGGCGCCATCTGGACCTCAACGTCTCCGGACTTCGGGGTCGACAGCGTGGTGGAGCGATTCGGACAAACCAAGCCCAAGCTGCTGATTTGCGCCGACGGCTACTTTTATAACGGCAAAACCCACAACAGCCTGGACAAAGTTGAAGCGATGCTGGAACAGTTGCCGAGCGTGCGCGATCTGGTGATCATCCCCTATACCCAAACCCTGGACGAACTAACCGCGCAACCAGCCGGGCCAGCAAAGGCGATACAGCCAACGCCTGCGCACGGCGAGACCGCTTACTGGCCACAGATCCTGGAACGCTTTGCGCCGCAGTCCCTGACATTTACCCCGGTGCCGTTTAACCACCCGCTGTATATCCTCTATTCATCCGGTACCACGGGCCAGCCCAAGTGTATCGTGCACAGCACCGGCGGCACCCTGCTCAACCACCTCAAGGAGCACCAGCTCCACAGCAACATCAAGCCGGGTGATCGGCTGTTCTACTTCACCACCTGCGGCTGGATGATGTGGAACTGGATGGTCAGCGGCCTGGCTTCCGGTGCCGGACTGGTACTGTATGATGGCTCGCCCTTCTATCCCGACGGCAACGTGCTGTGGAATATGGCAGAACAAGAATCCGTGAGCCTGTTTGGCACTTCTGCCAAATACCTCGAAGCGCTGGAAAAACAAGGTTATCAGCCGGCGACAACCCATGTGTTGCCCGCACTGAAAACCCTGTGCTCCACCGGCTCGGTCCTTGCACCGGAGCAGTTCGACTATGTCTATCAGTCGATAAAACCTGATCTGCAACTGGCCTCGATTTCCGGCGGCACGGATATCTGCGGCTGTTTTGCCATCGGCAACCCGCTCAACCCCGTCTACCGAGGGGAGTGCCAGGGTCGGGCGCTGGGGATGGATGTCCGGGTATTCGATGATAAAGGCCGGTCCCTGTACCAACAGCAGGGCGAACTGGTGTGCTGTAACAGCTTTCCTAATCAACCGGTCGGGTTCTGGAACGACCCTGACGGCAGTCGTTATCATCAGGCCTACTGGGACACCTTCCCCAATGTCTGGCACCACGGTGATTTTGTCGCGCTGAGCGAAACCGGCGGGCTGATCTTCTTCGGCCGCTCCGATGCCGTGCTCAATCCCGGCGGGGTACGGATCGGTACCGCGGAAATCTACCGCCAGGTCAATCCGCTGCCGGAAGTTCTCGACTCCATCGTCATCGGCCAGAACTGGCAAAACGATGTCCGGGTGGTGCTGTTTATTCAGCTCGCGGAAGGTTATGCCCTGGATGAATCGCTGAAGCAGACCATTTGCCGTCAGATCCGCGAGCACTGCTCTCCCCGCCATGTGCCGGCGGTGATCCTGGCGGTGGATGATATTCCCCGTACCAAGTCCGGAAAGCTGGTCGAACTGGCGGTGCGCAATGTAGTCCATCACCAGCCGGTTAAAAATGTCGGGGCACTGGCAAATCCGCAGGCATTAGAAGCGTTTAAAAATCGCCCGGAACTGCAAGATCACCCGAAATAATCACCGCCAAGGCACTTTTTCGACGCCAAAGGAGTGATATGATGGTCGGATCATGCGAAATAGAGAAGCAGAGCCCGAGATGAAGCGTATTCCGACCAACATTATCACCGGTTTTTTAGGGGCCGGAAAAACCACAGCCATTCTTTCCCTGCTGGCCCGTAAACCTGAAGGGGAAAAGTGGGCCATTCTGATCAACGAATTCGGCAATGTTGGGGTCGATGGCGCCATCCTGGATCAACAAGGCGCCATCGTCAAAGAAGTCCCGGGCGGCTGTATGTGTTGTGTCGCCGGGCTGCCGATGTCTGTCGGCATTAACGCCCTGCTGGCACAAAAGCCGGACCGCCTGCTGCTCGAACCCACCGGGCTTGGCCACCCGAAAGAAGTAATCGCCAAACTGACATCTGAGAGTTATCGTGATTATATCGATCTCAAAGCAACCATTACCCTGGTCGACCCACGCCACTTCGGGGATCCGCAATATACCCAAAACCAGAACTTTCAGGATCAGCTGGCCCTGGCCGATGTCGTCGTCGCGAACAAAATTGATGCCTGCAACGAGGCCGATCTGGCCGCTTTCGAAGCTTTCGTTGCCGATTGTGAACCAACCAAAGCCGCAACGGAGAAAGTCGAACAGGGTGCACTGGACGTCCGCTGGCTCGATACCGAGCGAACCGAACGCCATGCTACCCACAGCCATCACCATCATGGTAGCGACACTGCCGAGCCGCTGCCGGGACTGGAGCTGACGCCGGGGCAAGCCTTCATTCGCCGGGAAAACAACGGCCAGGGTTACCGCAGCTGCGGCTGGTGCTTTGCTGCCGATCAGGTGTTCGATTTTGCCCAGCTGTTCAGCCTGTTCTCGAATCTCAATGCCCAGCGGGTGAAAGCCGTGGTCAACACCGAGCGCGGCTGTTTTGCCTTCAACGTGGTTAATCAGGTAGTCTCCGTTAATGAACTGACCCTGAGCGGCTTCGAGTCACGTATTGAGGTCATCGACAAGGAGCTGCTGCCGTGGGATGAACTGGAGCAGATCCTGTGCTCGATGATTAGCGCACAACCCTGACCCTTGACGGCTCATTCTTCTCTGTTTCATGCTAATAATGAGTATTGAATAAAAGAAAATTCCAAAACCATTGCAACGAAATCGCAAATTTGTCCGGGACTGTCCATCCCCGGACGTCATCACAAGCAAGGAGCAAGTATGCTAAACCCTGCTACTGCGAAAGCAGTCATTGACCATGCGCTATTTCTCGGAGCTGACTTTGCCGAACTCTTTGTCGAGCATCATCAGTCCAGCTCAGTCGAGTTGATCTCCGGCGATATCGACAAGGTCAACTCCGGGATCGACTTCGGGATCGGTGTCCGCCTGTTCTTCGGCCACAAGGTACTGTACGGCTATACCAACAGTACCGACGAAGAAGAGCTGAAACGCGTGACCAGCCTGTTGGCCGCCAAAGATAAACGCGACCAAATCGCCCAGGCCGGTACACTGAATCTCAGCCGTTACACCGATCGCCACCAGTGTCAGCTACCGCTCTCGCAGGGTGCCAGCCTCGACGCCAAAATTGCGTTCCTGCGCGACACCGATCAGGCGGCTCGCAGCGAAGATGAGAAAATCTCGCAGTTTATCGGCCGCATTCTGCAGCGGGAGCAGCAAGTCGAGATCTTCAACTCAACCGGGCTGCATATCGGCGATACCCGCCACTATACCCGTGTTGCCGCCACCGCCATTGCCCAGGACGGCAATGAGCAGTCGACTGGTTTTGAAGCGCCGGGCGCCCTGACCGGCTGGGAATTCAACACCCGCCTCAATGCCCGCGAGCTGGGTCATCAGGTCGCCAGGCAAGCCATGGTAAAACTGACCGCCGAGCACTGCCCGTCCGGTGAAATGCCGGTGATTATCGGTAACGGTTTCGGCGGCGTGATCTTCCACGAAGCCTGCGGCCACTTGCTGGAAACCACCTCAGTCGCGAAAAAAGCTTCCGTGTTCCACGACAAGATGGGCGAGATGATTGCCAACCCGGTGGTCAGCGCTGTCGATGACGGCACCATGAGCCACGAGTGGGGCTCGATCAACATCGACGATGAAGGGATGGAAACCCAACGCACGCAACTGATCAAAGACGGTAAGCTGACCAGCTTTATGGTCGATCAGATGGGCGGACTGAAAACCGGCTACGCGCCAACCGGCTCGGGTCGTCGTGAGTCCTACAAATATGCGCCGACCTCACGAATGCGGAATACCTTTATCGAACCAGGCGACAGCTCCCTCGACGCCATGATTGGCAGTGTCGAGCGCGGCATCTATGCCAAGAAAATGGGCGGCGGCTCGGTCCAGCCCGGCACCGGCGAGTTCAACTTTGCCGTGCAGGAAGCTTACCTGGTTGAAAACGGCAAGATCACCAAGCCCCTGAAATCAGCCACCCTGATCAGCACCGGTCCGAAAGTGCTGAAAGAGATCAGCATGGTCGGTCAGGATTTTGCGCTGGCAGCCGGGATGTGTGGCTCCGTCAGCGGCTCGGTACCGACCACCGTCGGCCAGCCTGCCCTGAAAGTCGATAACATTCTTGTTGGTGGAGGTAACTAATGGCAGATCAACAGACGCTTCAACACGCAATTGATCAGGTTCTGGATCGCGTCGCCGCTGCCGGTGCCGATGCCGACGTGATTGCCAGCAGCAGCAATAACTTTTCCCTCAAGGCCAACGCCGGTGAGCTGGATGAGTACAAAGTCACGTCCGGCCAGGTGATTGGGGTACGAGTGGTCAAAGATCAGCGCATCGCCACCAGCTATTCGGAATCCCTCGAGCCCGCCAGCCTGGATATGATGGTCGAGCAGGCGCTGCAAAATGCCCGCTTTACCAAACCGGATGAGCACCAGGCGATCCGCTGCCATGACAGCAAGCTGACCACAACCGCAGCCGAAATCTACCAGCAGGACACCGCCAGCGTCGATGACAAAATCGCCTTGGCCCTGTCGCTGGAAAGCGGTGTCGTGGCCAAACCGAATGCTTCGTCGGCACCATATAACGGCTTTGGCGAGTCCGACAGCCGAATCATTCTGGCGAACACTCAGGGCACGCTGTGTCAGCATCAGGAGCGTTCGACTTACTGTTACGCCTATACCCTGTACGAGCAGGACGGCAAGCAGTCGATGCACGGCGGCATGTCCTCCGGCCGACGCTTTGACGAGCTGGATCCAGCCTACTGTATCAACCATGGCTACGAGACTGCCAAAGCCCTGCTGGACGGTGCACCGGTGGCAACCGGCAACTATCCGGTGATCTTTGATCTCAGCTGCCTGAGCAGCCTGTTCGGTGCATTCGGCATGTGCCTCTCCGGCCACTCGGCGATGAAAGGGATCAACCCGTGGCGGGAAGCCCTGCAAACCCAGGTTGCCAGCCCGCTGCTGACAATCTCAGATATTGCCTACATTGAGGGCGGCTCAGCGATTAAAGCGTTCGACAGTGAAGGGTATGCGACCACAGATACGATCCTGATCGGTGAAGGCCAGCTGCAAAGCCTGCTGCACAACAGCCATACTGCCAGCTTCTTCGGCATTGACAACACCGCCAATGCATCGCGCTCGGCTAAGGGCGGTTTGGGGGTTTCCTCACGACATACCGTCGTTGCGACCGGTACCAGCTCTGAGGCAGAAATCACTTCAGGCGAGTATCTCGAACTGGTGGAGTTGCAAGGCGTGCATTCCGGCGCGGATGCGGTCAGCGGCGACTTCTCCTTCGGCGCCAGCGGCTTCCTGTGCCGCGATGGCCAGCGCGTTCAGCCGGTGCGCGGGATCACGGTTGCCGGTAATTTTTACCAGATGCTGAAAGCCATTGATGCCGTCGGCGACACACTGCAAAATGATTACGAGCGCGACTTCTTTGCGCCGAAAATCCGTTTCGCCAAGCTGAGTATTGCCGGGAAATAACCGCTGCTCACGCGCATCATTATTGATGTTAAAACACAAAACGGCGAGCGCAATGCTCGCCGTTTTTTTGGTCATGAATGAACCCATCACGGAATAGCAACCGCTCTGCGCCCATCGCACCGATTTCAATCGGTGAGCAGAAATCAATCATATGTGTGGCTCCGCATCCGAGCAGCCGGAGCACAACAGAAAAAGGGCTATTTTCGTAGCCCTTTTATACCAATCGCAGTAAATAAGGGGTCATCCTAGCTTGTTACAATGCTCGATAACTGCGTTAGAGTTTTTGATTGTAGAATAACTACTTATCAAAAAATTCTGTCTTGTTCTCAAACATTTTTCCTGCGCTATTTCCGATCACTTACTCACTTTGATTGGTATTAGTCGTTATCGTTGACTCGCCGTATCGTGATTACTGCGCAGGTGTTGGATCCACAGGGACCTCTGGGTTTTCTTCAACCGGTGGCTTGCGCATTTGCAATAACCAGTACTTGGCATCCGTGTTCCCTTCCTGGCTGAGCACCAAGGTGTCCCCCAGATTGTACAGCTTCCACTGCGTATCAATCTTAACCGGCAATTGGTACATATACTTATCGCTTGACCACTGACCGTCCTTATCACGAACCGCCACACCATGGTTCAGCACAGCAAAGACTTCATTCGGCACGTCAGCATTGTTGACCACAAATTGCGTACCGTCATGCAGGCGGGTCTTCGCACTATACTGCCCTTTCAGATCTTCGCCTTGCTTAGCAAAACGTTGATGATGAACGCGCTCTTCAATGATGCCATCAATTTCAACATCGACAATTTCAGCAACTTCATGAACGGCATTTCCCTCACCATCTTTTATACGTCCGGCACTGAATAGGACATGGCCGTCCAGCTTACGAGCTGCGGTGGCAAATGTGTCATCCGTCGACTGAACTTTACCATCGGTAAACAGGTGCAGTTTCGGCAACTCAGCAATTGAGTCCCAAATCCAGTAACCAATACCATCCCAGCTGCCTTTCTGCGACACCATACAGCCGGCACCAGAATCCTGCAGGGCATCTTCAACCGCAAGGCTTAAGGTTTCAACGCTGCGACAGAAATGCTCAGCATCCCCCGGTACGACAAATTCCTGAGTGGTGATTTGCTGGGTTTCCAAATCAAAGATGCTTAAGACTGGCGCGCTGAAAGAGCCAGAGTTATTCATGTTTTGAGTATCCAGAACAGCAATCTGCGTGTTGTTGGCCGGTGTTTGGACCCGAACACCCGGGATTGACGCTTTTTGCTCCCAAGTCCCCGTTTCAAAATGATACAGATGAAGTGTCACGGCCTCATCGCTGTGGCTGACCACCAGATCGCCTGTCGGCGTAAAGGCGAAGCTGTCATAGGTTACGTTAAACTTACCATTCGGGAAGTCAGTCAGTACCACTTCAGTCGTGCTGCCATCACTGAGCTGATAACGATGTACGATTTGCTGATCGCTGGCCGCTCCGTTGCCACTGTCGGTCAGCAGCAAGACGTAACCATTGCTGGCATGAATGATTTCGTTACTAACGAACTTATGCGCAATGTTATGCTCATCCTGCGTTGCTGCCAGCACTAGCACTGGCTCTGTCTCACCCGCTGTTGTTAACTGGGTCAGGTAAATGCCATCTTGTTCAGCACCTTTTACCTCCCAGAAGCGATATAGGGTATTATCACTTTGGATAGCCTGAATCAGGGTGGATGTGCCCTCTGCCGGAGCATTCCCAGTGAAAGCATTCCATTGATAGACATTCGCATTATCCACCACATTGACCGGCAGCGTCACCTTAGTCGGATAATCGTAAACATCTGTGCTCGAGATCGCACCAATCTCAGCGAAAATCTGCTGCAACTCAACCGGCACATTGTCGATGCTCAGCTTCGTTTCACCGGCGCGCACTGCTCGAATGCGCTCGCCGTCTTTATCAACTTCGGCAACCTTAATGCCCGATGCATCAACTTCAGCCCTAAACCCATAGGATTCAAAATCTAAACCATTGTCAACGGCGGTAAATACATGCTCGACACCGTTCGAACGGCTGAACTTGAATCCGTATTCAAAGATATCCCCTTCGTTCATGGTCAGGACCCCATCAACAAAACCTGGTGTTGATGCGATAATCTTCGGTTGGATCACAGTCACGGTTTCTTCAAGGGTGTTCCCCTGATACGTCGCCGTCACAACGGAAGTCCCTTCAATAATCCCCGTTGCAACGCCATTTTCATCAATGGTCAGCACATCAGGATTGCTGCTGGTCCAAATGATGCCGTCGGTGATCACACTGACGCTGCCGTCGTTGAATTCCCCATTCAGGGACATTTGCAGGGTTTCAGCACGAGAAATGCTGTTGTTTGGCAGATTGAGACTGAAGCGAATCAGTTTTGCAACAACATCAAATTCCTGTGTGGCTGTGAGATCGCCCAGGGTCGCTGTCACGGTTGCCATACCGGTCCCTTTGGCCAGGAAGCGGCCGTTACCGAGTGATTCCAGCAATTCTGGATGGCTCGATACCCATGTGGCTTCATTGCTGAAGTCGACCAGATAGTCGTTCTGATGGACACCATATGCAGTCACCTGGAACTCATCTGACAGATACTGCTGGCGATTATCAAAATCTAAGCGAAGTGATGCCAGGACGGCTTGGTCAGCATTGAACTGAACTGTTGCAGTTGCGCCCTGGTATTCAGCAGTCAGCGTGATATTACCGGGCTTCACGACTTGCAACTGTCCATTGTTCACAACCACAGCCTTCTTCGGCGTGGCGGTAAATGTCGCAAGGGAGGTCACTTCTGTAGAAGTGTCATCAGACCACAGCGCGGACACCAGAGGTTGTAGCTTGTCGCCGACAGTTACCTGTTGGTGAATGCCCGTCAGCACAATATTATCCAGTGCGGTTTCCGCCACTTCTGCAACCATCTGGATTTCAGCGGAAGCACCTTGATAGTTGGCCTGGAGGACAATAGGTCCCGCCATTTTCACTTCGAGAGAATCGCCATTAACGACCAAAGCACCCTCTGGGTGAACAACGAACTGAACAAGATTAGAAACATCGGTTGAAGTCACATCTGACCACAACGCGAAAACAGCCGGGCTCAACTTGTCACCAATACTGACTTTCTGCGGAATACCCCCCAGAATAATATTTTCGATGACAGCGTCCGTCGGCTCTGTAGTGACGATCGTATCGTATTTTTCATCCCATTGAGAGATATCAACAAAGCGGTCACCTTCCTGTTCCAGGAACCACTCATCATTAAATAATGCCGTCCAGGCATCTTGGTAAGAAATCGTATTGAGTCGGTACCATTCTTCCCATGCCGAATCAGAGAGCAATGCACGTAGCCAAACCGTACTATTTTCAAAACCAGCCAACGTTGCCGAGTAATCGATAATCGCTTTTAAGCCAACACCGTAACGAATAACATTTTGCTCAATAACGTTGCGATCACGTTTCTGGTAAGCATCCCACTCTGTGCTGCTGACAAAGTTGTTCTTATCGACATCAGCAAGTACATATTCAACCGTTGAAAAGTTGGTGATCAACGCATGATTTTCATTATTTTTAAGCGCCTCCGCCAAGCTCGCGCCACCATATTGATAGAGAACAATGTCATCACGCTGAGCTCGGTAAGTAATGGGTTGTTTCTCAATTTTCCCATACTGATCAACAGGGATCAGCGCCTCAACGGCATACTTACCGTGCGTATCTGTTTTTCCGGTCGCTAACAGTGTTTTACCTGCATAAATGGAAACACTGGTGTCCGCCATAGGGCCGTCGTATACCATCCCGCTGAACGTGATTTTTTTCTGTTCGATTGTTTTTGTCGTGGGGCTATCAGAATCAGAATCACCACAAGCTGTCAGCAAAGTAATGAGCGGTATACTCATTAAAATTGGCCTATACATTTGTTCTCCTTAAAATCAACAACTTTTTCGCTTTGAAATACATTACGGCGGAAATATCCTCAACGATATGAATGATAAATACCGTAAATTCAGGCAATAAGAATAAATCAGCTGCTATTTAAAATAACAACCAACGTTCAGGTAACGTCGAAATTTCCGAGGAGAAATCTAAAGATTTCTATAAAATTTATCAAGAATGCTATCGCACCCTCGTGATGATGAGAAATAAATAGAAATGAACGAAGAATTCAATAAAAATGTAATTGACGATACGAACAACAAAAAACAACCGAACGATGTTATTCATTTTAAAACAACAATATATATTATTCACTTTGTTTTTTAGAATGAATTTTAGCCAGCCGGATAACACCTCTGTAAATTACACACTTATGTGAGGTTGTTTCAAATTTAATTTTTTATTAATCGCTCTGAATGCCTCATAAGTATTATATAAAAATCTAATAATTATGACTTCCTACAAATTCCATGTGCAATTATTGCAACGAAATGGTTTATATTTGAATTAGTGTCTAAAATTTAGCGTATTAGTTCGCTTGAAAATTAGTCAAATGGCGCAACCTTGTTAGACATCAGTACGCCAGACGATGGATTTTGTGCGCCTGAACGCGAAATAGAAGAATCTAAACGTATCAATTGATTATGCGACGGGTTAAAACCTGCGATCAGAGCCTTTTTATCTATGGCTGATTCGCGGTGATGATGGCCCCGCCCAAGAGGAGAAATAAACAAAAATCCGGGTAGCCGCAGCACACTCATCCAATCGCTGTATCGGGGTCGACATGATAGTAAGTGTTGACTGATATCCCGCCTAGCTCCGGCTCCAGGTAATCCCGCACCACATCGATGGACTCCGCTTCCCACATGCACTGGCAGAGCGAATGCCGTTCGCTGATCATCGTGGAATGCAGTTGCATCCCACTCGGGGGACTGGCCAGCATATCGCCTACTTTCTGCCAGAATGCGTCCGGATCTTTAATCACATGCTCAATCGCGACAAACATAATTCCGCTCCTTTGCTCTGTCCAAAGTATAGCGGGGATTGAGAAATGCCGTTTAAATCAGTCCCTTTCGCTCAGCATCTTTCATCACCTCTTTAAATGACGCCTTTAAACCGGGCCTGGGCGCTGCGGCTGACCGGCAGCTTCTGCTGGCCAACGATTGCGAACAGTCGGCCAGTGAAATCCTTGTGGACTTTCTCAATTGCTGCCACGTTCACGATCGTCGAGCGGTGCACCTGCCAGAACTGCTCCGGATCAAGTTGCTCCAGCAGCGATTTCAGCGCAATTCTCAGCACATACTCATCCACCATGCCCGGCTTGTGCTCGCTGCGTTTAAACACCGACACGTACTTATCTTCAGCCTTGAAATAGAGAATATCCGCCACGGAAATGACATAGATATCCTCCCCCCGACTGGCTTTAACCCAGTTGAGATAGGAAACCGGTGCTGGCACCGAGAGATGGTTGAGCTGCGCAATCAACCGGCCCAGATCCTGCGGTGCCAGAGCTGCTGCCGGCGACATCCGGGCCTTTTTCTCAGCCAGCCGGTGCTGCACTTTCTCGCAAGCCTTTGCCAACCGCGTCTCACTGAGCGGCTTGAGCAGATAATCAATCGCATTCTGCTCAAATGCATTCACCGCATAATCTTTGTACGCTGTCGTAAAAACGATCTGCGGCACTTGCGCCAGCTCAGCCAGCGATGCTGCCACCGACATCCCGTCCAGCGCCGGCATCCGAATATCCAGAAACACCACATCCGGCTGATGCTGCTCAATCGCTTCCAGCGCTTCGAGCCCATTGCCTGCCGCCGCCACAATCTCCAGCTCCGGCCATACTTCCGCTAAGGCTTTGTTTAAATGATGCCGCAGTACCGGCTCATCATCGGCGATCACGGCCCTGGCAAACAATTGCTCCATGATTATCTCCCTCATTTACTTCAGCGATGGTTGTTCAACAAACACTGCCGGATGTTCGACGAGCTGTTTTTTAGGCAACCTCAAGGTTGCGATCACCCCGCCGCTTGCCGGCTCTTTGATGCTCAGACTTCCCTGCTCACCGAACAGCGCCTGTAACCGGCGGCGAATATTCTCCAACCCAAGGCCATGGCCGCTGGAGGCAGAGTCAGGCTGAAATCCGTTTCCGTCATCAATCACCTCAACGATCAATTCCCCATCAGTTTCCGAAAAAACGATCTCAATCTGCCCTCCCTGCGCCTTGGGCTCAATCCCATAATCAAGGGCGTTCTCGATTAAAGGCTGAATCAACAAGGGCGGGATCCGCTGCTGGAGATCGACATTGTGATGGCTCACCTGATAGCGCAGCCGCTCACCCAGGCGGATCTGCTGAATATCCAGATAGGCTGAAATAAAGGTGATCTCTTCTGCCACCGTGGTGTATTTTGCCCGGCTTTTATTCAGGTTGCTGCGGAACATATCAGTGAGCCGGACCAGCACGCGCTTGGCCGTTTCTTTGTCCTGATCAATCAGTGCAATGGCATTGGCCAGCGTATTGAACAAAAAGTGCGGCTCAATCTGGCTCTGAAGCTGTCCCAGTTGGCTCAGCGCCAGGGCTTTTTCCTGCTCCGCCTGCTTCAGCCGCGCCGCTTCAATCGCCTGCTGCATCACCAGGCGTTTCTCGTAACTGTAAAAATAATAAAAACACAGCACGGTAAAGATCAGCGCCAGCAAAATCACCGCTTTCATCGTCTCCAGGGACTGAGGCGAGTTCGGATCATTGAGCCAGAGAAATGCGTTCGCCGTTCCCAGCAACATTGATGTTGAGACAGAGCAAACATTCACCAATCGCTGGCTCAGGTGTGGGAAGAAATAGCTCAACAGGCAAGCCGGGATCACCGCACTCATCCCGTAGCCAAAGCTAACAATCAAATCATCATAGAAATTTCCCGGCCAGACCACATTGGTTGCAATGGCAATCACCAGGCAGAACAGGGCGGTGATCACAATACTTTTCCACCAGGGTGAAATCTCTTCTATTCCAGTATCCATCTTAAATCATCCTTTTAGGTTCAAAAAAATCATACGCTTATCGGGGTTATTCTGAAATGCTGACGGCTTGTCCAGGTCGCCGCGATCTCCCCCAGCCTCAAGAATCCTCGTTTCATTCGCAATTACCACATCAAGAACAGGTTAATCACTTCTCTCCTTCTCCATCTGCTATGCCCCAAGGCAGGTATATCTCCCTGAGCTGTTATGGGTGAGCGTACGGAAATTGAAACCGAACTGTTGGCGGATGCGACCAACGACAAGCTGCTGGCGCGAACGGAACGAAATGTCGACCGAATGGTATGGACACAATGATGGTGCAGACGAATCAAGCGAAGAAATACAGTAGGAAGAATGAAAGGCAACCCGATGCAACTCAAACCGGGCCGCCATATTTAAAAAAGGAACCATTTTGATGGGAAGCCGCAAATGGCGATGCTACGCGACGGGCTGCTCTAACAACACTCGTGCTTCCAGCGTTTCGATCCGAGACACCAATTCAGGCGTCATCGTCGCTTTCTGATTGGTTTTGAAATTGAACATCACCACCGTCGCCGAGCCCGTGGTGGTGATCGCCCCCAGCTTTTTACTCACGATGGCGTATTCCATGGTGAAACGGTCTGCTTTCAGTTCTGAAACCCGGCTGCCGACATACAGAGTATCGGGGAAAGTGACTGGCATTTTGTAGCGGCAGTTGGTCTCGCCCAGCACTGGTCCAATCCCGGTCTGCTTCATCTCTTCCATCAGGTCGATATCACGAAAATAATCAATCCGGGCGGTTTCAAAGTAACGGAAATAGATCACATTATTGACATGGCTGAAGGCATCCATTTCACCCCAGGCAACTGGTATTTCAGTCACTACCGGATACCCCTGTAAAAGCTCTTTCATTGTTGCTCCTTGCCTTGGTTTCACAAACCACGAGCCTGCCCTATCCGACATCGACGGCCCGACACTAGAGCATTTAATCTAACCCCGAAATAACAAAACCACAACAAACAAAGAACAATCCCGTCTGGCACAGCACACTTTCGGCTTACTGGGGTCATGTCGGCAAAGCAGTAAGAAAAGAAGATACCCGCAGGCATTCGTGATGCCTGGTGAAGATTCATCCAGTTATGAAAGCGCCGTGTAAAATTCCGCCGTAAAACCGCCGGAAGCCTGATTTTATAAGGGCTCAGACAATAGAATGGGGTATCCTAAGCCACCTTTTGACCGCTTGATTACGGCTTGGCGGACATTCCGACAAGCCCCGTAGTACAGCCAGCGCGCTTTACGATACAGGCCCAATTTTTATGATTTACAACGATACACTACCGGTACGCTTTCCCAAGGGAGCTTTCGCGATGTGGACGGTATACGGTTTTACCGGCGCATCAATCCTTGCATCTATCATTTTCTCACTGTTGCTATTTCTTTCCATTGATGAAGATCCGGTCATGCAGCTGCTGTTCGGCGGCCTGGCCGTGATCTTCGAACTGGGTAAGTTTTTTGCCTGGTACGAATTCGGCGAACGCCGTGCCCGCCGCAACTACACCGGCGCTTTTTCCGCATTTGCTTTCTACAGTGTACTGGCCGCCATTTCGATCGGCGGCTCTATTGGCGGGATTAATAGTGCGACCAACAAGGCGCAAAGCCATGTCAATGTGCAGCAAAGCAAAATCAACAGCTACAACATGCAGATCGAGGCGATTGAAAAGCAAATCCAGCTCAATAATGTGGCCGCTGAGAAGTATATTGAAATGGAGCGAATCGCCACTGGCGTCACTCGGATCCAACGTGAAAACAACAAGCTACGAGAGCAACAGCAAGCACTGGCCATCGAGCGCGACAGTTTGCCTGTTGTCAGCCAGGGATCCGTTCTTGGCCTGATTGACAGCCTGGCCAAGTCGCTCAACGTTCAGACCCAGACCGCTCAGTTGGGGCTGGTGATCTTCCTGTCGGTGTTGCTTGATTTCTTCGCGGCTTTTTTTGTTGGCCTGATTGGTGAAGAACTACGGTTTCGTAACCAGTTTCGCCGGGTGAACCCAATCACCATTGATGCTTTTGATGATCAAACCACACCGGCGCCGGAGCTCCTGACGCATCAGCGGGCAACACCGCAGCCGGGCCATCAGTCGGGAGCAGACGATGCTCAGCAACCGGCATCACCGTCGACAGAGCCGGCTACGTCAACCGATACAGACTCAAGCGAAACGACCTCTACCGACGCTGAACCACCTCAGGCACAGACGCCGTACCAGCAGACGATCGAGGCTCTGAGTACCAACCAGGTCAATTGCACAAAACGGGCTGTCAGCCGTTACCTGAAGATCAGCGCTGAAGAAGTCGATGCGATTTTTAAACAACTGCTCAGCGAAGGCATTGTCAGCAAAAAGCCGAATAATCACTACCAGTGGCATGGCGTTACTGAAAGTTAACACAAACCGTTAACGCCACACGCCCATCATTTCCCCCTGGCCCGCGATCAATCAGTATCACACTGATTTGCTGCGGGCTTTTTAATTTCTTCTATACTTCTTAAATAAGCAGAAGACAACGACACAAACCATTACACATCTAACCAATAAAGCCATCATCACGAAAATAATTCAATTAAAATCAATATTTTAACGGTATACACATTATTAGACACCAAAAAGAACCTTGATAGCGCCGACAATAATGTTTAGAGTTCTATAGAAATTTGCACTTTTTTGCTCTACAACGCAAAACAAAGTCAATGCCAAGGATGCAACTCATGTCGACTATGTTAGAAGTTCAAAGCCTGTACAAAGTGTTTGGAGAAACACCCCAAGAGGCTTTCCCCCTACTGGAAAAGGGGCTGGATAAAGATCGGATTTTCGACCAGACCGGACTCACCGTTGGGGTCCAGGATGTTTCTTTATCCATCAATGAAGGTGAAATTTTCGTGATCATGGGACTCTCCGGATCAGGCAAATCCACCCTGGTTCGCCTGTTGAACCGCCTAATCGAGCCGACCCGCGGCAATGTCTTGCTCAATGGCAAAGATATCGCCCACATCTCCGATGATGAACTGCGCGAGGTCCGCCGCAAACAAATCTCCATGGTCTTTCAGAATTTTGCGTTGATGCCGCACATGACGGTACTGGAAAACGCTGCCTTTGGACTGGAGCTTGCCGGTGTCAATCTCGAAACCCGCAACCAAAAAGCACTCGCCGCCCTCAAACGGGTCGGTCTCGGCTCCCACGGCGAGTCCTACCCGGATGAGCTCTCCGGCGGGATGAAGCAACGGGTCGGTCTGGCCCGTGCGCTGGCCAATGACCCCGATATTCTGCTGATGGATGAGGCCTTTTCAGCCCTTGACCCGCTGATTCGCACCGAAATGCAAGATGAGCTGATCCGACTGCAAAACGATGACCGACGTACCATTGTGTTTATCTCCCATGACCTGGATGAAGCGATGCGCATTGGCGATCGCATCGCCATTATGCAAGATGGCGTTGTGGTTCAGGTCGGCACCCCGGACGAGATCCTCCACCACCCGGCCAACGATTACGTCAGCTCATTTTTCCGCGGTGTCAATGTCGCCACCGTGTTCTCGGCCAAAGACATTGCCCGCAAGAAACCAGCCGCCATGTTCAAGAAAAATCAGAATGATGGTCCGGCTGCCGCCATGCAGATGCTGATGGATCATGATCGCGAATACGGCATTGTGGTGGAAAAAGACGGCAAATATACCGGCATCGTTTCCATCGACTCACTCAAGCAAGCCCACCGAGAAAAACATTCTCTGAGCAGTGCATTGCTTGAAGACACCATTTCGATTCAACCCAATGTGCCCCTCGGTGAGCTAATCAGCCAGGTGGCTGATGTGCCTTATGCCGTGCCCGTCGTGGATGAGGACGGCACATATTATGGCGTGATCACTAAATCCCGCCTGCTACAGACACTGGACAGGGAGTAAATCATGGCGACTGAGAATCAACCCAACACCGCACCGGAATCAAGCGATCCCTGGTCGACGTCAAGTGCGCCAGCCGATCCCTGGGCAACGGATACCACCAGCGGTGGAGATCCCTCTTGGTTAACCCAGGCCGCGCCGACCGAACCGGAGGCCTTTGACTGGCTTCATCCGTTTCAGGATGCAGTGATCCCGTTCGATCAATGGGTCGAAACCGCCCTGAACTGGATGGTCGAACATGGTCGCCCCCTGTTCCAGGCCATCCGGGTCCCGATTGATTTTATCCTGACCTCATTTGAAACGGCATTGACCGCCACACCAGCACCGCTGATGTTGCTGATCCTGTTCCTGATTGCCTGGCAGCTGGCCGGGCCGCGTATGGGGATCGCCTCTCTGCTCTCACTGCTGTCGATTGGCCTGATTGGCGCCTGGTCCGAAGCTATGGTCACCCTGGCGTTGGTGATGACTTCGGTGTTCTTCTGTTTGCTCATCGGCCTGCCGATGGGGATATGGCTCTCACGCAGTGATACCGCCGCCCGGTTTGTCCGCCCGGTGCTCGATGCCATGCAGACCACGCCGGCGTTCGTCTATCTGGTTCCCATTGTCATGTTGTTCGGGATCGGGAACGTCCCGGGGGTTGTGGTGACCATTATTTTCGCCCTGCCACCGATTGTCCGGCTGACAATTCTGGGGATCCAGCAGGTGCCGGAAGAGCTGATTGAAGCCGGCCACGCCTTTGGGGCCAACCCGAAACAAATGCTTTATCGCATCCAACTGCCGCTGGCGATGCCGACCATCATGGCAGGGGTCAACCAAACCCTGATGCTATCGCTGTCGATGGTAGTGATCGCCTCGATGATTGCCGTCGGCGGTCTGGGGCAAATGGTGCTGCGCGGTATCGGCCGCCTGGATATGGGGATGGCTGCAGTCGGTGGCCTCGGCATCGTGATCCTGGCTATTTTGCTTGATCGCATCACACAAACTATTGGTACCGAAAGTCGTGACAACAAAACCCGCTGGTATCAAACCGGACCGGTATCTGTGATCTATCGTCTGAAAAAACGCTTTTCATCATCTAATCCTGCGAAAAAACTAGGAGAGCAATAATGAACTATTCATGGAAGACAGGTTTAACACTCACAACACTACTGACTGCGGCAGTCGCAACTTCTGCCTACGCTGAATCCCTCCCGGGCGAAGGCGTCATGGTTCAGCCGGTTCAGTCAACCGTTGCCGAAGAGACCTTCCAGACGTTAATCGTCAATAAAGCACTTGAAGCACTGGGTTATGACGTGAAGCCGACCAAAGAAGTTGATTATAACGTCGCTTACACCTCAATTGCCGAGGGGGATGCCACTTTCCTGGCGGTGGGGTGGTTCCCGCTCCATGCTGATAAATACACGATGGCCGGCGGCGACAACAAATTCTTCCGTAATGGCGACTATATCTCTGGTGCGGCGCAGGGGTACCTGATCGATAAGAAAACCGCTGAAAAATACGGCATCACCAATATTGCCCAGCTGAAAGATCCAAAAATCGCCAAGCTGTTTGATGCCAATGATGACGGTAAAGCAGACTTAACCGGCTGTAACCCAGGTTGGGGTTGTGAATTGGTAATAGAAGAGCAGCTGACGGCTTACGGACTACGTGACACGGTCACTCACAACCAGGGGAACTATGCGGCCATCATTGCCGATACCATTTCCCGCTATAAAAAAGGCGACCCGATCCTTTATTACACCTGGACCCCATACTGGGTGAGTGGTGTTCTGGTTCCAGGCAAAGATGTCGTCTGGCTGGAGGTTCCATTCTCTGCCCTGCCGGGTGAGCGCAAAAACATTGATACGACGCTGCCAAACGGCAAGAACTTTGGCTTTGAAATGAACTCAATGAAAATTGTTGCCAACAAAAAATTCGCGCAAGAGAACCCGGCTGCTGCACGCCTGTTTGAAATCATGAAGCTCGACATTAACGCTGTCAGTGCTCAAAACATGATGATGAGCAAAGGCAGCAACTCGCAAAAAGATATTGAAGCGCACGCCAATAGCTGGATTAACGCAAATCAGGATACGTTCAACCGCTGGATTGCCGAAGCGAAAAAAGCACAGCTGTAACACAGCGCATTGCAACACCGGATGGCCGCTGCGGCGGCCTCTTTTTTCTCATCCCATACATTGACCCCTGAAACACATCAGAAGGAGGGAGTTTTGGATATCCATGAAGAAGTACTCATCGCGATTCGGCAAATCATTCGTGCTGTCGATCTGCATTCGCGGCAATTGAACAAAGACTTCGGACTCACAAGCCCGCAACTGCTCATCATGCGTGCGATTCGAAGTTCTGGTGAAGTGACCATTCGCCAGCTCTCAATCAATACCAATATGAGCCAGGCAACGGCCACCAGTATTATTGATCGCCTGGAAAAACGCGGCATGGTGACCCGATGCCGAAATACCAAAGATCGCCGGAAAGTCAATGCGTACTTAACCGAGCAGGGGGATATTGTGTTGGATCAGGCGCCTCTGCCCCTGCAGGATAATTTCATTAAGCAGTTTCAGCGGCTGAATGAGTGGGAGCAGACATTGATCTTATCCTCTGTCCAGCGGATATCGACCATGATGAATGCCCAGGAACTGGATGTTGCACCTGTACTGGAAGTCGGCTTTGACCACAGCGGGCAGCATCACACTCCCCGCCAGTAATCCGATGGTGCCGTCCGGTGAGTCTGTACCGACTCACCGACCCGGCCCCGCTCGGTTTCTTTGTTCCTATTTCGATTCCACGTCCAGAACCCCACGACGGATCTGATCCAACTCAATCGATTCGAACAGCGCCTGGAAGTTCCCTTCCCCGAAGCCCTCATTCCCTTTACGCTGAATAATCTCAAAGAAGACAGGGCCGATCACGGTATCGGTAAAGATTTGCAGCAGAATCCCGCTTTGATCGCCATCGATCAGAATCTTCAGCTCATTAAGTTTAGCGATATCTTCCTTATGTTGCGGGACGCGCTTGTTAATGCCTTCATAGTAAGTATCCGGCGTGTCCATAAAGGCCAGGCCACCATCTTTCAGCGTTTTGACCGTGGCTAGGATGTTATCTGTACTCAGGGCGATATGCTGGATCCCCTCCCCGTTGTACTGTTCCAGATATTCGGCAATCTGGGACTTGTCATCGCTGGATTCATTGATCGGAATCCGGATTTTGCCACAAGGTGACGTCATCGCGCGCGACAGCAAGCCGGTCACTTTCCCTTTGATGTCAAAGTGACGAATCTCGCGGAAGTTCGCAATCTTCTCATAAAAGCTGGACCAGAGATCCATGTTGCCGCGCTGCACATTGTGGGTCAGGTGGTCAATCACTTTCAGCCCGGCGTCTAACGCCGCCATCCGCTCTTTGTAATCCGGGTAATAGTCAAAGTCGATCTCGTAGATGTCGTGCTCGCCGTAGCGATCTACCAGATAAATCAACGACTCGCCAATCCCGTAGATCGCCGGGATATTGAGCTCCATAGGGCCCGCCTGGGCTGCGCAAGGGGTCGCCCCTTTCTCAACCGCATACGCCAATGCCTGGCTGGCATCCTGAACCCGAAAGGCCATCGCATTCACGCTGGCACCATGCACACCGGCAAACCCGGCCGCTTGTGAATGGGCCTCACCGTTAACGATAAAGTTGATGTCTCCCTGACGGTAGAGCCAAACCGCTTTATGCTTATGCTTGGCCACCTCGGCAAAACCCATCAGGCGAAACAGGTTCTTCAAATTGGCAATCCCTTCCGGAGTCGGCGCTGTGTACTCTACAAATTCAAAGCCATCCGTTCCCATTGGATTATCAATCATTTTGTTCATCCTTTTTTCCTCACTTTGTTTGTATGATGTGTAACCATTACTTATAGGATTAGCATTTCCTGCCTAAGGATGAGACATTTGCAGAGAAATCAATGTTACACAAATGTAAATACAACTTGTAAACCACGATTGCCAGAGACAATTTGAGTCAGTCAAACCCACGGCCGGGCTGTACACCTTCACAGGCAGCACCCGGCAACCACGGGTCAATCCGATAGCTCATGCCGATGTGCTACCTGCCGGGCAAATTTCACGCTCACCTTTCAACGGTTAAATTTCAAGGTCTATCATTGATAGTGAGGTGAACAAATGAATGTGAATAAGCGAGATAAGCTAAAGCTGCCGAAGAAAAAAAAGCCGGATGTTCCATTAAAGGCTTCAGAAGAGATTTACCTGCCAACCTATCATTTTCTGCTCAATGAGTTTCATCACGCCCGATTGCATGAAAAAGGGATCATCCGTGATGATGATATCGAGTTCCTCCACCAGTACCGGGTCTCCCTGCGCCGCTGCCGGGTTCTGATTAGCCTGATGAAAACCCTTTTTTTGCCACGACAGAAAAAGATGCTGAACCTGGCCCTCAAAACACTGATGCAAAAAACCAATCAGCTACGGGATCTGGATGTCTTTCTTGAGCAAATGGATGACTATTTTTCGAAACTCGATCATCGGCATCACCAGGGGCTCAGCTGTTTCTTTGACGCATTACAGCATGAGCGGGAAGCCACCCATAAAGCCGTAAAGAAATGGCTAAAAACAGATAATTACGAGCAGCAGTGCCAGCAGGTGAAAGGGTTGATCAAAGAGCTGGAAGCCACACCGGTCAACAAAGGGCGCCAGAAGAGTAAAGCCTTTGCCCAGGGGATCATCTGGAAGCGTTTTCAACGCACCGTGACGATCTGCAGCAGCCTCGATAGCAACAGTCCGGACGAGCAAATCCACCAGCTTCGGATCTGCTGTAAAAAACTGCGGTACCTGCTGGAATATTTCACACCGCTCTTTCCGACGAAAACAACTAAAGTGCAAATTCGCCACTTAAAGCAATTACAAGATGAGTTGGGAGATTTTAACGACTCATCCACCCAATTGATTTTTTTCGAAAGTTATCTGGAACGTCACGAAGTCCCCAGTCTGAACCGCCGGGCGATTGCCGAGTTAAAAAAAGTTACCCGGCAAAATCACCTGGCATCCAAGGAACGGGTGATCCAGAAACTAAGCAGCTTTATCAGTCAGGACAATGTCGCCAGCTTTAAGGCCTTGTACCACTGCGAATGCTAGCGATATCAGTCCACAGATTAAGCTCGAAGTGCTTTGACAATCTCACCTTCAATTGATTCAGGCCGCTTGGTTGGCGCGAAACGCTTCAGCGGCTGACCATCCCTGCCGATCAGAAACTTGGTAAAATTCCATTTAATTTTGTCACCGAACAGTCCGGGCTGGGCACGTTTAAGATACTGAAACACCGGATGACTATTCGCCCCGTTGACATCCACTTTTTCAAACATCGGGAACTCTACCCCGTAATTGATCTGGCATGACTGGGCAATTTCTTCGTTTTTACCCGGCTCCTGGCCGCCAAACTGGTTACAGGGAAAACCCAGGATCACCAACCCGTCATCTTTATACTTGGCATACAAGTCCTGCAATCCCTGATATTGCGGCGTAAAACCACATTCGCTTGCCGTATTCACCACCAACACCACTTTACCGGCAAATGTATTCATCACCACATCTTCGCCACGGATATTTTTCGCCGACAGCTCGTAGAAACTTGTCATCTGATTCCCTCCTTTTCACCCTGAATCTTGAATATCACCGCCTACCTTAGCAGAGAAAATTAGAATTAAACGCCCATTTTTATGATGGTGCCTATCCGATATCACAAAGGTGCTCAAATAAAATTTCGAGTCAGTTCTCATCTTTCTTTCAGAGTACTATCGAAACGATAAACTTGGTGCTATTTTAAACATTCAAAATATTGAAGATAAAAACAGGTGTTATGAAAACGCAATATATCAGTAAAGAAGGGGCAGCAATTATCAATATTGCCCGCTACTTAATGTCAACGTCCGTCAATGATCGGCTGCGGACCATTGACGCATTATCTGAAGATATAGGCGTTTCCGTTGGCTTTGTCCAGAAAGCCCTGACCACCATTGAACAACAAGGTGCTGTCACACTGTCAAAACAGGGGCGCAACGGCACGTTTATCGGTCAGCTGGACTATCGTGCACTAGCCGGACTGACCGGATTCTCTCACGTCGTCTGCGCCATGCCCCTCCCCTACACCAAACACTACGAAGGGCTGGCCAGCGGGCTAAAAAAGCAAATCGGCGACCTGCCGTTGTACTTTGCCCATATGCGCGGTGCCAGTGCCCGGGCAGAGTGTCTGATGGCCGGAACCCATGACATTGCCATCATGTCCAAGCTGGCAGCGCAGACTTACACCGGCGGCTTTGTAACGGCCATTGATTTGGGCCAACACTCCTACTCTCTTCCCCACCGGTTAATCTTCCGTCAGGGGGAATATGAAGAAATTCAACGCGTCGGGGTGGATCCGGACTCACCAGACCAGAAAATACTAACTCAGGGCGCTTTTCTGGACAAAGCGGTCACCATTGTAGAAATCAACTACGCCGACAGCCTCAACCTGCTGCTCAGCGGAGAAATAGATGCGGTGGTCTGGCTGCCGGAAGCCATTGATATGGAAAAATATGGCCTTGCCGAGCAACCATTGGATCACATTGAGCAATGCGCACTCGCTTCAGAGGCTGTGATGCTGGTCAGCGGGGACAACCCGCACATCACAACCCTGCTCCGCAAGCTCATCAACATTCCGGCTTTACTTGAACACCAACAACAAGTCGTCCGGGGCGAGATCACCCCGAGCTACTAAACCCGTTATACAGGAGCGCATCATGAAGGAACGTCTCAACCTGCTGCGACAAGCGAACGTCATCAGCGCTGATGCCTGTCAGGCGACGGAAATTGCAGTCCGTCTGATCGGCGAACAGTTCGCACTGACCCCGGACAATGAGCAATTCCAGATGGCCATGACCCACTTTGCCCGGGCCTTTGACCGCATCCGGAGTGGCGCGCCTGTTGATGAGGGACTGGATCCGGAGATCTTCGATGAGATCCTGGCGGATGACGGATTCGAGCAAGTCCAGGCCCTGAATCAGCGCATCCTTGACCAAGTCGGCCTGGTACAGGTGCCGGTAACTGAAAACTCGTTTTTCCTCAGCAATCTCTTTTCGCTCTGTTGCGCCAGCGCTGCCGAGGAGGGTACATGTTAATCAACCCAAACGGTTACACCTATTGCCATGAACATCTGCATATCGATCTCTCGCCGCAAAAAGGCAATATCGACTGCCGTCTGGATCAGTATGACCTGATCAGAGCGGAGATGGACGCGCTGGTCGATCGCGGTGTGTATAACATTATCGAGGTGACCAACGCTTTTATGGGTAGAAATCCTCAATTTATTGAAAGTTTAATGTCTGATACAAATATCAATATCTTACTCTCCACCGGATATTACATTGAGGGATTTTTCCCACCGGATCTGTATACCAAATCAGCAAAAGCGATCAGCCGGGAAATGATCCGAGAGATCGTCGACGGCATTGACGGCAGCAACCTCAAAGCCAGCGTGATTGGTGAAGTCGGCAGCAGTGAGAACACTTTTACCGAAACCGAGAAAAAAGTGTTTGAAGCCGCGGCCATGGCCCATTTTGAGACCGGCCGGCCCATTTCAACCCACCAGTCCATGAGCACCATGGGACGCTACCAAATTGAGTTGTTCAAACAGTTCGGTGTCGATCTGGAGAAAGTCACCATCGGCCACTGCGATCTGAAAGACAACCTGGAAGATATACTGTGGCTGTTGGATCAGGGCTGCTATGTCCAGTTCGACACCATCGGCAAGAACTCGTACTACCCCGACAGCCGCCGCATTGCCATGCTCAAAGCCCTGGCGGAACGCGGCCTGCTCGAGCGGGTCATGCTCTCGATGGATATTACCCGTCGTTCACATCTGAAAGAAAACGGTGGCCCCGGTTTTTGTTACCTGATGGATACGTTCCTTCCCCAACTGGAAGAAAACGGCATCAGCCGGGCAGAAATCGACACCATGTTAAAACACGCACCCTACCAACTCTTCCAATAATAATCAGAGAATAAAAAGGTCCTGTTATGAAAAAAATCGGTATTGCCGGCTTACAACGTGAGCAAATCAAAGCACAAATTGAGCAAACCCAGCCGGGCCAGTTCGAGTGCCATATCCTCAACGACATGGAAGCCGCGATGAAGGTGAAGAACGGCGAACTCGACTACTACATCGGCTGCTGTAACACCGGTGCCGGGGCGGCCCTGTCAATCGCCATCGCCATCATTGGCTTCGCCCAGAGCTGTACCATCGCCAAACCTGCCATCCAGGCCAAACAGGATGAAGTCGAGCAGTTCGTCAGCGAAGGCAAAGTCGCGTTCGGGCTTTCCGTCGAGCACGTCGAGCATGCTGTTCCCATGTTAATTAATACACTGGCTAGCAGGTAACTGGTTATGGATATCATAAATATCGGGCTGGTCGCCCTACTCTGTGCAATGACGGCACTCATCGCCAACATGAGCGCCTCCGTCTTCCATGACGGGATCCGTCCAATTCTGCCACAGCTGGTCGAAGGTCATATGACCCGACGTGACGCCGGCTCGGTCGCATTCGGCCTGTCGATCGGCTTTGTCGCCTCGGTGGGGATTTCATTCACTTTATCGACCGGGCTGCTCAACCCCTGGCTGCTGTTTCTCCCCACGGACATCCTCGGGGTGATGATCGCCAGCCGCTGGCTAGCAGCCCTGGCCGGTGGTCTCTGGGGAATCCTGGTGGTGACGTCGCTCTCCGGTGTCAATGCCGTCCTGACTGGTTTACCGATTGACGCCCTCGGTGCACTGGGTGAGTTGGGCACCCCGGTGATGACCGCGTTTGCCCTGTTCCCGCTGCTGGCCATTTTCTATCAATTTGGCTGGAAAGCCGGGGCCATTGCTGCCGGGGTGGTCTTGCTGTCACGCTTACTGACCATCCAGTTTACGTCGATTTATCCCGAATCCATCCAGATCTTCGTCGGCATGGTCATGCTGGTCGGCACCGCGATCCACAAAGACATCAACGACAAGAAGAATGGCATTTCACCACCGGACATGTCCGGCATGCACAGCCTGTTTGAAGAGCGCACCAAGCGGATCATGAAGCACCTGCCGCTACTGGCTGCAACCGGCTCGCTGATTGCCATTGTGGCCAACGCGGGGATCTTTGCCGGGTCAGAAGTCTCGATCTATGCCCTGGCCGATGCCTATAAACTCACCGATCCGGCGGCACATGACGCCGCGATGCAACAGGTCGCGCTATCAGAGTTCATGCGCGGTCTGGGTTTTGTACCACTCATTGCCACCACAGCACTGGCAACAGGCGTCTATGGCGTGGTCGGCATGACGTTCGTCTTTGTCGTTGGTTACCTGGCACCGAATATCCCAGTTGCCGCGGTACTTGGGGCACTGACGATCTGCATTGAGGTTTTCCTGCTGCGCAAGGTCGGTCACTTCCTGGAGCAATTTCCTTCTATTCGCAACGCATCAGACAATATTCGCAACTCAATGAATACCCTGATGGAGTTTGCGCTGCTGATTGGCGGGGTCCTGGCAGTCATGAAAATGGGCGCAACCACCGGCCTGACCATTTTCACCATGCTGTTCTTCCTCAATGAAGTCATGGGCCGTCCGGTTCTGAAAATAGCAGCACCCGCAGTTGCGGCCATTCTGACCGGTATCTTACTGAATGTGCTGTATGTACTAGGTCTGTTCACTGTCTAGCAGACTGCTTCCAGAGCCAGTCTGCACGTTTCACCCAGCTCACAGTTATCCACGCGTTCCGCTTGTGGACTGGCTCTGCTCGTCGTTAAAAAGGGGTTTACATGTTTCTCCAAGCATTACAAAAACAAAACCCGGCACTCATTGATGGCGCCTTCACCCTGCTGAAGGAAGGCGCTATTTTGCCTGACACCTATGTCATCGATGTCGACCAGTTCACGGCAAATGCCCGGCTGATCAAAGCAACGGCGGATCAATATGGCATCCGGCTATATGGCATGACCAAGCAATTCGGCCGCAATCCGCTGCTGGCCAAAATTCTGGTCGACGAATTAGGTTACGATGGGATCGTTTGTGTGGACTTCAAAGAAGCCCGCCAACTCCATCAGGCAGGCATCAAAATCAGCCACATCGGTCACCTGGTACAGCCGCCGAGCCGCTATATCCCCTTTATTGTCTCGACCATTCAGCCCGAAGTGATCACCGTCTATTCGCTGGAAAAGGCGCAGGAAATCTCCGCAGCGGCCGTTGCAGCCAAACGGACCCAGCCTGTCCTGCTGAAATTCTACCGAAGCAGCGATTATCTCTACACCAATCAGGAAGCCGGTTTTCCGATCGAATCCCTGGATGCCATCTGCCACGAGATTGCCTCGTTACCGAATCTGCAGATTGCCGGACTGACCCACTTCCCCTGTTTTTTGTATAACCCGGCGTCGCAGGATACCGAGCCGACCCAAAACCTCGAGACCCTGCTTGCCGCCAGCCAGCAAGCCGGTCAGTTAGGCTATCCGATATCACAGCTCAATATTCCTTCAGCCACCAGCAGCCGGACCCTGGCGCAAATTCGGCAATTTGGCGGTACCCATGGTGAGCCCGGCCACGCCCTGACCGGCACGATGCCGGCGAATCAGGACGGCAGCCAGCCGGAAAAAGTAGCCATGGCGTATGTCACCGAAGTCTCTCACCAGTTCGGGGACGCCAGTTATTGCTATGGCGGCGGCTACTATCGCCGCGGCCATTTGGCGCAGGCCCTGATCAGGGAATCCCGTCAGGGCACAGAAACTGACCATCTGGTCGATGTCCGCAACGACGATGAGGCCAGTATCGATTATCACCTACAACTCGACCGGCCCTGTCAGGTCGGCACGCCTGTCATCATGGCATTTCGGACTCAAATATTTGTCACGCGAAGTGATGTTGCGCTTGTCGCAGGGTTATCAGGTAACACCCCCACGCTGCTTGGTTTATTCGATGCACAAGGTAATGAGGTAAAACATGGCTAAATTTGTTGTCGTGGTACTGGATGGTTTCGGTGTCGGCGAAATGCCGGATGTGGTCGATATCCGGCCACAGGATCGCGGTGCCAACACGGCGGTGAAACTGCTCGACCATTTTCCGCTCAAAACGCTGCCGACGCTGGAAAAACTGGGGCTGATGAATATCACCGGCCTGACCCGATCGCGGATGCAGCCATCTGCCATCGCCAACTGGGGCACTGCCAAACTGGCCCATTTCGGCTGCGACACCTTCATGGGTCACCAGGAAATCATGGGGACCCGGCCGAAACCGCCGCTAATCAAGCCGTTCCAGGAGTCCATTGATGCCATTGAGCAGGCGCTCACTCAGGCGGGATATACCACGGCGCGGATCACCCGGGACACTCTGCAACTGCTGTTGGTCGAGGGCTGCGTGGTGATCGGGGATAATCTGGAAGCCGACTTGGGTCAGGTCTACAACCTGACCGCCAACTTCAATCTGATCAACTTTGACGAAGTGAAACAGATTGGCCGCATCGTCCGCGGGGCCAACGCGGTCAGCCGGAATATTGCGTTCGGCGGTTTGATTCCGTCCATGGACCAGGTTTTCAATGCCATCGAAACCAAAGCCGACAAACACGGCCAGCAGGCTTATATCGGCGTCAACGCACCAGACTCCGGCGCCTATGATCAGGGCTTTCAGGTCGTCCATCTGGGCTACGGCGTGGATGCCCTGACCCAGGTGCCGCACCAGCTGCATCAGGTCGGGATCCACACGTACCTGTACGGCAAAGTTGCCGATATCGTCCAGAACGAGACCGGCACTTCCTATACATCAGTGGTCGATACCGACCAGGTGTTTTCCCTGCTTTTGGCAGACCTGCAACAGCATGAAGGTTTCTTTTGCGCCAATGTGCAGGAAACCGACCTGTCCGGCCACCAGCAGGATCCCAAGCGCTATTGGAGCATTCTGGAAAAAGCGGATCGCGGCCTCGCCGCCGTTATCGACACCCTGAACCGTGGCGATGTGCTGATCGTGATGGCTGATCACGGCAATGATCCATTTATTGGCCATACCAAACATACCCGTGAACAAGTGCCACTGATGGTTTACAGCCCGGCAATTACCGGCGTCCAGGTGGGCTACCGGGATACCCTGGCCGATATCGGCGCCAGTGTGACCGATTTTTTCGGAGCCCCGCAGCCGGAGTCCGGGCGATCGCTGCTCGCACCACTCACCTTCAACCTCAACCCGACGGAGTCACATGATACCGAATAATTATATCTTGAGAACGATTGAACAACATTTCGATAAATAACATTCAATGATGAATAAAAATGATCGCCTAAACAAGGTGTTCATTTTTATTAAATAGCTTAAGCGACCAGTAATCAATTTATATTACGAATTAGATAAAAATTTCGGACCTAACAAAAACATCTGGAATTTAACTCACAAAATACAAAACAAAATTCATAAATACAGCTGAGTGTGAGTTGTCGCAATTACTTTCAATATTTTGAACATTAATATTTTAAATATACAACCAAGGAAGGGATTTAATCATATAACCCCAATAAATTTAATTTGTTCGACGTAAATATATCCATGCCGCACTCAATTTAATCCCGAATGACATCATTCGAACGAAAGGAATACACTATGAGTATATTTGACAAAACCCTCGTCTTTGTCGAGAGCGTGGTTGCCCCCATGGCAGCCAAAATATCGGCACAAAGGCATATTAATGCCATTAAAGATGGTTTCGTAGCAACCATGCCATTTCTGATTGTCGGCTCGCTCCTGCTGGTGTTAGCTTACCCGCCGGGCACCGGAAACTTCTTTCTGGACGGCTGGCATTCACTGATCGAGATGATTGGGCAGAAAAATATCCTGGCGCCATTCCAAGTCAGCATGGGTATTTTTGCTTTATATGCAGCTTATAGTATTGCCTATAGCCTGGCGCGTGCTTACGACATTCGTGCACAGAACTCCGGGCTATTATCTATGTTTTCATTTCTGCTGGCTGTCGCACCCGTTCAGTTTATTGATGACGTCGGCAGCGTCATGTCAGTTGCTTATATGGGGGGGACAGGTGCCTTTACTGCAATATTATGTGGCTTGCTTATTCCGGAATTACAGCGATTCCTGCGTGACAAGAACATTCGCTTGAAACTGCCGGATGCCGTCCCACCAAAAATTGCCGCTTCGTTTGACCTGCTTATCCCGGTTCTGTTTGTTTCCGTTATTATTGTCGCAATTAATGGCACACTTGCCAGCTATGATTTAAGTATTCCATCCGCCATCATGGAAATATTTAAACCGTTAGTCTCTGCGTCGGATTCATTCTTTGCTTGCCTGCTGGCTGTTATCCTGATTCAGCTGCTCTGGTTTGCTGGTATCCATGGCTCGTCTGTAGTCGTCAGTGGTATTCTTTACCCGATTTTGATTATCAACCTGGGTCTGAACCAGGATGCACTGGCAGCCGGTGAGCCGCTCCCGAAAATCTTCGTCAACCCGGTTCTGGACTTCTTTATCTTTGTCGGGGGCGCGGGTGGTACCTGGGGTTTTGTCGTCCTGATGATGCGCTCTCGTGCCACGCAGCTACGCACCATTGGTAAGATGTCAATTATTCCTGGCACCTTCAACATCAACGAGCCGGTCATTTTCGGAACGCCAATCGTTATGAACCCGAACTACTTCATTCCGTGGATGCTGTCCCCCATCATTAATACCTGTATTGTCTGGGGTGCATTCAAAATGGAGCTTCTCTCAAAAATTATTGCACTGCCACCCTGGACCATGCCGGCCCCGATTGGTGCCGTCATGGCAACCAACTCAGGAACGGCCGCCATCGTCGTCGTTCTGTGCGTACTCGTCAGCGTCATCATCTACTACCCGTTCTTCAAAATTCATGAAAAGCAGTTGCTCATCGAAGAGCAAGCTGCCGAAAAACAAAGTGGCGAACAGTTGAAGCCTTCTAACGCATAACGCGTTCCTGTTGCAGCCCCAGCGTACGGGGCTGCTTTTCGATCCCTTCACCGCAAATAGCTTCCCTGTTCTCTCCCTTTCAGGTGCTTGTTCACAGCTGGTAACGGTTCATCTCAACCGGAGTATAAACATGGCATCCAGATGATCAATCAAGATATAATGTTCCAAAGCCTGCAAGCAGAAGACACATGAACGATCTCCACCACACCCTTAACACGATGGGGCTGCAATCACTTGAGCTGAGCGAGCCAGACCAACAGCAAATCACCCGACTGATTGACACCCAAACCCGCTTTTTTGCCAAGGTTGTTCAGCAAAAGCCTGACAAGCCGCCACACGATTTAGTGCTGGGTTTACTGACAAAGAGCTACCAGGAAGCGCTGGCAAACTTTCAAGCCACAGAAGCGACCATCAGCCGGGTGCAATCTGTTTTTGAAGAGACCATCGGCCGTGAGCAAGCGCAGAAGTTCACCACCAGCAGCAACAACGACGTGCAGCACTTTGCGGTATTATGGTTTATGGCTCAGGGGTATATCGGTATCGATTTCAGCTACGCCAATGACCACGCCAACGAAGCCGCCACCATTCTGGCCGGCTCTCCGGCGGTACGTGACAATGACCCGAATGCGCTGCGCTCATGGTTCATGCAGTCTTATTATGTCGGACGGCATACCGCAAAGACCAACCAGCAGGAAAGATCCGGTTTGGTGAGCAGAATCAAGCGCTTATTCAACAGTAAACGTTCACATTCCTGAAGGCCGGTTCAACAGAGGGCAGACTCAACAGCAGCTGTAAGAAGGCCGACCGCAACTGATGGTTTATCCAGCAACAAAAATAAAGATTGTGCATTGTGTAAGCAGGCTCTACACTACGCCCACTTCAAAAGAATATGTTGTTCCTTATTATTTCCTCGCCTGGCAGAGCTCTGCCAGGCGTTTTTTTTGAAAAGATGTTTTCATACCAAAATCATAAACATTCGGCCTTTTTAATAGCAAAAGCCATCAAATTAGTATGAGAAGATTGCTTCATTGCGAAGGGCTGAGGTCAGTATCGATCCAGTATTTTGAGCCGGCGATCTTGGCATCGAGGAGCAAGCCTTTCTCATCAATCTGATAGATTGCCATCCCGCCATTGTACTTTGCGGTCAGCTCAGCACTTTCAGTCCCGGCCACCACCCCGATCTCTGAGGTGGCTTCCCAGCCATCCCGGATGAACTGCTCAAATCGCTCCTGATCTTCAAACAAAATGATTTGTTGATAGAAACTCCCACCAATCCCGGCCGCCAGTCCGGCACCGAACATTTTCATGTAGGTTCGCTGATCGTTCTGACGGTTAATCGCCACGCCCGCGCCCTGATTAGTATGCAGCACCAGCGAAAACTGGCGTGAATCAAACACGGCATAACCATAAGCTTGATCAAACAACAGTTTTACACTGGGATGCTCATTAAACAGCCGTACCATAGCTGTATCCGCCATGGTATCGAGTGCCAGCCGGGCTTCTTCCGGCGTTTCCGGCGCCAGCATCTCATCCAGCTTTTCTTCACCAGCTTTTAGCCAGGCCTTCCCTTTCTCAATCGATGCGTCGGTCCACTCGCCGGCAGTGTTGAAAGCATCCCGCCCCCATTCCGAGACAGAATCCCAGGCTTCTTTGGAAAACTCAGTAATATTCTCCCAAGCCTTTTTTGAACCTTCACTGACCTTCTCCCCAATCTCCGCAGCCGTTTCTTTCAGCGTCTCCCAGCTGGCGTGAGTCGGGGCAGACAGGCAACTTAGGGCTGCAATCAGGATCGACAAAGCTTTTATCTTCATCACCAGCTCCTTTCATACCGGCTCGAATGCATTGCCGGTATTCAATTACTTCTTCTTCGGACGGAAAGGCTTGATGACGGATTCGTCACATTCCAGATACGGACCTTCCATCAGATCGATACAGTAAGGTATAGCAGGGAAAACCGCATCCAGGCATTCGCGAATGGACTTCGGTTTACCCGGCAGGTTGACAATCAGGCTGTCGCCACGCAAGCCAGCTGTCTGGCGTGACAGGATTGCCGTCGGAACAAACTTCAAGGATTCAGCGCGCATCAGCTCTCCAAAGCCCGGCATCATGCGATCACACACCGCTTCCGTAGCTTCCGGGGTGACATCCCGTTTGGCCGGCCCGGTGCCACCTGTGGTCACAATCAGGCTACATTCTTGATCATCAGCCATCTTGATCAGGGTTGCCTCAATGACATCCTGCTCATCCGGGATCACTTCGTACACCGGCTCCCATTCGGAGGTCAGGTAGTCACTCAGCGTCTCGATAATGGCTTTCCCTGAAATATCTTCGTATACACCCGCGCTGGCACGATCACTGACCGTTACGATACCAATCTTAGCTTTGGTCATGGTTCTTCCTCACTTCCGCTTCTGCAACTCACACCAATGAGCCAGCCTGGGCTGACTCAATTTAGTCAAATGAAATGCAAGTTTAAGGAATCTGGCTGATGGGATAAACCTTTGAGTCAAAAAACATGACCTCGGAAGCAAGATATTCAGTCGCAATACACAAGGCGGTGTTACACCACCCCACCATTGACCGAAATGACCTGGCGTGTGACATAGCCTGCGATATCAGACATCAGGTAGCTGATCAGCCCGGCAACCTCCTCAGGCGCTCCCATACGGCGCAGTGGCACCGACGGCAATAACTGCTCCTGTACTTCAGGTTCTACCATGCCGGTATCGATCAATCCAGGCGCCACACAGTTCACCGTGATCTGCCGTTTGGCCAACTCCAGTGCCAGCGCCTTAGTCGCACCGATCACCCCGGCTTTTGATGCACTGTAATTGGTCTGTCCCCGATTCCCGGCCAGCCCGGAAACAGAAGCCAGCGTGACAATTCGGCCGCCCTGGCGTCGTTTTACCATCGGCATCACGCAGGGATGCAGAACATTGTAGAACCCGTCCAGGTTGGTGTGGATCACCCCGTCCCAATCTTCCCCGGTCATGGCCGGAAATGCATTATCCCGGGTGATCCCGGCATTACACACCACCCCATAATAGGCACCATACGCAGCAATATCTGTTTCAATTGCATCCTGACATTGTTGGCGCTCACGGATATCGAACTGGATCAACCGTCCGGTCCCGCCGTTCGCTTCAATCATCGCCAGTGTCTGCTGCGCCCCGGCAACATCACGGCCATAGTGGCTCACCACCTCAAACCCGTCGCGGGCTAACTGACAGGCAACCGCACGCCCGATACCTTTACTCGCCCCGGTCACTAACACCTGTCTTTTCATGACGCACTCCTTGTTCCCATCTCCGCCAGCTGTGCTGCAGTTGGCACAAATACATTCAACTGGCTACTCGCAAGCATTTGTCCCGAATGTTCAATCCGGCAACGAAAGACCACCAGAGTCTGGCTCACCGTGACTTGCTCGGCATAAATATCCAGTATTTGGCTCTCTTCAAATACGGATCGTTCGGCCTGATACTGCCGACAACCCAGCAAAAAACCCACTGCGGGCTCCTTTCCTCGCTGCCTGGCATGATAACCATCCCAGGCCGCTACCGCCTGAGCCATCAGCTCAATCCCGACGAATCCGGGGACTCCCCCGGCATCGTCATCAAAGAAAAAATGCTCAACCGTTGGCGTCAGCCGGCAATGTACAGCGGTATCACTGACCGCAACCAGCTCGTCAAGCAGGATCATCGGTGCATCATGAGGCAATAGCTCAGACATTGGCGGGAAATACGTCCCTTGTCGATTATTTCTCATACGGATATCCAAAAATCAGGCTGATATTATTCCCGCCGAATGCGAAAGAGTTACTCATCACCGCCGGCTGTTCCAGAGCCATTCCCGGCTTCACCAGGGTGATCGGGGCCAATGATGCGCCATGTATGCCGTCGTTGACCTGCACCGGCAATGGCAGTTGCTCATGTAAGATCTGCCAGCAGATCGCAGCTTCGACGGAACTGGCGGCGCCCAGAGTATGCCCGGTCAGCGGCTTGGTTGAGCTGACCGGAACCTGAACGCCGAACACCCGGTGAATCGCGCCCGCCTCCATCGCATCATTGAGCGGTGTTGCCGTCCCGTGCGCATTGAGATAGCCGATCTGTTCCGGTGATAACCCGGCATCTGCTAGCGCCTTCCGCATCGCTTCTTCCGCCCCCCGCCCTTCCGGATGCGGCGCCGAGATATGATGCGCATCCGAACTGTCCCCGGCACCCAGCAAGGCCACCGGATATTCCGTCGCGCCTTGCCGGTCCAGAGACAACAACATAAAGGCTGCCGCTTCGCCGATATTGATCCCTTTTCGGTTCTCGCTGAACGGATTACATAAGCCATCAGACATCGCTTCCAGGCCATGAAAACCGTTGAGCGTCAGTTGGCACAGTGAGTCCGCGCCACCGACAATCACGGCATCCGCCATCCCGGAACGCAGTAACCGCCGGGCCGTCAAGAAAACCCGGCCACTGGAAGAGCAGGCCGTTGAAATCGTATACGCCGGGCCATGTGTGCCGAAGTACTTCGCCACGAACGCTGAAATATTCCCGGCTTCATGGGTACGATAATCATATGATGACGGAAAGTCGCCAGCATCTTGCCTGGCCGCAAGTGCAGCTTCGGTGTCGGCAATGCCCGAGGTACTGGTGCCCGCAATCACCGCAACCCGATCGGCCCCATAAATCTCGATAGCCTGCTGCACCTCGGCTTCTATCGCCGTCAACACGGACAGCGCCAAACGGTTATTCCCCGAATCGTAGGCCTGCAGCCGTGCAGGCATCCTCGGACGATCACCGCAGGCTTTACCGACAACGGTCTCCATCCCGGTGTTGAGCTGATCCGAGACGATAGCCATGTCCGGAGAAAAACCATCCGCTAAACGCTGGCGGATCTGATTTCGCGTTAGCCCCAGCGCCGAATGACTGGCGCAGGCATGGATATATACAGGCGCTGAAGTTGCATGATTTCCAGCAGTTGCACTGTGTTGTAAGATGGTCTTCATGTTTGATTCTCCATTCCGGTACTCGGGCGAAACCGGATCCGTCCTGAGGCGTGGTTAACCGGCTCGCCCGCTCCCTCCTGTGACGATTGATAGCGAAAATAGAGCTTGGATGTCTCAGGCGCCCAGTCCAGAGTTAATATCACCGTCTCTCCGGGTAAAATCGGCTGCTGAAATTTCACTGCTTCCATCCCGGAAAACGCGTCGCCTGCGCCCAGATAACGGCGGCCGAATGCCTCGGCCCAACCGATTTGAGTCACCCCGGGCAGCAGCGGATAGCCAGCGAAATGTCCCTGAAAGTCGGCGAGCTCAGGGTCAATCAGTAAAGTCAGTATCAGCTGACATCCTTGTCGCTGCTGCGACATAATGCTGGGCATTCGTTTACTCACAGGGAATCTTTCCTTCATTCAAATCACGGTGTTCAGCAGAGTCTTCAAACAGCTGCGCGAGGGTGGCAACCAGACGTTTTCCCTGGCGGTTCACAGGGATATCATCGACCACCCGAAAGCGGCGGGGTATGCCAACCGGCTCAATCCAGCCTCGGAGTGCTCGCCGCAATTGCAACCAAAAGGGCCCCTTGCCCGACTCGGCCAGCTGACGCTGCCCTTGTGCGGTCAAAGTGATCACAGCCCCTAATGTCAGCCGCTCCCCCTGTTGCAACGGCAGTACGGCGGCTTCCTCCACCCAGCACAACTGCGACAAGCGTTGCTCGACCTCCACCAGTGAAATCCGCTTCTCTTCGATTTTCACCACCCGATCCGCCCGGCCCTTCAACAAGAAATGCCGATCATCGTACAGTTCGCACTGATCGTCCGTCTGGTACCAACATGTTGGATCAATAAAAGGCGAGCGGATCTGCAAACAATGTTGTGCATTCAATGCCATTTCAATCGGCGCAAAGCATTGCCAGGGCGTATCCGATTCGTGTTGCTGCCGGTATCCAATCCCGCCAGTTTCGGTACTGCCGAACACCTCAAGCGGAAGAGAGCCCAGCAAGGCATGACTATGTCGGGCTGCAGCCAAAGGCAACGGCCCGCCGGATGAGAAAATCGCGCCATATGATTCATGTGCAGGATCCGTCCCCTCTCCCAGCCGTTTGAGTAATGCCGGGCTGGTCACGAGCGTTGTTGCCGGACTGGCACTGGCCATCACCTGCTCCGGGTAATCAAGGGCCTGACGGCTGAACGGCCGACCGGCACACAGCGGCCAAAACACCCGAAACAGCATGCCGTAAATGTGTTGATGCGAGACTGTACTGACAATTCGGCTTCCCGCCAGTATCGTGCCCCACTGCTGTTCCAGCGCCGAAATTTCCGCCTCAACCACACCCAACGATTTACCCACCGCTTTCGGCTGACCACTGGAGCCGGAGGTAAACAAGGTCAGCAATACTTGCTCGGCAACAAGAGGCGTCAGCGGCTTGTCCGTGACCGGCATCGGTTTTGCCCCCGGTAGCCGACAGGCACAAGCCATGTGAGCAAGATCGTCCCGGTCGTGTAACAGCCCGTCAAACTGATCAGCAAGCTCGGCCAGCGCATCCGGCTGACAATTACCAGGCAAGATAAGCTGCTTTCCGGCATGAGCGGCGGCCATGAATCCCACCGCGAAGTGATAGCTATCTTCAAAGCACAACGCCCAACGCCGGGCTTTTTGCGTGTTAAGCCACTGCGCCCAAGCCACGACATCCGCCTTAAACGCAGCCCAGGTCACGTCAGCTCCACCGTCGAATGCCAGGCAACACAACGGTGCTCTTGAAGACAACATCACCTCCGATAATGCGCTAAATGCCATTTCCTCTGATTGCACCTGAGGCAGTGAGGCGCAGTTCGAGTTTCTGATTGTATCCACCAGCCTATCCTATTGATTTATATTACCCAAAGAACAATGCAACAGGATGCACTTATTCTCCAGAAAATTCTGAAATCGATTGGATCGGATGCGATGAAGCTCACTGTGGTGTGAATGGGCGGGTAAGGAAAAACGGTATCAACCGGAGGCTCAATGCTTCGTTACACTTTTTGCGAAATTGATCACATAGAAGAAATCAAAACTTTATCTCAGAACGACCAGCATGTTCAGAAATTTATACCCCTACATGCCAAACAGGCAAAAAAACAAATTCGAAATCAACCTTATATCCGACGTATCAACCAGAACAGAAAATAGATTGACAAAAAAATTTACAATGTTTAACAGCAATACTGGTTTTCATTTAAAAGGAAGTCGGTATATTAATTTAATGCTTTCTTTACCGATTCAATTTAAATATGATTATCGTTATCGAAAGCAATATAACCGCACCCATTCAGATGTCATTAAATATTGAATTTAGCAACCATGAAAAGGAGTGTTTTATATGGCCAAGCGTGTATCCAACAAACGCATCAAAGAAATTCTGAAAGATGTTAAAGAGAAAAAGTCATAACCGATAAGCCTCCAGACCCTGGAGGCTTTTAACTTTAGGGTTGAGTGGTTACTCAGCTCAAAAATAAGTTGAACCGAAGCTTCAGCCTGAATCACCTGAATAATCAGTTCATCAATCAACTCAGCCACTTATTTACTAGCGCTTTCCATCGCTGTAGTTGAAGTCAGCAACAAGCCATCACTACCCGCCTTTTGCCATTGAGCATCTGTTTTCCCATTTCATGCACAGCTTTGTGCAGCCTTAAGGCAACATTTAAAGTCAGCTGGTTGGTCTGTTTCGAAATCTTTCAGATCATATCAACCGCCGCTTCATCGAGCCGGTTCACCAGAAACTTACTCTCCTCAGCATGCTGAAAGATCATCATTGAAAATAATCAAAACCCCGGATTAATTTATCACTATGATTGATATAAAAGCGACAGAAACATAAACCATCCCGATGAACCTGATCGTTCATTCAGCCCGCGGAGACTGAGCATGGCCAAGGAAATTTGTCTTGAGAGTTTGATTAAACAATTATACAGCGCACTGGTCTTGCCGGATGGTTTCAGCCCGTTCTTTAGCCACTTTGTCCAACAGTTCAATTTACGCTCCGGCGGCGTCTTGATGGTTAACCAGGCAACCAAAGAAACCCGTGCCATCTGGTGTGAAGGACTCTCACTGTCCGACCTGTCAACGTTTCAGACCCACTATGAGCACATCGACCCGCTGGTCGAACAGCTGACACAATCTCCGCCTGGATGCTTTTGCTACCTTGGCCTTCAAGAGTCGAGACAGATTCAAATGTCCCAGCCAGACTATTACCAGCAATGGCTAGAGCCTCTGGATATTCAGTATGCTGCCGGTGCAGTCCTGGGGGCTGATCAGCAATGGATCAGCCAGCTTTTCTTTCAACGGCGTGCCAACCAGGGTGATTTTACAGTCGAAGAACGACTTACCCTCCAGCAGTTGTTGCCCCATATCCAACATGCACTTCACCTGTATCACCTCAAGGTAGACCAAGATAAAAGCCATCTACTCTCACAACTGCTATTTGATCAGATCCAGCTCCCGGTCTTATTGGTGGATCAACACGGGAACGTGTGCCACCAAAACGCCAAAGCCAGCTTATACCTGGAAAAAACGGCCTCATTGAAAGTACTCAACCGTCGAATCCACTGGCACAGTGCGCAAAAAACAGAAGCGATCAGCCAAGCCATCACCCAAAGTATTGAGGGTGAAAAAGTCGAGACGCTGCAACTGACATCCAGCCATATGATGCCGGTGATCATCACGATCACGCCACTGCTGGCCACGGATGTTACCGCAGACAAAGGCGCAGCGGTTTTTATCTACAATTCAGACAACAAACCCACGATGGATCCTCAGGCACTGATGGCTCTGTTTCAACTTTCGAAAAGTGAAGCCAATGTAAGTTGCGGTTTGATCGACGGGCTTTCCCCTGCGGAGATTGCCGAGCGCCACTATCTTTCTCAGGAAACGGTCCGTACCTATATCAAGCGGATTATGAAAAAAACCGATACATCACGGCAAAGCGAACTGGTCGCCAAACTCATTGCCAGCCCGGCCTACTACGCCGCATCGAGCCTATCAATCGATTAAACCTCAGCTATTTTAGTCAAGGTTCAATCCCCTCTAAATAATAAATTTCTCAATGTTGTAACGTTTTGTCCCCAGATGGGGACAGCTTTTGTGCCGGCACATTTATATTCTTTGCAAGTCACTTCCGACTTCAGTATCCAGAAACACATTTACTCTGTTTCCGTCATTGGTGCTGAATTCAAATTTTGCGTACGCCAGAACTGTTGCCCGGCGCAGGACAATTGCCGTCCATGTGACAAGGAAGATTTTTAAGAAGCGTAGAATGTAAGGTACCCAATATGGATAAGATACGGATCGCCTGTTTCGTCAGTACATTGACTCTGTTACCTGCCTGTGGTGGTGACAGCAGTTCAAACCAGAGTCAAACCGGCACAGAAAATACCGGCACCACCAATTTCAAAGTCAGCGTTGATGCACCCGCTCAATTACTGCCCTCCGGTTCAGAACAAGCCAGCACCTCTTTTGGCCTTCTCAGCCTGGCTTATGCTGATACCGTCGAAGGATTAGAGAAAGAAAACTTTGCCGTCGCTGTGATTGGTCCGGATGGCAAGGTTGTCGAAAAGGTGACGCTCACCGACGGCAACTGGGAACGAGAAAATGATGGCACCTATACGATTACTTTGCCGGGCGGTGAGCGCCTGGACTGCGTGGTTCTGGTTTCACTTGATGACGGGACACCAGCTGTTCAGATCGGGGAGCAACTGCCAACCGATGTCTTGCTGGCACCGACCACATCGACCCGGTTCCAGGTTGATCTGAACAGTAGCGTGGCTTACCAGGCGATCGTCGATGAAATTGCAGCCGCCGACGGCTGGGGAGATTATGCTGCCGCGGTTGGTAGTAATCCGGCCGATATTCAAACCACCGATGAACTGGTCAGCGAACTGATTGCCAGTGTCGCTGACAATGTCGACAGCTTGGTTGAAAACTTAGGTGCGCTGAATTTTGATGTCGCCACCGTCCTCGCTACGCCGGAAATTAAAGAACTGGCAACCAAGGTGGTCGAGCGGATCAAAACTGAACGCGATGCTGTGACAACCAATGCTGCGACAGTACTTGAAAGTGGTCTCTGGTGGTTATGGTCTGCACAAGAGTGGACAGAAAATAACGCAAGGCTGGTTGAACTTGAAGCCGGCAAGATCAGCTTTAATAATGGCGTCACTACCGAGAGTATTTATGAATGGGACTCAAACAGCGAAGACCCTATCACACTTACCGAAGCAGATATGACGTCCACCCAAAGCCTGGACGCCATTGATACAACGAACATGAATATAGATAGCTGGGTACTGACGCAGTATCCGGATGAAGCCTGGCAAGCGGCCTACGATATGATCGTATTCCGCTCAGCAGATCAAAACAAAGCTGTTTTCGCCGATATCGGTCTGCATCAGGACCCAAACCTCGACCACCAAATCACCCTGAAGGAAATCAATCTGGCCGGGAAGAAAGTCTCCACTTTCCTGAGTTACCCGCAAACCCAAGCCTTCCTGCCCTATTTACCCAAGGACTTGACGTTTGGCGGAAACGCCAAAGGCTATAAAATTGAAGAGCAAGCCGGCACGGACATTCGCTATGAGTTGTGGCATGACAACGACTGTGACCCGCTGTTCAATGGGAACTGTAACCGGGCCTGGCTCAATGGCGAAGCCAATGCCCCAACTGAATTAGCCGAAATTGTGGCAGAAACCGCCAGTACCGGGCCGTTCGTTGGCGATATCCACGGCGTCTGGCTTTCACAGGACATCCTCGCCGAGTTGATTGATGACGCCGGCAAAACTCTGGTGCTCTGGTACCGAGCAGCCAATGATAATTTCACCAAAGCCCATACTGACACCTGGCAGGAAAAAAATATTTACGGCGAAACCCTCTATATTTTCACTGTCCCGGAGGAGCTGGCCGAGGCCGATCAGGACTTTGACGCAGACGAACGCGAAGTCTTCTTCGCCGTCCAAAATGGCTTTGTGCGCAAGGGGGCGATTAAATCCAGTGTGAATACCGACAGTGAGCTGCTGCTGAACCAGGCCGCGATCGACACCATTTATACCAATGCCAGTGTCGACAACCTGCCGCAATTCGGGCGCTGTACTGAGGGTGACAAAACCACCTCGGCAACCGAGTCCGATCTGATCCAGGCACTTGCCAATTGTGGCTTCCTGCGCGCCGATAATTATATGGATACCTTCTATGGCCACAACTTAGTCCGGGTCAATGGTAACGGCGAGACACGCGCTTACCAGTTCAAAAACGATGGCACATTTGACTACTTCAAGGACGGCTTGCAGCGGACACCACGACAGTGGCAACTCGACGACGGCCTGATCCGAATTCATTACGATGATCAGAACGACCCCAGCTATGAGTTACTGGCACTGACCCAAGCCGATGTTCCTGGTGGTCAGTTCGCCTTCAAGATTTATACCCATGATGCCTATCCTGGTGAGCCTCAGATTGATGAAGTCTGGTCATATGTTGCCAAGCGCTATGATCCACAAACCGTACTAACAGCCTGTGAGGCGGACGACTCAGGGTTTGATGACCAAAACAGCGTCCCGTTTGAAGGACAGGAAAAAACAATGCAAGAGTACGAACAAGCTGTTACAGCTTGTCGCGTCAACACCGCCGGTGATCGCCAGGCACGCTATACAGCCCGGGGACTGCAAAACAAGGCCTGGCAGGTCACCGACGAAGAAACCGAATACATGTTGTACTTCGATACCGATGAGAACAACGACGGCTGGTTTGACGGACTGTTCCGCAATGTGGACCCGAATGATGCGGAAGAAGTTGGTTTCGAGTGGCAAATCGTGGACGACCAATATCATCTCAAGGCCAACATCGATGGCATTGATTTGACCGAGCTCGGCACTATTGTTGCAGCCAACGGCACCGAGTTCAGCGTAAAGTATTATTCCAAGCAGTCCAACTGGCCCACTGACTTCAACTATATGGATGAGGATGAAGGCGAAATCTGGAGTGAGACCTATCGTGTCATTGAACTTGAGGACGTCCCGGCCCTGCCACAATAAACCCGGTGCCTGCCTTTACCAACACCAAGCCGCTCACCTGAGCGGCTTTCTTGTTGATTGCTGAGTACCGCTTCGTTTCTACGAAGCTAAGACGCCGATCTCCGCCGCTTTACTCGGTGGCAGACCGAAGTAACGCTTAAACTCACGGCTGAATTGCGCTGCACTCTCGTAACCCACCTGGGTTGCTGCCACGTTGGCCGGCATACCGTCCTGGACAATCAGCGTCCGGGCTTTATTGAGGCGGATTTTCTTGATGTACTGCAACGGCGGATCCGTCACCACCTGCTTAAACGTCCGGTGAAACGCCGAGGTACTCATCCCGGCCATCTGAGCCAGCTCATCAATCACCAGCTTCTGCGGATAATGCGCCTGAACGTGGTTGATCACAGTGGAGACCCGCGCCAGCGCACTGTCCTGCTTACAATACTGCGACAGCAAATAGCCCTGCTTGCCAAGCAAGAGTAAATAGAAAAACTCCCTCAGCAGCTGCGGCCCCAGCACCTTGGCATCGAGCGGATGTTGCATTGCCGTTAACAGGCGCGCCATACAATCGTTTACTTCGGCTGTCATGGTCGAAACCGCGACGCCCCGGCCATGGGGATCGGGTGAAAACGGGGCTTCCTGTAGCTCGAACAGCTCCACCAGCTGCTGAATCGTCGCCAGATCAAACTCAATATCCACCCCGATCAACGGGGCGTCTTGCGAAGCAAACGTCTCACAGGCAATCGGATACGGGGTTGCCACAATCAGACAATGTTCGGTATCGTACTCAAATCGGTAATCATTCAAATGTCCGACTTTATTGCCCTGAAAAATGACCACTACCCCTTGCTGGTACATTTGCGGCGTCACCTTACAATATTGGGTCAATCGGAACAGCCGAACCCCGGGTATCAAGGTTTCAACCCGGCCTTGTTGCTTATCCAGGCCATAATACTGGCAGACAGACTCGGCTAAAGTGGCATTCTTTTTCATACATGCTCCTCCACCCGCTCATCATCGCTTTTCCGCCGCAAAGTACAAGGATTTTTTCCCGATGAGCAGAATCAGGCAAATATCAGACAGAATTGTGTATTAACCAACGGGCCTTGTTCCCCTAAACTCATTCACCAGAAACAGCCTCAACGCTGGATACACACACCGGAGCAAATGATGAACAAATTTACTTATCACAACCCGACACGCATTCATTTCGGAGAAGGCCAAATCGCGGCAATTGCCAACGATATTCCTCAAGATAAGAAAGTCCTGGTGCTTTACGGCGGCGGTTCAATTAAAACCAATGGCGTCTACGATCAAGTCGTGGCGGCCCTTGCTGATCACCAGTGGGGAGAGTTTGGCGGCATTGAAGCCAACCCACAGTACGATACCCTGATGCAGGCCGTTACCAAAATTCAGTCCGAAGGTTTTGACTTCCTGCTGGCTGTCGGCGGTGGGTCAGTCATTGACGGCACCAAATTCGTCGCCGCGGCAGCAAGCTACGCCGGTGACGATCCTTGGCACATTCTGGCCAACAATAAACCAGTCACTGCCGCCCTGCCACTGGCTTGTGTGCTGACCCTGCCGGCAACCGGTTCAGAAAATAACATGGGTGCCGTGGTCTCCCGTGGCAAAGACAAACTGGCCTTTATGTCCCCGCTGGTTCAGCCGCGCTTTGCCGTGCTGGATCCACAAACGACACTCAGCCTGTCACCGCGCCAGGTCGCCAATGGTGTAGTCGATGCTTATGTTCACGTCATGGAACAGTACCTGACTTACCCGGCTGACGCTAAAGTCCAGGACCGATTCGCCGAAGGCTTGCTGCTGACGCTGATTGAGGAAGGCCCGAAAGCCCTGGCAACGCCTGACGATATGGCGGTACGCGCTAACGTGATGTGGGCAGCCACTCAGGCACTCAATGGCCTGATTGGCGTCGGTGTACCGCAAGACTGGACCACCCACATGATCGGCCACGAGCTAACCGGCAACTACGGCATCGACCATGCCCGTACCCTGAGCATCGTGCTACCGGCAGTGATGCAGGAGCAACGCAGCTGCAAAGAAGCAAAGCTGCTGCAATACGGCGAGCGTATCTTCGGCATCACCGAAGGCTCCACGGATGAGCGCATTGATGCCGCCATTGCTCAAACCATTGCGTTCTTCAAGCAAATGACGGTGCCGACCCGCCTGAGTGATGTTGAACTGGGCAGCGATGCGGTGGATGTCATTATGGCCAGCCTGGAAAGCCACGGCATGACCGCACTGGGCGAGCACGGTAAGATCGGTCTGGCAGAGAGCCGCGCGATCCTCAATACCGCGCTGTAATCTCATGCCAATATAACGACATCAGGCAGCCTACGGGCTGCTTGATTTGTTTCAGGCCCCGGCAGTATCGCTGCATCACCCCATCGGCAGCGGCGTGCCCTGCTTCACCGGCCGGATGGCAAGGTTAGTGTTGATATCCTGAACCATGCTGAGGGTCTGCAGCTTGCGCATGAAGGCTTCGTAATGGGCCAAATCTTTGCTGACCACTTCCATCAGGTAATCGTAAGCGCCGGAAATCACATGACAGCTGATCACTTCATCCATCATTTCCACTGCGGATTCAAATTCACTGATCACCTGATCCCGGTGCTGACTGAGGCGGACATTGACGAAAAAGGTCATCATCAGGCCCATTTTCTGGCGATTCAATTTGACCTGATACCCTGAAATGACCCCGTCTGCTTCCAACTTTCGGATCCGCCGGGCGCACGGGGATACGGACAAACCGACCATATCCGCAATCTCAGCCGTTGTTTTGCGGACATCACTTTGCAGTGCCGCGAGAATCTGTTTATCTTTGCTATCCATCCATTCGCTTCCTTGCTCTCCCTGCTCCCGGCTCTACCGGGCACAATGACCAACAATCAAAATTTTAGCAATAATTACCAACAATTCAGAACATATTAGTCATAACGGGCAAAATTGACAGTATTCAACATTGATTTTGCCAACTATCACCCGGCGTACTTGACCATAATAAATGCCATAACCAATAACAGGCATAAGACACTATGGCGCAATTACAATCCAAACAGACGCTGGCGGGATTAGTGGCGATGCTGGCCACCTTGCTGATCTGGTCCAGCTTCTTTCTCTCCCTCAGGGCGTCGGGCAATTCGATGCTGACCGTCGGTGATATGGCGCTCCTGCGTTTTCTGCCGGCAGCGCTGTTCTTCGGCGCAATCAGTTGGCCCAAAGCCAAACAGATTGCGGCAACCCCAAAACGATACCTGCTGGCCATCGCCTGTGGTGCCGGGCTGCCCTTTATGCTGCTGGCAGCAAGCGGGTTGCGTCTGGCCCCGGTGGCCGACGGCGCATCCCTGATCCCGGGGATCCTACCCCTGTTTGTCTCCTCCATTGCCGTTTTCTGCTATCGTGAGAAAATCTCGGATGCCCGTAAGATCGGGATAGGATTGATTGTGGTGGGCATTGGCCTCTTTGTCGCCAATTCACTGCTGCGCGGCCAGTTACAAATTGCTCAGGGTCATGCCCTGCTCCTGGCAGCCAGTTTCAGTTGGGCCTGGTTCACGATTGCGATGCGGGTCAGCGGCCTGAACCCGGCATGCAGTGGGGCGGTGCTGGCCGGATCCGCTTGCTTACTCCTTGCCGTTTGCGGCCTGACCGGCTGGCTGGAGTTTAATCTGCTGTCAGCACCAGCGGCTGAAGTGTTCACCCACTTTCTGATCCAGGGCATCGTGGTCGGTATCTTGTCCAATTATTGCTACGGCTTTGCCATCTCCCGACTCGGTGCAGAAATGAGCGCGGCACTCGGCTCATTCACTCCGGTGCTGGCCGCGCTGTTGGCTGTGCCCCTGTTCGGCGAGACCATCTCTACCAGCGCAGCACTGGCCATGGGTTGTATCGTCTGTGGCGCCCTGGCCGCCAGTGAGCTGATCCAAAGAAAACAGGCGCCAATGACAACGACGGCGTTGCCCAGGTGATCGAGTCGTTCGTGCTCAATTCATAACGCCGCTCAGACGTAAAAAGAAAGGTTGCAGGCAAAAGAAAGCCACTGTTTTTCTTAGACAAACGGCCTGCAACCTTAATAAGAAAGACTGATATTCAACGAAAGCATCTCGCCATCAAACTGCTGTTGGGCGTTGAGCGTCGTCAACCACTTGAGCTCCCCGTTCAGGGTACTGCCGGACTGAAGCCGCCGATAGCTCAGTACCGGTCCAACCCCCAATGACCGGCTCTTAAACGATCCGGCCATCGCGCCATTCCCCCCGTCAGCCGTTAGCTGCCGGGTCCAGTAACCACTCAGGCCGACCCCGGTAAAGCCGCCCAATAAAATCACGTACTGACTGAGCGTCGATTCGACTGACGCCTGGATCCCCGACAAGTAGTCCGTTTGCCGGTTCTTACTGTGAATGTCGAGCCCGGCATGAACGGAGAATGACTGCCCCAGAACCGGCTCCAGATAAGACAGCGATACCGCCGGCCGCAGTGTCCAGTAGTTATACCCGGTGTTTGCCAGTCGTCCCGGCTCATAATTGCCGGTCGGGACAAACAGGCTCAGCCGGACCTGCTGATGCCAATGCTCCGAGGTGCTTCGCGAAGCCATCAGGGGAGTCAATTCCAGATCCCCCAGCCCGCTGACCTTGGCGTGCCGCCCCGACTCAAGCTCCGACGCAGTCTCTGCCGTCATCTCAGACGTTACGTAAGGTAGCTTCAGCGCTGCGGCATAATCCCAGTCCCCCGGCAGCTCCCAGCGGGAATTCCAGACCAGGCCGAGCGCCAGCTCCTGGTAATCAGTGTCCAACTGCGAGACCCGTTCTCCGGCAACCGGCACGTTCGCTTCTGCCAGCGTCCCCTCATAGCGCTGGTGCCACAGTTGCACGGCGAACCGGGTTTCGAACGGTAACCACAGCGCCCTGCTTGACAGCGAGCCCGGATGGTAACGCCCGCCCGCTTCAGCGGCGTCTGCCGTCTTACCCAGGCTCATCACAATCAATGTCAGGACGATGAAGACATGCCGCCTCATAAACACCTCTGCGGCACCACACACAGCGCCATCACTTTCTCAGTGAGCGTTTCAATCGGATTGAAGCTATGGGGAGAGCTTAGCTAATCGCCGCCCGGATACGACGATCAGCACAGAGAAAAAGCAGGGAATATTAAGGGTGAGAAAAAAGTATTAGATAGAGAACATTAGCGGCATGTTCAGCGGTGTTCGCCACCTGCTTACTTTGGCTCTGGCTCCGGCTCGTCAAAATAAACCTGCTCAACATTCAGGCTGACCGCCTCTCGCAACATCGCCAGAAAGCGCTTTTCCACATCCGTTAGCGGCGTGGTTTCCGGCGTGACCAGATACACCGCGGCTGTCGGTAGCCGCTCATAAGGCGGCAACTGTCTGAGCTGCCCCAGCTCGACAAAAGGCTTCGCACCCTCCACGGTCAGCGAGCCGAACCCCACGCCGGCCAGGATCAACCGGCGGATTTCCTCTTCATTGGACGAAACCGCCACCAGCTTGCCCCAGAACGGCAGTTGGGTTCGCAGTTGGGCAATCGCACTGAGCCCCTCCCCCGGCTGATCACTTTCAAACGAGACATAGGACAGGCCGCTGAGATCTTCCGGCTCAATTGATATTTTGTCGAACAGGGGATGACTTTGGCCACAGTAGAATCCCATTCGCTCATAGCCCAGCAGATCAAACCGCAGCCCGGTTTGCGACACTTTTTTGTTACTCAGGCCGATATGAAGTTCCCCAGCCCCGACCGCGCGAACAATTTCAGTGCTGGGTTGGGTATTGATGGTGATCAGCACATTCGGATACAGCTGATGGAATTTCGCCAGAGTCTGATCAAACGCCGGGCAATGAATATGGCTGGCAATCTGGATATCAATCTCGCCCTGGATTTCGCTCTCATTCTGCGAGAATTGCTCGGCCATATCGGTCAGCACCCGGCGGGTCGATGCCGCAAACTCATACACCCGAAGCCCCTGATAGGTCAGGGTAAACACCCCTTTGCGCCGGGTGATCAAACTCACGCCCAGATGGGCTTCCAGTCGCTTGAGGGCATTGCTGACGCTCGGCTGGCTCAGCGACAGCTTTCGCGCCGCACCGGTAATGCTCTGCTCATCAACAATGGTCAGAAAGGTATACAACAGGTTCCAGTCTAAATTGCGCAGCAGGCGTTCGTGGGAAGAAAGCATTCAGTCCGTTTTCCTTGATTTATGCGGTTTTCACATAGCGTGAGACTATGGATAGCATAACGATTCTCCATTTGTAAAACATTAACATTTTAACAACACTCAGCTTTATGTCCGGTCGCTGCGATAAGGTAGAAGAGGATCATGCAGCCCGGTCCGGCAAGGGCCGAGGAAAGACCGGTACATGCAAACACAACCACAGGAAGTACCACACAAAGGGAATAATAATGAAAAAAACAGCTTGTTCACTGGCATTGTCCGTCCTGCTTGCATCCGTTCCGCTGACTCAGGCACAGGCGAAAGAAACCACCCTGCGGATTGGCACCGAAGGCGCCTACCCCCCGTTCAACTATTACACTGCAGATGGCCAACTTGCTGGTTTTGATATCGACATCGGCAATGCCCTGTGCGAGAAAATGAACGCCAAGTGCACCTTTGTCGCCCAGGACTGGGAAGGCATTATCCCGGCGCTGCTGGCCGGAAAATACGATACTGTGATTGCCTCGATGTTCATCACCGAGAAACGCAAGCAACGCGTAGACTTTACCGACCCGTATCAGAAATCAGCCATGACTTTCGTGGTACCGAAAGACTCGGACATCAACGACTTCTCACCACAAGCACTGGCGGGTAAGACCATTGGTGCCCAGGGCTCCAGTACTCAGGGCGATTACCTCACCGCCCTGTACCCGGATTCAGACGTTCGCCTGTACCCGACTCAGGACGCTGTCAACCTTGATCTGGTCTCCGGTCGCCTCGATGCCCAGGTCGGCGATATCGTCCCGATGATGAGCTGGGTCAAAGACACTCAGGACGGTCAGTGCTGCAAACTCGCCGGGAACCTGATCACCGATCCGACTTACGTCGGGGAAGGCGTGGGGATTGCCCTGCGCCAGGAAGATGATGCCCTGCGCCACAAACTCAACAAGGCCCTGGCCGACATCGTCGCCGACGGCACCTATCAAGCCATTAATGACAAGTACTTCTCTGTCAACATCCTGACCCTGGAATAACCGGGCCGATGTCACCTGCATGTCAGCCTCAGAGGAAACTTTATGCAATGGTTTGATTACCTTAGCTTCGGCCAGCACGGCTGGGGCGATGAACTGCTCAGCGGCCTGGGAATCACCCTGGGCCTGGCCCTGGTGACCCTGCCGATTGGCCTGGTGCTCGGCTTTACCGTCGCTGCGGCATCGGTCTCCGGCAAGCCGATTGCCCGGATGATAGCCACCTTTTTCACCACCACGATCCGCGGGATCCCTGAGCTGCTGACCCTGTTCATGATCTACCACGGCGCCGGAATGCTGATCAACAGCGCCCTGAAATGGCTCAACCCGGAAGCGGCGTTTTTTGAACTCAGCCCGTTTGTCGCCGGCACCATCGCGCTGAGCCTGGTGTTCGCCGGTTATGCCGGTGAGGTGTTGCGCGGCGCCTGGAACGCGCTGGATCATGGTCAGAAAGAGGCCGGTCTGGCGATTGGCCTGAGCCGCAACCAGATCTTCTTTCGCATCGAGCTGCCGCAACTGATCCGCCTGGCCCTGCCGGGACTCGGCAACCTCTGGATCAACCTGGTCAAAGACACCGCCCTGGTTTCCGTCATCGCGCTCAACGATCTGATGCGGATGGCCAATGTCGCCGTCGGCGCAACCCGCAAGCCGTTTGTCTTTTTCCTCGCCGTCTGCCTGATCTACTGGCTCATCTGCCTGTTCTTCGAGTGGTGCCTAGGCCGGATTGAACAACGCGCCAACCGCGGCATTCGCGCCTCATAAAAGGAAGCCTCTATGTTCGATATTCTCATCAACTACGGGCCAAAATTGCTCGACGGCGCGGTCATGACCCTGAAGCTGACCTTCATCGCCGTGGCAATTGCTCTGGTGCTGTCACTGCCGCTGGCGATGCTACGCCGCAGCCCTGTCGCGATGTATCAGTATCCGGTCCGGCTGTATATTTCATTTTTTCGCGGCACCCCGCTGCTGGCCCAGCTGTTTCTGGTCTATTACGGCTCTGGCCAGTTTCGTCCGGAACTGACCGAGCTCGGCCTGTGGTGGTTTTTCCGCGACCCCTACTACTGCGCCCTGTTCGCCTTTACCCTGAACTCGACCGCGTATCAGATCGAGATCCTACGCGGTGCCCTGCAGGCCGTGCCGCCGGGTGAAGTGGAAGCCGGGGTTGCGATCGGGATGCCGCGCCCGCTGCTGTACCGCAAGATCATTTTGCCGCACACCTACCGGATCGCGTTTCCGGCGCTGGGCAACGAGATCATCCTGATGCTCAAGGGCGGTGCCATTGCCAGCGTGATCACCCTGCTGGATCTGATGGGCCAGACCCGCCGGGTCTTCTCGCAAACCTTCGACATCTCGATCTATGTCTGGGCTGCGCTGTGTTACCTGCTGATCACGACCGTGTTTGTGCTGATTTGGCGCCGCATCGAGCGTCGCTTAACCCGCCATCTCAACCTGGTAGTGACCCGGCCGCCACAACACAAGCGCGCGACAACCACCACCGAACCGACGCATACAGACACAACGCAAACCGACACCCTGACCGTTCAAGCCAAGGAGGCGACCCATGTCCGTTAATGCACCCGCCGAGTTCGCCCTGGAAGCGGACGATCTACACAAATCCTTCGGCAATATCGAAGTGCTGAAAGGCGTTTCGCTGGCGGCGAAGAAACACGATGTCATTACCATCATCGGTGCCAGTGGCTCCGGCAAAAGCACCTTTCTGCGTTGCCTCAACTTACTGGAAACCCCGACCAGCGGCCGCTTGCGGGTTCACGGGGAAGCGCTGGATCTATCTCTGGCTGCCGACGGCCGTCATGACAAAGCCCTGCAGCAGCAAATCGAGCGCACCCGTGCCCACCTCGGGATGGTGTTCCAGCAGTTCAATCTCTGGACCCATATGACGGTACTGGAAAATGTCATGCTAGGCCCGTGTACCGTGCTCAAGCGGGATAAAGTGCAGGTGGAAGAGAAAGCCAAAGCCCTGCTGGAGCGGGTCGGAATGCTGGAGAAATGCCATATGTATCCGGACCAGCTCTCCGGCGGCCAGAAACAGCGGGTGGCCATTGCCCGGGCGCTGGCGATGGATCCGGACGTGATCCTGCTCGATGAGCCGACCTCCGCCCTCGATCCGGAGCTGGTCAGTGAGGTGCTTCTGGTGATCCGCGAGCTGGCCCTGGAAGGCCGCACCATGATCATGGTCACCCACGAAATGCGCTTTGCCTGCGATGTCTCCTCCCACGTCATTTTCCTCCACCAGGGGCAAATTGAAGAGCAGGGGCCGCCGGAGCAGCTGTTTCACAACCCGCAGTCTGAGCACCTGCAGCGATTTTTATCATCTCAGTACTAATACACTGATTTTATTTAGCAAAACCATCGATTTACCAACAAATTTTTTCCCTAGACAACTGGGCCCTTTGCATCGATTGAAATTCGAAGGGCCGATAGATACCGACAAAGAGGACAACGCCATGTCAATGACTGAACTGAAAACCCCATACCTGGTTTTTCTGGGTGATGCGCAAGATCTGCTGATGGCCAAAGTGGCGAAAGGTGTTGCCCACTGGCGCCCGGAAAAATGCCTGGCCCAATACCGCCTGGAAGGCGCCAAGGCCGATCTTGGCCTGCCGGAAATGCCGATCAAACAAGCGGCCGAAGCCGGTGCCAAAACCCTGATCCTCGGCCTGGCACCGATGGGCGGCACCTTGCCACAAAGCTGGATCCCGCTGCTAATTGAAGCGATGGAGTCCGGCATGGATATTGCCAGCGGCCTGCACATTCGCCTCAACGATATCGAAGATCTGGTCGCGGTTGCCCGGCGCACCGGCCAGCGCCTGATCGATGTTCGCCACCCGGAGCTGTCACTGGTCTGCGGCAGCGGTAAACCCCGTAGCGGCAAGCGCCTGCTGACGGTCGGCAGTGACTGCTGCGTCGGAAAAATGTTTACCGCCCTAGCGATTCATCAGGAAATGGCCGCACGCAACATCAAGGCGACCTTCCGTGCCACCGGCCAGACCGGGATCCTGATTGAAGGCTCCGGGGTGCCGATCGATGCCGTGGTTTCCGACTTTACCTCCGGCATGATTGAGCAACTCAGCCCGGCCAACGAAGCCGATCACTGGGACATCATTGAAGGCCAGGGCTCGGTGCTGCACCCTGCCTACGCCGGCGTCAGCTTAGGCTTGCTGCACGGCGCCCAGGCCGATGTCATCATCCTGTGCCATGAAGAAGGCCGGGTTCAGATGGATGAAATGGAAGGCTTTGAGGTCCCGGACTTCGACACCCTGATTGAAACCAACCTGCACCTGGGTCGGGTCACCAACCCGAATATTCGCCTTGGCGGCATCGCACTGAACACTTCGTCGCTGTCGGAAGAAGACGCGATGAAAGCCATTGCCCGCTACCAGGAAAAATACGGTGTGCCGGTGGTCGATCCGGTGCGTACCGGCGTCGCTGCGATTGTTGACGGACTGGAGAGCTAATCATGCGCAAGATGACAATCACGGTCGAGCAATGGCCGCTGAAACAGCCGTTCGTGATCTCCCGGATGGATCCCATGCTGCACGGTGAAGTGGTGGTGGTGGAAATCGAACAGGATGGCCTCATCGGCCGCGGCGAATGTGAACGCAGCGATGTGTTTGAGCCGGATTATCCGCCGGTCCTGCCGGTGATTGAAGCGGCCCGTGATGCGGTGGAGCAAGGCGCCAGCCGGGAAGAGTTGCTGGCGATCATGCCGGCAGGCTGTGCCCGCAATGCCGTCGACTGCGCCCTGTTTGAACTCGAAGCCAAGCAACAAGGCCGCACTGGCTGGCAACTGGCCGGCTTCGATCAAGCGCCGCAGCCAGTCACCACCGTCTTTACTCTGTCGCTGGATACGCCGTCCAATATGGCAACGATGGCAGCCAAAAACAAAGATCGCCCGCTGCTCAAGCTCAAGCTTGGCCGGGAAGGCGACATCGAGCGTGTCGCCGCGGTCCGCGCCGCAGCGCCGGACACCCGCCTGGTGATTGATGCCAACACCGGCTGGAGCCTGGAACAGCTCAAAGATTACCTGCCGAAACTGGCCGAGCTGGGGGTCGAAATGGTCGAGCAGCCGCTGCCGCCGGGCCAGGATCATCTGCTGGAAGGCATCGATCCGATCATTCCGATCGCCGCCGATGAATCCTGTATCGATCGCAGCTCGCTACCAGAATTGGTCGGGCGCTACCAAATCGTCAACATCAAGCTGGATAAAACCGGTGGGATGACCGAAGCGCTGGCTTTGTTGCAAGAAGCCAAAGCACAGGGGTTCGAGATCATGGTCGGCTGCATGATTGGCACCTCGCTGGCCATGGCACCCGCCCTGCTGCTGGCACAGCAGGCCCGCTGGGTCGATATCGACGGTCCGATCCTGCTGAGCAAAGACCGCGACGGCGGGCTGGGCTATCACGGCAGTACCGTCCACCCGGCCGAAGGTTTGTGGGGCTAAGCCGCCACAACCCCTTGGCTGCGCAATAAAGAAGCAGGACCGGTTGGGTCCTGCTTTTTTGCTTGTTCATCGGTACAAATTTTCGCCACCAATCAGCGAACACCTGTACGCAAAAACCTTGATCTCGCCCCGCATTTATCATGGGGCGGAATCTCCAAAGATACCTCCGAATCTCTCCCGGTCAAAGCAGGATTTCATGCAGTTTGCACAATTATGCGATGTATCACAAAGTGAGTTTTATCCGCTTAACTCGGAAAAATTCGTTTGCTAAAGATACGTTGAATCTGACGCAGGGTTGCTTTAGGAGGTAATTGTGTCTATCAATTCTATCGACCATAACGAAATCGCAGATGTCTCCTCAAAATGGGATTTCAAAGACGAAACCGCGACCAACGTTGCGCGCTGTAAGCGCCAGCAAGCAGAAGCTAGACGCCGAATCGAAATGCTGCGCGATATCCGCGACAGTGGCTTAACTATCGAGGAAGCGAAAGAACTGGGGCTACTTCACTAATACCAATCGCAGTAAATAACTGGTCATCCTAGCTTGTTAAAATGCTCAATAACTACGTTAGAATTTTTGATTGTAGAATAACTACTTATCTAAAATTCTGCCTTGTTCTCAAACATTTTTCCTGCGCTATTTCTGATCACTTACTTACTTTGATTGGTATAACAGATCAGGCTTAAACCATGGCGGCTGGCGCACTTTTCCGGAGTAGCGCGCCGGCCTGATAGAAAGCGTCTATCGCATCAATCTATTATTCCGGCTTTTCTAATCTCGGGGTAGTCGTTACAGTATTGCCAATCCTACGAAATGGAACGCAATTATGAGTACACTGACTACCCGTTGCCCGCACTGCCAGGCAATGAACCGAATTCCGACCGAGCGCATCAACGACGTGGCTACTTGCGGCGCCTGTAAAGACAAGCTGCTGGATGGTAAGCCAATCGAAGGCACCACCGAGAACTTTCTGTCCCTGATCCAGGGCGACAAACCGGTTGTGGTTGATTTCTGGGCCCCGTGGTGTAACCCGTGTGTCGGTTTCGCACCGATTTTTGAAGATGTCGCAGCCGAGCGCAGCGGTGATATCCGCTTCGTGAAAATTGATACCGAAGCCCAGCAAGCGCTGGCGGCACAGTACCGCATTCGCAGCATTCCGACCATTATGGTGTTCAAAAACGGCCAGATGGTCGATACCATCAACGGCGCACTACCAAAGGGTCAGTTCGAACAGTGGCTGAACCAGGCATTGACCAAGGCATAAATTGCTGTTGTCACCCTGTTCCCCCTTTTGCCTGATTCAGCCCATCCCATCCACGCCCTGCAAACCGCAGGGCGTTTTTAACGGTTCAGCCCAGAGCGCCTCTGCCCGGCTTACCGCAGATCTTGCCTGACCAGCCTGCCAACTCAGCGCGTTTTCAGCCAGGACATCCTTGACGCTTTTCAGGGCATCGGCGTTTCATTGTTGAGAAGCACCTCCAATGATAGTTGCGCTTTTAAGCCGCTGAGTCTTATATACTTCATAGTATTCGCTCGCGTGCTTCACAGGTCTCCTTGTCTATGAAAATCAGCCTCAACAACTTGTCATCTACTGTGTTCCTGTCTGTCTTGCTCACCGGGTGTAGCAGTACCTCAACTTTCTTTTCCGGCAGCAGCGAATACAGTTTCCGGGATTCGGCAGAAAGTTTTATTCAAATGAATGACACCCGCAGCAGCGGCGCCGAAGTAGATAAAGGGCTGTTCTATCCCAAGAGCGCGTTCTCCTTTACCTATCGCTATTGCGCCAACAGTCCCGACATGGCGCGACAGGACATGACGGAGTTTCACCAGCTGGCTAAGCGAGTCTGTGATGCCAACCACGGCCAAATCATCCACCAGGACACCGGGAGCTGGTGTGTGAATTATCCGGACACGGCCAATGAGCAACCGGTGTTCTACGCCCGGATCTCCAGCACCGAGCTGTGGGCTGATCTCTGTCTGGACGGACCGTTTGTCACCCTGAAAGTCATTGAAAACACCGAGGCCAGTCCGGATGAGTGGTACCAGGCAGCCAAAGTCCTTGGCTACCAGCCCTACTCCCAGTACCGTATGCTGCTCCCGGCACCGGAAGTCGGTCAGTTACACCAGCCGGAAAAAGAGCCCGTCGCGACCGAATTCTGGAACGAGGAAAGCCAGTATATCTATACCAATGTTGGATCAGTGGTGTGTTTGTATAACCGCCCGGCAGGGGAAAGCGTCGGCTATACCTATCAGGGAACCGTCCACAGCGTCGATAACGGCCTGGTCAAAGTGGCCGCCACCGCCAAACTCAAAGGCGACATTCGCACCGCCCCGACACTCGAGCCGGTGGAATGGCACCACCCGATGGCGTATATCACCGCCGCCGCCAACGCCTGGTTTGTTTGTGGTTAAGTACAAAAGGAGTTTTTATCGGCTAGCAACGACGATCAATTTGACACGCAACTTTTTGGCTTTCTTCTCTGGCAAGCGCTACATCCAGTTTGTATTTCGGCAGTTTTTCAAGGAATAATTTTGCCGAATACTCGCCATTCTTTAATGCTTGACTGAGCCAGTAGAAGGCCAAGTAATCATGCTTCGGAATAGAACACTCACCATCCAGAAAACACATGCCCAAATATAACTGACTTGTAGATAAACCTTCCACCGCAGCGTGATTCAGCAGCTGAAAGCCCTTTTGTACGTTACCGCTCCCACCGAGCTCAATATAAGTCAGTCCCAGTAGCTCGGTAGAAATTAATTCACCAGCATCAGAAGCGCTTTTCAAGTAAAAGATTGCATCGTTGGTATCTCGGTTTCTCAGTAGAATTTCAGCATAGCGATACTGTGCAATCGGATTGCCTTGATCAGCTAATATTTTCAGCTGGTTTATCGCTTGTGTACGAACCTTTACATCATCGGCTTCAAGCGGCAGCGACAAAATCTCAACATCATCTTTCATCGCCACTGTATGATTCACATAAAACAAGGCGGATAGCAGCAGGATAAATACCGAAATACTAAGCGTTTTCCTATTCAATTTCATATAACTACTACCAATTACATGAGTTTAATGAAGCCAGAAACCTGCGAGTTGCATATCACACTATTTTTACTACAACCAACCAAACATACCAAGAAGCATACCGCTGATCTAATCGATCATCGATGTACTGACGTCTCATAAAAATCAAACATCTTCAGCACCCCGCAAGCCTTATCCCCAGTTCAGTACCTGCCAGTTTTCCCGGTCGGCATGCTGGACCAATTGCGCGCACGGGTTCACGAGGTAGGCATAATCCGCATGCAGGCACAACGGCAGGTCATTGATGGAGTCGGTGTAGAAATGGACTTCCGAATACCCCTCAGGTTGGGCCAGTAACCACTGCTCCAGACACGTCACTTTGCCTTCACGGTAGCTCGGTGTGCCCTGAATGGCTGCGGTATAGCTGTCTTCTGTCTCGACCAGGTTGATCCCAATCGCGTGCTCAATGCCGATCCGCCGGGCGATTGCTTCAACCAGAAATGCCACCGAAGCGGAAATGATCACCATCGTGATTCCATCCTGCTTGAGTTGGCGGATCAGTGCTTCAGCCTGGGGAAACAGTTTCGGCAGAATGTGCTTATCAACACAGCGATCCACCAGCGCGGTCAGCTGCGCTTTCGACATCCCCGCCAGCGGTGCCATGGCAAACGCCAGATAGTCTTCCATCTTCATCTCGCCGTTGGCATAGCGCACCATCATCTGCCGGTCCTGCTCAAGAAAACCGGGCGTCGTGACAATCCCCTCCTCGACCAGAAACGCATTCCACAGCATGGCGCAGTCTGCATCAAACAGGGTATCGTCCATATCAAAAACATACAGCGGTTGGGACATTTCAGGCTCTCACAGGTTGAATTTCATTGAGGTTAAACAGCAGCTCTAGCTGACTGCCGGGGGCCAACAACCGCTCCGAGGAACGATTGAGCAAATCGACCGTCAGCTCACAGCCGCTGACCTCGACCCCGTAGCGGATCACATTGCCCAGCAGCTGATGGTGCTTAATCGTACCTTGCTGCGGCGCAGAAATATGTGAGCCATACTGGCGTCCGGCTTCTTTGACATAAATCGACTCCGGGCGGATCGCCACTTTCCAGTCGGTTTCAATCGCAAACAGCTGACGGGCTTTGTCAGCATCGACCAGGTTGTAATGGCCCATAAACCCGGCGACAAACTCATTGGCCGGATGGGTATAAATCGCTTCCGGCGAGCCCTGCTGGACTATCTCGCCCTGATTCATCAGGAAAATACGATCAGACATAATCATCGCTTCTTCCTGATCATGGGTAACAAAGACCGTGGTCAGGTTAAGCTCTTTCTGAATGTCCCGGATCTGCTGGCGCAGGTGTTTGCGAATTTTAGCATCCAGCGCCGACAGCGGCTCATCGAGCAGCAAAATTCTCGGCTTGACCACCAGTGCCCGAGCCAGTGCCACACGCTGGCGCTGGCCACCGGAAAGCTCATGCGGATAGTGTTTCTCTTTGCCTTGCAGCTCGACCAGCGCAATCACCTTGGCCACGTCCTTGGCTATCGTCGCGGCCGGTACCTTCTTCATCTTCAAGCCGAACGCGATGTTCTCCGCTACCGTCATATTAGGAAACAGCGCATAGGACTGAAACACCATGCCGATTTCCCGTTGTTGCGGCACCTGATGGGTGATGTTCTCGCCATCGACCCAAATCTCACCGCCATCGACTGGATTCAATCCGGCCAGACTGCGCAGCAGCGTCGATTTACCGCAACCGCTCGGGCCGAGCAGGGTGACAAACTCCCCTTGCTCAATTTGAAACCCAATGTTTTCAAATACGGTGTTGTCACCAAATCGCTTGGTCAGTTGATTGACGGTTACGTAACTCATAAATTTGCCCCTCGGCTAAAACGGCTCGCCAGCCAGGTCAGGAAAAAGATGAACAGGAAGTAAGTCATCACTAATGCAGACGTGAAATGCCCGCTGGTCTGTCGCATGTTGTAGAGATAAATCTGCAATGTCTCAAACCGGGTGCCGACCAGAATATTGGCAAACACAAACTCACCCAGCAGGAAGGAAAACGACAGGAACAGCGACGCCATCAGCCCTTTTTTCAGGTTCGGCACAATAATCAGCAAGAACGCTTTGGTGGTGCTGGCACCGAGCAGATGCGCTGCATCCATCAAATCGTGCAAGTTGATCGCCTCGAAGCTGTTGGCAACCGCCCGGTACATAAACGGCAGCGCAATCGTGAAATAAGTGCCAATCAAAATCCAAGGCGTCCCCACCACCGGCACACTGCTGTCGGCATAGATTTGCAGCAAACCGACCGACGAGACCACCGGCGGCACCGCAAACGGCAACAGGATCAGGATGTTCATCAGCTTATCGAGCTTGGGAAAATAGTAGAACACCACGAAAATGGCCGGGATGATCAGCACCACACTGAGCACCAGCGCGGCAATACAGATGAGCAACGAGCGTCCGAATGCAGCCAGAAAGCGTTCATCGGTCAGCAGTTTGCCGTACCAGTCCAACGTAAAGCCGTCCGGCAGAATCGTTGCGCCCCAGCTCGAGGACAGGGAGTACACCAAAGTGGCGATCAGCGGGATCAACATGATCCCGACAATGGTGTACACCACGGTTTTGTGAAAGGTGACATTAGCGTTTTGCATGGGTTCCCCTCGCCGCATCACTGCGGGCAATCAGCCATTGGTTAATCAGGGTGATCAGGGCCAGCAGGGTGATCAGCAGCACCGAAATCGCAGCCGCCAGGTTCGGCTCCAGGAACAGATCCCCCGAGACCAGGCTGGCAATCCGCACGGTGATCACGTTGTAGTTGCCGGACGTCAGGGCGTAGACACTCGCATAGGCGCCCATAGCATTGGCAATCAGGATGATCAGAGTCCCGAGCAGCGCCGGCGATAACACCGGCAGCGCAATTTTCTGCCAGTATTGCCGGGTGCTGGCACCAAGCAATGCCGCGGCGGCTTGCCAGTCGTCGCTGAGGGCATCAAAGGCCGGATACAGCAACAGCACCGCCAGCGGGATCTGGAAATAGATATAAATCGCCAGCAGCCCCCACTTGCCGTACAGGTTGAAGTCCTCGATCAGGCCATACTGTTTGAGCAACAGGGTAATGGCGCCGTTGACGCCCAGAATGATGATGAAAGCGAAAGCCAGCGGCACGCCGGAGAAGTTGCTGCTCATATTGGTAAAGGCAATCACCCCGTCGCGCAGCTTCGAATCCACCCGCCGCAACGAGGACACCAGCAGGGTGGCAATCGCCAGCCCGAAAACGCTCGACCAGCAGGCCAACCACAAGCTGTTGCTGAACCCTTGCAGCATAAAACTGGAATCTAAAATCTCCAGGTAGTTCTCAAAGGAAAACTCATCCTCGTAAATAAAGCTGTTTATCAGCACCCACACCATCGGGGCCAGCTGGAACAAATAGAAAAACAGCGCAAACGGCGCCAGCCACACGGCTGGTTTCAGCTTTTTCAGACCAAACAATCGGCCACGCTGCGCTGAAGACCCCGCGTTCTCCGGGGTCATCACTGAACTTCTCATGGGGCTAGAATTTCCTGGGCGTATGGTTTGTTGTGTTCAAGGCCAAGCAACTGGCAGACAGTACCGCAGATCTCGGTCTGGCGAATTGTGCCGCGCTGATGGCTGAACCCCTCGCCAATCACAAACAGGGGCACCTCGCGCTCTTCCGCCAGCGTGCCGCCGTGGGACAAGTCATTGTTCATGCCATGATCACTAGTGACCATGATTTGATAGCCATCGGCCAGCCAGGACTCGATATAATTGGACAAATGAATATCAGCGCTACGCGCGCAGTTGCGGTACTGGCGGGAATCAAGCCCAAACTGGTGCCCGGTATCATCGATGTTCATCGGGTGGATCAGCAGAAAGTCCGGCTGATAACGACGGCGCAGATCTTCCGCGTCCAGGAACAGCGCTTCATCCGGGTATTGATCCCAGTGATAAAAGCGGCCGTGCTGAATATTGAGCGTTTCATCGTGGGTAAACCGGTCCCGCACCGCTTCATAAGGCGCGCGGTTGTAAAGCTCGCTGACCCAGTGATAGGCAGCAGCGGCCGTCACTTTGCCCTGCCCCTTCGCCAGACTGAAAATCGACTCATGATGTGAGCGACGGACAATCTGGTTATTGACGATACCGCTGACCACCGGCGGCACACCGGTGAGAATGCACTCATACAACGGGCGCGACATCGACGGCAGCTCACACTGGAGTTTGTAGAGTGTTGCGCGTTGCTGCTCAATCAAGCCATGCAGGTAGCCCATGCAATCATGGGCGACCTGGTAATTGAGTCCATCCAGCACAACAAGGATCACCTTATTGCTCATGTAAACCTCTTACTGCTGGTGAATCAGCACGTTTTCCTGCCATTGACGCGGCAGTTTACGGGCCGATTTTTCCCAGGCTTTAAAATCCGTCACAGGATGAACATTGGTGTATTGCGAGTTCGGCAACAGCTTGTCCTGAATTGATTTCGGCAGGGTGATTGAACTGCGGATCGGGCGGGCATAACCTTCAGCCAGGTTGATTTGTCCCTGATCGCTGAAGATATATTCACGGGCCAGCTTGGCGGCATTCGGGTTCTTGGCAAACTTGTTGATAATGGTGGTATAGCCGGAAATCACCGAGCCGTCTTGCGGAATGCTGACGGTAAAACGGTCGCGGTCAATCTGATCACGATAGTTCAGGGCATTGAAATCCCACAGAATCGCAACTTCCACTTCCCCTTTCTCCAGATTTGCCAGGCCCGGATCAGTGAACGACAGACGTCCCTGCTTGGCCAGCTTGGAGAAGAACTTGATGGCCGGTTTCAAATTCGACTCATCTCCACCCTGAGCAAATGCAGCCGCCAGCACCGCATTGTTGGCCTGAGCAGCGACGCCCACATCCCCAACGCTGACTTTGTAATCGCCCTTGAGCAGATCATCCCAGGATTTCGGTGGGTTCTTCACCAGGTTGTTATTGGAGATAAAGGCGATGGTCCCGGTATACGCCAGGGCCCAATGGCCGTCTTTATCTTTAGCCCAGTCCGGGATCTCTTCCCAGGTGCTTGGTTTATAAGGCTGCGTCACGCCCTTTTTCACCGCAACGCGGGCGAAGGCAAAACCAACATCACCGATATCCGCGGTGGCATTTTTCTTTTCCGCTTCAAACTTGGCAATTTCCTGCGCCGAGCTCATGTCGGTATCCTGATGCGTCAAACCATAATTGACTTTCAGGTCGGCCCAGGTATCTTTCCAGTTGGCCCAGCTATCCGGCATCCCGACACTGTAAACGGCACCTTCTTTTTGTGCGGCTTCAACCAGCGACTCCAGGTCTGCATCACTTGCATAAACAGTGGCTGAAAGTGTGGTGGCAAGCAGCGTGGTTTTGAGCGCGAGTGTACGGGTTAACAAAGTATTCATCGTCTCCATCCTTTCTGGACTAGGTCAGTAAGTTCACTTTTTATCCTATGGATGAAGTGTGACGATTTCGGTGCAGGGATATGACAAATTTAATGCATTTATTTGTCACCACTATTTCAAAGCCCTGGAAAGCCCTCATATTTACTGTCATTTTTCTGTGATAAAGATGTCGTACATTTTTCACATCGACAGTTTCTGGACTAGTTCAGTGATGGCTATACAAACGAAAACACAAACCAAAAGTCCAACCCAACTTGGCAAAATTAAAACCAGCATTCGTCAGCAAATCCAGTCAGGGATGATGAGCGGCGGACAAAAGCTGCCATCCGAGCGCGAGCTGAGCACCCTGTTTGAAACCACGCGGATCACGATAAAGGACGCGCTGGTTGCGCTGGAAACCGAAGGCCTGATCTATCGGGAAGAGCGTCGTGGCTGGTATGTCTCCCCCCAGCGCATTTGCTACAACCCGCTCTCGCGCAGCCACTTTCACCAGATGATCCGCGATCAGCACCGGATCGCCGAAACCCGACTGCTCAATACCCGGACCGAAATGGCCGCCGGAGAATACGCCGCCGCGCTGAATATTCGCCAACTCACCCCCATCCACATCATTGAGCGCCTGCGCTATATCGATGGCCGGGCGGTGCTGTTTGTCGAAAACTGTCTGATGACCAACCTGTTCCCGGGGATCCTGGAAGAAAATCTGACCCTCTCCCTGACCGGCCTGTTCGCCGAAAAATATGGCTATCAAACCCAGCGCTCCCGCTTTGATGTGATCCCAACCGCCGCCCCGGGCCATGTCGCCAAAGCTTTGAACCTGGCAGAAGGCCAATCGGTACTGAAAATCTGCCGGGTCAACTATAAACAGGACGGCACCCTGATGGATTGTGAATTTGAATACTGGCGCCCGGATGCGGTGATGATTCGGATTGACAGTTCGGCGGAGTGAATAGCAATACAAGGCTTAAATCCAGTTACATTTTAATATTCCTCCCCTTTCTTTAGAATAAAACTAGTTCAATGAATACTGGAATCCATATCCGATTTTTCATATCAAAGATATTCGATTCGCTTTATAAGTATTTCAGCAGAGATTATATTGATTGCATATAAATCAATTTATACTGGGCGATAAGAAAGGAGGAGTCAGGTGTCGAGGTTTGAAATGATGTGGAAAGAACACCCATCTGTTAAAAATTTCTTTGATGATTTTCCTTGCACTAATGAGTCTGGTGAAAAAGCCCATCCTCACCATTTAAGCAAATCATTGAATTCGAAGCCAGCGAGGGTGTCTCAAAGATAAAGGGGAAGAAAGGAATAATTTTCTTTAAAGATTATTATGAGCCAAATAATCAGGGTGATCATATCGACTTATGGAACGGCAGCAGATTAACTCGGTATAGTTCATGGGTTGAGTTTGCGATGAGAGGTGGAAGACATTATTTCAGCTCTACTGTTTGGTTTTGGCCTGTTCCCTAAGTGAAGGGTAAATTAACATGACAAAAGAAAAGTTTATTTTTCCATTGATATTATCTAGTCTATTTGGATGCCAACCTGAACATGAATCCCCGACTTCTGATATATTCATTAATGACCTACCTGATAATGGTGCCCTTATCAAAGTCTCTGAAGATGGTCATCTAACAAACATAGATGAAGTAGATAAGGCCCTAGAAGGTCACCATAAAGAAAAATTCAATCTTTCTTTACAATGGTTAGCTACAGAGTCAGAAGTGTCATTCTATAAGCTGGATGGTAAATCAGCTCATGGCATTGTTCAGGTTGCTAATTGCCTTAAAACGCCAGGAAAAAAAGAATCTGACTGTATTTAACGTCCTCAGGCATGAAAAGACAATCAGGGGTGTTAAGTACACCCCATGGATTTGATATAGAGTACATTGCACCTAATAACTCACTGTGGTGCACCTTTTTACAGGTCGCCCCTCACACAGGGGCGTCCATCACAATCACTACACCACAAAGTCAAAATTCGCGGCCAATCCGTCGGACTGTGGCATCGGGTCGATTTGCAGCGCTTCGCGATTGCGGGCCCACCATTCGTTGCCGGTTTGGTCCTGCAAGTAAAGTTGGGTTGTGAGTAACTCACGCCCACCCTGCCAGATCTTGACGTGAATATGCGGCGGCCGTCCAGTATAAGGCACCGGATAGAGGGTGTGAAAGCGATAATGGCCCTGGCTGTCGGTCAACGCCGCACCAAAACCGGCAAAATGGCGATCGACCTGCTCATGGCCGGATTGACGGGGATGATGATAGATCCCGGCACCATCGCACTGCCAAATCTCAACCCGGCAATCGGTCACCGGCTGACCGCTCATATCCAGCACCCGGCCACTGAGCCACATCGGGGTGCCGTTCACCGCCGCCTGATCCCCGATCAGGGATTCCCGAAACGGAATCGCCACCACCGGATAAAACGGCCCTTCAGTTTGTGACGGCGTCCGGGCCAGTGCCCCCCTGCCCCAGGCTGAAGGCAGCCAGACTGCCGGCCACATTGCCAGCGACCAGCACGCCAGAAAATTTCGTCGGTTCATTCCCCCTCCTGCTGCCAAAACCATTCCGCTTCGCTTTCTTCATTGTGGCAGCCATGGGGGAAATTGCGTGCTCAACCATGCACTTCTTTATGCGATCTTTGATTACGCTATAGGCTATTCTGCGCTCAATACAAAACAACCCGGCCAGGCCGGGTTGTTTGCTTTATGGTTGGCCCAGGTTTTTCCGCCCGTGTTACTCACTGGCAGCCGGTTGGACCTCGCCGTGCACCACCCAAGGCTTATCAGCCACGGACAAGGCATCTTTGTCTGCCCAGGTGGTCCTGATGGCCGGAATATTGGCCGCTGTCGGCAATGTCAGCAGTGATGAACCGTTCAGATCCAAGCCTGAGTTGGTACAATCGCTGACTCCGCCGGCCGCCGGCATGAAGCGCTTATCAATCCCGGTGGCTTTGACCACATAGCGGTTCCCGTTGGTGTCAGTATACACCGGAGTGCCGTCGGCGAGACTAAACAATGCATTCCACTGGCCTTCGGCCTGCTCCCAAGGGATCCCGTGCAGGTTCCCCGGGCCATGATATTCCAGCATCACCTGGGCACCGTCATGGGCAGATTCACCATTTCTGTCATGGGCAGCCTGGTGGCTGTAAATCACCTGAATTGGCTTGTCGAATTCATAAAAGCGCTGATCAGAGACTTTTTTCAGCATCGTCAGCTGGCTCCAGCTGTCCACACCCATTTCCCAGCGATAGGTAACAGTGCCCTGACCATTGAGATCATCCCAGCTGTTGACTGAAGCCGCATCGGCACTGAGCACAAATTCACCGCTGGACGCGCCCCAGAACGTCTGATCATCACTCAGATCATCCCGGGTAAAGTTCAACGTCACCGACTGGCCGGACAAGCGCAGTGTCATATCCGCCGGATCCAGGGTATAGGCGATCCCCGCCGATGACGGATCTTCATACGGCTGGGTAAAGTTCCAGCTCAGGGCGTCGTTAAGGCTGATATTGCTCTGCGGACAGTCGCCGTAACAGATCAGGTTAATCGCACCGCTGTTAAAAATGGCATCGTTCGCGCGCACCGTTTCGTTGCTGGTGTAAGCAACTTTGTGGCTCCCGCCATCATTGCCCAGATAGTTGATGTTCTGACGCAGCATCGGGGACCAGAGGTAGGTATTCTGGGTGATTCCGGCATCATTCCCGTCCGGATTGCCTGAACCGTCATCGCCCTGGAACTGGCCGGCACTTGCGACCCAGTAGACATTAACGGAGTTGTTGCCGTCCCAGTATTCAAAGGATTCACCGTCTTGCAGCGCGCGTTGGCCTTTGATCTGACGCATCAGTTTGCCCGGCGCCGTCACCACGGTATAGCTCACCCCATCCTCATCGGTAATGGTGGTCGGTGCGACGTAGCCCTGCTGGTGCTGCTCTTCCGTCCAGAGTCCCCATTCACCAACAAACCCGTGCTGAGGCTGGCCGCTCTGGGCGGAAATATATTCAAAGTTGAAACCAGCTTTGATATCCAGCAGCTCACCCGTTGTCTCATTAAACAGCGAGTAGCTGTGAACATTCTCACGCGGGTTGTTGCGGCTCAGGCACACTTCCGGATTGCTGCCCACCTGCTTGAGGTAATAGTTTTCGTTGTAGGCCAGCTTATATTCAATCGGCACCGGCGGATTCTGGCTCCAGTCAAGTCCCTGGGTTTTCCCTCGCCCGCTCTTGCCCTCGGCATCGTCAATCTGCACAATCGCCGCCTGCTCAATGGTATTCCCACCTTCTTCAAACGAGTTGATCAGGCTAATCATATTCTGACCATTTTCCACCGAAATACTCAGATCACCCTTGTCCGCACCGGTTGCATGTTTGAACGTAAACTGTAATTCACCAAAAGGACTTGTCGGGCCGGGAGCGGCGGACACACGGGTATTGACGATATACTGGCCATCCGCTTCTTCAGCATCCTGGAACCAGACAGTGACGTTTTGCGGACTTTGGTTATCTGCACGGGTTGAGCTGACCACCACTTCAGAGTACGCAATCTTACTGGCCGATTGTGAGCTTTCATCTCCGTTTCTGCCCTCACACTGGGCCGAATCGACCAGCGCGCGGTAATCCGCATTGGCAAAGTTCTCAGCACCGGTGGCTTTCATGATGCACAGCAGCATGTTGGCCATATTCAGTGGCTCTGCCGCCTGCTCGCCAACATAACTGTCGGTGATCGTATTGGTGTAATCTGTCCCCGCATCATTGTAACTCGCGGCGCCTGAAGCAGAAAAAAGTACACTGGAAATGGCTGTCGCCAGGGATAACTTCTTCATCTCAATTCCTTTTTTATGATTATTTTAATTCACGACACTGACCGTTGAAGGCGTACTAATCCCACTGACTTCACCGGAAACTGCTTCCGCATCTGAACTTCCCCCACCGCTGTTACACGCTGTGAGCACTAAACTTAAAGTTGCTAAACAGAACAAGCGCTTCAATAATCTCATTGCAAATTCCCTTACTTTACACGTCGGACATTCTCTTGAATTAAATAGCCAAACTGAATGATTAAAAATAAATAAATTTCACATGTGCAACAGGTTTACTTGTTATTAATATCAACCACTGCCATCCACGTGCAGACATTATATTCATAAAAACTCGAAATAAATGATGAAAGTATTAATATTGTGAGATGAAAAACAAATCGACATTTAATTGGCGAAAGTTATTTTATTGAACATTATTTTCGACAATTTGTTGACGGGCGAAATAGGTTTTTAACTCTAACTCGAATCAACACGAAGAACACACAAAACAATAAAATCAAATAGTTACAATGGAATCGAGGTTAATTTAGCCATTTACCCTGCCTCACCAATCAGCTTACAACCATGTCATCCGCAACCAAACCAAAAATAATATTTAACTATCAAAACCTTATTTAACATTGAAGTAAAAACTCAAAAAATAATAAATGATCATGTCTCTAAAAAATCAGATTTATCGACACACCACAGCACAACCCAGAAAGCGAACAACCACTCAACCAACTTTATAAATAGATGTTTCATATTAATCAGAGACCATATACAAATTATCACACCCCGAAGTGTTCGATAAATCAGATTTCCTGATGGAAATGAATCAACACAAGGTTTGAGGTTCTGGGGGCTGCTGTTCCTGAGCAGCTGGTGTATCAGCCATATGGGCCAGCCTCATGTGCTGGTGCGCTTTATGAGTGTTCGCAAGGTTGAAGATATTAAAATTTCGCGACTGCGTCATTGAGATCATTTTTGGCCCCCGTTCTGAAAGGCGCTACATATTTTGATGCAATGATTTTTGGTGTATGTCCGAGCTTAGCCAACTCCCGGGCCCAGTAATGAGAAGCTCCGTAGGCTTCCAGTCCGATGCTCGCGGGTGGGATATTGGCAAACGCCGATAGGACTTTTGACCGCGTTATTGTACTTTGGATCAACAGCTTGCCTTGGTGATTCTCACCGTGGATACTGCAACTATATTTGGCTAAATCAATGCTGTAGACAGATGGTGACGGTGACCTCCGGTTTGAATGGGATCAGACTTACTCAGTGTGGCAACGCCTGATGAGGGAGAGTCCCATGTCATTCGTTATGTTTTGGTACAAATTACAGCTTATTTCAACGCTATGATGCTATATATCGCAAAAATAAGTTACAGCGTTTTTCATCATTGCTTCTCATGCTAGGTTCTTATTTTCTATAGTTTAATTGTGAGAAGTAGAATGGTAAAGTTTGATGAGCTTTGGGTTGCACATGCTACGATCAGTGGTGTAGATAATCCTTGTGTTGTAAATAATGAGCCTGCTTTTTCTAATCAATGTGCAATTCGAGTAGGTAATGCATTAGCAAAGTGTGGTTACAATACGTCTAAATTGATCGGTGCCGAACACTGTTGGCACCACGCTAAGTCAGAAGGACATATTTTACGCGCACAACAATTAGCAGATGCATTGAAAAGAAATAGACCATCAGAGTTTTCTGCTGGTAAATCTATTCCGGTTAAAGGCTTCAAGAAACACATATCTGGTCAAAAAGGGATAATTTTTTTCAAAGACTATTGGCTGCGAAACTCGGACCCAATAAACAACCCAACGGGAGATCATATCGATCTTTGGAATGGTTCGCGATTGACTGATTGGAGTTCATGGATACGAATCACTACTGGTTTGTCAATCGAAGGGGTCTGGTCAGACTTTGAAAAATCGAAGGAAATAATATTCTGGAGGTGTTTAAAGTGAGTCGATTACTCAAAATTATTGCAGGTGGATTACTTGGCGCAGTAGTTGTCATTCTTGCTGTGTACTTAATTGGTCACCTGTTTGGACCGCTATACAACTCAGAAGATGAGTCTGCTCGTAACTTTAAGATTTTCCTTGTACTTCTGGCTGGTGGAACAGGAGGGGGAGCGTTGTTAGTTCATAGGTGTACATCAAAGCACAACAAGCGACTATAACGTCAATAGCTAAATTTTAGCTTTATTTTCATTCCACTAAATAGCCCCAAAACACCAGCCTAAACAACAGCGACCAAAAAAGGCATCCCGAAGGATGCCTTGAATTCAGCCAAGTAAAGTCAGATATGGGGTCAGATCGTCAGCGGGGTCAGATCGTCAGCGGGATCAGCTCGACGCCCAACACCGTGCTAATTCCCATCACCACCAGCAGCGAGGTTTTGAACACCGCTTTGGACCACTCGACATAGTTGTCGTCAGTCACTTTGCGGAAGGTCACCCGGGTCCACATCAGGCAGACTGCCGAGGCCACCGCCAGGTATTCATAACCGCCGCCACCCAGCAGGAACAGCCCCAGCGCAACCGCACTGAAGGCCACCACGTAGGCTTGCATGTGCTTGCGTGCTTTCTCAATGCCTTCGACCACCGGCAACACCGGAATACCCGCGTCGCGGTAATCCTGCATGCGGAACATGGCGATGGCATAAGAGTGCGGCATCTGCCACAGGCAGAACAGCGCAAACAGCAGCACGGCATCCAGGCTGATGTAGTTGGTCACCGCCAGGTAACCGACCAGCGGCGGAACCGCGCCGGAAACGCTGCCGACCAAGGTGCCGTAAACCGAGGTGCGCTTGTACCACATGGTGTAGAAGAACACGTAAAACACGTAGCCCAGCAACACCACCACTGCTGAAAGCGGGTTGGCGATGCGATAAAGCACCGCGGTTCCCACCAGCAGCAGCACAACTGCATAAATGAACACATGATCGATATTCAAGCCATCCTGGACCAGGATCCGATTCCGGGTCCGGTCCATTTTGCTGTCGATATCGCGATCAAAAATGTTGTTCACCACGCAACCGGAGGCAATCACACAGGCCACACCCAGCAGGGTGAACGCCAGCAGACCAACATCCGCCGCTTCTGTTTTGGCAGCGAGGAAGAACCCCGCCGCCACAGAAATCAGGTTGCCGATGATGATGCCCGGCTTGGTAATGGAAATGTAGCTCTTAATCATGACGCCCTACATCATCATATTGACGTTGAGGTTCCACATAATCCAGATGGAACCTGCAATCACGATAAACACCACCAGCGCGGTAAACACCAGGGAGATCATGTTCCACTGGCCGTCTTCGGTGCGGATCTCCATGTGCAGGAAGTACACCAGGTGCACCAGCAACTGCACAATGGCACAACCGAACATCAGCACGTAAGTGATGGTATCCGGCAGGCTCTGCGTCGCCACGAAGTAGAACGGGATAATGGTCAGGATCAGCGAGGCGATAAAGCCTTTGACGTAGTCCTGCACCCCAGAATCAGCGTGTTGTTGGCTCATGACATGACCCCCAGCAGATAAACGATGGTGAAAACACAGATCCAGACGATATCCAGGAAGTGCCAGAACAGGCTCAGACAATGGAAACGGGTTTCCATCATCTCGTTCAGGCCCTTGGTATTGAGCTGCCAGTAGCACACCGCCAGCCAGATCAGACCGAAGGTCACGTGCAGGCCGTGGGTCCCGACCAGCGCGAAGAAGGCCGACAGGAACGCGCTGCGATCCGGGCCGTACCCTTCTTCAATCAGGTGATGGAACTCATACACTTCCATGATGATAAAGCCCAGGCCCAGTAGGAAGGTGATCCCCATCCAGCGTTTCAGACCGGCAATATCCTTGCGCTTCATGGCAATGATGCCGAAGCCGAACGTGATACTACTGAACAGCAGCATCATGGTTTCCGTGAAGACGAACGGCAGCTCGAAAATGTCTTTCCCGCTTGGGCCACCGGCCGTGCCGTTAACCAGGACTGCATAGGTTGCAAACAGGCTTGCAAACAGGATGCAGTCACTCATCAGGTAAATCCAGAAGCCAAACAGCTTGTTGCCTGCCGTGTCGTGGTGATCATGACCATGATCATGCGCAATCGCATTAGTTTGCATAGGTCACCTCCAGATCATCATCGTTATCTTCATTGCCGGACGTCACTTGCCCTTTCGCTTGTTTCAGCTTGGCTTGACGTTCCGCTTCAATCGCTTTGATTTCTTCAACGGTCACGTAGTAGTCCACGTCTTCGTTGAAGCTGTGGCGGATACAGGTCACGATCATGCCGACAAAGCCGATCGCGGCCAGCCACCAGATGTACCAGATCATCGCGAAACCAAACACCAGAGACCATGCAGAAACATACATCCCGGTTGGGGTGTTTTTCGGCATATGGATTGGCTGATAGTCCGCTTCCTGATCTTTGTTATGCTCACCACGCTCTTTCTGATACCAGAACGCATCCAGCTCGTCGCCTTTCGGCAGCACGGCAAAGTTGTAGAACGCCGGTGGAGAAGACGTTGCCCACTCCAGGGTACGGCCATCCCACGGGTCACCGCTCAGATCAGCATTCTGGTGACGGTCACGGATACTCACGAAGATCTGAATGAACTGACACAGCACACCTGCGGCAATAATCGCCGTACCACAAGCCGCAACGGCCAGCAGCGGGAAGAACTCAGGATTGATATCCTGGCTCAGACGACGGGTCATGCCCATGAAGCCCAGCGCGTACAGCGGGACGAAGGCCAGAATGAAACCGATGATCCAGCACCAGAAGGCACGCTTACCCCAGGCTTCGTTCAGGGTGAAACCGGTCATTTTCGGGAACCAGTAAGCCATACCGGCAAAACAGCCGAAGACCACACCACCGATGATGACGTTATGGAAGTGCGCAATCAGGAAGACCGAGTTATGCAGCACAAAGTCCGCACCCGGAACCGCCATCAGAACGCCGGTCATCCCGCCAATCGTGAAGGAGATCAAAAAGCCGATGGTCCACAGCATTGGCGTGGTGAACGTAATGCGGCCTTTGTACATGGTGAACAGCCAATTGAAGATCTTCACCCCGGTCGGGATCGAGATAATCATGGTGGCGATGCCAAAGAAGGCGTTCACATTCGCGCCGCCGCCCATGGTGAAGAAGTGGTGCAGCCAAACGACGAAGGCCAGCACGGTGATCACAATCGTTGCCCAAACCAGCGAGGTGTAACCGAACAGCTTCTTGCGCGCGAACGTGGCCGTCACTTCTGAGAACACACCGAAGACCGGCAGCACCAGAATGTATACTTCCGGGTGACCCCAGGCCCAAATCAGGTTGACATACATCATCATGTTGCCACCCATATCATTGGTGAAGAAGTGGGTGCCAACGTAACGGTCCAGCGTCAAGAGCGCGATAGTCACGGTCAGGATCGGGAACGAGATAATGATCAGGATATTCGAGCACAGCGATGCCCAGGTAAAGACCGGCATCTTCATCAGTGGCATCGACGGGGTACGCATGCGCAGGATGGTGGTGAAGAAGTTCACACCCGACAGCGTGGTCCCCACACCGGAGATCTGCAGCGCCCAGATCCAGTAGTCGACCCCGACGCCCGGACTGGCGTCAATCCCCGACAGCGGCGGGTACGCCAGCCAACCGGTACGACCGAACTCACCTACCGCCAGTGACATGTTGGTCAGGATCACACCGACCACAAACAGCCAGAAGCTCAGGTTGTTCAGGAACGGGAACGCCACGTCGCGCGCACCAATCTGCAGTGGCACGATGATGTTCATCAGGCCGATGATCAGCGGCATCGCCACGAAGAAGATCATAATCACGCCGTGGGCGGTGAAGATCTGATCGTAGTGATGCGGTGGCAGGTAACCAGCTTCGCCCGCAGCAGAAAACAGCTGCTGGCTTCGCATCATCACTGCATCGGCAAAACCACGCAGCAGCATAATCATCGCCACAGCGATGTACATAAAACCAATTTTCTTGTGATCGACCGAAGTAAACCACTCATTCCAGAGGTATTGCCATTTCCCAGCACGGGTGATCATCGCGACAACCGCGAGACCGACCAGCGCAATCACCCCAAGCGTCACCATAATGATGGGCTCATGATAAGGAATGGACTCTAGTGTTAGTCTTCCAAACATAATCTCATTAACCTTCGTGTTCAGCCTTGTCCATCTGAGCTTGCTCCATCGCGTGATGACCTGAATGGTTGTTGCTCGGATGGTTGTTGCTCATATGGCCATCGCCCATGTGACCTTCTTCCGACATTTGCGAGTGCATTCCGCCTTCGAACTGCATCACAACATCAGAGAACAGGGAGTGCGGTACTTTCGAGTAGAACGTCACCGGAACATCAATGCTCGGCTCCGCCAGCGCTTCATAATCACTGAAATCATGCAGCTGCTGTGGCGCGGCTTTCACCTGCTCAACCCACTGGTTGAAGCTGGCGCGATCGTCCAGAGCCACGGCCTTGAACTTCATGTGCGAAAAACCTTCGCCGCTGTAGCTGGCCGCGATGCCTTTGTACTCCCCTGCGTGGTTCGCCATCAGGTGCAGACGCGTCACCATGCCCGGCATGGCGTAGATCTGGCTGCCTAAACGGGGAATAAAGAAGGAGTTCATGATGTTGTCCGAGGTGATCTTGAAGTTCACCGGCACATCTTTCGGGAAGGCAACATAGTTCACGGTCGCAATGTTTTGCTCCGGATAGATGAACAGCCATTTCCAGTCCAGAGACACCACCTGGATTTCCACCGGCTTCACGTCACTCACCAGCGGCTTTGACGGCTCCAGCGCATGTGTTGAACGCCAGGTGATCACGCCCAGAATGGCGATAATGATGATTGGAACTGTCCAGACCACCACTTCAATCTTGGTCGAATGAGCCCATTCAGGCGCATATTCTTCCTGGGTATTATCAGAGCGGTATTTGTAAGCGAAGTAGATTGTCATCAGGATCACCGGGATCACGACAATCAGCATCAGAAGCAAAGCTGTAATGATCAGCTCTTTCTCCTGAACACCGATAATCCCCTTGGGATCCAACAGTGCAGATTCACACCCGGAGAGCATTAAAATTGCACTAAACAACCCCACCCTCGACAAGATGTTCTTATATCTTGAGGCTTCCATTTACTTTCTCGATTGTTTTGCAATATTCCCACATAAAAGTTGGCACTTTTAGGATATTGCGATTGGTTTTAATACGTGTTTTTGTTGTTGAGCTTTGTAAAAATCGTCCGTTCTGGCACCGTTCAGGAACGTGCTGCCACTGCATTTGCACCATGCAAACATTTGTGACCGGCCCGAACATCACAGTTACAAAAAGAAACAATTTGTTACAAGTGACGCATTATCCGGATAAGACCAAGCAACCTCACTAGCGCAAAATGAAAACTAACGTTTCGAAAATGGTAACGACGTGCTTCAAAAAACCATTGAAAAGCAAAGGATTTAACATTCAAACACTTGTTATCTCAGAAATGTTTCACAAAAAAGAGAGGTGTGTTACCAAGTAAAAATTGCATGATCCGTACGAACTAATTTGTCATAAAATTTACAAATAGACAGAATCATCAATAATGGGGTTGATTTTTTGGAAGTGTACACAGGGTAACCTGCGCGGGTATCAGTACGCCAATGTCCATCACAGGGACACAGCAACGCCTCATGAATCTCAAAAGATTAGAAAGAATAAGCCACTGGATGTAATTACACACTAAGTGGCAAAAAATGAAGAGTTAAAGGGCGCAGGAAGATCGAATTTAGTCGCACTATTTTGCAGGGATGGTTATTTTTACACCACTCTCACCTCCGCCATCTGTCACCCTGAATTGGACATGCGGTATCGCATGACGGACCGCGATGCCCGAGCAAGGAACAGCCCGCCAAGGCTGTTCCGAAAACAGGATGTCACAGATACTCTGACAGCATCATATCAGATGAGTTGTCGCTGTTCGTCAGGCCAGTCAAAAGCCTTCCAGAACAATCTTTCCAACGGCACGACCGGATTCCAGCTCGGCATGCGCGGCTTTCAAATTCGCGGCATTAATCACACCGAGATGCTTCCCGGCGGTGGTCCGGATATACCCCTGATCTACCAGCGCCGCGACGCGCTCAAGCAGTTGATGTTGAGCGTCCAGATCCGCCGCCTGATGCATGGCGCGGGCAAACATGAACTCGATATGCAGCGACAGACTCTTGGATTTCAGTTTCATCACGTTGAGTGCGTCCGGATCATCAATCATAGCAATTTTGCCGAACGGCACCAGCAAATCAGCGTAGCTGTCAAAATACTGCTGCGTGGCATTGAGGCTGGCGATATGCGTCACCGGACCAACCTGGTCTGCCGCGATCAGGGCGTCAATTTGCGGCTTGAGCGGCTGAGTATGATCTACCACCTGATCAGCGCCAAGGCTTTTCACCCAATCCCGGGATGCATCGCGCGAAGCCGTCGCGATCACGGTCGCACCAGTCAGGGTTTTAGCCAGCTGGATCAGGATCGAGCCTACCCCGCCTGCGGCGCCAACCACCAGAATCACGTCATCCGTTGCAGCCTCGGCCTCCGGTGAGTGCTGCGGCAGATTGAAGTGATCAAACAACAATTCCCAGGCCGTAATCGTCGTCAGCGGCAATGCCGCCGCTTCGGCATCAGAGAGACTGTTCGGTTTATGGCCGACAATCCGCTCATCCACCAGCTGATACTCGGCATTGCTGCCCGAGCGGGTCAGATCACCGGCGTAATAGACCTGATCGCCCGGTTGAAACAAGGTGGCGTCCTCCCCCGTCGCGACCACTTCACCCACGGCATCCCAGCCAATGACTTTGTATTCGCCTGCCGTTGGCGAAACGTTCTGGCGGATCTTGTAATCCACCGGATTCACCGCCACGGCCTTTACCTTCACCAGTAGATCCCGGCCGCTGGCAATCGGCTGAGGGAGCTCAATATCAACCAGGGCATCGTTGTCGGTGATCGGGCGTGCTTTCGTGTATCCAATTGCTTTCATGACATTTTCTCCAGTGGGTGCCGCCCCTCGGGGACGTTGAACTGGTAGCCAGTGTGACTTTTTATTACACTGCGATAAACAGCCTAATCCATGAAACATTATCAATAATTTTTTGAAAATATGATGATTGAAGATCTGAAAGTCGTGCTCAAAGTGGCCGAGTTTCGCAGCATTACCGCCGCAGCAAACAGCTTAGGCATGCGCACCGCAACCGCCAGTGCCGCAGTGAAACGCGTCGAGCAGTCCCTCGGGGGAGAGCTGTTTGTGCGGACCACGCGACAGCTCAGATTATCGACTGCCGGGGAAAAGTATCTCCCACAATGTGAGCAGGCATTGCAGATGCTGGAGCAGGCACGGCAAAACATCCGTGCCGATCAGGGGACGATCGAAGGCGAACTGCGCATTGCCGTATCGTCGGACCTGGGCCGCAACTGTCTGCTCCCCTGGGTTGATGAGTTTATGACGGAGCACCCGGGGCTGAGCCTGCGGGTGAATATCAGCGACAGCAATATTGATTTCTACCGCGATTCCGTGGATATGGCATTGCGATACGGCTCGCCGAGCGATGCCGGTCTGTATGGCTTTCAGATCTGCCATGTCCCGACCTTGCTTTGTGCCACCCCGGCTTATCTGGCGCAACGGGGTCAACCGAAGCATCCCCAGGATCTGGTGTCGCATAACGGCCTGTTCTATCAACTACAGGATATTCCCCACGATACCTGGACATTTACCCGCGACGATCAGCAATTCAAAATCAAAATGAGCGGCGATCGAGTGTCGAATGACGGCGATTTGGTTCGGCGCTGGTGTGTGGCGGGGAAAGGCATTGCCGTAAAATCCTGCCTCGATATGGCGGATGATTTGCTGTCCGGGCGTGTAGTCAACGTCATGCCGCAATTCCGGCCGCGAGTCACCGAACTGTGGTTGATCTGCCCGAGTCGGCAGTCGATCACCCCGGCGATGCGGTTACTCAGGGATCACTTGCAGCGCAAATGTGCCGAGCGCCTCAACGCCCTGGTCGAACAAAAGATCCTGCCAAAGCATGCTTTGGATTGAATATCTGATGCGGACCGTATGCTCGTTCAGAACATTTCGCTGAGTATGTCAAATATGCCACAAGAAACCTTAGTCAAACGAACAGACTTCCGCCGCCTTCTGTACACTTTTGTCCATAGTTATCATCGGCAGCATTACCCTGCACGGCAACCATTCGGCACCTGACATTCCGGCATCGCCAAACAAGGCGTAATTTTATCTTCAAAGCCAATATCAAATAACATGCCTTGCGAGACTTCACCGGCCATCTTCCTCTCCGGCAGATTCACCACAAATAACGCTTGCTTGCCTTCAATCTCCTGTGGGTTCTCACGCTCTTGTTTTATCCCGGCCAGGATCGACCGGGTATGATCGCCAAAATCAACCATCAGCTTCATCAACTTATCGGATCGTTCAACCGCCGAGACGGAAGTAATGGTGCCAACACGAATATCCAGTTTTGCAAAATCATCGAAAGTGATGAGTTCTTTGATTGGCGCTGGGTTCATCTGTTTTCCTTATTTTTCAAATGGCACGAATCAAGGGGCACGCAGCTTCTCCACCTGTATTGTCCGTCAACCATAATCGCAAAGCACTTCTATTTCAGTTCATTCGATCACCAATCCGACAATTCAGTCTTTCAAAAACTCAGACTAACTCAGCCGGAAACCACCACCGCATACCCTTCACCGTCAGGGACAAAATCAACATAGTTGCGAATGGCCGGCAGGCTGTCTTCCGGATGGTGGGACACATACAACAGCTGGCTGAGCTGCTCTTCGGCGATCATATTGAGGACCTGGTAGACCAGCTTGCGGTTGACGAAATCCAGCCCCTGGTAGGGTTCATCGAGGATCAGCAACGCAGGCTGTTTAATGAGTGCCCGGCCGATCAGCAATAGCCGCTGCTGGCCGTAACCCAGGGCGCGAAAAGGGGTGCGCTCTTCATCCGCCATTGCCAGAATCGCCAGCCACTCACGGGCTTGCTGCACCTGAGTTTTCGACGGCTGATCGTACAGGCCGATGGAGTCATAAAAGCCGGACAACAGCACCTCCAGCGCACTGCAACTGACGCGATACTGCATATGCAGTGAGGATGACACCACCCCGATCCGGCGCTTGATATCCCAGATGCTCTCACCGCTGCCGCGTCGATAGCCCAGCACCGTCATGTCATTGGCATAACATTGTGGATGATCGCCTAAAATCAGCGCCAACAGGGTACTTTTGCCACAGCCATTCGGTCCGCGGATCTGCCAGTGCTGACCCGGCAAAATCTGCCAGTTCACCTGGTCGAAGATCAGCCGGTCAAAATACTCTACTTTGCCGTCACGAATTGCCACCAGCGGCGCATGCCCCTGTTGTGGCTGCTCTTGGGACAGAGCGTGCGTCAGTTGAGTCTGATAGGCCTGTTGAAATAGTTGCTGGCGCTCGCGGATCAGTGCCATCACCGCGTCACTGCGCTCAGCCGACAAAGCTTCCAGCTGACGCAGCACCGGATGCGAGGTGAATTCAGCGACCGTCATCCCCGGGCTTAATGTCATGACGTTGGCATTTCCCGCCCGCTCTGTGGCGGACGTTTCACTGAACATCGCGATATGCGTGATGCAATCGGGAATATGGGATTCTCGCGCGGTGATCAAAACCAGCGTCATCTGCTCGGAGAGATTGCTCAGTAAGGCGGAGAGTTTTTCCTGGTGGACCACATCCAGCCCGACATAAGGATCATCGAGCACCAGCAACTGAGGATCGACAGCCAGCGCACGGGCCAGCATCAGACGTCGGGTCTCCCCTGTCGACAGCTGGCGAAAACCGCTGTTGCGCAGGTGCTCCAAGTCCAGCATCTCCAGCAGTTGCTCGACCTGATCGCTGTCCCGGCAACACTCACCAATCAGGTATTCGACCGAATGACCATAATCAATCTGGTCGATGTAATCCGTTTCGTCCTGCTCCAGCTCCGCGTCCAGCAACGCCTGCTGCTGCGCCAGAGAAACCACCCCGACCCGCTCCGGCAATCCGGTGATGTCGCCGCCGTCAGGCATTCGCTCTCCGCTCAGGAGCTGGCCCAATAGCGACCCGTAATGCTGATAAGCAGAAAAAATCATCCAGTGCTGACCGGGTTCAATCTCCCACAGGTCAACTTGCAGGCTCCCGTGCGAAAGCGCCAGTTGCACATCTTGCATGGCAATGGTCATGTTTCATTTCCTTATGAAAAAACGGTTTGGTACCCAATACATACCAAACCGTCACCTTAACTGTAAAACCGAGACTGTAAATCAGGCCTTAATTCTGCAACCAGATGGTCTTGGTCTGCAGATACTGATCGAAGGCTTCCAACCCGTTGTCCCGGCCACCAAACCCGGACTGCTTATAGCCGCCGAACGGTGTGGTGATATCCCCTTCGCTGAAGCAGTTGACCGAAACCGTCCCGGCTTTCAGCTGACGCGACACCCGGTGTGCCCGGCGGATGTCGGACGTATACAGGGATGCGGCCAGGCCGTAGTTGCCCGCGTTCGCCAGACGGATCGCTTCCGCTTCGCTGTCAAAGGTGGTGACCGCCAGAATAGGCCCGAACACCTCTTCGCGGAACAGCGCCATCTCCGGCGTCACGTTGTCGAAAATGGTCGGTTCGACAAACAGTCCGGCGCCGAGATCCGGTGTCCCGCCACCGTGAACCAGCGTCGCGCCATCTGCCTGAGTGCGCTCAAGGTAACTGCGGACCTTATCAAAATGCGCCGGCTCAATCATCGGCCCGATGCTGACCTGTGGGTCCTGCGGATCCCCCAGTTGCCACTGGCTGAGACCGGCTTTGAGTTTCTCCAGCAGCGCATCTTTGATGCTGGTGTGAACCAGCAGGCGCGAGCCGCAGCTGCAGTTCTCACTCATGTTCCAGAACGCAGCGTTCAGCACGTCATCGACAATCTCATCCAGGCTGTAAACATCGTCAAAAATCACCTGCGGGCTTTTACCGCCGCACTCCAGCACGATCTCCTTGAGGTTACTCTGCGCCGAGTATTGCAGAAACAGTCGGCCGACTTCGGTGCTGCCGGTGAACGATACCACATCAACATCCGGGTGCAGTCCCAGCGGCTGACCGACCGCTTCACCCAGCCCGGTCACCAGGGTCAGCGCCCCTTGCGGCACCCCGGCCTCGTGCGCCAGTTGCACCATACGATAGGCACTCAGGCTGGTCTGCTCGGCAGGTTTCACCACCACCGAGTTACCCGCCGCCAGCGCCGGGGCGACTTTCCAGGCGAACATCTGGGCCGGGAAATTCCAGGGCAGTACCGCACCGACGACGCCAATCGGCTCTTTGACAATCAGTCCCAGGGTATCGGTATTGGTCGGCGCAATGCGGCCGAACACTTTATCGATCGCTTCGGTGTACCAGGTAAAGGTATGGATGGTTTCCGGAATGTCGGTATTCAGACATTCGGTGATCGGTTTGCCGGCATCGACACAATCCAGCGCCGCCAGCTCTTCCGCGTGTTCGCTCATCAGTGCCACCCAGCGCTGTAAAATCGCTTTGCGATCGCCCAGCGGCATCGCTGACCACTCGCCGGATTCAAAACTGCTCCGGGCCGCCGTCACCGCGGCGTTTACTTGCGCCTCGCCTGCTGCTTGGATCCGGCCAATCACCTGACCGTCATACGGGCTGTACGTCTCCAGCGTGCCGATCTCCGCCAGCGCGGCCTCGGACAAGCCGGGGATCAAACATCCGGCAAACAACTCACCCTGCCTGGCAGCCTGAAAAACCTGCTCTTTCGCTTTTGTAAACGTTAACGTCATGATGATCTCCTATTGCAGTGCCGCATCCAGCAGTTGAAGGAAAGCGTCCTGATCGGTTTTGCAGATCGGTTGCAATGGCGCGCGGATTGGGCCCACGTCCTGGCCGCGATGGATCAGCGCCAGCTTGGCCTTCTGGTTATAGTCCGCCGACTCCTGGTTCTGGATCACCGGCAGCAGCTTGGTCATGATGGCGCGCAAGGCGTTGTAATCACCGATGCGGGCTGACTCCAGCATCTGGACATGGGCTTCCGGCAGATAGTTCGCCGCCCCGCCGATCCAGGCGCGAACGCCCCAGAACAGGTAATCAGCGCCCTGATCGTCCGAGCCGCACACCACGGCGAAATCATCCAGGTTCGCATTGATCAGTGACAGCGCTCGGGTGAAATCGCCGCTGCTCTCTTTGATCCCGACAATGTTCGGATCGCGGCTCAGCTCAATCACGCTGTCCACTTCAATTTCCACCCCGGAGCGGGCCGGGAAGTTGTACATGATGATCGGCAAGCCGACCTCACGGCTGACAGTTTGATAATGGGTGATAATTTCGCTTTGCTGCGGCAGGCAGTAAATCGGCGGTGCCAGCATCAGGCCCTGATAGCCCAGCGCTTTGGCCTGCTGCGCTTTGTTGATCGAGCCCTGAGTGTGGGTATCGTTCACCCCGGCAATCAGCTGCGCGCGATCCCCGACATGCTCGGCGATAAACGTCAGGACCTGCGTCCGCTCTTCATCACTGAAGGCATAATACTCCCCGGTGGTGCCGCAGGCGACAATACCCGCCACACCGGCTTCAATTTGCCAGTCCAGCAGCTTGCCCAGGGCTTCAAAATTGACTTGGTTGTCATCCGTAAACGGGGTAACGACAGGAACAAAAATACCGTCGAGTTTCATAAAGCTCTCCTTGAAATGCGGGCCGGACGTCTGACCGGCCCTGATGTAATGTACGCAGTAAAGTTAAAGGTTCTGATGGCCGCCGACTTACGAGGACGCTTCGGCTTTCGTCAGTGAAGTTGATTCGTCCGCTACTGACTCTGTCCGCCAAATCGCAATGTTGGCGTAGCCGTAGAAGAGTGAAATCGCGAGCACCAGGAAGTGGTACCAGAGGAACGGCAGGTAACCGAGGGTCGACACGCCCAGGGTCGTTGCCATAAAGACGCCGCCGTCAGACCAGGGCACCATGGGTGTGGTGACTGTGCCGCCGGCTTCAGTGTTGCGGGACAGCACCCGGCGATCGATGCCCTGCTGGTCGTAGTTTTTCTCCGTAATCGTGCTGGCAGTGATCAGCGAGACATACGCCGCGCCGCCGAAGAAGTTGCCGAAGAAACCACCAAACAGGGTCGACAGCGTCAGGCGACCGGCATTGTTGGCCCAGGTCAGGAAACGGTTACAAATCACCTGCAAGATCCCGATTTGCTCCATCAGACCACCGAGGCCGAGGGCGAACAGGATCAGGGCAATCACTTCCAGCATCGACAGAATGCCGCCGCGGTTGAGCAGGGTGTTGAGGAAGTCGACCTCAGATGACATCGCGTTACCGACATACACGGTGCGCACCGCATCCAGGGTCGGCATGCCCTGCGCGACCACGGCACAGATAATGCCGAGCACAGCTCCGAGGGTGATCACCGGAATCGACGGCATCCGGCGTGACAGCAGCAGAATCACAACCACCGCAGGCAGCAGCAGCCAGGGGGAAATCGTAAAGTGTTGCTCCAGCGCCATCATCGCCGCATCCGCGCGGCTGGTATCAACGCTGCCGTCGACATAGAAAAAGCCCACCAGCAGGAACATCGTGAAGGCAATCACGCAGGCCGGTCCGCTGACATACATCATGGATTTGATGTGATCGATCAGATCCACCTTACACAGCGACGCCGTCATCACCGTGGTATCCGACAGTGGCGACATCTTATCGCCGACATAAGCACCACTGATCACCGCACCGGCCACCAGCGGCAGCGGGATCCCAAAGCTGTGACCGATCCCGATCATCGCGATCCCGGCCGTCCCTGCCGTACCGAACGAGGTACCGGTCGACAGCGAGGTCATGGCACAGATCACGAACGCTGCGGCCAGAAAGATATTCGGGCTCATCACGTTCAGGCCATAGTAAATGATACTGGGGACAATCCCGCCGGCGATCCACGAGCCAATCAGGGCACCGACGGTGATCAGGATCAGCACCGCTTCCATCCCGTTATGGATCCCCTTGATCAACCCGGTCTGCATTGCATGATAGGTTTGCCCGAGCCGTAACCCGAGACCCATCACCAGGAACCAGGAGGCAAACAACGCCAGCTGGATCGGCAGCGACAGGACATTGATAAACAAAAACATAATGGCAATAAAGCCCGCCATCAGGCCGACCACTTCCATGCTGGTCGGTAACCGGACAGCACTCGAATTCGTGCTCATAACTCTCTTCCTTTTGTTGATGAATACGTCATTGGTTTGCTCTGTTATTTTTTAGCGTGACATCTGTCCTGCACCCGGTGCCCCTGCTCTCTCCGATTGCACAATCGGAGCCTCGCAAGGGATCCGGCAGCAACGACATGAATTAGTGAAAACGGCTCAGCCGGTACGCACTGAGATCCAGTCCCGGTGTCTGCCGCCGGGCCAGTTCGGTGATCAGCTGCGCGGTGATCGCCGCTTGGGTGAGGCCGAGGTGATGATGACCCAGCGCCAGCATGACCCGCAGATCCGGCCCGACCGCATCAATAATGGGCAGCGAGTCCGGCAACGAAGGTCGGCAGCCCATCCAGGGGGTCGCTCCGGCAAGATCCAGCGGATGTTCAAACAGGGCATCGCCCAGATCGGCCAGCCGGTGGGCGCGCGCCATGTTGGCCGGGCGATCCAGCCCGGCAAATTCCACGGTCCCGGCCAGGCGAAGACCGCCTTGCATCGGCGTCATGATGAAACGCCGCTCGGCCGAGGAAACTGCTACCGGGATACGATCGGCTTCTTTGGGCAACATCAGGTGATAACCGCGCTCGGTATCCAGCGGGATGTTGACGTCAGTGAGCTGATAGACCAGTGACTGACTGAACGCACCGGCGGCCACCAGCACCCGCGATGCCCGCACCGGACCTTGGGTGGTGGTCAGCTCCACACCCTGATCAGTGACAAATCCGCCGGTCACTTCCTGCTGGTGATAGGTCATCCCAAGCTCCTGCGCGGCTGTCATCAGCCGGGCCACCAGACGATGCGGGTCAACCACATGGCTGGTTTCGGGGAAATCCAGCGCGCCAATCACCCCTCCAGAAAGGCCGGGTACCTGCTGGTGCAACGCCTTCTTCGCCAGCGGGTTCACCGCGACCCCATTGGCTGCCAGGGTTTTGGCAAACTGGTGCAGCGCCTCGCCGGTTTTCGCCTGTTCGAATACCAGCAATGAGCCCTGATGCCGCATTAAATTCTCGCCTTCCATGTCCGCCAGCAGCTGTTTCCAGGCGGCCAGACTGGCCTGGTTGAGCTGGATCAGCCCTGCCCGGCTACGCTGCTGCGCCTCGGCGCGCATATTGGCGACCAGCTTGAGCATCCAGGGCATCAGGCGGGGAAAGTAGCGCCAGTCGATCCGCAGCGGGCCCAGCGGATCCAATAACATGCTCGGGATCTGGGTCAGCATCTGCGGGTTGGCCAAAGGCATAATTTGCTCGGTGGCAATATGGCCCGCATTGCCGAACGAAGCCCCCTGCCCCGGCGCTTCCTTATCGAGCAGCACCACCCGGAATCCGGCTTGTTGCAGCCGGTATGCACAGGCGCAGCCGATAATGCCGGCGCCGATAATCGCAATGTCGTGACCCATCTTTTCCATTTGTGATCTCATCCCATGAATTTCGCGAGCATGTATATTGTATACAATATACACTAGGGGGGTGTTGTTCATTCAGCCAGCGCTTTTCGATGGTTTTGTGATCAGGATCGAGCCAAGGCGCAGATCAAACGAACACAACAGCAAAGCAAAACTTCAATGATTCAAGGAGATAGAAACGATGCGTGAAGGAACTTTTTTTTGTATTGATGCGCACACCTGCGGCAATCCGGTACGACTGGTCGCCGGCGGTTACCCCAGCCTGAAAGGCAATACCATGAGTGAGAAGCGTCAGGACTTCCTGGAGCACCATGACTGGATCCGTCGTGCCCTGATGTTTGAACCGCGCGGCCATTCCATGATGTCCGGCTCGATCATCTATCCGCCGTGCAGTGACAACGCCGATGCATCGATTCTGTTTATTGAAACCAGCGGCTGCCTGCCGATGTGCGGTCACGGCACCATCGGAACCGTCACCAGCGCCATTGAACACGGGGTCCTGCAACCGAAAACACCCGGACGCCTGATCCTCGATGTTCCGGCCGGGCAGATTCGGATCGACTATCAGCAAAACGGCAATAAAGTCGAAAAAGTGCGGATTTATAACGTCGCCAGCTACCTCGCCCACCGCGACGTGGTGATTGACGTCGAAGGACTGGGTGAGCTGACCGTCGATGTGTCATACGGCGGTAACTACTACACCATCATCGAACCACAGAAGAACTTCCCGGGTCTGGAGCACTTCAGTGCCGACCAGGTGCTGCACTATTCGCCGAAAGTACGGGAAGCCATTAATCAGGTGGTCGACTGTGTTCACCCGGACGATCCGACCGTGAGCGGTGCCAGCCATGTGCTCTGGACCGGCACCCCGACTCAGCCGGGTGCCCATGCGCGCAATGCGGTGTTCTACGGCGATCGCGCTATCGACCGCTCACCGTGCGGCACCGGGACCAGCGCCCGCATGGCCCAATGGGTGGCCCGCGGCCGCTTAGGCGTTGGCGAGGATTTCGTCCATGAAAGTATCATCGGCAGCCTGTTTGAGGGCCGAGTTGAATCCATGACCAAAGTGGGGGATTATGATGCCATCATGCCGAGTGTTCAGGGCTGGGCACGCGTCACCGGCCACAATACCATCTGGGTCGACAGCGAAGATCCCTATGCGTATGGCTTTGAAGTAAAGTAAAATAAATCCGGCCGCCGTTAGGCGGCCGAACCAAGAAGAAAGTTAAAAGGAGTTACCTTGCAGCCCAAAACACGTACCCAATATGTTGCCGATGCGATCCGTGACAAAATCCTCCGGGGTGAAATCAAAGGCGGCGATCCGCTGCGTCAGGATGCACTGGCAAAAGAATTTGATGTAAGCCGAATCCCAGTACGTGAGGCCCTGCTGACCCTGGAGTCAGAAGGACTCCTCGAGTTCCACGCCCATAAAGGCGCGTTTGCCACTGAGCTTTCGACCGATAAGATCCGCGAGCTGTTTGAGCTTCGGGTACTGCTGGAGTGCCACATGCTGGCCCACGCCATCCCCCTGATGTCAGACGCCGACTTAGATGCCGCCGAAGCCATGTTGCAGGAGTACGAAGAGATCTTAAATACCGGCAGCCGAGTCGATCACTGGAGCAATTACAACTTCGCGTTTCACAAAGCCCTGTATACCCCGGCCAACCGTCCGGAAACCATGCAGTTGATCACCCAGCTCAATACCCAGTCGGATCGCTATATCCGCATCCAACTGCTCCATACCGCCGGCGTCGCCAAAGCAGAAGCCGAACACCGGGAGCTGCTAGTGCTGTGCCGGGAGCGCAACACCGAAGCGGCCTGCGATCTGCTCAAACGCCACATTGAAGTCTCCGCCGAGGATATCATCGGCCTGCTGGATCAGCAGAAACAAAACAGCCAAGAGAACTAATTCCAACCTTTTCTGCTAAAAAAAACCACACATCAATGCCTTAAAAACAAAACCCAGCGGGCTGCTTTTTAAGGCATTCAGTACAAAACGAGCCCTATCCACCACAAACACCCGATGACGGTTGAATATATTTTCACCACAGTACTGAGGATAAGCTATCTTATTAACATATAGGTTAACAACTAATTTCATAATCTCGACCATGGAAGGACAAGCATATGTCTGGGGCTATCAAACAACTTATTCTTCTATCAAACCACAGAACACATGTGCGTGCCCTCGGACTCTGTGTTCCACCCAAATTAAAAGTTGGTTTGACCGTTCTTGATGTCAACACATTCGCATCTGAACTGAACAATGAAAAAAATATGTTAGTTCTGATTGACCTGACGAACCTGGATGCAGAGACCAAGCGATTACTGCAAGATAAGCTCAAATCCGGAACGGCTTCCCTAGCCTTACTCAGCACAACAGATCATCTTGTTATCGATGAAATAGTCAAGTGGCCAAATGTCTGTGGATACTTCAATCTTGATGACGAGTTCGACATCATTTGTAAAGGCATTCAAGCAGTGATGGCTGGAGATACTTGCTTTTCATCCCATGTTGCCTCTCAACTCGACGATTATTACCGTAAACATCAGCCAAAGCGCGCGCAGTTTGATCCTGAATCTCGATCACCATACCTCAAAAATATCAGCCACTGCTGAGTCGCGTACGAGGTGCTTGCACTCACGATACAACTCGACAAAACCCTAGCAAGTGCAGGTGATCAATTTCATACTTTTTTCATACTTCGATACTGAGAGCCTTAGTCTAATTTTAAAGAATAATATCAATAGCCAGAATGATTGACGATTGATAAGACAACACCATGAACAAAATGATACTGGGCGCTCCAGTAGACTGAAACTTTAAAAATAGCAAGCCTGAGAAATTGTCACTCATTTTTATACAAATGAAGGAGTTGAACATTCTGTTTTTTCAAGCAAAGTGGGAGCTGTAACCCAATGGCGGTAGCATGCTTGAATACGCACAACCAAAAGTTACACATTGATAAAACAAACCGCATAAAACAACGCCATAAATTAAAAGCTGTATTTATAAGGCAAATAATAAAATGAAAAACAGAGATATAATTCGAGAAAAGGAGCCTGACTTTGGGTTGTTATATCGCCTAGTTGATATATCAATCGTTGCCTTAACCCTCTATATTTCTCTCGGGCTCTATCTTCAGGAAGTGGCCAGCAACTATTATATTTCTTGCGCATTCGGCATGATCTGTTTTTTATTGTCTGCTGAAAGTTGTCACCTTTACCGCTCATGGAGAACAGGGACCTTCCGCGAGCATGCTATCGCAACATTGTTATCCTGGATACTGACAGTGTTCATACTGATAGCCACCGCCTATTTCACCAAGAAAAGCACTGATTTTTCACGAGTCGTGATCGGACTCTGGTTCGTACTGACTCCCTTCGCGCTAATCATCTGGCGCTTTGCCATACTGCAAGTGACTCGACAACTATATCATCGCGGATACTACACACAGAAAGCAGCGATTATTGGTGTCACAGAGAATGGTATCGCTCTTGCAGAAGAACTAAAGCTCAGAACCGATTCAGGCATCATTTTAGAAGGATTCTACGACGAACGAGATAACGACCGTATTCCGAAAGATCTCAAAGTGCCGATATGCGGCTCGGTCAGCGACGCTTTAGAGAAAGCCAGACAAGGTGAACTAAAACATATCTACATTGCAATGCCGCTTTATGCCAAAGGGCGAATCACACAGTTCCTTGAAAAGTTTTCGGACACTACAGCGAATACCTATTTAATTCCTGACTTCTTCAGTTATAACCTTTTGTATTCGCGTTTAGGGCATGTAGGCGGCATCCAGGTATTAAGCGTGTTTGATACCCCATTTAATGGCCTGACGGCATGGGTGAAACGTATTGAAGATATTATCCTGGCATCCATAATTCTTGTCCTTTCTTCTCCTTTATTAATTGCGATTGTTATCGGCGTAAAGCTCTCGTCACCAGGCCCGGTTCTATTCAAGCAAGACAGATACGGTCTGGATGGAAAGAAAATAAAAGTGTGGAAGTTTCGAACGATGAGTACGACAGACAATGGCGCCTTGATTAAACAAGCAACTAGGAATGACTTCCGTGTCACTGCTTTTGGGGCTTTTCTTCGCCGAACATCACTGGACGAATTCCCCCAGTTTATCAATGTCCTTCAAGGCACAATGTCAATCGTTGGCCCTCGCCCACATGCTGTCGCCCACAACGAAGAGTACCGAGCGATTGTCGAGCGCTATATGTTACGCCATAAAGTCAAACCCGGTATCACAGGATGGGCACAAATCAACGGTTATCGGGGTGAAACGGATACGATCTCAAAAATGGAAAAAAGAGTGGAATATGATCTTGCATACATTCAATGCTGGTCATTATCGATGGATCTGAAAATCATATGCCTGACCACCGTCAAAATATTCTCAGATAAAATGGCTTACTAAGACATGTGGCGTGATATAACCATGAAATATTCTCTCCTTATTCTGTTATTTATGTCTCCTCTCGCGATGGCTATTTTTTCGCCGGCTGCGTATGTAACAGATTCGGGCATAGAAATCACGCCGGTGATTGCGACCTCGATTCAATATGATGACAACGTTACCAATGAAAACGAGAGTAACAATCAAATCTCGTCCATGCTCCTTGAGTTGGAGCCATCCATTTTTGTCAAAGCGACGCACGGCAACAATTATTTCTATGGCGACTATATTCTTACCAAAGGCAATTATTTTAATAGTTCAGAAGACAATTACTTAGATCATCGATTCGATTTGATCAGCGAATTGAATATTAACCACCGTAACCGTCTCAATCTTGCCTATGAATTCGATCGCCTGCATGAAGCGCGCGGGACGGGCATCTCAGAAGGGATCAGCAGCACGACCGACGGATTTGATGAACCGATTGAATATAGCGCACACTATTTTCATGCCAATTATGCTTATGGCTCTGAAGGTGCCAAAGGGCAGATTGTCGGCTCCGTGGGCTACTATGATCGATCATATGAAAATTTCCGTGAGGTGACCCGATTCAGAGATTACGACGAAAACCACTATGGTGCGGCCTTCTATTACCGAATGACATCCAGTACCCGATTGTTTATGGATATCCAGCAAGAAAATCGCCGATACCAGACCACCGCACCGCAGCAACCCAGTTTAGATAACGATGTCACCTATTATTACATGGGTGCTGAATGGGACATTTCCGGAAAAACATCCGGCATCGCCAAGTTCGGCTTACAGGACAAGCGTTTTCGTGACGGGAACCGTAGCGACTTTCGCGGTAACAGCTGGGATATCAAGCTCTCCTGGTCCCCCAGACGGTACTCAACACTAAGCCTGAGCACTCTGCAACAAGCCAAAGACCCGGATCAGGCCGGTGATTATATTAAAGAGACCGCCTATGCCATCGGCTGGCAACATTTCTGGCGGGAGCGATTTTATACCGATCTCTCCTATACAAACTCAGACGAAAGCTACACCGGTATCAATCGAAAAGATACTACGAATACCTGGCAAATATCTGCCAATTACGACATGCGCCGCTGGCTTACTTTCAGTCTCGGCTGGGACTATACAGACAGGACATCCTCCCAGCCTGGTATTGATTCCAATAAACAGGTTTGGTCTCTCACAGCAACCTTTGGCCTTTAATCCAAACCGCTCAGGCCACTCTAGCGAGGTGTAACATGACGCTCATCAACGCTATTTTACTCAGCTTATTCATCATATTTCCGGTGTACGCTGCAAGCTTTGAAGATATTTATCAACTTGGCCCGGGGGATAAAATCCAAATCCAAGTCTATGGCGAGGAGGAACTCTCCGTTGATCAACTCCTGTTAAGCTCAAGTGGTACGTTTGATTATCCCTATCTTGGCCAAATCTCTGCAAAGGGGAAAACCCCTGAGCAATTGAAGAATGAAATCTATCACGGGTTGAAGGGCGACTATTTAGTCTCGCCGAAAGTACGGATCAACATCATCTCCTATCGTCAGATTTATGTGAACGGTGAAGTCAAACGCCCCGGCGGATATGAATATAAGCCCGGACTCACCGTCGATAAGGCCATCGCTTTAGCCGGTGGGTTTACCGACCGCGCTTCACGGAATGCGATTAATATCAACCCAGCCAATAATGGTCCCCAGCGGAAAAAGGTCAGCCTGAAACATAATGTTGAGCCGGGCGATATTATCGTCATCGATCAGAGTTTCTTTTAAGAATCAGTCTTCTTCAGTTTGATTTTGCAAACTAAGTGAGTGACATATGCTAGAAACACCGGTAAATCACCCTCAAAGGAAAGAAGCAAACTTTGGCTTCGGAAGCTATCTGTCGACCTTAAAGAAATACAGATTAGCCATCTTTCTCCTGACAACACTCACGGCTGTCGTGAGCTACTTCTTGGTACAATCGACTACGCCCGTGTACCGCGCCACCGCTGTGCTTCTCATAGAAGCCCAACAGCAAAAAGCTGTATCGATCGAAGAAGTGGTCGGTATCGATACCAGTAAAAAAGAATATTATCTCACCCAGTTTGAGATCCTGAAGTCGAACAAAATCGCCCAACATGTCATCGACAAGCTGGATCTGGCTACCTTGCCGGAGTTTAACGGTCAACTTGAGGACACCGGGTTACTCGCCACCATCAAGGCCTGGCTGAAGTCATCGCTATCCACCCAAACGACACTTTCGGAAATTCAGGCCACCACAATGCTGACTCGACAGGAAAAGCTGAAACGAAAAGTGTTGGCAACTTTTAAGGATAAGCTCACCATCGCGCCCATCCGGAATACTCAACTGGTGAAGATTAGTTTTGAGTCAGAGGATCCGATCTTGGCCGCACATATCGCCAATGAAGTGGGCAACAGTTATATCCAGTCAAATCTGGAAGCACGGCTATCCATTACCTCTCAGACCTCCGACTGGCTCCGCGAACGCCTGGATGAACTGAAGCAACAATTGGTTGAATCAGAAGCACGGCTCTCGAACTTTATGCAACAAGAAGGATTGATTGACTTCAGCGGTATCAACGGACTGGCATCGGTTGAGCTGACCGAGCTGACCAATCAACTGTCGGCTGCCCGGGATCGCCGGATTGCAGCTGAATCACTGTCGTATCTGCTCAACAAAAATAAAAGTGCCGACGCTGCCAGTCTGTCAACGGTGTCAGAAATCTCCAACCACCCGCAATTACGCGATATTCGTCTGGCCGAAATTGATGCAGAAAAACGTGTTTCAGAACTATCAAAACGCTATGGCCCCAAGCACGACAAAATGATTCAGGCACAGGCGCAGTTAGCGACAATTCAGCGGCATGCGAAAAAAACTCCTGACCCAACTGGCCAAAGGTCTGGATAAAGAGCGCCAGGCCGCACTACAACAGGAGGCCAGCTTAAATCAGGCATTGAAGGATAAGAAGGATGAATATCAGCAGTTAATCATCCAGGAAGCAAAATACGACGCGCTGAAGCGAGACGTTGAAAGCAACCGCCAGTTATACAACCTATTCCTTAACCGCCAGAAAGAAACCAGCGCCACCAGCGACTTGAAATCGACCAATGCACGATTCTCCGACTATGCGCTGCCGCCGCTACAACCAACCAAACCGCAAAAAGCGAAAACAGTTGCAATCGCCACAATGACCATGATGGTCCTGACAATCCTTCTGGCATTTATGCTTGAATCGTTTCGCAGCACCATCGAAAAGCCCGACGAAATTGAAGACAAACTCAATCTGCAGGCTTTAGGAGCACTGCCACTTATCAAGCCGAAGAACTACCGGAAAAAAGGGCTGGATGCGCACCTGTTCTTTGATAGTAAACAACAGGGCTTCACCGAGTCCGTCCGGACGATCCGGACATCCTTGCGACTCCAGCTGATGAATCATTCTGGTAAACGAATTGCCGTTACGTCATCTATTCCTGAAGAAGGAAAGACGACGACTTCAATCAACCTGGCTATCGCAATGGGCACCATGGAGAAGGTCCTGTTGATCGACTGCGATCTGCGAAAACCTGCTATTGGAAAGAGTTTCGGACTATCCAAGGATCATCCGGGGCTCATCAATCTCCTGGTCATGGGAGAGCCCCTCGAGGCGTGTCTCTATCATGACGCCCAGTCAGGTATCGATATTCTGACGGCCGGTGAGTCCACACCTAGTCCCCAGGAGTTGCTTGGTTCTGAGCAGTTTGCTGCGCTGCTGGCCACCCTTGAAGCGCAATATGACCGAATCGTGATTGATACGCCTCCGGCCCTGGTGGTCAGTGACGCCCTGATCATGGGTCAACAGACCGGGAGCGTCGTCATGGTCGTTAAAGCAGGTACCAAGCTAAATGAGGTCCAGGCCGCAATCGCCAAGATGACAAAACACAACATCCCGATCCATGGCGTTGTGCTGAACCAAGTTGATCGACAACACACGCAGTATGACAGCTATTACGACAAATTTGCGACCGCCGAACAGCAGCACAGCTAGCGCCTTAGGCGCCTGGCACCAGCCAAACAGGAAAGGTTGTACGATTTTGAAAGGATTACTGAAGTTTTTGAGTGCGTCCATCGTGACACAGGCGACCGCGGCAATGACCGGGCTCCTGCTGGCCCACTGGCTGATGGTTGATGATTACGCCATTTATACCGTAATGACGATGATGACCGGTGCCGTTATGGTGTTAACCAAAGGCGGTGTCAACCTGGGGCTGAACGCCATTTTAGGTCGCGTCTGGCCTGATAAACAGAAAGCTCAGCAAGCGCTGAAAGCCTCATTAATCGTCAGAAGAAAAATCGCAATCATATTGCTCCCGATGATCCTGTTTTTTTCATCCTGGTTACTTTTCGAAAATGGTGCTGACATCCTGACCATGCTCATGATGGCCTTGTTTCTCGTCATCTACTATATATTTGATTTTCAATCAAAATTACATGAGCAAATCATATTCTTCGATAACAGCGCCCATAAAGTTCAACTCATTGATGGCACACTGTCTCTTTTTCGTCTGGTCTGTATTTTAGCGCTCAAGTTTATCGGGTTCCTCAATGTAAGCTTAGCGATCTTAGTCGGGGTACTGACCGCAGGACTGCGTATTTTTCCAATTAGAAAAGCCGTCGCTAAAATTATCCCTCAACACCGGGCAACGCCTGTAACGCATGGAGATATCGACGAAGTAAAGCGCATTGCTCACCGGCAACTGTCTCTGGATATTTTTATGGTCATACAAGCGCAAGCCGTCCTCTTTGTGATTGCCTACTACGGTGATTATTCTGATACTGCAGCATTTGGCGCGCTGACTCGAATCGGACAACTTTTTCTACCGGTCACTGCCTTCATTACCGCCTACGCAGTGCCCCGGTTTTGCCAGGTCAGCCATCAAAGGCTCGTTCGGGACCTGATGTTATGGACCGGGCTGGTGTTTGGCATCGGCATGATGTTAGTCCTGCTCTCGGCGACTTATCCGGAGCTGTTACTATTCTTGGTCGGTGATAACTATGCGAGCTACACATATGAGCTACTTATCTCATGTATTTATGTCGCCTTTAACGCAGCCTGCTATTGTTTTTGGACATTACTGGCCAACAGAGGCTTAAATAAATACTCCTATGTTCAGTTAATTACTTTCCCTTTCTGGTGCTTGATTGCCCCGCTCGTCTTCGATCTTTCAACATTAAGCGGTGCACTGGCTTTTCAATTTGGTATTCCAGTAACTTTATTGATGGCAGCGCTCATGGATCTGAAAAAAGAAATGTTCTCGGGAGTTGCGATGAAGTCTCGACATTAAAAATGTCCGAATCACACGACCGCAAACCGTAATGAGCTTGGCACAAATATCACTTGTGAATATCGAAGATATGGGTTTGATATGAGAATCACGATTGTATCTGAAGTTTTCAGTCCCAAAATCGGCGGCATGGAACGATATGCCGAAGATATGGCGATGTATTGGTCAGAACAGGGTATTGCCGTCGAAATCATTACGGATACACCGGACAAGGACCACCGGCAAATCACGGAGCAATACAGCATACGAAGAGGGCTAAGTTTCACAGAAAAGGTCCGAGTATTCCGAGCGTCTGAAATAATCTTTTTTGTTGGCATCACGATAGAAAATATCCTGGCCGCATACCTGGCCCGAAGACGCGCCGTCGTCAGTCACCACGGGGTTTATATCTACAGCAATGAATTTAGCCATTACATCAAAGGCATGATCAAACGATTATTGTGCCGTCCGATGAATAACATCAGTGTCAGCAATTTTGTCGCCCGGGAAATCGGGGGCAAACAAAAAGTGATCTTGAATGGCTATCGGGATGATCTCTTCTTTCCGCCCCAACACAAGCCAAACCCAAGAACCTTTATTTTTTGTGGCCGCCTCGTTCCGGATAAAGGCGTCGACTTGCTGATCTCGGCTTTTTCACAAGTCCACCAAACCTACCCTGATGCTTCACTGGTCATCATCGGCGATGGATGCGAGCGGGGCAAGCTGACATCACAAGTCAATCAATACAACCTGAGCCATCGTGTCACGTTTTTAGGCTCACAGGCTTTACCGAAAGTCGGGGAGCAACTGAGACAAAGTACCTGCCTGGTCGTACCATCCCGATGGAATGAGCCCTTCGGCATTGTTGCACTGGAAGGCCTGGCCTCAGGATGTGAAGTGATTGCCACGGCACGAGGGGGCCTACCGGAAGCCCTGGGGGGCCATGGCCGGATTGTCGCCCCGGATGCAGACGCGATTGCAGCGGCCATGCTCGAGGTTTGCGATAGCAAACGGAACAGGCAGGAAACCGATGTAAGCAAGTATTTACAATCGAGGTGCGCCTGTTGTGTGGCCGCTGAATATTCAGCCTACCTGTTTTCAAGCATGTCGCAACACGATGTGCGTCGAAACTGGGTGAAGTGAGGGAGCATCATGTTTTTAGTCGTCCACCCCGTTGGCAATAATGCGACCAGAATGCTGATTAAAGCCATGAGTGATTCAGACGCACTACACTCCTTTCACACGTCTCTCGCTTATCATGATGGCTTACAGAGCAAACTTCTACCTCGCTTCGTGGTAGAACAACTCAAACGTCGCAGCTTCCCGGGGATCCCCAAACGGAAGGTCATGACGTATCCGTACTTCAATCTGGCCCGGATCGCCGCACAACGCCTGAACTTCACGAAACTCGTGAACAATGCAAGCGGCCGGCTCGGCGTTGAGAAGCTATACCATTACATCGATTCACATGTCGCAAACTACATTGAATCCCAACCGAACGAGCAACTCAGCAGCGTGTATGGCTTCGACGGGAAATGCTTATCAACATTCAGGCGCGCCCGGGAGTTAGGTCATCTCCGGCTCTATTATGAAGCGGCTTGTGGCTATACCCCCCATGTTGCGCAAGTGATGGCCGAAGAGAAAGAGCTCAACCCAGCCTGGCGCGCCAGTATTCCGGTGATTCAGCAAGCCACGATTGATCGACACGAGGAGGAGCTTCACCTGGCCGATCACATCATTGTCGCGAGCTCCATTGTCAAGAACGACTTAATCAAACATAACATTCATAAAACGATCTCAGTGGTGCCCTATGGCTCGCCACATGTATCAGATTCACCGCATGTACCAGGCTCTCCACACGTCTCAGGCTCACCGCTGATCACAGAGACATCCACCGTGAGCATGGCCCATCAGTCGCCGCTGAACGTCATGTACGTCGGCTCACTGTCGCAACAAAAAGGTATTTCGTATTTATTTGATGCCTTCAAGAAAGTTGGCGGTCACCAAAATCTCAATATTACCATCGTTGGCCAGGACTATAGCCTCGGCAGAAACAAAGCGCTTGCGAAGCATTTAAAACATTACCAATGGTATAAGTCCGCCCCGAACAACCAAATTATTCAACTGCTAAAAACCGCCGACATACTCGTTCTGCCCTCTCTGACGGAAGCGTTCGGACTGGTTGTTCTCGAAGCCCTTTCTCAAGGCACCGCCGTGATTGTCAGTGACCAGTGTGGCGCCTCCGATCTCATTGTGCATGGCAGCAACGGCTATGTTGTGCCGGTTCGTTGCTCAGACGCAATTGCAGAGAAACTGACCGTACTGGATCAAGACCGAGACCAGTTACGCGCCATGAAGTTGGCGGCAATCGAAACCGCAAGAACATATAGCTGGCAGCAATATGCTGAAAGTATCCGGCATTCATTAGGGATCGAGCAAAATGATTTTTCGTGTCAGTAACCAACAGGAAACAGCCCGTATTATCAAGACGCTTTTCTTTACCGTCTACGTGCTGATGCTGCTTGAAGGGGTTCTGAGAAAGTGGTTTTTTCCATCGTTCAGCTCATTGATCTTTTTTATCAAAGACCCTTTCGTCCTGCTGATTTATTTTTATGCAATTCAGGCCAAGCTGTGCCACCGGGGATATTGCTTCTACTTATACATCATCATCACCACCATTTTTATTATCCATACAGGTCTGTATTCAAGCCTGAACCCAGATAACACGGTGATTTACCTTTATGGATTTCGAAACTACTTATTCTATTTCCCCCTCATTTTCATTGGCGCGGCAGTGTTAGATAAACAAGACTTTATCAGGATGGCCAAGTTCTCACTATGGATTGCAATCCCCATCTCAGCTTTAGTGTTCGTGCAATTTATTTCGCCACCGACCGCCTATATCAATAAAGGAATCCAAAGCGAAGGTTTTGTATTCACGATTGCGGAAGGGATTGTCCGACCCTATGGTATCTTTACATTCACCATGGGGCACGTCCTGTTTATTGCCAGCCTGTTTGCCTTTTCACTTGCCTACTACTTTGGCGAAATACGGTTCGAAAAGCCGCATTGGAGGCATCTGCTCTTTATGGGAGTTTATATTCTCTGTTTCTCCTTCATGTTCTTCACCACAGGCTCCCGCTCAATCTACGCCTATGCGTTTTGTACCGCTTTGTTTCTGGGCATCCTCTGTATGATGCATCCCAACCGGTTTACGACCTCAAAACTATTCACTTTCCTGTGTATTCTGGTTATTTCCGCTTTGTTTTTCTCCTATACCGAGACCTATCAGACATTGTTGGAAAGAAACCTATCAGCAGTTGAATCCGAGGGTTCCCCCATTGCTCGGGCATTGTCCAGCTTATATGCGTTCACGGGTTACTTTACAGAAGCACCATTTTGGGGATATGGCATCGGCAGTGGCACCAATGCCGCATCGGTTATTTTAAGAGGACCCAGTGAGCAAGGAATGGGGTTCATGCTGGCAGAAGATGAATGGTCCAGAATTGTCCTTGAATTAGGCTACCTGCTGGGCGGCTTATATATCTTCCTGAGAATCATCACTGTCTACTGGCTTTTTCGGTTGTCATGGCAAGCTTTTAAAGTGAATAACTACCTCCCGATCATCACTTTTGGGTTTATTGGCCCTGTGGTTTTAAATGGTGCGATGACCATGCAAGGGACGGTTCTGGCATACGGCATCATATTCTCGGCCTATTTAGCGGGCAGTGCCTTACCTCAGGAGAAATACAATCATGGCTAGATTAAAAATCTTGCGGGTGATCAGCTCAGTGGACCCTACCCATGGTGGCCCGATCTATGGCCTGACCCATAGCTCCAAGCTCCTGGTCGAAAAAGGCCATCACATTGAGGTGCTGTCGCTGGATGATCCCAATGACAGCAAGATCCGCGGGTTCAATTATCCGCTAACCAGCTTTCGGGGCATGCTCGGCAAACTCCAGTTCAGCTATGAATTTTCCAGTTGGCTGGATCACCACGTGTCGGAGTTTGATGTGGTGATTACGCATGGGATCTGGCAATACCACTCCTATGCAACCGCAAAAGCCTGCCGTAAACACAATATCCCCTATGTGGTCTTTACCCACGGGATGCTTGACCCCTGGTTCAACCAAGTAGACCAAATCAAAGCCCTGAAGAAAAAAATCTACTGGAAACTCTTTGAAAGCTATACCGTGAATAACAGCAATGCGGTGCTGTTTACTTCGCAGGAAGAAAAAGCGCTCGCCAAAGCCGCTTTTCTCCCTTATTCCCCTGCAGAGCGTGTTGTGGCATACGGAACGCCGCAACCCAATATCGATATTGTCGCGGCAAAAGCGGCGTTCTTCAGGCTTGCCCCGCAACTACAAGGCAAGCGAATTGCGCTGTACCTGGGCCGGATTCATCAAAAGAAAGGCATTGACCTGATGCTCAAGGCCCTGGGTAACCTTGCCCCCTTGCCGGAAGATTTCATGCTGGTGATCGCCGGCCCGGACCAAACCGGATTAAAAGAGGAACTGGATGCGCTCAGTCACCAACTCGGGATCACAAAGCACATCATCTGGACCGGGATGCTCCAAGGGCACGAGAAATGGGGGGCTTACTATGCTTCCGACGTATTCATTCTGCCCTCTCACCAGGAAAATTTTGGCCTGGTTATCGCTGAGGCGCTGTCAACCGGCACCCCCGTGTTAACCACCAACAAAGTCAACATCTGGCATGAGGTCGACCACGATCAGGCCGGCTATGTCGCGCCGGATACCGTCGCCGGGATTCAATCCTTGCTCAGTCAATGGTTCGCTCTCTCGCCTAACGACAGGATCAGCATGTGCAAGCGCGCGTTGAAGTGCTATTCCCGTCATTTCTCTCTCAAAGCAGCCGCGCAAGATCTGGAAGCCATCCTCCTTGAGGTTCGAAAAGCGCATTCAACCATCACAGCGGGGAAATGCTCATGATCCCGAAAGCTAATTTACATGCCCCCGTTTATGGCTGGCAAAACAAGTTCGCAAGAACCTGCTGGAGCCTGGTTTATTACACCCTCTTTCGTTTGAGCCCCACCCCGTTGTTTGGCTTTCGCCGTCAACTGCTGCGATTCTTTGGCGCAAGAATCGGCAACCAAGCCAATATATATCCCTCAGCGCAGATCTGGCTCCCTGCCAATCTGGAAATGGCAAGCGGAGCCACGCTGGGTCCCCGGGTACAGGTGTACAACCAGGGATACATCAAAATTGGCAAAAATGCGATTGTCAGCCAGGGAGCACACCTCTGCGCCAGTACCCACGATTACGATGATCCACTCCACCCGCTGGTGCTCGCCCCTGTAACTATCGGTGCCAATGCCTGGGTGTGCGCTGATGCCTTTATCGGCCCCGGAGTGGATGTAGGCGAAGGCGCGGTTATCGGCGCAAGATCCGTCCTCATGAAAACAGCTGCGGCCTGGCAAGTCTATGCCGGGAACCCAGCCAGAGCGATCAAGCAACGTGCGCCATTTGGAGGGCAGCAATGAACGACATCTCGGTCATCATTCTTACCTATAACGAAGAAAAGCACATCGGCCGTTGTATCCGGTCACTCCAGGCCGTGACCCATAATATTTTTGTGGTCGACAGCTACTCCACGGACAACACTGTGGCGATCTGCGAATCACTCGGCGCGATCGTCTGCCAACGGGCCTGGATCAACTATGCCGACCAATTTCAGTGGGGCCTCGAGCATTGTCCGTTTACATCTGAATGGATGATGCGCATGGATGCAGATGAATATATCGAGCCCGACCTTGCCAGAGAGCTGGCATCCAAACTCCCCGCCATATCACAGAATGTGACCGGCCTGTACATCAAACGGAAATACTATTTTATCGGTCAGTGGATTAAAAACGGCAATGTTTACCCGTTAAACCTGCTGAGAGTCTGGCGCAGGGGAAAAGGCCGCATCGAAAGCCGCTGGATGGATGAGCACATTGTGATTGACAGCGGCGAAACACAACAGCTCCAGGGCCATATCGTTGACGACAATTTAAATACCACCCATTGGTGGATAGCCAAACACAACAGCTATGCTGATCGGGAGATGATCGACATTCTGGATCAAAAGTATCACTTCTTTGCTCCCGACCATGGCCTGATCACCAGCGGCAATGATTCACAAGCCAAGTTCATCCGCAAAGTCAAACAAGGGATCTACAATAAACTTCCCCTGTTTTTACGCCCGACCCTGTATTTCTTTTATCGCTATTTTATCCGTCTTGGTTTTTTGGATGGGCTCCGAGGATTTGCGTATCACTTCATTCAAGGTTACTGGTACCGCACCCTGGTCGACTTACGTGTCCTGGAAGCCAATAAGGTGCTTGAAGGTGCCGCCACGAACGATGAACGTCTGACACGTTTAGAGCAGTTAACGGGGTTAAAGCTAAAATGAACTTTATCTTATACAGCCTCAACCATGCTCCCGAGCTGACCGGTATCGGCAAATACAACGGGGAGCTCTGTCCGGAACTGGCCAAGCGTGGCATTCAAACACAAGTCGTGACTGCGCCGCCTTATTATCCTGAATGGACCATTCATCACCAATTTAGAAACTGGTGGTCCACCAAACGTGATGATCAGGGGGTGACGATCTACCGCTGCCCGCTTTATATTCCGGCCAAAGTCACCACCATGAAACGAATAATACACTTGGCTTCTTTTTCGGTCTCATCGGCTCTCACCTTGTGCCGGTTATGGCCCCAAAAACCGGATGTGATTTTTCTGGTACAGCCGACGCTTTTTTGCGCGCCGTTCACCCTCTTGTTCTGCCGCCTGACAGGGGCCAAGTCAGTCATGCATATACAAGATTATGAAGTCGACGCCATGTTTGGCTTAGGCATGGTGGGAGAAGGCCGATTGAAACGCATCACCCGGCGCATGGAATCCTGGCTGCTGCAACAATTCGATGCGGTATCGTCTATCTCCTACAGCATGCTGGAAAATGCGAAAAGCAAAGGGGTCCGGGAAGAGCAGTTGTTCTTTTTCCCCAATTGGGCAGATACCGAATTTGTCACGCCGGATGTGTGCGGCAAGCAACTCAGGCAGGACTGGGGGTTTTCAGCCAACGATAAAGTTGTGCTGTACTCCGGCAATATCGGTGCCAAACAGGGGCTGGAGATTGTCCTGGATGCCGCCCAATATTTCTCTGCTGACCCTCACGTCAAATTCGTCATTATCGGCAATGGCGCTTACCGCAACACCCTTGAAAATTCAGCTCGGGAGAAGCAATTGGCAAATGTCGTGTTCAAGCCCCTTCAGCCATGGGAAGACGTTCCCAAAATCATGGCGATGGCCGATGTCCATCTGGTGGTTCAAAAACGCGGGGCGGCAGATGCAGTCCTGCCTTCCAAGCTGACCAATATTCTTGCCGCCGGCGGTCACGCACTGATCACCGCTGAGCCGCAGACCGAGCTCGGCAGGATTGAACAGCAACATCCGGGGATCTACACCCTGGCCGAGCCGGAAAACCCTGCGGCCTTTATCGGTCAGTTAGAGACCTTATTGGCTCAAGATCTGTCGACACACAACGCTATTGCACGTCAATACGCGGAGCAGTACCTCAATAAGCACTCGATTATCGACCAATTTATTACCGACCTTCGTTCTAAATTTCAATTTTGCTGAGCTTAAGGGAATAATATGTCTAAAAAAGTCGCTTTAATTTCCGGAATCACCGGCCAGGATGGCTCCTATTTAGCCGAATTTTTACTCGACAAAGGCTATGAAGTTCATGGGATCAAACGCCGCTCATCACTGTTCAATACCGAGCGGGTCGATCACATCTATCAGGACAGGCATGAAGGCGATCCTCAGTTCTTCCTGCACTATGGCGATTTGACAGATCCGTCGAACCTGACGCGCATCATCAAAGAAGTGCAGCCGGATGAAGTGTATAACCTGGGTGCCCAGTCGCACGTCGCCGTGTCTTTTGAATCACCGGAATATACCGCCAACGTCGATGCGCTCGGCACCCTGCGCTTACTGGAAGCCATTCGTTTTCTCGGGCTCGAGAAGAAAACCCGTTTCTATCAGGCATCCACGTCAGAGCTCTATGGCCTTGTCCAGGAAACCCCGCAGCAAGAAACAACCCCCTTTTATCCTCGATCCCCCTACGCTGTCGCCAAGCTCTATGCGTACTGGATCACCGTCAATTACCGCGAAGCATATGGCATGTACGCCTGCAACGGGATCCTGTTTAACCACGAATCGCCTCGCCGGGGGGAAACCTTTGTCACCCGGAAGATCACCCGCGGACTGGCCAATATTGCCCAGGGCCTGGAGCGCTGCCTGTATCTCGGCAATATGAATGCCCTGCGCGACTGGGGTCACGCGAAAGATTATGTCCGGATGCAGTGGATGATGCTGCAACAGGAAACCGCTGAAGACTTCGTGATTGCGACAGGAAACCAGATTTCAGTCCGTGATTTTATCCGTCTGTCTGCTGCCGAGTTAGGGATCGAACTGGCATTTGAAGGCCAGGGCGTCCACGAAACCGGCATTGTCATGGCGATCCAAGGCGACAAAGCACCGGCCCTGAACGTAGGGGATGTGATTGTCAAAGTCGAGCCCCGCTACTTCCGTCCGGCTGAAGTGGAGACTCTGCTCGGGGATCCGAGCAAAGCAAAAGAGCGCCTGGGCTGGACCCCGGAAATTTCGGTCCAGCAAATGTGTGCAGAAATGATCGCCAACGATTTGGATCAGGCAAAATGCCATGCCCTGCTAAAAAAACATGGCCATACTGTCACGATCTCCGTTGAAGAGTAGAAATCTTCGGCATGCAGGCGACACATGCACCTGTTTCACTATCCACGTTCATTTCAACCCATCGGTTCAGAATTATGTCATTGAGCAAACACAGCAGAATATTTGTCGCCGGCCATCAGGGAATGGTCGGCTCAGCCATTGTCCGCCAGCTTCGGGCACAAGGATATCAGGAGATTATCACCCGCTCCTCCTCGGCGCTGGATCTGACCAACCAAAGTGCCACCCAGCGCTTTTTCCGGCAGCATTCAATCGATGCCGTCTTTCTGGCGGCCGCAAAAGTTGGCGGGATCCACGCCAATCATGTTCAACCCGCGGAGTTCATTTATCAAAACCTGATGATCGAAGCCAATGTCATTCACGCTGCCTGGGAGAACGGGGTGAACCAACTATTGTTTCTGGGATCATCCTGTATTTACCCCAGACTATCGCAGCAGCCCATGCAGGAGCATGCGCTCCTCACCGGCCCGCTCGAACCGACCAACGAGCCGTATGCCATCGCCAAAATAGCCGGATTGAAGTTGTGCGAGTCCTACACACGGCAATACGGTGTTGACTACCGCAGTGTGATGCCAACCAACCTTTATGGCCCGCACGACAACTTCCACCCGGAGCACAGTCATGTGATCCCGGCCATGATCCGCCGTTTTTACGAGGCCAAGCAAGCGAATGCACCCGAAATCACCATTTGGGGAACCGGCACTCCGATGCGCGAGTTCTTATACGTTGACGATATGGCATCGGCCTGTATTCACATCCTGCAGCTCGATCAGTGCCGGTATCGCCAGTTCACCGCACCGATGCAATCCCATATCAATATCGGTACCGGCCAAGACTGCTCCATCCGGCAGCTTGCAGAAACCCTCGCCCGCGTATCTGATTTTCAAGGTGAACTGAAATTCGATCCGTCCAAACCGGACGGGACGCCACGAAAACTCTTGGATATTTCCCGTCTTCAACAATTGGGCTGGACCGCTTCGACGCCGTTGGAACAGGGGCTGCACCAAACTTATCAATGGTTTATTGAAAATCATCCATTGGTCAGACATTAATTTGCCGTATCTTCCGCTGCTATTTCAGCGCAAGTGAGGATACGTGCTTTGCAGGAGTCATACGATGTTGATACCCGTTATTCTTGCAGGCGGCTCCGGTACCCGCCTATGGCCACTCTCCCGCGCACACTACCCGAAGCAGTTTCTTTCGCTGACCGAGGAAAAAACCATGCTTCAGGCAACCATCGCCCGGCTGGCCGACATGGACACAGGCACACCAATTATCCTATGTAATGAAACCAACCGATTCCTGGTCGCAGAACAGCTTCGCGAGTACGGGCAACTCGGGCAAATTATCCTGGAACCCGTCAGCCGCAATACCGCACCGGCCATTGCCCTGGCCGCGCTGGCCGCTCAGGCTGAGCACAGCGATCCCTTACTGCTGGTTTTGGCCGCGGACCATGTCATTCAGGACCCCCTGGCCTTTCAACAAGTTCTGACGGCCGCAATCCCTGCGGCCAGCAGCGGCAAATTTGTCACCTTCGGCATTGTTCCCACCTGCCCGCATACCGGCTACGGCTACATCAAGCAAGGTAAACCGCTCGATGACGGTTATCGCGTATCGCAATTCGTCGAAAAGCCTGACCAAGCAACCGCTCAGGATTATCTCAATACAGGTGGCTACCTCTGGAATAGCGGCATGTTTATGTTTCGTGCCAGCCGTTACCTGAAAGAATTAGCGCAGCACCGCCCGGCAATCTACGAAGTCTGCCAGGCAGCCTTTCAGAATAGCCGGGAAGATCTCGACTTTATCCGCATTCAAAACGACATATTCAGCCAGTGCCCGGATGAATCCATTGATTACGCCGTGATGGAACATACGACCGACTCCGTTGTCTTTCCGCTCGATGCCGGTTGGAGTGATATCGGCAGCTGGTCATCGCTTTGGGATATTCACCCCAAGGACGAAAACGGCAATGCCGTTATCGGGGATGCGCTCTTGCATGAGAGCCAAAACTCTCTCGTTTACAGTGAACACCGTTTGATCGCCACAATCGGACTGGACAACATGGTGGTGGTTGACACAAAAGACGCCATCCTGATTGCCCGCAAGGATAAAGTTCAGGATGTCAAAACAGTGGTCGAACAGCTGAAAGCCCATGGCCGGGCCGAGTTTGAGTCCCATCGAGAAGTGTATCGCCCATGGGGGAATTATGATTCCATCGATCATGGCGGCCGGTACCAGGTAAAACACATTACCGTCAAACCCGGCGCCAAGCTCTCGCTTCAGATGCATCATCACCGGGCCGAACACTGGGTTGTGGTGTCTGGCACTGCCAAAGTCACCCTAGGTGACCAAGAAATCCTCCTCAGTGAAAACCAGTCTTCTTATATCCCGCTCGGCGTGGTCCATGCGTTGGAAAACCCTGGAAAAATCCCGCTGGAATTGATTGAAATCCAATCCGGGCCCTACCTGGGAGAAGATGACATCGTCCGCTTTGAAGACAGATACGGCCGGAGTTAACTATGCCTGAGACACTGAGCTGTTTTAAAACCTATGATATCCGGGGGAAGTTGGGCGAAGAGCTCAATCCGGACATCGCTTATCGCATTGGTCGTGCATACGGTGAATACTTACAGCCGAAAACCGTCGTGCTCGGGGCTGATATTCGCCTCTCCTCGGAAGCGCTGAAACAGGCCCTGGCAAATGGGCTGATGGACGCCGGTGCCAATGTGCTCGACTTGGGCTTAACCGGCACTGAAGAAGTCTACTTTGCGACATTTTTTCTCAATGTCGATGGCGGGATCGAAATAACGGCCAGCCATAACCCCAAAAACTATAACGGGATGAAGCTGGTTCGCGCCGGCAGCCAGCCTATTTCTGGAGATACCGGCTTGCATGATATCCAGCGCCTGGCTGAAGCAAACTGCTTTTCTCCTGTTCGCCGGCGGGGCACTTACCAACGGCATCACCTTCTGCCCGCATATATCACACATATCCTCAGCTATATCGATACGCAGCAACTCACCCCCCTGAAATTGGTGGTCAATGCCGGAAACGGGGCTGCCGGACATGTGATCGATGCCATCGAAACACAGTTCAAGGCAGAGCAGATCCCGGTGGATTTTATCAAAATCCACCACGAAGCCGACGGCAACTTTCCCAATGGTGTTCCCAACCCGCTGCTGCCAGAATGCCGCGCGTGTACTGCCGATGCCGTCAAGGCCCATGGCGCTGATATGGGTATCGCCTGGGACGGTGACTTTGACCGGTGTTTTCTGTTTGATGAAAACGGTCGGTTTATCGAAGGCTACTATATCGTCGGGCTGCTGAGCGAAGCCTTTTTGAAGAAACAGCCGGGCGCGAAGATCATCCACGACCCACGCCTGACCTGGAATACCATCGACATCGTCACTACGCATGGTGGCCAGTCTGTCCAATCTAAAACCGGTCACGCTTTTATGAAAGAACGCATGCGCCATGAGGATGCCATCTATGGGGGGGAAATGAGCGCACACCATTATTTCCGTCACTTTGCCTACTGTGACAGCGGCATGATCCCCTGGCTGCTCGTTGCGGAGTTGCTCTGTACGACCGGCAAAACGCTATCGGCACTGGTGGACGCCCGTATCGCCGCCTACCCGGCATCTGGTGAAATCAACTGTCAGCTCACGCAACCCGAGGCCACGCTCCGGCACGTACTGGATACATATCAAAGCGAGGCGATAGAAACAGACTTTACCGATGGGATCAGTCTGTCTTTTTCAAACTGGCGTTTTAACCTCCGGCTCTCTAATACCGAACCTGTCATCAGGCTCAATGTAGAGTCCAAAGCAGATATCAACCTAATGCAACAAAAAACAGCAGAATTACTCGCACTATTACGCAGCATCTAATTGTTTACAGGAACACAAGGATCTTTCAGTCACGATTCGAACAACCAAATGACAACTGATGCTTCGGCTCTGTATTTACACGCAAGATCAACATCTAATCTCTTTCCGAAATTCGTTTCAGCAATATTGAACGGAGCAAGATATGATTAAAAAATGCTTATTCCCAGCAGCGGGTTACGGCACCCGATTTTTGCCTGCAACAAAGTCAATTCCCAAAGAAATGATGCCGATTGTGAATAGGCCGCTCATCGAGTACGGCGTCACAGAAGCGATAGAAGCCAATATTGAGGACATCTGTATCGTGACCGGGCGAGGCAAGCACGCCATCATGGATCATTTTGATCAAAACTACGAAATTGAGCATCATCTTCATGGCTCTACCAAAGAAACATTGCTGACGGATACCCGGCAGCTCATCGATCAAGCAAATTATACCTTTATCCGCCAACGTGAAATGAAAGGACTCGGCCATGCGATTCTCACGGGGCGAGAGCTGATCGGCAATGAGCCTTTTGCAGTCATTCTTGCAGACGATCTCTGTGTCAGCCACCACGATAGCGTGTTATCTCAGATGGTCGAGCTATATAAACAGTTCCGCTGTTCAATCGTCGCTATTGAAGAGGTACCGGATGACGAGGCCCACAAATATGGCATCATCACCGGCCAGAAAATCAAACAGGACTTGTTCCGCATCGAAAATATGATCGAGAAACCGGAACCCGGTACGGCCCCGAGTAATATGGCAATTATCGGCCGCTATATTCTGACTCCTGATATCTTCAAAATCCTGGAGCAAACGCCCCCCGGCAAGAACGGCGAGATCCAAATTACCGATGCCCTGTTAACACAGGCCAGAAACGGCTCCGTACTTGCTTACAAATTCAAAGGACAACGGTTTGACTGTGGCTGCGTTGATGGGTTTGTCGCTGCAACAAACTACTGCTACCAACATGTCTATCAAACGACACCCGATCAGCTCCCCCAGCAAAAGACAAGCTCAGTCACCAATATTCAACCAGGTATTAATCCACTCATTTCTAATGGTTAAATCAAGTGATACGCAGGTACTTTCCTTTCACATCGCGATTTATCAACGATCAACAATATCAGTCAGAGGTGATTTATGATACGAGATTTTTTTCTGGCCCTCTTTAAAATGATGCCACAGAAATTACATATCTGGTTAAGATTCAGATACCACGTTGGATACTTCCCTTCATTCAAAAACCCCAGAAGCTATAACGAGAAGCTCCAGCTGAGAAAGTTATACGATAAGAACCCCTTATATCCGATTTGCTCCGACAAACTGGCAGTCAGAAACTATGTCACAGAAAAGATCGGCAGCCAGTACCTGGTACCTCTTTTATATGAAGGCGATGATATTAATAAAGAAGTGCTGGCGTCACTCCATGAAGATTATGTGGTGAAACCAACCCATGACTCCGGGAGCGCCTGCATTGTTCAGCAGGAGGACCACCCCGATTTGGACGCCGTCGTCAGCCAAACCAAACGGGCATTGAACAACGACTTTGGCAAAGAAACGTTAGAGAATTGGTATTCTGACATCAAACCAAGAGTCCTCATTGAAAAAATGCTGAAGAACGCAGACGGAAAAAGCCCCGACGATTTTAAATTTCATGTGTTCAATAGTGACGGCGAGTGCAAAATCATCTTTTCCATCGATTACGACAGACACAAAAACCATAGCCGCACTTTTTATAATGAAGACCTGGAAGTGCTCCCATTCAGTGCAGGGGAATGCGCCAATTATTTCTTACCCATCAAACATCTGGATAACTATGAGGAAATGCTGGACGTCGTCAAAAAGCTGGCTGCTGATTTTGACTATGTCCGAGTCGACCTCTACAACCTGGACGGAAAAATCTATTTTGGCGAGCTGACTTTCGCCCCGCAGTCAGGCTTTTTAAATTTCAGTGATTTCGAATCGGACTATCAGCTGGGAAGCTATTGGAAAATGTCTCCCAAGCAACCTCACTTTTCTTACTAGCTCTCTCTTTCACTTCCGGCAACACATCTGTGCACCAGTACCCGACCAAAGCCAACATCCTGTTGGCTTTGGTCGTTGGGACTCCAGGCAGGCGGCATCAAGCCCCGCGCTTTCCTACCTTTCATCTGGTGCGAGGATATCCTCGACAAATGCCTTCAGCCCGGCAGCATCCAGCAGATTGATTTTTTTATACCCGACCTCAATCAAGCCCTGTTTTTCAAGCACCTTCAACGAGCGACTCAACGTTTGCCGCGTCGTTCGTGCCAGAACCGCCAGTTTATCCTGGGTATAGAAAATCGTCGGCACCGGATCCGACGATTCGCTGTTTAACTGGGCAATCAGTAAGAGTAATTGCGCCACACGCCGCTCATGGCTCAGTATTGACGCATCGGTGGTCCAGCGCATTAACAGGCGAAATCGATCACTGATCATATGGATCGCCAACCGATACAATTCCGGATGCCGATCCGCCGCTTCACGGACATGACGGCAAGGAATCGCCACCACTTTACATTTGGCTGAGCTATAAAAGTGATACGGCGACGGGCGTTCATCAAAACACCCCAGCCAGGTTACCCAATTGCCGGGGCCAAGTACCGCAATACATGCTTCCTCCCCCTCTGCGTTGCTACTGGCAATTTCGATATAGCCTTCGACCACCAGCCGCAAATGGCTGAGTTCCTGATAGGCGGAATTGAGCAACGTTGGCACGGTGTACTTTTCATATTTCGCATGATGGCTCAGCGCAACAATCGCATCCGATGACAAGCCTTGCAGCAATTCATGTTGCTGCAACTGACCCAGCACACTTATGCCTTTGTGAAATGCATTTTTTTTCTGCGGGGTCTGAGATTGTATAGAATTTACCATTCTCCACGTCCATGCGCTGTTAGGGTTGTTAACAACATGTTACATCGCTTGCACATCAATGGACAGGAGAGCGCACATGAGAAAAACCATCCACCTCACACTATCATTAATCTTCACAACAGGAGCGCTGGCACTCAGTACCGCAGTACTGGCAGAGCAAACAGCACAAGACACGCAAACCGCAGCGTACCAGCCGTTGCCCGGCGAACGTAACTGCCTGTTCCGATACGGCCCGGTTTCTGCTGACCCTTACATTAATGTGGCCTACCCAGATGCAGGCGTGCAGTATTGGGGCGCTGCATTTACCGTCCCTGAAGGCGCCAGCCTATACTTGGAAGGGCAATTTCCACACTCCCGTTATATGTCGCTGATCAGCTACGACGAATATGGCCGTCCCATCCAGTCTCTTGCGGATTACCTGATAGAGCCGACGCCCGGTCATACCAATCCGTTCCGCGAAGGTGCGAAGCGCAACAGCAACCAGCGTGATTACCAAGTTCGCATCACCAACACGCCGCCAGACAACGACTACACCAAGGGGATTAAACGAACCAATCAGACGGATAACCTGCTCCATGCGCCTCGCTCGCCTGCCAATCAGCAGGTCATGATTTACCGTATTTATGCTGAAGACAAAGGTCACGGCGTCACTGCAGGTGTGTCTTTACCCATTCCGGTAGTGAAAACCGCGCAAGGTGACACCCTGAAAGGCAAAGCAGCCTGTGATTACATTCAGGCCGAACAGCCACTGCGCGCAAAACTCAGCGCACTGGGCGTCAGCGTGGGTCAATATCGCGCCCTGATTAACCAGCCGGACAAGCCCGATACCCATCCTGCTACGAACCCTTCGACCTGGCACATTCAGCTTGATCGGGAAAGCCTGCTGGGGATCTATACCGGCAATATCAATCCAAACTCTCGCCGCAGTGAAGGCGGTTTCTATCCGAATCTGGATAACAACTATATTCGGACCGTCATTAACCGTAAGCACGGCCCGGTATATGTCCTGCGCGCCAAAGCGCCGACAACCCCCAAAACATACCAGGGTGATCTAACAATGGGCAGCGGCCAACTCCGGTACTGGTCGGTCTGCTCCAACAAGAGCCTGGCCGTTACCAAGGTCAATGACTGCCTGTATGATGAACACATCCCGGTAGATAACAATGGCTATTACACCATTGCTATCAGCCGGGCCGCCGATCGCCCACGCAACGCCTATGCCCAATGTGGTGTCGGCTGGCTACCAATGGCAGATGATGGAGACGGCCTGTTCGACCAAGACGCCTCCATCGTCCAAATCCGCCATATGCTGGCCGATGCCAACTTCAGCCAGGCGATTCAGCAAATTGAGTTCGACAAAGATATCGCCAACGTCATGGGCGAGTTCTACCCCAATACCTTCTATACCACCACCAACAACTTCGAGTTGATGTTTCCCTGCCCACTTGAGGGCTAGTGCTTCACGGCAACATACCGGCTCACCTCAGAAAACCGAGGTGAGCAGGCTTGCAACCTCCCTGAGAACAATGAGCGCGACAGGAATAGCGCGATCCAATGACGTGTAAGGAAACGAATCATGATCAAGAAAACTCTATTAGCAGTACTCTGCCTGACGATGCCGGTTACCGATGCCATGGCGACAATCAACTACTTTGGCGATAAGGATGACCCGACCTCGGTGACTTCATTTATCGGCATGCGTACCGGCACCAACGGCTATGGCGCTATCGGTCAGCTTGGGATCAAGCCCGATCAAAGCCACTGGGCACACAACAGCTTCCTGCAATTAAAAGATGATTTTGAAACAGCCCACCTACGGCACTTTTCACTGTACAAGCGATCCGGAACCGGGCTGTTTCTTGATGCCCAGCACAACAACAGCGGACGGTTTGATGTCAACCGGGCATCACTGGGACTTATCCAGATCATCCCGGTCGGTGAGACAATCCGCGTCAATCCAGCCATTTTATATGGCGAGACCTGGACCACGGACAAGCAAATCGAGCAACGCGCTTTTCCCGATACGCCTATCGCGACCCTGTACACTTTCGTGAAATGGCAGATCCACGACGGCTGGTTCCTCAACCTGGTGCCGCAATATACCTACAGCACCAGTGGAAGGAATATCCGGTTGTTCGAAATGACCACCCAACTGGGATATAACATCTCGCCTCAAACCAGTATGTCAATCAACGCCGATGATGAGGACGAAGTCTGGCTGACCATCAAGCATGCGTTGTAATCCAAACACATACGCTTTCGGGGTGCACCAATCCCGCGGAGTCCCATTGTTGCGACACGCTTCGCGAACCCGCCAGCCAGCCTCCCGGCTGGCTGGTTGAAGGCTGACATCCCAGCGTTCCGCTCCCGCTAGCTTACGCTGCCACTTTCATGGGCCTTAGAGAATTACAACGTCATCAGTAACAAACCCAGCCAGTTACCAATGCCAACAAATGCTTTTCAGCACATCATCGCTTATTCCCTTTCACCGCTATGATTTTGGCCCGGCGTATGGAATATTCTTTTAAAATTCAACACTCAAGGATGAACCATGATAGAACGCATCACGCAGCTATTTCCGCTGTGGGCGGTTGCCTTTTCACTGTGCGCTTTTTTGCAGCCCGCTTTATTTGTCGATCTGAAAAGCCAGATCGTGCCACTACTGACGATCATCATGCTCGCCATGGGCGTGACCCTGTCACCGAAAGACTTTACCAACGTGATCAAACACAAAGTCGCCGTCGGTGTCGGCGTCGCCTTACAGTTTGGCATCATGCCACTGGCCGCCCTGGGGATCAGCCATTTGATGGGCCTGAGTACCGAGCTGACCGTTGGCATGGTGCTGGTCGGCAGTGTGGCCGGTGGCACCGCTTCCAACGTGATGGCGTTTCTGGCCAAAGGCGATGTCGCGTTGTCCATTTCCATGACCGCCATTTCCACTTTGATCGGTGTGGTGCTGACGCCCCTGCTGGTCGCACTCCTCGTCGGACAAAGCGTCGATGTCCCTACTGGCGCCATGCTGCTCAGCCTGGTCAAAATCGTCTTCGCCCCGGTCCTTCTCGGGCTGGTGATCAATACTCTGGCACGCAAGCAAGTCGATAAAGTCCAGCCCCTGCTGCCACTGATCTCCATGGCTGCGATTGTGCTGATTATTGCGATTGTGGTCGCGCTCAATGCCGACAACCTCAGCCGCATCGGACCACTGGTCGCCCTGGCGGTGATGCTACATAATGGGTTGGGTCTGCTGTGCGGGTATCTCGCCTGCCGGTTGCTGAAATTTGAAGAAAAAGTCTGCCGGACGATTGCGCTGGAGGTCGGGTTACAAAACTCCGGGCTGGCCACAGCGCTGGCGATGAAGTTCTTTACCCCGGCAGCCGCAGTGCCCGGCACCATCTTCTCGATCTGGCATAACATCTCCGGGTCGATCCTGGCCGGTTTCTGGTCCAAACGTCAGGGTTCAAAAGCTACGCCGCAAGATACCGTTGCCTGATCATTTCACTGGCAACCACCAAAAACGGGCGCATCTGATGCGCCCGTTTACTTTTCTCCCTAATTCGACAGGACACTCGCCCGGCGGTCACCCCGGACCAGCCAGACCGCCGGCAGGACACACGCCAGCGTGACCAGGGTTAAGCCCATCAACACCGGCTGAAATGTTGCCGAATGTACGTCCTTCACATACAGTATCGCAACCATCGCCGGCCCGACAGAGGCACCCAGCAAGGTCAGGATCCGTGATAACGCACTGGCATCCGGGGTTTGTGTGGGCTCCAAGTCATGATAGGCATGCGACATCCCCAACAAGGTCAACAACCCAATGCCGGCCCCACGCAGGACCATGGTCAACGCGATGAGGGGAGCGCTTCCCTGAATGTCCGGCCACAGAAACGGTACGGTTCCCAGGACAGCAAGGCCGCAGCCCAGCAACGCGGTATTCCCGACGCCAAACCGCTCACACAGGGTTTTTAGGTAGGGACGGGAAATCAACGCCCCGAGGCCATGTGCACCGACCCATACACTGGCCAGCCATTCACTGTGTCCAAATCCCTGAATGAACATCAGGGGCAGCGCAAACAGTCCACCGTAAAAACTGATACTCGAGAGAAACAGCAGCCCCATCGAGGCACCAAAGGATCCCACACTAAAAACCTGTAACCGGATCAGCGACTGCTCGCCCCGTTTTCGTGTATGCCGCACAAACAGGAACAGCAAGCCAGCCCCGATTAAAGATGCCCCCGCAGTTTCAAGCCAGTGCCCCCCTCCCTGGCGGCCCAGATCAGACAAGGACGACAGGCTGAACATCAACAAGATCAGTGCCGGTGCGAGTACCATAAACCCAAGCCCGTCAAACCGGTGGTTCGCCTGTGAAGGCGCGCCAGGCTTCCGCACTTGCTGCAGATCATCTTTAGCGATCATCATCCAGCCCAGCACAATGGCCACCAACCCAATCGGCAGGTTGATATAGAAAATCATCCGCCAGTCGCCTATATGAAGGAGGTATCCCGCCAGCAGCGGCCCGGCAATCGGGGCCAGGACCGTCGGCACCGCCATCGTCGCCATCGCCGTTTTCAGCAGCGGTTTCCCCACGGTGTGGACCAAAACAGTCTGCATTACGGTCATCAGGATCCCGGCCCCGACCCCCTGTACAGCGCGGCTCACCAGCAGCCAGTTGATTGTGGGCGAGACGGAACACAACCCGGAGCCTAAAGTGAAAATCACCAGCCCGGTGATCCAGAATGTTTTTGCCCCCCACTGCCGAGTTGCCCAGGCACACACCGTCACCGTCACGGCAGCAACCAGGGTATACAGCACTGAAACCCACTGTATTTGGGTGACAGACGCTGAAAGGCTGGCTGACAGATCCGGCAGCGCCACCCCCAGAATCGTGGCATCGATCAGCGGTAAACAAACCCCGAAGATCAAACTGACGATGACCCAACGCTGTTCACGGCTGAACGCCGTATTATTTCTATCACTCTGATTTTTCATGCTAAGCTCCTATCGAACCGATCCGGAGACTATTTATACCCGGCATGAAGCTGAGTGAATTTCGTATATATGGCAAAAAGTATCGAGAATCAGTCAATCCGCCATGATCCGTCCATGGAGCCCATGACGCATCTGGATTTGAACGAACAAACGCCGATCCGGGCAATCGCCAAACAAGTCGTTGAGCGGGCGGAAGTCGAGCTTCATCACCACCCCTGGGGACAGATGGTGTTCTCTGATACCGGCGTCGTGCAGGTCAAAACTCCGCAGGCTGCGTACCTGGTGCCACCGCAACACGCGGTCTGGATCCCACCCGGAATCGCCCATGCCGCTTCCCTGCTCGAGCGGGCGCAGATCTTTTCCGTCTATATGCTGCGGACTAATCGCTACTTTCACGATGCCGTATGGCAAAACAGCTGGGGAGAATGCCACTGTTTTCAGGTGAGTGTATTGCTCCATGAACTGGTGCGGCGCATCGCCACCCAAACCGTCCATGACCTTGGCGAGGATAACTACACCGCCATTTGTACCCTCATCAGCACAGAAGTCATCCAGGCCGAGTCGGTACCCGTCGGACTGCCCATGCCCGCAGATAAACGCCTGCGCCACTTATGTGACTTGTTCCTCCAGGCACCGTTGCAAAGTACGACGCTCCCGGTGTTAGCAACCCAGGTCGGGGCAAGTGAGAGCACTATTGCCCGGCTGTTCAAACAGGAACTACAAATGACGTTCAGCCAGTGGCGGCAACAAGCTCTGTTGACCAGTGCAATCGGCATGGCAGCGAAAAAAATGGCCATCAGCACCATCGCCCAAGAACTGGGTTATTCAACCCACAGCGCTTTTGCGGCCATGGTCACCTCACTGGTCGGCAAACCGCCGAAGGCATTTCTCTATCGGTGATAATACCAATCGTAGTCAGTAACTGGTCATCCTAGCTTGTTAAAACGCTCGATAACTACGTTAGAATTTTTGATTGTAGAATCACTACTTATCTAAAAATTCTGCCTTGTTCTCAAGCATTTTTCCGACGCTATTTCTGATCACTGACTGTGATTGGTATAAGAACGGCGCACTGGAAGAAAATCGAAAAAAATATGTACAACTGAGAAAAAACGTGTATAGTTCCCGCTCCTGAGATTGATTCACACCATCCCTCAGTTCAGAAAACCTCAGAACCACTTCTCTGCGTACGTTTTTCGATGTGTCTACACAAAGCATCTTCGGCATTCAGTTGACCGGGGCTTGGCGATTTTCACCGCCGTGCTTTCTGACCATTGAACTTCAAGGCCGCTTTCGGCCATTGACATCCTAAGCGTTTTAACCAGTGAGTTACCCGTTCATCGGCCTGATCCGGCAGACCATTTAGTCTTACCGATCATCCGTGGGTCCTGAGTGTTCACCGAATCGAATTTCATTCATCGTGCTTTGGCAATCGCTTTGCGGCCAGGCATCACTGAATGACTTCACCATTTGATTATTGATTAGGAGTACAACAATGTCCCGAACCACAGGCCGTCAACGATTTTGGTTTCACAGTCGTCATCAAAACAGTCATCAAACAAGGAAAAGATCAGATTGAATATTTGCTTTCATTTATTGCAAAACAAAACATCGTGGAAAGCGGTGATCCACCAGCTCAACAGCGATATTTTAGCCAGACATGTGTTACACCACGGCGGCGTTTCCAGCCTGGATTTGAATTTCAGTTACTGCGAACAAACCGCCACCGGAAAAATATTGGACAAAAGCACCCTCATCGGTCACTTTTCAGTGCGATAACGCGTATACTCCGCCACAAATATCCTGTCATCCTGCCGTACCTCGGCTCCCCAGTGTCATCTGACCCGTTAAGATGCCGCTTCCCAGAACGAAGACGCAGGATCGCAACAAAAAACAAAGGTAAAAAGTCATGCGCACGTTTGTATTACGAGCCCGCTCTGCCCCAACTGACAGTGAAAAACTGATGGCTGAAGTCGGCGGCAGTTGCCACACTGAAATTCTGGCCCATTGCACCATGAATGCCCTGTTTATGGCCCAGTCTCATCGTGAGGATACAACCATCCACTTAGTCTTGGAGAGCACCCAGGACTATAGCCGGACCGTGACGATTAACGCCAATGAGATGACCCAGGTTGGTGGATTTCACGAAGCCGCCCTGCTTGAAATCGTTCGCCAGGCGCTCGTGGCATCGGCTGGCATGACCAAAGAGCAGATGCGTCACGTTCAGCCCGGCGTCACGGTGCGTACCATCAGCTTTGAAGCACTGCTGAAAGAGCTGACCCAAACGCATTCTGTCTACATGATGGATAAAAAGGGCGATTCCATTCGAGACATCACCCTGGCAGATAACCCATGCTTTATTCTGACCGACCATATCCCGATGCCGAAAAAAACCATGAATTCTTTAAAACGCCTCGGGGTAGAGAAAATCAGCCTGGGGCCGAAAATGCTGTTCGCTTCTCAGTGCATCACACTGATCCATAATGAGTTAGATCACCAGATGTAATTGAACGCTGGATCTGATTTCATCAGGTCCGGCATCAATCAACCTGCCTGAAACATATCATAAAAAATAAATAGAATTGCTATCGATCTTAAAAGGGAATTTCAGGTACTGATGACCGGTACGATAAATTTACTTGGCGTGCGAGGGATGAATCAGAAAAAGCAGAATGTTGCAGGAGAAAACGGGTAGAGGGGTAGGAAATAAGAAGTGAAACAAAAGCGACTAAACGGCGATAATGTAAATGGCACAGCGTGCCATTTACATCGAATCTTTAGCCTTACAGGGCTACAACGTTCGCAGCTTGAGGACCTTTTTGGCCTTGCTCAACGTCGAAAGAAACTTTTTGGCCTTCAGCAAGGGTTTTGAAGCCTTCTGAAACAATCGCACGGAAGTGAACGAATACGTCAGCGCCGCCGTTGTCTTGAGTAATGAAACCGAAACCTTTCTCTTCGTTAAACCACTTTACCAGACCTGTTGATTTAGTAGACATGTCGTTTTCCTAATCTATTGAATTAAAATTTGAATCGCATTCTCGCGATGCTCTTGATGCTTAAATGTGATGATGAATCTAAGGGAAACACTAAGGATAACAACAGTTACGGAGAAATTCAGAGGGTTTACTTTGACTACTTTTCATTAATACGTCTGAGCTACAGAGCGAGATGAATCATACCTGAGTTTGGAGCAGAGTAAAGGTTTATTTTCATTTTATTTACTTGCTCCGAATAAGCTCAACCAAGGTAGATCCATGTCAAATCGAACTAAGTACATGAATAAGCCGTAAACGTCACGAGAGTTCATCAAGCACAGACTGAAGTTCCGCAAGCGTATCCGAGATCTCTGCCATATGCGATTTCCCGAGCCTACCTTCCAGCACTTTTGCAAACGCTGCGTGCTGGGGACTAATTTGCTCTATAGCCGCCAGCCCCTGTGTCGTCGGTTGCAGCAGCTTGGCTTTGCGGTGCGATGGGTTTTCAGCCATCCTCAATAGCCCGTCGTCCACCAGTTGGCTCGCAGTTCGACGCACGCTCTGGCGGGTGATCCCCATCCGGCGGGCAATCTCCGCCTGTGTCAATGGTTCATTCAGCACTGCCCCCAACACTTGCCAGCGGGTTGCTGTTAACCCCGCCGGCGCTGCAAGTTGCTCGGCAATTTTCAGGAACTGGCCATTGAGCGCAAAAGACGATAACGCCATAGCGCTCAATCGTGCTTGGGCATCGCTCACTGCGCTTGCTCCTGTGCCTGTTCTTGATCTTGCATCAACGCGTAAAACCCGGCTGGATCCTGCTTGGCAAACAGCTGCCACCACGCATCCAGTGTGCTTTCGTCGTACAAATCCAGAATCCGGAAGATTTCTGCTGCAAAGGCAATGGGTGCCACGCCGCTGGCAGTGATCACATTGCCATCAGTGATCGCAGGTTGATCGACATAGCGGCTGCTACCCTGATAGCCCGTCATGGCCAGAAACTCTGGCGCATTACTGGTATGTGCTCGTTTATCCAGCAACCCCTGTTGCGCCAGAGCCGCCGTCGCGCCGCAAATCGCAGCAACCGGCTTCTCCGCGGCCAGAAAACGAGCTGCCATCTCTGCAAAATCCGCAATCCCACCTGTCGCGGCTGAATCCGCCCCCGGCAGAATCAACAACGCACTGGATTCAGGAACCAGCTGCGCCAGAGTGATATCCGGCACGATCCGCACGCCGCCTTTGGTGGTGACAGGCGCCAAAGTGGCCCCCACGGTTTTCACCTCGTAGCAACCCGGTACTTTCTGAAACTCAGGCGACTGAATATGCGCAATCGCATAACCGTATTCCCAATCCGCCATGGTGTCATACACCGCCAGATGGACCGTTTGCCTTTCCATTGTTGTTTCCGTTGTCACTGCCATTACTGCACCTCCATGATATGTAACAGCATGCTTACACGTTGTAAGCATGCTGTCAACTTGAAAGTTCGATGCAGACACTGGAGTCATACAGTGACGTAAAAAACACAACAATCCGAATCCGTTCGTATTTTGGATAGTTGGCTCATCAGGAAAGGGAAGCTTCGCTTACAGCCGCCTGCTAGCAAAGGCTGCGATTGATCCTTTCCCAGGCATGGCGCTTCCTACTTGCGAACAATGTACCAATTGTTCTGAATATCATGGGCCAGCTCATTCTTGATCACCGAGCTAAACCCGGCACGCTGGAGATATTCCCTGGCTTTTTCTTCCCCCCACATCGCCCCTAAACCTTCACCGCCCTGCGCCAGCGACACCGTCATGCAGTGCATACAGGAGATGGTATACAGGAAGGTGCCGATGGGATGATCCAGGTTGTTATGAACATGGCTCGAGCCCTTAATATCCTGCATCAGATAGGTACCATCCGGTTTTAGCGTCCGGCAGATCCCCTTGAGCACATTCAGCGGTTTTGCCTGATCGTGCACCGCATCAAAGGTGGTCACAAAATCAAACGCATCCGGCGTAGCCACTTCATCAAAGTTACTGAGATCGCTAATGTCGAACACAATATTGCGCAAATCCTTGTCCTGCGACTCGCGTCTTGCATATTCAACCGCTTCACGGGACAGATCGATACCCAAAAACTGACTTGCCGGATAAAGCTCAGCCAGTCGGTTCATGATCCGGCCCCGCCCGCAGCCGACATCCAGGACTTGAATACCCTCTGTCAGCCGATCGGCCAAACCGGGCACCAGCGGCACAATATGCGTTTCGAGATTCGACAGCACCGATTGATTACTGTCTTCTGCCATCACTTCATGGAACCGGGGATACTGCGCGTAAGGCACGCCTCCGCCTTGCCTGAAACATTCAACGATATGGTCCTCAACCCCACCCAACAGCCCGATATACTGCGCAAAGACCGCGAGGTTATCGGCGCCGGCCGCGCGCGTCACCATCGCGGCATGTTCAGGGGGCAAGGTAAAGCGCGTGGTCGCCGGATCAACCTCGACCACGCCAGCGGTGGTCATCGCACCCAGCCATTCCCGCACATAACGTTCATTCAAACCGGCACGGGTCGCGATCTCCAGTGACGTCGCGGGTTGGCTGAGTTCACTCATTACATCGAACAATCCGGTCCGATGGCCAATGGACACCATCAAACATAGCGCACCATTGTTCAGCGCTCTGACGAAATCATCGCCAAACACTTCCGCTTTATTGGGGTCGAAGACAGAGCCTGTCTGGGTCGTAGCCATGATAGGTACCTCCTCACTGCGGCCAATCCGACATATCCAAACTTTCGCTTCTATAAAGCATATACCCATGAAGCTTGGGCCAAATATGATTTGGTTATGATGGCGAATTTCACAGTCCTCATCAGCGGATTGCAACACCTGGCGTTTTTTTATTTCGCGGCCTGGTAGACAGGATAATCGGTCAGCCCTTTTTCTCCGCCGCCAAACAGGGTGTCCGGATCATGCGTGGCTACCGGAAAGCCCTGCGCCAGCCGCACCGGCAAATCCGGGTTGGCGACAAACGGACGCCCGAAGCCGATCATGTCTGCAAGCCCTGATGCAATCGCCAGCTCGGCTTTGGCAGCCTGATCCTGCTGGGTAAAATAGCGACCGGCATAGATCAGCACGCCGTCAAACTGGGCTCGGATCGCCTGCTTGAACGTCATTGGTGTATCCGGCGCATCATCCCAGTCCACTTCGGCAATATGCAAATAGACAATCTTGTGGCGATTCAACAGTGCCGCCGCTGCCGTGTATGTGGTTTGCGGATCCGCATCAACCGTGCCGTTCAATGTGGTGAACGGTGCCAGACGTACCCCGACACGCTCGGCGCCGATGGCATTGACTAATGCGCCAACCACTTCGTCCAGAAAACGCAGCCGGTTCTCCAGGCTACCGCCGTACTCATCGGTGCGATGATTTGATTCGGAATCGATAAACTGGTTGATCAGATAACCATTGGCGGCATGCAGCTCAATACCATCAAAGCCAGCCTCGATGGCGTTCAGCGCCGACTGGCGATACTCAGCAATCACCTGCTGAATATCGGCCTTTGTCATTTCACGCGGCGCGACCACATCGACAAACCCTGGTGCGTCCGTACCGTTATCGACAAATACTTTGACGTTCTCCGCCTTCACTGCTGACGCGGAAATCGGCTGAGCGCCGCCAGTGTTATCAGGATTCGTCACCCGGCCGACATGCCAGAGCTGCACGAACATCACCCCGCCTTCACGGTGCACCGCATCGGTGACTTGACGCCAACCGGCGATCTGCGCCGGTGTATAGATCCCCGGGGTCCAGGCGTAGCCTTTACCCAACGGTGAGATTTGAGTGCCTTCAGAGACAATCAGCCCGGCACCGGCACGCTGGGCGTAGTAAGTTGCCATCAGCTCATTAGCCACATCGCCCGGCTGACTGGCGCGCGAGCGGGTCATCGGCGGCATAACGATGCGGTTTTTCAGGGTCAGGTGACCGAGCGTGATCGGTTGAAACAGGGAGTTGCTCATTGAGTCTGTCCTCAGTCGGATTTGAGGGCATCTTAACAAGCAAGATTACGAACATTGACCGCAATTACCACAAATCATTTTTGTGATAATTGCAATAATAGTGACTGTGACTAGAGCGTCAGTCGTGGCTGGATAAAATCAATGAACGCACTGATCCGCCTCGCCACCGAGGACGACTTATAATACACCGCATTGACCGGCTCGCGGCCGGTGTTGGTGGTCTTGACCGATTCAAACAGCGGGATCAAGCGCCCCTGCTCAATATCCTTTTTCACCATGAACCCGGACAAGCAAGAGATCCCGTTCCCCGCCAGCGTCAATTGCCGCACTAACTCGCCATTGCTGACCACCAGGGTCGGCGTGATCTCCCCCACGCCCGGCAACGGCCAGGTGTTGAGAATTTTCGGTCCGGTAAACCCAATCAAGTCGTGCTGCTCCAGCTCATTCGGATGATGCAGGCAGCCACGGCGCGAGATATAGTCCGGGGATGTCACCATATACAACTCACTCTTGCCCAGCGACCGGGCATGGAGGGTGGAATCGGTCAGACGGCCAATCCGAATCGCCACATCGGTCTGTTTTTCTAGCAAATCGACGTAGCCTTCATGGGAGGTCATCACCAGTTCAATATCCGGGTAGGCCTCGCGAAACGGTTGGATCAGCGGCACCAGCTGGTGAAACAGAAACGGGGTCGCAGCATCAACCCGCAACCGGCCTTTGGGCAACTCGCCCCGGCTGACGATATCTTCTTCCGCCTGTTGCAGCTGGCGCAATCCGGCCCGTACCGTCGAGACGAACTGACGCCCTTCGTCGGTCAGCTCAACGCGCCGGGTGGTCCGGTTGAGCAGGGAAACCCCCAATTGGGATTCAACTTTACTGACCGCACGGGAGACCCGCGCCACTTGAATATCCAGCGCCTCAGCGGCGGCTGAAAAGCCACCACTGTCGACCACAGCCAGAAAAATTTCCAGATCATCAGAGCGGGTTCGCATCCAGGTATCCTCAAAAAATCTTTATTTCATTTTTGACAAAAAACCTAACGAATTGAAGTGATTTTTGAAATGATGACATTGTTTCAGCCAGCCAGTACTGCAAACCCTCACGGCAAATGATCAGCCAGACACAAAAACAGACGCAGTAAGCGTCTGTTTCAAAATGGAAAGTTAATCTATTCCACCCGGTTTACCGCCCAATCGCTTTCAGGCGGCTGCCGGCCCTTCGGAGGGCTGTATTTCGGCTGCGGCCTGTAAAATCATATCGGCACCTTTCTCCGCCACCATCATCACCGGCGCATTGGTGTTCCCCGAGGTGATATTCGGGAAAATCGACGCATCTACCACCCGCAGCCCCTCCACCCCATGCACTTTCAGCTCATGATTTACCACGGCGTCAGCTTCATCGGGTCCCATCGCGCAAGTGCCACACAGGTGATAAATCGAGCCGCCATTTTCCCGGAAGTAATCCACCATGGAAGCTTCATCAGTGACCAAGCCGGCTGGTTTGACTTCTACTTCCGTCAGAGACTGCAGTGTTGGTGCCGTCATGATGTGGCGGATCAGCTTCGTCCCCTGGATCACTTCCTGAATATCTTTCTCGGTACTCAGGTAGCACGGGCGGATCGCCGCCGCATCATCCGGATCACCAGACTTCAGGGTGATCTCTCCCCGGCTGCTCGGGCGACAGGGGTTAAACGCAACCAGAAACCCGGAGTAAGGATCCGGCACCATTTTGGCGTTGGGATCTTTGGGAATTTCATAAGAGAGCGGATTGAAATATAGCTGTATATTCGGCAGTGCTTCATCCTTACTCCCTTTGAAGAATCCACCCGCCTGATTCACGCTCAGTGCCAGCGGACCGCGACGATTGAGCAAATACTGAAGTCCCGCCTTTGCCTGTCCCCACCAACTTGTCAGATCATCATTGAGCGTCTTTTGCGTAGCCCGGTAGTAAAAACTAACACAGACATGATCCTGCAGGTTTTGGCCGACCGCAGGTAAATCTTTCACCACCGGAATGCCAAGCGACTCTAAACAAGAACGCTCTCCGATGCCGGACAGCATCAGCAGTTTCGGGGAGTCCACTGCCCCTGCCGACAAAATCACTTCCTTGCGAGCATGGAAAATTTGGTGATCTCCTGCGACCGCGACTTCGACGCCGGTTGCGCGCTGATGCTCATCCACCAGAATTTTCCGAGTCTGGGTATGATGGAAGATGGTCAGGTTCGCACGCTTTTTTGCCGGCTCAAGGTAGGCAAAGCTACTGGAGTCCCGCATCCCGTTGCGAATATTGGTTTCATAAATACCCGCCCCTTCAAACTGCGCGCCGTTAAAATCATCATTGAGCGAATATCCCAGCTCTTCGCAGCCTTTGAGGTAAAAGTCGCAGATTTTATGCGCATCATGCTTCATTTGAGTGATGCCGATCAGGCCTTTTGAGCTGTGGTACTCAGTATCGCCCAACGGATGCTGCTCAAGCTTTTTGAAATATGGCAGCACATCGTCAAAACCCCACCCCGGATTACCCTGGCGTGCCCAGTCATCATAATCCTGTCGCTGACCACGAACATAAATCATCGCGTTGATGGAGCCGGATCCCCCCTGGACCTTGCCGCGCGGGGCATAAATTGCCCGCCCGGCCATGCTGGATTCCGGCTCACTGTAATACATGTAGTTATACTTCGGGTGATAGTAGGTCTTGGCGAAACCGACCGGTAGCTTGAACCAGGGGCTGACATCACGGCCCCCGGCTTCAATCAGCAACACCGAGTATTCCCCCGACTCCGTCAGACGATTGGCCAGAATACAGCCGGCAGAGCCGGCCCCGACAATAATGTAATCGTACTGCTTCATGCTGATCACTCCGGTTTCACTTTCCAGGATGTCGACGACTCCTGCGTCACATCATATGGCTTTTGATCCATCGACAAATGCAGGGTTCGGCTGGTGTACGGCGACCTCGCTTTCACCACATCCATATTCAGCTCAATCCCCAGCCCCGGCTTCTCAGAAGGAATAATGTAGCCTTTCTCCCAACGGATCGGCTCCTGCAACACGTCGGCATGGAACCCACCCCAGGTCATAATGCTTTCCTGGATCAGGAAGTTCGGGGTCGCCGCAGCCAGCTGAATACTGGCGGCTGCACCCACTGGCCCGTTATAGAGATGCGGCGCAATCTGAGCATAATGAACTTCCGCCAGTGCAGCGATCTTCTTCGCTTCCAGGATCCCGCCGACACGCCCCAGGTTCATTTGCAGGATCGACGCCGCGTTATGGCGCAACACCTCATGGAACTCATACTTGGTGGTCAGGCGCTCACCGGTCGCCACCGGGATCGAGGTCTTCTGTGCCACCCGAGCCATCGCTTCATGCTGGCCCGGTGGGACCGGCTCTTCAAACCAAAGCGGATCAAACGGCTCCAGGTGCTTGGCCAGGCGAATCGCGGACGACACACACATTTGGCCGTGGGTGCCGAACAGCAGGTCGCAGTGATTCCCGACCGCTTCACGGATCCGTGCACAAAACTGAGCCGATTTATCCATCGCCTCCAGTGTCAGCTGATGACCGGAGTAGGCCGTATAAGGACCAGCCGGATCAAACTTGAGCGCAGTAAAGCCCAACTCCATGTTCTGGATGGCACACTCAACCGCTAAGTCGACACTATCGTAGTCGTATTCACCACGGCTGTTTTCCGGATACAGATACGTGTATGAGCGAAGCTTATCGTGTACTTTGCCGCCAATGAGCTCATACACAGGTTTACCCGCAGCCTTACCGATAATATCCCAGCAAGCCATCTCCAAGCCGCTGACGACTCCCATCATGGTCAGATCCGGCCTTTGCGTGAAACCGCTGGAGTAGGTCTCACGGAAAAAGCGCTCGACATGGTGCGGATCGTGGCCTTTCAGGTAACGCTCAAACACATCCTCAATGGCCGCTTTCATCACCTCCGGATGAAACGAAGCAGCATAAACCTCTCCGACTCCTTCAATGCCGCAATCGGTACGAATTTGGACAAAAATCCAGTACATGCCGCCAATATGAGGCGCTGGTGTCGCAACAACATGGGTTTCTAAATGCGTAACTTTCATGGTTTAAGCTCCCTGCTTAGCGTCGATCATTTGTTTTAGTTTCAGGCAGGCAATGGTGCCGATAACGCCCATCACCGCGATATAACCAAAGTAGAGGTGGTACACCGTGAGTCCTTCGTATTTTTCCGCCAGGTAGCCGTTGATCATCGGCAAGAAAATATCCGGGGTGTATGCAATCAGTGAGATGATCCCAACCGCCAGGCCGGTGACGTGAGCCGGCACATCACACCCGTCAAGAATTGCCCAGTACAGGCCGCGGATCGCATAGGTCAACACCCCAATCAGCAGCACCAGTGCCAACAGCAGGGTGATGCTCTGCATATCCGGTAGCGCAATCATCAGCAGCAAACCAATAGACGAGCCGAGCAAAGACAAGGCCAGCACGTTTTCGATCCGGAACCGGTCCCCGAGAAAACCTGCGCCAATGCCGCCAATCGGACGCATCCAGAGTTTCGCAACCGTGATAAAGCCAGCAGTCACAGCACTGATTTCATAGCTTTGTTGCATGTAAGCGGAGAAAGAATACGTTGCCCAGAACAGCTGATAACCACAGAAAATCACCCCTGCCACCAGCCACAGCTCAGGAATGGAAGCTAAAAACTTCAGATTACCGATCAACGTTCCCTGACGTTCGGCCTTTTCTTCTTCAACTTCGTTTTTATTGTTGAAAAACAGGAAGATGACCACCGCCAGTGTCAGGCAGGTGTAGGCATACATGTAGATCACCTGCTTCAGGGCGACCGTTGTTGATTCGCCATTGGTTTCAATGGCATAGGCAAACAAACCAATCGCTATTGTCGCCAGCACGGCTTCCACCAGACCACGCCCGCCGTCCAGAATGCCGAAAAATCGGCCTTGTTCATTCTTGCTGGCCAGCATCTTGACCCCTTTGATCAAGGACGCCCAGAAGGTCAATCCTGCTGCCAGGCCCCAGCCCAAAAAGATGTATGGCAACACGGCTTTAGAAGGAACAGAGGCAAACCAGAGGCCCAGGCCGCCGGTGGCTGCCATTGAAAAAGTGATCAGGAGCCGGGGAGAAAATTTATCTGCCAGCCATCCGCTCGGCAGGTAGCAGACCATATACATCACGCCCAGTGCCGAGTAATAGCTGCCCAGCTCGGAAGTGGTGATGTTAAATACTTCGAGAATCGAGACCTCGAAATTCTGACGCAGATACAGCAGCGGGTAGATCGCGCCGCCCGCCATCAGGATCAATAAAAATTGAAAATAACGGCTCATCTGCTCTTTTTTGGATGTAGGCGTGCCTACAACGGGTTCCATCGTTGCATTTGACATGATTCAGTCCTTTTGTGTTTGCAGGCGCACTTTGTATTTGTTATCTGGCGTGCGCCTTCAAGTCAGGGAAGTCCGGGCTTAGTATTTGGCAACCACTAAGCGGGTTTGGGTGTAATCCAGCATGCCGTGCTTGCCATCGTCGCCACCGAGGCCGGAGCGTTTCCAACCCTGGTGATAGCCCTGGTAAGGGTCGGCAGGGATCCGGTTGATGTAGAACTCACCGGCTTCGATGTTATTTGCCACTTGCATCGCATCACGGTAGCTCTCGGTGTAAATCAGCGAGGCCAGGCCAAACTGGTGGTCGTTAGCCAGTTCAATGGCTTCTTCAATGGTCTTGTAAGTCAGGATCGGCAACACCGGGCCAAAGATTTCTTCCTGAACAATTTCCATGTCCTGACGGCAATTGGTCAGAATTGTCGGAGGATAGAAATGACCTTTCCCTTCCGGAATAAAGCCGCCCGTCATCAGATGGGCGCCATCGTCGATGGCACGCTCCACCATCTGATGAATATTCAGCCGTGCATTCTCGTTGACCAGTGGCCCCATGTAACTCGGCTCCTGCGAGCGCGGGCCATACTGAACACTTTCCATCTCTTGCTTGAGCAACATGGTAAATTCCGACTTGATGGACTCGTGCACATAGACCCGCTCAACCGCCGTGCACAACTGGCCGCAATTCGAAGTTTTCGAGGCCACAATCTCACGTGCCGCTTTGGCCAGATCTGCATCCGGGGCCACAATGGCCGGCGTTTTCCCGCCCAGCTCCAGGGAAGACTTGGCAATATTGACCTGAGAGTACTCCAGCACCTTACGCCCTGCGCCGACACTGCCGGTTAAGGTGATCATGCCGACTTTCGGGTGGGTACACATGGTCTCTGCAGTTGCGTGATCCATGGTCAGAATATTCACCACGCCTGCCGGCAACTCGGCTTCTACAATCGCCTGTGCAATCGCAAACGCCGAGCAAGGAGTATTGTTGCTGGGACGGACCACCACGGTATTTCCGGTGATCAAGGCCGGGGCGATTTTGCGCAGCAGCGTATATACCGGATAGTTAAACGGGATCAGACACGCCACCACACCGATCGGCTCGCGATGAAGCAACAGGTTTTCATCCGGCGTATCGCTGGGAATGATTTCCCCTTCAATCCGGCGCGCCCACTCTGCGTGATATCGGGTAATATCCGCCGCATAAATGGTCTCGTTCACAGCATCTTCGACACTTTTCCCGGACTCCAGCGCCAGCACCCGGCCGATATCACCAGCGTGCTCAACCAGCTTGTCCGCCAGCTTTTTCAGGTGTTCGCCCCGCTCAAGACTGGTCAAGCGACGCCAGGTACGCTGAGCCTGGCTGGCCACTGCCACCGCATCCAGTACATCCTTTGACGATGCAGCAGTCACTTGGGCGATCTGCGTTTCATTTTCGGGGTTATAGACGGCAATCGTTTCGTGACCGACCGTCTCCTGAAACTGATTATTGACAAAATTACGTTCCACTCGCATGAGGCTTCTCCACTTTGTTTTGAAGAATCTTATGGAGCTACTGATAAATCGGTCAAACGTGATGGGGCTAAAATCAAATTATTTCCATATATGGAAAAATAAATGTGATAGCATTTCAATTAACGACATTTTAACAACTATGTTACCAGCCATGTTACCCACCAAATCCAAAGCACCGGCGGTCGATGGCGCCGTGCAGATACTGCAACTACTTGCCCGTTCATCGACCTCTTTATCCCTGTCAGAGATCTCGGAAGAGACCGGGCTAGCTTATTCCACTACCCACCGATTGCTGGAAGCCCTGCTACAGCACGGCATGATTAGCATTGACCCCAGCGCCCGCAAAAAATATTGCATGGGCGCAGCCATCTTTCAGCTCGCCTCAACCGTGTTCAGCCGCCAGGATTCCATCTCGATCTTTCATCCGATTGCAGAAATCCTGAAGAACGAAACCTATCAGTCGGTCTATCTCAATATCGAAGTCGGGAGCCGGATCGTCACCATCGCCAAAACAGAATCATCCATGGCCAGGGTGTCGAACGTCTACATCGGAACCACCTTTCCGGTGTACGAAGCCGCACCCGGTAAAGCGATTTTATCCACTCGCCCTGCCCGCTTTCAGGAAGATTATCTCGCGCAAGTCCTTCCCAAGGGCCAAAATGCCCCGCAACGTTTGGCGGCGATGCTGGAAGAGCTGCAACAGGCCCGGCGACTCGGTTACGCCGTCACGGAAAGTCCGGATTCGTCCAGCCTGAGTTTTATTGCGGCGCCGGTGTTGGATCTCAACAACCAGGCCATCGCCGCCATCAGCCTGGGAGTCAATCGTGAGGAATTTACCAAACAGCATATCCGGGAGTTATCGGCGCACCTCATTCAGGCAACCCGGCAGCTCTCCTCCCGATTGCAATGAACCCACTCTGTGAACTCACAGTCTCAGTTTCTGAGACCCAAAGGATTAATTTCTGCGCCTTCGTTAATAAGATGTAAACACACAATTGTGAGCGCTTTCTTGACACTATACATTTGTCATCACTTCACACGGATGACACAGAGGATAGGATGAGTCTTCAAGCAAGTACGCACTGCCCGGTTTCCCAGCGTCTCAGCCAACTACGCGATGCCATGTCGGCGTTGCAGCTCGACGCCTATATCGTCACCAACAACGATCCCCACAGCAGCGAATATTCAGCCGATCATTGGCTGGCCCGGCGCTGGATCACCGGTTTCACCGGCTCGGCGGGCGATGCGGTGATCACCCCTGACGGTGGTGGTTTGTGGACCGATGGCCGTTACTACATCCAGGCTGAAGAGCAGCTGCAAGGCAGCGGGCTTCCTCTGTTTAAAGCCAGACTGGCGGAAACCCCGTCGATCCCAGAATGGCTGGCGCAGACACTGCCGGCCAACAGCCGGGTCGGCGTCGACGGCCGCACCATCAGTTATGCGTTTTACCAACAACTTCAGACCGCGTTTGCCGACAAAGCCATCGACATCGTGCTGGAGCACGACCTGATCGGCGGGATCTGGCACGATCGCCCGGTCCGGCCGACCACACCTGTGTTCAATCATCCGCTGCAATACGCCGGACAGACCACGGCACAAAAGCTGGCCCAAATCCGCCAGTACATGACCAGCGATCAGGTGGATGATCTGCTGATCTCAACGCTGGATGATGTGATGTGGACCCTCAACATTCGTGGCGGCGATACCCCATACTGTCCAATTTCTGAGGGCTACCTGCTAATCAATGCCCAAACGGCTACGCTGTTTATCGATCTGCAGAAACTGCCGGAAGACGTACAAAGCAAACTCGAAGCGCAAGGCGTTAGTTGCCAGCCTTATGAACACATCAGCGACGTCCTGGGCAAGCTGGATGCCGGGCATCATTTCCGCAGTTGTGCCAGCCACAGCGATGCGCGCCTGATCTGCAGTCTGCCCGACGGCCTGACCGTGACACACCAGCGCAGTTATGTCACCGACATGAAAGCCAGCAAGAACGACACCGAGCTGGAAAACATGGAAGAGACGTTGCGGCTGGACGGGATCGCGATGGTAAAGTTCATGACCTGGCTGGAACAGCAGGTCCCCGGCGGCGACGTCACCGAACTCAGCGCCGAGCAGCAGCTACAGCATTTTCGCGCCTTAGCGCCGACCTACCTGGGTGACAGTTTCCGCACCATTGCCGGATTTGCCGAGCACGGCGCGAAAATGCACTACGCCGCCGATGAAGACAGCAACAAGCCGGTTGACGAGTCGAACTTCTTCCTGGTCGACTCCGGTGGCCAGTATCTGGGCGGCACCACGGACATCACCCGCACCTTCAGTTTCGGCACCCTGAGCCAGCAACAGCGCATCGACTATACCCTGGTGCTCAAAGCGGTGATCCGGCTCAGCCAGGCACGTTTTCTCAAAGGCTCTACCGGCTCCAACCTGGACGTGCTGGCGCGCGGGGTGTTGTGGCAACAGGGTATCGACTACAAGTGCGGTACCGGCCATGGGGTCGGCATGTGCCTGAATGTCCACGAAGGGCCGCAGAACTTCTCGCAATCCCCGACCGAGGTCGAGCTGAAGCCGAATATGGTGATCACCAACGAGCCCGGCGTCTACCGCGAAGGCGAATACGGCGTGCGGATCGAAAACATCATGAAGGTGGTGAAGATTGAGCAGAACGAGTTTGGTGATTTTTACGGTTTCGACACCATCACCCTGGCGCCAATCGCCACCCACCCGCTGGAGCCGGCCTTGCTGGATGCTTCCGAGCGCCAGTGGCTCAATGACTACCATGCCAAAGTCTTTGACGCGCTCGAAGGGGATTTAACCCCGCAAGAGCGCGACTGGCTGCAACGCGCAACAGCGGCGGTGTAACATTTTCGCAATGCCATGAGGTCGCGGCACCTGTCGCAATCTCACAACACAGCTTCCAATCCCTCAATGCCGGGCCATCGTTCAATCTCCCGAGCGGTCCGGCTTATTTGCCACCCCTGGTTGTGCTCAGCGGTTGGCCTTACTTCCTTACTTCTGTAGTGTTTGCCGGCTTTCAGCCGGCTTTTTTTATTCCGATGCCGGCCACAGGTCTCTCGCTGTCAATCTTCACTATTGCCTGCCGCCATGGTCTCACTTTTTGGCACCACCGGGATCACTTTATGCCCCCTTGTTAATAAAGTGTAAAAATTCAATTGAGAGCATTTTGTATACAATATACATTTATTCTCAACTTACACGGATGTGAAAGAGGATAAGATGAGTACAAGAAAAATCGCAAAACTCAGCATGTTCATTGCCAGTCTGATCACCCTGCCTGCCGCAGCGATGCCTTACCCGGCAGGCACCCAGCTGGCAGAAAAACAGGAAATTACCCTCAACAACGGTGCCGAAGTCACCTCGATTGATCCGGCCAAACAAGCAGCAGAGCCGGCATTCAATCTGGGTCGGGATCTGTTTGAAGGCCTAACCACCCAGGACAAGCAAGGCCAAACCGTGCCGGGGGTTGCAACCCACTGGGACGTCAATGCAAACAACACCGTCTATACCTTCCACCTGCGGGACTCGAAATGGTCCAACGGCGAGCCTGTGACAGCCCACGACTTTGTCTACAGCTGGCAACGCCTGCTCGACCCGAAAACTGCCTCGCCTTATGCCTGGTTCGCCGCAATTCCCGGCATCAAGAACGCCGATGCAATTATGAATGGTGAGGCCGCGCCGAGCAGTCTGGGTGTCAGAGCCCTGGATGATCACACCTTCGAAGTGACGCTGGAAGAACCCATCCCGTTTTTCATCAAGCTCCTCAGCCACCCGGTCATGGCGCCGGTACACCAGGCCACCGTCGAACAATACGGCAGCGCCTGGACCCAACCTGAACACATTGTGACCAACGGCGCCTTTACCGTCTCGGCGTGGAAGGTCAATGAGAAAATGGTGATGGTCAAAAACCCCCATTACTGGAATGCTGATGCCGTGGTGCTCAATCAAATCACTTGGTTGCCAATCGGTGATGCCAACGTCTCGCTGAACCGCTTCCTGGCCGGTGAACTCGATGAAGCGCTCTCGATCCCGGCAGCGCAGAAAAACCGGATCCTCAAACAGTTTCCGACCAAAGTAGCGACCACCAGCGCGTCGCTGGGCTCCATCTTTTACTACCTCAATACCCAGTCCGGTCCGACCCAGGATCTGCGGGTGCGCCAGGCGCTTTCCTATGCCATCGACCGCAATATTATGACCCAGGCAATCGTCAAGAACGGCGGTGTACCCATGTATACCCTGGTGCCGCCGCAAACCGACAACTTTGACAGCTTCACCCCGGCCTACGCGACCTGGACTCAGCAAGTCCGCAACCAAAAAGCCAAAGCCCTGCTGGCTGAGGCCGGTTACAGCAAGGCTAACCCGCTCAAGCTGACCTTCACCGTGCCGACCTTCTCCCAGGACGTCAAAATGGCAACGGCCATGGCGGGGATGTGGAAAAGCGTGCTGGGCGCCCAGGTGGAAATCAAACAGCTGGAGCCCAAGGTGTTCTACGCCCTGAAAGATCCGGGCAATATCAGCCGCGGCGGCTGGACGGCGGATTACAACGAAGCCTCAACCTGGCTCGATATCTTTGTCTCAAATGGTGAATTTAACGATTCGCGCTACCAGAACCCGCAATACGACGCCCTGATGCGCCAGTCAAAAACCCTCAGTGATCCGTCGGCACAATACCGTCAGGCCGAGCAGCTGCTGATCCAGGATATGGCAATCATCCCCATGTATCGCCGCGGCGGCGACAAGTACCTGCTGCAGCCTTATATCGGCGGTTACGAGCGGACCAACCCGGAAGCGGCCTACTATCGCAAGAACGTGTATGTAAAGGCTCACTAATCCGTGAAGACCATACTGTAAGCAGCTCTGGCCGGGACGCCGTGATGTCCGGCCAGGCTGCTTCCCCCCGACCCTTTTGACTGTGGAAATCACTATGGTGTTATACATTCTCCGCCGCCTGATGATCGCCATTCCAACCCTGCTGTTTATCGCACTGGTGTCGTTCTGGCTGATGCACATCTCCCCCGGCGGCCCGTTTGACATGGAAAGGCCGATGCCGGAAGTGGTTCGCGCCAATATCGAGGCCAAGTTCCACCTCAACGAACCCTTCCTGATCCAATTTTTTATCTACATCTCCAACTTTATCCAGGGCGATCTCGGACCGAGTTTTGTCTACCAGGACTTTACCGTCACCCAACTGGTTGCCCAGTCCTGGCCGGTTTCAGCTGTGCTTGGCATTCTCTCGTTTGCCATTTCGGTGCCGACCGGGATGCTGCTGGGCACCCTCGCGGCCCTCAACCGCAACACACGCCTTGATTATGCGCTGATGTCACTGTCAATGACCGGCGTGGTGATCCCGGCGTTTGTGCTGGCCCCGATCCTGGTCACCATTTTCGCCATCCATCTGGACTGGCTGCCGGCCGGTGGCTGGGAAGGAGGCCAACTGGCCTTTCTGGTGCTGCCGGTACTGAGCCTGGCCATCGGTTCAATTGCCAGCATTGCCCGGGTGATGCGCGGTGCCATGATTGAAACCTTAAACCAACCATATATCCGCACCGCCAAAGCCAAAGGGCTGTCGACCGGCTACATCCTGTTCCATCACGCCCTGCGTCCCTCACTGATCCCGGTAGTCGCTATGCTCGGCCCCAGCTTTGTTGCCGTGGTGACCGGCTCGGTGATCATCGACATCTTCTTCAGTACCGGTGGTATGGGTCAGCACTTTGTCTCCGGGGCGCTCAACCGGGACTACGGCCTGGTGATGGGCATTACCTTGATTGTCGCCACCTTGACCATCTTTTTTAACCTCGTGGTCGATATTCTTTATACCGTGATCGACCCGCGGATCCGGATTTAGGAGTTCAGCATGCTCACAAAGAAAATTGACGATCAAAGTCTGGCACAAGCGCTCAACCACTCGCTGAACCAGAAACGTTCGGATAGCCCTGACAGCACCACCGACGCCGTGGAAGGCCGCAGCCTGTGGCAGGATGCCTGGCGCCGTTTTCGCCAGAACAAAGCGGCCATGGCCTCCGTCTGTATCTTGATGTTCATTATCGGCTGTATCACGCTCGGTCCATCGCTGTCGCCCTTTGCCCACGATGAAATCGACTGGAACGTGGTCGCCGATCCCCACGTGCTGGGCCAACCGTCCCTGACCTCCGGCCACTATTTCGGCACCGACGATCTCGGTCAGGACCTGTTTGCCCGCACCATGCAGGGTGGACGCCTGTCGATCATGGTCGGTTTTCTCGGCGCACTGGTGGCCGTGGTGATCGGCACACTGTGGGGCAGCATCTCCGGCTTTGTCGGTGGAGTGGTCGACAGCATCATGATGCGGGTGATCGAAGTGCTCGACTCGGTGCCTTTCATGTTCCTGGTGATCCTGTTTGTTACCCTGTTCGGCAATAACATTTACCTGATTTTCGTGGTGATCGGCATGGTCTCCTGGCTCGGGATCGCCCGGGTCGTTCGCGGTGTCACGTTCAGCCTGAAAAAACGCGAGTTCATTGAAGCGGCCCATTCGATCGGCGTTTCACGTCTGACCATCGTCCGCCGCCATGTGCTGCCCAATGTGCTGGGGATCGTAATGGTTTACGCCTCGCTGATGGTGCCCGGCTTCATCATGTTCGAATCCTTTCTCAGCTTTTTAGGACTGGGGGTTCAGCCACCGGATACCAGCTGGGGCGTGCTGATTGCCGAAGGGGCCAAAACGATTGACGTCGCCCTGTGGCAACTGCTGTTCCCGTCCCTGTTCCTGGTGACAACCCTGTTCTGTTTCAACTTTATCGGCGACGGCCTGCGTGACGCGCTCGACCCGAAAGATCGCTAAGGAGCCCCCATGACGATTTTATCTGTAGAGAACATGCAGGTTCGCTTTGACACCCCGGACGGACCGGTCCAGGCAGTCAGCGATCTCTCCTACTCGATCCGTGCCGGAGAAACCTTAGGCATCGTCGGCGAGTCCGGCTCCGGCAAAAGCCAGTCGGTCTTTGCCCTGATGGGCCTGACGGCCGACAACGGTACCACTCAGGGCGCCGCCCGCTTTCATGGCGAGAATTTGCTGACGATGTCGAAACGCGAACTGAACCAGATCCGCGCCGAAAAAATCGGGATGATTTTCCAGGACCCGATGACCTCACTCAACCCGTTCGTCAAAATCGGCAAGCAACTGTCCGAAGTGCTCTGCATCCACCGGGGCCTGAGTCGCAAAGCTGCCGAACAGCAGGCCATTGCGATGCTCGATGCGGTGCGGATCCCTTCTGCCGCGACCCGAATGAGCCAATTTCCCCACGAATTGTCCGGCGGGATGCGCCAACGGGTGATGATTGCGATGGCGCTGTTGTGTCAGCCGGAGCTGCTGATCGCCGATGAGCCGACCACCGCGCTGGATGTCACGGTTCAGGCCCAAATCCTGACCCTGTTGCGAGAGCTGCAGGCCGAATTCAACACCGCCATTCTCCTGATCACCCATGATATGGGCGTCGTCGCCGAAATGTGCGACCGGGTCCTGGTGATGTACGGTGGCCGCAAAATGGAAGAAGCCGAGACGTTCACTCTGTTTGAGCAACCGGCGCATCCCTACACCCAGGGCCTGCTCAAAGCCATTCCCTCAATTCGTGACGACATGCCGCGGCTGCCGACCATTCCCGGCAGCCCACCAAGCGCCCTGCTGCGCAATGACGGCTGTCCGTTTACCGCCCGCTGCTCGGTTGCCCGGCCCCAATGTGCCGAAACACCCGCGCCGTTGACCCGGCTCTCAAGCCGTCAGGCGCTGGCCTGCCATGGGGTCACAGAGCAAGTGGCGGTGACGGAGCCGCAATGCAGCGCATCCCAACCGATCAAGCAAGCGGCCTCAGTCTAAGGAATTCGTAATGAATAAGGAGTATATGATGAACACCAACCAACCCTTGCTCTCAGCGCGTGGCTTGCAGGTGCATTTCCGGGTCGGCAAGCACCCGCTGCCGAGCCGACGCCAACAAGTGAAAGCGGTCGACGGGATCGATCTTGATATCTACCGCGGCGAAACCTTAGGGATCGTCGGCGAATCCGGCTGCGGGAAATCGACCCTGGCCCGGGCACTGCTGCGACTCATTGAACCGACCGGCGGCACCCTCACCTGGCAGGGGGAAAACATGCTGGCCTACCGCAAAGCCGAGCTGAAGCAAAAGCGTCGCCAGTTCCAGATGATTTTCCAGGATCCCTCGGCCAGCCTCAATCCGCGCCTGACCGTCGCTGAGTGTATCGCCGAACCGCTGCTGACCCACGAGCCGCAACTGTCACGCCGCGACGTCGAACAGCGAGTCTTGCAGATGATGGATAAAGTCGGACTGCTGGCCAGCCAGCGCAACCGATATCCCCATGAGTTCTCCGGCGGCCAGTGCCAGCGGGTCGGAATTGCCCGGGCGCTGATCCTGCGCCCTGAACTGGTGGTCTGCGACGAGCCGGTCAGCGCCCTGGATGTCTCGGTGCAGGCCCAGGTCATCAACCTGCTCAGCGACTTGCAACAAGAGATGGGACTGACCATGGTGATGATCGCCCACGATCTCAGCGTGGTTCGCCATATCAGCGACCGGGTGATGGTAATGTACCTGGGCAAACCGATGGAAGTTGGCCGCTACACCCGGGTATTTGACCACGCCCAGCACCCCTATACCCAGGCACTGCTGTCTGCGGTACCGATCGCCAACCCGCACCTGGCGCGACAACGGGACGTGCAGTTGCTGGCCGGCGATCTGCCCTCGCCGATCAACCCGCCTTCCGGCTGTGTGTTCCGCACCCGCTGCCCGCAAGCCTGCGACCAGTGCGCCGAGCAGCCACCGACGATGACCGGTACCCCGGAGCACCATGTTTATTGCTCGCTAATTCAGCCCGAAATTTCAACTCACGGCAGTCCAACGAGATTTCTGTCATTGTGATGGGCGCGAAACAACGAAGTTGATAAAGTCATCATGGATTTTATCGGATGATTATTGTATACCTCAGAAGCATCAGCCAATCCGGAAGGCTACACAACCACTTGCTGGCGGAGAAAAGCATGAACATTTCAGCCGATTACTTACTGGCGGCGTTACGCGAAACGCTGAAAGAAAAAGGGGTCAGTTATGCGCAGCTGTCTGAGTATTGCTGCGTGCCGGTCAGCAGCTTAAAGCGGCAGTTTCACAACCCCAGCTTAGGGATCGATAAAATCACCTTTTATGCCGGCTATCTGGACACCGATCTGGTCCAGCTCTCAACCCTGGCCGCCAAGCTGCAGCAGCAGGACATCAAAGCGATTTCACCGCAAAATAACCGGATATTTGCCCAGTACCCCTACCTGTACGACTTCATCTACCTGCTGGTTTCGCTACAGTGGTCGGTCGAAGAAATTCAACAGCACTATCAACTCTCGGAACAGTCGGTCATTCACTACCTGCGGGCGCTGGAAATGATGGGTTATCTGGAAACCATTGAGAAAACCAAGGTTAAACTCAACGCGCAAAAACGCTTCATTAACGAAGAAGACAGCCCGCTGGATCGCCTGTTCGTCAAACGCTTTAAAGCCAACCAGGAAAAGCACTCGATCCGGCCAGCCATTTGCATGGCCCGGATCAACCTCACCGACGAACAAATTACCAAGCTGGAAACCCAGGTTTATGAACAGTTAACCGCCTTCCACCTGCAAAACCAAAGAAACAGCCAGGCGAGCCTGAAAAATATCATGCTGTCATTTGTGCCGGGAGAAGCTATCCGCCTCAGCGATACCCTGCCGGAAGTGGACGGGAGCCTATTGCAGGCGATCTCGCAGTTGCAGACCGATGAAGCCATACTTCAGGATGAAGAAAGCTAACAGGCTCGGATCATTGCAAGCACCGGTATAAATCGAGTAGGAGGAGGCCTCACGGCCTCCGTCCTCTCACACCACCGTACAAGCGTGGGTCGCATACGGCGGTTCCGAATATATTTTCAGTGACTCGTACCCATCTCGCAACGAGTACAGACCCATCTCCTTGAACCATTTCATTGGCATGGCCTGATTGAGCTGGGGCGATAAAGCCAAGTGCCACCACCCTTTATCTGACATCGCCAGCTTCCACGCATTGCGTTCGCTTACACCCTCTTGGCGTAACCATGTCGCTATGCTGTATCTGCGCTTGCGCTGCTTGAGGCGATAGCACCGTAAGCGCCGCCTTATCCATTCATCCAAGCGCTGCATCGCGCTTTTCCGTATGGCAAGCTTGAAATAGTGTTGCCAACCTCTTAGGTATTGAGTGAGTTCGACTAGGACTGTCTTCAACTCTCGCCCTCGATTCCGCTTCGTTATTTGACGCACTCGCTTCTTCATCTGAGTTTGTGCTGTCTTCGAGATATGGATGCTTCCATCTCGTTGAAAGCGATGGCCTAGGTAAGTCCGCTCTGTCACTCTCGTTGCCGCACTTTTCTCACGGTTAACCCTGAGTTTCAGTTTCTGCTCCAAGAACTCCGTGATTGAGGCTTTTACTCGATTGGCGGCTTCCTCACTGTGCACGTAGATTTGGCAGTCGTCTGCATATCGGCAGAACTTATGCCCTCTTCGCTCAAGCTCTTTATCCAACTCATCTAATACGATATTTGATAGCAGCGGAGATAATGGTCCACCCTGTGGCGTCCCTCGTTGCCTCTGCTCAACTAACCCGTTTCGCATTATGCCTGCCTGTAGGTATGACCTGACCAGTTTCAGGACCCGTTTATCTGTGATGTCCTCCGATAGCCTGTGCATCAGTCTATCGTGGTTCACAGTATCGAAGTATTTCGCCAGGTCTATGTCGACTACATAACCCCGCCCCTCCCTGATGTAGTGGCTTGCTGCCACCAATGCATGGTGGGCACTGCGGTTAGGCCTGAACCCATAACTGTTGCTTGAAAACTGAGGTTCGTAGATATCTGTCAGTACTGAGGTAATGGCCTGTTGGACTACCCTATCAAGTACAGTTGGGATACCTAGCTGCCTCACTCCCCCGCTAGGTTTGGGAATTTCTACACCCAGAACGGGTTGCGGTTGGTAGCTCCCGTCCAGAAGGCTCTGGCGGAGCGCTTGCCCATTAGAAGACTGCCGAAGCATCGAGATAGTCGCTGTTATGTCGAGTTTATCAACCCCAGCACATCCCTTGTTCTTCTTCACTCTTCTCAGGGCTTGGTTCAGATTTGTTGAGGAGCAGATCCGCTCCATCAACTGAGTTGAGGTCACCAAGACTCGTCCTCCTGTCTACGCCGATCATGCTTGTCATTCTTCGTGGCCATGAGCGTCACTTGCGGTGTTGCCCAGTAGTACGTAGAGATGTTGTTCATCTTGCTATGACCCCACATGATTGAGTGTCTAGTGACTGCTTCTTGATATATTCAGTTCCGGCCTTCCCTTGGGTTGTACTTCCCCAAGGTACTATGCCTTCTGCTGACTTCTTATTACCCGTCACACAACATCACTGTTGTATTAGTCTCATCCGAGACAGGTCGTAAGATCTCCCGAGGTAAGACGTTGTTCTTTCCCTTGGCTGTGCCTGATTTACCCGTACACACTTCCCGTCGAGGCATTGGGCTGTTCTATATATTGCTAGGTTACCCAAGTTGTACTGGCCTACTATCAGGTTTCTGTTCGTCACACCCAAGTTTTGCCGTTTGCTTCCTTCAGATCCCACCTCACGGTGGGCACCCTTGCATAGGCTAACGGTTCTCGCTCGACTGAGCCCGTAGAGGACTTTCACCTCCTAGAACAACGCCATGCTCGGCGCACAAATACAAAAAGAGCCCTTCCGGGCTCTTTTCATTTCTTTAAATTTTTCACTCACAACGCATAGCTGCTACTTCACTTGTGCCGGCAACTCTTGCGATGGCTCCTCTTGCGGTAGCACCTCTGTTGGCTCCAGGGTTAAAGTGAACTTGTTGGTCGCGGCATAAATAATACTGAGCAGCGGTGAGATCCAGCAGGCAAAAGCCAGCGGAATATACAGCAGGTTCTCGATATGCCCTTCGGCAATGCCGAGACCCAGCGCACTGATCACCACCGAGCCGCCCGCATTCCAGGGCACCAGTGGCGAAATCAGTGTCCCGCCCTCTTCCACCGCACGCGACAAGTTCAGCTTGGAATAGCCTTGCTTCACAAACGCCGGGGCAAACATCCGCCCGGGCAGGCTGATCGACAAGTACGGGTCACCGGCCACCAGGTTGGTCGCCATTGCCGTCCCGATCGCCGAAGTTTGCAACCGCAGGAAGGAGCGCGATTTCTTCAGGATTGCTTCAACAATAGTTTCCAGACAGCGGGTCCGCTCCAGTGCGCCACCAAAACCCAGCGAAATCATCACCAGGGTGATCACCCAAGTCATCGACTGGATCCCGCCGCGACCGAGCAACGAATCAATCTCAGAGACTCCGGTGTTAATTTCATAACCGCTCTGCATGTAGCGGAACACCTCATGGACAGTTGCCCCCTGCGCCACCACCGCCAGCACGGCACCGCTCAACACCCCGACAAACAGCGACGGCAGGGTCGGCATCCGGGCCAGTGAACAGCCCAGCACCAGCAACGGCGGAACCAGCAACCATGGCGACAAATTGAAGTTATTTACAATCCCGTCGGTGATCAGCGCAACCCGGGCAAAATCGGTAGACTGGAGGTTGCCGGCATCAAAGCCAACAAAAAGGTAGATCCCAAATGCCAGGAGCATCGCCGGCACCGTGGTCGGCAACATATTCTTGATGTGATCAAACAGGCTGACCCCGATCACTGCCGGTGCCAGGTTAGTGGTATCCGACAGGGGCGAGATTTTATCACCGAAGAAGGCCCCGGAGACCACAGCACCGGCGGTCCAGTAAATCGGGATATCAAAGCCGACACCAATGCCGACCAGCGCCAGGCCCACCGTACTCACCGTGCCCCAGGAAGTGCCGAGCGTTACCGACACCACCGAGCACAGCAACATACTGGCCGCCAGGAAAATCTCCGGGCTAAGGGTATTGAGGCCATAGTAGATCAGGATCGGCACTGTTCCGCTGGCAATCCAGACGCCGACGATCATCCCGACCAGCATCAGAATGGCGATCGACTGCAACGCCACCCGCACCGTATGCAAGATGCCGTCTTCGATATCGTGCCAGCGGTAGCCGCGCATCCAGGCCAGCACTGCGGTGACTCCGATCCCGAACACCAGTGGGATGTGGGGGGTAAAGTCATCAAACACAAAAAGTTGAATCGCCAGAATCGACAGCGTCAGCCCGATGGGTAACACCGCCATCATCAGGCTGGGTTTTGCGCCTTGTTGGGTCTCTTTCTTCATTCCTCTTCTTCCTTGTTAACGTCATCAACGAATAAACGGGTAAACGTACCCGCGGCCGATCTGCCGAAAGATTTCTCCCGGCCGGATCACCGTTTCCTTTGTTCCGTGTTGAAGCATGAATGCCGCCAGCCTTCACTCCTTCTCAGCGAGGCCGGCGGTGAAATTGAGCGGTTAGGAGCGCTCGAATACCACTGTTTTGTCGTTAAACAGGAACACCCGTTTCTCGACATGGTATTGGATCGCCCGCGACAGGGTCAGGGATTCAACATCCATCCCCTTGCGCGCCAGATCGGCGGGATAATAGGTATGATCCACCATTTCCATCCCCTGAGTGATGATCGGCCCTTCGTCCAGATCGTCACTAACGTAATGGGCGGTTGCCCCCACCATCTTGACCCCTTTGTCATAGGCCTGATGATACGGCTTGGCGCCTTTGAAGCCCGGCAGCAGCGAGTGGTGAATGTTGATCGCCTTACCGGACCAACGGGTACACATCTCATGAGAAAGCACTTGCATGTAGCGCGCCAGCACCAGCAGTTCACAGCCGGTTTCATCCAGCACGGCCTGCACCTGGGCTTCCTGCTGCGGTTTGGTCTCTGCGGTGATCGGGAAATGGTAGTAAGGAATACCGTGCCATTCGGCCAGTGATTGCAGGTCCGGGTGATTGGAGATAATAGCCCGGATATCGACTGGCAGATTGCCGGTCCGGTAACGGTAGAGTAGATCATTGAGGCAGTGATCATACTTCGACACCATGATCACCATTTTGGGGCGGTACTCGGAAGGGGTCAGATCCCATTCCATCTCAAACGTCTCAGCACGCGGGGCGAAGTCCGCCCGAAACGCAGTTTGGTCGACGGCTGAATGATCTTCCATCCGAAACACCGCCCGAATAAAAAAGCGATGATTCAGCGCATCATCAAACGAGTTCAGCTCGGTGATGTAGCAACCGAACTCGCGCAGAAACCGGGTGACCACATCGACGGTTCCCGAGCGCCCCGGGCAACTGGCCGTTAAAACATATGTCAGACCTTGTTGGTTCATATCCTTATCCTATTTACATCCGGCTCCGGCGGCCTGGTCGCAACACGCTGCGACCAGGCCGCCGGTATCTACCGGGTGATGACATCAACGTCGATAGCTTACACCATATTCCTGACTGGCATCGACCAGCCACATCCACAGGTAATCGGCAAAGCTGCGGCGCAGGATCAGCTCAAAAGATTGTTCACCGGTCCGGCGCAACTGCACCTGAGACTTGGCCAGCGTGGTGCCAATCACTTTGCCCGCCGGGAAATGACGCACATGGACATCATACGGGGTCGATTTTCTCAGCACGTTTTCCGCATTCAGGCCGGACAACGACACCAGCGTCTGCCCGCCGCTGACATCCGTTACCGCGTAATGGCCGCTCAGATGTTCCCGCAGTGCCGCTTCAATCGCACCAGCCTGCTCCGGCTCACCGATGAGCAGCCACTCATCCGGCGACTGCCAGCACACCCGCAGCGCATCGGCTTGTACCGAACTGCCCGGTGCAAGCGGCAACGCCAGACCCAGCGCCGCCTGGACGCCGTCGATAAACGCCGGGTTGTCAGCATTGCCTCTGAGCACCAGATGGCTCATGGCTTTCAGCTCTTCGATAAACACCGTCGGACGCTGCGAGGGCTGGGTCAATTCCACCAACTCAACATGGTGCAACGGGGTTTCCAGGCGCGGCGACCCGGCCGCTACCTTGATTTCGCTATCCGCGTGATTCACCGCAGTCACTTCAGACATTCTGGCGCTCTCCTTTTGGATCATAGAATACAGAGCCGGTGATTTCGGCTTCGACTGTGGTGCCGTCGCTGAGCGGGAAGTAAACCTTCTCGCCCATCCGCGACAGTCCCCCTTTGATCACCGCCAGGGCAATCGAGCGCCCGAGGCAGGCACTGTAATAACTGGAGGTCACATGGCCGACCATGGTCATCGGGATCGCCTCATTCGGATCCCGGACCGCCTGCGCCCCTTCCGGCAGCACCTGATTCGGATCGGTCGTCAGCAGGCCGACGAACTGCTTGCGATCGTCACGCTGGTTATCCGGCCGGGTCCAGGAACGCTGGCCGATGTAGCTGAATGGCTTGGTTTTGCCGACAATCCAGTCCATGTTCATATCCTGCGGAGAGACCGAGCCATCGGTATCCTGACCGGCGATGATAAAGCCCTTTTCCGCCCGCAGAATATGCATGGTTTCGGTGCCGTACGGGGTGATATTGAACGTTTCCCCAGCCGCCATCACCTGCTCCCAGACATACAGCCCGTAATTGGCCTGTACGTTAATTTCAAAAGACAGCTCGCCGGTGAAACTGATCCGGAAGACCCGGGCATCGACGCCCGCAACTTTCATCGACTGCCAGCTCATATACGGGAAGCCTTCGTTCGACACATCGTGACCGTCCACCAGCAGCTCCAGCACCTTGCGGCTGTTCGGTCCGGAAATGGTCATGGTCGCCCAGTGATCGGTGACACTGGCAAAATACACCTCCAGCTCCGGCCACTCGGTCTGATGCCACAGCTCCAGCCACTCCAGCACCGCGGCAGCCCCGCCGGTGGTGGTGGTCATAATGAAGTGATTGTCATCGATACAGGAAGTGACACCATCGTCAAAGATCATCCCGTCCTCTTTACACATAATGCCGTAGCGGCAGCGTCCCGGCGCCAGCTTGGTCCAGGCGTTGGTGTAAACCCGGTTGAGAAACTCACGGGCATCTTTGCCCTGAATATCAATCTTGCCCAGCGTCGAGGCATCCAGGATCCCGACACTTTCGCGGGTCGCCAGACACTCCCGATCCAGCGCCTGCTGCATGGTCTCACCCTCTTTCGGGAAGTACCACGGCCGCTTCCACTGCCCGACATCCTCAAACTTGGCGCCATGCTCGACATGCCAGCGGTGCATCGCGGTAAAGCGGGCCGGATCAAACAGATGACCGGCGTCCCGCCCCGCCAGCGCGCCGAACGTCACCGGGGTATACATCGGACGGAAAATTGTCGTCCCGGTCTGCTCGATGGTCTGGTTCATCGACTTGGCAGCAATCGCCATGCCGTTGATGTTCGAAGTCTTGCCCTGATCGGTACCGAACCCCATCGAGGTGTAGCGTTTGACATGCTCAATCGACTCAAATCCTTCCCGGGTAGCCAGCTCGATCCCGGCCGCGGTGACATCATTCTGATAATCAACAAACTGCTTCGGCGCCCGACTGGTCGGCCGGATGTGCGGCACGTGATATAGCGCCATCGCCGGAGCTTCCTGAGGATCGTTCGCCAGCGGAGTGGCAAAATGGCTTTCAACCAGATGACCGCCCAGCGCCTCCCCGGCAGCAAGCCCCGCTCCGGCCCCTTCTGCCAGCACTTGTGTCAGCGGATACGTGCCGTTAATCCCCCCGGCACACAGTTGCGCCTGCACCGTCGGTCCCGGCACAAAGCCGGCAACATCATCGCGCCAGACCGGCTTGCTGCCGGTATGACACGACAAGTGCACCACCGGGCTCCAGCCGCCGGAGCTGGCAATGGTGTCGCAATCGAGCACCGACACCGAACCGCTCAGCTCGCAGTCATCGACCGAGCCCTGACCTACCCAGTCCTTACCGACACAGATCGGCGCGATTTCCGCCCCGCTGACTCGTTTCTTGCCTTTGACGTTGATCACCGCATGGCCGTTGAGTACCTTGATCCCCAGTTCACGGGCCAGGGTCGGCAGCTCGCCGTCAGTCTGCGGGCGGGTATCCACCACAGCCACCACCTCACGACCGGCACGATGCCAGTCGATCGCCGCATGGTAGGCGTGATCATTGGCTGTCATCAGCACCAGCTTCTGACCCGGCACCACCGCATAGCGCTGGATATAAGTCGACACCGCGGAAGCCAGCATACAACCCGGGACATCATTGTTGCCGAACACCAGCGGGCGCTCCAGCGAGCCGGTGGCCAGGATCACCTGGCCCGCCCGGATCCGGTGCAGACGTTGACGAGCCCCCGGCAGCAGCTCCCCCAGATGATCGGTCCGGCGCTCGACGGCACCGACAAAGTTCTGATCGTAATAGCCGAACGCCGTCGTGCGCGGCAACAGGGTGAAATCCGGATCCTGATACAGCATCGCCAGCGTTTCCTTCAGCCATGCCGATACAGGTTCGCCGTCGAGGGTCTGGGTGGTAGACAGCAAAACGCCACCGAACTCATTCTGCTCATCAACCAGCATCACCCGAAGTCCGGAACCGCAAAGGGTCCGCGCCGCCGCCAGACCCGCCGCACCACCACCGACAATCAGCACCTCACAGTGGTGGTTCATCTTGTCGTAGCTGTCAGGATCCCGGCTACCCGGCACTTTGCCAAGCCCGGCGGCTTTACGGATATATTTCTCATAAGTCGGCCACAGGCTTTCCGGCTGCATAAAGGTTTTGTAGTAAAAACCCGGTGGCATCATCGCACCGCCGACTTTACCGACCGTTTCCATCAGGTCGAACTCGACATTCGGCCAGCCGGCAACGGACGTGGCCAGCAAACCCGGATACAGCTCAGCCTGAGTGGCGCGAATATTGGGGATCGTGGTGCAATCCGTGCTGCCGACCTGCAGAATCGCATTCGGCTCTTCAGCCCCGGCGCCGAGAATGCCGCGGGGACGGGAATACTTAAAGCTGCGGCCGACGATATCCACCCCGTTGGCCAGCAGCGCAGAGGCGATGGTATCGCCCGAATAACCCTGATATTGCTGGCCGTTAAAAGTAAATTGCAGCGGGGTACCGCGCTCGATGCGTCCCCCGGTTTCAAGACGGTTTTTCTGGCTCATCCCTGGGCCTCCTCACTGCTGACCGGCGCTTGCTCGCCCATCTTGTAAACATGCTCAATCTGGTACGTCACCGTGTTGCGGGTCACGTTAAAGAATTTGCGGCATCCGGCTGCGTGGTACCACATCTCATGGTGGCTGCCTTTGATGTTCTTGCGGTGGAACAGATAGCGACCCCAGGCTTCATCGCTGAGCGATGCCGGATCGAGCGGCCGGGCAATATGGGCTTCGCCACCGTAGTGAAACTCTTCCTCTTCACGCATTTCGCCACAGTAAGGGCAGTAAATATGCAGCATGATCTCTCCCCCCTGCGTCAGTGCGCGACACCGGCTGCGCCGTGCTCATCAATCAGATGGCCGGTCACAAAACGGTCGATATTGAACGGTTTCGCCAGCGGATGCGGTTCATCGTTGGCAATGGTGTGGGCAAACACATGGCCCGAACCCGGTGTGGCCTTGAAGCCGCCGGTACCCCAGCCGCAGTTAAAGTAAAGGCCGTCGATATGGGTTTTGCTGATGATCGGACAGGCGTCCGGCGTGGTATCGACAATCCCCCCCCAGTGACGGTTCAGCCGCACCCGGCTGACGATTGGGAACATCTCGACAATCGCGGCAATGGTGTGCTCAATCACCGGGAACGAGCCGCGCTGGCCGTACCCGAGATAGCTGTCGATCCCAGCCCCGATCACCAGATCACCCTTGTCCGACTGGCTCATATAACCATGAACATGGTTCGACATCACCACGGTATCCAGGCACGGCTTGAGCGGCTCCGACACCATGGCCTGCAACGGATGCGATTCGAGCGGCAGGCTCATGTTGACCATCTTGGCCAGCTCGCCCGAGTTCCCGGCTGCGACACAGGCCACTTTGCGCGCGCCAATGAAGCCTTTTTTGGTTTCCACCCCTTCGACTTTGCCGCCGTTGACCCGGATGCCGGTCACTTCGTTTTGCTGGATCAGATCCACGCCCAGTTGATCGGCTGCGCGGGCAAAGCCCCAGGCCACCGCATCATGGCGGGCGGTGCCACCACGCGGTTGCCAGCTGGCGCCCAGCACCGGATAACGGGCACTTGGCGAGCAATCCAAAATCGGCACCAACGCCTGCACCTGGGCAGTGTTCAGCACCTCACTGTCGATACCATTGAGCCGGTTGGCATTGACCCTGCGCTCAATATCCCGCATATCCTGCAGGGTATGGCCCAGGTTCAGCACCCCGCGCTGGCTAAACATCAGGTTATAGTTCAGCTCCTGCGCCAGCCCTTCCCACAGCTTCATCGCGTGTTCATACAGATGCGCGGCTTCATCCCACAGATAATTAGAACGGACAATCGTGGTATTGCGTGCGGTATTGCCGCCGCCAAGATAGCCCTTTTCGATCACCGCCACATTGGTGATCCCGTGCTCCTTGGCCAGGTAATAAGCTGTTGCCAGGCCGTGGCCCCCGCCGCCGATAATCACGACGTCATAATTTTTTTTCGGGGTGGGGTTGCGCCACACCCGCTGCCAGTTTTCGTGGTAGCTGAGCGCGTGCTTAAACAGCCCGAATCCAGAATAGTTGTTCATTGGTCACCTTCCGTAGAGTGGTGCAGCGCGTATGCCTGCACCCAATCAACTTGATTCAGCACTCGATGACATTCACCGCCAGACCGCCGCGGGATGTTTCCTTGTACTTGTCCATCATGTCTTTGCCGGTTTCCCGCATGGTGCGGATCGCACTGTCGAGGCTGACAAAGTGTTCGCCGTCGCCACGCAGGGCAATCGACGCAGCATTGATCGCTTTCACCGCCGCCATCGCATTGCGCTCGATACAGGGCACTTGCACCAGACCGCCAATCGGATCGCAGGTCAGCCCCAGATTGTGCTCCATACCGATTTCCGCCGCGTTTTCCACCTGGGCCGGAGTCGCCCCCAGCACCTCGGCCAGTCCGGCTGCTGCCATGGCACAGGCCGACCCGACTTCGCCCTGACAGCCCACTTCCGCCCCGGAGATCGAGGCATTCATTTTGATCAGCGCACCAATCGCTGTCGCAGTCAGCAGGAAGCGGATCACCCCGTCTTCATCCGCGCCATCACAGAAATTGATGTAGTAGTGCAGCACTGCCGGAATGACACCCGCCGCGCCGTTGGTCGGGGCCGTGACAACCCGCCCGCCCCCGGCGTTTTCTTCATTCACCGCAATGGCATACAGGTTGACCCAGTCCATGGCTTCGAGGTGATAACTCTTCGACTGGCAGGTTTTATCCGTTAGTTTGCGATGCATCGCTGCCGCCCGGCGCTTGATCTTCAGCCCGCCGGGCAGGATCCCTTCCTGGACAATCCCGCGCTGAACACACTGCTGCATGACCTGCCAGATGTTTAAAATGCCATCGCGGATTTCCTGCTCCGTGCGCTGCGTTTTCTCATTGGCCAGCATCAGATCAGCGATGCTGAGGCCACTTTCCCGGCTCATCGCCAGGAGCTCGGCGCCGGAGGTAAAGGGATACGGAACATCCGTCGCTTCCTCTGCCGGGGCATCGCCAACAAGTGAGCCCGGCTGCGCGTCCGCGTCTTCGGCAGATTCAACTTCCGCCGCATCCAGCACAAAGCCGCCGCCGACGCTGTAATAGGTTTTGTCGAGCACGGTGGTGCCGTCTTCGGCCAGCGCCGTCAGGCGCATCCCGTTGGGGTGGTACGGCAGCACGTCCAGCGGGAGATAACGCAGATCCTCTTTTTCATGAAAGGTGATCGGCTGTTCCCCCGCCAGCGTCAGCAACTGCTGATCGCGAATCGCCGCAACACGCGGCTCGACGCCGTCGGGATCGATGGTTTCCGGATCGTTACCTTCCAGCCCCATCAATATCGCCGGGCCGGTGCCGTGACCGACCCCGGTTGCCCCGAGCGAGCCGTACAGCTCACAACAAACCCGACGAACCTGACTCAGCAACCCGTCCGCCTGTAACTGACCGACAAACCGCAGCGCCGCCCGCATCGGCCCGACAGTGTGCGAGCTGGACGGGCCGATACCAATTTTCAACATGTCAAACAGACTGATAGCCATGACAACTTCCTCCTTCGGGCCCCGCAGCGAGACCCGACCGTGTTCCAATTAATCGATCTTATGACCTTTATTAACGATAGACCGGGAAATCTGCACACAGAGCCGACACTTTGCTGCGAACGGTGTCGATCACGTCCTCGTTACTCAGATCATCAAGAATGTCGCAGATCCAATCGGTCAGCTCAGCCACCTGCGCTTCTTTGAAACCGCGCGCCGTCACCGCCGGGGTACCGATGCGCAGTCCGCTGGTGACAAACGGTGATTGCGGATCACTGGGCACCGCATTCTTATTGACCGTAATCTGCGCCCGGCCCAGCGCGGCATCGGCATCTTTGCCGGTAATGCCCTGGCGGATCAGGCTGACCAGGAACAGGTGGTTATCCGTACCACCGGAGACCACGTCATAGCCGCGCCGGATAAAGCCGTCGGCCATCACGCGGGCGTTCTTCACCACCTGCGCCTGATAATCGGCAAACTCAGGCAGCAAGGCCTCCTGAAAAGCCACCGCCTTGGCCGCAATTACATGCATCAGCGGACCGCCCTGCCCGCCCGGAAAGACGGCAGAATTGAGTTTCTTTTCCAGTTCTGCATTGGCACGGGCCAGGATCAAGCCGCCACGCGGGCCGCGCAGCGTTTTGTGCGTGGTGGTGGTCACCACATCAGCAAATGGGATCGGATTCGGATAATGGCCGGTGGCTACCAGACCGGCGACGTGAGCCATGTCGACAAACAAGTAAGCCCCCACGTCATCGGCAATCTCGCGGAAGCGCTGCCAGTCCACGACGCGGGAATAGGCGGAAAAACCTGCCACAATCATTTTAGGTTGATGCTCACGCGCCAGCTCGGCCACCTGGTCATAGTCAATTTCCCCGGTTGCTTCATTGAGCCCGTACTGAACCGAATGATAAATTTTGCCGGAAAAGCTGACTTTGGCGCCGTGGGTTAAATGACCACCGTGGGCCAGGCTCATCCCCAGTACGGTATCGCCCGGATTCAACAGTGCCATATAAACCGCGGCATTGGCCTGAGAGCCGGAATGGGGCTGGACATTGACATAGTCGGCACCAAACAGCTGCTTCGCCCGCTCAATCGCCAACGCCTCAACGGTATCGACATGCTCGCAGCCGCCGTAGTACCGCTTGCCCGGATACCCTTCCGCATACTTGTTGGTCAGCTGGCTGCCCTGGGCTTCCATCACCCGTTTGCTGGTGTAGTTTTCAGAAGCAATCAGCTCAATATGCTCCTGCTGGCGCTGCGTTTCCGCTTGCATCGCCTGCCACAGTGCATCATCAAATCCCTCAATGCGGTCATTGTTATAAAACATGCCTAACTCTCCGTCGTCTCAAACGTCCACACAGGCCAACCCTGTAAATTAAATGTTAACAACATGGTTAATCTTACTCGGCGGATGCCTCAGACGAATGCCCGGATACGGCGGGAAATGACACTTTTGCGACAAAGGATGTGAAGCCGACAGCCGGGCGGTAACGCGAGAAAATAGGCCATGACATTCAAATACAACTACCTATATTGATAAACCTGGCAGTAATCGCTTGTCGGAAAAACAGCCACAATGATATAAATTGAACATTCACGACGCTGGCCCTTGCCAGAACAATCATAAACATATTCATAACATTCAAGACTGCCGAAATGACCGAGAAAAGACAATTTACCGGCCTGATGCGCGATACCAACAGCTCTTTTCTGCCGCCGCAGCTTATTGAACACCCCCCGGTGCATGTGGTGTTTGTGCTGCTGGAGCACTTTTCGATGGTCTCTTTTACCAGCGCGGCCGACACCCTGGTCACCTCCAACCTGGTGACCACCTCGCAGCGCTTTACCTTTTCCACCGTCGGGATCAGCCAGCAAAGCGTGATCAGCGACTTGGGGATCGCCATTACCGCCGATACCACTCTGGACGCAATGGCACCGCAGATCCCGGTTGATGTGCTGCTGGTGTGCGGCGGCTTTCGCAGCCCCTTAGCGGAAATTCCCAAGCTGTCGCGCAAGCTGCGTCAGGTGGCTACGCGAAGAGGGATTGTCGGCGGGATCTGGAACGGCGCTCTGGCCCTGGCCCATGCCGGGCTGCTGAAAGAGGCACGTTACGCCCTGCACCCGGACAACCATGCCTTCGCCCGCGAGCAGTTCCCGACCAGCAAGGTGACGGATCTGTCGTTTGTGCTCGACGGCAATGTGGTCTCCGCTGCCGGCCCCAGCAGCACGCTGGAGATGATGCTGGCACTCACCGCCCGATTGCAGAATGAAGACATAGTGAATGCGGTGCGGGAAATTCTGGCCTGCGATCGCGCCAACCAGCCGAGCGAACTGCCGATGCTGCGCGAGATCTTCACCCCCACCATCCCACAGGTGCTCAAAGACACCGTCCAGCTGATGGCCGGGAACCTCGAAGAGCCGCTGTCGATTGATGAGCTCGCCAGCTGGGTCGACTCATCCCGCCGCAAACTGGAGCGACTGTTTCGCAGCCACCTCAACACCTCTCCGTCGCGCTATTATCTGGAATTGCGGATGACCCACGCCCGCCAATTGCTGCTCCAGTCCAACGACTCCATCGCCAGCATCGCCGCGGCTTCCGGCTTTGTCACCGCCACTTATTTCAGCCGCTGCTTTAAGGAGTTTTTCTCGATTTCGCCGCTGGCGCTGCGGAATCAGGGGAAGGGGTGATGGGGGAAGTTTGTAGAGCTGGGATTTCTTCTTCTGCTCGATCAAACAGCTCTTCAAGGCACATGATGATGAACACAAGTTGATCTTCACTTATAAACAGTTATAAGTGAGAAGCTCCGGTAATCCCAACGATGGCCGAGGGAATATTGGCAAACGTCGAGAGGACTTCTGACCGCATTATTGTTTTGTGGATCAACACCTTGCTTTGATGAACCTCGCTGTGGATACTGAAACGATGTTTGGCTAAATCAATGCCGTAGATAGATTGTGACATGGTGGCCTCCGATGATTTCGTGTTCAGACTTACCCAATGTGGCAAAGCCTGATGAGGAGGAGTCCATGTCATTCGTTATGTGCTCGGAGGGAATATGATTCGAGAAGCAACAAAAGACGATTGCATAAAACTTGCGGCGTTGTCTATAAAAGTCTGGTTAGACACGTATGCAAAAGACGGAATTAAAGATGAATACGCTAAATATGTATTGTCTACTTTTACTGAGTCCAATTTTTTGGAGTTGTTGAACACTCCCAAATTCCGTTTGTTAGTAAGTGAAGAAAACCAAGCTCTTCAAGGTTATGCCCTGCTTAATTTAGAATCTTATTATGAGACTCAACTGAGTGGCTTTGAGGTCGAAAAGCTTTATATAGATAATGCTTTTAAGGGGCGCGGTTTAGGCCGAAAGCTATTGAGTGAAGTGGGGAGCCGGTTTGGTAAGAGGTATTGGCTTTACACTTGGGTTGAAAATGAATCCAACGGATTTTATGAACATCTAGGTTTCAACAAGGTTGGACTTCTAAGCTTTGAGTTTGCAGGAGCTAAAATAGACAATAATGTTTACCAGTCAGCATACACATAACATATATGAGCCTTCTCGGTGTCAAGGGGTGTAGTGGCACAGGGATTCTGATACGCGGCTGAGCAGCACGTATTTGAGCACCGCATCACTGGCCGCTGACCGGCAGGTCAGAAGCAGCACCGCACATATGGTGCTCTGGGTACAGAACACGATGAGAGTCAGCCATCGATACGAAAAGATAAGCAAACCAGCAGATTGGCGCAAAGACAACCATCACTCAATTGATATTTGAATAACGTGATTAATATCAATGAATTAAAATGTCATCAATTTAATATTAGCGCCTTTCATCGCTTGGAAAGTCCTTATGAACCTGACTAAAATTTATCCGCTTGCACTTTGTCTTATCTCAGCATCCTCTTTGGCCGCAGAAAACAGCATTGTTAGTATGGCAAAGGAAAGCGGTGTAAAGCGCTGCGTAACGCAACTGGAGAGCGTTGCCAACTTCATCATCGAAGATAAATCGCATGGCACGCATGCCAACTGGAACTCTAATAACCCTGACAATCGCATCTATACAACATTAACATCGAAAGGATATTCAGACGGTGACTCGCATGTTTCTGTCGTATCCACGATCAATAGCGAAGGGAAATGCGATGCTTACTACACGGAGACATTTGCGCTGCCAAAATCCTGTATGCTTGTCCGCGAACAAACGTACAAGGAGCTTGATTTTCAGGGAACTTTAAATGGTAAAACCATCGTCCTGAAAAATTCAGGCGGGGCGAACTATTACCTGTCTCCGCAAGGGACTTCTGGCAACATCTGCCTGGTCACTAAACGTGAAACTATCTACCAGTAAACCCATATCCGTGCGATAGTCTCAACAGGCTTACGCTGGACCAAAATTAACGCGTTAGACAACCTAGGATAACGCGTTAATGATTAGCCGTTTAAGCGTTCCTCTCACTCCTTCCTAGTCATTCCTCCGCCGATGAAGGGTACTGATTACCGATCATTGTATGAAACTTGTTTAGCTATCAATTGTTATGATATAACATTTCAGTTGATAATTATTTCCATATGGCTTATCTAAATGAAAAAACAAATCTATCAGTGGCTTACTGTGGCGATACTCACCCTCGGTGGAGGACTGCCGGCTTGGGCCAACATTCATATTCACGACGTCCTGGGACGAAACATTACGCTCGAAAAGCCCGCTGAGCGCCTGTTTCTCGGCTTCTATTTTGAAGACTTCCTCGCCATCGCAGGCCCGCGGGCATACAAAAAAGTGGCCATTTTCCCGCGCCATTCCTGGCAAGACTACCGCCAGTCTCAGTGGGAGACCTACCGTCAACTCATCCCTGAACTGGAAACAATTGTCGACTCCGGCTCTATCTACACCGGCACCTTTGACCTTGAAAAGCTTCTGACCACACAACCGGATGTCGCGCTGCTGGCCGCCTGGCAGTTCAATGCACTCGGCGAGAAAGTGGCCCTGCTGGAAAAAACCGGGATTAAAGTCGTGGTGGTGGATTTCAATGCCCAGACGCTCGAGAAGCATCTGCTCAGCGCCCGGGTCATCGGCCAGGTGATGGGAACCGAGGCGCGCGCCGAGGCCATTGCCACCGACTACGAGCAAACGGTGAAGGAGGTACAGCGCCGGGTGGCCGCCTACCTCAGCGATCATTCGCCTCGACGTGTGTACGTAGAAATTGGGACGGGCGGCGCCAGGGAGTACGGCAAATCATACGCCAATGCCATGTGGGGCAACCTCCTGAATCTGGCCGGTGCCGATAACATTGCAAACGGGAAAATTCAGGGCTCGGCGCACCTGACACCGGAGTACGTCCTCAGCCAGGATCCCGAGGTGATATTCATTTCCGGCGCGCATTGGGCCAAACACAGTGACAGTGCGTTGCTGGGTTATGGCACTTCACCTGAAGCAGCGCAGGCCCGATATCAGCCTTACCTGCGCCGTGCAGGGTGGCCCCAGCTCACGGCCGTCAAGTCAGGGCGCGTCTATGGGATGTATCACGCCGGGACACGAACCATCTACGATCACGTGTTCTTAGCGTTCCTGGCCAAAGCGATTTACCCAGAAGCGTTTAAGGATGTCGATCCGGTTGCGCATCATCAGGCATTTTTTGAGCACTACATGCCGCAAAAACTGTCCGGGACTTTCATGATCAAGGTCGAAGGTTAACTCATGGTCAATAGCAGTCAGACAGCCCCTCCCCCAGAGAGGCGCGACCGCGACGCAACGGGAATTTATCAAACGATGCAGCAGCGCAGACGCCGTGCACTTTGCCTGACGGCGCTCGGCGTCGGGGTGGCCATGCTTTTTGACATCAGCACGGGCGCCTCCTGGATCGGGCTGAACAGCGTGTTTGAGGCATTGGTGGGCGGTCCGGCGGGGCGCGAATTATCGACGACCATCATCTGGCACCTGCGTTTACCCATCACCCTGACCTGCCTGGTGGTGGGCGCATCCCTCGGTCTGGCGGGCGGGTTGATGCAGACCTTGCTCGCCAACCCACTGGCGAGCCCTTACACGCTCGGGATCTCCGCGGCCGCCGGGTTCGGGGCCGCAATGGCCTTACTGTTTGGTTTTTCGGTATTGGGAGTCCCTTGGCTTGGCGTGCCGGTGGCAGCTTTTGTTACGTCAGCCCTAGCCAGCCTTGCCATCTACCTGATTGGCCGTTCCCGAAACATGGATGCCAAGATCTTAATCCTGGCGGGGATTGTGGTGTTATTCTTCTTCCAGGCACTGCAATCCCTGGTGCAATACCTCGCATCGCCCGAAGTCTTGCAGCAAATCGTATTCTGGCTGTTTGGCAGCCTCCTCAAAGCAACATGGTTATCCTTTGGCGTCTCCGGGAGCATTTTGTTGATCGGATTGGCCTTCGCACTGCCCAGGGTGTGGGCCCTCACGGCGCTGTCATCGGGCGAAGAGCGTGCTCAGGCTTTGGGGATCAACACTCGTCAGCTCAGGCTTCAAATGTTTTTGCTGTGCTCCCTGCTCACGGCCGGGGCCGTCTCGTTTGTGGGAACCATCGGCTTTATCGGCTTGGTCGCCCCCCATCTGGCGCGGCTCTTGGTCGGAGAAGATCAGCGCCTTTACTTACCCCTGTCGACCTTAATGGGCGCGTTATTGTTGTGTGTGTCATCGCTGGTCGCCAAGTTAATTGTGCCGGGCACCATTCTCCCGATTGGCATCATCACGTCGCTCGTGGGGGTACCGTTTCTCCTCTACTTACTGATGAAACGCCGGGGTGGACTATGAAACACTTAGCGTTAAACCAGGTAACGGTACGTATGGGGCGAAAGACTGTACTGGAGCAGATAGACGCCACGTTCAAAGCCGGGGAGTTTACCGCGATCTTAGGCCCGAATGGCACAGGGAAAACCACGCTGTTAAAGGCCATGATGGGCTTGGTGCCTCATACGGGCAAAGTACGTGCATACGATGAGAGTGGCGGTCCCTTATCCCGAACGGCGTATTCGTATTTGTGCCAGTTGAACAAATCATCCAGTGAATTGACCGTGATTGAAGTGGTGCTGCTCGGCCTCGTCCATCAGCTCAGTTGGCGCATCACCGCCGCACAGGAACAGCAAGCCGAAACCATGTTGCAGGAGTTAGGACTCCTCCACCTGGCGACACGCTCTTTTGCTCACCTCAGCGGTGGGCAGCAGCAATTGGTGTCTTTGGCACAAGCACTCATCGGACGGCCTGAGGTATTGTTGCTCGATGAGCCCACCAGTGCGCTCGATCTGAAACATCAGGTGCAGGTGCTGGAGCTGGCCCGCGACTACACCCGGCAGCATCAGTGCATCACCGTAGCGGTGCTGCACGATCTGTCGATGGCGGCGCGCTATTGTGATCGCCTACTGCTGCTCGATCAGGGGCGCGTTCAGCGTGAGGGCTCCCCAAATGATGTCCTCAATAACGAGACGTTAAGCCGGGTGTATCAAGTGGAAGTGGACGTTGGGTACTGCAGCCAGGGGCACACCTACGTGACGCCCATTCGTTTGCTGCCCTCCGCCGGTTCATCAAAGCAAATCATATAAGCAAGTTATACAGACAAGGAAAAACCATGACGATGGCGCATCGCCACTATCAATTATTAGTGGCTGGCTCGCCCCAGTTTTCGGAGGACAGAATGAATAAAGGCGTGGCTCTGGCCATTTTCTCAGCGTTCGTATTCAGCATCATGAATGCCTTAATCAAAGCCGCCAGTCTGACTATCCCCAGCGCGGAAATCGTGTTTTTCCGTAGTGCCATCGGTACCGTCTTAATATTAGGGTTAATGTGGCAGGCCAAAGTGCCGTTTTCCACATCGGGGGTCCCTCTGTTGGTCCTCCGGGGGCTGCTCGGGGCATTTTACTTATTGGCATTTGTCTACACGATCACGCATATTCCGTTGGCAGATGCGGCAATTCTGGCCTATCTGTCACCTTTTTTTGTCATTGTGTTATCGAGCTTAGTACTAGGCGAGCGACTCCCCAACAAAGCGCGATTCTTACTGCCTGTGGTACTGCTCGGGGTCGCATTGGTCATCAATCCTTTTGATTACGCCTCGTTTAATGCATTTGCACTGGCGGGGGTGGCCAGCGCGCTCTTTGCGGCTGGGGCTTCCATCACGATACGCCACTTGAGCAAGCGCCATCATACTTATGAAATTGTCTTTTATTTTTTAATGACGGCCATGCTGGTATCCGCCTACCTGATGAAAGACGACTTTGTGGTCCCAGAAGGGGTAGCATGGGTCTACTTAGCAGCCATTGGCATCGTTTCCCTGATCGGGCAAATCTTTTTGACTCGGGCCTTTACCCATGAAAACGCCGCTGTCGTGGCCACCACGCGCTACATCGGCCTGGTGTTTAATGTGTTGTGGGGCATGCTGTTCTGGCAGGAAATCCCGAGTTGGATGACTGCATTGGGTGGGAGCCTCATTGTGGTCGCCTGCATCGCGTTATCGTGGAAAAAATCCCCGTCTACGTCACCGGCCAGTCCTCGCTCCGCCCAATCGTAATCACGCACCGCCCACGGCAGCGATGACGTGGGCGCACTGGTCATTTCTCATCTCCCAACCAAACCGTCCCTAACTGATACGCCAGGCTCAGCACCACAGCGCCGACGAACAGGCCGACAATGCCGGACATGGCCATACCGCCGAGGGCGCCGAGCAGGATCACCAGCATCGGGGTTTCTGAGCCACGGCTGAGCAGCACGGGTTTAAGCACCGCATCACTGGCACTGACCAGCAGACACCAGCTCAGAAACAGCACCGCAACGACAGTGCTCTGGGTGCCGAAGACGATGAAAATCGGGATCAAGAGTGCAATGATCGGCGGCAGCTGAATAATGGCGATCAGCAGCACCGCCACCATCCACAGCGCAATGGCCGGCACCCCGGCAAACACCATCCCGATCCCGGCGAACACCGACTGGATCAGCGCAACCCCGATCACCCCCTGCACCACACTCCGAACCGTGGTTTTCGACAACTTAGTCAGTTGTTCGCCGTGCTTACCAGTCAGGCGATCTGCTATTGCTTGAAAAGCCGCTTCACATTTTTCGGCATGGGCCATAAAGGCTCCGGCGATTAGGGTCGAGATGATGAACTGAACGAAGCCAAGTCCCAGTGAACTAAGCAGCCCCGCCATCTTGCCAGCAAACTGTTTCAGCGGCTCGGCATACTGCACCAGCACGCCTTTGAGGTTGGTCGAGGCCATGTCGATAAACGCATAGAGCTTTTCTCCTACCAGCGGCCAGGATTTCATTGCCGGGTCTGGTTGCGGGATCGTCAGGGTGCCGTCCTGCAACCCCACAATCACGTCTGCGGCGCTGGTATAAATACCGGTCGAGAGCGCAATCAGGGGGACCAGTAAAATGACGACCCCGATCCCCGACAGCAACACACTAGCTTTGGTCAGGCTCATACCAAGACGGGTGTGCATGCTCACCGCCAGCGGATACAGCGCCGTGGCAATAATCGCGCCCCATACCAGCAGCATGATAAAGGGCCGTAAAATCGAGAAACACCAGATAAGCAGCAAGGCCACCGCGCCGATTTTAATCGCCGCATCAATTGCCTGCGTTGCAAATTGATCGTCTGTTTTCATCCTCTCGCCCCTTTATCGCATCGTTCTTCTTAAATTGCTCTGATTGAACAGCTCGAATTGAAATGCCCTTCATGAACCAACCTCACCGGATAGCTTTTTCGCTAGTTCGGCTGCAGAAATTTCCACGTTCGCGTTTCTAAAAAATACGCCGCCACAATCATGTACAACCCGACCACCACCAGCTGCACGATTCGGGTGATCGTGGTGCTGTCGATGTCACCGGAGCTCAGCAAGGTAGATCCGATCAGCACCAGCAAGGTGCTAAACGCGGTTACATAAACCGGCGCCTTCTCCCCAGCGGTATAGATTTTGGTGGCCATCACCATCGCCAGCAACGCAGTAAACAAGGTGTAAAACCCGATGTTCGGCACGATCGCCAGCACCGTGAACGAGCCGATGGCCAGCAGTCCGCCAAGGCCGTTGCTCACCACCAGAAAGGCACTCAACTTGACCGACTTCTCCCCGGTGATCATCAGCGACAGCAAGGCAATAAAAATCATGGTCAGGATCGCTTCGCTGATCTGAAACACGAAGAAAAAGCACACCACAGGGAAGGAGATCAACAGCGCCCGGAAAGCGGCCCGCCAACGTTGATGCGGCGTCAGCATCACCGGGGCAAACCCCGGAAACTCGGCCTCCGGCTCAGGAAAATAGATATGCGCCAGGGCAAAGAGGGTGATCGCGACTACCCCGGACATGGTGAGTCCCCCGGCCAGGAAACCGGAGGCCGTAGCACTGGTGATCGCGATAAATGGCAATACCAGAATCGCGAGGATCAGAATCGTGGCGAACAGATTCCATTTGGGATTAGTGAACAGATAGTAGCCCCACATCATCATCAGGCCGATCAGCATCATCAGGGGGATCGGATACTGGGTGATCCCACCCGACAGCAGCATACCCAATCCGATGGTCACCAGCATCGCCAGCAGCAACTCGATCACGGTCTCCCGGTGCAGCGCGGGTTTGTCGACCAGAAATTTGGCCGTCAGCACCGGGGCGATATGGGCCAGATCCCATTCCAGCCAGGCAGCCAGAAAAACCGCCAGGCCGACCCCCACCGTAAAGCGCAGGACCCGAACCTGGGTCGCCTCCGTGAGTACATCGGCCACAGAGGCCGCAGTGCTTGTGTCGGAAGCCGTCGCCTTATCGGACATAGGACAACCAACTGATCAGCCGTATCCAGACTTTGCCAATCAGGTTAAAGACCGTGTTATCCGCTGCATAGACAATCACATCCGCCTGACCGCCCACCCGCAGCACACCACGTGCCTGGGTGTGGTCAAACTCAATCAGGATGGGCAGCATCTGGGTTTGCCGCAACCAGCCTTTCTGGCTATCGGCTTTGGCCAGCTTGCCGGCCTGATCGCCTTCGCCCCAGTCGATGCCCCAATCCACGCTGGATACCGTGCCTTTGAACACCTTGCCGGGGGCAAAGTCGAGGGCAATTTCCACCGCATCCCCGGCCGTGACATTGCCCAGGCTGTTTTCCCGGAAATAGGCTTCAATCCAGATGGTCTCGGTTGAGACAAAGGTCATCAGCGGTTGTCCGGCGGCAGCATAAAAACCTTCGGACAGGCTGAAATTCGACACCCCGCCTTGAGTCGGCGCACGAACTTCGGTCCGCTCCAGATTGAGCTGCGCCTGCTCCAGCGCCAGTAACGCCGCTTTAATCTGGCTGTTTTCCTCCCCTGCCGCGCCCAGTTGTTGCTTGGCTTTTTCCAAATCGGCCTCGGCGTTGATCACATTGGCCCGTGCGGTGGCCAGACTAGCCCGCGCTTCATCGGCATCCGACTGGGACACCACGCCTTTCTTGACCAGTGCCAGAACACGGTTGGTTTGCAGCTCTGCGTTTTGCCGCTCGACAATCGCGGAGGTCAGGCGCGCCTGGGCCGATGCAATCGCCGCCGTTTGCGCGCCAACATTCTGGCCAGCGATTTCGAGGTTTTCTTTGGCCTGCGCCACAGCAATTTGATAGTCAGACGGATCCAACCTGACGAGCACGTCCCCTTCCGCAACCAACTGGTTCGGCTCTACATTGATTTCCAGCACCAACCCGGACACCTCTGGCTTAACCGGCACGACAAAGGTTTTGACCCGGGCGTTGTCCGTGATCGGGATAATACGATCGGAGATGATGTTAAACAGCAGCAAAAACGCAACCGTTGCCAGCAAGATGTTGGTAATTTTCTTAACTTTATTGTTTTTTTGTGGCGATTGCTCCTCTGTCGTATTCACAGGTTCCAGATCAGCATCTTTTTCTTCTTTTGTCATGGATGATGTCTCTTCGATTCGGCGCCGACACCTGAGCAGGCGCTTCATCCGTCAATACACGCAAGACACCCTTTCAAACAAAAGCCTGGGCAAATCACGCGACGGATAAGCCCGCGATTTCAAGTCTTAACCATAGCCAAGCCGACGCCGGAGCAGCTGACAATAAGTAAGACGAAGCAGCAATGAGACAACCCAAGCGAGCGCTAACTAATGGTCTTCCGGCAGGTAAGGCTGGAGCACGTCCCATCTGAAGGTCGGCCCATCGGTGCAGATATACTGGTGCTTGAGGTAACAGTGGCCGCAGGTTCCGAGGCCGCAATGCATCCGGCGCTCAATCGACAGGTAAATGGCGTGATCATACACCCCAGAGGCAACCAGATAATCGGCCATGCCGAACATCATCACCTGCGGCCCGGCGAGCAGCACCACATCCGGCAGCTCACCGAAGCTGTCGAGCACGGTCGGCATGATATCAATCGGCCGGCCATGATATTCATTTTCGTCACCATTGAGATCGCCGTTTTCGATCATGTTGAACACCGGAATGAACTGCTGCCACCGCTCCCGTTCCGGGTTGAGCATTTTCGCCTGCTGGCTCCGCGCCCCATACACCACGGTGAGCTGGGTATAGTTCTGTTGCTCGACCAGATGATCGACCACGCCCACCAGCGGCGCCAAGCCACAGCCGCCACCCACGACCAGGATCCGCTTGCCGGAGATCTCATTCATCGGCCAGCCGATCCCGTATGGCCCGCGTGCACCGAGGATCTGACCGGGTTGCAGGCCAAACAGCGCGGTGGTGACCGCCCCCATCTGACGCACCAGTGCCCGGAAGTGCCCCTGTTCATCCGGCATCTGGGTAAAGGTAAACGGCGCTTCGCCGACACCCGGGACATTCAGCATGAAAAACTGGCCGATTTGGACTTTCTGCCAGCCAGTGTCTTGCTTGGTCAACGTCGGCTCAGTCAACGCCGGGTCTGCTGATGCCGACACAGCGCCATCCAACAAGCGAAACTGAAAATGCCGCGCTTGCTCACCGTCGTCATAAAAGTCCACCAGCTCAATGGCCGAAGGAGTCAGGTTATGCATCGTCAACAATCCTCTTCATGACCGAATGAACCCCGATGACACCGGGGCAAACCTGCTCGCAGCGACCACAACCGACACAACCGTAGCGACCGAATTCCGGTAAGAAATCATCACTGAATTTGTGATACCAGAATCGCTTCACCCGCTCTCCGGCCTGTGCACTGGGGTTATTGAAACTGGCTTCACGCTGAAACCCTTCGTACAGGCAGGAATCCCAGAAGCGCACTTGCTGCGTCGCGGGCTGCTCGGTATTGGGGGCCGCGCCTGAATCTTCTTTGATTAGCGTGCCTGAAACTTCCACAGCCTTCGCAACAGGCTCGCCATCGCCGCTCACAAACGGCTGTGACTGCGTGCCGTAACAGGAGCAGGTCGGGCACAAGGTGGTGCAGCCCGAGCACGCCAGACACTGAACGCCGATCCGCTGCCATAGTGCGTCGGAGACCTCGCCCCGGTTCAGCCGCTCAACCCCTTCGGTGATGTAGCTGTGATCGTCAAATTCCTGCTCGCAGTGGCTGAGCTGCTCCCAGCGCTGATTCATTTCCTGAGCCGAGGCCGGGGTGAGCGCCACTCCCTGGATCGCCTCTTTGCCCTGTGCGGTGACGACCACCAGCAGCCATTGATTGTCCTCCAGCGGATGGAGGATCAGATCGGCGGTTTCATCACGCACGCCAGGTCCGGCATTGACCAGATAACAAAAGCCCTGCGCACAGGGATGGACACAATCGATGCCGACCAGCAGCGCCTGACGGCGACGCGCCTGATAGTAAACATCCTGCTCGAAAAACAGATCCTGGTAATGGATCGCGGTTAAATCACAGCTCTGAACGCCAAACAGCACAAAGGGCTCGGGACTCGGCAGGGTTTCACGGAAAAACTGGCCGTCGAACACGTACAGCGGCTCCTGCTCGGCAAAAAAGAAACTTTTCGCCGAACTTTGCGGCTTCTGTGCGCTGAGTGGCGGATAGGCCGGGGGGATAATGTGTTGCCAGTGTGCGTCCCCCGGCGCAGCTTCCACCACCTGATAAAACTGCCGGGCGCGGGATAAGTGATCCTGTAACGCTTTGAGCGACTCAACCAGATACTGCTGCATCTTATGGCTCCTCCCTCAGCTGAGCGACATCTTTGGGCGCCTGTCCTGCTGGCAACGGGAATACCGTCACCGCACAGGCTTTCAGCTCCGGCATCTTGGTGATCGGATCCTGCGCCGTATTGGTGAGCTGATTCGACGGGGCTTCTTTGAAATGGTACGGCATGCTGACCAAACCCGGCGGTACATCAGGGGTGATCATCGCCCGGGTTTCGATATAGCCCCGGCGCGAGCGTACACCGATGGGCGCATAGCGGGTGATCTTAAGCTGCCGGGCATCGTCGGGATGGATAAACAGCAAACCGGGCGGGGTTTCGCGTTCCAACAGCGGCGATTTACGGGTCATCGAGCCGCAGCCATAATGGAAATGGAGGCGATTAGTAGTCAGCAACAGCGGGTAATCGGCGTCTACTGACTCGTCAATGGCAGTGTAGTGAACCGGGATCAACCGGGCTTTGCCGATTGGAAAGCTGTCGCGATGCAGGATGTCGGTACCGTTCGGGGCGTCGTCGTTGCAGGGCCATTGCAGCCCCTGCGCCTGGATCATCTTGTCGTAACGCATCCCCAGATAGGCCGGGTTTAGCGCCGCCATCTCATCAAACACCGCTTGGCTGTTCGGCCAGTTCAGTTGATCACTGCCGAGCCGCTGTGCCAGGGCATTCAGCCACTGCCAGTCCCCCATTGCCGACCCCGGCGGTTGCAGCGCCTGAGCAATGTGCTGAACCCGGCGCTCACAATTGGTAAAGGTGCCCTCTTTTTCCGCGAACGACGCCGCCGGCAGCACATAATCGGCCAGCTTGGCGGTCTCGGTCATGGTCAGCTCGGCGACCACCAACAAGTCCAACTGCTTGTACGCATCGCGAACGTGGTTCTGATCCGGGTCCGTCACGACCGGATCTTCACCAAAGAGGATCAACCCACGAAATTCACCGGCCAGGGCCGCTTTGCTCATGCCCAGCGACGTCAACCCCGGCTGGTTGGCAACCTCGCCCTGCCAGGCCTGGTTAAACTTCTGCTGCACCGCATCGTTATCTGCGCCCTGATAGCCGGGATAGACATTCGGCAGGCAGCCCATATCGCAGGCGCCCTGCACATTGTTCTGCCCCCGCAGCGGATTGATGCCGGTGCCGGGACGGCCGATCTGACCGCACACCAACGCCAGATCAGACAACGCAATCACGTTCTGGGTCCCGCTGACAAACTGGGTGATCCCCATCCCATAGAGGATCATCGCCTTTTCGGCCTGAGCATAGATTTTTGCTACTGCCCGGATCTGCGCAGCATCAACCCCGGTGATTGATTCGACGGATTCTGGGGTGATGGTTTCGACCTGCCGCGCCAGTTCGTCAAACCCGTCACAGCGCTCGGCAATAAAATCAGCGTTGTGCCAGTTTTCTTCAAAAATGACCTGGAGCATAGCGTTGATCAGAGCAATATTACTGCCCGGTTTGAGCTGAAGATGGATATCGGCCACTTTTGCAAGACGAGTCTGACGGGGATCGATAACAATCAGCTTGGCGCCGTGTTGCTGCGCCGCAAAAATCTGCCCGCCCAGCACGCTGTGATTCTCGGTCGGGTCGGCACCAATCACCACGATCAAATCCGTTGCAAAGATATCCTTGGCACTGTTGGTCATCGCGCCGGAGCCCAGGGTCTGCTTAAGTCCGGCCACCGTCGGGCTGTGACAGATCCGGGCGCAGTGATCGACATTATTGGTTTTAAGCACCGCCCGGGCAAATTTTTGCGCCGCGTAGTTATCTTCATTGGTGGCCCGAGCACTGCTGATCACCCCGATGGCGGCAGGTCCGGATTCATCAAGGATCTCGCGAATGGACTGGCTGATGTCATCCAGCGCTTCATCCCAGCTCACAGGCTCAAACCGATCCCGGCAGCGTTTGAGTGGCTGGGTGATCCGGTTATCCGGCCGGATCGCATACGCCGTGCTCCAGCCTTTTTCGCACAGTTTGCCGTGGCTGATCGGATGGCCGGGCACCGGCTCCACACCCGTCAGCCGCCCGCGTTCATCCACTTTCAGGGTAATGCCGCACCCCACCCCGCAAAACGGACAAATGGTTTGAACCCTTGAGGAAGACATCGCGAACCCCAGTCCTGTTCTGATTGCCGCTCGATTCAAGCGGCATCTGAATCACTGGTCTGAGTATAGCAACGGGTATTCAGTCCGAAGTTGCAGGAATACTAAAGCAGCTCTGATCCTGCGCTGGATCAATCCCTCGGTTCATCATGGGCACCGTGTAAATAAATCAGAGAATCAATCAGCCCCACCAGCACCCTGCCGCCGACAAGATTACCCAGGTTCACCGGGATCAGGTTGCCGATCAAGCCGAGCCAGAAAGGTAAATTGCTACAACGCACTCATTCAGAAATCACTCACCCTTATCTCGACCAGACTCTATCCAGCTGTATACCCCGAAAAGCGTATCCCATGAATGCATATAATTTCATCACTCAACATGAATAACATAAGTTTCTTGAAGGACTTAACACTTTCGAAGGGGGCGGGTATGACAAAATGCAAATCGATGAATAAGGAATGTTGAGATGAACCTCCATAAAATCAATCAGCTGGTCTCGAAGCACTGTCCTGAAAAAGAAGAAGTGGTAACGCAGCTTGAAGCGGCAATGGCTGTCGACAGTGCCTGTCCCAATGTTGTGGTCTACGGCGTCTATAACTCCGGGAAAAGCTCGCTCCTGAATTCCCTCACTAACCACGTCACAGATGAGTTTTTCCGAACCCGTGATGTCCCGGAAACCCGGGAGAACAAGCATTTCGAATACCAGGGGATCCGGTATATCGATACGCCGGGGCTGGATGTCAATATCCAAGACACCCGGGCAGCGAAACTGGGTACGGTTCAGGCCGATATTATATTGCTGGTGCATCGGTTAAGTGCCGGGTCGCTCCAGCAGAAGGACCTGGAGGCGTTAGCGTCTATTGGTCGAACACATGCCAGGCCAGAAAACATTTTTGTGGTGTTAACAGAAGCTGAAACTGCCGACGAAAACCAGGCGGTGATCGCGGAGATCACTCAACAATTACAACAGGTCATTTCACCGAATATTACGCCTTTCCTTGTTGCAAATCCGGTGTTTTGCAAAGGGATGCGTGAAGAGAAACCCGCTTTGGTTCAGTTCAGCGGTATCCCGGCGCTACAAGCCCAACTCCAACAGACTGCCAACCAAATTGCGCCCGAGCTGGCCGCTGAGCGTGCAAAGAAAGTTCAGGCAATGGTGGAGGAACTGCAGGCGGCTGTCGCCGAGCAACAGACACTGTTACAAGCGAGGCTGGCAATCGAGGAAGCCAAGGAACATCAGCATAAAGTCGTCTTTGTTGAGCGCGTCAAAGCGTTCCAGCAAGCATTGCAAACCCAGTTAAACGACATCGAATCAGTATAGGAGTCGATATGTGGTGGTTAGCAGCACCGGTCGCCATCTGGGCCGGTAAAAAAATCTATGATGCAGTGTCGGAAGACAGCAGCTCTTCTACTTACACTTACAGCGATAACAGCGCGGAGAAAACGCGTCGGGCTCAGCAGGAACAAGCTGAAAAAGATCGGCAAGCCCGCAAAAGACGCATGAGAGAGCATCTCCACAAGGTCAAGAATGCCGAACTGGAAGCCATCAGTCAGGAATTTCTCGCCGTGCCCATCAATCCTCACGACGATTATATCCATGTCGTCAACAAGTTCTGCAAACAGGAAATTCGGGGAATACACAGCGCAACCAAGGCCCTGTCACTGTTCGATCGCGATCAGGTGCAACTGAAGTCGTTCACCGAATCCAAAGAAACGCAGAAGCAGGAGCTAGCATCCCTGGATGAACTGGAGACGCTGTTGAAGGAACTCAATCAATCATGACCTCGTTAACAACCCATCAGGCGTTTTACCAGCGCACCACAGCCCTGGCCAAAGAACTGGCTGCCATTGAAAGCGAAGCAAAGCAACAGGAACAGCAGCTACTGGATCGCATTGCTAAAGTCGTCCGCTGTGTGGATCAGGCATCGGCGGTCCAGGCCAAGGCAACTTCAGCCATCGCGCGAGCGGTGCAAAGCAACCTGACGGATATCCGCCAGGTGATCACCGCATGGCAGAAGAAAGTCAGCAGTTACGAAACCGGCCTCTCCTTTCGCCAAAAATACGGTGACTCCCTGCTGATATTTGTCTATGGCAAAGTTAAAGCCGGAAAAAGCTCACTGGGCAATTATATGGCAACCGGCCGGGGTGAACCGGATGCTGCCTGGCTGGACGCAGTCGCGGCACAGCTGCATCGGCCTGAATTCTTCTCAGAAGAAATTAATCTGGCGTTTGATGAGGCCATCAATCACGAGGAAGGATTCCAGATCGGCTCCCAAGAGACCACCAGTTGTATTCAGGGCTTTCAGGTACCCGGCATGACCTGGGTGGACTCTCCGGGCCTGCATTCAACCCACGGTGAAAACGGCGATCTGGCGCAGAAGTACGTGGAAAGTGCCGATTTGATTATCTATCCCATGAATTCCGCACAACCGGGTCGTCAAACTGACCTGCACGAGCTGGAGTCCTTGCTGAAAGCCGGTAAGCGTATCTTGTTGCTCATCACGCGGTGCGATACGCTCGAATATGATTTGGATGACGACACTCAGGAAATGGTCAAAACCCTAGTGATGAAACCTGAGCAGAATCGCCGCGATCAAGAAGCGCATGTCCAGAATGAACTCGACAAACTGTGCGCGAATCTGGCGCTCAAGAACGTCGATACCTCAGCATTAACGGTGTCCGTCAGCTTTGCCGAATCACAGGGAAACAGTGAAGCCGCCATGGATGCTTCCGGGCTGAATACCTTATTCAGCAAACTGGCAGCAGTCATCGACTCCGAAGGGATGGCCCTGAAAAAACAGGTACCACACCAGAATCTCCAGGCGTTTTATCGCGCGCTGCTGGAAGACGAAAACGAGCTGAGCATCACCCGACTGATCCAGCCGCTGCACAACGCGCTCAGTGAAATCACAGCACAGGAAACTCAGCTTGAGACCCTCACGGAGCAGCAGTTAGTCAAAATTCAAGCCTTGTTTGCCGCAGAGGTTGACGCCCAAGTCGAACAGTTCGCTGACAGCCAGGATCTCAAATCGCTGGATAAAGCCCTGAAAAACTGGATAGAGCAAGCCATCGACCAACACTACCGACCGAAACTGGCGCAACTTTGCCAGAAAGCGTTGGATGCCATGGCAGATTTGCCACAGGAGATGAACTTGTGCGAGGGCTTATCATTCAGCGATACAACTCGCCAAATTGAAATTGATATCACCCGCAAGCGGGCGGCCGTGGGTGGCGGTGTCGGCTCGGTGATTGGAGGAATTGTCGGCGGGATGATCGGCGGCCCGGTCGGGGTTGCCATTGGCGGTACCGCAGGCAGTCTGATCGGCGGCGCCGGCGGTAAACTCCTCACCAGCACTAAGACCAGGGATGTGGTATGCGGCGATAACCGGGAAGAAATTAAAGATGCCTTGCTGACCAGCGGCGAGACATGGATTGCGGAAACCCTGCGTGCGCATCAGGTCCATGCACGGCGCAACGTCTTTACCCCGGTGCGGGCGGCATTGACACTGATTTATGACGAAACCCTGAGTTTGCAACATTACATTGAAGGACAAAGAAAAGATGTTTGAACACTTTCATACGGTGCGTACCGTATTTAATGCCTGCCAGAGCCAGTTAACGGCTTACGTCGAGCCCGAGAAAGTGACGGCACTGGGCGCAGAAATCGAGGAAAGAGCCGCGAACTGTCAGCCGATCGTCATGGTGTATGGCGTCTATAACGCCGGAAAGAGTACCCTACTCAACGCCCTAATCGGACGCGAGGAAGCCGAAGTCGGCGATATTCCGAAAACCGATCGGGTCGATGCCTATCAAGTGGGCGATGTTCAGATCCTGGACACCCCCGGCATTGATGCGCCGATCGAGCATGAAGCCGTCAGCCGCGAACAACTGAAAAAGTCAGATGCGGTGATTTTTGTCCTGAGCAGCGACGGCGTGCTGGAAGAGCAACAGACCTATGAAGAAATCGGGAAAATTCTGGCATCCGGTAAACCCCTGCTCGTCGTCATCAACAACAAAAGTGGTTATCAGGACAGTGATCCGGATTATGTCGCCCTGAAAGAGAAGTTTCGCACTAACCTGTATCAGCATTTTGCCGAAAACGAGCCCCTGCTGGCTCGCCTGAATAACACCCCGGACTTCCTGGTCAATGCTGATCTGGCTTTGAAAGGCAAACTCACCGGCAAAACGAAACTGGTCAAATTCAGCCAAATCGAAGCCCTGGAAAAAGCCGTCGCCCGGCTGTTTAAAGAGACCGATAGTGCCCGTGTCGCATCGACATTGGCTTATCAGTTAAGCGAGCTATTGGAGGAAGCCATCGGCAAGGCGCAGGGACAAGCGGCGCAACATGAATTGCAGCAGCTGGAAGCCCTGATCACCAGCTTCGCCGATGCCAGAAGTACAGTGTTCGATAAAGTCAAAGCCCGGTCTGAAAAGGCAAAGCCCGGCTTCAAGACTGAACTGGTCTCTTTGTTTGAAGACGGTCGGTCCGATGCCGTTGAGCCAGTGCTGACAGCCTGGCAAAACGATCTGGGAGATTATTTCGATTATCAATTGCAACGTGCCGCTAAAAAGCTGGACGCTGAGGCCGCAGAAGTGGCGAAAATATTCCGAAACTCGCCATCTTATGCCGAGAGTTTTCACGATGACGATAACGCACAAGCTGAAAACGGCTCCGGCTTCACCGAGCTGTTAAAGGGGCTGGCGATCAAAGGCGGCAGAGCCGGCGTCAGCGATGAGCTCATGAAAGAAGGGATTATCTACGCTCTCAAACAAGGGAAATCCTTGGCCCCTGAAATCTTTAAAGGGATCGGCAAGAAAACCATGGAAAAAATGGCCAGTAAAGTCGTTCCTTTTATCGGCCCGGCAATCGACGTGCTTGTGGCGATTTATGACTACCTCAAGGCCAGAGAGCAAGAACAAGAGGAAATGCGTCAGGCGCAGCAGCGTTCTGAGCGGATCCGGCTGCATGTGACAACTATGGTCGAGGAACTCTACGACGACTTCTATGAGCGAACCTGCGATACGTTAGAAGATACTTTCGAACCCATGACCTTGAGCCTGGAAAACAGCCTTCGCGAGCTGTCAGCCCAAGTCGGCGGGGTTGAATCGGATCTTCGTACTTTAAAACGCGCCTTGGTGCAACTGAAGCAACCGGTGTGATCCCAATAGCTTGCGGCATAGATTCACGCCACAGCGCGGCGACAGTTTCGGTTTCCGATGGCTCAAATGGGCCGTTCGTAAAACTTGAGACTGCTGGTTTACTTGGTTGCATATTGCTTTCCATCCCTGTACCTATGCCGCGAGTGATTCAACCGAAACGGCTCACTAAAATGTTCTCAACTAGGGCACATAATTGAGCACCGGCCGCATGGCTTCGATGATCTCCAGTACCTGCTGGCGCAGCCAGCGCACACCGGGATCTGCTTCGGAGCGGATATGATAAGCCAGGCTGATCGGTGCCGGCGGTACATCCAGCGGCAATGGCTGGCTAATCAGATCCCCGGCGGCAATGTCATGATAGGCCACCGGATAAGGCAGCACACAGAGCAAATCAGTTTGCTTGATCAGATCGATTGCCGCAGCAAAGCTGTTCACCGTCATCGCGATACGTCGCTGCATCTGATGCTTTGCCAGGGCTGAGCAAACCACACTTCCGGTATTGCCGGACAGCGATACCATCAGATGCTCAGCGCCAGCGAGGGCTTCAAGCGACGGGGCGGTTTGGGCGAGCGGATGCGCCGGTCGCATCAGACAGGTGAAGCGGTTATCAAACAGGTGCTGGCGAACAATCTTGCGGTTCTGGCTCTCATAATAATCCACCACCAAATCGACTTCGGCGTCGACCAGCAGTGATTCCCCGTTGCCGCGAAACGGCATGGCGTACAAATTCACCTTCGGCGCCTGCTGCTCAATCCGCTGGCGTAGCGGCAGCCAGAGCATTCGGCTCATCCCGTCGGTCAAGGCGATGCGAAACGTGCGCTCACTGCTGGCAGGATCAAACCGCTGCTCGCTGGTTGCATCGACCAAAGTTTGGATCGCAGGGCGCACTTCCTGCCACAACACTTCCGCTCTCGGGGTTGGCTTGATCCCTCGCCCATCGCGAACAAAGAGTGGGTCTTTCCAGGCATAACGCATCCTAGAAATCGCTTTCGAGACGGAAGGCTGCGTCAGTGCCAGTCGATCCGCCGCTGCCGTCACCGATTGTTCCGCCATAATGGCATCAAAAATCACCAGCAGATTAATATCAAGTTTGGCCATCTTCCCTCAACTTCCTTTGATTCCTTGCTCACCATGCTCGCTACAGTGCTTTCACCCTTTAGCGCATTAACACACTGAAACGATATCGCCACTCAGCGGCTCACTCATTCCCAAATGGAATGATATCTATATCAACCATCAATTTTACGACATAACTATATAAGAACATAATGACTGTAAGCCAAACAAATGAGGAAAAACAAGATGAAAGCAATCGTGATTGAGCAATACGGACCAGCCGACCAACTCAGCATCAGCCAGATCACTGCCCCGAAACCCGAAGACGGCCAGGTGCGAATCCAGGTCAAAGCCGCCGGCGTGAATCCGGTCGATACCATGGTCCGGGCCGGGATGCTGGAGAGCTTTTTCTCCCTGCCCCTGACTGCCGGTTGGGATGTTGCCGGTGTGGTGCTGGAGACTGCAGGCGACAGCCACGGGCTGCAAGTCGGCGATGAAGTAATGGCAATGATCCCGATCGGCCAGCCGGGCGCTTATGCCGAGCAGGTGATTATCGACAGCGCATTGGTGGTGAAAAAGCCCCAAAACCTGAGCTTTGAACAAGCCGCCGGAACACCCATGGTGTCCCTGACCGCCTGGCAGGCCATTCATGACCTGGGCCAGGTCTCTTCCGGGCAAACCGTGTTGATCCACGGCGGCTCCAGTGCGGTCGGCGCCTTCGCGGTTCAGTACGCCAAGCTGGCCGGTGCCCGTGTGATTGCCACCGCTTCGGCTCCGAATCACCCTTATCTGCGTGAACTGGGCGCCGATCAGTGCATCGATTATCGCAGCGAGCAGTTTGAAGCCATGGTCAGCGATATCGATCTCGTTGTTGCCGCCATCGGCGAAGAAGGTCTTCTGGAGCGTTCGCTCAAGGTCATCAAATCCGGCGGCAAGCTGGTCTCGACGCTTAGTGAAATTGCCCCTGAAATCGCCCAGGCCAGCGGCGTCACATTCCAGCGGGTCTGGGTCACCCCGGATCACAGCAAACTGGCCCACATTGCCAACTTACTCAGCGACGGTCAGCTATCACTGAAAATCGATTCTGTCTTTCCCCTTGAACAAGCCGCGCAGGCCCACCAGCGAAGCGAGTCCAGACGCGCGGTGGGGAAAATCATCCTGACCATAGCTTAATCAGCACCAGAGAATCGCCAGTCCGCCCCCACCAGCCCGCCCGGCGGGCCTGGTGACATCCACCCGGTCGACTTGCTCCACTGCTCTGCTGGCCGACTATCCGGGTCGCTATATCGGACGACCGCACAGCAACACGGAGCAACATGTCCCCGGAGTTATATAGGAAATTTCCGGCATGGAGCAGACAAATCATTGCCCTTTTCTATACTTAGGGAATTCTCTTGAATGTTGACAGAGGAAGCCCGCACATGAAAAAGCCCGCAAAAATACTGACAACGGCCATGATCATGTTGTTCAGCCTGGTACAGATGCCTTTGACGCAGGCGGCAATGATCACTACCGGTGAAGCGATCCAGGCGCAGCAAAGAAATATCGATCGGGACAATCTGCTGTCGATGCTGCAAAAGGATGAGCTGCGCGCTCAGCTGGCGGCGTATGGCGTGGATGCGCAAGCGGCTGCCGAGCGGATCAGTCATATGACTGATGCAGAAATCGCCATGCTCAATGATCACCTGGATGAAATGCCTGCCGGCGAAAGCTTTCTCAGCGTGATCGGACTGATTGTTGTGGTCTTGGTTGTCACGGATCTGATCGGCGCGACGGACGTATTCCCCTTTATCAGGCCCGTCAGTTGACAGCGATCTCCCCTCTCTTCCTGCCCCTGCAGCGTGTCCACATCTGGGGAGTCATCTTGATCTTGCTGTTGCTCTCAGGCTGTAGCACGTCTGGGTCATGGCGCGCGCAAATCAGCCCAGAACTATCGCTACCTGTCAGCGTGACGCTGGATGACACCCCGTTTTTCCCGCAAGACCGTTATCATTGTGGGCCCGCGGCGCTGGCGACGGTATTGAATGCATCGGGTATTGAAACCACTCCCGATGAACTGCTTCCCTACGTTTATCTTCCCGGACGGCAGGGTAGTTTACAGCTGGATATGATCGCCACCACCCGTCGCTTCAAGCGATTGCCGTATAAAGTAGATGCCAGTCTCGCTGCAGTCTTGACTGAAATAGCAAACGGACAGCCCGTGCTGGTGATGCAGAACCTGGGATTAAGCTGGTACCCACAGTGGCACTACGCCGTGCTCATCGGTTATGACCTGAATCAAAATACAGTGACATTGCGCTCAGGCAAAGAGCGGCGCCATGTGATCCCAATCGACACCTTTGAACAAACCTGGGCACGCGCGGGACACTGGGCCATCATGACCGTCAAACCCAATGAGATCCCTGTCACCGCCAACGCATCCGGTTATCTGCGTCTCGTGCACGATTTTGAAACACTGCATCCCGAACAGGCGGTGACCGCCTACCAAACGGCAATCGTTCAATGGCAAGATGAGCCGCTATTATGGCTGGCCTTAGGGAACCTGTATTACCAGCAGAAGCAATTTAAACGCTCAGTCGAAACTTTCAGAGAAGGGCTGGCATACCATCCGCAGCAGGTTCAGCTGTGGAATAACTATGCCTACGGCCTTCGCGCCCGGGGATGTCAGGCCGCGTCACTAAGCGCGATTCAGTGCGCCATTCAAATCAATCCAGCAGATCCGGCGCTCAGGCAAAGCCTCGCAGAATTGCAGGGCTCCGGCATTGAAATGAATCAAGGCTGCCCGGTTTTATCCTGCCCGCAATAATGTCATCGATTCGCAACTTCACAGTGCCGCAATCACAACATCCAGCCCGTGTGTCATCAACCAGGGTAGAAATGCCCCGTAAGGCAGCAGGATCCCTAACAGCGTGAAGATAAGATAAGTTCCTGCCATGTCGACCTCCTTGTCGAAAAAGCGTGGTGATGAAGACCTTGAATCACAACGGCCTTGATTCGCGACTATCCTGATTTACGACTGTCTTGAAAAGAGTAAATTCCCGCCGGAAAACCCGAGAAACAGCGCACAACTGCGGTTAAACAACCGGGCCATACGCGGCCTGGCAAACCAATGGCGCAGGTAAACACCGAAGAGTGCGTAAATCGAGATCGCCAGGAGCTCCAGGACCAAAAAGCTCAGTCCTAACACAAAGAATTGCTCATTGACGTTCAACACCGGATCGACAAACTGGGGCAAAAAGGCAGTAAAAATCAGGATGGCTTTAGGATTCCCGGCAGCCAGCATCATTTCCTGGCGAAACAGCCGAAAGCGGCTTTTCTCTGCCATCACCGGACTCAGCGGCGTTGCTTCCGAGCGCCAGAGCTGCGCCGCAATCCACAGCAGGTAAGCCGCGCCCAACAGCTTGATGGTCAAAAATAGGGTTTCAGAGGTATACAGCACCACCGCCAAACCAGACGCTGCCAGCGCAATCATTCCCACGAACGCCGTCAACCGGCCAAGTCCGGCCATCACCGCGGTCGCAAACCCATAACTACGGGCATTATTCATTGCCAGCAAATTGTTCGGCCCCGGCGTCATATTGAGGGCAAAGCAGGCGGGCAAAAACAGCAATAATTTCATGATTTCCATATCATCTCCTCATCTCCGTGTTTCCTGACGGTGAGACGGGCGCTCTCATCAGGAATGTACAGGCAACTATACACAAAAGAGCCGCTGGATAGACAGCGGCTCTTGAAAAGAGAACAGCGAAAATCTGCGTTATACCGCGAGCTCACCACCATCCTGGCGACGGATCACCACAATCGAAGCCCGGGCACGAACCGTCGTCCCTTCCGGCGTCGCTTCCGCCGCATTATCACTGTATGGCCAGTTCCCCGGGTGCTGGATCGACACAAACATCGAGCGATGATCCGGGCTGATGGTAAACCCGGTCACTTCACAGCCGTTCGGGCCGACAAAGAAACGCTTCAGCTCCCCTTGGTTTTCGGCACTGATGGTTTCCTGCTTACCATCGGCATCCTTCAGGTTCGACGGCACCACCGCCAGCATCTGATCATTGGTGTAGTTTTCTACTTCATCAGCACCGTTATCGGTCTGGATCCAGAGAATACCGCGCGAATCAAAAGCGAGGCCATCCGGGCTGGCGAACTGATTCATCTCATCCAGGCCGGACAGGTTAATATCTTCCGAGGCATCAGCCGCCGAGCCGAAGACGAAGATATCCCAGGTGAAGTCGGTGTGGTTTTCGGCTTCGTCCCAACGGATCACATGGCCAAACTTGTTCATCAAGCGCGGGTTGGCTGGGTTGGTGCCGGTTTCTTCAGTCCGTTTGGTGTTATTGGTCAGGGTCAGGTAAACCGAGCCGGTGATTGGATCGACCGCACACCACTCCGGACGGTCCATCGGTGTCGCACCAACCAAGTCTGCCGCACCGGCGGTATTGAGGATGATCTCAGCCTGCGTGCTGAAATGATCGGCCAGCGTGCCATTATCCTTTGTGATGCCATCCAGCGTCAGCGGCAGCCAGACCCCTTTGCCGTCCGCATCAAATCGCGCGACATACAGGGTGCCATCATTCATGTATTTATCGCCCGTTCCCAGACGATCAACTGAATTGGCATCGGCCGGATCCCACATTTTGTCCGACACGAACTTGTACATATATTCAAAGCGCGAGTCATGGCCTGAATAGAACACCAATGGTTTACCCGCTTCCAGGGTACCAAACGTACAGCCTTCATGACGGAAACGGCCCAGCGCTGTACGTTTCACCGCTCGGGAGTTGGCGCGATATGGGTCAATTTCCACGATATAGCCGTGCCCATTGGCTTCATTGCGATAATCGCTCAGCTCGCTGTCACCGGTTGGGGTGACATCAAAACGGCGGAACTCGTCCAGACGCTCATCCGCGTTACCCGCCAGCGTTTCCCAACGATAGCGTCCGGTCGCATCAACGCCGGATGATATCCCTATCCGATCCTGATCAGCAGTGGTCGCCCCCTGATTAACAAAATAGCCCGGCCAGTTTTCCTCACAGGTCAGATACGTGCCCCAAGGCGTATAACCATTGCCGCAGTTATTCAAGGTGCCACGCGCCTGGCTGCCATCCGGCGAAAACGGGGTCACCACGTGCTTGGTATTAGCCAACGGTCCGGCAATATCCATCGTACTGGCCCCGGTATAACGGCGGTTGCGGGTGTCCTCTTTTACCACCCACTGATCACCTTCAAGGGCGATATGGATGACGCTCACCCCATGGGCAAAAATCTCTTTTCGCACCGCATCGACATCATTGCGGGTGCCATCCGGATTAAAGGTCGCAGCCTTATCCGGATGCAACTCATCCATTTCGATGTATTCATGATTCACGCACAGCAGGCCTTCGGTGGCACTGTCGTTAAGCGGGAAGAAGTGCAGCCCGTCATGGTTCATCCCGACCGCATTGGCCTGATCCATCGCGGTATTGCTGCCGTCATCCTGCCAGGCCTGGGCAATCCCATTCAGTGGCGTGCCCCACGGGGCCAGTACCTGCGCGGTGTACCCTTCGGCAACATGAACCGCATCGGTCAGTGCACCGGGGATCGACTCAAACTTTAAGGTCACAGGTTGGATGGTTTCTCCGCCCTTGGCGATTGTGCTATCCGACGATGAGTTACAACCGGTCAGGCCGAATGCGCCCATCGCCGCCATGGCACTGAGCCCCATCCCGCCCTTGAGGATTTTTCGGCGGGAGACAAACGCATCCAGCACTTCGTCAAAAGAGGTGTTATCACTGCGGTTGTAACGCTTGGGATCAAAGACTGCCTTGCTCATTTACTTTCCTTGGCTATTAAGTTGTTGTTTTAAAAGCGCCTATCCTGAAGTAAATGTGTGACGAAATGATTGATGTTTGATGAAGAAAATATGCACATATGTTTGTATAAAAGATCACCCGAAGACTGCGCTTTCCTGAAATGAAAAAGCCGCTGGGATCCCAGCGGATCAGTACTATTGATGACAGCGATTTCAAACGATGCTATTGCAAGATTTCCGGCTGGATCTCTGCTCTCGAATCACCGGCTGCAACATTACGGTAATAAACAACCTGTGTCGGGACGGTGTCCGTCTTGTGGTACCGCAGATGACGGGAAACAAAAGTACGGTACACCCCATATTTAAAATAGGCCCGATTTTTCTCCAATGTCCGGCCATGGAACTTCACTTTCAGCTCGTTATTGACCCAGACATAAAAAATTCCGTCATAATCACGCGACCATTTTGCATGCACTTCAATGCGGTGCCACTTACCGCGAAGATCTTCTTCTTTCAGCAGTTCCCACATCGTATCGGTTTCCCCGCCGACCTGATAATCCAAGTGGTAGCCGCCCTTGGTAATTTGTTCGGTGAACTTATGGTAGGCTTGATTCTGAAACATAAAGATCGGCGGGGCTTTTTCTTGGTGAAACTGTCCCAGAGCTGTCTTTGTCGGGTAGATATTCGAATAATCTTCAGGGAAATACACTTCCCAAGCGTACCAAATTTCATCCCCATGCGAAGCTCGCCGGGTTTTCTGGCTAAGTTCACTACGTTCCCGGTCATAATGGCAATCATCCCAATCTTTATCTCGGGAACAATCCCCGCTACGCACTTCAAACCGCTCTACCGGCTTCAAATTATTCGGATCCAGCGGATCTGCAACTAAGGTATAACCGTAACTCTTGTCGTTGAGCGAGCGCTGAAAACTGCCGAAATCTCCCCGGTCGACCGACGAGCATCCTGCCAGCATGATCAGCGTCAGACACGCACCACTAAAATTTTTCATGAAGTTGAGTCCCTGTTTGTGATTTAACAGGTATTTAACCACAGCAGGAACAAGCTTCAACGCAAAATAATGCTAAGCGTCAATGTCAGCTGACGCCCCCTTCAAGAGTTGTAACGTATCCATCTGAAATGCATAAAGAACCAATCACGAAGAGAGCGATGAAGAATATTACGAATAGACCACCTGAAAGCGCTCTAACACCAGAACCATCTGCTCAGAAGGTTCGATGCCGACCTCATCACATTCTACCGAGAAAAAATCCCAGTGGGCTTTGCGCCACCACACCAGGCTGAGATCGCCTTCTCCTTCGGCGCGGGCAAAGTCTTCGTTCACGTCTTCAAACCGGCACTCGCTGACAGAAGTAATTTCAATGATTGCCTTCGGGTTGCCGTGCCAGTCAGTCACCACCTGAAGGTGCCCGACCTGCGGCATGGTTTCGCCACCGTCTTCGTACCAGTATTTCATACTACATGTTGCCGTTTTCTCACCGCTGGCGACCAATTCGGCGCAGAGATTGGCATTGATTTCATCGGCGCAGAAATAATCCGCACTGAACGAGGGATGGCGTTGCCGATCTGCTTCAGACAGCGTGTTGAGGTAGGTGTCGAGATACTGCTGTGCTTTTGCTTCCATGTCATGTGATTCCTGAGTTGTACATTGATCAACCCCGAAGGCTATCACAACCCGCAGTCATATCGATATATTTCCTTTAATAACAGTGAGATAGAAATCATCAAGCGCGAGAGGATACGTCCGGGAACAACATATTCCCGGACGTGGGCAACATATACTTATCCAGCGTTGTATTGCTGTTCCAGCGCATTGGCTCGCTGATAACCCGGATGTGCGCTCAGCATCTCGCCATAGTGCTGAATATTCGGGAACTGCTTGCCCAAACCGTACATCTGAACCAACTCAACGATGAAAGACATCATGATATCTGCCCCGGTCAGGCGCGCTTCCACCAGGTAGCTTTTTCCGGCCAGGTAATCGTTGAAATAACTCAGGATCTTCATGGTTTCTGCATCCGCGTAATCGGCCAGGAAGTTCATTTTTGCGCCATCTTTAGCCACGAACATCTTGAGCAAGAGCGGCAAAATGGCCGAACTTTCTGCAAAATGCAGCCATTGCAGATACTCGGTATACGCCTGAGTCCCACGCTTTGGCGCCAGTGTTTCCGCACCGTATTTATCAATCAGATACTCAGTGATTGCCCCAGATTCAGTGATCACCTGCCCCGCATCTTCAATCACCGGCGCTTTGCCCAACGGATGGATGGTTTTGAGTTCCGGCGGTGCCAGAAATGTCTCGGTATCCCGCTGATACGGAATAATTTCATAGTCCAATTCCAGCGCTTCTAAAAGCCAGATAATCCGTTTTGAGCGAGACTGATTGAGGTGGTGGAGTTTAATCATGTGAATTCCTGTAAAATGCATGGTTGTCGGCAGCACGATATGCCCTACCGTGATATGAACACTGCACCCATTACGTTGCACTTGCGCAATAAGATCAACCCCTGAATAAAAACGGTATTCGAACGGACTCTGAGCAACGCTTCATGGTTCAAAAATCAATTTTTTCAGCTACTTAAATTGCGAATAGGGTCTATCATGGTTCATAAGGCTGATTAAACGCCTTACACCACCGTAAATAAGGATCGGTAAACTTCACCTTTTTGCATTTAAATGATTCCGGCTTATACGGCCAATAATTTTTTGCATGACCTTTCAGCCACTCGACCATATCAGCATAGTCCTCATGTTCTTGATCAGAGAGGACTTCTAACAGATTCTGATATCCGAACATCCCGCCACAATCTTCAGGTGGGCAAGCTCTCTCGCCAATTAAACACTGAGGATAATCAGAGTCCATTGGCGCTAAAAACATCCCAACCAGCATGACTTCATGATGCCAGTTGTCACCAAAGTCATAGATATAATCAATCGTATTTCCTAACGTGGTAAAATATTTTTTGACAGGCAAATCCCATGCAGCGATCAGGCTGTCATCATGCTCTGACTCAGGAAGACCAATGGGCTTGCCTTTCGTTGGCCCTTGCTTTCTCGGTGAGAATGTAAATAGATGGTAATCTAACCAACCCATCGCATCTTGAATTGCGACGTGTAGCTCCCAAAATTGATAATGGTCGGGAACATCTATCTCACGCCAAATCTCAGGCTCACTCCCCGATAATGAAATTCTGAAACGAAGAATCTTTTGATACACCATTCACCCCAAAACCTTAATCATGAATACACCGAGCGGCACCAATTCTGACCACAGCCATTCTCACTGTGCCTCGCTCCCCATCGCTGCCGAAAAGTAACTATGCCATTGATGTACATAGATTTAAACGCCTATCACGACGCCGCACGAATAAAAAATCCCTCGGTGTCAACCGAGGGACTTACTAGCGAAAGCTAATGAACAACGGTACTTATTTCACTTCAAGCAGTCTGCCGGTCAGGGCCGGGACGGTGATCGCCGTTTCCGGTGCCTGCGCGGTGATCACCTCGCCGGTCATCAAATCCACCAGTTCAGTGGCAGGTTTCACCTGATCCATGTTCAGGTTCAGGGTCTGCGGCTCGGTTGAAACGTTCAGCACGTAGACCACCTGCTGCTCGCCCAAGGTTTTCAGGTCGGCATACAGCACTTCGGATTGCGCCAGATTCCGGCGTTCGCCTTTGTACAATGCCGGATTGTCCGCGCGAACCGCCATCAACTGTGTCAGCCATTGCTTCAGATCGGCCTGCTCAGCGCTCAGCGTAATGTCCGTAACGCCGTCGACTTTGGCACTAGAGCGCGCGACATGATCATCACACAGCCCCAGGTTGGCACAGTTCTCAGTCACTTTGGCGGCAAAATCCGGCACTTCATCACCAATCTCATCACCATAGTAAAAGGTGATCGGACCGGACCAGGCAGCCATAAAGCTGAACGCGGCCTTGTGGCGCTGGAAGTACTCGCCTTTGTCGCCCCGCTGGATCAGATCCCCGAAGCGAACCAGATCATGGTTGCCCAGCATCAGGTTCGGCATCGCATGGTACGGGTAATTCGACATCGCATTCCAGAACGCATTCAGCTTGGTCGCATCCCCGGCCGCGCCGGATTCCTCAACCGCCAGAGCCTGCACCAGACCGTAACGCAGCGGGAAGTGGAAGGCAGACGACAAGCCCGGCGCTTCATCCGTCCCGTAGGTGGTGCGGGTGATCTCCTCAGCGCTGCTCCAGGTTTCCCCGACCAGATATCCCAAAGTGCCCCAGGATTTTCCGGCCGCTTTGTTCTGCGCGGCAGCCGCGTCGACCGCTGAGCGGATCTCACGCCACTGCGCCAACGGCAGTTGGTAGGCTTGATCCAGACGCCAGCCATCGATGCCGAATTCCTTGATCCAGTAAGTCGCGACTTCCTGGAAGAACTCAACACTATTACTGTCCGGATAGACCACCAACTGGCCCGGATAACCATCAGCACCGGCTTTCAGCGTCGGCAGTTTTCCGGTCGGGGACGGCTTCACACCGGTAATATTGGTGTGACCGAATACCCCGTCGAGGAAGACATACATGCCTTTGGCGTGCGCCTGATCAATCAGGGTTTTCAGCTGTGCCTTGGTGCCGAAATTCGGATCAACATTGAAGTAGTCACAGGCAAAATAACCGGTTGCATCGAGCTTGAGATCCCCGCCTTCACCGGCACAGGAATCAAACACCGGCGTCAGCCAGATCGCATTGACATTGAGGCTCCGGATGTAATCCAGGCTGTCGATAATGCCCTGCAGATCGCCGCGGTGGTGGGACGAGCCATAACCATCGGTGTAATCCGCCTGGGAGTCACCATCGACAAATGATTCCACCATGATCTGGTAGATCCGCAGATCACAGGCCGGATTTTCACCGCCGTAGCAGGCATAATCCTGCCCGGTAGGTTTCACCGTCAGTGCCGGCTGAGACGTCTCACTGGCATCGAGTTCGAACACCCAGACACCTTGCTCGGTCACGGTCACTTTGACGTTTTCGCCATCAACCTCGAAACTCACTGAACCATCACCTGCAGTCAGCTGCGCATAACCCAGGTTCACAGAACTCCAGTTTTCGCTGGCAATCTTGAACGTATAAACACCCGGCTCGAAATAACGCTCCAGCTTGTATTTACCGTCGCCGATGTACTGCATGGCTTCATCGGCAGACCAACTGTTAAAGCTGCCGCGCACATAAACCACTTCGCTGCCGTACGGCGCTGGCACCACCGGCGCCAGGTTGCCGCCCAGCCCTTCGCCTTGCTTGCCTGCCTGCGGTTTCACGAACACCACTGCGGTCAGGCCGGGAATGGTAAAAGTACCCTCGCTAAAGCTGGCTTGGCCGATTTTGCTATCATCTGAGTTGGCCAGGACCGGATGCAGCTCAAAGCCACTGGTGCCGTCGATGGTGATCGACTGGGCGTTCAGGTTGGCATTCACCGCCACCACCAGCGCCTGATAATCGGCATCGAGATCGGTGCCAGCATCCACGCCGTCATCCACACTCATGACAATCATCCCCGGCGCGGCATTCGGGCCGGTATTGTGGAAACGCACCCGGTTTAGAACTGCCTGTTCATCAATCAGTTTCAGCAATGGCGTGCCAGCGCGGATCTGCAACAACTCCTTGAACCGGGCATCCGTCCAGGCGATTTCCTGCGGCCCTGCCACCGTGTTCGGGTTGGCAATGATCTGCTTGATGGCATCCCAGTTGGCCTGGTCTTTATCCGCTCGCGGCAGCCCGACATTCCAGTTGTTGGTTTGCTTGCTGAAATCAACCCGGTTCACCCAGTCGCCGGAATCATAGCTGTCCCGCGCCATCGATTTAGAACGCAACAGCTCAGAGCCCATATGCAGGAACGGGATCCCCTGCCCCAGCATCACCGGCGCCAGACCGACAATCTGCATCCGCGCCCGATCTTCAACCGAGACATCAGCTGCCGCTTTATACTGGTTGAAGTCCCACAGGGTCTGGTTATCATGCTTGGAAACGTAGTTGATCGACTCCTGCGGATCCAGGGTATAGGCTGCGCCCTGATCGCCGTACTTGAAGTCGCGACCAGAAACCGTCATGCCGCTATAAGTCACCAGCGGATAGGATTGCAGGTTCCCCGCCATACCGTAACGGATCAGATCCATCCGCGACATCAGCGCCGCATCAAACCGATCTCCGGCGTTTGCAAAGCCCGGGGTCTGCAGCAGCGCATCGCCACTGTCGAACGGACCACCGCCGCGTACGCCGTCACGCAAACGGTCATTGTAGGTGCCGATCCCGGTCCCGGCCATCGGCCACTGGGCGGCGTTCTCGCCCCGGGTGCCATTGACAACTTCCCCGAAGTTCCAGCCTTCGCCGTAGAACCAGCTATCCGGATCGACTGATTTCACCGCGTCATAGACTTTTTCCATGCTGGATTTCATCAGATGGCCCATCAGGTCAAAGCGGAAGCCATCAATTTTGTAATCCTGTGCCCACATCACCACGCTGTCGGCGACCAGCTTTTCGAACATCCGGTTCTCTGAAGCGGTGTTGTCACAACAGGTGGAGTTCTCTACCGTGCCACTTTCCGGGTTCAGGCGGTGGTAATAACCGGGAACGGTTTTATCCAGCACCGACTTGTCATACAGGCCCGACGAATACGTGTGGTTGTAGACCACATCCTGCACCACCCGGAAGCCCAGCTCGTGCAGCTTCTGGATCATAGCGCGATACTCTTTAATCCGGGTAATGCCATCACTGGCAACGGCATAACTGCCTTCCGGCGCGCTGTAGTGGAACGGATCATAGCCCCAGTTGAAGCTGTCGAGCGGACGGATATCTGCCATCAGCGCCTGCGCCTGATCTGTTGCCGGATCGGTCTGCTCCAGGAGCTCCAGAATCGTGGTGGTGCGCGGCGTCCCATCCTGACACAAGTTGGCTTTTGGGTTCAATTCACACAGTTTGCCGACCGTATCGTTCAGATCGACCCGTTTTGCTTCATCTTCCGTAATCGAGGCCAGATCGTAGCTTGGCAGCAAATGGACTGTGGTCAGCCCGGCTGCTTTCAATTGCTTGAGATGACTGACGCTGTCGCGATCTTCTTCGGTGAACGCCAGGTACTTGCCGTCATACGCCGGCGTCCCTTTGCTGTCACTGGCACTGAAATCGCGAATATGAACTTCATAGACAATGTTATCCTCCGGGTTCGCCAGAGTCGGAATTACCTGCTCATCCCATCCAGCCGGTTTTGTGGCCGGATCAGACAAATCCACCAACTGCGAATAGCGGCTGTCTGCACTGAGTGACAACGAGTATGGATCTGTGGTGCTCATCCACTCGATCTGGCCGGTTCTCGGATGATAGGCGTTAATCCGATAGCGGTAGAATACATGCTTGAGATCGGCCGTGCCGGTGTAGCGCCAGATCCCGGTCGCCGGGTCTTCCACCAATGCCAGCGGCGAACTCGCCAACGGTGTCTTATCCTCACCATAGAGATACAGCTCGACAACGGTGGCTGTCGGCGCCCACACCGCAAAATGGGCCTGACCGCCCTGTAGCCACGAGCCAAGCCGCGCCTCATCAGCATCCTGTACCCCTGCGGTATACAGCGCATCGACCACCCCCGGGATCTGCACTTTGGTCGCCGCCAGGACTTTGTCGTTATCATCCAGCGCCACCGCAATCAGCTGCTGTTTCAGCAGGGCTTTGGCCTGCGCTGCATCCACATCCAGCGTAAACCCGGTGCGGCCGGTCAGGTGCGGGAAGTCACCATGGTTGGTTGTACCAGCAAGCGTCAGGGGGAACTGCTCAAACTGCGCCGGTTGGTTAATATCGCCATTGCCTTCCGGTTTCGCCCAAAGCTCATAGCGCGCGGCCCCGCTCTGCTGATGCCAGGACAACTCATTGAGAGCCAGCCAATGGGCCGACGCACCGGAGAGCATCACCGGCACTTCGGTCACCGGCTCGTAATACAGGGTGCTGTTACCATCAAAGGTATAAATTTGGTTGCCTTTGGTGAGATCCAGCTGTATATCGTTGCCACCCAGTGCTTTGGTATCCCCTTTATGGAGAATAAAGTTCAGGCAGCTGGCATGCTCGGCCTTCAGCGGCAGGCGATACACAGCCCCGTATTCGCTGCTGATTTCAGAAAGCGGGAAAGGCGTCCCCCAGCTCACCCCGTCCAGGGCGCTGTCAGCAATGCTGTCACAGCTGGCGTTGTTCCATATATGGAGCCCCCAGCCTTCGTAGTTCCCGTCATCACGCTTGTAGTGGATCACCGCTTCGGTGTATTGCGGGGCTGGCTCATCGGTATCAGTGGTATTGTTCGGGCTTTTCGGCTCCGGATCGATACTGTCCGGGATACCGTCGCCATCATCATCACTGGAAGCAAAATCCCCCAGACCGTCACCATTGGTATCCTGGCTTTCAAAGCGATCACGCGGGAACCGGTCCTGTTCGTTATTCGCCCCGTCACCGTCAACATCAATGTCCTCGATATCTGCGACCCTATCCCTATCCAGATCAGCCGGAACTGCGGATGAATCCTGGCTATCAGTACCGAGTCGCGCTTCATCAGCATTCGACCAGCCATCGCCGTCAATATCCTCATCATCCGCGTCGGCGATCCTATCCCCATCAAGATCCGCCGGAGCGGACTTGGCGTCGTACGGGTCGGTGCCGAGGCGCAGCTCATCGGTATCGTTCCAGCCGTCACCGTCATCGTCTAAATCCGCGTGATCGCCAATCTGATCCTGGTCGAAATCCGCACTTTCCAGCGGATCATTCGGGAATGCATCAATCTCATCAGCAACACCGTCGCCATCACTATCGGTCGCCAGCACCGGTTTGCCACCGGCCCCCGGATGAAGCGTTTTCCCGTTCAAATTCGGTGTTTGATTATTCTTGCGCTGCTCAGCGATGGTCTTCCCTAAGGTTTCAGCCCCCTGAGACAAATTCTCCAAATGCTCGGCAACGCTGTTATCTCCCAGCTGTTCCGGCAGCAACTGCGCCAAAGCCCGAGCCGAGTCCGCCAACAGGGTATTTTTCTCCGCGATATAGTCCTGCTCAGGTGCCAGGTCAGGCAGTGCCAGCTCACTGCGCACGGCAGCCAATGCTTCTTCTGCTGTCGCCCCTTCTGCCATTTTCAAACCGATCAGTGTCGTGACCGGACTTATTTTCTGAGAACCCTCTGGTGCCATCATCAGGTAATCCCGGGTCACCGCAACTTCCGGATTATCTTCATCAATCGTCTGCCCTTTCAGCACCCGGGTCATCAGCGGATACTGTGCCGGATCGCCGTTAAACTCGCTCAGATCGAGTGTGGCTCTTCCCTGCTTCCCTGTCAGCGCCTGCGGCTCATTGGCATCTAATTTGAAATTGCGGTTCACATCCAGCCATACCTGCGCTTTTTGCAGATACCCGTCCATGGCCTGAACACTGAGTTCGGTTTGTACCCCGACATTCGGTTGCGGCACATCAGCATTGTTCTGCGTCGCATCATCGCCGCATCCCGCTAGTGCTCCCACCGACGCCAGCGCAACCGCCAGCTTGGTTAGATTTGTTTTCATTGCTATCCCACTGATTGATTGAACATGATTCCGTGAACAAATCGAGGTGATTGCACGCCAAACCCAACCCACAACAACGGATGCCGCGCGCAAATCACCATTTCAAGAAGGGTAAATAAAACTGGGAATGACCCGCCTCACCCCGAACAGTGGCAGCGGGGGGAGGACACGGGAGGCGTAGAAACGAGCGCAATTGATAATCATCACACTTTGTTTGGACAAAGCATTATTTCACTTTCTTATCCGACTACAGAAAAGGGAGAAACATCACAATCGGCGTAAACTCATCGTCAGTTCATGAAAGTTAATGACATTTCTGTGACGATAGGAAGATTTAAAAAAATATGCTGAAAGTCACAGACTCAACGTAAATGAGCTGTCGTGCCCCCCTTCCAGACGAGACAAAGAGACCAAAGGACTCTCAGGAGCGGGAAGCAGATACAAATAAACCTTCATCTTGCGATGAAGGCTTCATGCAGTGGCGGAACGGCCGGGCTGGCGCTCCAGCGGACTCGATGGTCCGGCACTCCGGTGGGGACGCCTAATTCCGCGAAAAAGTGCGCAGCACTTTCGGGAGCGTTAAATACAAAAAACCCCAAACCTTTCGGCTTGGGGTTATTGTAGTGGCGGAGCGGACGGGACTCGAACCCGCGACCCCCGGCGTGACAGGCCGGTATTCTAACCAACTGAACTACCGCTCCAATTCTTTGAGAAATCCGGCAAGTGCCCAACTTCTGAAATGTGGCGGAGAGATAGGGATTTGAACCCTAGATACGCTATTAACGTATGCCGGTTTTCAAGACCGGTGCTTTCAACCACTCAGCCATCTCTCCGTAAGCGGGTTGAATAATATTGAGCAAACTCAATCTTGTAAAGCAGTTTTTTCACGATTTTGCACAGTTGAGCAAGATCTAGGCACAAGAGTGCGACTCAGCGCACTTTTCACACTTCAGCCGAGGTCTGAGACTGACTGGCCGCACGACAAACGTCAATCACCTCAGCGATCAGCGGATCACTTTCCCGGCCCGCTTTAAATGCCAGTCCAATCCGTTTGCTGAGATCGAGCGAAGCCACCTGCCGCAGGACAATCTCCCGCGCCTGACAAATCTCCTGCCAGTCCGGCAGTAGAGCCGCGCCCACCCCTGCCCCCACCAGTGGCCAAGCGTATTCGACAGTCCGGATATTTGCCCGGTGCTGTAGTTTCACCCCGGCTTCGGCCATCATCAGCTTGAGTTTTTCCAACGCATCACACGGGCTACGATGAATAAACGGCAGTCCGTCCAGCTCCTCCAGTGAGATCTGATTTTGCGCTGCCAACGGCCAGGAACGAGGCAGTGCTAACAGGTAATGATCATTCCAGATCGGAACAAATGCTTCACTTTTCGTTGTCGATTGCGACAGAATGATCCTGGCATCACACGGCTCATCCGGATCCACCAGCGTCAGTTCCAGATGCTCGATCTGATTGGTCAGCGCGGTCAGCAAACAACTCATGCGCTGGGCCCCCAACGATCGCATCAGCCCCAGCCTCAAGGGCACCGGTGCCGGACCTTCCCCAAACAAGTTCAGGATTTGCTGCTCGCCCGCACTCATATTTTTGGCCAGCGGATACAGCTTCTCGGCCGCTGCCGTCGGCAATACCCCGCGGGCGTGACGAACAAATAAACTGGTCTCAAGAAGGTGCTCTAACTGCTTGATTGCCGCGGTAATCGAAGGTTGCGACACATAGCACTGGCGCGCCGCACCGCTGACACTGCCCTGCTCGTAAACTGCCTGAAAATACTTTAACGCCCGCAATTCCATTGCCGCTTCCCTGGTTGACCAAGCGAGCCGCCCTTGGGCTCCCGCGTTCCGAATCAATGATATTCGATTGTTGAGGTATAGCTCCTGCCTATAAGCAACATAAAAATAACATATTTCTCATCTCCGGCGAGCCTCTCTAAGGTAATAACCATCACAAAAGTGAGGTAAATACCGAATACAGGATATAACGATGAATATGCCAAACGCCGCTGAACAAATTGCCGTCACATTCCCTACGACAAACAAAAAACATCTTGTGGTCACGTCAGATCATGTTGCTGAAGCCATGATTCGCCATGGCTATGACCAAGAAACATCTGCCATCATCCACAAAGAAAACCTGCTTCCGGCCGGACTGCTCAGTCGGCTGCATGCATCTTACCCGCAGCACTCCGGCCTGCTGGAAACACGTCCGATGCTTTTTACCGACAAAGCCCATTACACCGGACTATCCGGCTTTCGGGAAGTTGTCAGCATTTTACTAAAAAATGGCATCAATATTGGCGATATTGAAGAAAGAGAGCTATTTGTCGAGGTTTATCGCTTTCTTGCCACCCGCCATACACTCAACAGCATCAACTGGGACGACTACGAAACCGATTCGGTGTTTCAGCTGGTATTCCCGCAGCCGGGGATGATCAACCCGGAAACAACTCAAGCTTACTTACAGGCCGAAACCCGCGAGCAACGCACACAGGTTGCTGTGGAATATATGGAAAAAACCAACCCCCATGACGGCAACCAGCAACTGAACAAGCCCTGGTTTGAAAATGAGCAGGGGGACATTGAATTTCTCGACGGCAGTCAACACAAATACCCGCAATGCCAGCTGATCTTCGACAAAACAACGCAAAACTGCTTTTCATTTTGTACCTACTGTTTCCGCCATGCCCAGGTCCGCGGCGATGAAGATATGTTTATCCAGAAAGATATCCTGCAGATCCATCAGTATCTGCGCCAGCACACGGAAGTCACCGATCTGCTGATCACTGGCGGTGACGGTGGCTATATGCCCGTGAGCCGGCTCCGCCAATATGTGATACCGCTCATCGAAGACCCATCCTTGCTGCATGTGAAAAATGTCCGGCTGGCGACCCGCGCGCTGACTTTCCAGCCCGAGATGATCCTGAGCCACCAATACGATGTCATGCTTGAGCTGTTTGATACCCTACGCGACAACGGCATTCAACTGGCCTGGATGGCCCACTTCTCGACCCCGCGCGAGTTGCTCAACCCAACAACCATTGCCGCGATCCGCCGCCTGCAAAACCATGGGGTCACGATCCGCAGTCAAAGTCCGATGATGAACCACATCAGCCTGTTCACCAACGACCATGGTGACGTCGATATTGAGCGCTCGGCACAAAACTGGATCGATCTGGCCAATATCCTCGGCATGCTGTCGGTCGGTTTTCACTCGATGTACTGTGCCCGCCCGACCGGCGAGCACCATTACTACACCGCGCCACTGGCAGCGGTCGAGCAGATCTTCAACCGCATTTACCGCTCGCTGTCGTCGATCAACCGGCCATCGCGTCATATCTCGATGACCATCTCGGCCGGTAAGTTGGCAATTCTCGGCACCTCGATCATCAACGGCGAGACATGTTTTGCCCTGAGGTTCACCGAAGCCCGCAACATGGCCTGGATGGATCGGGTCTTCCACGCCAAATACGACGAATTGGAAAACAAGGTGGATTTCCTGACGCCCATTGACGGCGACAAATTCTTCTTTGAAGACGAACTGAAGGACATCGAAACCGAGCTGGCCGAAGCCATTCGTCAGCGACTGAGCTGAGATCTTTCCGACATCCACTTTCCGGGTCACCACAGCCGTTGTGGTGACCTCTGAACCTCACAGAGATACGTATCACAAGGTGTGACTGACATGATAAATAAACACTTTGACTCCCCCGCCCGGGCCGTCGCCGACATCTTCGACGGGGCGACGGTGATGATCGGCGGCTTTGGCGAAGCGGGCAGCCCGATTGAGCTGATCCATGCACTGATCGACCGCGGGGCCCGCAACCTGACCGTGATCAACAACAACACCGGCAGCGGCCATGTCGGCCTGGCTGCGCTGATTGAAAACCGCCAGGTCGGCAAAATGATCTGCTCGTTTCCCCGCACCGCCAATTCCACCGTTTTTCCGGATTTATATCGCGCCGGTGAAATCGAGCTGGAGCTGGTCCCCCAGGGCACCCTGGCTGAGCGCATCCGGGCCGGCGGCGCCGGGATCCCTGCGTTCTATACCGCCACCTCGGTCGGCACCCCACTGGCCGAAGGCAAAGAACACCGCGTGTTTCATCAGCGGGAATATGTGCTGGAAACCGGCCTGACCGCGGATTTTGCCCTGCTCAAGTGCCAACAGGCCGATCGCTACGGCAACCTGACTTACAACAAAACGGCACGCAACTTTGCCCCTATTATGGCAATGGCGTCCAACACCACCATTGTGCAGACCAACGCCTCAGTCGAAGCCGGTGGGATCAACCCTGAAGTGATCGTTACCCCGGGTATTTTCGTCGACCGGATTGTGACCGTGTCTGCACCCGCCCAGGAATCCCAACTTGTTGCCGAAGGGAGAAGCTACCCATGACCCGCCAATCACAGCCACAATCTCAACCGCAATCCGCGCCAGCCCCCCGAGCCCACTCACCCGCGCCGGGCTGGAGCCGGGACCAGATGGCCCAGCGTGCGGCGCTGGACATTCCCGATGGCGCCTACGTGAACCTGGGGATTGGCATTCCGGAGCAGGTCGCCCGTTATGTCCCCGAAGGCCGTGAGGTGATCTATCACACCGAAAATGGCCTGCTGGGGATGGGTGATGCGCCAGCGCCCGGCGCGGAAGACAGCGAGCTGATCAACGCCGGTAAAAAGCCGGTCACGGCGATCCCCGGTGCTGCGTATTTTCACCACGCCGACAGCTTCGCGATGATCCGCGGCCACCATATCGATATTTGCGTACTGGGCGCGATGCAAATCTCCCAGTCCGGCGATCTGGCCAACTGGTCTACCGGGGCAGCCGACGCCATTCCGGCGGTCGGTGGTGCCATGGATTTAGTTGCCGGGGTCAAAACCATTTATGTCATCACCCAACACACCACCAAAACCGGTGAGCCCAAACTGGTAGAACACTGCACCTACCCACTGACCGGGCGTCAGGTGGTCGATCGCATCTATACCGATTTGGCGGTGATTGCCGTGACGCCTGAAGGCTTCGAGGTATTAGAGCTGGCCCCCGGGATATCATTTGAAGATGTGCGGCAACGCACGAGCGGCACCGTCTTTCTCAGTGAGCAACTGAACCAAGCAACAAAGCAGGCGACAGACACCGCAATAAAGATCACCGACCCCGACTCCGCAGACTACGCCCTGAAGTGAGCAGAAACTAAGATGAAACAACAAACGCCAATTTCTTCGTCGCCAGCTGCACAACGCAGCGCGGCACTGTACCAGAAAGCACTCCAGTTCATGCCCGGCGGCTGTAGCCGAAACACCGTGCTGCGCCAGCCGCACCCGCTCTATGCCGACGCAGGCCGGGGCTGTTACGTCACCGATATAGATGGCATGCAGCGGATCGATTTTGCCAACAACATGGCCGCACTGATCCACGGCCACGCTCATCCGCAGGTTGTCGCAGCCGTCACCGAGCAGCTCCATAAGGGCACGGCATTTACTCTGGCGACTGAAGTAGAAATTGATTTTGCCGAGCACCTGTGCAGCCGCAATCCCGGCTTCAAGAACATTCGCTTCGTCAATTCTGGTACCGAAGCCATCATGAGCTGCCTCAAGGCCGCCCGCGCTTTTACCGGACGCCCGAAAATTGCCAAAGTCGAAGGCGCCTATCACGGCCTGTATGATTTTGCCGAAGTCAGCCAGACCGCCAAACCGGAGAACTGGGGCAGTCCTGATCACCCGGCGAGCGTGCCGGTCGCTCACGGTACGCCCCCTACCACCTTGAATGATGTCATCGTGATCCCGTTCAACGATCCTGAAACCGCCATCGCCATCCTGGATCAGCACGCCGACGAGCTGGCCTGTGTGCTGGTCGATCCGATGCCGCACCGGGTCGGGCTGATCCCGGCCTCGGAGTCCTTTATCACCGCCCTGAGCAACTGGACCCGCAATCACGGCGCGCTGCTGGTGTTCGATGAAGTGATCACCTTTCGCACCCGGTACGGCGGCGCACAGGAGCGCTATGCGGTTCAGCCGGATCTGACCGCGATGGGCAAGATGATTGGCGGCGGCTTTCCGGTCGGTGCCCTGGCCGGACGCCGGGACGTCATGGAAGTAATGAATCCCCGGGCGAATCAACTGCTGTTCCCACACTCGGGGACCTTTTCGGCTAACCCGATCACCATGACCGCTGGGCTGACCGCAATGCAGCTGTTCGACCGTGATGCCGTGAGCCAACTCAATGCCCTGAGCGATCAGCTTCGCGGACAAATCACCGAAGCCATCCAGCTGGCCGATGTTCCGGTCTGTGTTACGGGCGAAGGCTCGATGTTCCGCATCCATATGAAGCCAACGCCGCCGACGGATTACCGCTCAGCTTACGAGACGCCGCAGGAAGCCCGGATCAAGTCCGCCCTGCTGGATCACCTGTTCAACCATGGATTCATGATGATCAATACCTGTTCGGGGACTCTCTCAACTGCCATGACTGAGAAAGAAATCAGCGCTTTCAGTGAGGTCCTGTTGAACGGCTTCCGCACCGTGAAGCCGCTTTTTGATGAATCAGCCTGATACATGAACCTGATGAATGCGCTTGATGGCTTGGTTTTTTTGAAGGATTGAGCGTTTCATGCATGAAACAAGAAAGGAATTTAAGTGATGAATGACGTTTATCTGTGCGATGCGGTACGAACCCCCATCGGCCGCTACGGCGGGGCGCTGGCTTCGGTGCGGGTCGATGATCTGGCGGCGCTGCCCATCAAAGCGTTAATGGCGCGCAACCCGGAAGTAAACTGGCAGCAAGTCGATGATGTATTGCTCGGCTGTGCCAACCAATCCGGCGAAGACAACCGCAATGTGGCAAGAATGGCGACCCTGATCGCCGGACTGCCGATCGAGGTTCCCGGCGCGACCATCAATCGGCTGTGCGGCTCCGGTCTCAACGCGATCGGCGATGCCGCCCGCGCCATTCGATCCGGCGAGACCGATTTAATCATCGCCGGCGGCATTGAGAGCATGTCCCGCGCGCCGTTCGTCATACCCAAGGCCACCAGCGCCTTTGCCCGCTCGGCAGAGCTGTACGATACCACCATGGGCTGGCGGTTTATCAATCCCGAATTTGACCGGCAGTTCGGCACCGAAACCATGCCAAAAACCGCTGAAAACCTGGCGGCTGAGTTTGGGATCAGCCGCGCCGATCAGGACAAGTTTGCCGTCAGCAGCCAACTCAAAGCCGCCACCGCCCAGGAAGACGGACGGCTGGCTGAAGAGATCATCGCCGTCACCCTGGCCAACAAAAAAGGACCGCCGACCATTGTCGATCAGGATGAGCACCTGCGCGCTACCAGCTTCGACAAACTCAGCCAGCTCAAGCCCCTGTTTGAAGGCGGCACCATCACCGCCGGCAATGCCTCAGGGATCAACGATGGCGCCGCCGCCCTGCTACTGGCCTCTGCCGCCGGACTGAAGCAACACAACCTGACGCCCCGAGCCAGAATCCTGGGAATGGCCGTCGCTGGTGTTCCGCCGCGCATCATGGGGCTCGGGCCGGTACCGGCCACCCAAAAACTGCTGAGCCAACTCAACATGACCCTGAGTGATTTTGACCTGTTGGAATTTAATGAGGCGTTCGCGGCCCAGGCGCTCACCTGTACCCGCCAGCTCGGCCTGGCGGATGACGATCCGCGGATCAACCCGCAAGGCGGTGCGATTGCCCTGGGCCATCCGCTCGGGATGAGCGGCGCCCGTCTGGCAACCACGGCAATGTATCAGTTAGAACGCACAGGTGGGAAGCTGGCCTTGTGCACCATGTGCATCGGCGTCGGCCAGGGGATCGCCGTGGCGATTGAGCGGGTTTAAGTAAGGCTAAATCCAAGGCGTCCTAAAAAACGCTGCCGATTCAAAATGTCTGAGGCAGCGGTTTTTCATTTCACGGTGAAGCATATTGTGTAAAGCGCTGCTGTTAATCCTTCTTATTGCTCAGGACAGCGTCTAATGCAGTCGCTCTTGTTTTGGTTGCTTCTTGATACACCTCATACACATCGCCACGATTACGGCCGAACAGAGAAAGAAAGCCATGAACGACGAGCATAAAGAATGAGATAACGATGACAAATATCGGTACCAGACCCCAAACATCCAGTTGGAGCAGGACGAAACCAAAAACCAGAAAAATAGCTGAAATAATAGCGATGGACTTACTACGTGATTGATTCTTCATAACAAATCTACAGATGGAGATGTCCGTCAAAGCTATCTGTGATGCGTTGCACATACTTTGACCCAGCTCCCAGAGGTGAAAGCTACGTTAGCACCTTTTGGGTACTATTCCCTAACATAGCCAATATTTCAGCCTGGGCCGCATTCAGTAAACGTTGTCTTTCATCGTCGTTGGGGATCATTTTTGCAATGGTCACCGCACCAACGAGTGACGCCATCATCGCCCGCGACTTATCACCAATACATTCTGCGGACAGTTCAATTTTCCGAATTCGGCATAATGCGACAATGCGTTTTTCCAGCATGGTGCGGACATTATGATAAGACTCCTGAAACAGCTGCTTAATGCTGTCGTTCTCGGTGCCGGACTCATTAAATAAGACACTCTCTGGGCCCGGTTGCATCCGGGCCGATTGGTGCAGCCCCCAGTAATTCGCTGCGAGTGCCAACAATTTATTCATGCTTAAGGGAGATTTCACCAACCGAGCGCGGCTGCTCTCTTTCAGCAACTCAGAAAAACACGCGGCATATAAGGCTGCCTTGGATTCAAAATGGGAATAGAATGCGCCATGGGTCATGTGCGCTTCTTTCATCACCTGACCAATGGAAACTTTATCGAACCCATCGCGGCTAAATAACGTGGTCGCGGCTTGCAGAATTCGCAACCGAGATTTTTCTTTATGCGTTTTCTTATAAGGCATCCAACTGCTTCCTCGCTCTAGATATTATCTTGATCATATTTAGACCATTGCTACCGTGCTCATGTCAATTTAACACATGATGGAGACGGAGATGAATTCACCAATCGTGATTACAGGCATGGGGATCGTCAGCCCACTCGGATGTGGTGTCGATACCGTATGGCAGCGCCTGATTAACGGCCAGTCGGGCATTCAGTTCATTGATCGTTTTGCGACCGAGGACTTCCCGGTAAAAATCGCAGGTCAGGTGCCGACAATCAATCAGGATGCAGAAGCCGGGTTTGATGTCTCCGCTGTGGCTTCGGCCAAAGAGCTCAAAAAACTCGATCGATTCACCTGCTACGCGCTGGCCGCCGCTCAGGAAGCGCTGACTCAGGCAAACTGGTTTCCCGAAAGTGATGCCGATAAAGAAGCAACAGCAACGATTATCGCCTCGGGTATTGGCGGGTTTACAACCATCACGCAGGCACAAAAAACACTAGCAGACAAAGGCTACAAACGCGTGTCACCGTTCACCGTTCCGGCTTTTCTGGCCAACTTGGCGGCAGGCAATGTCTCGATCAACTATGGGTTCAAAGGCCCGATTGGCTGTCCGGTCACGGCCTGCGCCGCAGGGATTCAAGCCATCGGGGATGGCATGCGGATGATCCGCAACCATGAAGCAGAGATCGCCTTGGTTGGTGGTGCGGAAGCGTGTATCGATCCATTATCCATGGCGGGTTTCAACGCCCTGAAAGCCCTGTCTACTAGCTCTGAGCCAAGTATGGCCTCTCGTCCATTCGATCAGGATCGTTCCGGGTTTGTGATGGGGGAAGGTGCCGGTCTGCTGGTCATTGAAACGCTTGAACATGCCTTAAACCGGGGCGCAACACCGATAGCCGTTCTGAGCGGCTATGGAACCAGCGCAGATGCGCATCACATTACTTCAGGGCCAGAAGATGGCGCCGGCGCAGCCCTGGCAGTGAAGCGCGCGCTGAAACAAGCCCAGCTATCTGCCGGAGACATCCAGCATATTAATGCACATGCCACCTCTACGCCTGTGGGCGATAACGCCGAAATCGCCGGGCTGCGAGGTTTGTTTGGCGATAGTCTGGCCGCGACGCCCATTTCGGCAACGAAATCAGCGACAGGCCATTTACTGGGGGCGGCTGGCGGTGTCGAGTCGATTTTCACGGCGATGGCTGTGATCTCAGATACCGTGCCACCAACGCTGAATCTGGAGCACCCGGCAGAGACCGTTGCCGGGCTCGATCTGGTTGCAAATACTGCGAAAGTGCATCCGATCCGGCATGCATTGTGTAACGGCTTTGGGTTTGGTGGCGTCAATGCATCATTGATTGTCAGTCAATATCTCAGCGAAGAGTCATCACGCTAATACTCAAGTGAAGCCCGGCTAACGTCGGGCTTACCGCTCATGCAAACTTCCCCACCGGAATCTCACATCGCGCACCACCTGTAAATCACGAGGAAATCGGAATGGCTAGGAAACCGGCTTCAGCACTCGGGCCGGATTGCCGCCGATCACTACATCATCACCAAAGCTCTTCGTCACCACAGCGCCCGATGCCACCACAACATTATTACCGAGTGTCACGCCGGGATTGATCGTCGCGTGGCCGCCAATCCAGCAGTTGTCCCCGATGGTGATCGGTTTGGCATACTCTAATCCACTCGCTCGTTCGACGGGATCGATGGGGTGTGTTGCGGTATAGATCCCGACCTGGGGCGCGATAAAACAGTTCTTACCGATGCGCACTTCAGCAACATCTAAAATCACGCAGCCAAAGTTGGCGTAGAAATTCTCGCCGACATGAATATTTTCACCGTAGTCACAGCGAAAGGTGGGTTCGACCAGGATATTGTCGCCGGTTGAACCGAGCAACGATTTGATCCGCGCGGTGCGTTGCACGGTATCCGCCGCACTGGTGTTATTAAAGGCTTCCGTTTTCAACCTGGCTTCGAGCCTTAATGCCACCAGCTCTGCGTCACTCGGATCATAATGAAGCCCGGCCAACATTTTTTCTTTTTCGGTCACTAAATTTTTCCTTCTTTGCTTTCAACGCAGCGCTCTTCTCCGGCGCAACCCGGACGACCATGATGATCAACAATCAGATCCATCGCCAATGTCGGCGGTGGTTACCAGTATTGTGGCTGATTCAGTGCAGCCACACATGCAGAAGCGCAAGCTGACGCTTCAACTTTGTCAGCGGTTAAAGATTGTGCCAGCCATCCTTCCGGGTAAGTGAGCGGAAGCGGCGCTTTCACCGCCGTCTCGCTGATCGGAGAAAATCCAGCTCTGGCATAATAGTTCGGGTCGCCATACGTAAAGACCCAATCAACCCCTTGCTTTCTGAGCACTTCCAGGCCAAATGAAATCAATTTCCGGCCAATGCCCTGACGCTGATGTTCAGTGGCGACCGCAACCGGAGACAGAATAAACGCATTTTTCTGATTCGACAGCGTCAGGCGGCTGAAATAAATGCAGGCCACGATTTGCTCATTCACGGTCGCGACAAACCCCTGCAAATCTGACGGCGCGGTCGTCGCGATCAATTCAGACACCAGATGCCCTATCAGTTGTCCTTCTTGCGCAGTTTCCGAGTCCGAAAAAACGCGGGTAAACAGTTGAATAACGTCACCTGAATCCTTGAAATCGAATGTTGAACAATGCATTCACGGGCCTTCTGTTGTTGGAGCCGACAATACACCAACATTAACACAGCGGCAGGGAACCGGAGAGGGGACGCGACAAAAAATGCCGCCGTGGTACGGGCCCACGGCGGCAGAAAATAATTAAAACGGTTTGATTAAGCCGGCGTTAGTTCTGTGCTCACGCAATCATCTGTTTGTTCTGCGCTTGGTTCCGATTTTTCCTCAGCGCATGGTTCGGACTGTTGCTCTGAATTGCCCACATAGCGCAGTTTCCCACCAACCCAGGTTTGTAGAACACCAATATCCCTGATCTTTTTGCTATCATCCAGAGTGATCGGATCATCTTCCAGAATGACGTAATCAGCCAGTTTTCCTTGTGCCAGACTTCCGGCCCACTCATCAATATGACATTGCCAGGCGGCATCTAAAGTGATCGCTCTGAGCGCTTCCTCACGGGTGATTCGCTCTGAACCGTTCAGCACAGACAGATCCGGAGATTTCTCCATCACCCGGGTGACCGCCTGCTCCATCATCCGCAGCGGACCTAACGGCGTGACCGATAAATCGCTGTGGAGCGTAATCCGCGCGCCTTTATCCAGCATCGTCTTGCACCGGTCCAGTAACTGGGCTTTCTCTTTAAAAATCACCTGTTCAAAGGCATAACCCCAGTAGCCGACATGACCAATTAAGAAACTGGGTGAAATGCCCAACGCAATCATTTTCTCCGCGCTGGCATCACTCAGTAGCGAGCAATGCTCAATACGATGGCGCTTTTCAAGACCCGGTTGACCTGTTGGACCTTTTAAAGCCGTCTCGTACACAGCCAGGGCATAATCAACGGCAAGATTACCATTGGCATGGATCAGCATTGGCCAGCCTTTTTTCACGACCTCATCCACCAGCGGTTGATAACAGGGTTTACCGTCACTGTTCTGCTCTGGATCACAAGGTGTGGTATCCGGCTGGTAACTAAAGTTGAAAATGCCCTTGTTATCCTTTGGATCACAACAATACGGGGTGGACTGATAACCCGTTAGCCCTTGATTGGAGCCATCGGACACTAACTTGACCGCACTTTGGAATAACGTCCCCATGTCTGGTTCTGTGAGTGGCTTGAATTGAGGTAATTCTTTCGCACTTTGTTCAGTGTCACACAACAGCGCATAACCTACCCGGACGTTATGAGGGTGAGTCGCCCTGAATTTATTGAGCGTCGAAATCATCTTAGATTGAATCTTGCCGTTGTTATCAACAGACTCAAACCGCATCCCGGCTTCAAACATAGTGGTGACGCCACGTTGATTCGCGGTCGCAAAAATATCTTCAACATGCTGTTCCAGATCCAAGTTGATTTGCTTCCTTTGGCGTTCCGGGATCGCCTCATACCCGTACATCGTTTGCTCTAATTCCTGTAAAGCGCCCTGGCCTTCAACCAGCTCGCGAAATTCAACTAGCTTTTTTGGCGTCCATTCAGGTTGTTTTGACAAATGTTCAACGATCAGGTCCAGCGCTTTGGTATTGATATACACGGTATGCATCGAAGCTGAGATTAAATACACCGCTCGTTCATTTACCTTTTCTATTTTGTCAAGCTTTTTGATGTTGATTACAGCAAGCTGCTTGTCATTATCTTCAAAGGGCATCAGCGCCGGATCCACTCCAATGCCTAAAATCCAATCCTTTTTATCCGGATCTTTCTCATCAAACTCAGCATTTTTCTCAATCAGCTTATTTTCGATGTATTCAAACTTATAATTCTTAATCAAGTCCTGACCGCAATACGGCCCCACATCTAGCCAACCCATGGTTAATGCCGTCGGGACAATATGGACATGGGGCTCAATCAAACCGGGCAACAAGGTTTGTTTGTCTTTGAGCACAATGTGATTGTCCGGGTGCATCCCTAAAGCTCGCATTTGCACGCTCACCTCAGCAACACTGCCGACCACCGCGACTTTACCGCCATCAAAGCCGATGGCCTCCACCGCTTCAGTACGGCCATCGATCATCGGTCGAATGATGCCGCCAGAGTACATAACACTCGTCGTTGGCAGCAGCTCTTCCGGAGATTGAATCATGCCTGCATCAGTATCGGCTGAATGACCCAAGCTGGAATGATGCTTTGCAAACGTGGTCCATAACGGATTATGACAGGCACATTGTGCGCACCCTTGATGGCTATGATTGTGACTCATCTTGATTCCCTTATTCAGTGACTGGTGAGGCGAACAAATGAGTCTTCATTCTTTCTCAAGGTTGCTGATAAATGTATTACACGGGATTACAGATTCTCACTACCGGGTGTATCACAACGATTCAAGGGGTCAGCTTTGCGGCAACCGCGATTATCCGGCGATGATATAACCAGTCTTTTATCCAACGAACCATGATTGCTTTGATTTTCCAATATTCAGCGATTGTATTTGGCTTTATTCAGCACTTCTTTCAGTTCATGGGTGCGCTCAAGATCGACCCCATGCACATTCGCCAGTGCACACACGTAATACAGCACGTCATACAACTCTTCGGCAACTGACCCTTTTAATTCCGCCAGTTCCGGCTGACCGGATTTTTGCTGATTGATCGCTTGGGACAACTCGCCAACTTCTTCGATCAGCTTCAGAAAATAGTGATGTGATTGTTCAGGCGCATAATCGAACGATTGAATGTGCGCCTGTAGTTCAGAGATTTTCATAGCTTCCTTTTTGATTTTACGAACTCGGTCAGGTCGGGAGTTCATTCTTTTTGTTTTCAACGAGATTACTTGACTTTACAGGGTTACACCTGTAATTGCTTATGCATGATATAGCTATCTACGTAGCCCAACTGTTTGTGGCGATAAGCCCGCGGGATAGTGCCGATGATCTGATATCCCAGTTTCTGCCATAGCTTCACAGCCACTGTATTGGTTGAGACCACCGAGTTAAACTGCATCGCTTCAAAACCTAATTCAATGGCGATTTGCTGCGAATGCTCGCAAAGTTGTCTCGCGATGCCTTTTCCCTGGGCAGCCTCCGTGACCATATAGCCACAATTGCAAATGTGGTTACTCGGCCCCATGCCATTGGCCCTGATGTAGTAAGAGCCCAGGACTTGCCCTCCTTCAACAAACACAAATGCTTTCAGGGGCGTTGCACACCACAGCTGATATGCCGCCTCAAAGTTCATCTCCGGGTCAAAGGCATATGTTTCCTGCGCTTTGATCACCGACTCAAAACAAGGCCAAAATGCTGCAAAATCTTCTTTCGTCATTTCCCTGATCATTAAATCTCCTTCTACAATTCAAACCTTGCTTACAAGTAGCGACTGACCCTTTGATACTCACATAAAGCGACTTGATCAGCCCGAATATCAATCGGTGCTGCCGAGACTGGATACCACTCAACCGTTTCGGCTTCCAGCGAGCGCAACGCCCCTTCCCAAGCATTCACCACATAGTAATGAATGAGCTGTAATTCTTTGGTCGGATGGTACAGCGAACACAAGAACTGGTAGGTTTTTGGGGTGACATCCAGCTCCTCTTTCACTTCCCGGAACAACGCTTGAATTTGACTTTCACCCCTCTCAATGTGACCACCGGGAATGGCGTTCAGCCCCGGATCAGTTGCTTTATCTTCTGCGCGTTTCTCCAGCAAGAGCTTGCCATCTTCAATGAGCAGAAAAGACACACATTCATGTGCTTTCATTTCAGTTTCCTTTGTCTGTTCTCATGAATTAGCCTCCGGCCCCATTCAATAACAGATAAAGCGTCGCCTGTGCGACACTTTATCTCTATGAATGGTTAAACTAATTCAGTTCATTCTTATAAATCTTGCCATTCTTCATGATCAAATCGAAGTTTTCCTGCGGATTGGCGACCAAGTCAATATTTTCCAGCGGATTTCCATCGACAAGAATTAAGTCGGCATACGCCCCTTGCTTGATAACACCAAGCGGGCCTTCAGGATAAGGATTTCGCGGACCAGATCGTGCCAATAGCTCTCCGGCGGTTGAGGTTGCTTGTCGTAATACTTCTACCGGCGTATACCATCGCGCTAATTTGGCCAGTTGTTTTCCTTGTTTCTCAGCAAGTTCTGGATCGAACAGCGTATCAGTACCGAAAACGGTTTTGACACCAATCTTTTTCGCCAGCTGATACACCCTATCAGTCCCTTTGGTCACCGCGATATACTTCATACGACTGAATGAGCCTTCAGGAAATGGGATCGCATCTTCATCATCCAATATGGGCTGCATGCTCAAATAAGCGCCTTTCTCCTTCATCAAACGCAACGTTTCTTCACTGAGTAAATGGCCATGCTCAATACTTAATACGCCAGCCTCAACCGCACGTCTCGTTGCAGCATCGGTGAAAGTATGGGTTGCCACATAAGTATTCCAATCTTTTGCAGCATCGACCGCAGCTTTCGTTTCCTCAATGGTGAACTGCGTAACGTCAAGCGGATCAAAGGAGGAAGAAACCCCACCGCCTGAGTTAATTTTGATTTGCGTTGCTCCCATCCGAAGTGCTTCCCGGGTTCGCTTCAGCACTTCCGGTACACCATCAGCAACAATGACGTGGCCGATTCTTTCCATGTAAACCAACGGGGCATCGAGATCGGCAGGGACGGCGGTTGATGGCCGAAAATCAGTGTGTCCTGATGTTTGGCTGATTGCCGGCCCTGAAGGAAAGATTCGAGGACCATCATAGACCCCGGTATCAGTGAGCTTGGCTAAGGAAAAAACATTACCGCCAACATCCCGAACAGTCGTGAAACCACGTAGGAGTGCTTTTTCATTACTTTTCGCACCAATCAGCAAATGATAGGCATGATCAGACGTAAGACCGACATTCATCGGTATACTGGCATATGCCGAGTGCCAATGCATATCAATCAGCCCTGGAATTAAAGTTCGCGCCTTACCATCAATTTGTATTGCATCATCGACAAGAATAGGTTGATTCGAAATTTGTTTAATCAAATGATCTTCGATCAGAACATTGGAATTCATTAAACGCTCTTCACTCACGCCATCAAAAATGTGAACATTCGTGATCAGTATTTTTAATGGCTTGTCACCAGCAAACGCTGATGACAAGCTAAGAGCGAGCGACAATAACAGTAACTTTATACATAGATTCATCCTTTTCTCCCTATGAGATTAAAATACTATCCTCTGTCAAGTTGATATAGCAAACCGATACGAGTCGACTCAAACACTAAGACATCCGACATGAAAGCCACCTAGGCATCGCAATATAGCTCAACGTACTCCACTGCAGATAACTCCGAATACTCCGTATCGAATACCGCAAGACAAGGTTGATCGAGATGTAACTGACACAAAACTTCACCTGTTGGAGCACGTCCATGCCATGGGCATTTGTACGATGCCTATTTTCAAGTACCGCTCCTTATCCTTTTAAAAAGCAACGGCAGGCCCGACGTTGCGCTCCACCACTGTTTATCGAACATCTCCATTTCATCGGAGACAATTCAATATCAGTCACTTCATTCATCCCGATACACATCCGGTTGCCAGATTTGCATGAAAATTTCCGGGTTTTCGATGGCTTTAAAACCAAACTGTGCATACAGCCCATGCGCATCCCGTGTCGCTAAAACCATACGGCGTAATCCTTGAAGCTCAGGATGAGCAACAATGTGCTCAATAAGCCATTTACTTAACCCCTGACCTTGATGCGATTCAACGATGAACACATCAGCCAGGTAAGCAAAAGTAGCTTTGTCCGTGATCAGGCGGGCGAAACCGACTTGCTGATCCGCTTCGTCAAAGACACCAAAGCAAAGTGAATTGGAAATCGCCTTGGCGAGGGTCTCCCGGGGGATCCCACTCGCCCAGTAGCTGTGTGAGATCACTTGATAGATCACTTCAAAATCAAAGTCATCTTGGGCTGTGCTGATTTCATATCCTTGCACGAAAACTGCCTCCTTTGCCTAGTTTTCAATGATGATTAATATTAAAACCTAAGTCTGTTAAACGTGCTTTTTTAATAACGTCTCCGTTCCTAAAATTAATTCGTCTCTTACCATTAAGTTTCAAAGTCACCTTATTCAATGCTCTATATTTCATAGACAACAGCGCTTAAAATACTAACAAACAGGAATATCATCATTGCCAATGCTGAGTATGTCGCCACATAATGAATTATTTTTGAGATTAAATAGACCTTCCGATTCATTGAATTGGTTCGATGTGATATATAAATTTCTCTTGTAAGACCAATTGGATGAATGAAATACTGGATTTTTCCGTACCCAAACGCTATGCCTCGGTATAGCTTTTTTTGTATTCGTGAAGTATCGGAGACAAGTGAATCAATATTCGAGTGAGAACACCTAAGACTAAAACAATCGTTCCGAATGCCATCGATAACATCATTGAATAACAGCGAATACCGTCAACTGAACAAGTCTCCGGCAACCACCCACCAAAGGTGAAAATAATAAAAGCAAATCCACCACCAAGCACACACAATGAGAGAATTATATTAACACCAGGGACGAGAATATGTTTCAGAAATAGCTTCATCACGATAAAAATATTCAAAATAAGCTCTCAGTATAATAATCAGCCGTAAATGGAAAACAGGATAAATAACTCCTGACACGGTTTACCCCACGCGACCGCTCATAAGCCACGTACTTATGGTTACCTCATGGGTATTGACCACCAACCAATGCATCATTTCACTGAACACTATGATCGCAAAACATGCCACCTGCGCTTGATACAGAGTAACTGAGACATCACTCCGAAACTTCCCGGCACTTGAGCCATGCACCACCGGCAGAGCAACACAAAGTGCCCGAGGGCGGCGCGATTGTAGATCTGGAGCCGCTAATAATCGTCGGCAAGCCGATCTAGCTTATACATGTCACTCGTACGAAGTGACTTGCAACCATCGCTTTATTTAGCCGAGATGACTCAGTAGAATATCCACAAACCACGCATACTGAGAACATCATGGCAAAACTGACACTCCAAGAGCAGTTACAACAAGCTGGCCTTATCAGCAAAAGTAAACTGGAAAAAGCCAAGAAACGCCCTAAAAAATCACGCGTTCAAGCCCGTGAAGTCAAAGCGGCGATTGAAGAGAAGAAGCGCCAACAACAAGCGCATGATAAAGCGTTAAGCGAACAACAGAATGAACTGCGCCTAACGAAGGAAATTCAGGCTCAAATCAAGATGTTAATTAACATGAACAAGATTGATTTGGGTGATGGCGACATCAAGTACAACTTCACTGACGGGACGCTTGTAAAATCGCTGTATATGACCGGCGCCGTTCGGGAGCAGCTGATCAAAGGCGTGCTGGCCATTGCGCGCGATGAAGACCGCTATGTCGTCATCCCAAGCACAGTTGCAAACAAAATTAAAATTGCGCAGCGAGATCCCGAGTCCATCATCGACCAGAAAGCACCGGAATCAGACGTTATTGCTGAAGACGATCCTTATGCTGATTTCGTCGTTCCAGACGATCTCATGTGGTAAATCAAATGAGCTGCCTCATTTCCACCAAATCCGGCAGCTCGATTCTCATCCCCTTTGCGCCAGCAAACTGAACTCTTCGCTCTCCCCCACCAGCCACACAGTCAGCCATGCTACCGCCCTCAGGTGACGTTCCTACGCTCGTATCATTGGCATTGATAACACAATGCATCTTATTGAATACAATTTCGCGCAGACATTCAATCAATAATTGAAAAAGAACAACTTAGCTAACATTCAGAGCAAGCAAAATACTTGAGGTTTAACCCAATACCATTCAGCTGTCTCGTCGGGCTCCCCCGTAAGCCGCTAAATTTTAAAAGTATTGGCCAGTTTTCTCAGGGTTGTTGCCAGCTCGGCTTGCTCTCTTGCTGTCGAAGCGATTTGAGCCGCCCCGGTCGTCGATTCAGTCGACTTATCTTCGACTGTCATAATGTTTTTTGCAATCTCCTGAGTCACAACGGCCTGCTCTTCAGTCGCCGTCGCAATCTGCTCTGTCATACTAAAGATATTGCTGACAGATTCAGAAATTCCCTCAAGCGTCTGCTCTACATTTCTGGAATCTTGAACAGCAGCCATGGCCTTCCCCTGGTTATTCTCAATGAGATGAAATGCTGACTCGACATCGGATTGCAGCGAATTAATAAAGCCCTCAATTTCAGCGGTTGACTCTTGTGTGCGCTGTGCAAGCTTTCTGACTTCATCGGCAACAACAGCAAAACCACGTCCTTGGTCACCGGCACGAGCCGCTTCAATCGCAGCATTCAAAGCCAGTAAATTCGTTTGATCTGCGACGGAGTTAATCACATCCACCACGTTGTGGATATTGTTACTACTGTCGTGCAGGTGGGTAATTTTCTCTGCCAAGCCATCGATTTCTGCAGCCAAACTTTCAATAGATTGATAAGAGTGCTGCACCGTTCTTAATCCATTGAGAGTCTGTTCGTCTGCCAATTTGGCAGATTCAGACGTTTGCTGCGTTTTGCCGGCAACTTCATTGACGGTAGTCGAAAGTTCCTCAATCGCCGTGGCTATCAACCCTATTTGCTCTTGCTGCTCAACCATGGACGTTGAGTTGTACTGACATGTCTGAGATGTTTCTTCTGCTGCGGAGGCAAGGGTCATGCTTGAGTTTGAAAGATTATCGATGACTTGGGAAAACTGCGCCAACGTCGCGTTTAATGATGCAGAGATCACCCCCAGTTCGCTCTTGTCAATGTAGTGAGCACGGACCGTCAAATCATTCCCTTCTCGAACTTTGGCCATCACGGAAGTTAAGTCATTGACTCGTGCAGAAAGGTCTTTAATGACAAAATAACTTACAACCGTCACGGTTAGCACTGTCAACAGGAAAATGATGATATTGGCAGTCATTGAAGTTTGAGCGGCCTGAAGTTTTTCCTCAGTCAGCTTGATCAGGGAAGCCGCGACTTTATTTTCAATCTTTTTCAGCTGTCCAATCCGTTTCGTTGCTTGCGCAAACCAGTAAACAGGATCAACATCAAATTGGCCTGACTGCGCCTTGGCCAGATCTCGAAGCTGATTGACTTCATGAACAGACTTGTCATTCAGCTGCTGCGAAAAATACTGCTTGTTGGTGTCATTCGTCAGTACATAAAAATTATCGAAATAGGTCTCCTGCTCCGTCACTAAAGCAATAAACTTCACTAGCATCCCTGTTGCAAATGCATCCTTTGAGAAAGTATTACTGAGAACAGCACGCTCGATGCCCGCCCGCTCCTTCCCCTGAAGGAAATTGTAGTAAGCAACCGTTTCTTTCGTGATGGCCGAGTTTGTACTGAACTCAGCAATCAGGCCAGAGACGCTGAGCAGTTGATGATTGAGCCGGGTGTAGTAAGCAAGCGCATCTGAAAGTGAGATCGATTGCATTTCAACCCGACGGCGAATCGTGTCAATCTCATGCAGGCCCTGATCAATGGCGTCATTGAGCTGCTGTATATTACGCAGGTCAATGTCAGCAGATTGCCAGTCATTAATGCGTTGCTTTCGTTTGGTATCCGTGGCTTGTTGCTGAGATCTGAGTTCGTCGCCAAACTGACTGCCATTAGAACCAAGATAACCGGCAGTCATACCTCGTTCTTTTTGTAATTCATGAACAAGCTCACTATATGAAACAGACAGTCTAATCAGTTGATTCAGAGAAGCCATCTCACGGGTCGTCGACACACTATGAGACATTGAAGACCCGCTTAGAAAGAGAAAAGCGAGGACAGGCAAAGCGAGCAAAACAACGATTTTTTGCTTGAAGGAGAAGTTAGACAGATTCATTTGTACTTCTTGTAATTCGTTTAGCATTACAGCCTTTGAACTAATTCCAAAGGTTGAGATTGCCCCTCAGGAAAATTGCACAGATTCTTAGGCTTTGGTTATATAGTGTCAATAACTCTAAAGAGGCACATTAATTCCGCCATGATTTGAAGCAAAATTTACCTCATTAATGTCAATTTTATTAATATAAATTACCCATAATTTTCGAAATTACCACGCCGTGGTTTATTTCTGATCCAAACCCTCTTTGAGAAAAATTTTAACCTGATAATTTTTACTTCAGCTGCAACTAATACCAATCAAAGTAAATCAGTGTTCAGAAATAGCGCAGGAAAAATGTTTGAGAACAAGGCAGAATTTTCAGATAAGTAGTTATTCTACAATCAAAAATTCTAACGCAGTTATCGAGCATTTTAACAAGCTAGGATGACCCGCTATTTACTGCGATTGGTATAAAATATTAAGCTTGTGAGAGACACCATCACAACAATTCCAAGCCCAGAATCGAGTAGGAGGAGGCCTCACGGCCTCCGTCCTCTCACACCACCGTACAAGCGTGGGTCGCATACGGCGGTTCCGAATATATTTTCAGTGACTCGTACCCATCTCGCAACGAGTACAGACCCATCTCCTTGAACCATTTCATTGGCATGGCCTGATTGAGCTGGGGCGATAAAGCCAAGTGCCACCACCCTTTATCTGACATCGCCAGCTTCCACGCATTGCGTTCGCTTACACCCTCTTGGCGTAACCATGTCGCTATGCTGTATCTGCGCTTGCGCTGCTTGAGGCGATAGCACCGTAAGCGCCGCCTTATCCATTCATCCAAGCGCTGCATCGCGCTTTTCCGTATGGCAAGCTTGAAATAGTGTTGCCAACCTCTTAGGTATTGAGTGAGTTCGACTAGGACTGTCTTCAACTCTCGCCCTCGATTCCGCTTCGTTATTTGACGCACTCGCTTCTTCATCTGAGTTTGTGCTGTCTTCGAGATATAGATGCTTCCATCTCGGTGAAAGCGATGGCCTAGGTAAGTCCGCTCTGTCACTCTCGTTGCCGCACTTTTCTCACGGTTAACCCTGAGTTTCAGTTTCTGCTCCAAGAACTCCGTGATTGAGGCTTTTACTCGATTGGCGGCTTCCTCACTGTGCACGTAGATTTGGCAGTCGTCTGCATATCGGCAGAACTTATGCCCTCTTCGCTCAAGCTCTTTATCCAACTCATCTAATACGATATTTGATAGCAGCGGAGATAATGGTCCACCCTGTGGCGTCCCTCGTTGCCTCTGCTCAACTAACCCGTTTCGCATTATGCCTGCCTGTAGGTATGACCTGACCAGCTTCAGGACCCGTTTATCTGTGATGTCCTCCGATAGCCTGTGCATCAGTCTATCGTGGTTCACAGTATCGAAGTATTTCGCCAGGTCTATGTCGACTACATAACCCCGCCCCTCCCTGATGTAGTGGCTTGCTGCCACCAATGCATGGTGGGCACTGCGGTTAGGCCTGAACCCATAACTGTTGCTTGAAAACTGAGGTTCGTAGATATCTGTCAGTACTGAGGTAATGGCCTGTTGGACTACCCTATCAAGTACAGTTGGGATACCTAGCTGCCTCACTCCCCCGCTAGGTTTGGGAATTTCTACACCCAGAACGGGTTGCGGTTGGTAGCTCCCGTCCAGAAGGCTCTGGCGGAGCGCTTGCCCATTAGAAGACTGCCGAAGCATCGAGATAGTCGCTGTTATGTCGAGTTTATCAACCCCAGCACATCCCTTGTTCTTCTTCACTCTTCTCAGGGCTTGGTTCAGATTTGTTGAGGAGCAGATCCGCTCCATCAACTGAGTTGAGGTCACCAAGACTCGTCCTCCTGTCTACGCCGATCATGCTTGTCATTCTTCGTGGCCATGAGCGTCACTTGCGGTGTTGCCCAGTAGTACGTAGAGATGTTGTTCATCTTGCTATGACCCCACATGATTGAGTGTCTAGTGACTGCTTCTTGATATATTCAGTTCCGGCCTTCCCTTGGGTTGTACTTCCCCAAGGTACTATGCCTTCTGCTGACTTCTTATTACCCGTCACACAACATCACTGTTGTATTAGTCTCATCCGAGACAGGTCGTAAGATCTCCCGAGGTAAGACGTTGTTCTTTCCCTTGGCTGTGCCTGATTTACCCGTACACACTTCCCGTCGAGGCATTGGGCTGTTCTATATATTGCTAGGTTACCCAAGTTGTACTGGCCTACTATCAGGTTTCTGTTCGTCACACCCAAGTTTTGCCGTTTGCTTCCTTCAGATCCCACCTCACGGTGGGCACCCTTGCATAGGCTAACGGTTCTCGCTCGACTGAGCCCGTAGAGGACTTTCACCTCCTAGAACAACGCCATGCTCGGCGCACAATACAAAAACCCCAGCTCGGAAGCTGGGGTTTCAAGTGTGGCGGAGCGCTTTGGATATAGGGGGATTTACTGCGCCCTTCGGGCCGTTGCCTGAAACGCCTTCGGCTGGCAACGTTGTCTCGCTGCGCTCGGCTGAACCCCGTCCAGGGTTCTTCACCCTATCTCATCATCACAAATTGGAGGCACAAAAAAACCGCTGAATTGTCAGCGGTTTTCTTAAAAGTGGCGGAGAGATAGGGATTTACTGCGCCCTTCGGGCCGTTGCTCTAAAGCGCCTTCGGCTAGCAACGTTGTCTCGCTGCGCTCGGCTGAACCCTGTCTAGGGTTCTTCACCCTATCTCATCATCACAAATTGGAGGCATAAAAAAACCGCTGAATTGTCAGCGGTTTTCTTAAAAGTGGCGGAGAGATAGGGATTTGAACCCTAGATACGCTATTAACGTATGCCGGTTTTCAAGACCGGTGCTTTCAACCACTCAGCCATCTCTCCGTAAGTGCGGTGAATCATACCCAGTCAGGCGGGCATTGTAAAACCCCAAAAGATTCAACTGCTCAATTGTTCACCTGATATTTCAAACTTTTTTGGTTTTCTCCGAGGCTTGGCGAAAATGCAGCAACAACGTGCAATAATAGACCATCAATCTCGGCGAATTATTCCGTTTCCGCTGACTTTTCTTCAATACCTGAGCCCCAGAAAGCCTGTTCCGGATCGGCTCCTGTAGCAATAAGCGCCCTTAACGCTACCGGATACAAATTGAATTGTTCCACCTCTGTTTGATGCGCCCAAAGGAACTCCAGATGCGGCTCGTTGGAGATGACCGGTTGCTGCGCCTGCAAATCCGTTTTCGCCGCAAAGATCAGATTAATTTCAGCGTTGAGCGTCCCCTGTTCAAACCACTCATTCTCCGCCGCACCGATAAATTCGCCCACCTCAGCATCAATGGATGCCTCTTCCCACAGCTCACGCTTGAGTGCCTGTTTGGCCGGCTCGGCAAATTCGATGTGTCCGCCGGGCAGGAAGGTTTTGTCGTCGCCTTTGGCCCGAACCAGCAACACATACGCACCGGAAGTGATAATCCCCCGCGCCTGATAGTGAAACGTCATTCAAATCCCCCTACATTCAAACCGGGACATGATATAACGTTCTTCCCGGATCTGGGGATCCTTTTTCAATCCTGCCCCAAAGTTGTGCTAACCTCGGACATTCATCCTCCAATAACGCAAGATCACCATGAGAATATTCAGTAATTTCGAAAGCGGCAACATCAATGTCGTCAAAGCCGACGATGCCAACGACATTCAACTAACGATCCCGAACGATAACCAGTCTGAGTTTTATCAGTGGTTCCATTTCCGCCTGGAAAGCCAGCCGCATTCAGAGCACCAGATCAAGCTGCTGAACCTGGCTAAATCAGCCTACCCGGAAGGCTGGCAAGGGTACGATGTGGTTGCGTCCTATGATCGCGAAGAATGGTTCCGCATTCCATCCGAGTTCGACGGTGACACCCTGAGCTTTAAGGTGATCCCGGAGCATCACTCGATGTATTTCGCCTACTTTGCGCCGTACAGCTACGATCGTCACCAGGATCTGCTGCATCAGGCGCAGCTGCATCCGGAATGTCGCCTGGAAACCCTGGGCAGCACCTTGGACGGCAACGACATGAGCCTGCTGACCATCGGCGAGCCGTCGGATGAGAAGAAGAACGTCTGGATCATCGGCCGTCAGCACCCGGGCGAAACCATGGCCGAGTGGTTTATTGAAGGCCTGCTGCAACGCCTGCTGGATGATACCGACACCGTGGGCCGTGCGCTGCTGGAGCAAGCGGTATTCCATGTGGTACCGAACATGAACCCGGACGGCAGTATCCGCGGTCACCTGCGCACCAATGCGGTCGGGGTGAACCTGAACCGCGAGTGGCAAACCCCGTCGATGGAGAAGAGCCCGGAAGTTTACCTGGTCCGTGAGCGCATGCTGGCCACCGGGATCGATCTGTTCCTGGATATCCACGGCGATGAAGCCATCCCGTATAACTTTGTCGCCGGCAGCGAAGGCGTGCCGTCTTACGATGCGCGCATGGCTGAGCTGGAGCAGGCCTTCAAACAAGCGCTGCTGACCATCACCCCGGAATTTCAGGACGAGCACGGCTATGACAAAGACAAGCCAGGCGAAGCGAACCTGACGGTGTGCTCAAACTGGGTTGCTGAACAGTTCAAGTGCCTGTCCTACACCGTGGAAATGCCGTTCAAGGATCACAACCTGCATCCGGACAGCTTCTACGGTTGGTCGCCGGAGCGAAGCGTAGCCTTTGGGCAGGACATGCTGGCCGCGATTCAGGCCGTGATTGCCAAGGTGTGATCTGCTTGAAGATAAAAGAGGCTCACCACTTCGGTGAGCCTCTATTGTAACGCCAACAGCAAGCTGATGGTGCTCTACAATATCCTGCTCCATCTCAAGCTGCCGTCGGGGATCCGAAAAGTCGCGTTCAAATCGGGTTGAGTCCAGCCCCACTTCAGCTGCAATCGCGGCGATAAAACGTAACACCAACCGCAGATCGCATCATGAAAAAACTCGACTCGGATTTGCCGACTCAATGCAGCTCTCCTGCATATGCTGATCACCAGTTGAGCGCCGGGCCGGCCGGCACAATGCCGTGCGGATTGAGGGGCCGGTGTGAAACGTAGTAATGCTGCTTCATGTATTCAATATCAATCGTCTGCCCGATGCGCTCCATGCTGATCAGATCCAGCATATATCGATACAGCCGGGTAAACGCACTGAGCGATTGTTTGTTGGCCTTAAAATGAAGCGCATACACCGCTTCAAAACGAACCAGTGTCGGCAGTAGAAACAGATCAGACAGGGTGATCTGGTCACCATGCAAATAACGATGTTCACCAAGTCTGCGATCCAGTTGTGCCAGTGCCGAGAACAACGTATCACTGGCCGCATCGTAGGCTTGCTGATCCGTGGCAAACCCGACGTGATAGACCTTACGGTTGACGTTCTGGTGCAACCACAGATTCATCGCCTCAATTTTTTCGCGTAATTGCGCCGGCACGAGTTCCGCTGGGTGCTTGGCCAGTGGCAACCAGTCTTTAGCCAGCATCACCGCCAGTGCCGACGAGTCATTCCCCCGGATAGTTTGCGCTTGCTTGTCCCACAGTACCGGTACAGTCACGCTCCCGCTATAAGTCGGCTTGGCCTGAAGGTAGCGCTCGGCCAGAGTAGACACGTCATCCAGGGGATCAGGATGTTCCGTATCAAATCGCCAGCCGGACTCAAACCGCTCGGCCGCCACCGAAGAGACCGAGATCGCATCATCCAACCCCAGATAACGGATCACCAAATAAGGCCGGTGGGCAAACGGACAGGCGTAAGACATATACAAGTGATATCGCCCGGCCTCTGCTGCCACCGGAAGGTCAAACTGATCTTCAGTAACCAGATCGCTCGCGACTTTATCGGGATACCAGATCCCCTGCTCCATCACGGCCATGATTAATTCTCCTGCACCGATGAAATCGCCTGCTCAAATGCGGCAACCAGATCGGCCAGCGCTGCTTGTGTCTCAGCATCAAAAGCGCCCTCGCGAAACTTCTCCGGATAACTGCCCAGACTGTAGGTGGCTTTCACATCCCCGCCCCACCACGGCATCAGCTCAGCCATGGTCTTGAGGTTAGTCGCCCCGCCATTCGGCCCCGGCGACGTGCTGGCAAGCAGCACCGGCTTTTTCGTCTCACCAAAGAAAGGCTGGCCCGGCTCGGCCACCCGGGAAAGCCAGTCAATCACATTTTTCAGAAACGCCGGCATCGCGCCATTGTGCTCCGGCGAAGCGATGATCAGTGCATCATGATCGTGCATGATGGCTTTTAACTTCATGACGTTGGCGGGAATACCCTGGGCTTCGATATCAAGACCGTACATCGGCAATTCAAAGTCACCCAGATCCAGCACCGTGACTTCAGACTCGGTCACTTGCGCCGCCAGGGCGTGAATTAAGCTGTTGTGAATCGACTGGCTGTGGTTGCTGCCCGAAAAAGCTAGGATTTTTTTCATCACTTCTCCTTAAAATTGATTTCATCTACACCTCATTGCAAGGTGATGATTCAATCCTAAACAACCAAAACAAGTGAATAAACATTACTATAGTTGCCATATAGTTCACCCTGAGTAAACTATCATTCGTATCACACACCAACTTTGGCCCACCTGATCATCAACTAAGGACGACAAAGATGGATAAAATCAGAGCGCTGACGGTTTTCAGACGCGTGGTGGAACTGGGCAGCTTTAAAGCCGCCGCGGAAGATCTGGCGTTGTCCAAAGCAGCAGTGAGCAAGAACATCAATGAGCTGGAAGATTACCTGAAAAGTCCGTTAATCAACCGCACCACCCGGAACATGCACATCACCGATCAGGGACAGCACTATTACAACCGGGTGTGCCATATTCTCGATGAGCTGGCCTCGGCCGATCTGTCGGTCATTGAGTCTTCCCACAACTTAACCGGCTCGCTCAAGATCAGCGTGCCGATGTCACTCGGGATCCTCGAAATCAACCCGATCATTTGCGAATTCATGCACCAGCATCCGGAGTTATCGATTGAAGTGGTGATGAATGACCAGTACGTTGATCTGATTGATCGGGGTATTGATATCGCGATCCGTGGCGGTGGCGAGCTCAGCAACTCCAGCCTGAGATCGCGCAAACTACTCGAGATGGAACGTGTCCTGTGCGCCGCCCCGGACTATCTGGCTGCTGCGCCGGATCTGCGGGAGCCCCGGGATCTGATCCAGCATCAATGCCTGATCTACAGCTTTTCGTCCTCCGCACGGCGCTGGTTATTCACCCATGCTGACGATGCAACGCAAGTTCAGGAAGTTGATCTGCCGCCCGGCCCCTATGTGGTCAACAACGGCATTGCCCTGAAGCAAGCCGCCTGCGCCGGCCATGGTATTTTATTGCTGCCGAAGTTATTCGTCGATAAAGAGCTCAAATCAGGCCGGCTGATCACGGTGCTGCCAACCTGGCAGGCTGAGACCCATTCTCTGTATGTCGTGTACCCTTACCACAAAGAGCAATCGCAAAAAGTCAGGGCTTTGATTGATTTCATGGCCGAACATTTTTCCAGCGACCAGCCATAAGCAATTCTTTTCCTGACACGTTCACACCTGCTTCGCCCCCGTATTCAGGAGCGAATGCGATCAGACCCCGGTTTAACCGTTGTCATTTGCAGCACGATTGTGGAGACAATCGAGAGGAGGATCCCGGGATAGACAGCAACCGGGATCGCTTTGCCTTCAAACAACAGCATCAGCACCGCGACAAAGACCGGACTTAAATAGATATAGGCCATCACTTTTGCCGGCCCCAGAGCCACAGTGGTTTTGTGAATAATGAAGGTCGAGACCAGGGTGGCAAAGAAAGCAAGATAGAGCATATGGCCGGTCAGCCTGGCATCAAACCGAGCCCAGTCCAGCGGCTGCTCCAACACAAACAGCGCCAGTGCCATCCAAAGCGCGCCGCCGACCAGGGTACAAAAGACAGTCACCACGCTGTCTTCTCCCCGGTGAAACAGTTTCATCGACAGCGAAAAACAGACCATCGACACACATCCGAGCAAAAATAACCCGTCCCCCTGGTTAAGATTCAGGCTCAGTAATGTTGCCAGATCACCACGCACCACGACCCAGCAGGTCCCCGCGGCCCCGGTCAAATAGACCCCCAATCGCACAAGCGAAATGGTTTCCTTAAACAACAACACACTCGCCATCGCAGTGATAAACGGAACCAGGGTATATAACGTGCCGGTATTTAAAGCCGTGGTGGTTTCCAGCCCTTTAAACATGCAGATAAAAAAGATCGCAAAGAACAGGCTCATCACCAAACTTCTTGGAAAGACCCGAATCGCCATCCGGATCCGCGGTTTGGCCAGCAGAATGTAAGGCAGCAAAACCAGAGCCGCCAGCAAGAACCTGAGTAGCGTCAGGGAAAACGGATTCATCACGCCGGAGAGCTGCGCCGAAGAGAGAAAAGAACCGGCCACCAGCGCAGTGACCAATAAAGAGAGTAAATGATATTTCAGAGTGTTCATATCCAGCCTTCTGTGTCAGGAATCCAATAGGGTTATTGCAACACCGGCACTTTATCAACCGGTGACTGTAAATAAACACAGGTTGGGTAACTTCTCTGTTTACTCAAAGAAAACAATCAACGAAAAAAACACAACAAAACCTATAACCAACCGCAAATAATCCACTAACAGTAAATAGTCTATTCACCTAGGTCCTGTTTATCCTCACCCGAACCGCCCCTACACTGAATCGTGAACTCACTATTCAACTTTTGAAAACGCGGAGAGCGAACAATGAACAAATGGATCAACTTGGTACTTGCCGGCATGCTGACTGCCTTACCCATAGCTGAGAGTGTGGCGAAAACAGGATCGACCGAAGGGCAACTAACCTTGCAATACAGCGATGGCCGGGCAGCCTCGCATGGCCTGCAGGAAGTAAACAGAGTACTGAAAACCGTCGGGGTGCGGGTCAGCCAGACAACCATTCCAAGCGAAGCGGCACCGCTCCTGAAAATATCTGAGCAACGGGCGCTGAACAGTGCAGAATCGAACCAGTTAATCTCGATGTTCCACCTGCACCGGGGCGAGCTGTTAGATCAAATCAAACTGGCGGGCCGTGAGCCGGAAGCCCATCGCGGCGGGTATCTGTCGACATCAGAGATCGGTGTCGCCCCTTACCCGAAAGTCTATGACATGAAGGCCATGACCCCGGAAGTGATGTACTATTTGCAGGAGAAGTTCGGCAAACTCCACGTCAACAGTGCCAATAGTGGCGTCGGGATCGACGAAGTCATGACCATTGTCTCAGGCGGGCCGTGGACCTGGTTTTTCGTCCTACCGGATAACGTGATCGGAAAACTGACCCTGGGTGAAGTGTCCTACCCGGGCAACGCCTGGCGGATCAGCTATCCGGGTCTGGTGCCTCATGGTGGATTCCTGGATGCCCCCCACGGGCTGGTGGTGGCCTTCGCGCACGGACCGGAACACTTTGTGATGCGTTACGAAGAGCCCAGCGTGATGGGAACCGAAGTGCTCGGCACCAACAGCTGGATCGACTTCAGCGGCGAAGTTCCTCAACTGCTGGACGAAGCCCAGAACTAAGCGCCACCCCCGATGACGAAACGCAACGCCGCATCGACATCGAGATAGTTCGGCAACTGCTGATGATGCTCGACGCGGTTGCCGATAATCACTAGGTTCACTCCCAGTGACCGGCAGGCATTCACATCCCATAGTGCGTCGCCAAAATAAGTCAGTGATCCCTCGCTCACCTCGCCGACCTGATGTCTGGCGATCTTCATGATCCCGGTCCTGGCATGATGATCATTTGAGGAGGTAAGCTGTAGCCGGCTGGTATCAAACCCGGCAGACTGCAACTTGAGCAGCGCCGTCTCTCCCCATCCGCCGGTCGCCAGGGAGACCGTAAACTGGTCGCTGTCGAGCAGTTGCGCCATAAAATTCCGCGCCCCTGCGATTTCGCGAACCGGATGGTCGCTGATGTGTTGTTTGATATTGCGGATGAACACGGCTTTCACCTGCTGCTCCAAGCTCGCCAAATCGTATTGGGGTAGTTGGCGTTCAATCAAGGTCATCAAAATCCCGCGATCGGTCGCATGAGGATAACGCTCCCAGTTACTGTCCACCGACAAACCGGTCACTTCCTTGATTGCTGCAACAAAACAATCGCTATCAAACTGATACGACTCAATTAAAGTACCGTCGATATCAAACATGACGTGATGCATTCATATCCTCTCCCTTGTCCCACGAAAGCACTGCCCGTGTCTGTTCTGGTGAATAACTGAGAAACCAAACCATGTTCCCTTTTGTCAGAGACCACGGTAACCTGAAACACGCAAAAGGAAAACAGCTTCAATTCATTTGAAAACAAATACATGGAGAGTCAGTCATGGTCAACGGCCTTTGTGCATTTCCCCTCACGCCACTCAACCAACGCGGGATTGATGAAGCGGCTTTCATTCGACTGATCGAGCGTCTGGTCGCCGCCGAGGTCGATTCTATCTGCGTCCTCGGCTCTACCGGCAACTACGCCTACCTCAGCCGTGCCGAGCGTGCGCGGGTGATCCAGTTGGCCATGCAGCATGCCGGACACATTCCGGCGATGGCCGGGATCAGCGCCTTGACTACGAAAGATGTGCTGGATCTGGCACAAGATGCCCAGCAGGCCGGTGCCGGCGCGGTCCTGCTGGCACCGATGTCGTATCAGAAGCTCACCGCGGATGAAGTGTTCGGCCTGTATGAAACCGTAGCCCACGCCCTGTCGGTACCACTGTGCGTCTACGACAATCCGGGGACGACACATTTTGAATTCAGCGACGAACTGCACGGCCGGATCGCGCAACTGCCGAATGTGGCTTCCATCAAGATCCCACCGGTGCCGACCGATCCCGAAGCCGCCAAAGCCAGGGTCGATCGCCTGCGCGCGTTGATCCCATCTCACGTCAGTCTGGGGATCAGCGGTGATGTCTGTGCCGCCACCGGGATCGAGGCCGGATGCGAAACCTGGTACTCCGTCATCGGGGGGCTGTTCCCGCACACCGCCCTGAGCATCACCCGCGCCGCCCAAGCCGGAGACTCCCAAACGGCTGCCAAACTGTCCGCACAGCTGGAAAGCCTCTGGGCACTGTTTCGCCAATACGGCAGCCTGCGGGTTGTTGCCACTGCCGCCGAAATTTTGGCCCTGGCTGAATCACCTTGCTTGCCGGCACCGCTCCAACCGCTGACCGGCCAGGCGCGCCAGCAACTGGCACGGGTGCTGGAGCCGCTGTCACTGAGATGAGTACTGAGGTGAGAATTTCATTGGGGTAAAAAACATCACGGCTTCCCGGAGGAAGCCGTGATGCTTCATTTCGCAAGGAGTGATACCGGCCTGATTCGATAGTTATGGCTCATCAGAACAAAAGACATCCGGAGACAACTGGCAAAGCGCTTCCAGTAATACCCCGGGATCCTCAAAGCCACACGCTTCACTTTCAAGCACGGCCAGCGAATCACCGACGCACACCAGCGCTTCCCTTTCGCCAGTCAACTCGCCATCTTCCATCGCTTCGGCCAGCACAAACCCCACCCCAGCCAGATAATACTTAAATTCACTGGAATCGGGTTCAAGCGGCGTAAAATCAAGCGTTTTCAGGCAATTGCCTTCACAGGGAAATGCTTCATTTTCTTCAGTCGGCGTCGCCATCAGGTTAACATATTGCACGATGTCCTCCGCTTCACCCAGTGCAAACTCTTGTCGGTGTGCCTGATCAACAACAGGTTGTGCTCGGATCAGAACGCCCGACTTGGCAAACGCTTTGCCAGCCTCGAACGAACCATCCAGATTGGACAAGCGGCCGTCTTCGTAATTGCGGGACAGCTCACCACAGTAATAAACATTTCCTGCCTCATCCTGGGCATACCAGTCATCGGTCCATTCTTCCGGAATGTATTGTGCACCGCCATTATCTTCATCTTCTTCCAGCGTCAGCACGATATCGACTACAACCCGGCAGGCGACGCCCTGAATGTCGACGCTTTGATCCGTCACGTGGACAACCACCGTTTCTTCGCCGTCCTCACCAGCCTGCAAGACATACGTATGCCCGGAAACCAGGGAGATATAAGGGTTCGGATCGACGCTGGCTCCAACCTCGTCAGGCGCGACAAAAGTAATGGCAGGATCGAGCAGCGGATCCGGATCATACCGGCTTTCACCTAAGAGCTCGCAGGCATCTTGTCTGGCATCGGACTGCTCCGTACACGCCGCTTGCCCCTCAAGCTGGGCTTCTTCGGCGCTGGTCATACATGCCGCGCGATCAGCATCCAGCGCCAGATTATTGCAGTTGGCCAGCGTCGTGCTGTAATCATCACTGATATCTGCATGGCAGGCCTGAAGAAGTAAATCTGCGGTCACCTGACACTCAGACAGAGGTTCAGGGTCCGGATCTGGGTTTGGGCCAGGATCTGGCTGAGGCTCATAGTAATAGGATTGACCGGCCTCAGCATCCCCGGGTTGAAAGAAGGGTAAACAGAACAACGCCAACACAAATGCCACTGTACAGTTATTCATGGAATTTTCCTCTTCAACAGGATCGATTATTGCGCGAACAAAGAAGATTCAATGGCGCAAAATCACCCAAAAGTTTAGACCACAGAGCAGAAGAACGACGTTTTCTTCCCACAACGCCAAAATACCGATTCAAGGGGCGGCCAACATTTGGAGTCGGCCATCGCTCTTCCCCCATTTCAACACCAATGTTGACACTGAAGTTACAAACCTGAAGTAAAAGCCGCTAAGATTGCGACTCTTATTTTCTGTCACCTCTTCGGAATTGCTGCTGCATGGGTTTGAACTTGTTGTTTCGTCCGCGTATTTTTGCGCGTCAACGCGGCTGCTGCCTGACTGCCTTATTGCTGTTGCCAACGTCAGCGGTAGCAGCCAACCTGCAGGAGCGATGGCAGCAGTTTTACCGCCAGGCCTGGCAGGACGCGGAGATCACCGTCACCCAAGCAGCACTGAGTACATATCCCAAAACCCTGCTGTACAGCGATGTCCGCTATCCGGATTTTGAACGTTTCAGCTGGACGGAAATCCAGCTGCTATGGCAGGTCCGAAACCAATGCCAGCCGAGCGCAGCCAATTTGTCGCCGGCCCTTGCCGCCGCTGAGACCTTTGAGCTGGCTCTGTGCCGTCATCAGCCACTCAGCGAGTCCTGGTTTCGCAACCATGCGCTCCGGCACCCAGCCGGCAACAGTTACGCCGATCGTTATGTGAACCATTTCAAGACCCGGTTCGCCAATACGCCGATCCCTCGTGACTTGGCTACTCGCCTGACCCTGAATCATCCACGCCACCCGCTCTATCCAACCCTGGAGGGACTCAGTGAAACCGGCCGGGACGCATTACTAAACGGCAACCGCGCCTATCTGGACCAGGCGGTGCTGTGGCTGAGCGGGGAAAGCGGCTGGAAGTCTTTGCCCGCTGCGCACTGGCAGCCCCTGGCGCAGCAATTTGGCCTGGCTATCAGTGATGAGGCGCAAGATTGCAGCTTTCGCTACAGCAACCTGTGCCTCAACGAGCCGGAAACCAAGTCACCAGCGGCACAAATTGCCCTGGTCGTCACGGTTATCCTCTTGCTGCTGACACTTGGCTACGGCGGGTACCAGCGCCTCCGGCAAAGGAAGGAAAGACGCTTCATCCTGCAACTGCTCACCCATGAGCTACGCACCCCGATCACCAGCCTGGGACTGACGGTGGAGATGTTCCGCACCGAATTCGATGCGCTCCCTCCGGCCGCACAACAAGCCCTGTGGCGACTGATGTCCGATCATCAACGGCTGACCCAACTGACCGAGGCCAGCAAAGATTATCTCGGCGCCCGGCCGAGCCAGTCCTTGCCACGGCAACCGGCCGATCTTCTGGACTGGCTGGCGCACATTGCCGACAAGCATCCGGTGACGGTTCAGTGTCAACCTGAGCAAGATCCAACGCAGGAGCTTGAGCTGGCACTACCCTATTACTGGCTGACCCTGTGTGTCGATAATCTGATCCGCAATGCCCGCCAGCACGGCCAGGGTGAGATCACACTTGAAGTCTCCGTCTCGGCGCAACCACACATCCTGCGCATTATCGTTGGCGACCAGGGCTGTTTCCCGTCCGGGCTCCGGCGTTTCTATCGACGTGTGTTGCAAACCATCAGACCGACACATCGGCCGGACAACATGGGGATCGGGCTGGATATTGTTGCCCGGCTGATGAAACAGATGGGCGGCCGGTTGATCCTGCGCCGTCATCCGACCCGCTGCATTCTGGAGTTACCCTTATGAGCCGCATTTTGTTGATTGAAGACGATCCCTTGATTGGTGAAGGCCTGACGTATTTTCTCGAATCCCGGGGGTACGCCTGTATCTGGAGGCAAACAAGTGATCAGGTTGAGTCCCACTGGTACCAGGCCGATCTGGTGATCCTGGATCGGCAGCTGGCCGATGGCGACAGCCTGCGCCACCTCCCCCACTGGCTGAGCATCAAGGCGCTCCCGGTGATCATGCTGACCGCGAAAGTCGACGTCGAGCAGCGGGTTGAAGGCCTGATGGCCGGTGCCAAGGATTACGTGATCAAACCCTTCTCCCATGATGAACTGCTGGCCCGGGTGGTCGCCCAGCTGCGCCCGCTCGGGGAAAGCCGGCTCAGTTACCAGGGTATTGAGATTGAGCTGTCTCAGCGCAGCGTCACCCTGAAGGGCGAAGCCATTGACCTCAAGCCGAAAGAATTTCAGTTACTGTTGCTCTTCGTGCAACATCAGGGACGGGTGTTCCACCGGGAAGAGCTGCTGAACAAGATCTGGGGCTATCAGGCGTTTCCCACCACCCGCACGGTAGACAACCATATTCTCCGCTTGCGGCAAAAGTTGCCGGGGTTGACCATCGAAACCCTACGTGGGGTAGGCTACCGGCTGGTGGCGACATGAGGATATCCACGATGAAAACAAAGCTCAATCTATGGTCCGGAACACTGGTATTACTGGCCTCAGGTGCTGTCGCATCAGACACCGCTTGGTTTTCCGATTCGCCGCTGCAGGCCACGTACACGGCACTTGCCCGGCACCAGCCGCTACTGGCGTGGCAGGAGCTGCAACTTACGCTCAGTCAGTCGCCGCTTTCACCGCAGTCTCTTACGCAGCCGTCTCTTTCGCTGAAAGCAGCAGCGCCACCCCCTGCAAGCCAGAATCACCCGCCCCCCTGGCACTGGTTGCCGGTGAAAACTGCAATCCTGAGCCAGACCGACTGCGGACGGCAGTTAACTCAGGGGCCGGCGCTACCCGGGCGGCTGCGGGTGGATTTCATCAGCAAATCCGGCGCGGCAGATCTGGGCTATCAGATCAAGCTGGCGGCAGAGTCGGTCAGCCAGACGATGACGCTCCGACTGCTTGCCCCCGACAGCAAAACATTGCTGAGCGCCCGATTTTCACCCCAGGCACAGTACGCGGAGGCTGAAAGTGAGGAGTTCCTCACCCCGCCTGCGCCTGGCCTGTATCAACTGGTGATCAACGACCACCCCTATCCGCTGATCATTGCCGGACTCAGCGACAACCCCTGGCTTCAACTGGAAAACACCGCCTCGCCACGACTCAAACTGGATCTGCCGCCAAGCCAACCCAGCTGCGCGCCGGCGTTCGCCCACTGGCAGTGGTTTGACGCGCAATACAACCTGGTTGGTCCGCGCCAGCCCGTCATCGCCAGTGGAGCCGAACCGATCGCCGAACTGCCCGCAACCATCCCACCGAAGGCCGTCCGGCTCAGCGCCGCCGTCAGTCAGTACGAATATCAGTCCGGGATCAAAGTGACTTACATCCAGCGGATGGCAATGCCCTTTCCTGCCAGGCAGCAGGACGCAGCCACCAATTCGGCCAACGTCAAATAGGCGCATGATGAAATAGAGACATTCGGGTGACAAATCTGGCGGGAAATTGCGGCTTAATCGCAGGCCTATTTCATTGAGTCATAAACATTGAAACCATCGGCCAACACTCTGGAGAACCTGATGTCCCTTCTTATCCCGGTGCCGCAACGCTGCGCCCTACTTTCCCTCCTGCTCGCCACCATTGCAGGCAGCCCCCAGGCGGCTGAAATTGCCCTCTCCGACGGCGAGCAAGCCGTCACGCTTGATCCGCAGACCCTGAGCATTGACTGGAACAATGTGCAGATTAATCAGGCCACACTGCGCATCGGCGGCAAAACCCAGACTGTCACCGAACTGCGTCAAAGCGCGGCGCAGCAGGCCAGCTGGACCCTGATGCCGGCCAGGGTCCGGGTCCGCGCCTCGCTGGATCAGACGCTGTCGCTGACATTTGCCATCGATGACACCGTGACCATTGCGCGCGATCAGCCCGTCACGCTGGCGTGGTTCGATCTACCGCATCAGGCAACCCGTACCCTTTATCTGCCTTTCAGTGAAGGGATGCGGGTACCGACCGACCATCCGGTTTGGGCGCAGTATCTTCAGCAGCACCATTCCGGTGCTAACACCACCCAGAATTTGAAGATGCCATTCTGGACGACCAGGCAAGGTGACACTTTTATCAGCTATCACCTGGTGACAGCCACCAACAACCAACTGACCTTTACCGAGGCTGCTGAGGGGCCTACCGGCGTTCAGGCTCAAAACCAGGCTCAAAACGAAAAACCGCAGTTGGATATGCAGGCCAGCCATCAGTTCACACCGCTCAACCGCAGTCAGGACTTTGTGGTCCGGATCAGCCTGGGCGATAACCCGCTTTCCGGGGCTAAACAATATCGCCAGTGGCGAGCTGGGCACCATCAGGCACAGCCGCTGGCGGCCAAGCTACAACACAATCCGGCGCTGAAAAAACTCATCGGTGCCAGTCAGGTCTACCTGTTCGGCAAAGATGTACTGGCCGTGCAGGACGTTAAAGACTGGTGGGGGCTGAAAAACTGGATCATGAGCCACCCAGAACTGACACTCAGCAAAGAAGCAACACAAGAGCTCGGCAACCTGAAACAGGGGCAGGACTGGCTGAGCCGCTATCACAAGCAATTGCTGGTCAACAGTCTCAACACCGCACTGAACCAGCTGTTTCCGGCCGAGCCCGTACAGCTCAACAACAACACAATTGAATCCCAATTCAATGCAGCACAACTGCGCAAGTTATGGCTCAGCAACCAGGCCGGGCGCTACCTGACGCCTCCTGACAGCTGGGGACAGGGGCTGGCGAGTTCGATGATCACCAACCTGCAAGCCGCCGGGCTGAGCAAGCTCTGGCTCGGGCTGGATAACTGGATGCCGGCTTTCTATCAGCCGCAGGTGGTCGATCAGGCCAAATCCGCCGGGTATCTGGTAGCCACTTATGATTCCTACAACACGGCGATTCCGGCCGGGCTCAATGACGGCTGGCTGACGGCACAATTGCCGGGTGAAATGCGCACCGGCTGCGCCATCAAACAAGCCAACGGGACGAAAAAGAAAGGGTTTCGCGGCCATGGCTTTTACCTCAACCCGAACTGCCAGCGCGGTTATGTCGAGCAGCGGATCCGCGACATTACCCGGTTTGGCCACTTCGACAGTCTGTTTCTGGATGTTGATGCCACCGCCATGGCGCGGGAGGATTATCGCGATGGCACCAGTGAGCAGCAGATGCTGCACGCCTTTAACGACCGGATGCAGTGGATCGCGGACTCAACATCCATGGTCCTCGGCTCAGAAGACGGCAACAGTTTAACCACCCGGGGCATTGCGTTCGCCCACGGACTGGAAACCGTCGGCTTTGGCTGGAGCGATCCGGACATGAGAAACAACCGTCAGTCGCCTTACTATTTAGGTCGCTGGTATCCCGATCACCGGCCGGACTTTTTCTTCCAACCCGCCAAAGTCAAGGCGCCCTATCAAACCTTGCTGTTTGCCCCGCAATTTCGGATCCCGCTGTATCAGGCGGTATTTCATGATGAGGTGATCAACAGCCACCACTGGCATTCCGACAGTCTGAAGTTCAGCAATGTCCGGACCGAGCGGGATCTGATCGGCATGCTCTATAACACCCCGGCGATGGTGCACCTAAGTCGGGAAGATGCCGCTTCACCGGACAGCCCCCGCATCAAAGCGCTGAGGCATTACCAAGACGGCTATCTCCCGCTTCATCGCGCGCTGTGGGATCAACCCTTGGTTGATTTTCGCTGGCTGGACGATGAGGGCTGGCTGCAGCAAACCACTTTCGATGACGGCAGCCGGGTGATCGCCAATTTTTCCGGGCAAGCCCGGCGCTATCAGCAGCAAACTGTGCCGCCGCAGTCAATCATCGCAACCCTGAGCGATGGTGAGGTCATTCGCTGGCAGTCACAGCCAAACCTCTAGCCCAATGAAGCAAAAGCCGACACGAGGTCGGCTTTTTTGGGGGCCAATCACAGCATCGGGTCAACGCAGCAAGGCCACGACCGTCTGGCGGCGCACATTAACCTGGCACCGATTGCACCGTTGATTCCGCTGTAATACCAATCGCATTAAATAAGGGGTCATCCTAGCTTGATCAAATGCTCGATAACTGACTTACTTTGATTGGTATAACTTCACTGCGACTCGCTTTCACACGGCACTCTGATCAGCGGCACACTCATGATCAGTACCGCAGCAACCCACAGCAGGATTTGATAACTCAGTACGCCCGAGTCTGATACCACAACCAGCCCGGCCCCTGCCATCCCGGCCACGCCGCTGCCCAGATGCATCAACGCATTCTGATAGCCGATAAACCGGGCTCGCAACTGAGCGCTCAGCGCACAGGTGATCTCGGTGACAACCACGGTGGTCCGGGTGGCGCTGAGGATCATAAAGCCAATCAAGCCGGCCAACGCCTGAGGGGCATCCTGGGTGGAAAAACCGGCCAGGACGACCAGCACCATGCCCGTCGAGAGCCCGGCAATCAGCCACTGACTATTTATCCGCTGGCCCCAGCGGCCATAAACCTGGAAGGTAAGAAAGGTCCCGGCCCCGCCGATGATATAGGCACAGCTCAGCGATTCGGTCGCCACCTTGAGGCCGGCAACCAGAAAGACCGGGTACTGGGTCACAATCAAAAAGGTACTGAACACCGCCAAAAATACCGCCAACAACGGCCGGCCAAGTCCCCGGTTCGGGAATGCAACTGAGCCTGAAAGTACTTCAGCAGCCGTCTCTTTCCCGGTTGCCTGACTTGTGACCATACTGTCCGCTCGACTGGCAGCCGAATCCAAGACCTGATCCTGCTTCAGATCGCGAAGTATCACCACCCCAGCGGCCACCAGCAGTCCGCCCCCCAACCACAGAAACGCGGCCTGCCACCCGACGCCGCCGGAAAGCTGCAGCAGCCCGGGCACCCCCAGGGTCAACGCCAATGGAAACATCCCCATCACCAGAGCCACCGCTTGTTTGCGCTTCTCCGGCGCCAGCAAGATCATCAGCAGATTTAAATTCAACGCCACCACCACACCGGCAAAACCGCCGGCCAGGCACCTCATCGCCAACAGTGCGATAAATCCGGGCGCACAGGCAAACCCCAGTGTCACCGCACCCAGTCCCAGCAATGCCAGACGCATGACGCGCAACATGCCCTCCGGCGTCGCGGCCGGCCTGAACAGAACACTCGCCAGCGCCGCAGCCAGAGCATAGCTACTGTTGAGATAACCGGCCTGCTCCGGGGACACCGCCAAGGACAAAACAATCTCAGCACTCAGCGGGATCACGACTAGGGCATCCAACGCGACTAAAAACTGGACCACACACAGCAGGCTGAGCGTCCCTTTGGCTCGCCTGTCCCGATTCTCGATCACAACATCCACCTTTTTCTCCTTCCTATTCAACCGCCTCACTGTATGCTCTGAACAAAGTGGGATAAAGGTGTTAGATTGGGAATGATAATTTCACTTTCAGGGATAATAAGAAGGAGCTGTTATGAGGAACAATGATGATGAGCGAGCTTGATCCCCGCTGGCTGCGGAGCTTCCACCGCGTCGCGGAGTGCCGGAGCTTCAAGGCCGCGGCCGAACAACTTGAGATCCCGAGCTCCAACCTCAGCCGGTATATCGCCAGCCTGGAAAAGCACCTGGGCACCCGGCTGATTGAGCGTACGACCCGACACATGCGACTGACCCAGGCCGGCGAGCAACTCTATACCCGCACTTTCCCCCTGCTCAGCGCACTGGATGCTGCGCTGGAAGATGTCAGCCAGAACACGCAGCAGATCAGCGGTACACTGCGGATCCTGCTGCCAGACACACCTCAATTCGCCATGCTGCTGACCAACTTTGCCCGCCGCCACCCGGCGCTCAATATTCACTGTGAGACCAGCCTGAGCGGACGCGACCTGATGCAGGATTTAGTACTCGACGGCTTTGATCTGGTGCTCACCTTCAATCGCGGCCAGCTGGCAGACAGCGGTTGGATCGCTAAAAAACTGACCGAATGGCCAAGTGTGGTGGTCGGGTCGCCCGAACTCATTCAAGCCTGCGGCAAGCCAGAAACACTTCAGGCGCTGGCCGAACTTCCCTGTATCACCACGCTGACCGCCTCAAATGGGTCCCCGTGGCAATTTGACACCGGCGGGCCGACGCCGCATGCCCTCAGGGTTCAAAGCCGATTTAAGGTCAACAGCGGCCATATGGCGAAAGCCGCAGCCCTCGCCGGGCTCGGTTTCGCCCTGTTGCCCGCATCAGCATGTCAACAAGAGCTCGATGACGGCGAGCTGATCCCGCTCGCGCTGGATGCCCCGCCGGTTGAGCTGGCACTCTATGCTTTTTATGCCGGACGTACCCACTTACCGAAAAAAATCAGCCTGTTTCTGAACGAGCTGGCCGCCAACTTTCCGAGTGAAAAAATGAGTTAACATGCAGCCATCACAGGCCAGTATTCGGCGGCATCAAAAAATCAACTTTACCTTCTGCGTCAAGGCTTAATCTTGAGAATAAGGCCGGGAAACCAAGCGTTATACTTAATCAGTCAAATATTTCCGGCTGAGGGGCTTATGTTACGGGCATATCTCTGTGCTATCGCCGTCTCCATAACTCCCGGCCTATCTTCAGCCGCTACATGGCTCAATAGTATCGAGATCGGTACCGGGAAGTCTTTTGACCATGACAACGTTTACCGGATCAGCCTGCAGCGCCACTTTGATCACCAGTGGATACCCAGTAAAACTGGCTTTCTCAGCGGCTATTTGGATGTATCCTACAGTCACTGGAAAAATGGTCACACCGACAAGAATGGCAACAACAATGTTTATGCACTTTCTCCGGTGTTTAGCTACGTTTTTCACACCCCCTCCCCAACCAGCTATCTCTTTATCGAAGCCGGTATCGGGGCCAGCTATCTCAGCGAGCACTCGATTGGCGATCTCAACTTCGGTGGCCAATTTCAATTTGAAGACCGCCTCGGAATCGGTGCTCAGCATCAGAGCTGGCGTGTTTCATTCCGGCTGTTTCATTTCTCCAATGCCGATATCTACGACAGCAACGACGGCATTGACTTATGGCTCGTCAGTTTACAATACCTGTTCATCCCCGCTTGGTCTGCCAGACCGCAGCCAGAATACAAAGAACACCAAGCAACTGAACGGTACTGATCCCACGGCTCAAGGCGTCCAGCCCCACCCCGGTCAACAACTGCCCCCCAATGACCAGTAGTGCAGTCAGCGAGGCGCCCAACCGCGGCAGCACATAGCTGTTCAGGGCGACAAACAAAGCGCCGATGATCCCACCGCTCCAGGCCAGGAGCGGCGCATCGAGCGTTGCCGAAACAGACGCACTCGACCCGGATGTCGAAGCCGTCAACCAGACCACCAGGCTGAGAAAACCAAAACCGACCAGGTGATTCCACAGGGAGGCATTAAGCGCGCCGGTTTCCTGTCCCAAGCGGCCATTGATGATCCGGCAGATGCTGATACAGCCACCATTGATCAGAGCCAGTAAAATGGAAGTGATCATTGGCCATGGCCTCCGAATAAAATCAGCACGCCTCCAAGGGCTATTAACAACAACACCGCACCATCCCCACGCTTGATTGCCCGCTTGGGCAAACCAAACCAGCCCAAGGCATCACTAAACAGCCCGAACAGCACTTGTCCGGCCATGATCAGCGCGATGGTGCCAGAGAGCCCCAGCGGGCTGTTCACTGTGACAGCCGCCAGGATCACAGTCAATGCACCGGGGATCCCGCCTAAGTAAGCCCAGAACGGCACGCCGGCAACCATGGTTAAACCCAGCCTGGTCCGGTGCCATAAATTTGCGCCCACCACCAGGATCAGACTGGTGACTACACCCACGCCATGGGCCAACCAGGATGCCAGTAATGGTGAGCTATAAGTGGCAAGGTAACTGTTAATCGCAATCATACTAGCCAAGGTGATCCCGCCGGTCAGCGCCAGCACCACGTTCTTCGGGCCGAGGCGATCCGCATTTGGGTGCTGCACGCCTGAATGATTAGAGACCAGGCTAGTGGCCCCGGGATGCTTGGGGTCTAAAGATACCGAATGTGATTTCATCAGAATTTTCCTTCCTTACTGCATGGCGGGCACTATAGTTGGTTTCTTATTTCCTGATAATCACCTATATTTGGATTTCTTTGTTTCCCTAAAATAAACAATAAAACGAAACGCATGGATAACTACACCACCATTCCGGTCTTTACCACCGTGGTCGAACTGGGCAGCTTCTCAGAGGCCGGGCGAAAACTGGGGATCAACAAGTCAGCCGTCAGCAAGCGGATTTCTGCCCTGGAGGCTCACCTGGGCGTCAAACTCATTCAGCGAACCACCCGCAAACTGAGCCTGACCGAAGCCGGCGAACAATATTACAGCTATGTGTGCCGGGCGCAGGCCCTGATCCAGGATGGGGAAGCGGCGATCAGCAGCCTGCAAGGCAGCCCCAAAGGCCATCTGAAGGTGAGTATTCCGATGGTTTTCGGCCAGCGCCATATCGCGCCGCTGCTCAGCGAGTTTCTGCAGCGCTATCCGGCTATCAAGCTGACTCTATCGCTCGATGATCGGGTGGTGGATATATACGAAGAAGGGCTGGATATGGTGCTGCGGATCGGCGCGCTTTCTGATTCAAACCTAGTCGCCCGCAAGCTCTCCCCGTGCCGCAGCGTGCTCTGTGCCTCGCCCGGCTACCTGGCACAACACGGGATACCGGCCAGCCTGGCCGATCTCAAACAGCATAATTGCCTGTACTATTCCTATTTCAGGGCCGGCACCGAATGGACGCTCGAGGGGCCGCAAGGCATTGAGCGGTTCAAACCGGAGGGAAATATTCAGGTCAACAACAGCGAGGTGCTAAAGCAGTTGATGCTGGAACATATCGGGATCGGGCAGATGCCGCTGTTTCTGGTCGAGCCGGAACTGGCTTGCGGCACCCTGGTGCCCATTCTGGAAGACTACACCTTACCGGAGCACGGCATTTATGCCGTCTACCCGGAACGGGCCTTCATGCCGGCCAAACTCCGGGTCTTTATTGAGTATCTGGAAGAAAAGCTATCGGCCAAGCAGCACATCTGGTAGGCATGGGTCGGCACCCGCTGTGTTGAGCCGCCGGGTACCGGCGGCCTGCTCTCGATATCCCGAGCGACTAAACCGCGAACTTCTGCATAGCCTGATTCAGATCGTCAACCTGAGCTTTTATCGCTTCGGCGCGCTGGCGCGCAGCATCGCAATGGCCAGAGACATCACTTGCCGAGCCGGACAGCTCATGCACCAGGCCAGCCAGAGACGCCGCCACTTCCGACTGCTGCTCGGTGGCCACGGCCATGTTGCGCACTTTCTCCGCCACGTCATCCATCGAACGAATCGTCGCCTGCAACGTCTCACCAGCAGCCGCGGTATGCTCGGTGCCGGTCCCCACCAGGGTCTGGCTGTGGTCGATCACCGACACCACCTGGCGGGTCGAGCCCTGAATCGCCTGAACAATGGCATTAATTTCGGTGGTGGAATCGGTCGTGCGCTGGGCCAGCAGCCGCACTTCATCAGCCACCACCGCAAATCCACGTCCCTGCTCACCGGCCCGGGCCGCTTCAATCGCCGCATTCAGCGCCAACAGATTGGTCTGCGCCGCAAGGTTTTCAATCACTTCCGTCACCCGCTCAATCCGATCACTTTCCGCGCTGAGGTTCTCCACCATACTGCTGGCCTGGCCGATCAGGGTATTGAGCTCTGTCACGGTCTGCTGGTTTTGACCCAACGCCTGCTCGCCGTCGGTGAGCAATGACACGGCTTGTTGCAAATCATTTGCAGCCGATTGCGTATGTCGGGCCGTTTCATCGGCCGTCACCGACATCTCTTCAATCGCTGCCGCCATCGAACTGACCTTTTCCGCCTGCTTCACGCTCTCGCTGGCGGTTCCGCTGTTATTGATCAGCAGTTGATCCATACCGGTGTCGACCACCGCCGCTTTCTCGCTCACTCCGGTCACCAGGGACGACAAAGACGCCGTCATCCGGTTCACCGTCGTCACCAGCGCTGCAATTTCATCCCGGCCTTCCCCGCTCAGCGGCTGCCCGGAAAAATCCCCGTGAGAGATCTCATCAGCGCGTTTCACCACCCGTGCCAGGCGCGAGCCAATATGACGTCCCAGCCAGGTCGCCACCAGCAAGGCGAACGCGGCTGCTACCAGCACCACCGTAATCAGTGTCATCATCATCTGGGTTACGTTGTCGCTCACCGCCCGGCCATTGAGCTGAGCTTGCGCCTGTCGGGCCGACACCACACCATCGAGGATCTCCGCCAGCTCACTCGCCGCCGGCGCGGTTTGCTGCGCCATCATAAAATTTGCCTGGTTCCATTCCGGCGACTGACGCAGGGAAATCACCTGCTTTGCCAGCGGCAGATATAGCTGCTGCATCTCTTCAAACAGTTGCCACAGCCCCTGATCGCTGCTGCTTAAACTACTCTGCTTACGTTGAATTTCGGCAACCGCCTGCGCATGGCGTGCCATCCAGTCCTGATACTTATCCAAACGCTCGGCGGCACCATCAAACAGATAATCACGCAACACACCCAGCGCATTCGAGAGCGACGTGTAACTATCGGCATAGAGTTTCATCAGTCGCTTCCGCTCCCCGCCGTCAGGATTAGTCACTTCTTCATTGATCAGGCTTTGCAACTGATCCAAAGCCACTTCCGCGATCGGCGCCGCTTCGTTTTGCATCAGGGCATGTGCCGGTAAATTCTCTTCACTGTGGCTGATCGCAATAATCGCCTGCTCACTGGCCTTCAGCTTGAGCCAGACTGTCTTGAGCTGCTGATACTGAGCATCGCTCACGTGCAGCTTCAGAGCCTCCAACTGTTGATCAACCTGGGCAAAGATCCCGTTGAGCTGCTGGGTTAAGGCTTGCGCTTTCTCCCCGGCACCATCAAGCAACATATACGCCCGCAGCGTTAATAATGAGGATTGGGCCGATTGCTGCAACGAGCGGCTGACTTCGACGGTTGGCAAATCATTATGAAGCAATGAGCGGGCGCTCTGCTCCACCTGACCGCTTTGTTGATAGAGGATCACGGCAGCGCCGATAAACAGTGCGATGATCAGCAAAAAACTCATCCTGAGTTTTCGGGCAATAGAAAATGTCATGGGCAGTCAGTCCGTTGTTACACCACAGAAGGTTAATATAGTGTTAAATAATCAAGGAATAAACAACAAACGGGGATTTATCACCCGAATGAAAGATTAACGACCGATTGATAAGCAATCAACAACATATGCAACCAAGATGTTTACTTACTCAATGTGAAACTGTCATTTTCATTCACGTAGCATTCACCCCGGCCAAAATAATATAAATATCAACAAGAAAACGGGGCAGGAACGTCCCCGTTAAATCACGGCCATAACCAAAAGAACAAAGGGGACAAGCTATGCAGTGTCATCATAAACGCTTACAGCGAATCAAACGGACTGTTTGGCAACGAATGATTTATAAAGAAGTCCATCGCTGTCAGGAATGTGGTGAACGCATTAAGATTTAATCCCGCCAAAAACAGGGGAGGCATGAATAATTCTGAAGTTCGGTGGCGGTTCGATTTAAAACTTATTACCAGCTGGAGACGATGCTTCTGGGGAAGATCAAAATAAAAAGGCCACCTCAAAAGATGGGCCTTTGATCTTAATGGGGAATTATATCACTGTATTGCGGCGACAAATCGCTCGGTGATTTGTTTCGGCCGGGTGATGGCGCCGCCGACTACCACTGCATGACAACCAAGTGCCAGGCAGCGTTTAGCCATTTCCGGAGTTTCTACATTCCCTTCGGCAATCACCGGCACCGTCACCATTTCTAGCAATGCTTTCAGGAACTGAAAATCATGTGAAAAGACCTTATTACCTTGTGTATTTCCGGTATACCCGTGCAGGGTGGATGAAACACAGTCAAACCCTAGCCGCTCAGCCTCAACCGCCTCATCGACCGTTGCAATATCAGCCATCAGCAGAACATCAGGGTACTTTTCCCGAACCAATGCCACGAACGCTGCCAGGTGCCCATTTTCGGGCCGGGCTCTGTGCGTCGCATCCATCGCGATCATCTCCGGGCGGGCCTGCATCAGTTCATCAACTTCCTTCATGGTTGCTGTGATAAACACCTCTGAACCGGGGTAGTCACGTTTGATAATGCCAATGACAGGCAGGCTTACAGTTTGTTGGATTTCTGTAATATCTTCCACAGAGTTTGCCCGAATACCACAGGCACCGCCCTGCATCGCTGCCAGGGCCATCCGTCCCATAATAAAGTCACTGTGCAGCGGCTCATGTTCAAGTGCCTGGCAGGATACAATCAGGCCGCCTTTGGTGTTCGTAAAGAAGTCACTCATAGACTCAAATACTCTTCCAGTTCATTCTTAACGATGGTCACGTGCGGGCCGTAGATGACTTGCACCCCATTTCCTTTTACAACCACGGCAATCGCGCCGGTTGTTTTTAAGCCGTTTTCATCAATTTTGGTTGCATCATTCAGAGTCAAGCGCAGGCGGGTTGCACAGCAATCCACATCTTTAATGTTCGCGGCATCACCCAGGTGTTTCACAATTGCCCCTGCGCGCTCAGTACCGGAAGCGTTGCTGGCCTCAACTTGTGACTCATCTTCGCGTCCCAGGGTTTTGAGATTAAATTTGGTGATCACAAACCGGAACGTGAAGTAATACAGGAAAAACCAGGCGACACCAATCACCGGCACGATCATCCAGTTGGTTTTGGCCTGCCCTTGCAGGATCCCGAACAGAACGAAGTCAATGAAACCACCCGAGAAGGTCTGGCCTATGGTGATTTCAAACATGTGAGCAAACATAAATGCGAAGCCATCAAAGACCGCATGGATCACGTACAGGGCCGGCGCGACGAATAAGAAAGAAAACTCCAGCGGCTCCGTAATACCGGTCAGGAACGAAGTCAGCGCTGCGGAGAGCATCAAACCGCTGACTCTGGCTTTGTGTTCAGGTTTGGCGCAGTGGTAAATCGCCAGTGCCGCGCCCATGAGGCCGAACATCATGGTGATAAACCGACCCGACATGAAACGAGAAGTACCGACGAAGTATTGCTGCACAGACGGATCAGCGAGCTGGGCGAAAAAGATACGCTGTGTTCCTTCGACCAATACCCCGTTGACGACTTCAGTCCCGCCCAGGGCCGTGGTCCAGAAAGGAAGGTAGAAAATATGGTGAAGCCCAAATAGCCCCAACATCCGCAGAATAAAGCCGTAGAGTAATGTACCGATATAACCTGTGGTTTCGATTAAGCCGCCCATGCCGAAGATACCAGCTTGAATCTTCGGCCAGATCAGGTACATGACGGCACCGAGGATGATCGCAGAGAAGGCTGAAACAATCGGCACAAAGCGTGATCCGCCAAAGAATCCGAGGAATTTAGGGAGCTCGATGTTGCTGTATCGTGTATGCAGAAAGCTCGCCATGATCCCGACGATCACCCCGCCAAACACGCCGGTATCGAGGGTTTGAATCCCCAGGATCATCCCCTGGCCAACAGCGCCGAGGTTGCCCGTAGCCAGGCTGCCTTGAAGCGACAGCATGGAGCCGATCGTGGCGTTCATCACCAGGTAAGCCAGCAGTGCTGCCAGCCCGGCCGTCCCTTTATCACTTCTGGCCAACCCGACTGCGACCCCCACGGCGAACAGTACGGGTAAGTTACCAAATACGATAGCACCGGCAGCGGTCATAATGGTGAAGATGGCTTGCAAGAATGCAACATCCAAAAACGGGTACGCGACCAGAGTGTTTGGGTTTGATAAAGCACCGCCAATCCCCAGTAACAGGCCGGCAGCGGGTAGTACTGCTATCGGCAGCATAAATGACTTACCGAATTTCTGTGCAGCTTCAAAGAAGGTAGAACCTGACATAGGAAGTTAAACTCCATTAATTGACAACATATGGAGTATAGTTTCACCAACAAGCGTGATCATCTATCATGAATGCATCAATTCATGAGATGAATCACAAAAATATGGATCACATATGCATGGTATTTTACATGATGGACTGCGTAGTTTTCAGCTTATTGCGTTTAGCCGTGTCGAGATCAGCGCGAACCAGCTCGGTATAGAGGAGGTCAAGGACAAAGACTTGTGCGACCTTAGTCCCGATGGAATCCCCCTGTAACCAGTTTTCCCGGTTACCGTTGAGCAACACTTTGTCGGCATACCGACAAATCGTCGATTGTGAATTATGTGTCAGGGCAACGGTGAATGCGCCCGCTTCTTTGGCAATCCGCAAGGCCTTAATCGTTTCAGGAGACTCCCCTGAATGTGAAATGGCAACTACAACGTCCTTTTCACCAAGCAAGGAAGCCTTCATGTACATGAAGTGATTGTTAGCGATTGCATCAACATTCAGCCCGATCCGCATCAGCTTATTTTTGGCCTCTTCCGCGGTCACACCGGAAGAGCCGACACCAAAGAATGTTGTCGACGCTGAATAGGCGATGCTATTCGCAACCTCCCGCAGAATATCAAAATCCAGGAGTGCCCGCGTTTCTGATAGTACATGCTGCAGCACTAACTGAAGTTTTTCAGCAACGATATCCATCCCGTCCGTCAGATCGATCTCGCTCGACAATAAGCCTGGTTGTGGGGTCTCGTTTTTCACCAGCGAGACCGCCAACAACATTTTGAACTCCTGATAGCCAGAGAAGCCCATCTTCTTACAAAAACGGATCAGGCTTGCTTCTCCGACAGCACAACTGCTGGCAAGCTCAGAGGTGGATAGGTTGGCTATTTGTTCGGGATGTTCCAGAATGAAATCTGCAATCCGCTGTGATGATACAGTGAGGCTGTTTCTGACGCTTCGAATACTCGCCAGAACATCTTTCGTGTGATTCATTGTGTCGCCTTCGTGAAATACTGATTAATGATACTACCGGAACAGGACCGAAGTCGTCTGCCCTCAATATCTTAACCTATGAGGTGCTACGGCGTGATACAAGGCTAATAAATACCCCGAACAATGTTCGCAAACAGGAACTTTCGCGCTCCCCCTGTTGATGTCGCTATCACATAGTTCATTGAGTTTTCATCGATATTGTAAAAGAAACCAGTAACATCAATCATGAAGCCGATGACATTATCTCTCTTGAGGAATCGTTAGCACAGCTCTTTCTGTCCCCACTTTCTGCTCACAATGGCTAAAGAATACAGATTGATACGATATGCTACCAATCTCATTAGGCACTGCTGCTATAAAACTTTGTGTGGCTACTACCGGTGCAGAAAGCTTTCTCTATCGGGCATGGTCAGTATTCATTCACCGCGGACGGGCCCAAGCTAGGACTTGGGGAGCACCCCGCGGCTTGATTGGGGAAATACGCTACACAGAGTGCTCAATTTCGACATTGATTGATCAAAAGTTGACTGTCTGTGTTAGAGAAGAACGGATGGATCAGCCAATCCAATAAATAACCATTTGTGAGCGGCTCTCTTGTGAGTTTTTACCGCCTATCAATATCATGCCATCTTCTGTAGTAATATTGATGCCATACGCAGCACCAGATGATGGACGGGCTGAGCTGACAGGAAATTTCATCGCGTAAATCGAAAATAAACTGTTTTATTTGCGTACTTCTGAGACTCGGCTTCGTTTCACCGTCAATTAAAGTGACGGTATGAGCATCGTGAATCAGCCCTGCATCACAATTGGCTAACAAATACCAGGTGGCCCGGCTGAATCTCACATCCGAAGACTCTCAATTAACCAATCGGGATAACAGTGTCCAGTTGCTACCATTGGCCAATACGGCCATCAAAGTAATATCCGCCCATCAGGACCTGAGGGTGGGATGCGCTGTATCTGTCGAATCTGCGCAAGCAAATGTATTGTGATGAGTTTAGATTTTTTATCCATTGTTCTGATTTCCTTATCATGAATGGCCGAGCCGCCATTGCTACGGGTTAAAACCAGTCCAATGATTGATCAGTGAAGAATTATATATTTGATAAAAATGTCAATGATAATGATTTTTATTCTTTAGTAAAAAAAGCCCATCCTAAACGAGCCTTATCAAAAGTAATTGATCATCCGTCAGAGAGCGTCAGCCATTCAATAATGGCATCACCACTTCCGCGGTATCGACGACGGATTCTGAGTATTCGGGATAAATGTCGAGTAACGTATTAATCAGTACATCCACCAACAACAGGGCACCAACTTTCGAAGCAAATGCACCACCGGAGAGCGGACCTTCCGGCCGCGCAGCGACCAGCATTTCGGTCGACACTACCGTCAAAGGGCTGTGGCTGACATTGGTGAGAGATACGACTGGAATACCACGGGCATACGCTTGGCTGGCCGCATAGACAACCTCTTTGGTTGACCCTGAGCTGGACGCCGAAAACCACAGATCCCCAGTTGAGCACCGGACCGCATTCATGGCTGCTAAATGGGTGTCTTCATACATGGTGACTTTTTTCCCAATCCGCAGCAGGCGATACGTTAAATAGCGGCCGACAATACTGGATGCACCGACGCCGACACAGCTGATGAACTGCGCCTGATGCACTAATTCACAGATACGCAGAAGAGACTTACGGTCGATGAGTTTGGCAGTATCCTGCAAACTCGCCACTGCACCCTGCGCGGAGACATCACAAATATCCCCTTCACTTGCCTGGGGTTGACTGGCGGTCTGACTCAACTCTACAGCCAATGCCATCCGAAAATCTGAATAGCCTTTATAACCCATATCCCGGCATAAACGCACCACAGTCGCTTCGCTAGTCTGTGTCTTACGGGCTAAATCAGTAATCGTCTGATATTGAACATCGTGAGCATTTTCCAAGATATAGTCAGCAACCACTCTGAGCTTTTTACTCAACGGCTCTATGTTGGAACGTAACCGAACTAATAGATTCTTAGGTGAACTCACAAAAGCCTCTTTGGATATTTTTCTACTGCTGTAAAAGTATCAAAGACACGGGTCTATTGACACCATAAGCCTACAGCTTCATCGATTATTTCTGTAACAAAATAGAAGGGGCTTACGCCCCTTTTGTTTTCAGTTATGCAGAGAGAAAGCCAATATCACGCATTTTCGCCACCACATCGGCTTTTTGCGCTGCAGTAAGCGAACGAATTGGCAACCGAGGATCCCCGGCATCAATGCCATGAAGTTGCATGGCCGCTTTCCCGGCTGCAACACCACCGTATTCCACCAAGATACGGACGATAGCGATCACTTTGTCCATTAACTGTGCCACCTTCTCGTGCTGACCCTGATGAAACGCATCGATCATTTCCAGGTAGAGCGGCGCCGCATAGTTATAAGTACTCCCCACTGCGCCGACGGCCCCCACTGCCAGTCCGGCAGGGAAAAACTCATCCACCCCGAACGGCATGTCAAATTTCCCGCCGGCGACCCGCATACAACGTTGATATTCATACAGATCAACATGATTGAACTTCGCGCCCGACAAATTCGGGATTCGCTCGTACCCCTGGATCAGGAACTGCTCAAGATCCAGGTTCACCCCGGACATGCCCGAGTGGTAATAGTAGAAGCCCTTTGATGGTGCAGCGGCGGCAATTTTCGCGCAATAGTCGACCAAATCAGCAACACTGCCCGGTTTGAAGAAACATGGACCAATGGCAGAAGTGGCAAGAATATCCAGAGTTTCTGCGTGGCGCGTCAGCTCCAACGTATCGACGATACTCAAGGAACCGGTATGCAAAATAATATCCAGTTTTCCGTCAACAGCCTTCACCCAGCGTTCGGCAATGACTTTACGTTCTGCAACCGAGCAGTGAATGCCTTCCCCGGTTGTCCCGCATACGTACGCGCCTTGCACGCCCTGTTCAATCAGCAGTTGTGCAATCTCATCAATTGCCGAAAAACTGACTTGATTGTTCGCATCAAACGGCGTGTGCGGCGCAGCAATCAGTCCGGTTAATTTTTTCATCTCAAAGTACCTTTCATCTTCAATTTCGTACCAAATAAAGCCGCATTTGGCGGTTATCAGTTATTGTCCGTAATCCAGCAGCAACTCGGGCAGAAACAGGGTGAACTGCGGAAAGATCGCGACCAAAGCGAGCACAATAAACAACGGCACCAACAGCGGAACAACACCTCGAGTCAAAGTATGGAACGGAATATCCCCCACCCGGGAAACGACATACAATGCCATCCCCATGGGTGGGGTCAGAATCCCGATCATCAGATTCAGGATGGCCATCACCCCAAAGTGAACCGGATCAATCCCCACCGCCGAGGCAACCGGCACCAGGAAGGGCACCAACAACAGCAGTAAGGCCAGCGACTCGATAAACGTGCCGAGAAACAGCAACAGCAAGTTGATCAGCAACAACAAGATCAGCGGATTATCACTGATGGTCAGGAAGTAACTGGCCAGCATTTGTGGCAATTGCTCACGGGCAACGATCCACCCAAATACGGTCACCCCCACCACCATCAGCGCAACCACAGCCGTGGTATTGACCGTTTCTTGCAAAATATTAAGAAAACCTTTCCAAGTCAGCTGCTTATAAACCACCACCCCGAGAAATAAAGCATACAGCGATGACACAACTGCCGCTTCGGTCGGGGTAAATTTCCCCGAGAAGATCCCGCCAATAATGATGACCGGGGTCAGCAGGGACAGAAATGCTTCTTTAAAACGTTTCAACTGCTCCCGACGGGATGCCCGTGGCAAGGTGATGTAACCGCGTTTTTTACAAATCACGTAGCTCATCACCATCAGCGCGGCGCAGCACAGCAATCCGGGAATGGCACCGGCCAGGAACAAGGCGCCAATCGAGGTATTCGATACCACACCGTAGATCACCAGGGGGATCGACGGCGGTACCAGCGGGCCGATAATACAGGAAGCCGCCGTCAAACCACCGGCAAAATCATCATCGTACTTGGCATCGCGCATCGACTTGATTTCAAGCTGGCCCAAGCCGCCCGCGTCCGCAAGTGCTGAGCCTGACATGCCGGAAAACAGCAGGCTGGCCATAATATTCACATGACCCAGGCTGCCGGTAATATGGCCGACCATGGCTTTGGCAAAATCGAAAATACGCTCGGTGATCCCGGCACTATTCATCAAGTGGCCGGTCAGTACAAAGAACGGAACGGCCAGCAGGGTAAAGTTGTTAATCCCACCCAGCATCTGTTGGGCGGCAAAGTTAATCCCGGTGCTTTGGGTCAGCACCAGAAAAACCAGCGCCACAAAAATCAGCGAAAAACCGACCGGCATCCCTGCAAACAGCAGTGCCAGCCAGCCAAATATTGAACCTGTCATAACATTTTCCTACCGGTGAATTTCTTTGGATCGCTGGGACATCACTGCATTCCCTGCGCGACGATATTTCACAACCAGGGCCAGCATCTTCTGCAGCTGACGAAAGACCATAAACAAGCCGCCGAGCGGCAAGCTGTAATTCATCCACTGACTAGAAACACCCAAGGTAATGAGTTCAAAGAACGCATTGCGCTGGACATGTTGGTAGCCGAGATAAATAATGGCGAAGATCGAAATCAGCACCGCCGTCTCCAGTGCCAATGCCAAAATCAGGCGCAACTTTTCCGGTAATTTATCGGAGAAATAGGTGATGTTTACATGTGAATTACGCTTGATAGCAATGGCGCAGCCAATCAGCGACATGTACATAAAAAGCACCCGGGCAAGCTCTTCGCTCCAAAGGGAAGGAGCATTAAACAACCAGCGCGTCACGATCTGCCAGGTCAGGACCACCAGCAATAGAATCATCAACGGCACCGTGATGATTTCTTCAATGTTATTTATCAATTTACGTCGCATGTTTCGCTCCAGGGCTGGCTGTTTCCAGCCAGCCAAGCATTCATTACATATTGGCCAGTTTGTGGATCAGCGGTTCGCCAATCTTCTTATCAAACTCGCGATACAACGGCTCCATCGCCTGGCGGAACGGTGTCAGTTCCGGGTAAGTCACATTCACTCCCTGTGATTCGAAGAAAGACACCAGCTCTTCCTCTTGCGCTTTCACTGTCGCCGTATGGGCTGCACCAGTCTTCTCCACAGCATCCCGGATCAGTTGCTGCTGTTTCTCAGACAGCTTTTGCCACGAAGTTTCCGAAACCAGCACCATTTGATCATTGACAATATGGTTGGTCATCGCCAGGTTGTCCTGCACTTCATAAAACTTCATCGCTTTAATCGTTGGCAGTGGGTTTTCCTGGCCGTCCACCGCATTGGTCTGCAGCGCAAGGTATACTTCCGAGAAGGCCATCGGTGTCGGAGAAGCACCGGAGAGTTTCGCAAAGTTCAGATTGGGTTTGGCGTTCGGCACCCTCAGTTTCAGCCCCTGAAAATCCTGGATCGATTTCAGGGCACGATTTGAGGTTGTTTGACGGGTTCCGTTGTACCAGGTATCCAGCGCTCGCCAGTTGAACTTGGCCAGCATTTCTTCACGGACCTCCTGGCCGAATTCGGAATCAAACATACGGCGAATATGGGCATAATCTTTTGCAACATAAGGGAGGGCGACGGCCTCAGCCCGCGGGATCCACAGGCCAATCCGACCGAACTCGGCATAGGTCAGGTCCAGGTCACCATAGGTCAGTTGCTGCATCATGGCACGATCATCCCCGAGTTGCGCACTCGGGTAGAGAGCAATTTTCAATTCACCGTGGCTCATTTGATCAACGGTATCTGCTAACATTTTGGCCGAGTTGTACTCTACTGAGCCAACGGCAGCCTGCATACCCATTTTCAGCGTGGTCGCTGCTTGCGCTGAGACCGTTACCCCCAGCGAGAGCATTACCAACGTCAGTTTATTGATACCTTTCATATGATTTCCTTTCTGTTCTACACCTGAGTTATACGATAAAAAAAATTTTTATTTGGTTTGAAAAAAATATTCTTGATGAATTATTATTATGGCGGAGATTATTTTCAAACCAAGTTTTTACAAAATGTGATCACGGGCAGCCAATCGCCACCTTCTCAAGCATAGAGCCGATTTTGCGATTGGCTGTGGCCCAAGTTGGCAGCTCCGTGACCATCACAGCGGTAGAAGAGGCGCAGTATGAACACCAAAGTGAACCAGCTCAGTGAACTCAAAAGAAAATTGAATGGCCAGACCGTGGTCTCTATTCAGCCGATTACCGGTAGCCCGTTGGAAAGAACCGACTTTATTGTTGCGATGGCCCAAGCCGCTGAGCAAGCGGGGACTCAAGCGCTTCGTATTGAAGGGATCAGCAATGTTACTGCGGTCACTGCGAAAGTTCGCATCCCGGTGATCGGTATTGTCAAACGCGACCTGCCGGACAGCCCGGTTCGGATCACCCCTTTTCTTAAAGATGTCTTCGATTTAGAGCAAGCCGGCGCAAGTATCATTGCGTTTGATGCCACCGATCGCCCCCGCCCGGCATCCCGTGAGATGATTGCCGGTGCTATTGCCGAAACCCGCTGTCTGGCCATGGCCGATTGTTCCTGTTTTGACGACGGCCTCTGGGCCCACCAACAGGGCGTTGAGATCATCGGTTCAACCCTGTCCGGCTATGTTGGCGGCCCAGAGCCAACTGAACCAGACTTTGAACTGATCCGCCAATTCGCTGCCCAAGGTTTCTTTACTATGGCAGAAGGCCGCTTCAATACACCGGAACTGGCAGCCAAAGCCATTGAGTGCGGCGCAGTGGCTGTCACAGTCGGTTCAGCCCTTACCCGGCTGGAAGTCGTGACCCATTGGTTCAACCAGGCAACCCAAACCGCAGGAGCGCGTTCATGAACGTATTGGCAATTGACATCGGCGGGACCAAAGTCGCTCTGGGCTTGCTCCAGGCTGGCGTATTAACCGAACGCAAACAGATCCCGACACCCGTGGTCACCGCAGCAGATGCGTTCGCCGACGAGATCCTTCAAGCATGTCGCCCCTGGCTGGCACAGGCAGACTGTATCGGTGTGTCCACCACAGGGGTAGTCACCGAGGCCGGGATTACCGCCATCAATCCAGTCACCCTGGCATTCCCGGCACCGTTCCCACTCCAAACCGCCCTACAATCGCAAACCCAACTGCCCGTCAGAATGCTGAACGACGCTCAAGCCGCCGCATGGTATGAGTATCAACGTCTGGACGGGAAATATCGCAATATGGCCTACCTGACGGTATCAACCGGCATTGGCGGCGGATTGGTGATTGACGGCAACCTGCATACCGGAGCACAGAATTTCGCCGGCCACATTGGTCATACGGTGATCGACCGGTTTGGCCCCCCATGCGGCTGTGGCCAAACCGGTTGCGTCGAAGCAACGGCCTCGGGAACCGCAATTCAAACGCTGGCACGGAAACTCATTTCTCCGTCTGTCAGCAATCCGGAGTTGTTCGACATGGCACCGGAACATACACAGGCCGAGGCCATCATTCAGAACAGTGCCCGGGCCGTCGCCACCTTGTGCGCAAATTTAAAAGCCACCCTGGATTTGGAGGTGATCGTACTAGGCGGGGGGATCGGCTTAGCGGCGGGATACCTTGAGCGGGTGAAACAGCACCTCACGACCAAGCCACCGTTTTTCCAAGTCGAACTTGTCGCGGCCCAAGGCGATCATGACGCGTGCTTGCTTGGCGCAGCCTACCTCCACACCCAACTGGCGTCAGGAGCCTAATCATGAGCCAGAACATCAGGCCTGATGGACAGGATGCCGACACAGATCTTATCACCCTGTGCCATACGCTGCAGCCAGTGTCGCCGTATCTGTTTCTGGACAATCTCTTCCGTAACCTCGCGAGTCAAAATCCGGATCTGAGTAAGGCACTGTTTTTAAGTGACGCCTATAGCACCTTAGCGCAGCTACCCGACACTGCGAATGACGCCGAGCGACTGACTATGCTCTGTGACCAGCTCTGTGTAAAACAAACCGCCGGTTTTATCAGTCGATCTTTGCAGATGACCGACTGCCATCGCACGTTCGGGTCCCAAGCGGATATCGTGATGTTTGGCGATTCCATTACCGAGTGGGGGGTGTGGTCTGAGATGTTTCCCGGCATCAAACTGGCCAACCGGGGTCTGGCCGGCGATACCACCCGGGGGATGTTGTGCCGGATAGACACAACGTTACAACTGCAGCCAAAACAAGTCTTTGTCATGGCAGGGATCAACGACCTGGCCCAAGATGAAACCGTCGACGCCGTGCTTGGCCGTTATGAGGAAATGCTCGGGATCTGGCAACAACACGCCATTGAACCGGTTGTACAGTCGACCCTGCATGTTGGCAGCCGATTGGCTTCGCTGAACTCGTCCGTGACGTTGCTCAACCAGCGCCTCAGACAAACCTGCCGTGCAAGAGGGATCCCCTTCATCGACCTGAACGCGGTGTTGAGCGATCGGCAACAGCTCCTGGACGAGTACAGCCGAGATGATCTCCATCTGAATGCTGTAGCCTACCAGAAATGGCAACAGATCATCGAGCCCCTGCTACTTAAAAGTGGCCGCTGAGGTCTGAATGAGAGGGCTGCACTGAAAGCAGCCCTCTCCCTGTCAGCGTCTTGTCTAACCCTACACAATGAATGTTATGAAGCGGGATTTACTTAATATTAATCCGGTTTTCGCAGGCAAATTCCAGCATATCGCGTAGTTTAATCATGGCGTCGATATCCTGGCTCATCTCTTTTTTAATCTCTTCCAGCTCATTGGCGCTGACTTTGCCGTCAGACAGTGCTGCCCGAATTTCCTGCTGCACATCCCCGCGTTCTTTATCCCAGTCCATCCAGGCATTCAAAACATTACGGTAAGTGATCTCATGTAGCTCACCAGTCTCTATACGCTCACATTGAAGCCCGAAGAGCTTTAGCATTTCGTCCAGAATGAACACATGACGTTCTTCCTGCTGCAATACTTTCATGGTCAACATAAACTCCTGCAAAGTCAGCTGATGACCTGCCTGCGCCGGATTGATTTTATTGGAAAACGTCCGTGGACTGATGTTTTTTCCGCTCATCACTTTCACTTCATTGAACAGCTTTTCTATACCGAATTCCTTACTCTGAAGATGAAGTGAGCGTGAAAAACCAGTCAGTAACGAATCTTTGTCCATTCGGATTTCCATAATGTTCAGGGTTACAAAACTAGGGCAATGATAGGGCAATACAGATAAACATCCAGGAAAAACGTGATTCTACTCCAGAAAACCAACTCAAGTGATGAATTCATCAACATAAATGCTTTATCGGTATCAGAAAATATAAGAGACATCCCGAATTTCATGCATGCCTCTGTAACTCTTCCCTCCATAAATTCAAAGAGTTGTAATATGTCAAGCGTATAGACACCAAAATTTTAATGACTGGATACAAGTAGCATTTTTATATGCGTGCAATTCACTATGCATATATATTCATGCTCAAATGATCACTCTTTTGATGGTTTTTTACACAAATAAAACAATAACTGGGTGACACAATGAAGAAGGAACTCTTTACACTAACCGTTCTTGCTGCCGCTTTATTGAGTGGTTGTAATAGCAGCAACTCCTCCGGTGAATCAAAAACAGGTCCCGGACAAACACCGGATACAACCCCGGCGAAAACCACATTCAGCGGGACCCTGGTAACACCGGAACCGGCTCAGGTGACAGCACAAAAAGCTCTGTTCAACGCATCGCGGGGCTTGACAACCAAAGCAACAGACGCGGCTTGTCCGAATGTACCAACCGGCTACTACCCGCTCAGCAATGCTGCAATCTCGCTGGTCGCCAATAATGACGCGATCTTCAGTGAAACCACAACGACCGATGCGTGTGGTCAGTTCACATTGGAAGTTGAAGGGGAAGATACCGCGTTTGAGAACTCCAAACTGGTTGCCACCTCTGACAACTTTAAAACGCTGGAAGCCAATGCCCAGAACTTCATGCAAACCGCTGATCAGGTGAGTGATGTCGTCGCTTCAACGATTGCCAAGGATGCCAGCTATGTGATTAACGGGATCCAGAAAATCGATAATGACACCCTGGCATTCTCGATCACAGACAGCCAGTCCGGCAAAGCAGTGATCCAAGTCGCCAAGGGCGCGTTCCAGATTTTGGTCAATGCCAATGAGAACCCGATCGTTTCCCTCAACACCGCCGATCAGCTGCAAGTCCGCAACAGCATCGTGATGACCCTGGATGCCAGTGGTTCCATGTCTTCGAAAGTATATGACGAGCAAGGCGATCCCGTTACTGACAGTAATGACGTCACCTACAACCGTTTTCGCCTGACAGCGCTGGCAGCACATCAGTTTATGATGGAAAAAAATGTCGAAGATGAAGTGGCAGTGATCCCGTTCAGCCTGGATGTCAACTTGATTAGCAAGTCATTCCTTGATGGTTACAGCTTCCTAGACGAGAACGGCGTCGATACGACCATCAGCTACAGTGATTCCGGCTTTATGAAGGACAAGGCTTCATTGCACTTTGCGATCGATTTTTACAACATGCATGTGCCAATGTGGGAAGACAGAGTGCTCGATACCAAACATGCCGGCCGAACAGATAACGTTCACGCCATTTATGAAGACTACCCTTGGGGAGGCGGAACTGAGCTTGAAGATTCAATTCATGTCGCGCTGGACACCACGAAACAAGCCACGGGTGATGTCAACTCGGTTTTCGTCATGACCGATGGCAATGCCAGGTTTAACGATCTTGACGGCCTGATTGCGAAAGCCAAATCGATGAACCTGCCGGTCCACAGTATTGCCATCAGCAACGACGCCTATACCCAGGACTTAATACAGATCTCGGAGCAAACCGGCGGCAGCTTCAAACACATTACCGATGTCCAGAACATCACCGGCGTGTATTCTGCCCTGCAAACCACGGTGAAGTTTAATTATGTGGCCAACTTAACCCGGCCGGTCATGAGTCAGGATGTGCTCAAAATTATCCTGACCCTAAACGGTGAAGTCGTTGAGCGGGAAGTGACCCTCAACTGATTGTCCTTCCATACAGTTCTAAGCGCACTCGCCCCTCCAGCCCGCCATACTGGCGGGCTGGATTCAGCCAGACAAGCCGGGACCGGCCCGAACCACATGGGGAAAGATCGCTTCGATTTCCCTATACATAGCGTCCGGATCCCCTTCATAACGCCGGGAGAAATGAAACGGTACCAGCTGATTCACGTTTGCAGCGAGAGCAATTTCCCCGCAGGCGGTGGTTGTCAGGTGGCCGTTATTGCGCCCGCGCCATAGATCCTGATGCGAAAATGCCGCTTCGCAGATCAGCGTGTCAGCATCACGGGCCAGTGCAATCAGCTTACGTCGGTTCTCAGGGGTATCGGCGAGATCAGTGGCGTAAACCAGCTTCTTCCCGGCCTGCTTCTCGATCAACTGTGATGCCAGAGTGCTGACCGTACACGCCTCCCCGTTGGGTAAGGTGATCAAATCATCCAGCTCGCCGGCAAGATAGCAATGCTTGAGTTTGCCCAGCCAACGATCCGGCGGATACGGCATGGCTTGCAGCACCTGCTCGGAAATCCGAATGGACTCCACCGGCTCATAAGCGTAAGCAAGAACGGGCGTCCCGTGATCCAACTCGACTGCGCGGATCAAAAACCTGGCTTCCTGGTGGATCACGCCCTGATGAACCGTTTGCTCCGGCAATACATCAACCTGCTTGTAACCGGCCTTGAGCCGGTAGCATCGCAACGTCTTACCATGTAACTCAGCTACCTCAAACTCCGGCCCATTCTCGCCGATGCGATCCCATAAGATCCCGCTCAGCATCCCAGCCACATGCAACGCCAACCCGGGGGGGCCAAACAGCTTGCAAGGCGATGGCGTACCAAGCCGTACCCGTAACAGCCCCATAAACCCGCCGATGTGGTCAAAATGGGCGTGAGTAATAAAAATGTGGCTGACATGATGGCTAAAGCGCATGGGTAAACGGATCGTATTGCCTAAATCAAACAAAATGCAGCGACGACTCCAGTGGGTTTTAATCAGCAACAGCGGATCTTCAAACAAACCATTCACCAACTCGGCAGTCATATCCCGTTGTTTGATCGGCGGGCTGCGATCCACTACTTTGGTCCGGTGGGCATACACCAGGGAAGGTTTACGATTGGATGGAACCGGTTGGATGTGGGGCGTATGACGAACCGTACGCAATTTATGGCCGGGCAAGTGTCTGGCGTCCCGGAGCAAGATCTGACTCGGTGGTCGCAGTTGCAACAGCGATTGTTGGGCTATGTGCGGCACCGGACAGCGCAGCCTGATGTCTTGTGACGCCAACGCCACCACCTCCCCCATGGTTAACTGGCCCTTGTGATCACTGAGCCGGACCAGCAGCCCCGGCCAGCGCTCGGGATCGTTTTGTGGCGGTGGCGTCCCTAATATCGACAGCATATGCAACGGCAGCTCTAACTCAACCGATTGTGCCATATAGTGCTGCCATAGCCGGGTCCGCCAGTCCAGCCGTTCGCTACGCTGGATCAGGCGGGCCTGCGGTGATGGTGACAACCAGAGTACAGGGCAAGATAGGCTGGAAATGACAGGCATCACTTCCGCCACCTGTTCGCGCTCCGCCAACACCACCAGCCGGGACGCCGCCGTGCGGGCCACCAGGGTCTGCAACATTTCTGCCGCAGCCACGCCCTGGGTCATCCCCGGCGCATCTATCAGACACGGGGTATGCTCCGGAGCACTGCGCATCAATTGTCCAACAGCTTCAGACAACGGCAGGCGAAAACGCGCCGCATCCAGACTGCAGAGCCCTTCAAACTCAAGCAACTGCCAGTTGTCCTGGTGGCTGTTCTCCAGACGCCTATGTCCTAGACGCCATTGCCCCAGATTAACCGCCGCCGGTACGCCAAAGCTCGGCGTTCCCGGATCCGCGCTCAGGCATAAACACTCACGACCGGCAGCTGACAACCGCCGGGCCAGCTCGGCGGCCAAAAAGCTTTTGCCAGCCCCGGTCGGACCGAAGATCAGGATACGTTCTGCCTTGTGCAACAGCTTTTCATGAAGCAGCGCCACACCGTGATGGTATGAGAACCTTGTCGTCGGTGCCTCCATGTCTCCCCCAGCGGTTCAGTGAAGTCACTATCTGTTAAGTATACTTAACCTTTGATATTCACAATTTGCCTCAGGGTGTGGACAATATCGACCAAGTCACACTGATTGGCCATTACCGTGTCGATGTCTTTGTATGCCGTCGGAATTTCATCAATCACACCCTTGTCTTTTCGGCATTCTATGCCGGCGGTCTGGGCCTTCAGATCGCTGACGGTGTGCAATTTTTTCGCCTGGGTCCGCGACATGCGACGTCCGGCACCATGACTGCAGCTACAAAAAGCCTCCGGATTACCGAGCCCGCGCACCACATATGAATTAGTGCCCATGCTACCGGGGATCACCCCAAGATCGCCGACCCGGGCCCGAATCGCCCCTTTACGAGTCACCCAGACCTCCCGGCCGAAATGCACCTCGCGCTCAATATAGTTATGGTGACAGTTAATCGCTTCCTGGGTCACGGTGAATGGTGGTAACAGCCGCGCCATGCGTTTCAGCGCCGCGTCCATCATCAGCGCCCGATTCAACCGGGCATAAGCCTGCGCCCAGCTCACTGCATCCACATAGCCCTGATAATTCCGGGCTCCTTCTTCGAAATACGCCAGGTCGGCATCGGGCAGGTGAATATGATGGCGCTCCATATCGCGCTTAGCCTGGGCAATAAAATAACGGCCTATCGCATTGCCAATGCCCCGGCTGCCGGAGTGGAGCATCACCCAAAGATCGTCGGCCTCATCCAGGCAGAGCTCAAAAAAGTGATTGCCGCCGCCCAGGGTCCCGGCCTGATGGGCCCAGCGGCCGGGTTTGACCATCTTCCGCAATTCCGGATTAGCCTGAAGGATCTGCTCGAGCTGAACAGCCAGCGGGGAATCGCCACGGATCCGGGGCCTCTGATGCTCCTGCCCCGGCCCAAGCGGGATCACCGATTCCAACTCCTGGCGCAGCATCCGGCAGCTGTCCGGCAAATCGGCAGCGGTCAGCGACAGGCGCACCGCATTGATCCCGCAGCCGATATCCACCCCAACCGCTGCCGGAATAATCGCCCTGACGGTAGAAATCACACTACCAATGGTCGCCCCTTTGCCCAAATGAACATCCGGCATCCCGGCAACATGATGATAAATAAACGGTAAGGAAGCGGTGTGCTTGAGCTGCAAGGCCGTCTGGTCATCTAGATCATCGGTCCAGACCTTAACCGGATGCAGCTGCTTGCCTTGCGGCGGGTAAAAGGTAGAAACCGGCATGGGAGATGCCTCCACAGAGCGAGCATTTGTCTCCCTTGAGTATATGCGCCCTGGTCGTAAACAAGCAGCGTCGATTTAGTCAGTTCTTCGCAGCTCGGCGAGGAAATGCTATTGTCATCCGTGAATATTCAGAAGGAGCCAGTCATTCAATGAAGCATGGAAAAATTACGGTAGAGCCTGTTGGCCAAGTTGTTTCGACCAGAGCTAAAGCAATTGATGATCATTGGGATGAAGAAACAAGTGCTATCATCATCAGTGACACGTTCAAGTCAGAAGTGCTATCCGGCCTTGCCGACTTCTCTCACATTGAGGTGCTTTACTATTTTAACCAAGTCGATGAATCAAGAATTACCGTTGGCGCACGCCATCCGAGAAATAACCCTGACTGGCCAAAGGTGGGAATATTTGCACAACGGGGTAAAAACAGACCCAACCGGTTGGGCGTCACCATTTGTCGCGTTCTTGCGGTCAAGGGGAACGAGATACAAGTCCATGGTTTAGACGCCATCGATGGCACTCCAGTCATCGATATCAAACCCGTGATGAAAGAATTTCTGCCAAGAGAGCCTGTCAAACAGCCTGTCTGGTCCGAAGAAATCATGTCCAACTACTGGGCGCCGACGAGCAAACCCGATCATGAATAGTCTTTCGACTTATGCTTCTGCGTTCAATGGAGAATAGGGGTATGGCGTTAAGCCGCTACCAGCCTCTACCGTTCATCACTCGTTCTGAGTGAAAAAAGCCGCTAGCGAAAACGTCAGCGGCTTTTTCTCGAGTCGTGTGCTGCTACCGCACCCTACGCACACATCCTGGCTTCTTCCCGGAACAGGGTAAACCGCTGCTGTGCATCCGGCTGATCAAAGTACTGCTGCAGCGCCTCCACACACAACGGATCCAACTTCCCATGATCCGCCATCGCCTGAAGCTCAGTGAGAGCCTGCTCAAGTGTCCAGGCTTTCTTGTAGGGCCTGTCACTGGTCAGCGCATCGAAGATATCCGAAACCGTGACAATACGGGAGAAGAGGCTGATCTCCTCCCCTTTCAATCCCTCCGGATAACCACTGCCGTCCAGCATCTCATGGTGTTCGCTGATCAGCGTCCGAATGATGCGATACGCTTCATGCTGCTTGACGACCCCGTCGCAGGCAGCATCCACCATCGTCATCCCGTACTCCACATGTCGCTTCATTTCCCGAAATTCCTCGGCGGTCAGCCGACCGGGCTTGAGTAAAATATCATCCGCGACACCAATCTTGCCGATATCGTGCAAGGGGGAGAATTTGATCAGGTAATAAACTTCCCGGTCCGTGACCGGGCAATGCTGAACCACATGACGGGCGATAATACGTGTCAGTGTCGTCAGCCGACCACAGTGCATCGCGGTACATTCATCGCGAATTTCTGAGGCCTTCTCAGAAAACTTACTCAACGACACAATGTTGTCGAACAGAGTACGCTCATGAATGATGCTCTCGCGCAGTGACTTTACCGTGTCATCAAGCGTGGCTACGGTCAGCGGATTAAAAAACGCCTTGTTGCAGGAATTAAAAAAGATAAACCCGAGAAAATTGTTCTGAAAAAAGATCGGGATCGTATAAGACGAATGCAATTGGCTCTCACGCAGCCAGGCACTAGCTTTACCGCGACACTGACGCAGGTAACTGGAATAATCATCCACAATCCGGGTTTTCTTCTGCCGAACCAGTGCACTCAGCGACGGGGATTTTTCCAGCGGGATACTATGGTGCTTGAGCGGTTGAATGCCCTCCGTCGAATCAACATACGTTCTGAGATAGGCTTCATCCACCAGGGCGATCGAGATCCGGTGCAACCCCTCCAGCCCAGTCTCAATCAACTCCCTATGCAACTGCCTCACTGTCTCCCTGAGCATCGCCCCAATTTCTCCAATGACTAAAAATTCGGTTTATACATAAACCACACGATTAATGTGCAATTGTAGTCACTGCATTCTGGATTTGAATATAATCATCGCGTTTTTGCTAATCAGGTATGATTTTTTCGTTTCGGGTAATCAAAATAAATGGCACCGACTTGTTTCTGACAAACCGCCTGCCAGCTATCCACTTCGAGACCAAACACCACCACACCACAAGTCGGGACATTATCAGTACGCAAGCCGAGCTGGTTCACCAGTTCATTGATGGCCGGATTGTGGCAGATCACCATCAGGTATTCAATTTGTGGTGGCACCGCTTTGATCACCTTGAGCAGGCCTTTCGCCGAATCCGTATACAGCGCCGGGCACACTTCCAGCCGGGGGTGGCTCTCCAGCCCATCGGCAAAATACTCAGCAGTTTTAAATGCCCGTAGTGCCGAGCTGGAGAGAATCACCTGCGGGCCGGTGCGCCAGGCATTGAGCCGCCCGACCATCTCCGGGGCATTTTTCCGGCCGCGATCACTCAGGGGCCTGTCGTGATCGTCCAGGGTCGGGTCCTCCCAGGAGGACTTGGCATGACGAACCAAAAAAAGCAGCTTCATTCTCATCTCCCCCGGCCTCACATCGCATCTCGGGCCCAACAACCAAACCGTCATTGGCAAGTTCTGATAAGTATAGAAAGCGGCAGGAAAAAAGCCGTCAAGGAAGAGAGACTGTCCGCGGACAGCAGTTAAAGTGCCGACTTCACTGCCCGGGCCAAACGCCGCGCTGCCTTGGCCGGATCCGGGTCTTTGGCATTGAAGAAGTCGCTCACGACATCAAAAATCGCTCCCTGAACATAGCTGGTCAGTGCCATCCCCTGCGAAACACTCGGCACCAGGGCATGGTTTGCAGAGGCAAGATTAAAGGCCGCTCGCGAGTCCTGCGCACACTGATCAAACGAACTCATATCCAGATCGTTGCGCACCGGCATTGAACCTTTATTCAGGTTGAACTGAGTCTGAAAGCGTTTATCCAGAATCGTGTGGGCCAACGCTTGCTGGGCCTGGCGGTTTTCCTCATTGCTGAGGCGGTAAAAGACAAAGCTGTCGATATTGTAAGTAAACTTGCCCTGGGTTCCCGGCGCAGCGACACACAAGTAATCCCGACCGGGCACCTTGCCGGCGGCAGCAAATTCGCCTTTGGCCCAGTCGCCCATCAGTTGCATGGCGGCTTCACCTTCGATCACCATAGCTGTGGCATCAAACCAGCTTCTGCCCCGGTACTGCGGATCAATATAATCCCGCATCTTGCGAAAGTGAGTAAACACTTCAACCATTTTCGGGCTGGAAAGCGCTGCCATATCCAGCTCCACCAGCGCCTTGTGAAATCCGTCGGCTCCGAGCACCGCCAGAGCGACCACTTCAAACAAGGTGATATCCTGCCACGGCTCCCCGCCGTGAGCCAACGGGATATAACCTGCCGCTTTGACCTGCTCAGCCACCTGGTAAAACTCATCTAAAGTGGTCGGCGCCGCAGCATCGGCTTGCTTCAGTACTTCCGAATTTACCCATAGCCAGTTCACCCGGTGAATATTGACCGGCACCGCCACATAGTTGCCTTGGTACTTCATCAGATTGGCAACAATCTCCGGCAAAATGGTATCCCAATTGTTGGTTTTCGCCACCTCGTTCAGATCAGTCAGAAAGCCCAGCTTGGCCCACTCCTGGATCTCCAGTCCTTTGATCTGGGCCGCCGTTGGCGGGTTCCCGGAGACCACCCGGGTTTTCAGCACCGTCATCGCACTGTCCCCGCCACCACCGGCCACAGCGAAGTTTTTCCAGTGATTTCCCTGTGCTTCAACCATGCTTTTCAGCACCGAGACGGACTTGGCTTCTCCACCTGAGGTCCACCAGTGCAACACTTCCACTTCACCGGCTTGCGAGGCAGCCGCGCAAAGCCACAACCCGAGCGCGGGGACTATCTGTTTCAATTTCATCGGCTCTCCCGTGCGTTCTGATGTGTCTTACTCGTCCAGCAGACGCGGAATATAGACTTTCACTTCCAGTCCGCCCGCTTCTGCGTTGTGAATCGTGAGATCCCCGCCATGGGCATGAATAATATTACGCGCGATCCCCATCCCGAGGCCGTGCCCTTCAGCATCTTTGGCGAGGCGAAAATAGGGTTCAAACACCGCTTCGAGTTTCTCTGCCGGGATCCCCGGGCCCTGGTCTTTGATGATCAGTGCCAAGCCATCCGGGTGATCGGAGACAATCACCGTCACTTCACGGCCATATTTCACCCCGTTATCGATCAGGTTACTGAGGCAACGTTTCAGCGCCAACGGCTTGCCTTTCATCGGCGCAATCTGGACGTCCGGCAGGTGAACCTTCACCGTCGGACTGTTGTGGCGCTCGGCAATACTGCGCAGCAGCTCCGAGAGATCCACCTGAGTCAGATTCTCGTGCAGATCGGTATCTTTCACCGTCTGCAGTGCCCCTTTCACCATCATCTCCAGCTCATCGAGATCACGGTTAAATTTGTCAATCTTATCTTCGTCATCAATCAGCTCCGCCCGCAACCTTAACCGGGTGATCGGCGTTTTCAGATCGTGGGAGATAGCTGAAAACAGGTGCTCCCGATCATCAAGGTAGCGCCGCAAGCGGCGCTGCATCCGGTTAAACGCCCGGGTGGCGGTCACCAGTTCACTGGCGCCCTCTTCCGCCAACGGCGGCTGATAAATATCCAGGCTCAGGGCATTGGCGGCATTGGCCAGACGCTTGAGCGGCTTGGTCTGACGCCGGATCATAAAGAAGGTAAAAGCCAGCAGTAGCGCGGTGGTAAAGAGCAGAAACAGGATTTGCTGCCCGGTGATGATTTCATCTTCCAGGGTGACGTACGGCGCCGGCAATAGTGCAGCGATATAAAGCCACTCGTTTTCAGCCAGCTCCAGCTGGACCACCAGGATCGGGGGATTAAACGGCTCCAGGCTCAAAGTATAATGCGCCCAGGAGCGGGGGAGATCGCTGAGCAGAATCCCGTTCTTCAGCACTTGCAACGTTTCCGGACGGGAAAACTCCACCCGGATCACATCCAGCCGGGGCAGCTTTTCATGCAACACATCCTGAAATACCCGCACCGCGGTGTTTTTCATTTGCGAGTCGGGGATGGGGTCGATCCGGATCTCTTCTTCATTGAAAGATACGAAAAACCGGGTTCCGCCCATATTGCGCAGCTGATCAAGCACGATATGGCGGTATTCCAGCGGCAGTGACTGGAAGAAGGTCACGGTTGAGGCGAACATATTGGCCATGCTGGCAGAGGCAGACTCCAGCCCTTCCAGATCCCGCTGCTTGGTTTGGCCATACCAGATCAGGGTAGCAATCAGCTGAGCCAAAAACACCGCCAGCAAGGTGAACCACAAGGTACGCGCCAGCAAAGACTTCGGCCACCATTTTTTCCAATTCATCAGATTGCGCCTCTAACTGCACCGGTATTGCGGGGATGAGCGGATTATTCTTCGTACGTCACTTCGGCGTTAAATGCGTAGCCGTTGCCGCGGATAGTTTTGATCAGCCGCTGCTGAGTGCCTTTATCGCCCAGACGCTGGCGCAACCGACTCAGCTGCACATCGATCCCGCGCTCAGCAGGATGAGCTTCCCGTCCGCGGGTCGCATAAGAGATAGTGTCCCGATCCAACACTTCGTTGGGCCGGGTGAGAAACAGCATCAGCAGGGCGAAGTCGCTCCCCGACAGTTCATACTCTTTGCCTTTCTCCAAATCGAACAAACGATGGGATGCGGTTTCCAGCCGCCAGTTGGCAAACCGGATCGCTTTAGGTGCCGCAGACGGCGCTTGCTGGGCTTCGGTCGGTTTTACCCGCCGCAGCAGGGCCTTGATCCGCGCCATCAGCTGACGTGGGCTGAAGGGTTTGGCAATATAATCATCAGCGCCAATTTCCAGACCAATGATCTGATCCATTTCATCCGAGACAGCCGTCAACATAATAATCGGTACATCCGAGGTTTTTCGAATATGCTGGCATAAGGTAAAGCCGTCATCCCCCGGCATCATGACATCCAGCAGGATCAGATCGGGATATCCCAAAGCCAGGCGGCGCTTCATCTCTTCACCTTCAGCCGCCGTTATGACGGTAAATCCCGCTTTGGTCAGATATTCATCCAACAGTTCACGGATTTCCTGATCGTCATCAACAACAAGAACCTTCTTGCTTGCACTCATGTTACTTTCCTTCATGCCCGATACATGTCACCTGCCGCCGCATATTGCTCACAAGCGTCACGGGTCTCTCTTCTACGCGCAGTTTCAGCTCTAACTTGAGTCTGATAGTTGAGCCCCAACACAGGAGCCACCTTTTCTTTAAGATACCAGAGCAGACCCTAAAAGGCGTCTATTATACCTCAGAATCATTCACTTGGCGGTAAAGATTGATAATCTGGTCAATTTCGGTGCAGTTGACTGTGCGACCCTGTTCGACAGATACAAAAAAGCTGCCAAGTCGAAACGTGGCAGCTTTTGAATCAGGTCGGATGGCTAAGCCACGCCCATCTGGGTTTTATACTTGGTCACCGCGCGCTCAAAAAAGTCCCGGTCATCGTCATCGGCGATGTTGTTGCTCTGCTCAACAAACACATCCGGGCCTCTTTTGGCATTCTTCACTTGCCAGACGGCATAAGCTGCCTGCTTATCCAGCTCAATCCGATTTTTCTCAACCTGAGATAACAACGTTAAGTTATGCATAAACCAAAGCCAGCTCAAAAAACACGGCAAGGATACTAGCTGATTTCACAACGCAGACCAAGGGCGGTCGATACCTGCCACCTAGGGGCAGGCATTACATCGCGTGACATTCACCGTTTGCGGTTACAGACCGATCCCGACCCCAAACAGAATCGCGTTGTTCTCCACATCGCCCATATCGCGGTATTCGTAGCCCAGGGTGAGATCAATCAGCGGCAGCAAGGTGAACATAAAACCGACCCCACCGGTAAACCCCCAGCCATCATCGTTGCCTTTCATGCCGTCACGTTCGATATCGACATCGTAGTAGTTCGCACCGGCCTTGGCATACAAGCTGCCGATCAGCAAAGGAATATCGCCCCGGAAGGTGACCGGAATCGCGGTGTAGTCAATGTCATTATCGGAAGCTGACAGATCAGTCTCCACTTCGCCGCTCCCCTGCACCACGCCGGCATTGACACTGAAAAAGTCATTGAGCTGGTAGCTGGCATTAACACCGTACTCGTAGCCATATTCGCTTTTATCGTCATACTCTAACTGTGCCGCGCCTGCTGTTGCGCCAACCGACAATCCAAAAATATCTGCGCTTGCCGGAAGTGCCGTCAACGCCAGCGCCGCTGCTAGCAACTGTTTTTTCATTATTACATCCCTTTATAAAAACGCTTACTGTCGTGGTCTCTCTTATCTTTAGCCAAATTTTCCGTTAATACCAGCTTCATACTGCAATAACGTGTTGATGTTCTCCACAAAACTATAGATTCTCCCCCGGATAAAAAGGCGCGACCCGGCCGGAGAAATCACTTCCATGCTCACAGTAATCCATGAAATTGACAATCGGATTAAATGCAATCGATTACAACACGGTCACCAAAAACGCTCCCATCACAAATGCAACCCGATGCATCAACAACAGTTAAAAATGAACACAATTGTCTGATAAATATATAAAACATCAAATATTCACTTTTCACCGCGTATTTTTCACCGCTCATAAAGCAAACGGTTTCCATCTCCTTTTCAACAGATTTGGTAATCAATGAGAGAAATTCAGAAAAACGGCTGATAAAATGTGATCGGGATCGCGAGACAACGCGGACATCTTTCATACACTGCTCCCATGACATGGCGATGACAAAAGGTGCCAATAAAGAGCCACCGCATCCGCCGGAGAGAATTCAAAAATGCAATTTTTAGAGGGTAAACACATGAACGAAATTCTGCTTGCCACTTTTGCAGGCTTAATCGTTGGCCTGTTCTTTTCAGCTGTAAAACTACCATTGCCTGCGCCACCAGTGTTGCCGGGCATTATGGGTATCGTCGGTGTTTACCTGGGTGGTATTGCTTACCAGTCCATTGCAGAACGCTTTTTCTCTTAATCGCTTTCAATTTATTTTTCATACATTCCTAGGAGTAAGCTATGGCTACCCCACACATTAATGCTGAACTTGGTGATTTTGCCGAAACGGTCCTGATGCCAGGCGATCCACTGCGCGCAAAATTCATCGCTGAAAACTTCCTGGAAGATATAAAGCTGGTTTGCGATGTTCGCAACATGTTTGGTTACACCGGCACGTATAAAGGCAAGCCAGTGTCCGTTATGGGCCACGGCATGGGTATTCCGTCGTGCTCTATCTATGTTCACGAGCTGATCAAAGATTTTGGCGTGAAGAATATCATCCGTATCGGTAGCTGTGGCGCCGTTCATGATGATGTCAAACTGATGGATGTGATCATCGGTATGGGGGCTTCGACTGACTCCAAAGTCAACCGCATCCGCTTCAACGACCACGACTTCGCAGCGATTGCCGACTTCCACCTGCTGGAAACAGCAGTGAGCCAGGCGCGCCAGCAAGATGTACCGGTTCGTGTCGGTAACGTCTTCTCTGCTGACCTGTTCTACAGCCCGGAAGCCGATCTGTTCGACAAGATGGAAAAGCTGGGCATGCTGGGTGTGGATATGGAAGCTGCCGGTATCTATGGCGTAGCGGCAGAGTTGGGCGCGAAAGCCCTCACCATCCTGACCGTATCTGACCACATTAAGCGTGGTGAGAAGCTGAGCTCGGAAGATCGTCAAAAATCATTCGCTCAGATGATGAATGTGGCCCTGGAAACGGCCATTAACATCTAATACCCCGAAGCGGTTGGCGCGCCCCGATGCGTCGGCCGCTTTTTTCCTCATCCCTATGCGTTTCCAGGCCGGAACGTATAGCGATGAGAAAAAGGGACAATTAGCGTCGGCGAGGATGCAGTCACTCCACGGATCGCGGCTCAATATTTTGTAAAATGTGGCGTCTTACACAATTTGAATGGCGGTGGTTAGCCCCATCGCCGGTGAACCGACGGACTGAAGGCTGAGTTGTCACGCTAATTACGGACTGAATAAAAGGGCCGCCTTTTATTCAGTGCCCTCCCTTCCCTTTCAATGTGGCTGCCGGATATCCAGGCTGCCAGGCACAAGGATAAGGTTAAGTTGGTATGATGACCCCCCTCCACACGGATAGTAATGACTCCTTATTGCCGCCCGCTTGCGGCCACCTCCAGCTTAACCATTGTAAAACAGTGGGTTGCCCGAATTTCGGCTCAGAAGATACCCGCCATTACGTCCTGCAGCGCAACAATCCAAACCGGCCAACCTTAGTTTGCCGCGAATGCGGTGCTTTCCCGCCGCTGATGAACAACCATGATGTTGCTGCCGAAGTCTCACGCCTCAAGCTGATGCAAAGCTGCGGCCTGCCGGCATGCAGCAATCCGGATTGTGAGAGTCTCGGCCTGCCGGTGCTCACCCACCGTCACCTGTATCATGCCTTTGGTTACAGCGGCGATCGGCAACGTTATCGCTGCAAATGCTGCCAAAGCACCTTTGTCGATCGCTGGTCCGGGTTTAACGGTAAAAACCAGGTTCAGCAAAAGCTGCTGGCCCTGTTGTTTACCGGTTATTCCGTGCGGGATATCTGCCGTCGCCTCAGCATGAATCCAAAATCCTTTTACGATCAGCTCTCTCATATCGCCAGTCGCTGCCGTCGCCAGTTGTCGATGTTTGATGCCCGGTTGTTTAAGCATGCCCATCAGCTCTCACTGGCGTCCAACATGTTGCCGTTGCAACCGAAAAGCGATAACGGCGTCAGTTGGATTGCCAGTTGCGAAGCCAACTCCGGATATGTAGTCGGCCAGCATATCAACTACCAGCAAACAGATGTCGAATCGCCTTCGCAAACCCATAACCCTTACCAGAATGACACCCGGTTTATGGCTGCGCCGAGTGCCCGCCTGGTTGAAGTTTCACCGCCGCCCCCGCTGGGGATCCTGGCCCGGGTAGATACCAAGTACCGGGAGATCCTGTCACGCGCAAATATGGAAGATCCGCTCTCCAACATGCCACGCATGAATTACCCGGCCAAGGGCTGTCTGATCCGCCCGCAATATACAGTGTATGCCCATTACCTGCACCTGGCGCAGATGCTGGAACACAATGAATCGCTGGCAATTTTTATGCCGCAGGAAACCTTGTTGCGCTCTGCCTGTATTTCGGTATTTATGGAGCGGATCAAAGCCAAAACCGTTCATCCGGTCTATGTCGAGGCCGACAGCAGCTGGGAACACGGCCGGAGCGCCGGACGCATTGACATCGTGCTGGTAGGCTGGTGGCGCGATCGCTGGGCGTTTACCCGCCACGAAGAGGTCAGCAAAGGTATTTGTCATCTGGGCGGAGAAAAAGGCAATGAGGCGAAATGGCTCGAACTGGCGAGCTGGGATGCCATTGGTGAATATCAGGACAGATTCCACGAGCAGTTCGCTCAACTGGTGAATGAGCCGCGACGCAAGCTGCGTCCGGCAGGGCTGCTCCCACTGCTGGATATCTACCGTGCCTGGCATAACCTCTGCCATCAGGACCGAACCGGAATGACGCCCGCCCAGCGGGTCGGGCTCACAGCCGCGCCGCTCACCCTGGAGCAGCTGCTCAACTAAACAGACTAACCTTACCCAAACCGCAGCCGGAACCACCCGGCTGCGTTGTCGAGCACACTCCTCTCTCATGCTTTCTCTCAACAAGTACCCGCCTGCCGGATCATTGACCCCGACTCTAATTCTGTAATTTGTCTTTTCATCCGTTGTTGAATATTTTCTTTGCAATTGAGATCAACTTTCTATCGTTAATCTGGATGAATCAGATTGATAATCACCTAAGATTTACGGACAACACATAAAAGGAATTATTGAGGGGAATGGAGTTTGAGCAGGTTAGTCCCTAACAGAATTAGACCGATCCTGATGGCCAGTATGCTAACGGTTGGGATCTTGCCCGCCTTGCTCTATGGCTGGGCCAGTAATCACAAAATGTCTTCGGTGGCACTCACGAATATCTCGCAGGGACTCAGCTACCGAAATGAGCTGGCCGCCCATAATATCGACAACCTGATTTCCAAACGCCTGCTGTGGCTTAGCACCTTGGCCCACTCACCGATTACAGAGTTCAAGAAATACCAAACCGCCGACAACGAGTCATTACTCAAACATTATTTTGTCGACCATACCACTGTCGACCCTGCTTTTTCCGCCATATTTCTCCTTGAGCCCGGCCCACAAGGCGATTACCAAATTGCCGAATCCTGCCATGACAATATCACCCCCAACGTACTTGAAGATCTCAGGCAGTCCGGCGGGCCATCCATGGAACAGATTCAGGCACAACTCACCGACTCGGAAAGTAAAATTTATATTTCTCAACCCTTCAATCTCAATCAGGCCCCGTACCTGTATTTTATTACTCCGGTCACCCATAGCCACCAAACTCAGGAACAATCAGCACTATTAGCCGTGCGCTATGAGCTGACCGACATTAATGACGACCTGAAGTATCTCAGCCAACAGAATCAGGACAAAGATTATGTTTTCCTGATAGACGACACGGGGAACGTGATTCTCTCCGGCCGCCACCAGGGGTTTAACATGCAACTGGTGAATGACTTTTTGCAGCACTATCAACAGCAAAGTCCCCCTGAGCAGAGCCAAGTGCTCCATTATGCCGACTACTACAATGACAACCAAATCGCCGTCATTACCCGGCTAAACACCGATCCAAACCATGCCCGGCTGAACTGGTCACTGGTGTCGATCACCCCCGAAGTCGTTGCACTGCAGGGTGTCATTTATCTCAACCGCTACTTTCTGATTGCACTGCTACTCAATGCATTCATTGTGGTTGTCCTTTCCTATACACTTACCCGGCGCATTACTTTTCCGCTGGCCAAGCTCTCTCAGATGGCTGCGCGCTTTAAGCTGGGGGACTACAGTACCAACCCGCCAATCAAAGGGCCCCACGAGTTTCAGGTACTGCATGATGCGCTCAACCAAGGTGCTGAGCGGATTGCCAATGACAACAAACGCCTGAACCAGGCCCTGAGAAAAGCCGAAGCCGCCGATCGGTCCAAATCCGCCTTTCTGGCCAACCTCTCTCACGAGATCCGCACGCCGATGAACGGCATGCTGGGCCTCTCCCAGTTGCTACTGAAAACCGATTTGTCGGTCGAGCAGGAAAAACATATCCGCACCCTGCTGGAATCCGGCAAACATTTGATGTCGTTGCTCAATGACATTCTTGATTTCTCCAAGATCGAACAAGGTCAGCTCAAACTCGACCGAACCAATTTCTGTTTTACCGACCTCGTCGGGACGGTCGAGAGTATCTTCTATCCGTTGGCGATGGAAAAAGGCATCAACTTCAGGGTCCAATGCAATTTCGATGCAACCAACTGGTATTTTGCAGACAAATCCAGGTTGCGCCAGATTCTGTTTAACCTGGTCAATAATGCCATCAAGTTTACCGAGCAAGGGCAAGTCGAGGTACTGCTGAGCATGGAAGCCGGCCAGGAAGCCAACGAATGTTTCCTGACCATTTGCGTCAAAGATACCGGGATCGGCATCGCACCGGACCGGTTGAAAAACATTTTTGACCCATTTGTTCAGGCGGAGGCATCCACCAGCCGACGATTCGGTGGCACGGGATTGGGGCTGAGTATTGTCAAGCAGCTTGCCGAGCAGATGCACGGCAACGTCACAATTGATAGTACACCCGGCCTCGGCTCGGCCTTTACCGTCACGTTAATGATCCACAAAGGCCAATATATAGAGACGGAAAAAGAGCTGATCCACATTACGCCCAACACATTCAAAGGACTGAAGGTGTTGATTGTGGAAGATAACCACCTCAATGTGCTGATTATTGAGGCTTTCCTCAAACAACGGGGGTTTGTCACCGAAGTTGCCGAAAACGGGGCCAAGGCGCTGCAGGTGCTCGAGCAGCAACTGTTTGATGTGATCCTGATGGATAACCATATGCCGGTGATGGATGGGATAGAAGCCACCGAGCAGATCCGGGCGATGGACTCTCCGGTCAGCCAAACCCCTATTTTTGCCTGTACCGCAGATGTCTTCGAGGAAACGCAGAAAAACATGATTGCTGCCGGTGTTGATTGCGTCATCACCAAACCACTGGATGAACAGAAACTTCTGGATGCCCTGCAAAGTTTCAAGCACAAAATTAACTATATGGCGATTTTACGGAACGCTTCCTCCCAGGGACAGGCGGCATCCACAAAACCGGTTTCAATCAACGAGCCAGAGACCGTTCTACTGGACGACTCATCCGATAACCCTGCTCCGGATTTATCGGATTCAGCTCAGTCGGCTGCAAGTGATACAGGCGATCAGCCCTTGATGCAGGCAAATCAAACGGATCGGGCAGGTGATAATGACGATGTCCAATGGGCCGATCGCTTCGAGCAGATCAATATTCACGACCTACTGGAGATGATGGATCAGGACCACGACATCATTATGCAGTTTCTGCAAATGTTTGCCGATGAACATGGTCAGGACATCCAGAAGCTCCAGGCGGCCCTGGACCAGGATGACATTGACATTGCCATCCTGATCAGCCATTCGCTGAAAGGCGCAGCCGGCAGTATTGGCGCCCATCACGTCTACCAGAGTGCACAACATATCGAGAAGGGGTTAAAAGCAGGTCTCCAACCGACGGAGGATGATATCCATCAACTCCGCCACCGACTTGACTTGCTGATCAGCGAGATTTACCAGCAGCTGGAAATCGTCAATTAAGCGGGGAAATCTTCCGGGTTACTTGAGTCCCAACCGCTTTGCCAGCCGATGCAGGTTGCCGCTGTCAATCTGGAGCTGGCGGGCGGTCGCTGCCCAGTTATTCTCATTGCTCTTCAACGCCTGGCGAATAAAATCGGCCTGGAATGCTTCGGTCGCATCGCGCAAACTGCCGCCGAAGGACTGAGGCGATTTCATTGACGAACCGCCCAGCGCCCCCGAACGGCTTACCACTGGCAAATGGCCGCTTTTGCTGGTGTCAGCGGTAAAGTTGAAGTGATGCGGCATCATCTGCGGCGTCCCCGCGCCAAGCTCTGCCCGCGCCAGGATCGCTGCCCGGTGTATCGCATGCTCCAGCTCTCGCACATTGCCCGGCCAGTGGTACGCCTCTAGCCGCGCTAAACCCGCCTGACTTAGCCGCAATGTATTCAGTCCCAACTTCGTTCGGCACTTTTCGATGAAAAACCCCGCCAGCAACGCAATATCCTGTCCGCGTTCACGTAGCGGCGCTACATGAAGCGGAAATACACTCAGGCGATGGTATAAGTCAGCCCGAAAACGGCCTTCAACCACTTCTTGCTTCACATCTTTGTTAGTGGCCGCGATGATGCGGACATTGACTTTCAGACTGCGGTCGTCACCAATCCGTTGCAGATCGCCATACTGGATCACCCGCAATAGCTTCGCCTGCAACGCCGGTGGCAGCTCCCCGATTTCATCCAGAAACAAGGTGCCCTCGTTAGCCATCTCGAACTTCCCGCTCCGATTGCTGATCGCGCCGGTGAACGCCCCTTTAACATGACCAAACAACTCACTTTCTGCCACCGATTCCGGCAATGCAGCACAGTTCAGATACACCAGCGGCTTGTCGGCGCGTCCGGACTGACGATGGATCCCTTTCGCGACCAGCTCTTTACCCACCCCGGTTTCCCCCAGGATCAAAACGTTCAGATCCGAGCTCGCCACTACCTCCATTTCAGTTTTCAGCGCCTGCATCGGCGCCGACTGACCGATCATCTCCTGATGGTCGGTATCGCCCAGGTTCCCCAAAGACAGAGGCGCCGGGCTACCTGCCGCTTCTTTTTCCAGTTGCTCCATCATCAGGGCATTATTGAGCGACACGGCCGCCAGCGCGCTCAGCGTCCGCAGATCCTGATCGCTGAACTCCTGAAAGGCCGAAGTATCAAAACTGTCAATTGTCAGCGCCCCAATCAGGTGATCATTGGCCATCAAGGGCAAACCGATACAGGCGTGTACTTTCAACGCCTCTTCCTGATGCGGGATCAGGCCGTCAAACGGATCGGGCAAATCGCTGTCGGCCGGAAACCGCACCACATCTCCGGCGCGGGCGATGGCTTCTAACCGGGGGTGCTCAGCCAGGGAAAACCGCCGCCCGAGAACGTCCGGCTCCAGTCCATCAATCGCCAGCGGGGTGAATTGCTGACCGCGAAACGCCAGCAGCGCCGAAGCATCACAATTGAGGGTCTGGCGAATAGTATTGAGCAGACGGTGAAACCGATCCTGGTTTGAAATACTGGTGGTCAAATCTAAGGCAATATGGGTGAAATCCCGTGGCGGCAGCACCATACAATGCGCTCCATTCATCATCCGTTGAAGTCATGTCCCCAGCTTAAAAGGCCACCCAACCAGTGTCAATCAGACAGTTTTATGTGAAATTGACATATATCAATGAATGTCACATTGACAATCGACAGCCACTAAAACACAGTATATTCAACAACTTAATTGTTGGCACATTCTTTGATTATCTGAGTGTACGGTCCCATACAAAAAGAGAACTCAGAGATGACGAAACAAAAACTATCGATTATCTCGCTCCTGATCGTCTGCATAGCCTCCTTCACGGTTCTGCTCAGCATCGGCAGCGATATTTACCGGGAGGCACCGCCAATCCCAACTCAGGTTGTCAGCACCCAGGGTGAAGTGATCTACACCAAAGAAGACATCCAACGCGGCCAACTGGTCTGGCGCTCCATGGGCGGCCATCAGCTCGGCTCTATCTGGGGTCATGGCTCCTATATTGCCCCGGACTGGACTGCCGACTGGTTGCACCGCGAAGCCGACAACTGGCTGGAACTGGCCGCGCAGGACACTTTCGGCAAGCCGTTCAGCCAGCTCTCCGGCAGCCAGCAAGCCGGCCTGGAGCAGGCGCTGCGGGAAGATGTACGTCCGAACAGCTACAATCCGGACACCGGCATCATCACCCTTTCTGAACGTCGTTCCGATGCCATCAGCCAACTCCAGCAACACTACATCGGCCTGTTTGGCGACGACCCGGCCTGGCAGCCGCTGCGAAAAGACTACGCGATGAAAGAAGGGACAGTTTCCACTGCCGAACGTCGCCAGCAGCTGACCGCCTTCTTCTTCTGGAGCGCCTGGGCTGCCGGTACAGAGCGGGTCGACAAAGATCACACCTACACCAGCAACTGGCCCTATGATCCGGTGCTGGGCAATACGCCGACTTCCAGCAATATTGTCTGGTCCATTCTGAGTATCGTGGTCCTGATCGCCGGTGTCGGCGCACTGGCCTGGTATCATGCCGCGCTGAAACACGAATCGCTGCCGACCCCACCCAGCCAGGATCCGCTGTTTGACAGCAAACCAACGGCGTCACAAAAAGCTGTCGGTAAGTACTTCCTGACTGCAATTGGCCTGTTCCTGCTCCAAGTCTTCCTCGGCGGGATCACTGCACACTACGGAGTCGAAGGACAGGATTTTTACGGTATTCCGCTGTCTGAAATTCTCCCTTACTCGGTAACCCGGACCTGGCACACCCAGCTGGCTGTGTTCTGGATTGCCACTGCATGGCTCGGTACCGGCCTCTACATCGCCCCGGCGCTGTCCGGCCATGAGCCAAAATTCCAGCGCCAGGGCGTCAATGTCCTTTGGGCTGCTCTGGTTGTGGTCGTCCTCGGCTCGATGGCCGGTGAATGGCTGGCGGTACAACAATACTTCGACCTGGATACCAGCTACCTGATTGGCCACCAGGGTCAGGAGTATATCGATCTGGGCCGGGTCTGGCAGGTCCTGCTGCTGGTCGGTCTGTTGATCTGGCTGACGCTGGTCACCCGTGCCATTCGTCCCGCCCTGTCACAACAAGGGGAGATGCGTGCGGTCGTCTGGGTGCTGTACGCCTCCTGTGTCGCGATTGGCCTGTTCTACGGCGCAGGCCTGTTCCAGGGCAAACACACCAACCTGGCGATTGCCGAGTACTGGCGCTGGTGGGTGGTCCACCTGTGGGTTGAAGGCTTCTTCGAAACCTTTGCCACTTCCGTGATTGCCCTGATGTTTGTTCGTCTCGGCTTGATCCGTGCCGCCACAGCCAACAGCGCCGTCCTGTTTACCACGGTGATTTTCCTGACCGGCGGCCTGATCGGTACCCTGCACCACCTCTACTTCACCGGAACAACCACGCCGGTGATTGCCTGGGGCGCAATTTTCTCGGCGCTGGAAGTGGTCCCGCTGGCGTTAATTGGCTTTGAGGCCGTTGAGAGCTACCGGATGCGCAACGCCACGCCGTGGATGCGCCGCTACAAATGGGCCATTATGTTCTTCGTCGCCACCGCATTCTGGAACTTGTTTGGTGCAGGCGTCCTGGGCTTCTTGATTAACCCACCAGTCTCGCTGTACTTTATTCAGGGTCTGAATACCACCGCGACCCACGGTCACGGCGCATTCATGGGCGTCTATGGCATGTTGGGGATCGGCCTGATGCTGTTCTGCCTGCGCGGCCTGGCCGGTGATGCCAAAGGCTGGGATGACAAATGGCTCAAATGGGCGTTCTGGTCGCTGAACATTGGCCTGGCTGCCATGCTACTGATGTCCCTCCTGCCAGTCGGACTGGTGCAGTTCTTTGCCGTCATTGAAAATGGTTACTGGTATGCCCGCTCACCAGCCGTGATGCACAGCCCGCTGGTAGAGACCCTGATTTGGCTACGGATGCCAGGTGATATGCTGTTCGGCGCCGGCGGGATCTTCCTCGGCTTGTTCCTCACCAAGCTGGTTCTGGATGCCATCAAATCCGGCAAAGCCGCAGAAACGGAGGCCCTGTCATCATGAGATCTTTGGTGCTGGCAACGTTCAAGATCGCCCTGGCCACCAGCGGCATCGTCCTTGGCGTCACCGTGATGAGCAGCCTGCCACAACTGCTCATTCAACTGACATATGAACTGGGGTGGAACGTCGCTGCTCCAATGTAACCGCTGCCCGGGCCGACCCAGTGTCGGCCCGGGCACTTTCGCAGGAATCTATGATGTATTTAACCCTGAAAACCTTCCACGTGCTCACCGTGCTGCTTAGTATCAGCCTGTTTCTGCTTCGCTTCATCTTATGCTGTCGCCAGTCACCACTGGCTGCCAACCCGGTCTTGAAAATCGCGCCCCATGTCAATGATACGTTTTTGCTGACCAGTGGCATGGCGTTGATTGGCCTGACCGGCTTTACTCCCTTTACCCCGGCCGCCCCCTGGCTTTCGGTGAAACTGTTCGCCGTTGTTGCTTACATTGTGTGTGGAGCCTTGGCCCTCAAAGCGAAACAGACATGGCTACGCTGGCTGAGCTTTGCCGGTGCGCTCGGCTGGCTCGCATTTATCATCACACTGGCCGTCAGCAAACAGCTCGGATGGTGAGCCACAACCAACCCCGCTCATTGAAGCACTCAAATTATCACCCCGTTTTCAACATTTATCCTCACCAAGCAGTGAGCAAATGCTACCATTAATGAACATTTGCTCACCCCTCACCATGCATTTACCGCAGGACTAAATCACCACATTGGCGACTTTGGTATGAACATTCTTATACAAACGGTAAAAGTGAGATCAAAGCACGATTTAGTCATGATATTGATTGACAACTTACAACAAAAAGCTAATTATCATCACATCAATTGTTCTTTGGTGATCCATATGTTCACATCGAGCGTGATGTGGATAGAACATTTGGCTCACCGACAGGTAAAAACACCTTTTCTGGCTACACTTTTAGCTAGCATCAGACAAGCCCCTAACATGTTGAAGGTCGAGAGATATGAGCACGAAACTGGAACAACTGCGCGCGCTAACTACTGTTGTTGCTGACACCGGCGACATCGAAGCTATCAGTAAGTATCAACCGGAAGATGCGACGACCAACCCATCGCTGATCCTGAAAGCCGCTCAGATTGAAGAATATGCTCCGCTGATCGATCAGGCGATTGAGTACGCAAAAGCACAAAGCGATGACAAAACACAGCAAATTGCAGATACCTGCGATATGCTGGCCGTCAACATCGGTAAAGAAATCCTGAAAGTTGTTCCGGGCCGTATCTCAACTGAAGTTGATGCTCGCCTGTCTTACGACACCGAAGGCAGCATCGCCAAAGCCCGTCACCTTGTGAAAATGTACAACGATGCCGGGATCACCAATGACCGCATCCTGATCAAGCTGGCGTCAACCTGGGAAGGCATCCGCGCTGCCGAAGTCCTGGAAAAAGAAGGCATCAACTGTAACCTGACCCTGCTGTTCTCCTTTGCTCAGGCGCGTGCCTGTGCCGAAGCTGGTGTTTACCTGATCTCGCCATTCGTGGGTCGTATTATGGACTGGTACAAAGCCAAAGAAGGCCGTGACTTTGAAGCCGCCGAAGATCCGGGCGTTCTGTCTGTCACCAAGATCTACAACTACTACAAAGAACACGGCTACAACACCGTTGTCATGGGCGCAAGCTTCCGTAACACTGGTGAAATCCTGGAGCTGGCCGGCTGTGATCGCCTGACAATCAGCCCGCAACTGCTGCAAGAGCTGAGCGATGCTGAAGGTGAAGTGGTTCAGAAACTGTCTGCTGACGTGGCAACCAAAGCGCGTCCGGCAGCCATGAACCACGCGGAATTCCTGTGGGAGCACAACCTGGACGCAATGGCAGTCGAAAAACTGGCCGAAGGGATCCGCAACTTCGCGGTTGACCAGGGTAAGCTGGAAGCGATGATCGCTGAGCGCCTGTAAGACTTAAACCCCATTTTAGAAAGCGGCCAGCCAGCCGCTTTCTTCCTTTTTGCAAAAACAAATTTGATAGTGGATACAATTATGGAACGCAAAGATCTTGCTAATGCCATCCGTGCCCTGAGCATGGACGGTGTCCAACAAGCCAACTCCGGTCACCCGGGTGCCCCGATGGGGATGGCTGACATTGCCGAAGTCCTGTGGCGCGACCACATGAACCACAACCCACAGAACCCGGACTGGGCTGACCGTGACCGCTTCGTGCTGTCCAACGGCCACGGCTCGATGCTGATCTACTCACTGCTGCACCTGACCGGCTACGCGCTGCCGATCGAAGAGCTGAAGAACTTCCGTCAGCTGCACTCGAAAACCCCGGGGCACCCGGAGTACGGCTACGCGCCGGGCATTGAAACCACCACCGGCCCGCTGGGCCAGGGCATCACCAATGCGGTGGGGATGGCGATTGCTGAAAAAGCAATGGCGGATCAGTTCAACCGCGATGGCCACGACATCGTCGATCACTTCACCTACGCCTTCATGGGCGACGGTTGTCTGATGGAAGGGATCTCGCACGAAGCTTGTTCTCTGGCCGGCACCCTGGGCCTGGGCAAACTGATCGCGTTCTGGGATGACAACGGCATCTCCATCGACGGTGACGTGGAAGGCTGGTTCACCGACGACACCGCCAAGCGTTTTGAAGCCTACGGCTGGCACGTGATCCCGGCGGTTGACGGCCACGATCCGGAAGCGATCAACGCAGCCATCGAAGCGGCGAAAGCAGAAAGCGGCAAACCAACCCTGATCTGTACCAAGACCATCATCGGCTTCGGCTCTCCGAACAAAGCCGGCTCGCACGACTGTCACGGCGCGCCACTGGGCCACGATGAAATCGCTGCGGCACGTGAATTCCTGGGCTGGAACCACGGTCCGTTTGAAATCCCGGCTGACATTGCTGCCGAGTGGGATGCCAAAGAAGCCGGCGCTGCTAAAGAAGCGGCCTGGAACGAGAAGCTGGCTGCGTACGAAGCCGCCTACCCTGAGCTGGCGGCCGAGTTCAAACGCCGCGTGAACGGTGAGCTGCCGGCGGAGTGGGAAGCGCAAGCCAGCCAGATTATTGCCGATCTGCAAGCCAACCCGGCCAACATCGCCTCGCGTAAAGCGTCACAAAATGCGCTGGAAGCGTTCGGTAAGCTGCTGCCGGAATTCATGGGCGGCTCGGCTGACCTGGCGCCATCGAACCTGACCATGTGGTCCGGCTCCAAATCCCTGACCGCGGATGACGCGTCCGGCAACTACATCCACTACGGTGTCCGTGAGTTCGGCATGACCGCGATTATCAACGGTATCGCCCTGCACGGCGGTTTCGTCCCTTACGGCGCAACCTTCCTGATGTTCATGGAATACGCCCGTAACGCAATGCGCATGGCAGCCCTGATGAAAGTGCAGAACATTCAGGTGTACACCCACGACTCCATCGGTCTGGGCGAAGACGGCCCAACGCACCAGCCGGTTGAGCAAATCGCCTCGCTGCGTCTGACCCCGAACATGAGCACCTGGCGTCCGTGTGATCAGGTCGAGTCTGCCGTTGCCTGGAAACTGGCGATTGAGCGCAAAGACGGCCCGACTTCGCTGATCTTCTCGCGCCAGAACCTGGCTCAGCAGGACCGCACTGAAGCGCAGGTCGCTGACATCGCAAAGGGGGGGTACACCCTCAAAGATAGCGACGGCAAACCGGAGCTGATCCTGATCGCCACCGGCTCTGAAGTCGAGCTGGCGGTGAAAGCTGCCGACGAACTGACGGCTGCCGGCAAGCAGGTTCGCGTGGTCTCCATGCCATCGACCGATGCCTTCGACAAGCAAGATGCCGCTTACCGTGAAGCGGTACTGCCATCCGATGTAACCGCGCGTATCGCGATTGAAGCCGGCATCGCCGACTTCTGGTACAAGTACGTCGGCTTTGACGGCCGCATCATCGGCATGACCACTTTCGGTGAATCTGCACCGGCCGGTCAGCTGTTCGAAATGTTCGGCTTCACCACTGAAAACGTGGTAAACACCGCCAAAGAGCTGCTGGCATAAGCCATCCCCTCAAAGGCAAAAACCGGTCATCATGACCGGTTTTTTTCTGCCTGCCTGACCTGCCTGAAATGCCTGAAATGCCTGAAATGCCTGAAATGCAGGTAAGTGTGCCAGCAACGAAGACCGACATCCTATTTTTGTTTCGCCTTGCCCGCGCAGCTGTGTTGTTGTTCTGCCACAGTGTTCGGTGGCATTGCCGTCAGGCGATCCAGCCCGATATCTTCCCGAAGATGTGCCGGGAGATCGGTCAGATAGTGGGTACGGCGTTTTTGCTGACGCCAGCACTGATACAAAGAAAACCCTCGCTTAACTGAAGCCACCACCTGCTGCATGGTTGGAAATACAGGTTCAAACGTTGTCATACGCATAATTCAGCCCTACTATTGTGTCTGTATGGGCTTATCTTGGTCCACCAACGGAAAGTGCTCAAACGATCTATCCTGACACTCAGTTAAGGAAAATTTATGTCAAATGCCAATGACGGGCACACGCGAATGCCGCCGCTGCATGGACTCTATTATTTCCACCAGGCGGCACAGCTTGGCAGCTTTAAAGCGGCCGCCGAGCATTTGTTTGTCACCGCTGCGGCGATCAGCCAGCAAATCCGGCTACTTGAAGAGTGGCTGGAAACGCCCTTGTTCTACCGCCAGCATCGCAAAATCACCCTGACACCCGAAGGCCAAACGCTGTTTGAACATACCCAGCAGGGATTCACGGCGATTCAAAACGGCCTGTGGTTACTCAACCAAGATCCGGAGCCGCAGCGGCTATCTTTATCCACCCTGCCCTCTTTCTCCCAGCACTGGCTGGTGCCCCGGATGAACACCTTTCGAGAAGAGCACCCGGATCTGTCCGTCTTGGTGGAATCGAAAACTGAGCTACAAACCTTTGCCCAGTCCTCCATTGATCTCTGTATCCGCTACGGGGAAGGTCGTTACACCGATCTGACCAGCCAATGGCTGATGGATGACTTGCTTTATCCAGTGTGTCATCCGCTTTATCAAGAACAACATCAAATCTATACCATCGATGATCTGCAACGAGTGCATCTGATTGGCGATATCTGGCCGGATATGGACTGGCAACGCTGGCTGACGCTAGTCGGCGTCAAAGGTGGCACCACGGCGTTGGCCTATGATGGTGCCAATTATGTGCTGGAAGGGGCACTGTCAGTACAGGGGGTCGCGCTGGCCCGCCACACCCTGGCCCAGCGCTATCTGAAAGAAGGGAAACTGGTTCGTATCGATAATATTGCGGTCAAACCCACGTTTCGCTATCACTTGTGCGCGCCGCAAGGGTATTTCAGGCGTAGGAAAGTGATCGCCTTCTGCGACTGGATCCGTCGCCAGGCCGAAGCCTTCCGGCAAACGTTACCGGCCGATCTGACCATCATTGAGGCAACATCGCGATAACCCGCCGGGGCCATGCGCAAAGAATTCAATTCAGAGCAGAGGTCTGTCAGACACCCTGGCCCGGTGCACTTCCAGATCATCATATAAAAATTACGCTCCGCCCCAGCAAGCAGGGAACTCCGCCGCCCAATTACAGTCAGTACCATCATAGACGCGACATAACCTCACAAAACAGCAACAAATCCTTGTCACGCTATAGAAATTTCGTTAGCAGGTTTCATAATATGAACCCTGTTTTTCATGTAAAACAGATCTTAAACCACTAAGGTAGGTACTGAATATGACATGGCAACTCTCCGAGCTTCTCCCCGTCCTTTCCGGACATGAAGGCTGGCAGGTTCGTCAACACGAACAAGCCATTGTGATCCAAAATGAAGACAACATTGAAGCCTACCTGGCGGTAGCAGGTGAACAAATCCTGGTTGAGGTGCTGCTATTTCCTCAACAACAGGTCCGGGACGTCGCCGCGCTCAACGAGCACGTTTTACGCACCCATAAAATGTTCCCGCTCTCGACCATCGGGATCAATGAAATTGACGGCGACAGCTATTACGTCGCTTTCGGCTCGCTGTCTTCCCAATCCAAGCAGGAAAGCATCCTGATTGAAGTCGCGACCCTGTTCCGCAATGTCGAAGCCTTTATTGACCTGTACCAGGAATATCTGATGGAGCGTGCCTCATGAGTGTATGGAAAAAGCTATTTACCGCCATCAAGGGTAGTGCCAACGAAGCAGCCGAGAATATTGCTGACAACCAGGCCCTGCGGATCCTGGATCAGGAGATCCGCGAAGCCAAAGCAGAGCTGCGTCGATCCGATGAAGCCCTGGTTGGGATCGTGGCCAAGCGCAAGCTGGCACAACAGAAAGTCGAGGCGCTGGAAAACAGTATCGGTGACTATGAAGGCCATGCCCGCACCGCGATGGAAAAAGGCCAGCAGGATCTCGCCCTTGAATGTGCTCAGAAAGTCGCCGATCTGAGAAATGAGCAGCAAACCGAGCAAAGCTACCTGGATCAGTTTGTTGCTTCCGAGCAGAGCATGCGCACCAACATTGCCCAAGCCAAAGACAAGCTACGCCAGTTGGAACAGCAAGTCGATGTCGTCAAGGCCAATGAAGCGGTTCAGAAAGCCCAGTCTGCAGTCTCGGCCACCAATGTCGGCGCCAACGCAAAAATGCACACGGCTGTCGAGTCCCTCGAACGCATCAAACAGCGCCAGGCTGAAAAATCCGCTCAGCTCGAAGCCGCTGCTGAAATGGCCGAAGCCCAGTCCGGCAGCAGCCTGGATAAAAAGCTGGCTGAAGCCGGGATCGGGTCAGCACCAAAAGCCTCGGCCCAGGATGAGCTGGCACGGATCCTCGGCAAGCAAGAGAACGGATAATCCATGAAGAAGCGTTTGCCCGCCGTCTTCCCAGCCGCCAGCAGCCATTAACCAGGAGGTTCAGCCGTGTCTTTATGGATTATCTTTCGCCAGTGGGCGGTGAAAAACCTCTCGGATCTCAATGGCAAGAATCTGTTGCTGATCCTGCTGGGTTATGTCGTGCTGAACTGGCTGCTGCTCAAACTGGCGGGTGAGCACGCGATTACCGACTCACTGACCGACTACATCTATTACCTGTTTGTGACAGCCTCCACCGTCGGCTACGGGGATATGTCGCCCACCACTCCGGCGGGCAAATGGATTGTCTCACTGCTGGTGATCCCCGGCGGCCTCGGCGTTTTTGCCGTCGGCGTCGGCCGGATCGCCAGCCTGTTCCTCCAATACTGGAAAAGTGGGTTGCAGGGAAAACGGAGCGTAAAAGTGAAAAATCATATTTTAGTGCTGGGCTGGAATGAGCAGCGCACCCTGCACCTGATCAAAATGCTGCAGCATGAGGAAAGCGGTCGCCGCCCGATCGTCCTGTGCGTGCGTCCGGAAATCGAAAACCCGCTGCCGGGAGAAATCGAATTCGTCCGGGTCACCAGCTTTACCGATCAGGAGGGCATGGCTAAAGCTGCCGTCGAAGAAGCCAGCTGTATCCTAATCGACAACCCGGAAGATGACATTACCCTCTCGGCTGCGCTGTACTGCACCAGCAAAAACCCGGACGCCCACTTGCTGGCCTATTTCAAAGATGAGGGACTGGGCATGCTGCTCAAGCAGCACTGTCCGAATGCCGAGTGTATTCCGTCGGTTGCAGTGGAGATGCTGGCCAAAGCGGCAGTCGATCCGGGATCAAGCGAGCTGCACCACGAACTGCTCAGCACCACCCAGGGCATGACGCAGTACTCGGTCCATTATCCGAAAAACGCAGATGCCACCACCATTGATGCCCTGTTCAACACCTTCAAGCAGCGCTACGATGCCACCCTGATCGGGATTGACTGTGGCCAGGGCGTAGAACTGAACCCGGCCCTGAACAAAGCTGTTCAGCCCGGTTGTAAATTGTTTTATATCTCAGATGAGCGTATCACTGATTTTCAATGGTAACCCTTTCAAACTTTCATATTTACACCCGGAAAACCGGCGGTGCCATCGCGCTGAGGAGAATGTATGTTTAATTGGTTGAAAAAGAAAAAGCCCGAACGGAAACAACCGGATGCACCGGAAATTCTCGGACTACGGTTGGGCGGCGCATTCGAGCTCGATGATCTCAAACTGCGCTTGATTGAACCGGATCTCATCATCGAAGGCGCGGCCCGCACCCAGCTCATCAAAGCCGTCGGTGCCGTTGAACTGGATGAGCAAACCAGATTACTGCGCTATTACACCGACGATGACGGCTTTATCCAGGTGCTCACCCACGGCCCTGGCGAGAGTGATGTCAGCGAGGTCAAACTCTACTATTTCTACGATAGCAAACCGATTGACAACGACACCGCCTGGGAGCACCTGCTTAATGATCAACTGATCCAGCCGCACTGGGAATTGGAAGGCCATACCTTCGACAAGGTGTGGGAAAACACCCGTCCGGTCGTCATGACCGAAAAGACCTGGCAGGAAAACGGCGCGATTACGGAAACCGACCAGTTCGTAATGGTTTATGATCGCGACATTGGCAACGATATCTTCGAATCATTATTTGTGGCCGGTGAAGAGAAAATTATTCATCACCGGGCAGAACGGTCACTGGTGATCAGTACCGGTATCAACCTGACCCCAACCGATTTTAAACTGATTGGCTAAACAGCCAGATAACCACTAGGAAGCATCATGGAAGCATTCACCCAATCCCTGGCCGGCCTTGGCGCCTTTTTACTGTACTTTATTCTGTCATTGGCCTTTCTCATGTTATTTAAGGTGGTGTACGTCCGGTTCACCCCCCATGATGAGTGGAAACTCGTCAAAGAGGGCCAGAATATTGCCGCCGCTATCGGCCTGTCCGGCTCGATCATCGGCTACTGCCTGGCAATCGCCGGCGCTGCCAGTAACTCGGTGAACCTGCTTGACTTTGCGCTCTGGGGCATAGTGGCCCTGCTTGCTCAACTGCTCGCTTTCTATCTGCTACGGTTTGGCTTTATGCCACGCATCGTTGAGCGTATCGAAGCCGGTGAAATCCCAGCCGGGATTATCATGGCCGCAACTTCGGTTTCCGTCGGGCTGCTCAACGCTGCCTGTATGACTTACTAGGAGCCCGGCATGAAACGAAGCAAACAGGTGGTCTTGCCCAGCATGCGCAAGGACGGCATGCGATCAAACTGGCGAATGGGCAGCGCCGCACCAATTTCCGTCGCATTCGCCGGCGTGATGCTGTCAGGATGTAGTGACAACGGCACTGATACCACGATTTATCAGCGTCTTGATGATTGTATTGACGATAATCCCAACTACAGCCAGGAGTGCCGGGCAGCCTATCAGTTCGCGCTTGAGGAAGCGGCCCGTACCGCGCCCAAATATCGCACTGAATATGACTGTAGCGCCGAATTCGGTCTTAATGCCTGTGTTGAGGCGCCAAACAACGATAACTGGTTTATGCCGGCCATGGCAGGCTTTATGTTCGGCCGTATGCTCGATGATGATCGTCGTTACTATTCCCAGCCGATGTTCCGCTCCTACTATCCCGGCAGTATTTTTTATGACCGCTGGACCACAGCCGACGGCTACGACTATGGCAAAAGTAGCTACCGCAAAACCAAGGTCCGGGTTTCGCGGGATCACATGAAGCCCAAACCTACGGTCAGTCGTACCATCTCGCGCGGTGGCTTCGGTTCCACCGTTTCAGCCAAGTCGAGCTGGAGCCGTTCCTCCGGCGGCAGCAAAAGCTGGGGCGGCTGACAGGGCCTGCAATCAAACCGACCACGGCCAGCATTTCTGCTGGCCGTTTTTTGTCGCTTATAGAACAGGTGCATGAGGTACGCTAAGTGTTTAGCGATTAACCTCCCTCAGGCGCAAACGGATCTCTGAAAATGGGGTTGGTCAGGAAGTTCTCGTCGGTCAGGGTTTTGAGAAACGCCACCAGCGCTTCTTTTTCTTCCTGGGTCAGATTCATCTGCACCGGCGCGCCGGTTGTACTGCCGCCCTCGCGCAAGTCCGGGCTGAGGTTCGGATGGGGCTTCACACCGCTGTTATAGAATTCCACTACGTCCATCAAGGTTTCCAGCCGGCCATCATGCATATAGGGCGCGCCCACTTCGATATTGCGCAGAGATGGTGATTTAAAGAACCCGCCACCCGCCCCCGCATCCTGGCTGTTATCCGCATCCAACCCGTTCACATGAGAACGATCCATGGTGTGGGCCGAAGTCTGGTGACATTCAATGCAGCCCAGCGAAGCACTGTTGCCGACGGGAAACCCGGAAAATAGCCGATGGCCCAGCATTTCCTGCTCGGTGAAGACTGCAGCAAAATCCGGGTTGTTCCACGCCCCGGCAGCAAACGCCTGATCAAATTTGGACTGGTAAGACACCATCGAGCGAATAAACTGGGCCATCGCCAGCGCCATCCGCTCATTGGTGATCGCCTCGTCGCCAAAGGCCTGTTCAAACAGTTTGGGGTAAAAGCTGGTCAGCCCCAGTTTGACCTCCAGATCGAACAGGTTCATTCCCATTTCCACCGGATCCTGGATCGGCATCAGCACCTGCTCTTCCAGCGTTTCAGCCCGTTCATCCCAGAAAAACTTACCGGGAGAGTAATACGCCGCATTGGTCAGGCTCATGGAATGACGCCCGGTTTTCCCGCCGTCAAAACCGGTACTGAGCTTGGCCGGATCCGTAAAGCCGTGTTGCTGTTGATGGCAGGAAGCGCAGGAAACGGAGTTATTGGCCGACAAGCGAACATCGTAGAACAGGATCCGGCCCAGATTTGCACCGGCATTCGTGACCCGGTTGGAAAAGGGTGTATTGTCTTGAGAGCGAACATCACCAAACGGCGAAGTCGTTGCGGTGTAGTATCGTGGCTGTGCCATCAAGTAGGCTTCATAGTCAGGCGCATCTGTGAGTGTCGGTAGTGGCAGCCCATCAATATCCAAGCGCGGCTCCGGTGGCGTTTCTTCTTCCGGGGGTGTCTCCGGCTCCGGGCCAGAAGCCGGTGGGCTTTCCGTTCCCGGCGCCTCCACCACACTATTATCTGCAGTCACCTCATCGCTGCCGGTATTGTCCCGGCACGACACAGCGGACGTCAGTACGACCGCCAAAAGCACCCACTCAGAAGTATTCATCAGAAACACCCCGACCTAGCCAAGTTTTTTTAATTGTATTGAGCGCACCTGCGACACATCACGGATCACGCTTTCCATGACTCTAGCAGGCTGTTGGGTGTCTCATTTCTGACTCATGAGAGGATGCCGCTCAAGGGCCCAGGCATTGCTCCAGGGGCTTCAAGCAAACAGGAAACGGTGGGGCATTTCCGAGAGTAATCAAGGGATTATACCAATCAAAAACTCTAACGCAGTTATCGAGCATTTGAACAAGCTAGGATGACCAGTTATTTACTGCGATTGGTATTAGACTTTGGTATTGAGCAAATTACCGGTCATCTCGTTGCTGCGCTGGATCACATTGGCACCGGCCTGGTTATAGGTTTTGGCCTGGAGCAAATCGACTACGGCATTGACCGGATCGGGACGTTGCACCGGCGCTTGCCCTGCCGGGGTACTTAGCTGAGTATTCTGTGCCGCAGCCGCCGGATTGGCGCTCGACGCCGCTGCGTCCTGCGCAGCCGGCAGACTGGCATCATGGATTTTTCGGGCTGCCGAATTGGCTATCCCTTGCGCCTGGTTCAGCAACTGAACTCCAGAGTGATGCGCTGAAATCGTCATGGGCCGTCCTTGTCTTACCGGTCAATAGAAGTGTGTCCATGATGGGCCAGCAACCGGGCGTTGTCAAATCGCCCGGCGTCTCTCAAACCATCAGCAATTTCCTCACAGAAGTAGCGTGCCGCGCTGACAAAGCGAAGAAAATTCAGCGCACCAGAAACGAATCCTCGCGACAGGCTTGTCATTAAAATATACAGGGTGAAACCAGTGAAGCTTTGGGAGCTCAATTAATTTTATCACCGAAAAGCAGGAAAATAGCCCGTGAACCATGAATGCAGTAACATATGTGCAGACTTTTCAATCCAAACCCACGCCAATATGTCCAGAAGTCAGCGCCTGTTCGATTTGCTCCAGTTGCTTCGCTGCCACAAGTATCCGGTGACCGGCGATTACCTCGCCCGTGAGCTTGATGTCAGTGTGCGTACCATCTACCGTGATATCGCGACGCTTCAGGCCCAAGGGGCGGAAATCGACGGCGAGGCCGGCTTGGGTTATGTGCTAAAACCCGGCTTTACCCTGCCGCCGTTGATGTTTACCCCGGATGAGCTGGAAGTGCTGCGGCTGGGTGCTGAATGGATCGCCCGGCAAGCGGATAGTGAGTTCAGCACCAGTGCGCAGCACGCCATCGCTAAAATTGCGGCCGTGCTGCCCCCATCGCATACCTGGCAACCCGATGATGAAATCATGCGCGTCGGCCCGCTTCCGGCGATGACGGATCTGCCGCTCGACATGGCCCAGCTCAGAGCCGCAATCCGGCACCAAGCGAAAATTAACCTGAACTACCGGGACGGTCAGGGCAGCCTGAGCCAGCGCTGTGTCTGGCCGTTGCTGATTGGCGTGTTCCAGCAGTGCTACGTTTTGGTTGCCTGGTGTGAAACACGCGAGGACTTTCGTCATTTTCGCCTCGACCGTATCGCCCGCTTCGCCCCGCAGGCCGAGCGCTATCCGCACCCACGCAAAATATTACTCCGGCAGTGGCGACAATCGGCCGGGATCCCTGCCGCCAAACTCGGTTACTGACAGAAGCGAACGGCTCCTGACAAAAACTGACAGTCCGGCGACGTATGCTCTCTCCGTCCCTAATCATCAAGGAGAGAGACATGACCGGATTTACCCACCAAACAGGACACCTCTTTCAGGTTGACGATGCCGAAATTTATGTGGAATTGGCTGGCAGCCCGACCGGTGCGCCGCTGGTACTGTTGCATGGCGGCCTCGGCAACATGATGGATTTCAACGCCATCCTGGCACACCTACCCGAGCAATTCAGACTCATTAGGATCGATTTTCGTGGCCACGGCAAGTCGACCCTCGGCAACGCGCCGCTGACGTATCATCAGTATCAAACCGATGTCGAAACGGTGTTGGATCGACTCGGGATCACGCACTATAGCGTCATTGGCTTTAGCGACGGCGGGATCACCGCGCTCCGGCTGGCGGCTGCGCAGCCATCGCGGATCCGGGCTCTGATCACCATCGGCGCCCACCACCAGCTGGCTTCAGATGATCCGGTGCTGGGGATGTACGCCGCAATGACAGCGAACAGATGGCGCGCCCTGTTTCCGGACAACGTCGCCCGATATGAAGCAACGAACCCTGAGCCGGACTTTGATCGCCTGGTGCCTGCCGTGGTCGCATTGTGGACGGAGGCCGCCGCCTATCCCGGTGAGGCAGTTCACCACATCACCGCCCCGACCCTGATGGTCCGCGGCGATCAGGATCATCTGTGTACCCGTCCCCATATCCTGGCATTAGGTGAACTGCTACCGCAGGCGGACTGGTTTAACCTGCCCGGGATCGGGCATGATGTCCTCAATGAGGCTCCGGCACTTTGTATGGCTGGGATCGCCCCGTTTCTGGTCCAACATTGTCAGTAGCAAGTTCCCCTTGTCGCAGATTATTTCACTCAAACAGTAACGATCACTCTCATGAGCAGGGCATCACGAAGCGTGGTGCCTTTTCTCCTGAAATACAGAAAACACCGCCAAACGCAATCCTCAGGCCATTATCAATCAATGCTTTTACGCTGCTGAGCACAAGACAAACACAGCCAGGATGCAATGGTCCCCAAAAATGCGGTATTTTAGGCGAAGTAGCAACTGACAAAACATGTAGAAAATGAACACAACCCGCAACAACTTAAACGAGACGGCATTGCAACTTATGGCGATTCGCGGCGGCGCGCGATGCGATACGTTTAACCCGGAGCGTGACCGCTTCAACCTTGGGTACTGCGTCGATACCCGCGTCCGGGATGGGCTGAATGCCAACCGGATCGCCATTAACCAGCGCCACCTCGCCATTGCTTCGCAGTATCCGTTTGCGCACCAGCTAGAAGCGCATTTCCAGATGCTGGTGGAAAACCGGACTCCGGTGCTTGTGGTGCTGGCCAGCCTCACTGATATGCAAAACAATGAATTACCGGATTATTTTTCGCAAGCAGCAACTTTCGGGCGTATTCAAACTCAATCGGCCCTGCACAGCACCGAAGCGCTGGGTGACGGCATTGAAGCCCACCATTACCAACTCACGGTGGCCGGCTATGATGCCACAATTGAAATTCCGGTCATCCATGTTCATAACTGGCCGGATCATCAAACCATCAGCCCGGCGGCAACCGCGAACCTGGTGACCCTGATTGAAAACATCACCCGGGATAAAATCGCCTTCTATGAATCTCGCCGCAGCCGCGCCGTACATGAGTCGACCAAACTGCTGCCCGTGATCCACTGCCGCGCCGGCGTCGGACGTACCGGCCAGACCATTGCCGCAATGGCCATGCGCCAGGACCCGAACTTGCCCCTGCATGTCATTACCCACGACCTGCGGGCCTCGCGCAACGACACCATGATCCAGACCCCGAGCCAGATGGAAACCCTACTTAAAATGGCGAACGCCTAACCCGCCGTCAATAGCTTCAAGCGCCTGATGCTTCAGGCGCTCTATCCAACATAAGCCCGCCCGACAAGCTCCCTGAGCTGCCGCAATGCCTGACGGACCCAGTGAAAAGCCAACTCACGCCCGCTGCACTCATGTCTGGTTCATCGATGTTGTGCTTTTTGAAGTAACTTCCCAGACCGATAGCTATGGTGATCGCTAAGCGACACCGGTTGTTCGCAATCAGCATGGCGAAATTTCCAGCATGCAATCCAACAAATCCCACCAGAAAAAATAGCAAACTCATCACATTCCACTATCAAAATGAGAATCAGCTTTGCAATTTTGTTAAATAAATTTCATTTGTCATAACCTTATAAAGTTAATGGTGATAGTATGCATCCGATTTCACAATCAATCTCACAAGTTGGTATAAAAAATAATGACTAAAAGAACACAAGATATCACTGAGGCACTCGACAAACCGTTTTCGATCCAGGTCAACGGCATCTCGATTCCGGCAGTCGAAGGAGAAAGTGTGTTAAGCGCGCTGCTGGCTTCAAACATTCGACAGATCATGAAAAACGATTATGGTGCCGAATCTGGTGCGTATTGCGGGATGGGCGTCTGTCACTGTTGCCTACTTCACATTGATGGCCGACACAAACAACGCGCCTGCCAAACCATCGTCAAACCAAACATGACAATCGAAACCGGTCGCAACAACGTGTTAGATCAAGGGGTGAAACATGGCTAAGAAAGTTGTCATCGTCGGAGCTGGCCCTGCAGGTATGTCCGCCGCTACGGCACTAGCAAAGTTCGGTATCCACACCACTGTGCTTGAAGAAGCGCCGAAAGCTGGCGGCGTCATCTATCGCGGTCCGTGGCGTAAAACCCTGGATATGCCCCACCTGGATGAAAAACTGCAGAACTCGATCGATAAAATCCAGCAGGACTACCAGCGCCATGCCGCTTTGATTGAGCTCAGAACGCAAACCCGTGTGCTTGGCCCCTTGGGAGACAACAACCTGTTGATCACACATGACCATCAACTTTCGACGACTGAATACGACCAACTGGTTCTGGCAACAGGTTGCCAGGAGCGCAGTGTTCCGTTTCCGGGCTGGCAACTGCCGGGGGTCATGTTACTGGGTGGGATCCAACTTCAGCTGAAAAGCGGGTTGGTCAGACCAGGAAACAAAGTGGTGATCGCCGGCACCGGACCGCTACTCGTGCTGGTTGCCTGTCAGCTACATAAAGCCGGATGCCAGGTTGAGGCCATCTGCGAAGCAGCAAAGTTTTCTGCCATTGCCAAGGAAACTTTAGCCATACTCAACCGGCCACAACAAGCGCTCGATGGGCTTTCGATGATGTGGTACCTCAAACAGCACAAGATCCCGCTGCATTATGGCTGGGGGCTGGTGAAAGCTTCGGGGGACAAGCAGTTAAATGAAGTCACCATCGCACCCTACGATGAGCAATGGGTGCCTGATCACGACCGAGCCGTGACCTATACCGTCGATACACTCGGAGTTGGATATGGTTTTTCGGCGCGTTCGCAACTGGCTCAGTTGATGGGGCTCGACGTGGTATACGACCACATGAGCGGGGCTATACCGACCACGGACGACTGGCAAAGAAGCAGCGTCGGCGGCGTTTTCTGTGCCGGGGACAGTGTCAAACTGGCCGGTGCCGACGCAGCGATGCTGGAAGGCCGGATCACAGCACAAGCGATCGCCGCTGAACTGGGCAAGCAGAGCCATAGTGAGGCGGAGCAACAGATCCATGCCATGCGCCGTCAATTATCGCGGTTGTACCGTTTTCGTCAGGCGTTTGATACCGCCGGCTACCGAGAGCTCGGATTGTTGTCACTGCCGGATGAAGACACCGTGATCTGCCGTTGTGAGCAGGTGAAACGACGTGCAATCGATGAGGCCATTGCGCAAGGTTGCCGCGATATCGTGACGTTAAAAATGCGCACCCGCGTCACCATGGGTGATTGTCAGGGAAAAACCTGCGCCCATTACTGTTATGACCGATTGAAAAAAGAAGGATACAACCAGGAGCAAAGTCTGGTTCGACCGAGATTCCCGTTAGACCCAATTCCGTTTGCTGCTCTGGAGGATAATGCATGAAAACATATGATGTTGTCATTTGTGGGGGTGGCGTAATTGGGGCATCAGTGGCTTACTTCCTCAGCCGTCAGAAAGATCTGAAAATTGCCGTGGTTGATTACAAGTATCCCGGCAACGCGTCACGAGCATCGGCCGGGGGGCTTTGGGCCATGGGTGAATCCACGGGACTGGGATGCGGCGTCATTCTGTTCAAAACCCTCTCGAAGCAAATGCGGGAATCCGGGGCGACCGATGCACCGGAGCTGAACCCGCACATCATGCCAGAGCCGTTTTTTAATATGTCGATGATGTCCAATGCGATGTACCCGGCGCTGTACGATGAACTGCTCGAAAACCATGGCGTGGATTTCAAGTTTGAACGGACCGGCCTGAAGTTTGTCCTGTTCGACCAGTATGACCGCTTGTACGCAGAGCATATCGCCGCAGCCATCCCGGATCGTCAGGCGCATGTGCGTTGGCTCTCGCAGGCCGAGTTGCATGACGAAGAGCCAAACGTCTCGCGCGATGCCGTCGGAGCGATGGAATTCGACTGCGATCACCAGATCAACCCGTATCGTCTGAATGAAGCCTACCTTGAAGCGGCCCGACAGAATGGGGTTGAGCTGTACCTGAACACCAAAGTGACCGGCATTGAGCGACACGGAAACCGCGTCACCGCCGTCAAAACAGAGCAAGGCGTGCTGCCGTGTCAGATGATGATTAACGCCGCGGGGGCCTGGGCAGAAACCATCAGCCAATGGGCAACCGGATATGCCCTCCCTGTTTTCCCGGTCAAAGGCCAGGTGATCATCACCGAGAAGCTGCCGAAGCTACTCAACGGCTGCCTGACCACCAGTGACTGCTACATCGCGCAGAAAGACAACGGGGAAATTCTCATCGGCTCCACCACCGAAGAAAGAGGGTTTGATACCAGCAACGATGTCAAATACATCAAGCAGCTGGCACAGGGGGCGATGAAATCGATCCCCGCACTGCGCGATATGAACATCAAACGTTGCTGGGCAGGACTCAGACCGGGATCGCCGGATGAACTGCCGATCCTGGGTCCGGTTCCGGGGATTGAAGGTTATCTCAATGCCTGCGGCCATTTCCGGACCGGAATGCTGACCTCGGCGATCACCGGACAACTTCTGGATGAATTAGTCCGGGCCATGCCGACCACCATCGACATCGAACCGTTCGCGTATGAGCGTTTCCTGAATGAAGATGGCATCATGATCGCAGAACATAAGCTCGCCCATTCATTATAGGGATTATGATTGTTTCACATCTCATCGTTGGAGCAATTCAGCTTGAACCGATAAAATAACCTCCTTCGGGCCACCTGGTTTAGTATCAGTACTGAATCCCGGTGGTCCGCTTTCCGAGAATGATTCACCAGACGCTAAGGGCATGTGCTCGTCACCTCAGATAAAGCCATCCTGCCACACAAAACCGCGGGAAATAATGCGATAGTGGCCTTTACGGGCGATTCAAGCTATATATCGCCATGCGCTTTCTATGCACAGGTATACGATGACAACCTGTAAGCAACAGCAAAATTTTTTCTGAATATACAAACCACACCAGCGCCAAGAAAGTTGGAACCAAGCGCCCACAAATCTGTACTGTTTCTTTTTTTCATCCTATTCAAAAAGCAATATACACCCGCTTAATCATTAAGCGCCAAACCATAAAAAAATCATACAAAAAAGACTCATAAACTATATTCGGACGCTATTTTATTGAAGAATGTTTATGAGCTGCTTAACAGGAAAATATAATGAAGAATCAACACCTTTCCGTAAGTGTTGTCACCCTGGCTTTGCTTGGATCTCTGGCACCGGCACAAGCCGAGGACACGCTCAAGGCTTATACCTCGACCCTGCTGGAACTGGATGACAGCGACGCACGCGCAAAAAAAATCCGTCTGATCTACTCTTTGGAAAACGTCTGGAACCAATCCTTGTTGCCGGACGGCGCCAAAGAAGCCAAGCTCATCCTGAACGGAGGATCCGGATTCGATATGACCAATGTTCCGCATAAAGAACAAATCTACGTTTTTTCGACCGGTGGTGACTACCGCTACACCATCCCGACCGCTTTTAAGCTGGCCCTGAGCTACCTCAACGGTGCACCGCTGCGTCACATGAGCCATGCACCGGAAAATACCATCGCCACCGCTTCCGTCAGCGAATCACTGGACTTCAATCTGGGCTTCACTGCTTCGCAATCGCCCTCAATCGGCGGCGGGATATCCTGGAGTAACCGGGTGAGTTACGATCAACCAGAGTTCCAAACAGTGGCAGATTTCAGCCAGACCAATGAAAGTATCAGTTGGTTGATCGAGAATCAGACGATCCGCAACCACACTCCGCCGAAAGACTGGTTACTATATCGCTGGACCAGTTGTGACATGGGGAACCTGATCGACTACAGCGAGCTGCCTATCGTTATGCGATCCGATTTTAAACCTCAAGTAGGCGCGGTCTACCGTAAACAAAATATCAATGATGGTGAAGATGTGACGGAGATCAAGCTGGTCGCCGGATGGCGCAAGACCCACTATTACTTTGGTCGCGACTGGTGCAGTTGGTACACTTCTCCGGAAAATACCTGGAAGAAAAACAAAGACAGCAGTCAGTGGACTGAAACCAGCCGGGCAGTGACCGTCGCCTGGAACGACGAGCTCTACCACTAATCGCTGCGCCGGTTACCGCGAACCAAACCAAGGAAGCGGGGTAACCGGCATTTTCCAATGCCAACGACAACAAGACAGACTTCATGGTAGCTAAGAAACAACTATTGATCGGCACAATTCTGGCTGTCGCAGCAGTACTCGGAGCCCGCCTGTTCACCACGAGCAGCGACGCTGGCCCGGCGACATCTGAGATCACAACTGAATCTCCAGAGCAGCAAAGCAACCAAATCACCGAAACGCCAATTGTCTCATCAACACAGGCAATCAGCTCGATAATTGAGCCAAATTCCGCTCAACGCAGTACCGTTGAGGAAGCGAATCTGACAGCGGACACCCCATGGCTCTCAACCCCGTTAAACGAGCTCAGCAACGCGCTATACGATTTCATTGAAACCGAGCAAGTTCGTTATATCAACACCACAGACTACCCGTTTGATGAACACAAGCAGCAACAGCTACGCGCCCTGGCCAAACAAGGCGAGCTGATCATGTTTGACAACACAGAGCCGGATTACCTGGACAGTTATGGCGTCAGCGAAACTCAGGTGGTCTCCGAATACTTCGGTACGGCATCTGAAGGAGATGTCATTATTGCAACCGGCGTCCCGACAGATGATGGGGGCATTCATTATCTTGTTTTACCGCTGTTAAACAAAAACACAGCTGACAACAGTGCGCTGGTTGAAACCGTCAAAGAGGCAGTCACCTTACTGAAAGCGCAAAAAACTGATTTGGTGAAACCCAAGCACCTGCAATAAACGTATAGCAGTCGCGGCCCTGTCGCGACTGCATCTCTTTTATAACTCACAAAAATGAGCCCCTCTTTTCCTTGCCGGTCGGTATTATCTTTCTTCTTATTTTAAATTTCAGCGGAGATATCGCGAGCGCTTAGGGTGACAGAGCTCAGTGAGTAGGCCGCGATATCAATCATGATGATTTAAAGGTGCTGATAATCACCCAAGCACCAATGGGTAATGAGGTTCAGGTATTCTTCTCCGGCATCTTCAGATGAAAAATGGGACGCATTGTCGAATACTACAAGTTTATTGAACGGGATCTGTTTTGATAAGTCGTCTGCATTACTGACAAATACAAATGGATCCAGCTTGCCCCAGGTGATGAGAGTTGGCAGACAAATATCTTTTAACCGCGTCTGGATCCAGGACAAATCCTTCGGATAGGAGCCAAAGAAAGTGATGGCGCACCGATGAGCTTGTTCATCAAAAGCAATATCATAATACTCTTTGATTGCTCGTCTGGTCGGCCGGTAACTGTGGTAGCCATCTTTCACTGCCGTGTTGAAATTCGTTGCCATCACAGACTTTTTGTTAAGCCCTTTTGCTAACCATCGCACCAGGCCAAAGTTAATCACCGCTTTTAGGATCGGCGACATTTTCGCCGGATAACTCCCCGGACCATCAAAAATATTCAGGCTCTCAAATCGATCCGGGTACTCAATCGCAGCCGCAAGTGCAATCGGGGTTCCAACATCCGGTCCAATGAGATGTGCTTTAGAAATCTCAAAATGATCCAGCACCTGAATGATCACCTGGCTTAATTTTCGGGGCGACATGTCACTTTCCTGCGCTTTTGACAAACCAAAACCAGGGATGTCGAATGCAATCAAGTTGAAGTGGCGGCACAGCATTTCCCAGCCGTGTTCCCACATTCGGATACTTTGGGGCAGACCATTAAGCAAGACTAACGTCGGCGCATTCTTCTTCTCATAACGGACATACCGGATGTCAAACTTGCCAATGTTGACGTATTGAGGAGAGAACAGATCGATATCTGATTCAGGTTCGTTTGACGCATATTTTTCCAGCGCCTGATTAAGCAGGGAGTGAGTCATTGCAACACCTTTGATTTCACGTTGTCGAAAACGTTGGTTACTAATATATACTAAAATACATAAATGGGTGTTACTCTACAATAAGGCAGAATATTCTGCCTTAGTTACCTGTTGATAACCGATGAGAACGAAGATAAATGGCTATGAGTAATCAAACGGACAAAAGAGTCTTTGTACAAAGCGACGACTGCCCAATTCGTGATGTCGTTGCTCAGATCGGCGATAAGTGGTCGATCTTGATCCTTTTCAGCCTTGTTGACGGGCCTGATCGGTTCAATTCACTGAAATCAAGAATTGAAGGGATTTCACAACGTATGTTAACGCAAACATTACGGGACCTGGAACGCGATGGCTTTGTCAACCGGACTGTATACCCCGAAGTTCCGGTAAAAGTGGAGTATAAGTTAACTGAGCTCGGGAAAGGGTTAACCAAGTCGGTGTGGGGACTGGTGTCGTGGGCAGATACACACCATGATGACATTCGAGCTGCGCGCCAACATTATGATGCAAGAAAGCAATAGCCCAGCAGCAAAAAGCCGGTTTGCACCGGCTTTAATGCCTCTGAATACCAGCTCAGTTAAAATTTTTGCCGCGCGGACTGAAAGGCTTCTTTCATCGTTTCAAACGCTTCTTCCGCCCCGGCTTTCAAGTCCTGCCAGGCTGCGTCGCTGGACGCCTTGACCTCATCCAGTTTGCTTTTTGCATCCTGCTTTTTCTGCTTCAATTCTTGGATTTCCTCACGATACTCCGCCTGCTTTTCGGCTTTGGCCTGATTGGCTTTGGCTTCCAGCTTATCGATCTCGGCATTCCATTCATCGAGTTTGGCATGAAGTTTGTCAATAAAGGCTTGTCTGTCCATTCGTTCCTCCTCGCTAATTAACGTTCAGTACATATTTCATAATGACCCGCTGCGGAACCATCGCGATTTACGCCAGGTTTCCCGTGCCTTACTGGGTCATCCATCGCAACAACTCAGTCACCTGCTGGTAGCGGGACTGCATTTCTCGCAAGTCTTCAGGCTCGGTCACTGTCTTCTGACCGGCGCGCCATACCATTTCGGCTTGGCACCCAATCGCCTGTTGCTGCTCGGATGTACGGCCATGTTTAGCCATAGTCGCCAAGACTTCCAGCAACCGAATCGACACCGCGACATTGCTCGCCGCACACTGGCGTATTTGATCAAATGCTGCATTCACCATGCCGGTATAACTGACGCTGCGAAACCGGCAACAAACCTGCGCTTCTTCATGGCACCGCAACGGGTGCGGAAACTGGCGGCAGCTCAGTAAGCTCAACACCGCCCCCAACCGATCAAGACAGGTCATCGCGGTAAAAGGATCATTAATCCCCGGTGATAAAGCCCGCAGCGCAATCTCCACCATCTGGTTTAAGGCAAATTCCGGATCCTGCTCAGCCGTGCGCAAAGCACCGCAGACAAACGCCTGCCGAATCTCCTGCGCTTCAACCTCCAACACATCCGAAGCTTCCGGCTCAGGTGACGAAGCCTGCGTGCGATCGCATGGCGTCACCGCCACCAGCGTTTCGCCCCGGGTAATAAAATCACCGGGCCGAAAACGGACATCGTAAAAACACCCGGACTGAGCTGCCGCTTTGACCAACGCCGCATCATCGAGCGCTTGCAGGTAGCCGTCACACGTGGCGGTGATCACTCTGACCGCCGTGGTACTTTCAACAAAATCAGGCATGACCAGGGGATCTGGCTCATGTTGCAGTGGGCCCGGAAAAAACAATTCAATACTGGCAACCAGCTCATCATACACAGTCGCCACCACCTGATCGGCTTGAATGGATACCGACACATGGTGAATAAAGTAAATCAGCACCCCGACATTGAGCACCGCCAGCACCAGCGCTATATTGACGGACAAGTAAGGGACGAAATCCTTCGGCCCTTCGGTATTGACGGCACTGAGCACAAACAGGCAATAAATAAACGTAGCGATAAAGATCCCCAGTACATACTGGGTGCCGGTATCTTGCATGAAGTTTCGCAGCAAACGGGGCCCGAACTGGGAGGACGCCAGGGTCAGCGCCACAATCGTAATGGAGAACACCACCCCAGCTACGGTTACCATAGAGCCGGCCAGGGTGGATAGGATCACCCGGGCACCTTCCGGTCCGCCAAAATAGAGAAAGCTAAACTGACGGATCAACGCCAGCTCGATCAGCTGATCGAAAACTATCAGGCTATGGGCTGCGCCGATGGCGATCAGCACCAATCCGCCCGGTACAAACCAAAAACTGGTCCGTACCCCCTCCCACCAATTTTGTAATTGTATTTTCATGGCGCAGCTTTACCCGAGATGAAAAGCATCTATTAACAGTAGCAAAGCTGGATGCATTTCCGGCAAAAAGCGTTCACTGAAAGCAAAGGGAATGGGCGTCCGAGAAAAAGGTGAATCTGACAGGCAGAAAAAAGCCCGGTCCAATGTTGGCCGGGCAAAAAAGCATGTAACAAAACACTATTAGCGAGAACTTTGAAGTTAGCGTGAACTCTGAAGTTCAGGTTTATCCTAATCGGTGATACCTGAACGTAAGCTGGTCATCCCGGTAAATGATTTACCGGCTGAGTACCAGGCAGCCCTGGATGCCGACCTCGGCCACAAAATCAGGCTCATGGCTGACGAGCAGCATCGGCCCCGGATACTGATGCAGTGCCCGGGACAGCATCTGCTTCGCCGCCAAGTCCAGGTGATTATCCGGCTCATCGAGCAGCAGCAAAGTCTCACCCGGCTGATGACTAATCACCAGCAGCGCCACTTTCATCCGCTCGCCCCCGCTGAGCCGCCCGATCGGCAGCGCTACTCGCTGGCGACGGAGCCCAACCCCGGCGGCCATGGTACGCAATTCTGTCTCGGTGTGCTCCGGGCATAACCGCTGCAAATTGGCCAGCACCGACTGCGTTTCATCCAACAGGCTAAAATGCTGATCCAGATAACAAAGGTTCGCCCGGCAGTGGACTTCCCCCGCAGTGGGCTGCTCGTCACCGAGCAGGGTTTTCAGCAAGGTTGATTTGCCACAGCCGTTGGGACCAACCAGGTGCACCCGATCGCCGTAACAGAGCCGAAAGCTGATGGGAGCGTGCTGACCATAGGGGAGCGTCAGATTAATCACATCGAGCACCACCGAGAGTCGTCTTTCAGCCGCATTCACTTTCAGTTGCTGCGGCTTATCCTGAATATGCCGAGCTTTGTGCTCACTAACACGTTGCTCGGCCACCGCCAATTGCCGGGAGAACTGAACTTTACGCGCGGAGGCGGACAGCTGCGCGGCTTCTTTCTTCCCATCGAGCAACATCTTGGGCTGACTACCGGAGCGCCGCTCTTTCTTGCCCGCCACCGCCCGTTGCTGGGCTTTCTCCTGACTTCGCTGATACTGACGGCGCAGTTGTGCCACCTGGTTCTCTGCGCTGCTCAATGCCCGGGCAGCCGCCACCTGCTGACGTAATTTCTCCTCGGCATAGACCGCATAATTACCGCCATATTGGCAGACACCCGTCGCGGTCAGCTCAAGAATATGATCGGCCTCCTGAAGCAATTGGCGATCATGGCTGATCAGCAACACCCCGCCCCGGAACTGATGCAATTGTTCAATCAACCAACGGCGTCCTGCCTGATCCAGATGGTTACTTGGCTCATCAAGGATCAAATAATCATGATCGCCCTCAAACAACTGCCACAGCTGCAGACGGATCAGCTCACCGCCACTTAATGCCTGACAGGGCTGAAACGGATCCGGCGGCAGTCCGATTGCCGTCAGCCGGGCGTGAAGCACATCCCGGATATCCCAGTCATCACCGACCAGCTCAAAATCATCGGGGGCACAACTGCCGTTTTCAATCCGTGTCAGCGCCTGCAACTTAGCTTCCAGTCCCAGAAATGCCACGACGCTGCCCATCTCAGAACGCTGCGCTGCGTCGGTGATTTGTGCCAGGCAGCCGAGTCTAGCCAGGCTGTGCACAGTGCCGGCATCCGGCCGAATTTGCTGCATTAAAATCTTGGCCAGCACCGACTTGCCGGCACCGTTCTGACCGACCAGGCCAGTGATCTGAAGTTCAAGTGAAAAGCTGACATCGGAAAACAGCGTCTCGCCGTTGTCATGAAATACCGCTAAGTTATGGGCGGTTAATATCGGGGAAGGAATCGCCATTGGCACCTCCTGAAAAATATCTGAGGGTACTCAAACGGCGATGGAATAAAGCGTCGCCGGAGCATCCCAAAACAGATCAGGGGTCACGGGGCACCGCACATCAGTGAAATCATACGCCCGACACAACAGCGCCCGGCGTATCGAGATGAATCCTGAATGCGGTTCAGCATTGCTCGCAGCAACAATAAATCAAAATTGATCAAAGCAATATTGACCACGATAACAAAACTGGTAAAGAAAGCATGCCGCTATCGCGGCGAAGACGAAGTTACGCCCACTAACCCTGAAAATCCAAAAATATAAACAAGGATGTCAGACATTAGTTGTTCATCGTGGCGTAAGCTCCTGAGGAAATGTTGACGCTATTGTAGCCAGACTTTTATCTCTGGCGCAAATCATCTGCAGCAATCCCCCCGGAAATTCGGCCGGGTTCACATCGACTCCCCCAGAATTTGCCTCTCCATCAGATGCAAATCGCCGTTTTCCATTTCGTTGCCCCCACAGAATCGGTGCAAAGCACTTCCCAATCGCGCCAAGTTTTTTTACGGTAATACCAATCGCAGTAAATAACATCCTGAAACGATGTGAAACGTTCGGTTCATGAAGAACCGCCCCCTGTATACGGAACGACAAAGCCATGCCATTACCGGAAAAAATGCCGCTTGCCCTGATCGAAGATGATGAAATTGTCCGCCAGGCCACCAGCCAGTGGTTACAGCTGGACGGGCACCAGGTGCTGGAGTTTGCCGACGGCGAATCCGCCCTGAACCAGCTCCCGCCCGACTTTCCGGGGATCATCATCAGTGATGTCCGATTGCCGGACATCGACGGCATGGCCCTGCTACCCCGCCTGCTTGAGCGCCATCCGGAGATCCCGGTGATCCTGATCACCGGCCATGGCGATGTCGATATGGCGGTTAAAGCACTGCGCGACGGGGCTTTCGATTTTGTCGAAAAGCCGTTCGACCCGGCCCGGCTGTTGCAAACGGTGGCCCGCGCCCTCGAAACCCGCCGGAGCCAGACCGCCCAGCAGGACAGGCATGCCTACCTGGCGCAAGCGGAAGGGCTGGAAAAAGTACTGATCGGCCGCAGCGAGGCCATGGTCCGCCTGCGCCAGCAACTGCTGAAAGTCGCCGCCATCGATACCAATGTGATTATCTACGGCGAAACCGGCTGCGGCAAAGAGCTGGTCGCCCACTGCCTCCATCAATTCAGCACCCGCAACCAGCGTGAATTTGTCCCGATCAACTGTGCAGCGATCCCGGAAAACCTGTTCGAGAGTGAGCTGTTCGGCCATGAAGCCGGCGCATTTACCGGCGCCGTCAAACGGCGGGTTGGTAAGCTGGAATATGCCGATCAAGGCACCCTGTTTCTCGATGAAGTCGAGAGCATGCCGCTCAATATGCAGGTTAAGGTGTTGCGCGCCTTGCAGGAAAATACCGTCGAGCGGGTTGGCGGCAATCGCCCGATCCATATCGATCTGCGGGTGATCGCCGCCGCCAAGGAAGATCTTCATCATCATCCGGAATTTCGCCAGGATCTGTTCTACCGCCTCAACGTCGCCCAGCTCTACTTGCCGCCCTTGGCTGAGCGCAGCGAAGATATCCTGCTGCTGTTTGATCACTACACCCATCAGGTCAATCCGGATACCCGCCTGCCAAGCCCCAGTGATCAGCAGGCGCTGATGCGTTATCCCTGGCCGGGCAATGTCCGCGAACTGAAAAATATCGCCACCCGTTTTGCCTTAGATCCCAGCCTGACGGTCGGGGAGATCCTGGCTTCTCGGCCGAACCTGACCACCGAACCTTCCAGTGCCACCCTGCCGCTGGCGATCCAGGTGCAAAATTTTGAGCGCAAAGTAATCCACGAATGCCTGCAGCGGCATCACGGCAGCATTATTGATGCACTGGAGGAACTCGATCTGCCCCGCCGTACCCTGAATCAGAAAATGCAGAAATACGGTCTCAGCCGCAGCGATTACACCTGACACGCTCTAGCGTGCTTTGTGTTTTTCCGCTCAGGCTATCGGCAAAAAATCGCCGATAGCCTGAGCGCAAGTTTGTTACCAACCTCACATCCCCAATCGCCAGAATACAACAACTCCGTAACAACCCACCACTTTCCATTTCAACAATCGGCCATTTTTTGCTGACTGAATTGCTGGCAAATAAGCGATATCTTGCTCATTAACAGTACTAAACACATTTAGTTAAATAAAATCAATAAGTTACACTGTGGCACGTACATTGCTTTATCTAACCTTCAAGAGATTGACTAAAAAAACAATCATCAACCACACGAGAACAAGTAGAACGTGATGATCTCACCCTGCTTATTCTCTTTACACGGAGCGTATCTATGTTGAACAAAGCAATGCTGAAATCCCTATTCCTCACGGCTGCACTCGGCCTAACCAGCACGACCACCCAAGCGGCTGATAATCGCAGCTATATCATGGCCACCGCCTCGACGGGCGGCACCTATTATCCGGTTGGTGTGGCCATTGCAACGCTCAGTAAGATCAAACTGGAACCTAAGCACCAGTTTTCGCTGGCCGCCATCAGCTCAGCCGGCTCAGGTGAGAACGTCAAACTGCTCAATGAGAACGAAGCTCAGTTTGCCATCATGATGGGTCTTTACGGCTACTGGGCCTGGAATGGTAAAGGACAATTTACCACCCAAGGCCCTCAACAGGATCTGCGCTCGGTCACCATGTTATGGCAGAATGTTGAGCACTTCACGGTGCGTTCTGATCTGGCGAAAACCGGCACCATTGCCGATCTAACCACTATGGCAGACAAAAAGTTCTCGATTGGCAAAAAGAACTCCGGCTCAGAGGGCGCAGCGCGTCATATTTTATCGGGTCTGGAGATTGACCCGGAAAGCTTCAATCTGTCTTACCTTGGCTATGGTGCCAGCGCCGATGCGCTGCAAAACGGCGCCATTGATGGGATGAACACTCCAGCCGGTGTACCGGTCAGTGCGGTCACTCGTGCCTATGCCGCAATGGGAAGCAAAATAAAACTCCTGTCATTTACCGATGAGCAACTTGAACAGGCCAACAGTCAGTACAAGCTATGGACCCGCTATACCATTCCGGCCAATACCTATCCGGGCCAGACAGAAGTCGTCAATACCATTACTCAGCCGAACTTCCTGGCCGTGCGCAAAGACGTGTCTGACGAAGATGTCTACCTGCTGACCAAAGCGATTTACGAAAACCTGCCGTTCCTCAACAGTATTCACAAAGCAACGAAAGATATGGCGATTGAAAAAGCCATCAACGGCCTGCCTGTGCCGCTTCATCCGGGCGCAGTACGTTTCTACCGTGAAATGGGACTCGAGATCCCATCTGAGCTGATTGTCCAGTAATTGTCAGTTAAAGGATGTCCCGGCAGCAGCGGTTCGGCTGCCGGGGAAAGGAGCAAAACATGAGCACAAAGACTGAGCAACAGCTTCAACAGTTTGAATTACCGACCCGAACGGACTTCCCCTGGGTCACCGCGACGATTACAGGGTTAGGCGTCCTGCTTTCTGCACTCCATATCTGGTTTAACACCCTCGCGACGCTGCCCGAGCTCTGGGTTTCGGCCACCCACTTTGCCGGGTTTGCAATCATCTGTGCGCTCTGGTACCCCGCACACCGCAGCTTGAAGCGTAGCAAGCTGGCTCTGGGGGTCGACATTTTAATCGCCCTTGCGGCGTTGTCTTGCCTGATTTATATCCCGCTGGCGGAAGATGCACTCTATGCCCGCGGGGTGAAGTTTATCGCCAGTGACTGGTTCTTTTCCCTGCTGGCCATTGCCATTGTTCTGGAGCTGATCCGCCGCACCATCGGCTGGTTCATTCCGGTCCTGATCGTTCTGTGTCTGAGCTACGTGGTACTGTGGGGCCAGTGGGTCTCCGGCATTTTTCACTTTCCGGGGCTGAGCTTTGAAACCCTGCTCTATCGCAGCTTCTATAGCTCCGAAGGCATGTTCGGCTCAATCTCGCGGATCAGCTGGAGCTTTGTCTTCATGTTCATCCTGTTCGGTGCGTTTCTGGTCCGCGCCGGTGTCGGAGATTACATCATTGATGTTTCCCGCGCTGCAGCCGGCAAAATCATCGGCGGCCCGGGCTTTATTGCCGTCATCGGCTCCGGCCTGATGGGCTCTGTCTCCGGCTCCAGTGTCGCCAATACCGTCTCCACCGGGGTGATCACTATTCCGCTGATGCGTAAAGCCGGGTTCCCGGCCCGGTTTGCTGCCGGAGTTGAAGCCGCTGCCTCGACCGGTGGCCAGTTAATGCCCCCAGTAATGGGCGCCGGCGCCTTTATCATGGCCTCTTACACCCAGGTGCCGTATGTCAGTATTATTGCCGTATCTGTCGTACCAGCGCTGATTTACTTCCTCTCGGTCGCCTTCTTCGTGCGAATTGAAGCCAAGCGCAGCGGTGTCCACCAGGTCACTACCTCAGCCGAGCCGCTGCTCAAAGTGCTGCTGTCTGGCTGGCACAACCTGATCCCGCTGGCCGTGCTGGTCTATCTGCTGGTGAGTGGTTTTACCCCGACTTATGCCGCCGGAATTTCCATCATTTCCGTGATTGTTGCCTCCTGGCTATCACCGAATAAAATGGGGCTGACCGCAATCATCGAAGCCATGGCCCAGGGGGCCCGAAATATGGCCACCACTGCCGTGCTACTGATCGGGATCGGCCTGGTAATCAATGTGATCAGCACCACCGGGATCGGCAATACTTTCTCGCTGATGATCAACGACTGGGCCGGTGGCAGTTTGCTGGTGATGCTGTTACTCATCGCCCTGGCCTCGCTGATCCTGGGTATGGGCCTGCCGGTGACCGCGGCCTATATTGTGCTCGGTACCCTGTCTGCCCCGGCATTGTATAAACTGATGGCAGAAAGCCAGCTGATTGAGATGATGGTTAACGGTCAGCTGCCGGAGCAGGCGCGAGCAATCTTCATGCTGGCCGCCCCGGATCAACTGGCCGCCTTAACCCAGCCGATGTCGGCAGACAAAGCCCAGGCGCTGCTCGCCATGGTTCCAGCCGACTTTATGGGCACGCTGCTGGAGCAAGGGCTGGGAATGGAGAAAGTAGCACTGGCGCTGCTGGCCGCGCACCTGATCATCTTCTGGCTGTCGCAGGACAGTAACGTTACCCCACCGGTCTGCCTGACGGCGTTTGCTGCCGCAACCATTGCTCGCACCCCGGCAATGCGTACCGGCCTGACAGCGTGGAAAATTGCCAAAGGGCTCTACCTGGTACCGCTGCTGATCGCCTATACCTCGCTGGTGAGCTGGGACTGGGCTTCAGTGTTGAGCGTCGGTATCTTTGCCATCTTTGGCACCTACGCTTTGATCGCTGCCATCGAAGGCTACCTGGAAGGTGCGTTAAACTGGCCTTTACGGGCCGCGTTGGTCGCCATTGGTGTCGTGCTGGTGTGGCCGGAAATGCCACTGATGGCCCGCCTCGCTGCAACAGCTGCCTTTATCGCCCTATTTATTGTGACGGGTCGCCAGGCACGCCAGGAATCATTTGTAGCCGCGCCATCGTCATCCTCCAACTGACAGAGCAGGGAGCATTTGTCCGTGACTAAGATTTACGATTACATCATTGTCGGCGGCGGGATCGTCGGCATCTCAACGGCCTGGCAACTGCGCCAGCGCCACCCGGATAAGTCTATCCTGGTGGTGGAAAAAGAAGACGGCCTGTCCCGCCACCAGACCGGCCATAACAGCGGCGTGATCCACGCCGGGGTCTATTACGCCCCGGGCAGCCTGAAGGCCAATTTCTGCAAAGCCGGCGTTAAGAAAACCCTCGACTTTTGCCACAAACACCGGATCCCGGTGGAGAACTGCGGCAAACTGCTGGTGGCGACCAATGCGCAGGAAGTTGAGCGCATGCATGCGCTGTTTGAACGTTGTCAGGAAAATGGGATTGAGGTCGAGCTGCTGAATCAGGCCGCGCTGGCGGAAAAAGAGCCCAACATCACCGGGCTGGGCGCCATCTGGGTGCCTTCGACCAGCATCGTTAACTACCGTCAGGTCACCGAAAAAATGGCCGAAGAATTCCTCGCCCTCGGCGGGGAAATCGCCCGCCGCACAGAAGTAGTTGGACTGGCGGAAGACGACTGCCAGATCACCGTCTCGTGTAAGAGTGACGGTCAGCCTCTGACGCTACGCAGCCGCTTTCTGATCAGTTGCTCCGGCCTGATGGCGGATCGCCTGACCAAGATGCTGAACATTGAGACTGATTTTCAGATTATTCCGTATCGCGGCGAGTACTACCGCCTGGCGCCAAAATTCAACCACATCGTCAATCACCTGATCTATCCGATCCCGGATCCGGACCTGCCGTTTCTCGGCGTTCACCTGACCCGGATGATTGACGGCAGTGTGACCGTCGGGCCGAATGCCGTGCAGGGCTGGAAACGGGAAGGCTACGGTCGATTCAACCTCAGCCTGAAAGATATCAGCGAGATGCTGCGTTTCAGCGGCTTTTGGAAAGTGACCGCCAAGCACCTGAAAACCGGACTGATTGAAACCAAGAACTCGTGGTGGAAGCCGGGATATCTCAAGCTGGTGAATAAGTACTGCCCGCAAATCCAGCTCGGGGATTTGCAGCCGTATCCCGCAGGGATCCGCGCCCAGGCCGTACTGAAAGACGGTACTTTGGTCCACGACTTCCTGTTTGCAGAGAGTCCGCGCAGCCTGCATGTGTGTAACGCGCCGTCACCGGCGGCGACCTCAGCGATTCCAATCGGCGAATACATTTGCGGCAAGGTCGAGGCCAAGGTGGGCGATGCCCCAAAGGAAGCGCAACCGGCACCGGCAGCTGAGCCGGCCTGATTATATCGGGGACGCTTCACAGGGGGGAGTGCCGCCCCTCTGAATGGATAACACAGCACGCGCGACGATCCACAGGGTGATCGACACGAGCACTCCACCTGGATCATCGCGCATGCTGTTATCAAGCAGCGTATGGATTAAGCGGGCAGCGATAGATCAAATCAGCATAGCGACGGTTACCGATCTCATAGGCATCCGGGATCCGCTCCACAAATGCAAACCCACATTTTTCCAGCACCCGGCATGAAGCATCATTACCTTCAGTGACCGTGGCCGTCAGCGCCGTCATCCCGATCTGCCGGGCATAACCCACCACCGCCGACAGTGATACCGTCGCATACCCTTTCCCCTGATGCTCCGGCAGCAGCATAAACCCGACTTCTCCTTGCCCGGAGTCCGTTTCATCCGGTAAAAATCCGGTGAGCCCGACCGGCCGCTGACTGTCCTTTTCGATCACCACCAGGCACAGCCAGTGTGAAGCGCCCGGCTGCCAGGGCGGCAAGCGGCTGGTAAATTTCATTTCCTGCTCAGCGAGGGGCAGTGGATCCCCGACATATTTCATCACGGCCGGCTCTTGCTGCAACTCAGCAAACAGGGACCAGTCCGTGGGTTGGATCTGGCGCATATACAACTGCGGCGTATTGAGTTCGAGCATATCCTTCCTTGATTCAGACATCACAAGCTATAAATGGTAGTCTTAACACAACAAGGGCACTGAAAACCAGTGCAATCAAACACCTACCGGCAATCACCCTGTTTGATGGTGTATACCAACCTTGTCAGGATCATCCCACAGTCTTTACAGGAGCTCCCGTGTCACATCTGAACCGCCTGTCTATCCGGGCCTATACCAGCCAGACGCGCAGCCACTACCATGAGTACCATCAGTTGGTGCTGCCGCTGCATGGCACGATTGATATCAAGGTTGGAGACTATCACGGCAAAATCAGCCCGGGCGATGGAGTGACTATTCCAGCCGGCGAGCGACACGATTTTCGCGCCCATGAGCAAGCGCGATTTCTGGTTGCCGACTTAGATCAGTTGCCGGACAACCTACGCGATGCGACGTCAGCCAAATTTATTGTCAGCCCGCCCCTGTTGGCGTACTGTCAATATCTCGGGGTTCAGCTAGCGCATCAGGTGAACCCGGCGCTGGAGCAGGCCAGTTTTGAGCTGTTTTGCCTGTTAGTGGCCGAGCAAACCAGCCATCAGAAACTCGACCCGCGGTTAGAGCCGGTAATCGAGGCCATTGCGGGGGATCTTAGCGCCGAACATTCCCTCAGCACGCTGGCCAGTCTTGCCTGCCTGAGCCTGACCCAGTTTAAAAAAGTCTTCAAAGCCAGCACCGGCATGACTGCGCAGCAATACATCACCCGGCAGCGGATGGAAAAGGCCAAAGCCTTACTCACCCACTCCGACCTGCCGGTCCGCCTGGTTGCCGAGCAAGTTGGTTATCAGGATTTATCGGCCTTCAGCCGTCGCTTCTCCCGTCATTACGGTCAGCCGCCGTCGGCGTTCTCAACCTAACCTTTTCAACTTAGTCTTCTCAACCTTATTCTCAATGACACATTCAGCTTTTCGGCCAACAAAAGCGTCTTTTCAGCACAACTGATAACCTTGAGAGACACTAAGATTTTGTCATCTTGAACCCTAAAAGGAATATTCAGATGGCAACCTTATTCGGTATTCTGGCCGTCCTGTTATGGGGCATGCTTGCCCTGCTTGGCACCTTCACTACTCGTCTGCCGCCTTTTCAGTTGCTGGCGATCTGTTTTTGTATTTCAGCCTTGCTGATGTTCGGCAAACGTCTGTATCGCCGAGAGCCGGTGTTTACTCGGCCCGGATTGACCCTACCCCAGTGGCTTATTGGCATAACGGGATTGTTTGGCTTTCACTTTTGCTATTTCCTTGCACTAAGGCGTGCCCCGGCCATTGACGTTAGCCTGATCGTCTATATCTGGCCATTGCTCCTGGCTCTGTTTGTTGCCAATCGCCAGACAGTACTCAAAGCACTCGCTGGAGGCATCCTCGGGTTTATCGGGATTGCATTGATTATCACCGGCGACAGCAGCCTGGCGCTGGATCAGGCCCACTGGACAGGCTATCTATTGGCCATGTGCTGCGCCTTCATTTGGTCCAGTTACTCTTTCTACCTGTCGCGCTCGGATAACTCGGTGGAAGATATTGGTTGGTTGTCCGCAGCGGTTGCCATCCTGGCTTTGCTGGCACACCTGGGGCTGGAAAGCGGCCAGTGGCAATTGAGCGGAACGGAATGGCTGGGCGCGCTGTTATTGGGCCTGGGACCGGTCGGCGGAGCGTTTTACTTATGGGATATCGGGCTAAAACGTGGCAACAAGTCACTACTGGCCTCGTTCAGCTTCAGTGCACCGCTGATCTCCTCGGTCCTGCTGGCACTGGCCGGGATCAATGACTGGTCGATGAATATCATCATCGCCCTGGGCCTCATTTTCACCGGTGCGCTGATCAACAACTGGCCCAAACGAGCTCCGCGCCTGTCGCAACCGGATACGGCTTGAGACCAATCGATCATTCGAAAATCAACACCTCATGCACATCCAGCAACCATAAATAATCCCCGGTCAGTAGACCGGGGATTGTTTTCGCGACGCAAAACTGGTTGCTGACTTAGAACTGAACCTGGTAGTTCAAGGTATAAGTGCGGCCACGGCCTTTATAGTCGAAGACTTCTGCTGGCGCGTAGTAAGTGTACCAACCCCGCGCACGCTGTCCCCATACTGTGCTGTAGTCTTTATCCAGCAGGTTCTGGATACCAAAGCCCAGGCTGCCGATCGGCAGTTGCACTGTACCCACCAGATCGAACACGCTATAACCATCAATCTTGCCATCAGCATCATCGGTCAAATCAAACAACGTCTGGTTTTGCAGTTTCAGCGCATAATCGTTTTCATACCAACCCAACCAGGCCCCGGCTTTTGACGAACTGGCGTAGCGAATTGACATTTTCTCCCAGTCACCGTCGCTATTTTGTTGCTCTGATTTGACGATATGACCATTTACCCCGGCTTGGAGCTGATCACTCAGCCAGTAAGACGCCATGGCTTCGGCACCGTAAATACGTTTCTTGTCGTCAAGCACATTCACGTTCAGGGTTTTCTTATCGAACTTCACGGTTTTATCAGACTGAGAATAGTACAACGCGGCCTGCAAGCTCAGCGCATCATCCTGCATCCGGTAACCGATCTCATAGCTGTTGGTTTTGATCCCTTTCATTTTGGAATCATTCACGTTTACGCTCGCAGTCAGCGGATAATGGCCGCTCGCATCTGCCGCGCCATATGTGCCCGTGCCATAATACTTCGCCGGATCAGACAAATCGAAGCCCTGGGAGAAGTTCGCCCACACCTGACTTTGCGGAGTGAAGCGATAGATGGTGCCGAGGTTGAACAAGCCGATGTTATAGTCGGTTTCACCGCCCGGAACCGCGTCAGCCGAGCTGCCCTGGCCCAGCGCAATTTGTTGCTGGATACCGGCACTGACAAAATCATCGACCTTGTTATCCATATACTGATAACGATAGCCACCTTCGACCGTCCAGTCGTCCGTGATATCAAAGCCCGCCTGAACGAAACCAGCGACTGAGGATACTTCGGTTTCCGGGTAACGACCGATGGTTGCCATAGTCCGGTTGACCAGACCACCGCTGGCATAGCTGGTTTGTGGATCAAAGATCACCTGATTGCTCTCCAGCTTGTCGATGTAGCTATCGAGCCCGTAGGTCAGGGTCAGGCGGCCAAACGATTTCAGCAGTGCCGCACGGAAGCTCAGCACATCCGTGGTTTGCTCAGACGCTGCCAGATAGGTGCCGTAAATAAACGGAATGAAGGACAGCTCTTCGCTGCGGTAAGATGCCTGCATGATCAGCTCATGAGACAGGAACTCGGCGTCATGATAGCTGGCGTTCAGCATCACCCGCTCAGTCCCGCCCTGGCGGTCCGACTCAAATCCTTTACGGACATCAATCAGGCTGGTATCCGGATCATTACCGGTAATGTTTTTCGGCGCGCCGGCCAGATCTTCGCCAAAGTAAATGCCATACGGGCTGTCTTGCTGGCTACTGTAATACTGAGCCAGCAGATTAATGGTTTTTGTCTCCGATGGTGTAATCGTCAGGCTGCCCATCACATCCACCATTTCATTGTATTGCAGGGAGCCCTGGGTAATGTCCGGCACGACGATATCACCGTCAGCATCGTAATAACCGCGGGTTTCTCCGTAAACGACCGACGCACGGCCTTTGATCCGATCATCACCGCCACTGATCGACTGCGCCAGCTTGTAGTCAAAATCATCGCTGCTGTTCAGGCCCGAAGTGGTGCTGATATAACTTTCAAACTGCAGTTCACCGCTGTCCGCCTGCTTGGTAACGATGTTGATCACCCCACCGGTTGCACCCGCGCCGTAAATTGACGTCGCGCCGGACAGTACTTCAATCCGCGCAATATTGAACGGGTCGATCGAATCAAGCTGACGACTGATCGAACGTGAAGAGTTCAGAGAAACACCGTCAATCATCACCAGCATGGCGCGGCCACGCAAGTTCTGGCCGTAGTTAGTCCTTCCCTGGCTGCTGACATCCAGCGATGGTACCGCCGCAGCCAGGATCTCGCCCAGGTTTTTACCGCCGCGATACTCCTGCTCAATTTGCTGACCATCGACATACCAAACCGTTCCCGGAATATCACTGATCGCCTTTGCCGCCCGGCTGGCGACCACGACCATGGTTTCGTCAACGACCGTGGCTTCCTGAGCCACAGCCTGCAGGGAGTAGGCAGAACCGGAAAGTGCCATGGCGGCAAGAAGCGGCTTGACCACGAACGTCCTTGATTGCTTTGATTTCATTTTAATCACTTCTTTTCAGTCATTACATGAGTTAAGAGCCTGCAGGAAACCTGCATGTTTCAGGTCGTCAAATTCGCAACGACCAACTGCGTTTGTTCTGCTGCGCTGCGGCGATTACAGGTGCCGCACAGCTTGTTCTCCGCTCCGGGCAGGGTATATTTCAGGCAGCAGCTCCGCCGTCGGGGCACGCAAACATGGCGCTCCGCAACTTCCAGTGACAGCCATTCCAACCCAGATTGCAGTGACGGCGAAAGCTCGCTGAAAAAACGGCTGACATCCTGATGCACCGCCCGACCATCCACTTCGGGAAAACGGTTCAGCTGGCTCCAAGGCGAGGCAATGGCCAGCGCGCAATTGCCCCAGAACACCTGAGGTGCGACGCCGAATTGATGCCGAAACAAGGCAAAGAACCGCTGGGTTACGTGGTCCAGCCAGGAAAGAAAATCTTCTTGCTCCCCCGGACCCGATCCATTGTGCCAACCGACTTGCCAACATAGTGGATCAAACGCCACCGGACGGGCGGGAGACAATGGCGTATAGCCCGTCACCACAAAATGAGCGACCAACGGCGAGAGAAGGGTTGCCATCAGCCGTTTTTGCACCAGCGTGGCGGCCACTTTTCGCGTTGGGGCCTGTTCACGAACCTGGAACGCTTGAATTTGATCAGCAATCCAGTCGCCTGCCAGCAACGCTTCTAAGCTCAGGGAATCCGGACAATTGACCTCATCCCAAGTCCAGGCCGGATTAAGCTGCGCCATTTTGTCGTTCGTACTTTCAACCTGCATGAGCAGAGGTAACAAGTGTTCAAATCGAGACTGCATTTCACGCCCCTGATCGCCGCTGGTGTTGATAGCCACTTGATTATCAAGGGTCATCCCTTTTCAATTTAGCGGGAATGCTAATCAGTCTTATTTGCTAATGCAAATGATTTATAACCCTAATTACATCGCGCCATTGATGATTTCTTTGTACTGACTCAGCATCAAAAATAAAAAAGCCGACAAGATGCCGGCTTTTCATAACAATGAACAATTCTATTGCTTAATTTCGCAACCTTTACTTTCGAAGCAAATAGAGAAAATAACCGCCACCAATCACTGAGGCCAGCAATCCTGCCGGAAACTGCCAGGGAAACCAGACATTACGTCCGACCCAATCGGCCAGCATCATGATATTCCCGCCCAAGAGGCAGGCCACGACCAACTGCTGGCGGGCAGAATACTGTCCCAGAGAGCGAGCCATATGCGGTGCCAGCAAACCAACAAAGCTCAACGGACCGACAACAATCGTCGCCAATGCAGTCAGCATCGCCGCCAGTAGCATCAGGGCCTGGCGAACCCGCTGACAGCTGAGTCCAATCGAACCGGCAATCACCTCGCCCAGACTGATCACATCCAGCCAGCGCTGAAGCAGCAGCAACGCACCACCGATGACGACGACACCCGCGAGCATCAAAATCACATCCTGGCCAGCAACCAGATAGGTCGAACCGGACAGCCAGGTTAGCAAGGCTTTGAGATTCTCCTGCCCGGAAGACATGGCAATGCGGATCATGGCATCCAGTGCCGCACTAATTCCGATCCCGGTCAGCAACATCTGGGTCGGGGCAAAGCGATGACGCCGACCACTGAACCAAATCAGGCCCATCACAACCAGCGCGCCCGCAGTGCCCAGCGCCATCTGTTCGATCCGCTGTACAGTCCAGCCGGCCATCGCCCCCAGAACCAGGGCCAAAGCGGCTCCGGCGCTAATCCCCATGACTTCCGGACTGGCCATCGCGTTGCCGGTCACCCGCTGGATCACTGTCCCTGCCAGCGCCAGCCCCATGCCGGCCAGCAACGCCACCAGCACCCGTGGCAGACGCAAATCAAACAAGGTTTCAGAGACCGTCCACTGCCATCCAGCCTGGCTGTTTCCGGCGACCGTCGCCAGCAGCAGCACCCCAATCGTCATCACACTGAGTACCGTCAGCAGCATCCGGAACGAGCGCGGGTGATAATGGCGGATCGGCTCTTCCTCCGCTTTCAGACTGGAGACAAATGCCTGACGATGAAGTAGCCACAACAGAAACGGCGCCCCGATCAGGGCCGTCACCGCGCCAGTCGGCAACAGCTCACCGCCGACACCGGAGAGCGGCTGGATCACCAGATCTGCAATCAACAACAGCAACGCTCCCACGCCGCTGCTGAGCAGCAGCCGGCTCCACAAGTGCCGCGCCCCCAGCAACTTCGCCAAAGCCGGGGCGACCAACCCAACAAAGCCGATGATCCCCACCTGGCTGACAATCCCTGCGGTGATAAAGATCCCAAGGCCAAGACTGACCACCCGCAGGTGCGCCACTTTCACCCCCACAGAAGACGCCACTTCCTCGCCCAGTTGCAACACCGACAGCGGGCGCAGCAGGAGCACCAGGATCCCGGCCGGGAACAGCAGCAAGGGCAACAGCGCAGTCACCCCTTGCCAGTCATTCTGATTGAGCGCCCCGGCACCCCAGATAAACACACTGGTCAGTTGCTGCTCATGGATCAGCAGCAGCATCATATTCAGCGAGCCGAAGAACAGACTGACCACCATCCCGGCCAACACCATCTGTAGCGGCGCAAAGCCGCGTTTGGCCGTCAGCAGAAAAACCAGCAGGGTCGCCGCGACCCCACCGAGAAAGGCGAACCAATAGTGCCCGATCCCCAGTGATGCCGGGACAAACAACAGGCTGGCTGCCAGTCCCAATTCGGCGCCCGCCGCAACCCCGAGGGTGGTCGGCGATGCCAAGGGATTACGCAGCACATATTGCATCAGACAGCCGGCAACCGCCAGCCCGGCACCACACAGTAGCGCCATGACCAGTCTTGGCAGAAAGGTGAAATGAACAATGATCTGACGATAGTCGGTGACGTCCGGACTGAACATCGCACTGAGCCACTGTCCGGCATTGAGCGGATAAGGTGCGGCACGGTAGAACAAGATCCCCAGCAGCAGGAACATTCCACCGCTGATCCAGACGTATTGCAGCCCCGCTCCTCGTCTGCCCGAGGCCATTTCGATTCCCTGCATCATCAGCTCTGCTGTCCTGCCAGCAAGCGCTGCGTCACCTGTTCACTAAGCCGCTCCGCCGCCTTGAGGCCGCCAAACGACCAGATCGCCGGCAGCTCATAGACCCGCTTTTCTCGGCTGAAGGCCATTGCACGCCACAACGGCGTGTTGAACACGGTTTGCTGCACCTGCTCATCAAGCGGGCCAAAATACACCACGCTGGCTTGCTGCAGCGGCGCCAGCTTTTCCATCCCAGCAGACGAGAAGCCCCACAAATTGGTCTCATGCGCCCAGCCACTTTTGAGTCCCATCCGGGCCAGGGTGTTCTGCGCCAGAGAGCCTTCGCCATGAATACGCAAATGCTTATCGCCGATAAAACGGACAATCAGCAGCGGGTGCGAAGCCATACCGGCCGTTTTCAGGCGCTGGCCGTTTTGCGCCAGTCGCTCCCGTGTTGCGTCAATCACCTGCTCGGCTTTTGCTTCACGTTCAAACAGGACGCCCAGTTGGCGGGTGATCACTTCGGCTTGCTGGTACGGCGCTTTTTTCTCGGAATAGACTGAATAAACCAGGGTTGGTGCAATCGCCGACAGCTTCTCATACGCCGGCGCCAGGTGTTTACTCATCAGGATCACATCCGGTTTAAGCTGCGCCAGCAGCTCCAGATTCGGCTCCCGCCGCGAACCGACATCAACCACACCTTCCGGCAACACCGGCAGGCTCACCCACTCCTGGTAACCTGAAACATCGGCAATCGCCTGCGGCGCCACATCCAGGGTCAGCAGGGTTTCGGTCAGGACCCAATCCAGAGACACCACTTTTTTTGGGGGTGCTGAAAGTTCAGCAGTCCCCAATTCATGCTGATAAGTTTTCGCCGAAACCCCGGCACTAAGCATCAATAGCATTGCAAAAATCACACGCACGTTCTGTTTCCTTTCTTAGCGTACATAACTGATGGGCTGACCGGTTTCCGGATGGGTAAACAGCCCGAGCGGCACACCGTAAACTGACGCCAGTACCGACTCTTTCATCAAATCCTCCGGCGCACCGGATGCCAGCACAGCCCCCGAATGCATGGCGATCAGGTGATCGCTGAACCGCGCCGCCATATTGATATCGTGCAACACCATGATCACGGTCAGCCCGAGGCTCTGGTTCAGCTCACGGATCAGCGACAGCAACTCGTACTGGTGCGCGACATCCAGTGCCGAGGTCGGCTCATCGAGCAAAATGCATTGACTGCGCTGGGCCAGCAACATCGCCACCCAGGCACGCTGGCGCTCGCCGCCGGACAAGGTACTGACGAAACGGTTGGCAAATGCCACCAATCCCACCCGTTCAATGGCCTCATCGACCAGTTGCTCGTCTTCGGCCGAGTAGCGCCCCAGCGCGCCTTTCCAGGGATAGCGGCCAAAGCGCACCAGCTCACGTACCGTCACCCCGTCGGTCAACGGTGGGTGCTGCGGCAGATAGGCCACTTTCAAAGCAAAATCTCGGGCGCTCAGCGCTTCAACCGGCTGCGACTGAAGCAGCACCTGGCCCTGGCTAGCCGCCTGTTGGCGGCTAAGTAATTTAATCAATGTGGATTTCCCGCTGCCGTTGTGACCCAGCAGCGTCGTCACCTGCCCTTCAGCAAATGACAGGGACGTCGGGTGGAGAATGGTTCGCTCACCGGCCTGAAATGCGGCGTCGACTAAGGTAAACATCTTGGGTCTCTGTACTCCGTATCATCTCAAGGAGCCGGTTTCCCCTTAAGGGTGAACAACCTTGATATAAATAACAATAATTTGTATTTTCATTGTACAGAAATATCACTACCGGTGTCATTCCCTGGCTGACCAAGCTGAGATCTCCCCACCCTGGTAAACGCGTCAGCTGGTGAAGCGGCGGCTGCAACCGCAGCGATTCAGTCCAGCGGCCGTGCGGGCCCTGTCTCAGCTTCGACCAGCTGATCCACGGGAGCGCGCTCAAGATCTGCCGCTAAGGCCCGCTGCAGCACAACAGTAAACGTCATCCCGGGGCTCCGGGCACCCTGATCATCTATATTGTTTGCCGCAATAATGCTGCCCTGCATATCCCGCACACTGTTGGCGGTGATCGACAGCCCCAGCCCCAAGCCTTCGCCCATTTTCTTGCTGGTCTGAAACGGCTCAAAAATGCTGCCCAGCTTCGCCTCGCTGATCCCTGTGCCGTTATCCGTCACCTGAATCACAACCTGCTCGTCTTGCTCAGTCGCAGCGACCACCAGGCTCGGTGATGTCGTGCCTGTCATTGCATCCAATGCGTTGCTGATCAGATTCCCCAGCACCTGCATCAATCGCTGCGGCTCACCCAACACTGCAGGCAGCTGCGCCGGCACCCGGATCCGAACCTGAACATTTTCCAGCCGATGCTGATGGATCCGCAACACTTGCTGGAGCACATCAGGCAAAGATGTTGGCTGTAACTGCTCCGGACGATTGAAGGCAAAGGTTTTCAACTGACTGGTCATGCTGGCCATCCGATCGAGCAAGGTATTGACCAGCTTAGTATTGGCCATCAGCAACTGGGTCTCGCCGCGCTCGATCAGCAGTTCATTGCTGGACAACAGGGTTTTGAGTCCGGTCAACGGCTGGTTCAACTCATGGGTAATGGCACTCGACATTCGCCCCAGCGCCGCCATTTTACTACTTTGCACCAGCTCTGCCTGTGCCGCCTGCAGGGCCTCCGTGCGCTCCTGTACCCGTAGCTCCAGCGATTCATTGGCTGCCCGCAAGGCATTCTCAGCTTTTTTGCGCTTACTAATATCAATCACGGTGATCAGTGACTGTTTCTCGCCATACCAGGGCAGTGCGGAAAGCGAAAACAACACCGGAAAACGCGAGCCATCACTGCGCTGCGCCATCGCTTCTACCCCGGAGATCTCCCCCCATTCCTGCTGTTTGGTGAGATTTTTCAGCAACAACATCACGGTTGAATTGCCGGTGTGGGTTTCAAACAGCTGCCAGGCCACAATATGATGAATCATCGAAGGCGACAGGCTGAAATAGCGCATCGCGGTCGGGTTGATTTCACTGATCTTGCCCCGACTGTCGACCAGCATCAGCCCAACATGGGTTTTGCTGAACATCCGCCTCAGCCGGGCTTCGGATTCGGCCACCAGCTGCTGCAACTGCTGTTTAGAGCGCAGCTTCTGCCGCCGTTCAACGACGAACAACCCGAGGGCCAGCAAACTCAGCAGCACAATCGCCGCACTGGTGCCGACCCAGGCCACCGCTTTGTTCAATTCAGTAAGCGGGGTAAGGTAGTAAAGCTTCCAGCGCAGATCATCCAGCTCCACGGTTTGCACCAGATAGGGGGCTTGGCCGAGCTGCCAGGTCGCCAACTCAGTGCCGCTATAGAGCCGGATCGCCTGTATGGGATCGTTCGACCAGGACTTAGCCTGCTCGTTGAGCCATGCCGCGCTGAAACGATGGCTGCTGGAGAGGAAGAAAGTGTGGCCGGGATCGCTGATCAGCACCAGCTCATTTTCCGCCAGCCAGGACTCGGTCAGGGTACTGAGGCCCACTTTAACCACGGCAATTCCGATGATCCCTGCCGGTGTATACACCGGGGCGGCAAGAAAGTACCGGGCCTGCCCGTCCACCATCTTGCTGAGCGTCACCACATCGCCGCCCTGCTGGCGTAGCTTGTCGGCGATAAGCCGACCATCATCGGCAACCCAGTTGTCCGGCTGCTGACTGGCCGCAACCAACTCCCCTTGCGCGGTCAGGATATACCACCCCTTAGTGTTGGCGGCTTTATCCAGCTGCGCTAAATAGGGCTCAACCTGCGCCTGCACCTGCTGCTCGCCAGCCAACAAGCGCCGACTGTCCTGGTGCTCTGCTACCAGGTAAGGCAAATAGTGATAGCGCTGTAATGCCCGGCGGATATCACCGACGTAACTCAGCAGACGGTCTTCGCCTGCCGACTGCGCGGTTTCCAGCAACCATTGGCGACACAACTCCCGGGTCGCCTTAATACCGGCAGCCATCAACAGCACCACTGCCAGTGCCGCCAGCCACATTTTGATTCGACGAGACAACATCATTCCTTGATCGACAACTTTTCCTGCCCTCAGTGTGCTGGGCGCTTTTGATAAAGTCGAGTAAAGCAAGCCATAACAATAAGCTGCGTCACTGTCTGCATGCCGAGAAACGGCTTGGCAGGGATTTGATACACTTAACGATGAAACGAAACAGAAAATCATGTGACCTTGGCCCCGGCCAGCGCCATGCCCCATTCCATTCGGAGACCATCACGCATGAAACGCCTGAGTTGGTTGCTTCCCTGTTTACTTTGGCTGACCACGCCCACCTGGGCCGATGAACGACTCGTGAAACCTCCCGTTTCTGTCACCTGGATCAGCCCCGAAAAATATCGTGATATCCGCTCAGCCACGGGCGGTCAGAAAAGTTTCGAGAAAAAGGTATTTGAAGCCCTGACCTATTATTTTCAGGATGCAGCCGAACACTACCTCCAGAAAGGACAAACGCTTGAGATATCAGTGATTGATCTTGACCTTGCCGGTGATGTCCGGATCAACACCAGCGGGCAGCGCATACGCATCCTGACCAGTATTTCTTCGCCGGCAATCAGTCTGAACTATAAATTGCTGGAGGGAGAGACCATCGTTAAATCTGATAAGGTCTGGCTCACCGATCTTAATTATCAATCCAGCGCGGCCGGGCTGGGCCATCGTTCCCCGCTGGTGTATGAAAGAATCATGATCCAACGCTGGATCCAAAAAACATTCCACCAGTGATACAGAGCCCGCCGCAAAGCTCAGTCGTCCAGTCTCAGCCTTTAAATCGAAAAAAGCCGCAGACCATTTCTGCAACGGTCTGCGGCTCGGGAGTGATGACTGAAACGACTTCGCTTAACGCGTCGCCATCGCCCCTTTACCTACGCCTTCGTAAGCGATCACTTCCAAATTTTTGTCCGCAATCTGGGGCTTCACCTGCTCAGCAATATACTCAGCCAGTAGCTCAACAGTGGTATCTGTGTCCAAGACCTCGGTTTCAGCTTGAGCAATTGCCAGTTCAAACTCACCCTGCGGCGCGGTGTAGCGAAAGCCGTAGTGGGACTGCACGTTGGCAACATCAGCATGCTGGCTGAGGTTCAGCTCACTCAGATCAGCCAGATCTTCCCGGGTGCCCAGGTAGATATCCTGCCAACGCTGGGCCCATTGCTGCTCCAGTGCCGTATCCCGGTGACCGTCAACCAACAACTCAATTGGCGAACGGTGACCATGGGCAATCCGCTGACAGTTACCATCATGCTTTTTCAGGCCATGGCTGTAGTGGTAAAACGCGCCGTCAATGTTTTCGTGACGCAACTTCAGTTCCAGCCCCTGAACATTGTCCGGCAGGTTGCCCTTCAGGACCTGATACAAGTGACGGGTGACCGACTCAATCGTCACCGCCTCATCGTCAATGAAGCAATACGCCTGATCCGGACAGTGCAAGTGGATACTCTTCTCGTCACGGAGCAGATCCACCGTGCTATACCCGGGTTTGCTGGCGGCAGTCTGGATACGGGCGTTCTGAGTCGGCACAATCAGGCGGTGATCGACATATTCATCAACCAGGTGCTTGATCTGCTTTTTGACCCGACCGAAGTCGAGCACCATGCTCATCTCATTGAGCTCACCCGACATCACTACATCGAGAATCCAGCTCTCCCCGACCATTCCCCGCTGACCACACAGGTAAGAGGCATCAATCACGGTCAGATCTCTGACAAATAGCTTCAAACTGAAGTCCTTATTGATAATCGTTGTCATATAACCAGAGCGGCATTATACGCAGCTCAAGCCGGTAGTAAACCAAAGCCACCCGCATCCTCACGCAGGCAACCCACTCCGTCTGACAAACTGGATGCGACCGACTAGAAATAGTAACTGACCGCAGCATACATGGAAGAGACCCCATTTTGCTGCGATTCAAACTGAACCGGATTCCCGCTGCTATCCACACCGTCCCAGGTTTTGATATCAGCCGGCAAGCGGGAATGGCGCACACCAAGCTCCATCGCAAACTGATCCATCACAGCCCAGTTCACTCCGGCCTGAACCCCGAATACGGTTCCGCTGACATCAAATCCCCCCTGCAAATCAGATTCAGATTCCACCCAGGCATAACCAAAATGCAACCCAACAAAAGGCCGGATCTCCTCTCCGTTCCGAAACAGGTAATCGGCGCTGAGCAGATGCAGGTTCGCAACCGTTTCATAACTCAGGTTGTTGGTAAACTCGCTTTCCGATGTGTGGTGCTCATAACTGTAATACAGCCGACTCCGGCCATCCGGGGAAAAAATCCCGATATTCGCCCCACCGAATCCTTCGCTGCGGGTCGTGTCCGCTTCTTGCTTCTCCGTCGCACTCGTCAATCGTTGATCTGAATTGCTGATCTGACTTAAACCTGCTTTAAGACTCACAAAGTACTGAGAGTGCTGCTGCGTCGGGGCCAGCTCTGCGTTCTGAGCCGGCGTTTGCGCCCAGCCGACCAAGGGAAGCAGGGTCAATACACACCCCGCTGTTGCTGTCTTTTTATCCATGATAAACCTGTTCTGTCTCACTTCCGTGGCAACCTGTTGGTCGCAACCAAGCGCAAAAAATATGGCAGGCACCCGACCCGCCATATCCCAATGACTGAACATCTTAATTCATTCGCTATATCAATACTATAACCTCACAGAAGCGACGCTGGGATCAGGCTCGCAACCAGCCAAGCGCCTCCAGCGGATCCTCAAAATAGCGCACTTCACCGGCTACAAACCAGCTGCCAACCTTGGTCATGACTTCCTGCCACCGGCTGTTGCCGTAAAACGCCACTTTGTTGAACTTCTTGCCGTGTTTCAGCCCCAACTTGAGATCATCCCAGGCGGCCTGCAGCTGCCAGCCTTCAAACTCACTGCCGTCGACATAGACATTCACCACCGGGTTTTCAATCCCATCCAGGGCCTCATCAACCATCGGGGTGATTTTTTCATAATCGGCATGCGTCAGGGTTCCGATCGCTTTAAATTCCATGAAGACGATCCCGTCGACATGTTCAACATCCATAGACAGACCATGTAAGTTACTCATCACACCTCCTCAGGAACACCGGTTTCCGGCTGAAAGCAAGCCACATGGCATACTTTTCAGCACCTTCGCTGTGTCTTTTCAGTGTAATACGGATCAACTCACCATGACGGGAAGCTTGCTGAAGCAACCCAGCTTAGCGGCTCGCCCGGTTACCTGGCAGGCTTTCTCAACACGGCGGAAGCCGAAGCAGGCGTCGATACAGTCCGGTATCGAACATAAAAACAAAGCCTTCGGCAGATTATCAGCCGAAGGCTTCAGTCATATAGCAGTTGTGTTATTTCAGCAACCCGAAAGGTGACAACGTCACTTACAGTTCGGCCCTGAGCTCTTTTTTCAGAATTTTTCCGGTTGCGCTCATCGGCAGCTGCTGGCGAATCACCACACTGCGCGGGTATTTATAAGCGGCGAACTGCGCTTTGCCCCACGCCTGCAGCTCGGCTTCTGTGGCAAAGGCACCTTCTTTCAGCACCACATAAGCACGAATGTCCTCACCATACTCTCGATCCGGAATTCCAAGCACAGCCACCATAGACACCGCCGGGTGGGTCATAAAGACTTCTTCGATCTCGCGCGGATAGACATTAAATCCGCCGCGAATGATCATATCTTTCACCCGATCGACAATATACAAATTACCCTGCTCGTCATAGCGCCCGATGTCTCCGGTGAAGAACCAGCCATCACGCAGGGCGCGCTCACTTTCTTCCGGCCGGTTGAGATAACCTTTCATCACATTGTGGCCGCGGATCGCCAGCTCCCCGTCCTCACCGGTCGGAACCGGATTACCTTCGAGATCCATCAGACGAATTTCCACCCCCTGGATCGGCTGACCAATTGAGCCTGGGATCCGTTCGCGATCCAAGTGGTTGAAACACGCCACCGGCGAGGTTTCTGACAGCCCATACCCCTCGAGGATCGGCACCTGAAACTGACGCTCAAACACATGGATCACCTCCTTCGGCATGGATGAGCCACCACTGATCGCAATCCGCAGAGAGGAGACATCATGATCGGCAAAGGCGTGATTAAGTGCGATATACATGGTCGGCACACCAGCAAACACGGTGATCTGGTGCGCCTTGATCAGCTCAAGCACCGCCTGCGGCTCAAATCTCGGTACCAGAACCAGAGTCGAACCGGCCAGCACCGCAGCATTCATATTGACCGTCTGGCCGAAGGAATGGAATAGCGGCAAGGTAACCAGGTGGACGTCATCCCCCTGCGCCGCCATCAGATTTTCCGTTGCCAGTGCGTTGCACACCATGTTGCTTTGGGTCAGTTCGGCGCCTTTGGGCAAACCTGTAGTACCCGAGGTGTAGAGGATCACCGCAGTATCGTCCGCCGAGCGGGAACGGTAGTCAAACTCACCCGGCTGATCCTTGATAAAGGCCGAAAGCGTCGGTTGACCGTTGAACAACAACTGAGTTTGATCCGTGGTCATAACAATCATGTGCTGACAAGCTGCCACCTGCTCAAACGCCGCCACCCCGGCTTCGCCCATCGGCAGGGCATCGGTACCTTCAAAACAGAAATAAAACTTGGCTCCTGCATCTTCCAGATGAAATTTGATCTCCCGCTCTTTGAGCAAGACATTCAGCGGCACCACCACCGCCCCGGCTTTCTGAATTCCGTAATAAATGATGGGGAAAAACGGCAAATTCGGACAGCTCAGCGCAACCCGATCCCCGGGCTGGATCCCTTTGTTCACCAATCCATGGGCAACCTGGCTGGCCAGGGCATCAAACTGAGCATAAGTGATCTGGTTATCGCCGCAGATCAGGGCAGGTTTGTCCGGTTTACAACTGGCATTTCTTTGCAGTGCGGCAGCAAGATTCATCATAGGTGACTACCTTGTCATTGTTTGAATATCGTTGAAATACAGGCCAAATATCCGCGATATGCGACATACCCAATCAATAACTAATGAAGCCCGGCCGGGCTGTCAACGGGCACTGAGCCAGTTGTTAATAATTTGTGATCAATGTAACCGTCGGGGCTTGAATCGTGTGCGAATCTGTGATTTACGCTGATTCAGAGGTATAGCATCCACATCATAGACTTGAATGCTCCGAAGGTCGTGTCGCGCGACTTGTCATCCAACTGCTGTGAGCTGTTTCTCCCTGCTCCTCAAGCATCTGGACCAGATATTCAATAAACACTTTTACTTTCATCGGCATATAGTCCCGGCTGAGATAATATAAATATACCGCTTGATCGGGCGTGCGCTGCGGTGGTGAAATCAACGTTAGTTTACCTTCTTTTACGAAATCTCGAGCAAGATAGTGAGGCATCAATGCGATGCCGACCCCTTGGCTGGCCAGCTGTGCCAACGCATATCCGTTGTCGACAATGATTTGATAGTCGGGCTGAATCTCAGCCGCTTGAGCATTTTGGGGGTAGCTGATCCCAAGTATGCGTCCCGATTGTCTGAACCGGTACAGTATCCAGCGATGCTGATTGAGCTGCTCTGGGGAATTGGGCCTGCCGAACTGCGCCAGATAGGACGGACTCGCAAACATCCCCGTATCAATAGGGCAAAGTCGTCTTGCGATCAGACTGCTGTCATTCAATTTTCCGCTGCGCACCGCAATATCAATACCGCCTTCCACGATATCCGTATATTCATCTGAGAAGCTGAGATCGAGTTTGATGTCCGGATATCGCTGGCAAAACTCGGGGAGTAAAGGAACGACGTAATGTTGTCCGAATGAGAGGGGCAAACTCACCTTCAGCGTCCCTGTTGGTGCGATCGAACTTTGCGCCAATTGTGCTTCACCGTTTTTGAGCAGAGCAAGAACCTCACGCGCAGTTTGCAGGTAGTTGGCACCGGCCTCAGTCAATTGTAATTGACGTGTTGTCCTGTGTAACAGCCGCACACCCAGGCTTTTTTCCAGTCGAGTGATGGCTTTGCTGATCGTCGAGGGTGATTGACCTGACTGGTTGGCAACGGCAACAAAACTGCCATGCTCAACCAGTGAGACGAATAGCTGCAACAAATTTAATTTATCCATCGCAAACTCACATTAGTGAAATATTTTCAATAGTTACGTGACTCACAGAGTATTTTTGCACAGCCTGATCTTTTTTAATATAGCGCAGAGATATCGCACGACTTGCTCATTACGCCAGGTTGTTCAGTCGTACCTTAAAGTGTGACAAGCCCACACCAACAAATATAGTTATTTATTATCAGTACTTTATTGAGATTCTTCCAAAATATTGAAAGGAACATAAAGCAAACTGATTCAATCAAACAAGCGCACCAAAGTACCTACCCGTACTCGGAGGTTTTCATGACATTAATTCAACTTGAGCGTGAAGTGATCTGCTTTGCCGGTGACTCAGGAGACGGAATTCAGTTACTCGGTGCTCGGTTCTCACATCACGCCGCGACATTGGGAAACGACGTGATGACGCTACCTGATTATCCGGCAGAGATCAGAGCGCCTGCTGGCACAACTTCAGGGGTTTCCGCCTTCCAGCTACAGTTTTCTTCAACTGACATCTATACAGCAGGTGACGAATTTTCAGTATTGATCGCTATGAATGCAGCGGCACTGAAAAGCAAGATCACCGACTTGGTGCCCGGTGGTTTAATCCTGGCGGATGAAGAAGGGTTCAGTAAAAAGAACATTGCGCAAGCCGGCTATAGCGATAACCCTTTGGATGATGGCAGCCTGGCTGACCATCGTATCATTGTCGATAATTTTACCCGTTTAACGGTTCAGTCACTTCAAGAACTGAATTTACCGTCTAAACAAATCAAGCGATGCAAAAACTTTTTTGTACTCGGTATCGTCTTGTGGATCTACAACCGCCCACTGGCCCCGACTGTCAAATGGCTGCAAGAGCAGTTTTCGGACCACCATCAGGTAATGGAAGCCAATATTCTGGCATTAAATGCAGGCTTCAATTATGCCGAGACGACAGAAATATTTGGTGAAAGTTTTTCTGTGGAAGCGGTACCCGAGAAAAGCGGACTGTATCGTACGATTTCGGGAAATGAGGCATTATCACTGGGCTTTATTTGCGCGGCAGAAAAATTGCAGCGCCCTTTATTTCTAGGCTCTTACCCCATTACGCCTGCATCGGATATTTTGCATACCTTATCAAATTATCAGAATTTTGGTGTCAAAACCTTTCAGGCTGAAGATGAGATAGCGGCTGCCTGTGCTGCGCTTGGGGCTTCTTATGCTGGGGCTCTGGGCATTACGTCCACTTCCGGTCCCGGACTTTGTTTAAAAACAGAGGCACTCAACTTGGCTGTGATGACAGAGCTGCCTCTGGTGGTGATTAATGTGCAACGGGGCGGTCCGTCGACCGGGTTACCTACGAAAACGGAGCAGTCCGATCTTATGTTTGCCATGTATGGTCGCAACGGCGATTCTCCTTTGCCCGTTTTAGCTGCGGCTTCACCGGCGGACTGCTTTCACATGGCGCTGGAAGCCAGCCGGATTGCGACAACTTTCATGACCCCAGTGATATTGCTCAGCGATGGTTACTTAGCCAATGGTTCTGAATCCTGGCTTGTCCCCGATCCTGAGGAGATTACATTGGAAGTGGTGAAACCAAACCAGGATATTGAGCCATTTTATCCTTACCAACGCGATCCTGTGACCCGAAGCCGCCCTTGGGTCACACCAGGCACCAAAGGGAAAATGCACCGTATCGGCGGGCTGGAAAAGCAATCCGTGACAGGAGAGCCTTCGCACGATCCCGACAATCATCAGCGTATGACGCAAGAACGTGCCGAAAAAATTGCCGGGATCAGTGCATTTATTCCCGAACAGCCATTCACAGGGAGTACTGACGATCATCTGCTCATCCTGAGCTGGGGCAGCACGCATGGTGCTGTCACGGCGGCGGTCAAACAGCTTCGGGAGCAAGGTATGGCGATCGCTCACGCCCATTTACGTTACCTGAATCCGTTTCCTGTCAATTTAGCCACGATCATTGCCGGGTTTGAGCATGTCCTGGTGTTTGAACTCAATGATCAGCAGCTGGTGAAGCTGATCCAGGCTGAATTTGCCATCCAGGCCCAGAGTATCACTCAGGTGACCGGGCTGCCGTTTAAAGTCAGAGATATTGTGAAGTCGGTGATTGATTATTCCGAGGAGCTCAATGATGGGCATTGAAGTACTGAACAGAAAAGATTTTGTCTCTGCAACGCAGATTAAATGGTGTCGCGGTTGCGGCGATTTTAATGTACTGAAAACAATGCAAGCTGTGCTTGCAAAAACGGGGCGAACGCGTGAAAACAGTGTCTTTATTTCAGGCATCGGTTGTTCATCCCGTTTTCCCTATTATCTGAACACTTATGGTTTTCACACAATTCATGGCCGGGCCCCGGCGATTGCCACGGGCGTGAAAGCGGTCAATCCGGATCTGGATGTGTGGGTGATCACCGGTGACGGCGATGCGCTCAGTATTGGGGGAAATCATTTTATCCATGCAATCCGGCGCAATCAGGATATTAAAATCCTGTTGTTCAACAATGCCGTTTACGGCCTGACCAAAGGCCAGTTTTCTCCAACGAGTTCACAAGGGGCTGTCTCGAAGTCCAGCCCGTTGGGCTCTCCTGATCGAGCATTAAGGCCATTGGCACTGGCGGCCTCAGCAGATGCAACCTTTATTGCTCGGACATCAGACAACGACCCTGTCCATATGGCCATGGTGTTAGAAGCGGCAGCGAACCATCAGGGAACAGCTGTTGTTGAGATATTGCAAAATTGTGTGATTTTCAATGATCAGGTCCACGAGCCATACAATGGACCGAAAAGCCGTGATGAACACTTACTTTACCTAAAACATGATAAGCCACTGCTATTTGGTAAAGATCAATCCAATGCATTGGTGAGTGATGGCTTTGGTTTCAAGGTCGCAAAGGCAAATGACGCTTGTTGTCTGGTTCATCGTCCAACAGAAGAGAGCGCTGCTTATGCATTTGCGTTAGCCAGCCTGAGCTACCCGGAGTTTCCTGTACCGGTTGGTATTTTTCGTCAGATTCATCGGCCTACCTTTGATCATGTCTTAACCGAACAGCAAAGCGTCGCAGTTCAAAAGAATGGTCCTGGTGATTTAAAAGCACTGTTACAGAAAAATAGTTATCAGCGGTTGATTTAATCGCATCCAGAAAAAGCAACCGTTGAAAATTCGTTTGTCAACAGGCCATGATCGACTCCCCTGAACCTGTTGCTTTGGGACTTCTGATTTGACGGATAAAAACGGAAATTAAAAACAGGCAGTAAAATGAAAAGCAACACAATAATGAATGAAGATATGACACCAACGCCATTACCAGAGGGCACTGTCGTACTCCATGATAGCAACAAGCTATTTTTGGGTGAGATGACTTCTACGTATAGTGAAAGATTAAAACCTCAACGACATCCAACGCTGGAAATCAATCTCGTTGACCCGTATTCCGGAAAAGCTTTCCGCCTGAAAGGCGCAGCTGAATGCCTTGAGATGAACTCAGCAGCGGTTGGCGAACTCAGTCGGAAAGCATCTCAGCATTACAAGCAGTTTTTTAACCGAGAGTCAGCGAGCCATGATTCGGCAGATTTCGAGTTCATCGGATCCAAGCTGTGTCCATTCGCTCAGCGTGCCGTGATTATCTTACTGCATAAGCAAGTGGACTTTCGTATCCGCTACGTCGATCTGTCAGATCCGCCCGATTGGTTCTTGGCTCTTTCTCCCAACAAAAAAGTGCCGCTATTAATCGTCAATAATCGTGACGTGATTTTCGAGTCAGCAGTGATTAATGAGCTCATCGATGAACTGACACCGAATCGCCTGCAACCGAGCGATCCGATTCAAAATGCACGGAATCGAAGTTGGATTGAATTCAGCTCGGCATGTTTTATGGACACACTACACATGACCACAGCGGAAACTGAGGCATCATTTTTCGAGGCAGCCCGAAAAAATATGTCTAAACTCGAACAAGTCGAAAAGATACTTGGAGACGGGCCGTACTTTAATGGTGCAGCGTTTTCTCTGGTAGACGCTGCTTTTGCACCTCTTTTCATGCGCTTACAATTTATCGATCAATATCGGCCGGTGTTCAAAAAAACAGCATTACCTAAAGTTACACGGTGGGTTGATCAATTACTGGCATGTGCGGCTGTTACCCATTCGGTCGTCCCTGAGTTTCAGGAGCTCTACGAAGCGCTGATCTGGAAGCGACAAGGCTATTTATCACATTATCTTGCAAATATTGATCAACGTCCGTGCACTCAACCTTCACTTTATTAGCTTGTTGAGTCTCTATTTACCGGGCTCCGCTCTAGGGCGAGCCCATCTTTTGAGCTTACAAGAACTCTTTTAGCCGGTAAATTAATGCTTGGCATTCCTCTTCTGTTCGAATATTCGTGAAACCTAGAATGAGGCTTGGATGGGTCGACTTTGATGACCATTGTGATAGAGCTTGGGAAAATAATCCTGCTTTCATCATCTGATGTGATACCTCAATATCATCACGCTTTGGGTCATTTAACTTTGCAATCATGTGCATTCCCCCTGGTTGCGGCTCGATCATGAGTTTGTCGCCTAAAATTTGTGTAAACAACCTGGCAGCTAATTCTCGGCGCTCTCGATACAGTTTCCTCATCCGTTGAATATGGCGAGGAAAGTGGCCTTCTTGCATAAAAGCGAGAATGCAGCTCTGTGTGAAAGTCGAAACGTTTCCGGCAAACAACTCAGAGCATTGCTCAAATAGGCAGACTTGGCTTTCGGGAACCACGATGTATGCAACTCTTAAACCTGGGAAGAGCACTTTGCTGAAGGTACCTAAATAAATGACCCTGTCTTGAGTATCCAGGCTCTTTAAAGCGGGCAGAGGTAGACCAGTGTGGCGGTATTCTCCATCATAATCATCTTCTAAAATCCAGCCTTGATTATTCACGGCCCAGTCCAATAACATCTGCCGTCGTTGAAGCGTCAGTGATACACAGGTTGGACTTTGATGTGCAGGCGTGACGATAAGTGCTTTCACTTCGCTGTTGGCCGGTAGATTTACTCCGTCTTGATCAACGGGAACAGGGACGGGGTGGTATCCACTGTTTTCTAATATCTGTCGTGTTAATGGGTAACCTGGGTCTTCAACACCAATATGAGATGGCGCCTTGAGCAACACGTTGGTAATCCATTGAATTGAGTTGACATAGCCCGATGTAATAAATACCTGAGCTGGGTGACATTGAACACCACGATAAAGTTGCAGATACTGGGAAATTGCCACTCTTAATTCGGGGAGGCCATATGCAGAAGGATAGGCGAGATTGCTTATGCGTGTATTTCTTGCACACCTTGCTGTCATTCTCGACCAAGTTTTAATTGGAAAAGCATCTAAAGCAGGAATACCTAGCTGGAACGGTAAAACATCAGGGCGGTGAATTTCTGTATTAGCCTGGGGGGGACGAACAGGCGCCTGAGCCATTTTCCTTTTTATTGGCGCTAAAAGGCGATGACTGACCACAGTTCCTGCCTGTCCCTTCGCTTCGATGTAACCTTCAGCTTTGAGTAACGCATAGCCTTCTTCTACTGTTCCTCGCGCTACTCCCATTTCTTTTGCAAGTGCGCGAGCTGAAGGGATCCGCTCTCCTGGTTTTAATAGCCCTTGTAGAATCGCAGCGTGAATACGTTGATACACACGCCTATATGCAAGCTGTTTGATATTTTGCTTTTTCATTTTATGGTCCATAAAAATTGAGAATTTATGGTCCTTATCGGGAGCCATAATTCTTTGTACCATATCAACCTAAATGATGGTATCTATCCTGAAGCTTCTGGAGAAACAGATGAATATTTTATTGATTAACAGCAGCCCGAAGCGACATCAGTCCTGCACGTATATTTTGGCTCAAACGATAATCCAGCAACTATCGAAACAGAGTACTGTTGAAGTGATCGAAACTGATGCGACAAAATTACCTCATCTTGATTCTGATTATTCCACAACGCTCTGTTCACCCGGAGTGATGTGTGATGAATCAGTTGGTAGTTTGTCATTGTCAAATCAATTGATTTCCGATCTGGATAAAGCTGATTTAGTGATCATCGCTTCTCCAATGCATAACTTTTCTTTACCTTCTGGTCTTAAAAGCTGGGTGGATCATGTGGTTAGAGCAGGACGTACATTTAAAATTACGTCTACAGGAAAGCAAGGTTTGCTAAATGACAAACCTGTTTATGTCCTTGTTTCGTCTGGCGGAAGTTTTTCTGGAAAAGATGCTTACCAACCTGACTTCTTTACTCCATATATGACGGAAGTCATGGCTACAGTAGGATTGAATAATATCCAGTTCTTTACAATTGAAGGTACTGCCGCAAACCCTGAAGCTGTGCGGGAACAAATTGAAGCAAGACAGAATCAAGTGAAATATCATCTGGAAAATGTCTTGATATCGCAAAAACGTACAGTTGATGCATCCTATTAAATCGACTAGTTTCATCATGACGAATCGCTTTAAAGAACGTTTAACAAATAAACCAGTATGGCATGAGTTTCTGTAGGTATGTCAAGAGAGGTAGAGCTAGGACGGATTCTTACGGCAGGCTGTACGGAATATAGCTTTAGAGTTAAACCATAACTCATCGAAAAATAATGACTTCAGGCCAAATTTCCTATGACGTCAATATATTTTATTTAATAACCACGCAAAGAGGTTTCATCATGGACAAGAGAATTAGTATCAGTCAACTGGAGCCTGACGCTTATAAATCGATGTTCGGACTCGAAAAGTATCTAAACAATACAAATCTAGAGAAAAGCCTAAAAGAATTAATAAAAATCAGAGCATCGCAAATAAATGGCTGTGCGTACTGCATTCAAATTCATACAGAAGAAGCAATGAAACACGGAGAAACAGAGCAAAGGATCTTTGCTTTATCCGCCTGGAAAGAGTCACCTTTGTTCAATGATCAAGAGCGAGCGGTGTTGCAACTTACAGAAAAAGTAACACTAATCGCTGAAGGCGGCTTACCAAAAGAATGTTATGACGCGGCCCTATCCACTCTTGGAGAGCAAGTATTGGCACAAGCAATTATGCAAATAGTTACAATAAATGCGTGGAATAGGATAGCAGTCGCCACCCATATGGTTCATGAGTAATGTCAATGAAAATGGTGTCAAAAAGCACACTAATAGGGGCAGAGTAGGTAGCGACGTCAGTACTAAGTATAGATCGTTATCCTATCAATTCCGATATTAGCTAAGGAGCTAAGCTCCGTCACAGGACAATCAAATGCTAGATAGAACTCATATAGGTAAAATTATATTATTGGTTGTTGTTTCACTGTATTCAGCAACTTCATTTGCCGCAGATAAAAAGATTGGAATATTGGTTTACGACAATGTATTAAGTAGTGATGTAACAGCACCAGCAGAGGTATTTGGCGTTGCTACACGAAAGTCGTGGTTTACGGATTATGAAGTATTATTAGTCGGGGTTGATCGAGATGTACCAGTTATCACTACTGAGGAAGGAATTCGCTTAACGGTTGACAAAACGATTTATGACAACCCTCAATTGGATGCACTAATCGTGACTAGTTCGTATGCTATGGATGTGCTTTTTGAAAACAATGATCTTACGAATTTTTTGCAATCGCAAGCACAAACCGCCTCGTGGCTGGCAAGCAATTGTTCTGGAGCATTCTTGTACGCTCATGCAGGTTTACTTGATGGTTATAGAGCGACAACATGGGCAGGTGGTGAAAAGCAATTACAACGCGAATTTCCTAAAATCAATGTAATTGAGGATCGCAACGTGGTTGTAGATCGCAACAGAATTTCCAGCAATGGTGGCGTCCCGTCTTACCAAAGCGCATTAGTCTTACTTGCTCAAATGAGTAGCGTGAGTAATGCCAAAGAGGTCTTTGAAACTATTCAACTAAATCGTCTTATCCCTTGGTCCGATGTAACGCAGTATTTGCCTAAAGAGTGATCAACATATTTCATTCAAAGAGATGGTTTCAGTTTTCGTAGCAGAAGATCGAGCTTCTAATCTAATTTGCTCCTGAAACCTCTCTTTATTATGCTGTACTCAATAACCCGTATTGATTCATAATTTATCTGTCATTTCGAATTATTCTCTGCTTATTACCTTAGTATCGTAAGCTTCAGCTGCCAGTTTTAGTTTTAAGATATCAGATGAACATAAATGCCTCTTCAGTGCTTCAAACTTTTCTGAAGGCCAATTATATATATTCATAGATACTAGCTCATCAATAACTGATGGTTCAAAGCGATACTTAACAAACTTCGCTGGAGTACCGGCAACAATGCTGTATGGCTCAACATCTTTGGTGACAACACTATTAGCGGCAATAACTGCTCCTTCACCAATGGTAACACCAGGCATAATCATTGATCTCATCCCAAGCCAGGCACCGTCGTGAATACAAGTATCACCTTTCCCCACATAGGCCTCTTCAATAAAGTCCATAAATGGGTATAAGCAAAACCAGTCGGATCGGTGAGTATGATTTCCACCCATCAGAATTATCACTTCAGCCGCAATGCAAACATAGTCACCAATATAGAGTTTATCTATCGGCCATTTCGGATCCCACTGGCGACTAATTTCATCACCATGCAGGTAACGAACAACAGACGCTTCAAATCCATCCCCCCAACAGTCGCTATAATAGCTGTGGGTTCCTTTTACCGTGATATTCGGGTTTGTAACGACTTCGTGAAGTAATTGTGTTCTTGACCAATGTTTTTCTTTCATGAACAACCTCATGTTATTGAATTTAATAATGATACTAACAGGAAAACAATTATGTTCATATGTTTATATCTGATTTAATTCGTCAATAAGTGCAAAGTTGATTTAGTCCAGATGTCAGATTGTTAGCATTCATATATTAATAGTGGATTAATCTTTATTTATAGAATGTTCAACAAAACACTTTACCATTGAAGGTACGGCAGCAACTCATGAATCCGCTCGAAAAAAATAAAACCGGAACATATAATTATTTAGTTCCGGTTTATACTCAATATATCTATCGATTCAGGTGTTTGATATGTCATACTGAACCGGATATTAATAGTGGTTATTCGATTTTTAAAATGCCCTTAGATTTAAATCGAAGGTTGCTAACCCTTTGAATCGTAAAAGTTCGCTTATCTTTTTTCTTAACTTGGATATGACATAGCTCTAGTATGAAAACAAATGCCATCGCAAAGTACACATAGCCTTTATTGACATGAATGGCCAAACCTTCAGCCATTAACAGTCCACCAAGAAGCACTAAGAATAATAGTGCCAAGGTTTTAAACCCTGGATAACGCGTTACCAAGTTGCTAATTTTCTCTGCTGTCATAACCATAATGATTGCAGACGTCAAAATCGCAGCTACCATTACTGGAACTTCTGACGTTAAACCGACCGCTGTAATAACAGAATCCATAGAAAATACTGCATCAACTGCGACGATTTGTAGTAGCACTACAGCTAATCCTGTACGAGCACAAGTCGAATGTGCTGATTCTGTACTCCATAACCACGACCAGAGTTCCTTTGCACTTTTCGCTAAGAGGAATGCGCCACCAAGAACCATAATGGTATCTCGCCCTGTAAATGTAAAACCAGATATACTTAGTAGTGGTTGTGTTAAAGACATCACCCAAGATATAGAGAAAACTAGAGCAATGCGTGTCACTACGGCTAAACCAATACCTAGATTTCGAGCGGTTTTCCGCTGATGAAGTGGTAAGCGCTCACAAAGTACGGAGATGAACACGACATTATCTACGCCGAGGACAATTTCAAGTACAAGTAAAGTTGCAAAGATTGCTAATATTTCGGCTTGTAAGAAAATCTCTAGCATAAGATTGTCCTCTTGTTGTAAGAAGACCAAAGATTGTCAGGTCGCCTAAAGGGTTCATCCATAAATGAAAATAACCTCTTTTTGTTGAAAGGATACTTAGTTAAGCACTTTTATAACATAAAAAAATTGTAAATAGTGCAATGAAATGTGTAAATCATGGTTGTCACTTGAAATATTCATTTACTGTGTAAGTGACGACTATATGTGATCATTAACTGATAATTTTCGGCAGCATGAAAATAAATCACCTTCTATCTAACAGATATTAGATAACAGAGCCACAATCAAGCATCAAACAAACCAACATGAAGACTACCTCTATTAAGGCATTACTATACTTCGCCATGTTGTATCATTTTTCCTGGAAACTCTCAAATAGCCATTGAATAGAAGATGATAGTTAACTCAAACATGATAAATGACAAGTCTGTTCAATTTAATTCTGAACAATACTTAGCTATAAATCACAAAATTGATTCTAAAATATCAAATGCAGCGGTTACTCTTTCTGAGTTAGGATAGTTTTTATTCGCTAGGATAACGATTCCTGCTTTTTCTTCTGGAATATAAGCAACATAGGCTCCAAATCCTCCGGTTGACCCCGTTTTATTAACCCACACGCTCTTCGGTAGAGATTCAGCGTAATTCTGAGATTCAACTGGCTTTGGGTTTAAGATGGTATCTGTAGAGTTTCCTTCCAGAAGGGTATCTAAAGTTACAGGATATGCATAAGCTTCCCAACCCAAGGCTTGCGTAAAAGTACTGGTTTTGTAGTATCCTATATGTGTACTGTTTAAAGCATTTGCGATGTCTTTGTCGAGTGATACCACCCCAAGATTAGATTCAACATAGTTAATCATGTCAGAACTGGTGGATTTCACCCCATAAGCTTCCGCATCTAAAATACCAGGGTTGACTCTCACGGCATCACCATTTGAGTTATAACCAAAGGCATAATCTTCCAACTTATCATCTGGAACATTGATGAAGGTACTTGCCATGTTTAACTTAGGTAAAATCGTATTTTCCATCAGCTCTGAATAGTCTGAGTTCATACTCAGTGCAGCAATGTGACCATAAAATCCGATACTCGGGTTTGAATATTGCCTGTACTTTCCTGGAGAAAATTTAGGTGTCCATGCGTTATAATATTGTAACATTTCGACCTGATTCGTGACCTCATCCGGGAATTGAAGAGGCAATCCCCCTGCTGTATAGGTTGCTAAATGAATAAGCTTCATCTCACCAACACGACTGTCTTGCAAGGCAGGAATATGCTTCTCTACTTTATCATCCAGACTTAAATTCCCCTGACCTTGAGCATAACCTGCCAAAGTTGCAGTAAAAGTTTTACTAATTGATCCTAATTCAAAAATCGTATTTTCTGATACAGGCTGATTGCGTTCTTTATCCGCCATACCATAATTATAAAAGTACTGTTTACCATCTACAGTAATCGCTACCGACATACCTGGTATATCATATTTATCCATCAGATACTTGGTTTTCTCGTCAACGACACTTTGCACGAATTCTGTGTTTGTTTCCGCAAACACAGGAGCCATAGCACTACCCAATATACTTGTAGCAACTAATACAACGAGCTTATTGGTTCTAATTTTAATCATACCTTTCACCTAACATTACAGAGTACTAATGGGCACCAAAAAACATAATCATACGAATCCTATTTTTAAAAATCTATTCGCGTGACTATAGACTGTCGATATGTCTATCTAATTTAATGTACTATTTGGACAGATATACAACCATATTTAACAAATAAACAATGTCAGCGTTGTGTTAAAGTTGTAGCAACACCGAAAACCACAACGACTATTCCCAGATCTGCCTATAGCAACTAAACCTAGGCCACTTCCGTTCGGTAAATCGTACATCAAACCGAATCGAGAACCTGCGCTACCTACTTCTTGCTTGTAATTACTCAGTGCCATACTGAGTATATTAAAAATCGTGAAACCAAAGGGCATTACAACCAACAACATTGGTACCAAAAACCAAATTGAATGCATTCAGAAACAAACACAAACGGCGCCCAATGTCAGTCAGCTGTTCTCATTTTTTATGGTATGGCATGTAGTATACAGAGCAAAAAACCGTAATCGTTAACGATTTTAGGAACTGAAACATCAACATTCGGACTTAAACTGCTCTATTGTTCAGATGAGGCCAGGGACGAATGTTTCAGCCATGGCCGAAGGTGATTGCGTCGTACAATGTTTGTAGGCAGTTTGGTGCTTGCGTCGCAATGCCGCGCTCATTCTTTAACGTTCCGAACGTGGCGTTGGTGTGATAGTCGCCATTGCCCAGCCCTCAGCATAGCTAATTGTCGTTGATCACTGCAGTCGCTGGAAGAGTCCAACCGTAAAGCCGCTCACTGATGGCGCCACAGGGTAAAAGCCAATGAATCTTCATATTTTCCCAGGGGTAATGCATGCAATTACGCGGAACTCCCTTGTCATATGCGCCTGATCACTAAACCCAAACTGCTGAGCAACATCGGCCAAATTTGCGTTTTTGTGCCGCCGTAAAAAGTTGATTGCTTTTTTAACCCTTAAAATACGCTGATAATGTTTTGGCGTCATTCCCAGCCAGAATTGAAACAGACGCTCGATCTGCCGTTGGCTGAGTTGAATATTCTCATTCAGTTGCCCTGGCGTGTCGCCTATTTCAATGCCTTTCAGCGCTCGCTCCAGAGAGACCGGAATCATGTTGGTAAAACTCAGGTGATTGTCTGCCCACTGGTATAAAGCTTCAATCTGACCATTGCTTTCTTTTTGCATCCGGAGTTCAGCGTAGATTTGATAGAAATGATATTGTCCATCTTTTGCCGGAGATAAACGTGTTGGTTTGTCGAAATGTTGCCCTAATACGCCATAACCAATGGCCGGATGAAAGCGAATACCGGCGATTTTAGCCCCAGGAGACAGAACAATGTTTTCTGACACCTTCTTGACCGGAAGCATGATGACACCTTCAGGCAGAGTTTCATGGCCAATTTTTACACCGCCGGCAAGGTTAAACAAAATACCGCTCCCCGCATCAGAATATAAGGGCTTCACGACCGGATCGGATTGAAGACCGGAGACAGATGCTGACCAGATCCCTTGCACAAACGCAGACAGCTGTCCCGATGGTTGAGACAGCTGAAAGTTAAATGCTTGATTAGACAATTTACTGTGGCTTATAGCTGCCTACCTCAGGCTTAAATGTTTTGGCGATTCGGTTCCAGCTGTTGATGGCATTAATCGCAATGGTCAAATCGACAATAGCCTGTTCACCAAGTCGCTGGACGACTTTCTCATATCGATCATCTTCTACGGGCTTACCTGAAGTCAAGTGTTCCGCCCAATCCAGTGCTGCAGCCTCTACCTCTGAATAAAAAGGCATATCACGCCATGCACTTAAGCCAATCAGACGTTCCTGGGACTCCCCTTGTTCAAGCGCATCTCTGCTATGCATATCGATACAAAAGGCACACTGATTAATTTGCGACACTCTCAGTTTCACTAATTCCCAGACACGGATAGTGACAATTTCCGATTCGCTAAATTGCTCTCGCAAGTACCCTTCCTGACTCATCAGAATCTGCATGGCTTTGGAGGCCAGACCGAAGTAGTTTGCACGTAAAGTCATCTCTTATCTCCTCATTGAATGTGGAATAACAAGATAACTTCCCGTTCAAAACAAAGATTGAATATTTCCGACACGCCATCACTCAAATGAATGACAGATAACGGCTAAAGCGAGGGGCACTCACCATGAGACTTTTCGGTTTTGAAGAAAGCGAAGCATCATTTCGCCTAAAAACGTTGCAAACACCCCGGTCGTTCAGCCGTTTGAGTGAAGAGCTGTGAAGGGGATCAACTCTCTGCGATAGGTGGAAAGCGTACCCGCTTGCCACTCGACTGTAGTATCGCTATCTCACATGGTTTGCCTTCTTCATCCAGCCTGAGCTCTCCGATTGCGCTGTGGTTGACGAGCCGACGCTTCCCCGGCGTATCCGGATCCCGTTTCTTGATTTTCATCCGCTTACGCTTGGTCAGCCAGTTCAGCGGTGAGTGCGGGCTGTACAGCGCCCGGTCCATCAGATCGCAAAAACGCAGCAGCGCGCGGGGAAACTCATTTTTCAGGCCACTGGACGTGATCTGGAAAATATTCGGACTGCAGCGTCGAAAGCGAAGTTTGATGTCATAGGCAAAAGAGTAATGCACATCGCCGGACAAGATCACAAAATTAGTCGGCGTCTGTGTATGGGTAAAAATACTCAGCAGCGTATTGGCCGAGCCGGGATGGGCCATCCAGTTTTCCGCATCAACCATCAACGGCTGTCCAAGCCAGCTCACCACCCGCTGCAGGGTTTCAATAAACTTGACTCCGAAAATCGGAGCTGCCGAAACGATAATGACCGCCGGCTCGCGCAACAGGGATTGCTGCAATTCGGTCAGCGCTTCCCAGTCCATCAATCCCGACGGTTTGTTCATTTTGGATTCCGAGCGCCAGCGCCGGGTTCGGGTATCCAGCACCAGCACTTTCGGCGTGGTTTCGATAGTGTAATGCCATTGCTCAAACCGGTATAGCGCATCAATGAAGCGCTCCTGGTGCGCCGCGGTTGGCTCGGCAAAAAAGGTCGTCGCCAACGCCATGAAATCATCATCAAACGAAGCCGGATCGTTGCCCCAGCCCTGACAAAGCCAGTAGCTGAGCAGACCATTACCGATGATCCGCCGCGCCAGCGGATGGCCGTAGGCGGCTTTTTCCCAGCCGACCGTCAGGTTCCAGTCATCCGTCACATCATGATCATCGAAAATCATATAAGTCGGTATATGCGCCATCAGGCGCCGGACCTGGGGTAAACCGGCAACAAAGCCGTCAATATGCGTTTTCTCTTCCTGCCAGTGTTGCTGCCATTTGTCGGCCAGCACCTCGCCGCCCCAACGAAAGCCACATTGCTGCAATCGCTCCCGGTTGGTCAGTTGCCACAGGGTCGGCGACCAGACCAGCAAGTACATCGCAAAAAATTCGCTCAGTCCCATCAGGTGGTTTTCATTTTCCCGCGCACTGAACACCGGCCGACTTCGGTGCGGCAGCCATTTCATCAACGGGTGATCATCCGACAACCCGTAACCGCTGTCGACATACTGCGGCAAAAGCTTATCGCGACCGTAAAAGTTATATGGATGCGCATACAACGCTGCGGTATCGGGCACAGGTCCATCGGGGAAGGTCTCATCCGGTAGTCCCAGCAAGTCAATCACCTGCTGAATCACATCCAGTGTCGGCCCGGCAACGTGATCGGCATAGATCTGATCGCCACTCATCATCAGCAGCGCCGGACGTTCGGCAACCGGCTGAGCCGAGATCTTCTCATCGGCCGCCACCAAACTATCCCGACTCGGGTGATGGGGATTGCGGCAAGAGCCGTGCATGACGTAGTCTGCCCGGCTTTTAATCACCAGGGACAGGCGCTGCTCTGTCGGGTACAAAAGAGAGGGCACCAGCTCGCTCAAGTCACCATCCTGGGTTTGCAGCTGATATTCCAGCGGCGTCTCCAGTGGAAAATCCCCGCTGAAAGTGGCCTGAACGATCCAGGCAGAACGGCCAATCCGGATTTGTGAATCATTGCTGATATCAGCCTCATAGAACGGCTGCTCGTCCCCGGGATGAAACAGCAAGAACCGCCCTTGCAGCGGCGCAGTGGTTGCCAGCCAGACGGTCAGCTCTGAGGCAGTACATTTTCTCAGAATCGGACCGGCTAAAATGAGCGGCAAGGTCTGAGCAGAACTTTCACGGGTTGGCTTGGCTGACACGGGTGACTCCTTTGCGGTTGGTATCTCGTATCATACCGTATCACCTCGCCATTTTTGCAAAGAAAACGTCAAGTTAACGGGCGTTGACTGAATGGCGGAACATCCCTCGCAGTTCCTCGTACATCCAGGCCATGATGGTGCCGTTTCCCTTGTCCCGCCGTTTGACAACCCCCATTTCGACCAGCACCGAGTCGGGAATATGCTCGGTCGACAGCTCGACCAATGCATCAGCGTACCACTCCTCCCGGGCGACATGCTCAGGGATCAGCGCCCAGCCGATCCCACGGATCACCAGGGCGGTAATGTAATAGTAACTGTCGATATGCCAATGGTTGGGCGAAATCGGCCGGGCCGGCGTTTCGCCCATCCGGTCCCGGATCACCAGTTGACGATATGCGTGCAGCTCACTCAATGTCGGCACGGGCTCCGCTGCCAACGGATGATTCGCAGCCACCACCAGCGCCTGGTTAAAGTGGCCTATCGGCATGAACTCCAGGCTTTCCGGCGGCGGCTTTAAGCGAAACAGGATCCCGATATCGGCCCGCTCATCGCTGACCCAGCGGGCAATATCGTCCTGCGAGCCATTGATAATGGTCAGTTTCAACAGCGGGAACTGCTCGGCCACCCGCTGGAAGAAATTCTCAAACGAGGTGATCGGCACTGCCTCATCCATCGCCACCGTCAGTGACATTTCCTCACCGGTTGTGACCGTCATCGCTCGGGACTGCATCCGTTGACGCTGGGCCAGCACTGCCTTTGCTTCAATCAGCATTTCCCGTCCCTGTGGCGTCAACACCGGCAGTCGGGCGCTGCGATCAAACAGCTCAAAACCGAGGTCAATTTCCAGATTGGTGATCGCGGTGCTGATCCGTGACTGGGCTTTCCCCATCTGCCGCGCCGCCGCAGAAAAAGAGCCGCAGTCGGCAGCGCTTACAAAGGCCTCTAGTTGATCAAATGTCCAGTTCATGCTCTCTCCTGCTCAAGACCGGTCCTGAAAATAATTCAGCGGACCATCTCTATATCTCAACATCTCGCTGATTCGACGGAATGGCCCACCCGATCTATCCGATAAGCGGATAGATACTAACTTTGATCAATCTGAATTACGAACATAATACCCCACATTCCTGCTTCACAGTTCAAGATAATGCACGAGATGAACAACAGCTCACAAACAGTCCGCCGGACGTTCTGGCGCTATACGATTCCCTCCGTTGCTGCCATGCTGGTCAATGGCCTGTATCAGGTAGTCGACGGTATTTTTGTCGGCCACTATGTCGGGGCCGACGGTCTGGCGGGGATTAACATGGCCTGGCCGATCATCGGCATCCTGATCGGCCTTGGGTTGTTGGTCGGCCTCGGGGCGGGCAGCCTGATTTCCATTTACCGCGGTGAAGGTAACCCCCAAAAGGCCCGCGATACCCTGTCGACCGGCCTGGGACTGATAGTCCTGCTCGGCGGCTTGATGATGGCACTGATCGCAGCATTCGGCCCGGCAATGATGCTTGCCCAGGGCGCAACCGGCGCCGCCCTGATCCTGGGCACCGACTATATCGACATCTTTGTCTGGGGGGCCGTGTTTACCCTGGCCGGCAGTGCCTTGCCGATGCTGGTGCGCAACGATGACAGCCCGCACCTGTCGACCGGGATCATGTGTCTCGGGGCCGGACTCAATATCCTGCTGGATTACCTGCTGATCGGCGTCATGGACCGGGGGCTGGAAGGTGCGGCGATCGCCACTGTGCTGTCGCAAAGTGTGGTCTGCTTCATTGCGCTGAGCTACTTTTTTTCATCCTGTAGCGGGTTACAGCTGACTTGGCGGCGCCTGATTTTTCGCAGCGCGCTGGCGCTAAAAGCTATTGGTTTAGGTGCCTCTACCTTGTTTATGTACGCCTACTTCAGCTTTGTGGTTGCACTGCATAACCGGCTGTTCATGGAATACGGCACCGCAACCCATGTCGGCGCGTTTGCCATCATCGGGTATCTGATGACGATCTACTATCTGCTGGCGGAAGGCATTGCCGGCGGGATGCAACCGCCAATCAGTTATTACTTCGGGGCGCGTCAGGTGGCACCGCTCAAAGCCACCCTGATGCTGGCGATCAAAGTGACGCTGCTCTCCGGCCTGGGGTTTGTCGCCGCTTTCAACCTGTTTCCGGAAACCCTCCTGGGTTTGTTTATCCAGAACAACCCGGCCCTGATGGCAACCGCAGCCTATGGCATGAAGTTACATCTATTTGCTTTGTATCTTGATGGGTTAATCGCGCTGGCCACAATTTACTTCCTGGCGGTAAACCAAGGCGGCAAAGCATTGGCGATTTCAGTCGGCAACATGCTAATTCAACTGCCTTTCCTTTATCTGCTGCCACAGTGGTATGGGATTGACGGGATCTGGCTCAGCATTCCGCTGTCCAATATCGTTCTGTTTGCCGTCGTAGCACCGTTGGTCTGGCTGGATATCAGACAAAGACAGCAACAACCCCACCCGGCAACGAGCTACTAACCCTCTATTATTATGAGCGACTGATGATGTCGCACAATTTCGTCACTTCCCGGTTGACTTAGCCGGGAAGTGACAGACTTAACAATCTTGAAGCTCTGCCTCACAATATGCACACTGCATCTTATCACGTTCGATATACTCAAACGGTCAATATGAAACTTAACTAAAAAAACCAACGAGAATAAGGAATTCAAACGATGGAAGTGTTCGGACTTCAGCTTAATGTCTCAGATATCGACCTTGCCGCCTCGTTCTACTGTAACAGCTTAGGCTTTGAGGTTGAAAACAAGTCTTTTTTGCCAGAGTTACTGCACATCAGAAAGAATAGTGTGCGAATTATTTTGTACAAAGTCTCAGAGGTTGCACCTCAGCCAGCCAACGATGACCCTCGGTTTGTCCTCAATATGGAGACGGCCAACCTCCAAGAAGAAGTCGAGCGCCTCAAAAAGCTTGACGTACACTTCCTGACCCCGGACGTTCAGCACTGCCCCGCCTCCTCTTACGTGACTGTGCTCGACCCTTTCGACAATGCAATTGATATTGTACAGCTGCGTTAGTTGTTCCGACTAAAGTGCAAGCAACGAGGGGGGTACCATCTGTGGTGAATCAACATCACCTTCAACTTTACCCCCTTTCATCACAATGACATTTTTGGTGTTTAACCGAACCTCGCCATCTTTCAACTGCAAAATCTCACATGCATCAATTCCGCTGAAACTGACGGCATCACGCAAACGCGTCCGAAGTCGATGCAGACGTATTCGGGTATTCTCCGGCTCAATTCCCAACATTTCTGACAACTCATTCAACTCAATCCAGCCACAATGGCAGGCGGCATATCCCTGTACGTTATCAGCAAGTACTTTGCGCGCCAGACAAAGCAACAAATAGAGTTGATTCTGTAAGCGGGCACCTTTCACAACAGAGGACTGTTCACAATCGGTGATCTGAAGCTGAATATCTTCTTCATCATCTGAAACGGTCAGTTGAAATGTTAAATCCTCAACCGAGCTGACCACCGGCCGGTTCTTTTGCGTTTCATACTCGATTCGGTTGGTCTGCAAGTAATATTGCTTGCCGTCTATATCGATATGATCACCATCCTTTAGAGGCTTCTGCCTGTAATGGCCTGTCTCTGAGACCACCAGATGCCACCCGCAGCCTTCGAAAGACAGCACGACCGTCTCAGAAACCACCGTCACCGGCTTTTCCAAATAGATAGGTGACAATTCTGAGTCCACACTGAGCATGACATCACAAGGCTCATGATCACCGATGACCGTAAATGACTCTCCGGCTCTTGAAGAAAAAACTATCGTATCTGACTCGCGAACGGCAATGGGCTGATCTTTGGCAAGTTTCCGTTCATTCACCCAGATACCATTGGTACTTTTGTCCTGGATAAACCACTGCCCGTCTTTCCAGAAAAAAATCGCATGGATACGGGAAATATCACTGCGGGATAAAATGGTATGGCAATCCTGTGAGCGGCCAAAGGTGTGATAATGCCTTAAATGCACCATCTTCCCGGACGATGACTGGAGCGTCCCGCCCTGAATACCGGGCTCAGGAGATTGAACCAGATACATCTTCGACGGCTGATGACGCCTCCCTGATAAAGGCCGGAACAGTGGCGAAGTTTCAAAGTAAATAGACATATCAGCCCCTCAAACACGTCAGCAAAGGAAATCGCTCGAAACCAATGATTAAAATGCGGGTGAACTACTCAAAAACATCACCAATTATACGTTAGCAACATACGAAACCAACTTTAGTGATACTAGCTGCACAAATCAGCTGTAACTGATGTAACTTCTCACCTGTTTCGGATTGAGCATCACACCGTGGAAACGCGGCCACCACTTCATATACCCATACGGCATTTAAGCAAAAGCTAGCCCCACATCCTACTCACCATCACCGCAGCAATATACAGGCCAACCCCGTAAGAGATGTGTGCTACCAGGCTGCGAAAGCGCATCAGGTTCGGGTTGGGCGTTTTCGATGCTGCAATCCCGGCGCCCATCCCGGGCTGAAGAATCAAATACGGTGCCAGCACCGTGATCACCCCGGTCAGCAACGCGGGCAGTAAGGTCGGACTCAGCGCCCATTCCTGTCCGACCACCATCAGCAGACCCGCAGCAAACACCATCCCAATCAGGTAGTGTGCGACCCAGCCAATCACCGTTTCACCGGGAATTGGCGCTGAATTGGCTATCCCCTGATGGACCAGTTGTCCCTTGGGAAGATGACCCAGCCAGCGCCCCACCATCGAATAATTGAGTGACGGGATCTGCCACAGGCGACGCTGCAACCACGCCCAGCCATCCATCACCAGCGTCGCCCCGGCACCAATCAACACCGAACTTCCAACCCATTGCACTAAATCGATCATTGCGATTTCCTCCATCGCTCACTTTACCTTGATGACCAACGTCCGTCTGCACTTCTACAGCCCGGCAACCACTCGACGCTCGTCAGCACACCTGTTAAAATAACATTCAATTGAATTATTGAATGATGATTAAGTGGCTGTTTTATGTCAAGTCTTCCCGACAACCCTCAAGCACAAATCTTCACGGAACTGGCCGAGCTAGCCCGCTGCCTGGGGAATGCGCATCGGCTAACGTTGCTGGAACATATTGCCCAGGGCGAACGCCCGGTCGATCGGCTGGCCATATTGAGTGGTTTATCCGTGGCCAACACTTCACAGCATTTACAACACCTGAAACGGGCCGGATTTGTTACCACCCGACGTGAAGGCAAGCAAGTTTATTACCGCCTGGGCAGCGGACCGATAGAGCCACTGCTGAGCGCGTTGCGCCAGTGCGCCGAGCACAACCGCGCCGAAGTCCAGCGGCTCATCGCCGACAGCTACCAGCACCCGGACACCCTGGAAGCCATTTCCCGCGACGAGCTGCTCAGTCGGATGCACGAAGCCAGTGTCACCCTGCTCGATGTCCGGCCGCAGGAAGAGTTCGCCCTGGGCCATATTCCGGGCGCGGTCAATATTCCCATCGCTCAACTGGCGGCACGCTTTGCAGAGCTGCCATCGGATCAAACCGTGATTGCCTACTGTCGCGGGCCATACTGCCTGTTGTCGGTCGATGCTGTTGAAATCCTGTCCAAGCAGGGCCGCACTGCGCTTCGATTAAAGGAAGGGTATCCGGACTGGAAAGCCGCCGGGCTGGCGGTTGAAACGCTGGACACCGGAGCAACGAATGACAGGGCACAAAACGCAAGCTCAACAGAGGCAAAGTAACCCGGGGAAAGAAGAAAAAACGGGCGAGAAACAAAGGAAAAACAGTCGAAAAAAGCCCCCGGATCCGAGAAATGATGATCCGGGGGCGAACGCAAATCCAAACGGGTGGACTGACCGCCTAATCCTGAGCAGCAGTCTCCGCAGCACGAGGCTGAGCTGACTTTGCCGTTTTGCGCTTCTCCAGCACTGCCGTGAAGATCGGCAACAACAGCGCCAGGACCGCCAGAACCATGATGCTCAGGGTCAGCGGACGTTCCCACAGGAAGGCGTAGCTCCCATCCGACAGCGTCAGGGAGCGGCTTAGGTTTTTCTCCATGATATCGCCGAGAATAAAGCCTAGCAGCATCGGGGCCATCGGGAAGTTCAGCAACTTCAGGAACGTCGCAATCACGGTAATGATCACCATCATCTGAATATCAAAGGCGTTGAAACTGACCAGGTACACCCCGGTGATCGAAAAGAACAGGATCAGCGGGATCAGGATTGGACGCGGGATCACCAACAACCGAGAGATGTACGGGATCAACGGCAGATTGAGGATCAACAACACAATATTGCCGAAGTACATCGAGATGATCACCGACCAGAACACATCCGGGTTATCGACAAACAGCCTCGGACCCGGCTGGATACCATACGCAATCAGCGCCCCCAGCATGATTGCCGTAGTGCCGGAGCCCGGGATCCCCAAGGTCAGCAACGGCACAAACGAACCGGTCGAGGCGGCGTTATTGGCCGACTCCGGTGCCGCCAGGCCTCGCAGCGCACCTTTGCCGAACTTTTCTTTGACCGCCTTCGGCGCCAGATTCCGCTCCATGCCGTAGCTGAGGAACGAAGCAATCGTCGCCCCGGCACCCGGCAGCACCCCCACCAGGAACCCAAAGAACGAGGAGCGGGTCACGGTCGGCGCCACATGCTTCACTTCATCTTTGCTCAGCTTCATGCTGCCCAGCGACGCCATGTCCATTTGCGGCTCTTTTTCCTTATGCTCGCTCCGCAGCACCGTCATCACCACTTCGGTCAGGGCAAAGGTTGCCATCGCCAGCAGCAGGAAACTGATCCCGTCAATCAAATCGACATTGCCGAATGTAAAGCGCGGGCTGCCGGACATCACATCGATCCCGACCGTAGCAATCATCAGGCCGAAGACCGTCATCATCAACGCCTTGAGCACCTGACCTTTGCCGGAAAATGCCGCGACCGCAGTCAGGCCCAGCACCATCAGGGCAAAATAGTCACTCGACTGGAAACTGAGCGAGACTTTCGCCAGCGCCGGAGCCGCAAACAGCAACACAATCGCCCCGATCGTTCCGCCGGTAAATGAAGAGTACGCCGCCAGCGCCAGCGCTTTGCCGGCTTGTTTCTGCTGCGCCAGCGGATAGCCATCAAACGCGGTAACCACGGTACTGGCACAGCCTGGCGCATTGATCAGGATCGACGACGTCGAGCCACCGAAAATCGCGCCGTAGTACACCCCGGCCATCAGGATGATCCCCGATGACGGATCCAGACCGTAAGTGATCGGGATCATCAGGGCAATCGCCGAAATTGGCCCCAACCCGGGCAGCATCCCGATGAAGGTTCCGGCAAAACAGCCGACAATCACCATCAACAAGTTAAAGGGCATCACGGCGGTGCTCAGCCCTGATAAAATTCCATCAAACATCGCTTATCCTCCGATGACAGCCGTCAACATCCGCCCGGGTGCAAGATAAATATCCAGCAACTGAGTCAGTACAAACCAGAACCCGACGGCAAAAGGCACCGATGCCAGCAACAGTATTTTGGGCCGACGCTCGCCGAGCAACCAATAGCCGCCGCACAGAAACAATGCTGTGGAAATCAGAAAGCCGAGCCATTCCAGCGAGAACGCAAACCCCACCATCAGCAGCAACAATTTACCGACCAGGAGAAAATCATAACCACTAAGCGACAGACGGTCTTCACGGGCCTTACTGGCGGTGATCAACTGACAGACCGAGAACAGGATCCCGAGGGCCGCCAGGGCGGCCGGCAAAGTTCTGGCGTGAAACGGTTCGAACTCATCGCCGGGAAACAGCACAATCTGGCTGGTGTAGTAGCCGTAAGCGACGGAAAAACATAAAAATATCAAACCACCGATATGATCTTTGGTAACCGTCATGGGTGATCCCTCATATGACTGATACCAACCTGCATCCGGATCAGGCATTGATGCAGGCTGGTATGATAAGAATTGAAAAAAACGCAGGACGGGCACAGGGTGTCACTGCGCTGTAAAGGGCTTGTAAAGGACTAGTTCAGAAAGCCAAGCTCTTTCATCAGGCCGCCGATCTCTTTTTCCTGTTGCTCGAGGAAGGCTTCAAATTCTGCGCCCGGCTTGTAGATTTCAGTCCAGCCATAGCGATCACGAACGGTAGCCCAGGCATCAGTCTCATACATTTTCTTGAGGACTTCGGCATACTCCGCCGCTTGTTCATCGCTGATTTCCGGAGAGCCGAAGAACCCACGCCAGTTGACGAACGTTGCGTCGTAGCCCAACTCTTGCAGGGTCGGTACATCCGGGGCAGCAGTCGAGCGCTTGTCACCCGTCATTGCCAGGATCCGAACCTCGCCTGCTTCTGCCAGGGTCAGCGCTTCACTCAAACCGGTCGACAGCACCTGAGTCTCACCTGACAGCAGACCCGCCATCGCCTTGCCGCCGGCGTCATAGGCTAAGTATTTCACCCGGCGCGGGTCACCACCGGCGGCTTTGAATGCCAGCGCGGCCACCAGGTGATCCATACTGCCGCGCGCCGAGCCACCCGCTACCGAGACTGAACGCGGATTCTTTTTGTAATCCTCGGCCAGTTGGGTAAAGCTCTGGTATTTCGAATCTTTCGGCACGACAAAAGCGGCATAATCACCAATCGTGGCAGCAATTGGCGTCAAGTCACGGAACGATTGTGGAAAAACTTTGGCAAGAGAGCGGATCACAATCGGGGTTGAGTTGACCATCAGGGTGTCTTGAGACTGTTCGGCCGTTTTGATCAGATAAGCAATGGCTTTACCGCCGCCACCACCGGACATGTTTTCATAAGAGACGTTCTCCACCAGCTCAGATTTGGACAACGCTTCGCCAATCCCACGCGCGGTGCTGTCCCAGCCACCGCCGGCACCACCCGGTACCAGGAAGTGAACAGATTCCACAGTCGCCTGCGCGCCAAAACTGATAGCCGATGCCATCACTGCCGCGAGCACCGAAACACGTTTACTGGACATGAACTGAGTAAGCATAGGGTTTCCTCATGAAATGGTTATGGGTTCCTTCATGAAGAACTGTAATGGGCACCACAAAAGTTTAAAAGATTGTAAAAATAGTGTGAATAAGGTGCATTCTGGCAGTTTTGTTCATATTGTTCACTGCAAGAAAAAAGCAACAAAGGTAAACTGTTGCCATGATAAGACCGAGGGTGAAAGGAGCTCACCAACACGATGCATCCATTTCTGTCATTGCGCCGCTTGCGACTAAAACCCCGTATGATCTTGATCTTAGGGGCCATTGCGATTCTTCAGACCGGTGCGCTCGGCTATTTTGCGATCAATTATCTCGATAAAGTGCTCAATGAGCAGATCGGTCAACAAGCGATGCGGGTTGCGATGGCCATTGCCGCCACGCCGGATGTGATTGACGCCGTCACCGAAAAGAACACAACATTTTTGCAACCCCTGAGCCAAAAACTGGCCCGAGCGGCCGAAGCCCGTTTCGTGGTGTTCGGTGACGCTCAGGGCATTCGCCTCGCCCACCCACTTCCCGCACGTATTGGCCGCCCTATGGCCGATGATGAAGGTGACACCAATGAACCAGCCCTGATACACGGCCGGGCCTATGTCTCAGAAGCCCTCGGCAGCGTCGGCTGGTCAGTGCGCGGCAAAGCCCCCATTTTCAGCCGTGACGGCAGCACCATTGTCGGCATTGTTTCAGTCGGCTATCTGCTCGATGCTGTCGAAGTCATCGTTGGCCATCACACTGGTTCAATGCTCCTGGCGATTGGGGCCGCGTTCCTGTTCAGCGTCGGCACCGCGATTTGGTTTGCCAATCACTTTCGCAAAGCCATTTTTAACTTAGAGCCCGAACAAATTGCCCGAATGTTCCAGGAGCGCAACGCAACTCTGGAAACCGTACGCGAAGGCATTGTCGCCATCAACCAGTCCGGTCACATCACCACCTTTAACCATGCTGCCATCAAAACCCTGGAGCTCCCTGAAGATCGTATCTACATCGGTCGCCATATCACCGAAGTGCTGCCCGACACCGGCATGGAAGAAGTGCTGGCACAGGGCCAGCCACATTTCGACCATGATATCTGGCTCCATGATCACAACCTGATCGTCAACCGGATCCCGCTGCTACAGGACGGTGAAGTCACCGGCGTGGTCTCGAGTTTCCGGTTGAAAGATGAAGTGGATCTGGTCAGCCGCAAGCTGACCCGGATCAGGCAGTATGCCGAAACTCTGCGCAGCCAGGCCCACGAGTACAACAACAAGCTTCACACCATTGCCGGCCTGATCCAGATTGATGCCAAAGCTGAAGCGCTGGCGGTGATCGGCCAGGAAACCATCAGCCACCAGGCGTTTATCCAGCAACTGATGGGCGTGACCTCAGACAGCGTACTGGCCGGCTGCCTGCTGGGCAAATATAACCGGGCCAAAGAACTGGGGCTGGATCTGACGATTGATGAAAACAGCCAGATGTCAGATCTACCTGAGCAATTGCCGCGCGAGCAGCTGGTCAGCATTCTCGGCAACCTGATCGATAATGCTCTGGAAGCAACGCTGAACCATCACGGCCAGGGCGGCACCGTAACGCTGTGCTTCTCGGATTACGGCAAAGAACTGATTTTCGAAGTCAATGATCAGGGCGCCGGACTGACTCCGCAGCAAGCGGACAAAATATTCACCCGCGGCTACACCACCAAAGGCCAGGATGGCCACGGTATCGGCCTGGATCTGGTTCGCAGCCAGGTCACTCACCTGGGCGGACTGATCACCGTCGAACCCGGCGAGCCTGACGAAGCTGGTCGCCTGCAGCATTGCAGCGGTAGCCGGTTTACCGTTTATCTGCCGAAACACGTCTGGCATGCTCAGACCAAGCAAGGAAATGAGGATCCCCAATGACCACACCGATTAGCATCGTGATTGCCGAAGATGATCAGAAAATCGCTGAGATCCAGCGACGCTTCATTGAGAAAATCGATGGCTTTGAGGTGATCGGGATCGCCCATAGCCTGGATGATGCCCGCGATCTGCTGGAAGTCCTTCAGCCGCAGCTGCTACTGCTGGACAACCAGTTCCCGACCGGAACCGGCCTGGAGCTGCTGCGTGAATTGCGGGCTGAGAGTACCCATACCGATGTCATCCTGATCACGGCCGCCAAGGAAGTCGACACGCTGCGCACCGCGATGCATAATGGTATTTTCGACTATATTCTGAAGCCTGTGGTATTTGAGCGGTTGAAATCCTCCCTCGAGCATTATGCGGCACATCTGAGCAAACTGGCAGAGATGGACTCCCTGATCCAGAGCGAAGTGGATGGCCTGCTTCAGCCGGGAACCCATGACGCGAAGCCGATCACTGCGCCGCGGCTGCCTAAGGGGATTGATGCCCTGACCCTGGATAAGATCCGCACCGTTCTGGAGGCCCCCAGTCGGTCGCTCAATGCCGAGCAAGTGGGCCAGGCAATCGGCGCCAGCCGGACCACCGCCAGGCGCTATCTGGAATATATGGTCAGCACGGATGAGTTATGTGCCGAAGTTGCCTACGGCAGCGTCGGCAGGCCGGAGCGCCGCTACCGACGTTCCGGCTAACAGCGTTACATACGGCCACACGGATTAAAGGATAGATTGCCAATGGAATATGATTTCGCCACCGCAGCCCTCATCATGGCTGTTTTTCTGCTGGCCGGCCTGGTGAAAGGGGTGGTCGGCCTCGGCCTGCCGCCTGTCGTACTTGGAGTACTCACCGCCCTGATCGGCATTCATCAGGCCATGGTCCTGGTCGCCCTACCGGCTTTTCTCACCAACATCGTGCAAGCTGTTTCCGGCCGTGAAGGCCGCCAGCTCTGCCGCAATCACTGGCAATTTTTCCTCGCTGCCACCCTGGCCATTGCCGCCGGGCTCACCCTGGCCCTGATGGTTGACCGCCATCTGATGGCTCTGGTGCTGGGCGGATTGCTGACCATCTACGCCCTCACCGGCCTGCTGAAATTTCAGCTCTCGGTGCAACCACAGTGGGAGCCGGGCTACGGCGTTGCCATGGGCACTCTCAACGGTGTCTTCACCGGCCTGACCGGCTCATCAGCGGTGCCTGGTGTGTTTTACCTGCAATCTATCGGCCTGTCTCGCGATCAGCTGATCCAAGCGATGGGCATTCTGTTCACCCTCTCTTCCGTCGGCCTGAGCCTGGGACTGATTTGGCAGGGCCTGCTGACCGTCTCGGCCGGCGGCTTATCGGTGGCGGCACTGGTTCCGGCTTTTGCCGGCATGGCCATCGGCGGCATGATCCGAAAGCGCATCTCCGTGGTCCTGTTTCAGCGGATCTTTTTCTGCGCTTTGTTGCTACTGGGCACCTATATCATCTTCATGAACCTGGGACGTATCCCCTAAGGAGACCTTATGAATCCAGACACGGCACAACTGCTGGATACCCTGCTGGCTTTTGGCCAGGCCAATGATCGTAAAGCCAGCAACAAAAGCGAAAAGATGCTCAACATCACCAAAGACACCGGGGAATTTCTGGCGGCCATGATCCAGGCCACCCGCGCCCGCAACGTGCTGGAGATCGGCACCTCCAACGGCTATTCCACTGTCTGGCTGGCCGATGCCGTGGGCAGCAACGGTCGGATCACCACACTTGATATTACCGCCGAGAAAACCCGCCTGGCGACTGAAAACCTGGCCCAGGCCGGCTATCTGGATCGGGTCAGCTTACTGACTACCCACGCTGAAGATTTTCTGGCCGATCACCACACCCCGCAATTCGACCTGATTTTTCTCGATGCCGATCGCAGTCAGTACACCGACTGGTGGCCGCTACTGAAAAAAGTCCTGGTGCCTTGCGGCACCATCATTGTTGACAACGCCATCTCCCACGCCGAAGAGCTGGCCGCATTCACTGCGCTCATTCAGGCAGAGCCAGCCGTCACCCAGGCGCTAGTACCGGTCGGCAAAGGCGAGCGGATCATTGTGATCAGTGGCGATGCCTGAAGACTTTCGTTACGGGGGTCTCAAAGTCATCACAAAGTCGATACATCATAGGTTACAGACTTATCACTAACTTGGTAAGATGCGCGCTCTTTCAGTTACTTACTCTCAAGTTCATGCAGAAGCTCAGTCGGAACAGGATGGTGCAGCAAGGGGTCATTGCCCTGACCCTGTTGTCGATCCTGTTAACCCAGTTTCTGTCGGCCATCGTGGTCCTCAATCCGGCACATTACCAGGGGAATGGTAACTGGCTGACCGGTGAGAAGGTGCTGATCTGCACCAGCGAAGGCCTGAAGTGGGTTGCCGTCAGTGAGCTTCGGATTCAAAACTCACAAGAAGCCACTGCCAACGAGACGCCGCACGCCCTCAAGTTTCATTGCCCGATCCTCAAGCTGCCGCCAGTCCTTGAACACGCGCCGCTGGCGGCCGGATTTTTCCTGCTTGCCCTGCTGTTTTGTTTTTACCCGGTTCGACTGTTCAACTGCAACCGGGTCCTTGAGCGGATCTATTTCAACTACGCACCCAAACACTCTCCCCCCGTTCGGCATCATCACCACTTGATGGTCTAAACAATTGAAAATAATGATGTCTAAAGCCAAGTCCAGACTTGGCAATATGGGAACCACACTGCCCCGGGAGAGCCATCGACAACCCCCGTGGCAGCAAGGAGAAAATAATGAAAAAACTAATCAACCTTTTTTTGGGAAGTACGCTTTTGCTGAGCACACTGGCCAATGCGCACGATTACCAAGGCGGCAATCTGCACATTGACCACCCGTGGTCGAAACAGGTGCCGCCGACATCCAAGGTTGCTGCAGCATTCTTTGATATCCAAAACCATGGCCACGAAGCCGATACACTGATCAAAGCCGAATCCCCGATTGCCGGTAAAACCGAGCTGCATGCCCATATCCACGAAGACGGGATGATGAAAATGCGTGAAGTGGAAAGCATTGACGTTCCGGCGCAGGGAACCCGCACGCTGAAGCCGGGCAGCTATCACATCATGTTCTTCGAGCTGAAGCAGGTTCCGGCGCTGGGCGATCGCTTCCCGCTGACCCTGTATTTTGCCAAAGCCGGCAAAGTAGACGTGGAAGTGGCGGTTGAAGAAGCAACGTTTCAGCCGAAACAGCAAAACAACAAGCACGCTATGGATCATAGCGGCCACTAATTTCCGCCAAACATCCGACAAAGCAGTTCAAAGCCGTTTGAATTTTCAAGCGGCTTTTTTAATCGACTCAATCATGCTTGCGGATAGTGCCACTCTCATGACTACAACCGGTTGATTTCATTGTTAAGCTGATAGCCGCTGTCGGTCACGATTTTCTCCAGCACCTCAACCCGTTCCTTCAACGCCTTCATTTCTTGTTTCATCTCACCCAATGACCGGGTTTGGTGCTCACTTTCCAGCGCCTTAATTTTAAGTTGATGATCCAGATAGCGTTTAAACATGATTGAAATAAACACAATGGCGACAATAATGATGCCTGTCCAGGCCATAACCTGCTCCTTCTCCGTATGATATTGCATTGATATGCTGCTATCTAACCATGTTCACAGCGACCATATCCTGGATATAACAATCATTTTTGAACCATATCACTGAAAATTCCTCAACTGAAACGGTATAAACAGGCAGCGGCGGATCATATTCGTCAGCTGCCTTGGGGATTTTTGAATCCATGTGAAATAATACAATCGCTTTTTTGCCTGGCTTATCGACAGCGCTTATGAACACCTGGAAACACCCACCCGCCAACCCGGCACTGGCTCCCCTCATCGACAGCTACTGGCTGCTGGAATATTGCCACGATGATGCGGATCGGCCCCAGCCCCTGCTGATCCCCAATCCCAGCTGTCACCTGATCCTGACCCCGCCTGCAGAGATACACCATTACCAGCTGCCCGGACAAGATGGGGGGCAGGACAGTACGGTTGTCGGACCGCATCTGCTGACGCCTTTCACCCAGGCGCTAACAATCCGGGACAATCCGCAAGTGTTACGGCTCGGCGTCAAGTTTCAGCCCGGGGCGCAATACCGGCTCATGGGCCTGAACGGCAAAGCGCAAACCAACCAGATCATCGGCCAACCGGCGACGAAATATCCTGCGCTGGATGCGCTGATCCAACCCGAAACACTCAGCGAACTACTCAGCCAGCGGGATCATCCCGAAGCAGTGGTCGCTGAGCTGGATCGCCATTTCACCGCCCTGCTAACGGGCTCACCCGATGACAGACACAGTCGGCTGGTACAACAGGCGCTGCGACTGCTGGTGCCAACAATCGATCATAGGGATGAGTCTCGCCCCAGTTGCGAATTGGCGCAGATGCTCGGGTGCTCACAACGCACTTTGGAAAGAGCCTTTATCCGGGTCACCGGACTGACGATGAAACAATATCTGATGATGCAACGGCTCGATGAGCTGTTTCTCTATCTGTACCGGCATCCGGACCACCCCCCTGACTGGACCGATATTGCTGCCCGCTTCGGCTTTAGCGATCAGCCGCACCTGAGCCGCCAGCTCAGGCGAGCCATCGGCGCCACACCCGGGCACTACTTGGATGCGCGAAACCTGATCATCGATATTTATGGCGATTTTGGGATAGAGGACGAGTGACCTGCCGCTTTTGTTCAATCCAGCAAGCCGCGTTCGCGCTAAGATGGCCCTATCACCTGAACAAAGAAGTAAAAAAAGCTATGGATTATTCACGCCTGCAACAAGGACTCCCCTGTCTGTTTGACGACACCATCACCATTCAGCTCATCCGCCAGAGTGATTTAGCTGAGATCATCGACATGCTGAGCAACCCCAAGGTCTACCAATACCTGTTCTTCGCCCCGGCACCGACCGAAGTTTACGAGGGCTTCTTTGCCCCAATTATTGAAAATACCCGCGATGCGATCGCCCGGGAGCAATGGCCGGAGCACCCGACATTTATCCTGCGCGATCAGAACAATCAGTTTATGGGCATGCTTGGCATCACCCGGGTGATGATGCTAACGGGCAATTTTGAGGTCGGTTACCAGCTGCCGGAGCATGCCTGGCGCCGGGGTATCGCCACCCGGGGATGCCAGCTAATGACCCAAATTGCCTTTGAACAACTCGCCGCGCACAAGGTCTGCGCCGATTGCTACGGCAACAACATCGGCTCAGCCCGGGTACTGATCAAAAACGGCTTTACTGAGGAAGGGCGTCAAGTGGGCTATTACCAGGTCGGGCAGGGTTTTGATGACCGCGTGCTGTTCGGCATGACCCGCGCCCAGTTTGCGGCCCGGCAGGGTGCATAAATAAACCAATTTCAGATTCCTGCTGGCCGCCAGGAAGCTGAAACGAAAGAACCCGCCAGTGGCTGCTGGCGGGTTCTTTTGGTTAAACAACCGATTACGCTTGCGTACAATTCCCGTTAAAAGCGGCTCACGATGGAGAAATACCACTTATCTTCGCCCAAGTCGCTGTCCAGCCCGTGAGCATAGCCGAGGGTGACCGGCAAAGTCAGCTGATAACCAAGTTTAGCTTCTAGCGTGAGTTCGGCACCCACACCGGTCAGTTGCTTCTTGCTGCTGCCGCTGTCCCAGGCCGCGCCTGAATCAACAAACAGATTGCCGGAGAGATCGCCCAAGCCCACCGGATACAGCGACCAGTTGCGTTCAACCCGGGCCAGCCAGGTTTCCAACGTCAGACGCTGAGTCGCGTAGTGATGACCCACCTGCACGCTGTCGTCATATCCACGCAGCGCCTGGGTATCCCGGCCGAACAAATAGGCTTCTTCGAACAGATCCTGACCGCCGAGCCGGAAGCGCTTGGCCTCATCATCAGCATAGCCTGCCGCCAGCCGGGCGGTTAAGGTGGTGCGTCCCGGCAAATCCCAGGTCCCCTGCCACTGTGCCTGATACTTCTGGCCTTCAAAGTCGCTGTCGAGCAAGTCATTGGTTTCCGCCACCAGATCCAGATAGTGGCCCCAGCCCACACCGGGAACATTGAGATAAGCCTCACGGTTATCAAAGGTCAGCGCCAGGCCGGTCAGGGTTTCATTGCTGTCGCGGAACCGCCCGGCAAAGTCCGGCTGGGAAACCAGCTTCTCTTTGTCCAGCACCACTCCGGCATGCAGGCTAAGCTGATCTTCAAACGCATTGGCCAGATGGTCGCGTTGCAGCAACAGCTCATCATCACGGGTGATCCGGTCATCACTGCGTGCGCCCTGGGTCAACTCATCAAAATCGTGGCTACGACTGTAAGAGAGCAACCAACGGTTGTCATACTGATAAGTTACATTGAGATCACCCAGCTCATTATCGACATCCCACGCCGCCAGCACCTGATAGGTATGGCGGCCCAGCGCATCCGAACCGAACGTCTGCGCCCCGAACAGGGTTTTCATATCATCAATCACCACCACCGGCAGCCAGTTTCGCGGACGTAGGGTTGACCAGGGGGAATAATCACTAACCTCACTCTTGGTGGCCGGCGCACTCACTGCCGGCGGATAGTTATACCGCCCTTGCTGCGTCTCCATCGCAAACTCAGACAGCGCAGCCGGTGCCGTTAAGTATCGCAGCTGATAGCCGTCCGACGTGTAAGCCTGATAGACCAGACCATGTCCGGGCTGCCACACCGGCCGGAACGCCCCGCCCACTTCTCGGGTCCATTGCGAGACCTGACCGCTGTCCGGTGTCAGCACATAGATATTGAAAACCCCGTCGTAATCGGCGCTGAACATCACCCGGCCGTCCGGCAGATAGCGCGGACTATTCTCGGCGGCCCGGGTATCGGTCAGCGCTTCCCAGCGTCGCGTGGTCAGATCGAAGCGTTCCAGGTTCCAGCCCTGCAACGGCCGTTTCACCGCCGCCACCAGCGCACGGCCATCCGGTGAGATATCAAAAGCGCCCAGCACAGTCTCCGGCTCACCGCGCCAAATCCTGCTTGGTTGTGGGGACGATGCTTCTGCATTGAGCAACCACAGCTCGCTGATCCCGGCCACTTTGCGGCTGGCGATCAGCTGTTCACCGTCCGGCAACCAGTGCATCTCTCGAAAGCGCTGGCGTTCGGTCAGTTGCTGCCAGCTGTCATCCCGATATAAAAACAAATCGTTATAGCTTCTGCCATCGGCATAATCGATCCGCCGGGAGGCCAGTAATCCGCCCTGCGGATGGGCATCTAAAGCAGTGATTTGCGAGCGGGCCGTCAGCGCCTGCCAGTCGCCCTCTGGCGTGGTATGCAGCATAATCTCAGGCCGGTCGTCACCATTGTTACGATTGACGAGCAGCCCGTTGTCGCTGGCGGTGACCACCTGCAGGAAAGGCGTCAATTGCAGATCCCGTCCGGTAACGGCCTGCTGCCTGAGCTGAGCCAGCTGCGGCGAAAACTGCGTTTTCATCTGCTGCTGAAAGTCTTGCCACAGGGTGTCGAAACTCACCCCGAACGAAGTCCGGGCGGTGCGATTGAGCAAGAAATAAGGGATTAACTGACGGCTGTAATACTGCAGAAAATGCTGCACTTTCTGCTCACCATAGGTTTGATTGAGATACTCAACGAAATAAGCGCCATAGAGATATTGATAGCCAAGTGGCCATTCTCGATCCGCTACCACAACCTGATCTAAGTCTTTCAGCTCACCACCCGCCACTTCCATCCGCATTTTCATCGCATACTGACTGCTTTGCAGGCGACCGTAGCCTAAGGTTTCATTGGTCTCGAGATACACAGCCAGCCCTTCCAGCAGCATAGACGGCGTCAGCGCATGGGGGAACAACAACCCCTGACGGCCGAAAATATTCTGCAGGATTTCCGGCGCCCCTTCTGCCATCTCCATATGCATCACATGAGCGTATTCATGGCGGATTAGCATATGCAGCCATTCATCACCAGTTGCCAGATCGCCGCCGTCTTCCGGCGGGCTCATGAACAGACGCATCTGCGCAAACGGCAGCGGTGTTGCCCAGCCATTGGAGACATCAAAATCATCGACCATCACAATTTCAGTGCGCTCACCCGGCGCGGTCTGAAAATACGGCAGTTGATCCTGTCGGACCTGCTCGGCAATATCGAGAACTTTGGCAGCGCTTTGCTGATGCCCATCGACAAAATGGACGGTGAAATGTTCAGATTGCTGACTGTACCACTGCGTGCCCGGCGTATCCCAGGCCACCGGCTGCGCATTGACCGCCCCGGAAACCAGCCCTGCGGTGATGAAACATCCTAGCAGTGTTCGTTGAAATCTCTTCCCTAACATGTGTATTGAACCCTGATTGGTCATAGACACAGGTTACCAAGGTTTGCAGATAAAAACATCGTTTTATATCAACATGCTGCACCATACAGGCATCATACTCTGTCAGAAAATTCCCGCCGGAAAAAATCTGTCGTAGCATGTTTTGGATTTGGCTTGAAATAACGCCAGCCCCAGCGCTGATAGTACTTCACCGCCCGTGTGTTGGTGCGACTCACTGACAGCAAAACCCCTTCGCATCCCTGTCGTTTCAGGGTTTCTGCGATAAAGGCTTGCGCCATATCCGCAATACCCTGCCCGCGGCACGCAGGGATCAGATAAATCAGGTGGACATAGCCGTACCCGGCCACTTCCGAAAACGCCCGAAATTCCAGTTGACCAATAATCTGCGCCCCCTGCCAAATATGAATATAAAACCAGTCGGGGTGAGCCAGCCGCTGCTTCATTCGTGCTTGATAACCAATCACCGACTGGGCATACCCATCATCAGTGCCAAAGCTACACACGTAGGAATCCCGCCTGAAGTCATAGCACGTTTGAAAGTCACGCGAGATATCTATGGGCCGAAAAATAATATCCGTCATTCGCTCAATCCATCACAAACTTGGGGATAAAAGCCAGGCAGGTCGCCCGAAACGTCAAAGTGAACTCACACCTATTCGTGTGCCGTGTCCATATTGACCACTTCAGAGGTGACTATCGGCCTGCGCACGCTGAACCTGATCGACATAGGCCATCAATAACGCTTCGCACTCAATCCACTGATCAAACTGTTCGACCTTCATATTCAGCAAATGGATACGATAACTGATTTGCTCAAAATCAGGCTGGCCGTCTTCTTTTACACAATGCCATTGTCCGGCGACTTTCATAAATGCAGGGCGAATCCACGGCTGACCGTTCAGCCCCAGCAGTTTTGCGTGCGCCAGAGCATCACTTTTAAGCTTGGCTGACTGTTCAAATGCCGGACTCAGCAAAACTGCCGGATCCAAACCCGCAACTCCTTGAAACTGTTGCTCTCGCTCGACGTCAGTCACCAGGGTTTGCCACGCATCATTTTCACAGAATTGATAATCGACCTGTTTGGCCGCGAGTGTCGGTAAGTCAAGCGCCGCTAACGTCTGAACAAGTTCCAATGCATCCTGATGCTTGAGTGAGACGGTCCTCTCGTTGAAGAAAGCATGTAAAGTTTCGAGCTGACAAGCAGATAACACGGACTCGGCAAATTGTTCAAGTGCCGATAAGGTACGATAGGGATACCAGAGTGCCTTCAGTTGCCTCTCAATGTCATCTGCTTGTGATCGGGACAGCAATTCATGGGCACAGGCACGTTGCAGATCATCACGCAAATCGACCATCGCTCTGGAAACCGGCTGGTAGTTCAGATGTTCCGGCGCATGAATCAATGCCACTTCATCATCATCTTCCAGCGCCCCGGAAGTATACTGCCGGTAAATTTTTCCGATACCGACCATGCCGAAAACATCCAGCTCTGCGGCTCTCAATGCGCCCATGCTTGAACTGCCGTACACATGAATGCCCAACGACATGGCATAGAGGATCTCTTTATGCCAAACCGCGGGGATCCGCTCAAAAAAGCCGTCTATCAGGGCAATCACCTGTGGCTTATCCTGCGTGGCTAAATAGATATCCCCCTGTTTAGCCGGAGGCCTGACGTCGGCATCGGGCAGGATCGCTGTGATCTGCTCCGCTGAGATCGAAGGGCCGGCAAAAATAATCAGACTCATACGGTTGCCCCCCGATATAGTTTGGCTAAATCTTGCCCGCGTTTCCCGAACTGATACCCCGGCACTTCATGTAGCCCTTCCAGGCCGGGCGCAACCACACGCACCACGGGAATGTTAAATTCAGGTTTCGTTAAATCAACAACAACCGGCTCGGGCAAACCATGCTGCGCCAGTTGCGCGCAGAGTAACTGCAAATCCGCAGCAAACGTATCGTTATCCCAGCTTTCGCGCTGATGAAAATCGACATAAGCGGGGGCTGCCATCAATTCATCCCGAATCGATCGTTGCTGGTCCAGCCGCTGACGGGATTCATACTTGCTGACACTGACATCATCGCGTGAGCCAGAGATCAGGGTGAGCCGGGTTTGGACCGCTTCTGTGATCGCGCGCATCAAGGCAACACGCTTATCCGAATGGGTACCGGAGCCGGCCATGGCATACAGGGGACGGTGCGGGCTTTCCTGGGCATTGATGATCAGGCAGATATACGTTGGGGTTCCGATATCAGACGTGGCATCCCAGACACTGGCCATGACGTCAGCCTGATGGATTTGCTGAAGCAATGCCTGAACCGTCGGATCAGACACTGTCGACAAATCTACTTTTCTCATGGCCTGCACTTCTGTAGGGAGCAGCGACCATAAAGCCATGGCATCACGCTCAATTAATTCACAAAGCGCATGACAGGTCGCCTCTTCAAGGGTATTTCCTGAAGCCAGCCCATTGGTACTGAGCTGAAAACAACCGCTTCCCGGCGGCAGCGGCAGGGTGAAGTCACAATGCACCAGATCATACGGCACAAACTGAAACGCGCCGGAATTGAGCTGACGCCCTTCGATCCAGAGTCGGCGTGAATCCGGGCAAAAGGGCTGTACATCCACCTTCGGCAATCGGTCAACATCAACCACAGCATGATGCAACGCCAACTCCCGGTAACTGATAAACCGAACCGGCAGGTTGATATGCTCGGCATGATAGGTTTCGATGGCTTCCATTGCAGCAGAAGCCTTGGCCGCTGCCAGCGATACCCCTTTCCCCTGTGATACGGCAACGGCTTTGGCATTGGGACGGCAAGCCGTCACTACCGGGATCCCGATATCATCAAGCCCTGTGACGTTTGCAAGCCGGGTGATCCCCATTGCACCAAAGAACGGACGAATCCGTTCTAAGGTTTGCTCGGGGTTGGCAGTACGGTGCGTGCCAATCCGATAAGACTTCATTGACAACTTCCTTTGTCGAACTTACTTACTCTGATTGGTTTTATCCTGAAACGTTTGCAGGTTCGCAATATAGCAGGCTGCACCCACCGGCGAATACGGCCTGATAATATCGATATCGATCGGATTTAATGCGCCTGACTGGACTCGGGTATCCCCGTAGTAGTGCTTCAGGTGGTTCTTCGTATTCGCGATGTCATCCACGATGTCATCTACGGAGTACGCTTTGAAACGTGGGGCATCGGCCTTGTATTCGCAATCGTCCAGCTCGCTCGCTGAAATATAGCTGACGCAATAGCTATAAAACTCATCCACGGTGCGTGATTGGTCTGGGTTCTGGTAGAAAGCGATGTATAGGTTGTCGTTTTCCGGTACTTGTTTCAATTGGTCTAACTTGTCTTCGGGCACCAGATGGTAACCACCTTGAATCGTCGCTCGCTCATGCTGTACCGGTTGATCCGGTGCAAGGCTGTTCACTCCTAAAGGCCGGAACATCTCGAGCCGGTTGAGCGTGATTCGACGTAAATCCAGAAAATACCCGGTTTCAGGTTTCTCTTTCATCTGAGAGACAATGGCTTGATTCCGATGCTCATTTTCTGACAGATTCCACTCAATCACTTTGGTGACGGTTGGCCCGGACAGATTAAACGGATATTTCCCATCTTGCTCGAGGAAAAACCGTTGAATATCACCTTCAACAGGGACCGACTCAATAATACGGGATGGAGCCGTATAAAAATCATAGGGCAGGTACGCTATCTTTCCATTCGGACGCAAGATAAAAACATCGCTAATGGATTCCATGATTCCCTGGTGATCCAATTTATTTTCGCCTTGATTGTTTGACATTATTCTTTCCTTTGTTTGGTTTAGATAAAACGCTGTGTCCTTGCGATATCAATTAAATCAGAAATACCAATTTTTTGGCAATCCTCTTCTGTCTCTGACAATCTAATAAGACATTTATCAATTTCCGGCGTCAGTTTAGCTTGACTCTCATCAAGAAGGTTTTTGGCAAGATTTGGAACCTGATGAAGGTATTTATGTGCAAACATTTCATCAACCTGACAAAGCGCAATGGCATGCAGATGTGATAACCATAAGAATGGGAATGGATAGCGAGAAATTAATCCGCCCCATTTTTCCAGACATTGATCCAGCTCATCAATCGATTGTTGAAAGTTATTTTCTGAATAGGAACTCCAGGACAAATTTGCCAAAGCCGCAGCAACATAATCATCCATGGTTGTCTCTTCTGCCAATTGCAGCGAGCGGGACGCGAACTCTCGGGTCCGCTTCACATTTCCAATAAGCCTGTAAGCGACAGTTAAATAGGTACAACATCGGGTCTGTAACACTCTGTCCTGATATGTCTCAGCCAGCGCGAGTGCCGCCATCAGATACTCTTGTGCCGACTGACTCTCCTGAATGTGGCAATAACAAAATCCCAGTACAAAAAGGGCGTTTGCATGAATGAGCTGGTCGCCACACTGTTCAGACGCATACAGTGCCTTTTTAGCGACATCAAGCTCGGTTTCGCCCAGAATATATCGTTTATCCCGTAGATATAAATGCAAAACATTATCGTAGTATTTCGCCAGTTGCCTGTGATCAGCGATCTCCAGCGCGACGGGCTCGACTTCGGATAAAATGTGCTGCATGTTTTCCGGATTACTCAGCCAGTAATGGACATATAGCTCTGCACTTTTCAATTCCAGCCAGGTTTTCCACCAAGGCGATGGCGTTGGGATCGAGGCATGCTCACATAGCGAAAGAGATTGTTGCGCAGCACTATAGTACTCTAACGCCTGCTCATGATGGTGGACCACTTCAAACGTTTTGCCTAATGCCAGTTGGGTTTCCGCAAGCATTTGATAATCCCGTGTCTGATGTAGCATCGCGATCAGCTTCGCAAGTGGTTCACGGGCATTGATATGCTGACCATTACGGATCAGATTCGCGGTGTAGCCTTCCAATATTCGTTGGTATAACTCATTCCGCTCCGGATCTGCTTCGTATTCGCCGCAAAGCGTCAAAGCGTCTTGATACAATTGGATCGCATCATCAACAGCATAAATCGCAGAGGCTTTGCTTGCCGCACTTTCATACCACCAGCTCGCTTTAAAAGCCTGACCGGCGTTTTGGAAATGCTGCGCGATTTGGTGGCTCGCAAACCGATCCGGCTGCGGGGTGATGCTCATCAAGGTTTCAGCCACCAGTTCATGCAATTCTTCCCGCGTTTTCCAATGGATACTGTCGTAACTTATCTCCCAAACCAAAGCATGTTTAAATAGATAGCTGTCACCATCGACTTTTCGCTGTTGAATAATGATTTGACTTTCAATCATTTCTTCCAAGTCATGTTGAATTTGTAAATCACTCAGCGGCGATGCCTCAATCAGCAAATGATAATCAAACTCCCGACCGATGGTTGCCGCGAGTTGCAACGTATCTTTCGCATAGTTCAGCCCATCGACTTTGTTTTGAATCGACTCTCGTAGTGTTAATGGTATCGTGTTGATCCGCTCTTGATCCACAAACCGAACTTGCCCCTGATCAACATGCGTGATCTGGTGGCGTTTCAACATAAATACCAACTCTTCAATAAATAGAGGAATACCATCCGTGCGTGATAGCAGAACATTCATCACGTCATGAGAAACGGACACTCCATCGAACAGTGCAACAATGAATTCAGATGTTTCAGATAACGGAAGTTGCTGTAATACAATCGAGCTAAACAGATTGTTTTTCAATATATCGGGAAGCGACTGACGAGATGTGGTGATCACCTTGCTGCCACATGTTATATTTTGAGCATTCAGAAATCCGATAAACTCAAGCGTAATTGAATCCGCCCAATGAATATCCTCAAAAATATACACCACCTCTTGTGGACACGTTTGTGACAGAAGATAAAGCAATCCTTCAAACAACAGTGATTTTTGTATGGCCGGATCTAAACTAGATAGTGCTTCTTTTTCAGAGCATTCGATATTCAGCCATGCTAAAAGGATGGTTTTTATTTCATTGGCAGGACCAATGAAAGATCCTTTACTCATCAATTCAGACAGTTGCCTGGCCGGTGCGACGGCACTTTTCAACAGTACGTGCTTAATCAGCGTTAAAACCGGATACAACGCATTGGATTGATACTCAGGCAAGCATTGAAAGATCAACTGAGCGCGTTTCAGCTCCAGTTGACGGAACTCCTGAATAAACCGGGTTTTACCGATGCCGGCTTCACCATAAATATGAATCACATTTTTTGTGCTGTCATCAATGAACGCTCGCAACTGTTTCAGCTCGTGCGCGCGACCAATCAAATGCTGTTGATTACGCACACCACGAAGAAATCCAAACGCTTCCAGAACCCGTTCCGACTTGAGTTCAAAACACCCCTCATTTTCAGATGAAACCAAGGGGGACTTTTCCAACTGATAAAACGGCTTTAACAGGATTTCGCTATCTCCGGAGCAAAGAATACTCCTATCCCTCGCTAATCGCGATAAATCGCTCACAATATGATTTGCAAATCCATCAGGAACCTGATTGTTCCGAACCCAGTACAAATCACTGTGAATCGCCAGATGAAACCTGAATCGGCACCCATAGTGATGTTGAAGATGGGACTGTTGCTTGTTGGCCAGGCTGATAATTTCCAACGCAGTCCGCGCGGCAAACCGCGCATCATTATCGCTTGCTACCGGATAACCGAAATAGAGCAGGGTTAAATCACTCAGATTACCGACATGAAAGGCGCCATAACGTCTGGCGATATCAACACACTGATTCCGCGTGGCATTGAAAACCGTCTCCACAACATCAGCCTGTGAGGAATTAGGATCAACTCCCCTGGCCACAATTCGTAGGGCTAATGCCGTTATCTGTTTCTTTTGAGTGGATACCGTTTTAAAAACCGGTAAATAGTCGGAATCATCCTGACGTAATGCTATCGTTTGATCGTCATGCTGCACCTTGTCTTGCCCGGATTTGGGCTGTATCGCCCCGACGAGATTACTAACCACCATCTTGTCCAGCTGACGGAACACATCTTGCGCTGTAACCACCCGATCGCTGACACGTTTTTGCAACACCCGCCGTAATAGCTCTCCCAGCGGATGAGATAATAATGCCTGAGGAATCGGGATGGGCACATCGCTCAGTTGTTGGTAATAGATTTCCGCAATCCCCGCTCCGCTCACTGCGGGCTCCCCCGTCAGGCACTCCAGGAAGACCAAGCCCCACATATACAGATCAGAGCTGAAGGTGACCAGCTCCCCTCGTAATTGTTCAGGAGTGCAGTAAGTCGGCGTGCCTAATGTTTCCTGGTTTAATGTGAGTGTTTGATAGTCATCTGTTCTTTGGCTGAATGTCTGCGTGCTAATGCCAAAATCGAGCAACTTCACATGGGACTTGGCACCAGTCTGGGAGAGAATGATGTTTGACGGTTTAATATCGCGGTGAATAATCCCGTATTGATGAGCATGAACCAGCGCATCGAGCACCTGCAACATCAATGTATGTGCGTGCTCGATATCCAGTGCACCATAAGACTTCAGATACTCGCTGAGCGAGATCCCTTCTACATATTCAAAAACGCTATAAACACTGTGTGTGGTTATGCTCCCTTTATCGAGCAAGCGGACGATATTCGGATGATTAAACTTACTGACAAATTGGCTCTCCCGTTCAAACCGGGCGATTTCTCGCTGCCTTTTCTTCTCATCCAACTTTGGGTCCAAGTGCAGAAACTTAATTGCGACACTTTGACCTGTTTTTTTATATTCCGCTTTATAGACAGAGCCAAAGCCACCCTCTCCGATTTTATGGCTAAGCTCATAGCCCATCGCTGACATTTCGTTCTTAATTTCGTTGGAATACAGCATTCTTTTAGGTGCTAATTGCACTAAGTGACTCGTTTTATTGATTCAATAGTGCACGCTCATGATCCTGATGCTCTGCTTGTTGGAGCGAACATCCCCCTTTTCTTGTCGGAGTACAGGTCGGTTTATGTTCGATCTCATCCTGTTAATATTTCACTCAATGCACCTATACCCAACGCAATCATATGCATAATGTGTTTATGATAGCAATTGCCCATATCTAATATTGTTACCGGGCACAGATTCTTTGGGTACGTCGTGACAAGCAACGTCTCCAGGACATGTCTTCATTTGGTCTACTGCGAATCCCTCCCGTAACCTATGCCATCATCGCCACATTACAACCTTGACCATCCATCAACAGGAAGCTTTATCCTGCCAGAGAAACAAGTTAGAAATTATCATGGGATCTTGCAATCAAGCGCCTGAAAACGGCAGCAAACAAGTATGTCTATTAGTTTAAGATAACTGCCAGCACGAAAAGCCTCGTCTTGCTCCGTGTACCCGAGGTCACAGCGAAGCCCAAATGACGGCTGACCTAAATAGAAAATTGCAGCAATGCATAGTCGCTGTTTACAGAAGGTACTGCTGGCTGATTATAAAGGAGGGGGCGAGTAGGAAATGAATGCTTATACGCTCAACCTGGGTAAGCTGCATTGTGTAATAGCTTGTCCTGATCCCAGACAATTCTTGGACGTTTAAGCAATATGCTATTCCTGTCATGCCAACAAGAGATAATAATTACGCCGTGGATACATAAAAATAAGATGAGCAATCCATTCCATGAATTGCTCATCAATTTTATGACCTAAAGAAAACTATTATTTATCTGGTGTAGCTATCAGTGTCAGATATTAGTTTGTTGCCTTTGCGGATCAACACCATCGTGTTCTTCAATGTGACTATGCGTTTCGTCATTGGTATTTTGCAGCTTAACGATGGAAAAACCGGTCAACGCAAAGATGATGGAGATCATGGGAACCACAAAGTTGAGTATTGCATAGGGAGCGTACTCAACGGCACCAACCCCAAGAGTTGCCAGAATAAAGACGCCGCAGGTATTCCAAGGAATAAAGACGGAAGTCAGGGTCCCGCCATCTTCCAGTGCCCGGGACAGATTCTTAGAGTGCAGTCCCTTTTCCTGATAAGTACTGGCAAACATTCTGGCGGGCACGACGACAGAGATATACTGCTCCGAACAGCTTGCGTTGGTCAGGAAGCAGGAAGAAATGGTGGTCGGGATCAGGCTTTTTGCCGACTTGGACGAGCTGATTATTTTTTCAACGATAGATTTCAGCATACCGGTGTTTTCCAGTATCCCTCCCAGAGTCATAGCGACAATAGTCATGGAGACCGTATACATCATGGACTCCAAGCCGCCCCGATTGAACAGACCGTCGACCATGTCGTTACCGGTGTCAATGCTGAAGCCGGTTTGCAGTGCTTTCACCGCTTCCGCCACAGAGCCACCCTGAATGAAAATCTGGCTCAGAAAACCCAGCAAAATACCCGCGAATAAGGCCGGCAGAGCTGGTACCTTCCGGGTGACCAGAAAAATCACGAAGACTGGGATCAACAATAGCCAGGGAGAAATGACAAAGTTGTCCCGCAATATGGCCATAGTCGTGCTGATTTGTTCAAACTCGGCGTCGCCGGCAGAGAAGCTCTGACCCAGGTACCAGTATACGGTTAAGGCGATCAGCAGTCCGGGTACGGTGGTGTAGAGCATATGTTTAATATGCTCAAAAAGATCGGTACCGGTTAGTCCCGCGGCCAGGTTGGTGGTATCGGACAGGGGAGACATCTTGTCCCCAAAATAGGCACCGGATATCACGGCACCGGCAACCATGGGGGCGGGGATACCCATGCTGATACCAATACCCATGCCAGCCACACCGATGGTGCCCATGGTGGACCACGAACTACCGATGGCAATAGACACTACGGCACAGATCAGAGTAATGGAAACAAGAAACAGAGATGGAGAAAGTATTTGCAACCCGTAGTAAATCATGCTGGCGACAACGCCACCACCAATCCAAGCGCCAATGGCAATACCAACCAGCAGGATAATTACGACGGCGGGGAGAGCCAGTTTGATGCCACTATAGATACTATCTTCTATGTGCTGCCACTTATAGCCATGAATCCAGGCGACCAGCGCTGCGGTCATGGTGCCAAATACAAGAGGTATATGTGGGCTACCTTCAAATATGACAATGGTTACCAGCATGGCACCGACCATCAGGATGATCGGCAGAATTGCCATGGTGAAGGGTATTTTTGGAGTATCGTTGTTCATAATCCCTCTTACTCTTAATTATTGAGTATAAATTTCACAAACAATTGAATCAAATTGTTAAAATAGTTAAATCCATGTGAACAAACAGGATTATTACACAACATTTAGAAGCTGTCTTGTTTTCGTTAAAAAAACAGCACCGATATTATTTTCTTGAGATATGCGTTCTTAAGATTTTATAAATTTATCTGATGAGATCGTTAATTAATAATAAAGTTAAATGGACCCAAGGAATAATCCCAGGGCCCACTTGTACTTAATATCTAATAGTGAGGTCAAAGCTGACTTAAGTTTTCGTGACCAGCTTAAAATGCTTTATTTTTCTTAGATAGCCTGCATTAATTCAGCGTTCTCATCCTGATATAACAATGCATAAAGATCTTTTGAGTTATCTGGTTGCGGAACCAAATCGATTAACTCACCCAAATTGTTTTGTTGAGAAATATCAAGTAGCAAACGCAGCGCTGAGTAATCTTCTAATGCAAAACCGACCGAATCAAAGATTGTAATTTCCTCATCGGACGTTCTTCCTGGCTTAGTACCACTCAGTACTTCCCAAAACTCGGTCACCTGATACTCAGCCGGCAGTTGCTGAATATCACCCTCAATACGGCTTTGAGGCTCAAACTCAACAAAAATTCTGCCTTGTGTCAGAACATCCATGTGAAGCTCGGTTTTTCCGGGGCAGTCTCCCCCCACAGCGTTGATATGCACCCCGGGTGCCACCATGTCCGGGGTCAAAATGGTCGCTAAACGTTTGTCTGCGGTAACAGTCGTGATGATATCAACATTCTTGACCGCTTCTTTCGCCGAATCACAGATGGTGATGGTCAGACCTTCCACTTTACGAAGGTTACGCTTGAGTTTTTCACTTGCCAGCGGATCAACGTCAAAGCAGCGTATTTCTTCGATCCCCAGCAGTTTATGGAAAGCCAACGCCTGAAACTCGCTTTGGGAGCCATTGCCAATCAGGGCCATGGTACGGGAGTTTTTTCTGGCCAGTTTTTTTGCGACCATCACCGAGGTGGCGGCTGTGCGCAGGGCCGTGGTCAGCGTCAGCTCGGAAAGCAGAACCGGATAACCGGTATCGACATCAGCCAGCACACCAAATGCCATGACCGTCAGCATACCTTTCTCGGTGTTGGCTGGATGACCATTCACATATTTGAAAGAATATTGCTGAGCATCTGCAACTGGCATCAGCTCAATTACGCCGATGTCGCTGTGAGCTGCCAATCTGGCGGATTTGTCAAAATCTTTCCAGCGAAGGAAGTCCTGCTCGATAAACGTCACTAGTTTTTCCATGAACTTATCGGCACCTACAGAACCTACATGCCGGCTAAGGCAATCAACATCAATAAATCGAGTCATCCTTTCCTCACAACAAGTACGTTTTTGATGACGTCATTATCGTGGGTGACAATGCTAAATAATAGATACAAAATGTAGCCAGATTGATAATTCATTTATCATTATGATAACCTTTTATACCAGTTTGATATATTCAGGAAGAAAAAGGAAGATACATGGATTCTATCGACCACATAGACCGCCAGCTGATAGGTCACCTGAGAATGAATGCTCGCCAGCCCGTGGCCTGGTTAGCAAAGGCCGTTGGCGTTTCCCGTGCCACCATTCAGAACCGTATGAGTCGGCTGGAGAAGCGGGGAATCATCAATGGCTATACCGCGCTGGTTTCAAGTGGTGCCAATGAACAACTCGCGATGGTCAGGGCGTTAATGAGCATTGATCTGGAAGGGGATGCGTCCAGAAAGGTACGAACAGAGCTGATGAGTGAGCCCTGCGTGTGCGCCATTCACTCAACGAACGGGCGTTGGGATATGGTATTGGAGTTGCAAGCACGCTCGCTGGAAGAATTTGACGGTGTGCTGGGCCGGATCAGAGAGATTAACGGTATTTCTACCTCGGAAACCAGCATATTGCTGTCGTCTCACCGCATCGGCAATCAGCACATATGATATGTGACACACTTGCTCTCTCGGTCAATCCGCAGCGACTAAGTGCGTCATCACTGCTCTATCCTCGGTGTCCATTCCAACACCGGCAAGACGAATTCGTCCCCGGCTGGCAACGTTGTCTCGCTTCGCTCGGCTGAAGACTCGCCGTCCGCCCCGCTAGGGTTCTTCACCCTATCTCTTTCTTTGCCAATTCACCAAAAACGAAAAACCCCAGCACTGTGGCTGGGGTTTCGAACATGGCGGAGAGATAGGGATTTGAACCCTAGATACGCTACAAACGTATGCCGGTTTTCAAGACCGGTGCTTTCAACCACTCAGCCATCTCTCCGTAAGTGGCGTGCATCATACGGTGGTGGCTGAGGGTTGTAAAGCCGTTCTCACAACATTTTTGTTCAAACGCCTAAAGCATCATCAACCCTTACCTCTCTCGCTCAGATTGCATCCAACCACGGCTATTCTGAGTCCTCCCCGGTACCGAAGTGATAGGTGAGCTTCAGGGCCAGGGTATCCACGTCATTCGGCTCAATAAAATACCGGGTCGCATTAAGCCCAAGTGTCCACTGCTCAGTCAGGGCATAACCGATTTCAGCACCGGCATAGAGATCGAACCCGTCACTGTCAGACTTGATCGTCTCGCCCTGGTAGCGGCTCTCGAAGTCAACATCCCAATACAAGCCGCCCAGGCTCACTTCGGCCCGCCATGCTTCCTGTTGCCAGAAAGCATAACCAACGTCCATTCCAAACCCGTCCGCCAGGACCGGTGTCACCTCTGCAACTTGCTGGTGATAGGCCTGCGGCGTTGCAGACATCGCATCAATCGTCGCACTGCCTTCGCCCATATCGACGTATCGCGCCGTCAACATCCACTGCTCATTGAACGCATAGCCCGCACCAACAGACCAGTAGAAGTCCGTATCCTCGGTCTCAATGACATGTTCTGCTTTCACCGCATCACGTTTGTGCGCGTTGCTAAAGCCAAGATCCGTCTCCATAAACCACGCGGCCTGACTGTTGAAGCTCAGCAGCGCCAGCAAGGCAAGCCATCCGCGTTTGCCGACCCGGCGGGCAAAGCCCAGCAAGGTCAGCAGCGCCAGCGTCAACCCGCCCGTGTGGCCACCGGCCTCATTCTCGACCACCACACTTTGAGTCAGACTGGTTTTCACCGTGACCACCCCGGTATCCTCCAGCCCGTTCGTATCACGAATGACGTAGGTGATCTTGTCCTCTCCTTCAAAACCGACTTTCGGGGTGTAAGACAAAGTCTGGTCGCTGTTAATCGTCACCGTGCCGCTCTGCGCAACCGCCGAAACCACGGTGAGCACATCACCATCCGGATCACTGTCGTTACTCAGTGGCCGGATGACCAGCGGCGTCCGATCATCCGTTGCCACAACATCATCCACCGCAACCGGTGTCTGGCTGTTGACAACTTTCACGGTCACGTCGGCAAAGTCGGTTCCGCCGTTGTTATCAGAGATGCTGTAGCTGATGGTCGCGACGCCATAGAACTGATCTTTGGCGGTATAGCTAAGCCAGTTATTGACCACATCTACGGAACCGAAATCAGCGGTGGCATTGGTGACCGTCAACGGATGACCATCGGCATCACTGTCATTGGCCAGCACATCAATCATGATATGGCCGTTGCGGCTGACAGACACCGCATCGCCCTGTGCTTTCGGCATCGTGTTCGTCGTTGCTTTCACCGCAACACCGCCCGGATCGACCACGCTGCCATTGGCGACACCATCGTCATCATTCGGACCACCATCCTGAATGGTCAGCTGCACACACCAGTGACCCTCGGTCAGCCCTGGTGTCCAGCTGTTGTCTCCCGGAGGTGGACAGTACCCGGCTTCACCTTGCGCAGAGGCCAATGCATTGTTGTCATCCTGAACAAAGTCGACCCAGCCCAGGCCTTCCTTGTATTTACGGTACACGGCATCAGCCGGGATCGGACGCCGCTGCGGGAAGACCACGCGATAACTTTGTCCGGCCTGCGGCAAGCCTGAGGCAACGAAGTCAAAGATCCCGCCAATGTTATCCGCGGCTTCATCCTCACCCAGTTGGGTCGTCACTTCATCCTCCAGCAGCTGTGTCCCGCCGGTTTCATTGCCCGCCAGTGTTACCCCTTTGCGCAGACAAACACCCGGATCCCCTTCAACCAGATAGCTCGACGAATCCGCTACTGTTTCCTGGATCACGTTACAGTCACTAATAGCATCCTGATAATCCGGGATCCCGTCGTTGTCACTATCGGTATGGCCTTCCTGGTTATCCGGGATCAGGTCACCATCACTATCTTCATCGCCCAGGACGGCCAGGGCTTCCACGACCTCAAGATAGACATCCTCTTTCACCGACAGCGGCGCCTGACCGTTATCCGTCACCGTGAGCTGCAGGTGATAGATCGCCGAGCCCAGCTCAGCTGGCGAGAAGCTCAGTATCGATTCATGCTCCTGGCCGGCAATAGCTGTCTTCAACAGGTCATTACCAGCAACCCATACAAAGGTATGGCTGTCCCCGGCATTCGGGTCGGTCACCTTGGCAGTCACCGTCACCACTTGGTCGCTGTTTTCGACCTTGCTGCGCTTTTCGTCACCCTGTGTCACCTGCACCGTGACTTTCGGGGCTACATTCTGCTCATGAATCGTCAGCATGTACTGGGATTTGCTGCCCAGGTTCAGGTCGCTATCCAGCGTAATGGTAAGGGTTTCAGTCCCTTCTGGGATTGCATCAGCGTTCACTTTGAAGGTAATTTCCCCGACGGCGCCAGAATTGATCACCACTTCGCCATCAACCAAATCATGATCATCGCCATCACTGGTGCCGGACACCGTATATGGGATCGTGACCGGATACGACGGTGCCGGGCCATTAAGGTGGACCTTCACCGTATGGGACGTGTCTTCCGTGGTCTCCCCATCTTTATCGATGCTCACCAGCGGATGGACAATCACCGTCTGACTTACTTCAGCAGTGTTACCCTGTGAGTCCTCGGTCTGCCAGTACACGGTATTGACGCCCGGGCGGAAGAAGGTCCGGTTATCAACCAGAGAAACCGGCAACGGCTTCCCGGTACTGTCCTGCGCAACAGCCGTTCCCAGATCTACTTTCGTTGACAGCGCCGTTGCATTCACTTCTACATCGGCTGGTGCCGTGATGGTCGGCGCATCCAGCTTACCGCTCTCAATGGTGACTTGCGCTTTGGCAGTAGCTTTACCACCATGACCATCAACAATGCCGTATTGCACGGTTACCGTACCGATTTGCGTGGTTGTAAACAGGATTTTGCCATCTTGCATACTGGCCTGCCCAGCCGTTGGTCTGACCCAATCAAGCTGCAATGTATCCTCGTCAACATCGCTGTCGTTACTCAGCACGTCCAGGGTGTAAGTCGTTTGACCATTCGCGGTCAAAGCGAACCGATCATCCACCGCAACCGGCGCGTCGTTCACAGCTGCCACATTCAGGGTCACGGTGTACGACGCTGATGACACCTGGCCGTCATTGACCTGATACTGGAAGGTATCGATGCCGTTGAAGTTCACCGTTGGGGTATACGTCCAACCAGTCTGCGTCGTCGCCAACACGCCATGGGATGGCTCCGATATCACTTTCCGGGTCAGGCTATCCTGATCTGCATCCGATACCGCCGGCGTGATCGTCGCGCTGTTGTCCTCATCCAGATTGACGGTCAACGACTCACCCACCGGCGCATCATTGACGTTTTTCACCGTCAGGTTAAAGGCAGGCAGTGACGCACTCGCCAAACCATCAGAAACCGAAATCACAATCCCGCGGGTAGTCCCGACATGGCTGTTATCCGGTGTCCCGCTCAGCGCCCCGCTGGTTTCATCAAAGCTGGCCCAACTTGGTTTGTTGGTGATGCTGAAGGTCAGCGACGTACTATCGACATCCGTCACTTGCGGCTTGTAGTAATAAGCCATATCTTCGTCGACTTCCGTGGCCGGATTGCCACTGATCACCGGTGCATCGTTGACATTGTTTACCGTCAAGCTGAAGCCTGGCAGCGAGGCCGTTTCCGTGCCGTCGGACACCGAAATAACAATGTTATTGGTGATGCCAACATCGCCATTGCCCGGTATGCCGCTTAGCATCCCTGTTGTGTTGTCAAAGCTGGCCCAGCTCGGTTTGTTGGTGATACTGAAGCTCAGCGTATCGGCAGTATCGTTGTCACTCACAACAGGAACAAACTGATAAGCGGTATCTTCGTCGACCGAGGTCATCGGTGTACCGCTGATCGTCGGCGCGTCATTGACTCCTACAATGTCGATGGTGACCGTAGCCGGCGCCGAATCCAGCTCACCGTCGTTGGCAATGTAGGTCAGGCTGTCCTGACCGAAGAAGTTAGCATCCGGTTGATAGGTCACTTCATTGCCCGACAGCAATACACTACCGTTCTCCGGTGGCGTAACCAACTGATACGTCAATGGCGAATCTTCAACATCGCTGCCCACAAGGGTAATCGTCAGGTCCGTGTCTTCCTCGCCGCTGACCGACAGGCTCTGGACATTTGGGGCATCGTTGACCGGGTTGACCGTCAGCGTGACTGCCACCGGCGCGGAGTCCAGCTCGCCGTCATTGACTTTGAACTTGAAGCTGTCTGCACCGCTAAAGTTGGCGTTCGGGGTATACCGCCAGCTATTCTCGCCTAACTGCTCAAGCTCACCGTTGCGGGTGCTTTCAGTAATGCTGAACACCAGGGCATCGTCTTCAATGTCCGTCCCGCTCAGGGTAAGTGCCAGCGTCGTGTCCTCGTCAAGCGACTGTGTTTGGGCAATCGCCACTGGCGCATCGTTGACCGGGGTCACGGTCATGGTCACGGTGGCCTCATTCGAGACCGCACCCGCGGCATCCTTCACGGTATAAGTGAAGCTGTCCTCACCGAAGTAGTTTTCATTGGCGGTATAGACAATCGCCCCTTCCGATGTCACCTGAACCTGACCGTTGGCCGGTGCACTCACAACCGTCACACTCGCCAGGTCAAAACTATCATTGTCATCGACATCGGTATCATTCCCCAATACGTTGACTTCAAACGAGCCTTCTTCCTGCAGCTCCGCCGTATTGTCTTCCGCCACCGGCGCATCATTGACCGGAGTCAAAGTCACCGTCACGGTCGCAGGCTCAGACTGCAACCCTTCGCTATCGGTCAGGGTATAGGTAAAGCTGAAGGTGCCGTTCTCGTTCAAACGCGGGGTGATCGCCAGACTGCCATCGTCCCGAATACTGACCTCAGCTTTGGCATAGCTTCCCGCACCATCGCCTTGATCTTCCAGAGTGATATTCGCTTTGGTGAAACTCTGATCTTCGATATCCGAGTCGTTGGTCAGGATCGCCAGCGTAGCCGCTACATCCTCGTCAGTGGTCACACTGTCATTCCCGGCGATCGGCCGGTCGTTCACCGCCCCGATATTCACCGTCACCGTAGCCGGCTCAGAAACACCGCCTTCGCTATCAGTAATGGTGTAGGTAAAGGTATCGGTGCCGACTTCGTTGAGGTTTGGTGTATACACCAAGGTACCGGCTGCCTGATCGATGACCACACTACCGATGGCAGGCTCCGCCTCAATCGTGATGTCACCGCTTGGCTTGCCGTCTTCAATATCACTGGCAGCCTCACGCACCGCAAGGGCATCAGTAGCATTATCCTCATCCACCGAGGCACTTAGGTTGCCTGCAACCGGCAGATCGTTCACCGCCGTGATCGTCACGGTCACCGTCGCTTCTGCCGACGTATTGAGTGCAGCATCTTTCACCGTATAAGTGAAGCTATCCTGGCCATGTTCGTTGGTATTCGGCGTGTAAGTCGCGACCCCATTAGCAATCGCCACTTGACCCCTGGTCGGCTCAGCAACCACGGCTGCAGAAGATGCCACCATGTCACCTTCCGGATCATAATCATTGTCCAGCAGCTTGATGATAACGGCAGCATCCTCGCTGGTTGTCGCCGTGTCATTGACCGTGACCGGCGCATCCGCCACTGCAGTCATCGTCAGGGTCACAGTATGCGTCTCCGACCTTGCACTGGCGGCATCAACGACCTGGAAGGTAAAGCTGTCACCGTGGTTTTCACTGCCGTCATGCTGGTAGCTAAAGCTGCCGTCCTCGTTGAGGCTCAGCTGGCCATACTGCGGATCCGTCACCACGGACACCGAGAAGGTATCGCCACTGTCGGTGTCATCATCCGTCGCATTGCTGAGCAAGCCTTGATCCACGGCAACCGTCAGCGTCGCGGCTTCATCCAGGGTAAAGCTGAAGTCCTGCCCGACCGGCGCATCATTGGTGTTGACCACCTCAATACTGAAACTGTCCAGCGTATCTTCATCCGTCCCGTCAGAGACTTTGATTTGAATCTCACTGTAATGACCAACATCTTCATCGGCCGGCGTACCGGCGAGCATGCCTGTCTCCGTATCAAACTCAGCCCAATCCGGTTTATTCTCAATGCTGAAGGTGTGAGTATCGTCTTCATCCGAGTCGGTCAGGGTCGGCGTAAAGCTATACGCTGCATCCTCATTGACCGTGGTTGCAGGCGTACCGGACAATTCAGGCGCGACGTTATATTTCTTCTCAACCGTCGCTGAAATACTATCAGCGGAATTCCCCGCTTCATCTGAAATCACCACAGACAGCGTCAGCGTACCCTCAGCCAAACTGCTGACATCAATGCCCGTTACTTGCTGACTCTCGGCATCAATGGCAACTGGTGCCGTGCTGGACACACTGTCCGTCCCGTCGCTGATTTGATATGTCAACGAACCTTCGCTTTCCAGACCAGATAGGGTAAAGCTCAGCGCAGTCTCGTTCTCGCGGTTAATCAGCGCCTGATCAATGACCACGCTGTGGCCACTCGGCAGAACGGTATCCACATTCAGGGATAGCTGGGTTGCCGCGGTGTTGCTGTTGCCCGCCGCATCGGTGAACACATCTGCTGCGATATCCAGCGTCGCCGGCTCACTGCGATCTTCATCCGGGGTAAACGTCGCCGTATACGCCGTGCCGCTGCCTGCGAACTCACTCAGCGTCCCGCCCACAACGGTGACATCTTCAACCGCAAAATCGCTGCTTGCTTCGTTCAGGGTGAAGGTCAGCGTCGCGATCTCACCCGCTTTCAGGCTGGTCTTGTCACTGGTGATGGTCACACTCGGCAGCGCGGTATCCAGGGTGATATTCAACTGGGTGGCCGCGGTGTTGCTGTTGCCCGCCGCATCGGTGAACACATCTGCTGCGATATCCAGCGTCGCCGGCTCACTGCGATCTTCATCCGGGGTAAAGGTGGCCATATACGCGGTGCCGCTGCCTGCGAACTCACTCAGCGTCCCGCCCACGACCGTCACATCCTCAGCCGCGAAATCGCTGCTGGCTTCGTTCAGGGTGAAGGTCAGCGTCGCGGTCTCACCCGCTTTCAGGCTGGTCTTGTCACTGGTGATGGTCACACTCGGCAGCGCGGTATCCAGGGTGATACTCAGCTGGATTGCCGCAGTATTGCTGTTGCCCGCCGCATCGGTGAAGGTACCCGCTGCGATATCCAGCGTCGCCGGCTCACTGCGATCTTCATCCGGGGTAAACGTCGCCGTATACGCCGTGCCGCTGCCTGCGAACTCACTCAGCGTCCCGCCCACGACCGTCACATCCTCAGCCGCGAAATCGCTGCTGGCCTCATTCAGGGTGAAGGTCAGCGTCGCGGTCTCACCCGCTTTCAGGCTGGTCTTGTCACTGGTGATGGTCACACTCGGCAGCGCGGTATCCAGGGTGATACTCAGCTGGGTGGCCGCGGTGTTGCTATTGCCCGCCGCATCGGTGAAGGTACCCGCTGCGATATCCAGCATCGCCGGCTCACTGCGATCTTCATCCGGGGTAAACGTCGCCGTATACGCCGTGCCGCTGCCTGCGAAGTTGCTCAGCGTCCCGCCAACAACCGTCACGTCACCTTCAGCAAAATCACTGCTGGCTTCGTTCAGGGTGAAGGTCAGCGTTGCGGTCTCGCCTGCTTTCAGGCTGGACTTGTCACTGGCGATGGTCACGCTCGGCAGCACGGTATCCAGGGTGACACTCAGTTGGGTGGCCGCGGTGTTGCTGTTACCCGCCGCATCGGTGAAGGTACCCGCTGCGATATCCAGCGTCGCCGGCTCACTGCGATCTTCATCCGGGGTAAAAGTGGCCGTATACGCCGTGCCGCTGCCTGCGAAGTTGCTCAACGAACCGCCAACAACCGTCACGTCACCTTCAGCAAAATCGCTGCTGGTTTCGCTCAGGGTGAAGGTCAGCGTCGCGGTCTCGCCAGCTTTCAGGCTGGTCTTGTCACTGGTGATGGTCACGCTCGGCAGCGCGGTATCCAAAATGATACTCAGCTGGGTGGCCGCAGTGTTGCTGTTACCCGCCGCATCGGTGAAGGTACCCGCTGCGATATCCAGCGTCGCCGGTTCACTGCGATCTTCATCCGGGGTAAAGGTGGCCGTATACGCCGTGCCGCTGCCTGCGAAGTTGCTCAACGAACCGCCGACAACCGTCACGTCACCTTCAGCAAAATCGCTGCTGGTTTCGTTCAGGGTGAAGGTCAGCGTTGCGGTCTCGCCTGCTTTCAGGCTGGACTTGTCACTGGCGATGGTCACACTCGGCAGCGCGGTATCCAGGGTGATACTCAGCTGGATTGCCGCAGTGTTGCTGTTGCCCGCCGCATCGGTGAACACATCTGCTGCGATATCCAGCGTCGCCGGCTCACTGCGATCTTCAGCCGGGGTAAAGGTGGCTGTATAAGCCGTGCCGCTGCCAGTGAACTCACTCAGCGTCCCGCCCACAACGGTGACATCTTCAGCCGCAAAGTCACTGCTGGATTCGTTCAGGGTGAAGGTCAGCGTCGCGGTCTCGCCCGCTTTCAGGCTGGACTTACTGCTCATCAGCATAACGGATGGCAAAATGTTATCTAAGGTAACAGTTGAGCTGGCTGCGGTGGAGGTGTTGCCTGCGGTATCCGCTTGGGTCGCAGACACCGTAAGCGTGCCATTGTTCAGGCCACTGACGTCCAGTTCACTGCCGCTTAGCGTCCAGTTGCCAGAGTTATCGGCGGTCACCGTACGGCTCACCGAGCTGTTATTGTCTGTGATGGTCACAGTCACGCTATTGCCCGCTTCCGCACCCGAACCTGCAATCAGCACATCGTTATCTTCCGCCGCACTGACGATACCATCGGTTTCAATCGGGGTGGTGATGGTCAGCGCCGAAGGTGCCGCGTTATCCAGAGTAATGGTTTGCGTCGCTGCGGTAGAGGTATTTCCGGCGGTGTCCGCTTGCGTCGCAGACACCGTAAGCGTGCCATTGTTCAGGCCACTGACGTCCAGTTCACTGCCGCTCAGCGTCCAGTTGCCAGAGTTATCGGCGGTCACCGTACGGCTCACCGAGCTGTTATTGTCTGTGATGGTCACAGTCACGCTATTGCCCGCTTCCGCACCCGAACCTGCGATCAGCACATCGTTATCTTCCGCCGCACTGACAATACCATCGGTTTCAATCGGGGTGGTGATGGTCAGCGCCGAAGGTGCCGCGTTATCCAGAGTAATGGTTTGCGTCGCTGCGGTAGAGGTATTTCCGGCGGTGTCCGCTTGCGTCGCAGACACCGTCAGGGTGCCATTGTTCAGGCCACTGACGTCCAGTTCACTGCCGCTCAGCGTCCAGTTGCCAGAGTTATCGGCGGTCACCGTACGACTCACTGAGCTGTTGTTGTCCGTGATGGTCACCGTCACACTATTGCCCGACTCGGCACCCAAACCGGCGATCAGCACATCGTTATCTTCCGCCGCATTTACAATGCCATCGGTTTCAATCGGTGTGGTGATGGCCACTGCTGACGGTGCCGCGTTATCCAGGGTAATCGTCTGAGTCGCTGCGGTCGAGGTGTTACCCGCTGTATCCGCTTGGGTGGCCGACACCGTCAGGGTGCCATTATTCAGTCCACTGACATCCAGCTCGCTGCCGCTGAGCGCCCAGTTACCGGAATTATCGGCGGTCACAGTGCGACTCACCGAGCTGTTGTTGTCCGTGATGGTCACCGTCACGCTGTTGCCCGACTCCGCACCGGATCCCGCAATGAGCACATCATTGTCTTCGGCCGCGTTAACAATGCCATCGGTTTCTATCGGCGTGGTGATGGTCACCGCAGAAGGCGCGGCATTGTCCAGGGTAATGGTTTGCGTCGCAGCCGTAGAGGTATTGCCCGCCGTATCCGCTTGCGTAGCAGACACCGTGAGCGTGCCATTGTTCAGGCCACTGACGTCCAGTTCACTGCCGCTTAGCGTCCAGTTGCCAGAGTTATCGGCGGTCACCGTACGGCTCACCGAGCTGTTGTTATCCGTGATGGTCACCGTCACGCTGTTGCCCGACTCCGCACCGGATCCCGCAATGAGCACATCATTGTCTTCGGCCGCGTTAACAATGCCATCGGTTTCTATCGGCGTGGTGATGGTCACCGCAGAAGGCGCGGCATTGTCCAGGGTAATGGTTTGCGTCGCAGCCGTAGAGGTATTGCCCGCCGTATCCGCTTGCGTAGCAGACACCGTGAGCGTGCCATTGTTCAGCCCGCTGACATCCAGTTCACTGCCGCTCAGCGTCCAGTTACCTGAGCTGTCGGCGGTCACGGTACGGCTGACTGATGAATTGTTATCCGTGATGGTCACAGTGACACTGTTACCTGACTCAGCGCCAGAGCCGGCGATCAGCACGTCGTTGTCTTCGGCGGCATTGACCAGGCCGTCGGTCTCAATCGGTGTGGTGATGGTCACCGCTGAAGGTGCGGCATTGTCCAGCGTAATGGTTTGGGTGGCTGCGGTAGAGGTGTTACCCGCCGTATCCGCCTGGGTTGCCGACACGGTCAACGTGCCATTGTTCAGCCCGCTGACATCCAGTTCACTGCCGCTCAGCGTCCAGTTACCGGAGTTATCGGCCGTCACGGTGCGACTCACCGAGCTGTTGTTATCCGTGATGGTCACAGTCACACTGTTACCCGCTTCGGCACCGGAACCGGCGATCAGCACGTCGTTGTCTTCGGCGGCATTGACAATCCCGTCGGTCTCAATCGGCGTGGTGATGGTCACCGCAGACGGCGCGGCATTGTCCAGCGTAATGGTTTGGGTGGCTGCGGTAGAGGTGTTACCCGCCGTATCCGCCTGGGTTGCCGACACGGTCAGGGTGCCATTGTTCAGCCCGCTGACATCCAGCTCACTGCCGCTCAGCGTCCAGTTACCGGAATTATCGGCCGTTACGGTACGGCTCACGGAGCTGTTGTTGTCCGTGATGGTCACGGTCACACTGTTGCCCGCTTCGGCACCGGAACCGGCGATCAGCACGTCGTTGTCTTCCGCCGCATTTACAATGCCATCGGTTTCAATCGGTGTGGTGATGGTCACTGCTGACGGTGCCGCGTTATCCAGGGTAATGGTTTGGGTGGCTGCGGTGGAGGTGTTACCCGCTGTATCCGCTTGGGTGGCCGACACCGTCAGGGTGCCATTATTCAGTCCACTGACATCCAGCTCACTGCCGCTCAGCGTCCAGTTGCCTGAGTTGTCGGCGGTCACGGTACGGCTCACCGAGCTGTTGTTGTCTGTGATGGTCACGGTCACACTGTTGCCGGCTTCCGCACCGGAGCCCGCAATGAGTACGTCGTTGTCTTCCGCCGCATTCACAATGCCATCGGTTTCAATGGGTGTAGTGATGGTGACCGCAGATGGTGCGGCATTATCCAGGGTAATGGTCTGGGTGGCTGCGGTGGACGTATTACCTGCCGTATCCGCTTGCGTAGCAGACACCGTGAGCGTGCCATTGTTCAGGCCACTGACATCCAGCTCGCTGCCGCTCAGCGTCCAGTTACCAGAGCTGTCCGCGGTCACGGTGCGACTCACCGAGCTGTTGTTGTCCGTGATGGTCACGGTGACACTGTTGCCCGCCTCTGCACCAGAGCCGGCGATCAGCACGTCGTTGTCTTCCGCCGCATTGACCAGGCCGTCGGTTTCTATCGGCGTGGTGATGGTCACCGCAGACGGTGCGGCATTGTCCAGCGTAATGGTTTGCGTGGCTGCGGTGGACGTGTTACCCGCCGTATCCGCTTGGGTCGCCGACACGGTGAGCGTGCCATTGTTCAGCCCGCTAACATCCAGCTCACTGCCGCTCAGCGTCCAGTTACCAGAGCTGTCCGCGGTCACGGTGCGACTCACCGAGCTGTTGTTGTCCGTGATGGTCACGGTCACACTGTTGCCCGCTTCGGCGCCGGAGCCTGCGATCAGCACGTCGTTGTCTTCCGCCGCATTAACCCGGCCGTCCCCTTCGATGGGGGTGGTGATAGTGAGTGCCGATGGTGCTGCATTATCCAGGGTAATGGTCTGGGTGGCTGCGGTGGAGGTATTACCCGCCGTATCCGCTTGGGTCGCCGACACCGTGAGGGTGCCGTTGTTCAGGCCGCTGACATCCAGCTCGCTGCCGCTCAGCGTCCAGTTACCTGAGCTGTCCGCGGTCACAGTGCGGCTCACAGAGCTGTTGTTGTCCGTGATGGACACCGTCACGCTATTGCCCGCTTCCGCACCGGAACCGGCGATGAGCACATCGTTGTCTTCGGCCGCATTGACAACACCGTCAGTCTCAATCGGTGTGGTGATGGTCACCGCAGATGGTGCGGCATTATCCAGGGTAATAGTCTGGGTGGCTGCGGTGGACGTATTACCTGCCGTATCCGCTTGGGTCGCAGACACCGTAAGCGTGCCATTGTTCAGGCCGCTGACATCCAGCTCACTGCCGCTCAGCGTCCAGTGACCGGTGCTATCGGCGGTCACGGTGCGGCTCACCGAGCTGTTGTTGTCCGTGATGGTCACAGTGACACTGTTACCTGACTCAGCGCCGGAACCGGCAATGAGTACATCGTTGTCTTCTGCTGCGTTCACTCGACCATCGCCTTCAATCGGTGTGGTGATGGTCACCGCAGATGGTGCGGCATTATCCAGGGTAATGGTCTGGGTGGCTGCGGTGGACGTATTACCTGCCGTATCCGCTTGGGTCGCAGACACCGTAAGCGTGCCATTGTTCAGGCCACTGACATCCAGCTCACTGCCGCTCAGCGTCCAGTTGCCTGAGCTGTCTGCAGTCACAGTACGACTCACTGAGCTGTTGTTGTCCGTGATGGTCACCGTCACATTGTTGCCCGACTCGGCACCCGAACCGGCGATGAGTACATCGTTGTCTTCTGCTGCGTTCACTCGACCATCGCCTTCAATCGGCGTGGTGATGGTCACCGCAGACGGTGCGGCATTGTCCAGCGTAATGGTTTGCGTGGCTGCGGTGGACGTGTTACCCGCCGTATCCGCTTGGGTCGCCGACACGGTGAGCGTGCCATTGTTCAGCCCGCTAACATCCAGCTCACTGCCGCTCAGCGTCCAGTGACCGGTGCTATCGGCGGTCACAGTACGACTCACTGAGCTGTTGTTGTCCGTGATGGTCACCGTCACACTGTTGCCCGACTCGGCACCCGAACCGGCGATGAGCACATCGTTATCTTCCGCCGCATTTACAATGCCATCGGTTTCAATCGGTGTGGTGATGGTCACTGCTGACGGTGCCGCGTTATCCAGGGTAATGGTTTGGGTGGCTGCGGTGGAGGTGTTACCCGCTGTATCGCTTTGTGATGCGCTCACCGTCAATGTGCCGTTGTTAAAGCTACTGACGTTAAACTCGCTGCCGCTGATGGTCCAGTTACCACTGCCGTCGGCAGTCACGGTACGGCTCTGGCTGTTGGCACCATCGTGAATGGTGACGGTGACACTATTACCCGCCTCTGCACCGGTACCCGCGATTAAGACATCGTTATCTTCGGCGGCATTGACCCGGCCATCCCCCTCAATCGGCGTAGTGATACTCGGGGCGCTTGGCGCCGTGTTATCCAGGGTAATGGTGGTGCTGGCAGCACTCGAGGTATTACCCGCCGCATCGCTCTGACTGGCTGACACGGTTAGCGTGCCGTTGTTAAAGCTGCTGACGTCAAACTCGCTGCCGCTGATGGTCCAGTTACCACTGCCGTCGGCAGTCACGGTACGGCTCTGGCTGTTGGCACCATCGTGAATGGTGACGGTGACACTATTACCCGCCTCTGCACCGGTACCCGCGATTAAGACATCGTTATCTTCGGCGGCATTGACCCGGCCATCCCCCTCAATCGGCGTAGTGATACTCGGAGCGCTTGGCGCCGTGTTATCCAGGGTAATGGTGGTGCTGGCAGCACTCGAGGTGTTGCCTGCCGCATCGCTCTGACTGGCTGACACGGTTAATGTACCGTTGTTAAAGCTGCTGACGTCAAACTCGCTGCCGCTGATGGTCCAGTTACCGCTGCCGTCGGCAGTCACGGTACGGCTCTGGCTGTTGGCACCATCGTGAATGGTGACGGTGACACTATTACCCGCCTCTGCACCGGTACCCGCGATTAAGACATCGTTATCTTCGGCGGCATTGACCCGGCCATCCCCCTCAATCGGCGTGGTGATCGACGGAGCTGATGGCGCCGTGTTATCCAGCGTAATAGTGGTGCTGGCAGCACTCGAGGTGTTGCCTGCCGCATCGCTCTGACTGGCTGACACGGTTAGCGTGCCGTTGTTAAAGCTACTGACGTTAAACTCGCTGCCGCTGATGGTCCAGTTACCACTGCCGTCGGCAGTCACGGTACGGCTCTGGCTGTTGGCACCATCGTGAATGGTCACGGTGACACTATTACCCGCCTCTGCACCGGTACCCGCGATTAAGACATCGTTATCTTCGGCGGCATTGACCCGGCCATCCCCCTCAATCGGCGTAGTGATACTCGGAGCGCTTGGCGCCGTGTTATCCAGGGTAATGGTGGTGCTGGCAGCACTCGAGGTGTTGCCTGCCGCATCGCTCTGACTGGCTGACACGGTTAATGTACCGTTGTTAAAGCTGCTGACGTCAAACTCGCTGCCGCTGATGGTCCAGTTACCGCTGCCGTCGGCGGTCACGGTACGGCTCTGGCTGTTGGCACCATCGTGAATGGTGACGGTGACACTATTACCCGCCTCTGCACCGGTACCCGCGATTAAGACATCGTTATCTTCGGCGGCATTGACCCGGCCATCCCCCTCAATCGGCGTGGTGATCGACGGAGCTGATGGCGCCGTGTTATCCAGCGTAATGGTGGTGCTGGCAGCACTCGAGGTATTACCCGCCGCATCGCTCTGGCTGGCTGACACGGTTAGCGTGCCGTTGTTAAAGCTACTGACGTCAAACTCGCTGCCGCTGATGGTCCAGTTACCACTGCCGTCGGCAGTCACGGTACGGCTCTGGCTGTTGGCACCATCGTGAATGGTGACGGTGACACTATTACCCGCCTCTGCACCGGTACCTGCGATCAGGACGTGATTGTCTTCGGCGGCATTAACCACACCATCCCCCTCAATCGGGGTGGTGATGGTGAGTGCCGACGGTGCGGCATTGTCCAGGGTGATACTCTGGATGGCCGCCGTGGAGGTGTTGCCCGCGGTATCGGTCTGCGTCGCCGACACCGTCACAGTGCCGTTATTGAAGCCGCTGACGTCGATTTCGCTGCCGCTGAGGGTCCAGTTGCCGCCCGTATCCGCGGTGACGGTACGGGTGGTGGTATTGTTATTGTCCGTGATGGACACCGTCACGCTGTTGCCCGCCTCCGCGCCTGAACCTGCGATCAGGACGTGATTGTCTTCGGCGGCATTAACCACACCATCCCCCTCAATCGGGGTGGTGATGGTGAGTGCCGACGGCGCGGCATTGTCCAGGGTGATACTCTGGGTGGCCGCCGTGGAGGTGTTGCCCGCGGTATCGGTCTGCGTCGCCGACACTGTCAAAGTGCCGTTATTAAAGCCGCTGACGTCGATTTCGCTGCCGCTGAGGGTCCAGTTGCCGCCCGTATCCGCCGTCACCGTGCGGGTGGTGGTATTGTTATTGTCCGTGATGGACACCGTCACAGGGTTGCCCGCCTCCGCGCCTGAACCTGCGATCAGGACGTGATTGTCTTCGGCGGCATTAACCCGGCCGTCCCCTTCGATGGGGGTGGTGATGGTCACGTCGGATGGCACTATTGTGTCAATGGTGACACTCAGCGCACTGGATGCCGGGCTTACGTTGTTGCTATCAGAAGCCGCTTTTGCTGTGATTGCGTGCGTCACACCAGCCGCAAGTGTGCTGGTCGTGATTTGCCAATTTCCATCGGTTGCGGTACCCGTACCAATAACATCGGCTCCCCCGCCGACTTGATCACTATATAAAGTAACAGTCGAGCCACTCTCAGCAGTCCCACTCAACGTTAGTGTTGTATCGTTGGTGACATTATCGATATTTGATATACCGGTATCCGAGGCAGCATCCAAATCCGGTGTAGATGGCGCATCCGGCGCAGTACTAACCGTAATAAAGTTGAAGGTGTTATCGTCGCTGATCCCGGCAAAGCTGTTGCCTGCGCTGTCGTCAACAGCGCTCGCATCTATGCGAATTGCATAAGTACGGTTGCCCGAAAGGTTATTGGTGGGATTAAGATACACTTTATCGTTGGTAATACTGACGCGGCCTGCGCCTGGTGATGTTGTTGTGCCATCGCTTTCACTTGCAACATCAAATACTTCAAAGTCATTGCTGTCGGTCACGTTGCGTATGGTGATATTGCCACTTCCCAGTGCAATATCTTCATCGAAGTCGATGACTATGTTGTTGCCCAGCGCCACATCGGTTGCATTGTCATTAGGCGTGGAGTTGCCCCCATCGAAGGTCGGCGCTGTTGTATCTGAGGCCGCAATAGTAAAGACGATATTATCAATGCCGACCCGGGAACCATCGGTAGGGTGGTCATAGCTCATGACCACGGAGGTCACAGAGGTCCAGTCTGAGGGGGTCAGGGTTGCAATAAAATCGCTTAAGTCTGGATGGTTTGTCACAATACTGACCGGGGTGCCGCTATTGGGGGTAAACACATAAGTACCGGCACTTTGGTTAGCAAACTCGCCAATATCAAACTGGGTAATGGCAATCGCCTTGTCAAAGCTGATCGTCCAGGTATCGCCGTTGCTCGACACACCCGCGTCCATAAAGCCCGACGAAACGGTAAGCGTATTGCCATTGGATTGCGTAGCGGCGAGCGTCACTGTGTCTATGGTGGTCGTCAGTGTCTGAGTGTTGTTACCATCGACCACTAAGAAAGTAAACTTACTGCTTGAAGCCAAGGAATCAGCGCTGAACATAGCCGACATAAACAGTGCCAACTTGGTCACTTTGTGATAATTGGAAAACCCCATCAATGAAGGAGGATGGTACCTTGCCCCCGAAGTTAACAGATCAGCCTCACACACCATTTTATTTTTCATACCAACTAACCCTTCATACCTCGTCACAATATCATCCGTGAACTTTTTACCGTTTCTGACGTGAACCCGATGAAACAGACTTGTCGAACATTTTCGGATCAAGAATAATTTCTATCGTTTTCGATAAAATAGGTCTGCGTTTATTCGCGCCTGCAGACTCATGCTGTTAACCAACCATGACCTCAAGCAAGCTCATCCTCCGGCTCGCTTTTGAGGCCCCATTCATTTTTCATAAACCGCATTCAAACAGTGCTGCGATGAACGAGTCCTCTCATGCACATTGAATGTATCAACTACGTAATTTTGAAAGGCAACCCATTAAACAGCTGGCTGTTGCACCAAGCTCTGCCGGTTAGAACTTCCGGCGACGGCCCGGCCAACACCATCGACTGAACCGCGCATTCATACATATTCGCAAATAACTGAGTTAAGGCTTGATGATCGATTTTCTCTTGCGACTACACCAACCAATCCCAACTTATTGACCTTTTCCTCGCTTGAATGGCGTTTCTATCATGTCGGCGGGTGCTGTTGTATTACACGTCATTACACGGAGCACCGGAACCTCCCGAAAAACACGCCGGATAGAGATGTACGTACCCATTCCTTCGTTGTGAGAACGCCTGCAACATGTTCAAACGCCAACACAGGGGAAATGACTGAGGGGCTGTGAGCATCCCTATCCACGAAAACTGACAACTACGTCAACTTATGCATACAACACTAGTTCATAATCACTCAGAGGCAATTCATTTTTAAGGTGAATACCTATTAATTGTTATATCTGTAGCGATGATCACAAATGGAAGGGAGATCACATAATATATTGAGCCCAAACGATTAAAGATTTAGCGCTCAGGAGGGATCAGATGTCGTACAGGCGCTCGCCCCATTCTGGTGCATACTTCGCGAACGTGAGCGCCTGAATTCTAGGTCACCCGCCCCGCCCGTGCCGCCGGATGGAAAACCTGCTAGCCATCTTTACCGACAAACTGGTAATATCTGCTTTCAACAAAATCCCAAATATCAAGAGAGAGTGATTCCTATGGGACGCAGTTTTGAAGTCCGCAAATTGTCAATGGCAAAAACCCAGGGCGCTAAAATCAAAGTCTATTCCAAGTACGGTAAAGAAATTTATGTCTGTGCGAAGAATGGCGGCATTGACCCTGACAGCAACCTGTCATTACGTCGTCTGATCGAAAAAGCGAAAAAAGATCAGGTTCCAGGCCACGTGATCGACAAAGCGATCGACAAGGCGAAAGGCGGCGGCGGTGAAGACTTTGCAACTGCGCGCTATGAAGGTTTCGGTCCGGGCAACACTATGGTGATCGTTGACTGTCTGACCGACAATAACAACCGCACCTATATGGATGTGCGTCAGTGCTTCGTGAAAAATGGCGCGAAAATTGGTGCACCAGGCGCCGTTGGCCACATGTTCGATCATCAGGCGGTGTTCCAGTTTGCCGGAGACGATGAAGAGACCGTGCTGGAAAACTTGATGATGGAAGACGTAGATGTGTCTGATATCGAGTGTGAAGAGGGTGTGATCACGGTTTTCGCGCCACATACTGAATTCTTCAAAGTAAAAAACGCGCTGGCTGCCACCATGCCGGATGTGAAGCTGGACGTCGAAGAGATCTCTTTCGTCCCGCAAACCATGACCCCGGTCGAAGGTGACGATGTCGCCGCATTCGAGAAATTCCTCGATGCGCTGAACGACTGTGACGACGTCCAGAACGTCTACCACAACGCTGAACTGCCAGCGGAATAAGCAAATATTTATTTTTGCTTCAATCATCCGCCTGCAAAAAGGCGGATGATGCTTTCTCCTTTATATTCGCCCCACGGCTCATTGCCCAAAAATAGCGCCTCAGCACCACAATAGTGCAACCTCATTGCCAATATGAGATTGATTCCGGATTTTCAGGACGCTCAAGTTATCAAACCACGCCTTTACACCGTCTAATCCCCCGTTTTTACAGAACTTTTCACCATCATCCCGCTGGCACCAAGCTTGCTAACGGTTACTTATTGCAAACTTATCAATAAGGCCACCACTTTGGCGAAACCGCATCACCAAAGCGGCAAGATTGACTCAAGGATGAACACATGAATCTATCGGATAAAGAAAAACACTGGCTGCCTGTCTGGGGCGCAACCGGCAAATTGGCCATGCGCAAAGCCTGCTGGCTCAACCGCTCGCGACGTTCCCTCCTGGCGCAGACCTTTGAAAGCGTAGCCAACAACCGGGTTCAGATCCTGCAATCCTGGGTCAATACCCAATGGGATTTTCTCGACAATGCCGCCTTGTATGTCGCCACCAAGCCTGATCATGAGAAAAATGACGTGCTCAGCCGCCTGCTGGCGCGTAACAGTGATTTTTCCGAACTCTTTATCGTTCGCGAAAACGGTGAAATCCCCTTCTCCAGTTATCGCCCCCATCGTAATACCCGGCATGCCCAGCCAGCGATCCTAACAAGAGGACTCACGGCGCCGTTGCTGCACGGCCCCTATCCGGATCCGGCCACCGAGGCCATCGGCCCGTCCAGCTCAGTCTTTCATGATGCCGTGACCCTGATGTTTTACCAACCGCTCATTGTCGACCACCAGGTGATCGGCTGTTTGTGCGGTCGGGTCCCCAACGATGTGATGGGCGATCTGATCCAGCGAGAAGCCGGGCACATCTACAGCGAGTCCGGCGACAACTACATTTTTATGGTCGACTCTCAGCTCAATCCCGACATCCTGCCCGGTACGGCACTCTCGCGCTCCCGTTTTGAAGATGACACTTTTTCCCACGGCGAGAACCTCAAATCCGGCATCCATACAAAATGGGGGGCAGTTAAAATCCGGCACCACACCGAATTTGAAATCCGCTTTACCGATCCGGCCACCCGTGAGCTCCACCCCGGGGTGCGCGAAACCATTGCCAACGGCAGCAACCTGTATATCGACTATCCCGGCTACTCGGATTACCGCCATATTCCGGTGATAGGCAAAGGGGTGACGTTTCAGCTCAAAGGCTCGCCGGATCGCTGGGGCATGATGTGCGAAGCCGACTTAGAAGAAGTCTATCGCCATCGCTCCCTGGCCTTTACCCTCAGCAAGCAATATACCCTGGCGCTGATCTTCTCCCTGCTCACCCCGCTGCTGCTGACCCACTGGCTGGCCCTGACACCGTTGCAACAAGCATTGCTCACCCTGCTGACCATCGTGTTGAGCAGTTTCAGCTTTACCCGACTGGCTGCTGCGCCGGTCGCCCGTAAACTGGCGCGGATGTCGACGGTGATCCAGACCATTGCCGAAGGCAACGGCAACCTCAAACAGCGCCTGGATACCCGACAGTTCACCCCGGATGAAACCGGGGACATGGGCCGCTGGATCAACAGCTTTATCGACAACCTGGACGGGATCATGCGCGACATGATCCAGGCGTCCCACGAGGTACAGCAAGTGAGTGAGTCCATGCTCCGGCGCTGCGACAGTGTCGATGTGTCGAGCCGGGAAACCGCTGATGCCATTGATGCCATGCTCTCGCTGGCCGAAACCCAGCAGCAGGACATTGCCAATGCCAGTGTCGCCGCCACCACCATGCAGCAGGAGATGCAAAACACGGTCAGCAATGCCCAGCAGGAGTACGAGCAGGCGGTGCGTAACATCAACCGGATCAAGGAAATTGTTCAGGCCTCGGCCCGGAGCGTCAACGATGTGAACAGCCAGATGAAGGAAATCGACGATATCGTCAAATTGATCGCCGAAATAACCGACCAGACCAACCTGCTGGCGCTCAATGCGGCCATCGAAGCGGCGCGTGCCGGAGAGCATGGCCGGGGATTTTCAGTGGTGGCCGATGAAGTGCGCAATCTGGCCACCCGTACTTCGCAGGCTGCCAATCACATCGGCAGCATCATGAATAAGCTGCGTCAGGAATCGGAAACAGCCGTGAACTTCATGGAGCAAGGAATGAAAAACGTCGAGCAGAATGCGATCCGGTTTGATGACGGCCAGCGCAGCCACAAACTCCAGCAGGCAGTGGCCGCGATGTTCGACAATATCAATCATATTGCCAGCAACAGCCAGACCCATACCAGTACCGCCAACCGGGCACATGCCAGCACGCAGACCCTCGAAGTGGCTTCCCAGCAGCTCGGGCGGCGCACCACGCTGCTGAAAAATACCATCCATCAGCTCAACCAGCTGATCGAGCGGTTCGAAGTATCAAAAACCGTGTAAACAAAAGAACAGCGGTAAAGCGGCAACAAACAAGGCGAGCTGGAGATGCAGGTATAAGATCAGAAGAACACTTCGGGGGTGCTGCCTGGTATTTGGGTGAGACCTTGGTGAGACGTTGATGAGGCTTGCGCGAGGGCTCAGAACGGGCTCTCTTTATCCAGCTCGCCGCAGATCCCGGCCACGGCCAGCGCCAGCGCAGATTTGATGATCTGCTCCTGGCGAGCCAGTTGCATTTGATAGAAGCTGAGGTCGGCATCATCGGTCGGCGGGGCAATTTCCAGCTGGACAACACCCATCGCCTGCACTGCGCTCAGTTTTTTAATCGATTCTGAAATGGCCGGGTCGGTAAAACTGTATTCCTTGCCCTCGTTATTGAGGAAATCCCGCAGCTTCATTACCGCTTCAATGTCATGATACGGCGCATCGGCAATCACCCCCAGGCCGAACAACAATTTGAGCCGGACGTTCAACTCCCCAAGCGGGCCGGACTGGCACAGCAACGGTTCGACCACAGATTTCACGGCAAAGTCGTCCTTGCGGAAAATCCGCTGGATCAACCGGTCGACCGCTTCATCAAACACGTCGACCGAAGTGATAAAGAATCCTCGTACGGTCGGGGAAGCATTGAGACGTTCCAGAATGTCTGACTCTTGATCGTGGTCTACCATAATAACTTGATTCTCTATTTCACGGGAAAGCGCCTGTGGGCTTCCCCTTGGCGTGGGGATTATTCCATTTTTAGCTATCAGGCATCAATGCCACTTCTCTCAATAAATTCAATTCCTTGATTCATCGCTTTCTCGCTGCAACTTCAACAGCAGCGCCGAAATCACAAACGATACACTGGCTGCCGCCGCAATCGACAGGATCACCCCGACGTAAGCATTTTTGGGCGTCAGCAACAGCACAGTCACCACCGAGCCTGGCGAGGCCGGCGAGACAATCCCGGCCTGAAACAGCGCCAGCACAAATGTCCCCGTCATTCCCCCGGCAATCACTGCCAGTAACAAGCGAGGCTTCATCAAAATATAGGGGAAATAAATCTCATGAATGCCACCGAAAAAGTGGATCAGAATTGCCCCACCCGCAGTCTGTTTACTGGTGCCGTGCCCGAGCCACAAATAAGCTAGCAAGATCCCCAGTCCCGGTCCCGGATTGGCTTCAACCAGGAAAAACAGCGACTGACCGGTCTCAGCTGCCTGATGCACCCCAAGCGGCGAAAAAATGCCGTGGTTGATGGCATTATTGAGAAACAGCACTTTAGCCGGCTCCACAAACAGCGAGGTCAGCGGTAGTACCCCGGCATCCAGCGCCCAGTTCACGCCGGCAGTTAGCACCGCTGTTAGTACACTAACCGCCGGGCCAATGATATAGAACGACAGTATTGCCCCTAGCATGCCGATCAGACCGGCCGAGAAGTTGTTAATCAGCATTTCAAAGCCACTGCGGATCTTGTTTTCAACGGCCTTATCAAAGACTTTGATCACCCACCCCCCCAGCGGCCCCAGCACCATCGCGCCCATCAACATCGGGATCTCCGTACCAATCACTGCCCCCATGGTGGTCACCGCCCCCACGACCGCACCGCGCTCGCCGCCAACCAGTTTACCGCCGGAATAGCCAATCAGCAGCGGCAGCAGATACAGCATCATGGGCTTCACCAGCTCAGCCAGGGCCTCGTTCGGCCACCAGCCTCGGGGAATAAACAGCGCGGTGATCAAGCCCCATGCGAGAAACGCGCCCATATTCGGCAGTACCATGTTCGACAAAAATCGACCGAAATGATGAATCTTAATCTTGGTAGCAGGTGACAGCATTCACTCTTCCCTTTGGCTTTCTCTTTTAAACCTAAACCAGATAACGAGTGACTGCATCACTATTAACTGGTGCCAAGTCTTCGCTCCAAAAGACAAATATCGAATTGGCGAATAACTTTTCCATAGAGCCACTTATCCTACCCTATCGTTTCAAAAAAATGCCACAGTGACGACGACAACCTTGCCCCCAAGAGGCTGTCGTCGTCACTGTGGCAAACACCAGATAAAAAAGAAACTCAGCTACAGATTCATGATGCTCTCAAGAGCCTCTTCCAATCGCTCGAACTTATAAGTCACAACCTTTTTACCAACTTTGACATCTATCGCAGCCGACACCTCTGCTTCATCATCCTGCTTCCGGTCAAGATATCCGATAGCCTGAACAGCTGAATGAAAGACAATGCTCTCGTGACCACACTGAAAACTACAACTCACAAAATCCATAAATCATCCTTGACTTCTCTTAATTAAAAAATGATTCCGCCATACCAGAAGCGAACCGCTCAATGTCACTCTCCAACAAATGCATTGATTGATAGTCCAGACCAAATTCCATACAGGCCTGCCTCAAATCGCCAGAAATTTTATCGAGCGTATTCTGACTCCATCTGATTTTATATAAGACTTCACTCCTTTCATCGACTTCAATAACTTCTATTGTGCCGACCCAGCCATATATCTCAGTACCAAAATCCGGATCCAAAATATTAGGTTTGACGACCACCACATCAGTCACATTAAATTGATACTCACTACTTCTCATAATGATGCCTGCCAATGACATTTGAAAGGGAGGCCCCTGTTACACCTCCCGTTTAGCTTTTATAACACCCGGTACAGCGTTTGAATTTGCCTGACTTCCTCACTGTCTGCCGTCAGACCGGTGTAGTGCGCCAGGGTCGCCCGCAGCCCTTTGTCGCGCAACGACTGTTGCAGCTCAATCGCCTGCGGATCATCGTCGTTGACGTATTTGAAGGCCGCTGCGATCCCTTTGAGCAAATGCGCGTTGGCGGTACCGTATTCCAGCGTGCCCAGCAGCGGTTTGATCAGGCGATCATTGGCCCCCAGTTTGCGGATCGGCTGGCGACCGACCCGGTCGATTTCATCCCGCAGATACGGGTTGGCAAACCGGCCGAGAATTTTCTCGATATAAGCCTGATGCAGCTGGCGATCAAAGCCATAGCGGCGGATCAGCACTTCCCCGCTCTCTTCCATCGCCGCTTTCACCTGAGCCCGGATCTCGCCGTCTTCAATCGCATCACGAATGGTTTCATGGCCCTTCAGCGCGCCGAGATAAGCGGTGATAATGTGCCCGGTATTGAGGGTAAACAACTTGCGCTCGACAAAGGCCATCAGGTTTTCTGTGGTCTCCATCCCCTCGATTGCCGGGATATCACCTTTGAACTGCTGCTGATCGACAATCCATTCGCTAAAGCTTTCGACGGTCACTTCCAGCGGGTCGTTGGCCGCTTCCGACGGCGGCACAATGCGATCAACCGCCGAGTCGACAAATCCCACCAGCTCATCCGCCTGGTCGTGATAAATGGCATTGAGGTGTTGATAGACCTGCGTTTTCAGGTGGCTGGTCCCCCGCACCATATTTTCACAGGCAATGATGTTTAACGGGCGATTGTTTCCCGCTTCAAAGCGATGGGTCAGACCGGTTGCGATTGTTTTCGCAATGATATCCAACACATTCGGACCCACCGCCGTGGTCACCAAGTCGGTATGGATGATCTGCTCAATCACATCCTGACTGGCCGAGTTCACCGCGGTGACGTGGGTGACGGTATCAACCTGGCATTCCGTGCCCACCACTTTGACCTTGTATGATTGATCATGGCTGAGTTGATCGACCAAAGGCGCATCAACGTCGGCAAACGTGACCGCAACATTAGCATCTGAGAGAACTTTACCGATAAAACCGCGGCCGATATTGCCCGCACCAAAATGAACAGCTTTCATGTGATTTCCTACCCTTAAGACGATTCATATAAGGCCGGCTGGCACGCCGGCCTTCAATGTTTAGAAACAGAGATTAAAAAGAGAGAACAGTTCGGGATCAGGCCGCTTGCTGGCCCGCCAGAATATCCAGCACTTCATTGACATCCCTAGTGCTGGTAAGGCGTGCCACCGCATCCGGATCGTCCAGCGCATTGGTAATCGTGGTGATCACCTGAATATGCTCATCATTTTTGGCGGCAATCCCGATCACCAGTTTCGCCACATCATCTTCATCGTCGGTAAAGGTCACCCCGGCCGGGTACTGACAAATCACAATCCCGGTTTTCATCACCCGATCTTTCGCTTCGACAGTACCGTGCGGAACCGCAATCGACTCGCCCAGGTAGGTCGGCACCAGCTTTTCACGTTCAAACATCGCATCCACGTATTCCGGCTCTGCATAGCCCAGTTTTACCAGCTGCTCACCGGCAAAGCGGATCGCTTCCTCTTTGTTGCCTGCGCTCAGGCCAAGATGGATATTCTCTGCCTGGATCCGGAACACCTGCGGCGCTTGCGATTCAAAGCTGTCATCGTTGGCGGCAACCGGTGATACCTGAGCCGGCACATCATCATTGGCCGCATCCGGACCATTAGCCGCGACAATTCGGGTCACTAGGTCGTTATACACCTGGCTGTCGAGGAAGTTGGTCAGAGATATATGGGTTGCATGGGCAGCATGCTTACGCGCACGCTCCGTCAAATCTTTATGTGTAATCACGATATCCACCTCTTGCGGCAGGCTGTTAATGGCACAGTTGGTTACCTGAATGGTCAGGCCGGCTTCGTTCACTTTCTTGCGCAGCAGGCTGGCCCCCATGGCACTGGAGCCCATCCCGGCATCACAGGCCACAATGATGTTCTGTACCTGGGCCAGGTTAACGTGACCGGCAGGCGCTGCAGCCGGGGCACTTTGTCCTTTCATGCTTTGCATTTTCGACGTGGCCGACGCCAGACTATCGCCTTCATCTTCTGTCTCACGCTGGGTTTTCATCAGGATTGCCGCGACACAGAAAGAGACCGTTGCCGCCGCCAGTACCGAGAGGATCACCCCGGCAAACGAGGCTTTCGGAGTCATCAGCAACACCGCAAAAATAGAGCCCGGCGATGCAGGGGACACAATCCCGGCATTGAACAGGGTCAGGGTGAACACCCCGGTCATCCCACCGGCAATCACGGCCAGGATCAGACGTGGATTCATCAGGATATACGGGAAGTAAATCTCGTGAATCCCGCCGAAGAAGTGAATGATCGACGCACCGCCTGCGGTTTGTTTCGCCGTCCCACGACCAAACACTATATAGGCCAGCAACACGCCCAGACCCGGACCCGGGTTGGCTTCAATCAGGAAGAAAATCGACTGACCCAGCTCATTGGCCTGTTGAATGCCCAGCGGCGAGAAAATACCGTGGTTAATCGCATTGTTCAGGAACAGAATTTTCGCCGGCTCAACAAAAATGGAGGTCAGAGGCAACAAGCCAGCTTCAACCAGCAGGTTGACGCCGCCCGCCAGACCGGCAGACAGAATTTTCACGAACGGGCCGATCATCATGAACGCCAGGATGGCACACAGCATCCCGATGATCCCGGCCGAGAAGTTATTGACCAACATCTCAAAGCCGCTTTTGACTTTGCCGTCGACCCAGTTGTCGAACTTCTTGATCGCCCAGCCGCCCATCGGACCCACCATCATGGCGCCCATGAACATCGGAATATCGGTCCCGACAATGACCCCGGTGGTGGTAATGGCACCGACCACGGCACCGCGATCGCCGCCAACCAGTTTACCGCCGGTATAACCGATCAGCAGGGGCAGCAGGTAAGTGATCATCGGACCAACCAGCTTAGCCAATGCTTCGTTCGGCACCCAGCCGGTTGGGATGAAAAGCGCAGTGATGAAGCCCCAGGCGATAAACGCGCCAATGTTGGGCATCACCATGTTTGAGAGAAAACGACCAAAATTTTGTATTTTGATCTTTGCATCTGGTGATATCATAAGGATTCCCCGTTTGATGTTCAGTTTGAAAAATCAGTGTTAGAACGGTTCGCCAAAACCGTTGATTGCTTCGTACCCAATCAATCTATCACAGAATTTTCAGACGGCACTGAGAACGGGTTTTTCGTGATCAACCTCCTATTTTTATCCCCCTTCGCAAAAAATTAACGTGATCTCTGTTGCAAAACGTCATTGTAACTTAGCTACAAAACACCTACTTCACAAAAGTCAACACTAAATAGAAGATCAATATCACAAAATATTAACAAGCAAAACCCAAACTATTGGTGATTTAAATCACATTTACCAACTTTCACCCAGTTGTCCAGGAATAATATCGTGACACAAATCACGAAATTAGGTCAGACACCAACGAGTAAATCGTGTCGGCGATCCCAGAGACGATATTTTGTAGCTTTCTTACATACTCAACAGCGGAAATATTCCAACAGCACGTCCACCCCAAGATCGTATCCGCTCAAATCGAATTAGATATCCATGACAGCCCGCTTTCTGAATTCCAAATATCATCCAAGCCGGGATCTCACCACGAAGCAGGCGCCAGTCCCAAACTGTTCTGCCGATCCGAATGAATGATCAGCATCACAGATAAAATAGATATATCGCTCCGACGATTTTATTTATATCAATGCAGATAACCATAAACCTTTGGTACACAAACCGAATGACAACGAATATCATTTAACAAGGTGTCTCCTCAAATAAGAAAATCAATAATATTTATCATTCATTTTTACGCATATAAAACCAGATTAATAAAAGATATAAGGCAGACATTTCTATCCAAATTGCAGCCGTGAGATTTTGATGAAATAAACTTCAAGCGATAGCATTCATTCTCATTCCGAACTTGATATTATCCTGTCCTATCTATCTGTTATTCTGCGTTTCCCCTCTTCGAGAAACCTCGTCGATACCAACGCCGCAATGTAACCAGAAACCCTGAACGTAACAAAGTTATCAACCCAGAAATCCATGCAAACCATTGATTTACCAAGATCATTAAATTACACCAAAGAGATTTTGTGAATTAGATCACCGTACCAACTCTACCTTCTGTTACACAGGGCTTACAGAGCCCAGTTTTTTCGTTACCTAAAGAAACTATAAGTTACACTATGTTACGTCCAGTGTGACGTATCACGCGTAATTATTCCCGAACCTGACTTATGATGATTACCGTGAATTGGAGAGCTGGAAAAATAAATATCCAATCATCGATAAATAACAATTTTCTAAATATTCATTTTTGAAAACGACGTGATAATTAATTCTATATTGCACGTAATTGAATAACCATTCCGGTTAGCGTGCAAATATACACTTCACCTGGTAATCCTGTCTTTTAAATCTGACAGGCCGGTTCAGTATGACTTAATTTTTATGTCCACAACATATCTCAATCTAATGTTCATCATGAATGGGGGTTCAAATGAACGTGTTTAGTACGATGCAAAAAATGGGGCGCAGCCTCATGCTGCCAGTCGCCTGTATGCCGGCAGCGGGTATCCTGCTGGGTATTGGCGGTAACGCTGAAGTCGCGAAATTCCTGCCGGAAATCGTGGCGCAAATCATGACCGAGGCCGGTCTGGGTGTGTTTGCCAACATGGCACTGCTGTTTGCCATCGGTGTTGCCCTGGGCTTTACCAAAAACGACGGGGTTGCTGCCCTGGCGGCCGCACTGGGTTACCTGACCATGACCCGTGTGCTGGGCGTGGTGGCTGAAGGCACAGATACCGGTGTATTCGGTGGTGTGATCATGGGTCTGGTTGCTGCACAGCTGTTTAATAAATACCACTCTATCCAGCTACCGACTTACCTGGGCTTCTTCGGCGGTAAACGCTTTGTTCCGATTGTCACGTCCCTGGCGGCTTGTGTGGTTGCAGCGATCCTGGCGATTGTCTGGCAGCCAATCGGTGCCGGTATTCAGTCTTTCTCTGAGTGGGCCGCTTACCAGTCTCCGGAAGTTGCCTTCGGTATCTACGGGATTGTAGAGCGCTCGCTGATCCCATTCGGCCTGCACCATATCTGGAACGCACCATTCTTCTACGAAGTGGGTGAGTTCACCACTGCTGCCGGCGAAGTGGTTCGCGGTGAAATCCCTCGCTACCTGGCGGGCGACCCAACTGCCGGTAACCTGGCCGGTGGCTACATGTTCAAGATGTTCGGTCTGCCTGCAGCATGTCTGGCCATGTACATGACCGCAAAACCAGAGAACAAACTGAAAGTTGCTTCAATCCTGGGCTCTGCGGCACTAACGTCATTCCTGACCGGTATCACGGAACCCATTGAATTCGCATTCATGTTTGTTGCACCTGTCCTGTACGTTGCACACGCCCTGCTGGCTGGTTCTGCATTCGTGGTAATGATTCTGCTGGGTATTAAACACGGTACTACCTTCAGCCACGGTCTGTTTGACTTCACCCTGCTGTTCGGTCATTCCACCAACGGCTGGCTGCTCCCGGTTATCGGTCTGGTGTACGCGGCAATTTACTTCCTGGTATTCACTGCGCTGATTAAAGCCCTGAACCTGAAAACCGTGGGTCGTGAAGACGAGAAAGAAGCTGCGACTGAAGTGGATACTGCCTCTGACGGTCTGGCGAAAGACATTACCGAAGCCTTTGGTGGCAAAGCCAACATCAAAGATCTGGAAGCTTGTATCACTCGTCTGCGTGTCACGGTACACGATGGTTCGAAAGTGAACACAGAGCGTCTGAAAGAGCTGGGTGCTGCCGGTGTCTTCGCCAAGGGCGATAACTTCCAGGCGGTATTCGGAACGCACTCTGAAATCATCAAAGGTCAAATGGAAGCGCTGGCATAATCCATCCGATTCCAAAGATCACTCACTGCAAACCGGGCTGCCTAGCCCGGTTTTTTATATGCAGGAAAAGCCAGCACGGCTGAATCAATTGCTCAACACAATGCAACTGTGAACGAGCAACTCACAATTTTGCAACAATACCAACGACCCATATATGCACTCTGGCTCTGAGTTGTTATATTAGGCATAAGCATGTACTCACTATGTAGGTATACCCACTTTGAGTTATAAGAGATCCGGAATGGCATGAATCACGCCAGCATTCTCGATCTGGTCTACAACGCTGCCCTGCTGCTGGCCATGATCATCATCTACGATATTGCAGCCGGGCGTGGCCACCCTTCCCTCAATCCTGTCCGACAATTGTTTACCGGCCTGGCCTTAGGGGCCATCGGCGTGGTGATCATGCTAACGCCATGGGAATACGCACCGGGGATCATTTTTGATACCCGCTCTGTGTTGCTTAGTATTTCCGGGTTATTTTTCGGCGCTATTCCGGCAGCGATTGCCATGGTCATTACCGGGAGCTTGCGTTATGTGCAGGGCGGCACTGCAGCACTGACCGGCATCTCCGTGATTGTGGCTTCCGGCTGCCTCGGGATCGCTTGGCACTACCTGCGCCGAAGGCCGTTGAGCGAACTCACAGTGCGGGAATTTTACCTGTTCGGAATCGCCGTTCATCTGGCCATGCTCGGTCTCATGCTGACCCTGCCCTGGAACGTCGCCCGCCAGGTGTTGTCCAGTATCACTTTTCCGGTTCTGCTTATTTACCCGATCATTACCGTCGCGCTCGGCATGCTCTTTACCCGCCGGCTTCAGCGAGATGAGACTGCCGAAGCCCTGCGGGAAAACGAGTTTCTGTTCCGCTCCCAGTTCGATTTGGGCAACATCGGCATCGCCATTACCCACCCGGACAAACACTGGCTTCGGGTCAACCCACGGCTGTGTCACATGCTGGGCTATACCGAGCAAGAGCTGTTACAACAAAGCTGGGTGGATATTACCCACCCGGACGACTTAGAAGCCGATCTGGCTCAACACCAGGCCATGCTCGAAGATAGAATCCAGGGCTACAGCATGGATAAACGCTTTATCCGCAAAAACGGCGAGCTGCTCTATGCCCATATGACGATTGCCTGCTACCGGATTGAAAACAATATCCAGTTTTTTATTGCCGGGATCATCGATACCACCGAGAGTAAAGAAGCCGAAGCGCAGTTACGGGCTAAAAAGGAGCAATTGGCATTCGTGCTGGCCGGCAGTGACTTGGGCTACTGGGACTGGGACATTCAAACCAATACGATCCAGAGTAACGAACGCTGGGCTAAAATTCTGGGCGCTGATCCTAATGGTGTTGCTACAGACCATCAGTTCTGGTTTGACCGCATTCACCCCGATGATCGCCAGCGCGTTCGCCAGTCCCTGACGGAGCACCTTGAAGGCTGCACCTCGCAACATAAAATTGAGTACCGGATATTAACCAAACAAGGCCAGTACAAGTGGATCCTCGACTGTGCCAAGGTAGTGAGTTACGACGAAAACGGCAGCCCGCTGCGGATGAGCGGCACCCAGACCGATATTACCCAGCGCAAAGCTGCGGAAGCATCGATGCAGCTGGCTTCGATGGTGTATCAGAACAGCAATGAAGCTATGGTAGTCACCAACAGCCACGGCCAAATCATTGATACCAACCCGGCTTTTACCGCCATCACTGGCTACCAGCCGGATGAAGTTCAGGGGAAAAGCCCGAAAATACTGGTGTCCCGCCACCAGGATCGCAACATTTTCGACAATATCGTCAATGCCCTGTTTGCAGACGGCTGCTGGAAAGGTGAAATTGAACAATGCCGCAAAAACGGCACCACGTATACCGCCTGGCTCAGCATCAATTCCATCTATAACCCGGATGGCTCGGTCCAGCGTCGGGTGGCACAGTTTGCCGATATTACCGAGAAGAAAGAGTCGGATCAGATCATCTGGAGTCAGGCCAATTTCGACGCCCTGACTGGGTTACCGAACCGCCATATGTTTCTGAGTCAGCTGGAGCAAGAGCAGCGTAAAGCCCATCACCGGGGCGATAAGGTCGCGCTCCTGTTCCTCGATCTGGATCACTTTAAAGAGATTAACGACACCCTCGGCCACCATATCGGTGATGAGCTGCTCAAGGCGGTTGCCAAACGGTTGCAGCACTGCGTCAAGGAAACCGATACGGTCTCGCGCCTAGGGGGAGATGAGTTCACCGTCATTCTGAGCGGGCAGAAAAATGCCCGGGGAGCCGAACAGGTCGCCCAGCGTATCCTGTCCCAATTTGCTAGGCCGTTCAGCCTGGATGTCGAAACCATTTATATTTCGCCAAGTATCGGCATCACCCTGTTCCCGGAAGACGGTACCGACGCCGACACCCTGCTGAAAAACGCCGATCAGGCGATGTACGCCGCCAAAGCTCAGGGACGTAACAACTATCGCTATTTTACCGCCTCGATGCAGGAAGAAGCTTTATACCGCCGCCGACTGGGCAATGAACTGCGTCAGGCACTCGGCAGTGATCAGCTGGCGCTGCACTACCAGCCGATCGTTGATTTACGCAGCCGGGAAATCACCAAGGCTGAAGCCTTGCTACGCTGGAAGCACCCGGAACTGGGGTTTATCGGCCCGGCCGATTTCATTCCGGTGGCCGAAGAAACCGGCATCATTGTCGAGCTGGGTGACTGGGTCTTCCGCCAGGCTGCGCGTCAGGTTGCTATTTGGCGCCGCGAGTTCCACCCGGCGTTTCAGATCAGTATCAATAAATCCCCACTCCAGTTTCGTGAGCAGGGCAATGATATCCACAGCTGGATCGCCCATCTCCGCTCGCTCGGCCTGCCCGGCCAGGCAATCGCTATCGAGATCACCGAAGGTCTGCTGCTCGATGCCAGCTCGACCGTGACCGAGAAGCTTCTGGCCTTTCGGGACGCGGGGATCCAGGTGTCCCTGGATGACTTCGGTACCGGCTATTCTTCCCTCTCGTACATCAAGAAGTTTGATGTCGACAATATCAAGATCGACCAGTCTTTCGTGCGTAACCTGAGTGCCGGCTCTGATGATATGGCGGTTTGCGAAGCGATTATCGTGATGGCCCACAAGTTGGGGCTGGAAGTGGTCGCAGAAGGGATCGAAACCGAAGGCCAGCGCAAGCTGCTGATGGATGCCGGCTGCGATTATGGTCAGGGTATTCTGTTCTCCATGCCCAAACCCGCCGACGCGTTCGCGCAGCTAGTGAGTACGCATCAAGAAGCAACCCAGCGCCCCAGTGATCTGCTGGTTTAGGCTGTCTGCCGCATTACCAGACACTACAAACAACCCCAGGCCACCGGGCCTGGGGTTTTCATTTCAGCCAAAATCATACCGGCCGGTTTAATCCTCGACCAGCTCATAGAATTGCGCCATCTCCTTGGGCGCAATCCCGTAGCCGCCGTCGGTCAGATAGCCACCTTTGTAGACGGTCATGCCCTGCTCGTTCCAGTCAACCGCGATTTGCGCCGTCTCACCATCCCGGCTGCCCAACAACGCCAGCACTTCCTTCGTCACCGGAATTGCTCTGATGGTTTTCACCCGCTTGAATGTCTCGAACTCTGAACTCTGGGGTAGTGCGCCGTAAGTTTCGAGCCAGGTTTCCATCGGCACCAGCCATTCGTTATACACTGCCCCACTGACGGGCACTGGATGACGGGCAATCACTACTACATTGGTAATGGTGTTTTCCGTTTCCAGTACCGGCTTGCCATTCTCATCGGCCACAAAGGTCGGCAACACCCGGTCCAGCTCGCTGCGATGGGGCAAACGGCCCAGGGTCAACGCTTTCTTGCGATAGGCCTGTGCCGACTCAAATTGGGCCATCAGTGCTGGGATATCCTGAAACACCACCGGCGCAGCCGTTTCTGCCGGCGCCTTGGCTTCGGATGTCTGCACCGCACTCACATCCGCCGCAGGTGCAACCGATGCCCACAACACCGACGTCAGGGCCGCGGTCAGCAGAAATTTATTCATGTCTATTCTCTCTGAGATCAACGATACAACCTGCTATGTTAATCGCATTTACCGTCTCAATACTAGCTTCTGCCCCACTCACGCCATCTGGGCAGTTCAATTGTGCAATGAGTCACCAGGCAGCGCCGCGGTTTATTTGGCAAGCCGCTTGCCCATCGAGACCCCGGCCAGTACCACGGCGCCGGCTATCAGGCCAACCACAGCGTTAATCAGCGCTGGCAGAATCCAACTGGCGCCCGGTAATCGGGCGAGTTGCTCGGAAAGCTGTTCGACCCAGACATGGGCGTGCGGAATACTGTGCATGATGATCCCGCCACCGACCAGGAACATCGCCGCTGTACCGACCACCGCCAGCACTTTCATCAGGTACGGCGCAGCATTAATCAGCCCGCTGCCCAGCACATGGCGCACCGAACGCCCGGGACTGCCTTTGACCAGCCAGAGACCCAGATCATCCAGCTTCACAATGGCCACCACCAAGCCGTAAACGCCAATCGTCATCAACAGGGCAATTACACAGACCACCAGCACCTGGGTCGAAAAGCTGGCTTGCTGCACGGTTCCCAGCGCAATCACGATGATCTCGGCCGATAGAATGAAATCAGTCCGGATCGCCCCACCGATTTTCTGCTGCTCAAAGGCCACGATGTCCTCCGGCTGCTCCGCCTGCGCCAACTCATCCAGCAGGGCATTTTCCTCAGGTCGGGGATTGTGCTGCCACTTCTCGGCGATTTTCTCCGCCCCTTCGAAGCACAGGTAAAGCCCACCGAGCAGCAGCAAAGGCGTGATCAGCCAAGGAGCGATCGCACTGATCAGCAAAGCCGCCGGCACCAGAATACATTTGTTGCGAAACGATCCCTTGGCCACCGCCCAGACCACCGGGATTTCCCGCTCGGCCCGAACGCCCGCGACCTGCTGGGCATTGAGCGCCAAATCATCCCCAAGCACCCCCGCGGTCTTACGCGCAGCCACTTTACTCATCACCGCCACATCGTCCAGCACGGTGGCAATATCATCTAGCAAGGTCAACAAACTCGCGCCGGCCAAAACCTTCTCCTCATTATCAGCTATCAGGCATCAGTATAGGCTGAACGCCACCCTCAACCGGGCCCAGAAAGGTATACGCTTTCAGACTATGCACTCACAGGCAGGCCTGTTGCAACCGGAAATACCTAAGGCGTACGGACCTGGATCAAACAACCATGCCGCCGGTCCTCACAATTCAGACAAATGAACAGAAATCAGCCGCATGACTCGCGCGCCGGGTATTCCTCCGCTAAGCTCAGTTATGATTCAAACAGAACAATTTAAGAATATTTCAAACAGCATCGTGGCGATGGCGCTGGCAGATTAGCCGGGTAAAGACCTCCCGAACCACCCCAATCCGCCCGCTTTGTTGACGGCCACTTTTCGGGACTCTCCTTACGGAGATCATTTGACTACGGGATTTTTCAGGGACGCAACGACGCGAAGGTGTTGCATCTATGGCTATTGCCATTGCCTTGATTCTCATCGTCATCGTCTCGGTCCTCTTTCACTTCTACAGTCCGTGGTGGCTGACACCGGCGGCTTCGAACTGGGGTGAAATCGATGACGCCTTAACCCTGACCATTGTGATCACCGGGGCATTTTTTATCGGCATTAATTTGCTGATCGCCTGGCTGGTGATCCGCTATCGCCACAAGCCCGGACGTAAATCCCACTACCAACCGGAAAACAAAAAACTCGAAAGCTGGCTGTTCGGTCTCACCACCATTGGAATTGCTGCGCTGCTGGCCCCGGGGCTGGTAGTGTACGGCAAATTTGTCAGCGTCCCGAAAGATGCCAAATTCGTTGAAGTGGTCGGGGAGCAATGGAAGTGGAGCTTTCGCTTTCCCGGCCAGGATGAACAACTGGGCCAGACCGATATTCGCTTTGTCAGCCCCACCAACCCGCTCGGCCTGGATCCGGACGATCCGGCCTCTGCTGATGATAAGGTGATCCTCAGCCCCGAGTTGCACCTGCCGCTGTTCACCCCCTACAAATTCCTGCTGCGATCCAAAGACGTCCTGCACGATTTCAATGTCCCGGAGTTTCGCGCCAAAATGGACCTGGTCCCGGGCACCGTCAGCTACTTCTGGCTCACCCCGACCCGGCGCGGCACCTTTGACATTCTTTGCGCCGAGCTGTGCGGGGTCGGCCATTTCAATATGCGCGGCCGGGTGGTCGTTGAAGATGATGCCGCCTTCGGCGCCTGGCTCGCCATCCAACCGACCTTTGCCGACACCCAGCGCCCGCCGGAAGCCGGTGATGTGACCGATCTGGTCGCGCTAGGGAAAACCCTGTCTGAGGTGAACGGCTGTATTGGCTGCCACAGTCTCGACGGCAAACCCGGTGTCGGCCCGACCTGGCTCGGCCTGTACGGTAAAAACGAACGAATGTCCGATGACACCCTGTTGCGGGTCGATGACGAATACCTGCGCCGGGCCATTCTCGATGCCAATGCCGAAATCGTGAAAGGCTATCCGGCCATTATGCCGATCTACCAGTTCAGCGAGCAGGAAGTCAACGCGCTGATTGCCTATATCAAAGCCGTATCGGATCCGTCGGCCGAATCCGAGTAAGCCATCGGGTCTGTACAAGCGGGGAGAACTGAATCATGTCAGGATACACAGGATCACACAGCAGCGACCATCCCCAGTCTTTCTGGACCAAATACATCTGGAGCCAGGATCACAAGGTGATTGCGATTCAGTACTCACTGACCGCGATAGTCATGGGCCTGATCGCCTTGGTGCTGTCCTGGCTGATGCGGCTGCAACTCGGGTTCCCCGGGGTATTTGAGTTCATTGATCCCGAAACCTATTACCAGTCCATGACCCTGCACGGGATGATCATGGTGGTATACCTGCTCACCGCCCTGTTTCTCGGCGGATTCGGCAACTACCTGATCCCGCTGATGGTCGGTGCACGGGATATGGTGTTTCCTTTCCTCAACATGCTCAGCTACTGGTTCTATCTACTGGCTTCATTGATTCTGGTGGCGAGCTTTTTTGTCAGCGGCGGCCCGACCGGGGCCGGCTGGACCCTCTATCCACCGCAGGCCATTTTGCCCGGCACCCCCGGCACCGACTGGGGCATTGTACTGATGTTGATCTCGCTGGCGGTGTTCATCGTCGCCGCCACTATGGGGGGTCTCAATTACGTCACCACCGTATTGCAGGCCCGCACCGAAGGCATGACCCTGCTGCGGATGCCGCTGACGGTATGGGGGATCTTCACCGCCTCGATCATGGCCCTGCTGGCATTCCCGGCCCTGCTGGTCAGCGCGATCATGATGCTGTTTGACAAATTGCTGGGCTCAAGCTTTTTCATGCCGGCGATCATGTCGATGGGCCAGCAGACCGATTACGGCGGCGGCAGCCCGATCCTGTTCCAGCACCTGTTCTGGTTCTTCGGCCACCCGGAAGTGTATATCGTCGCCCTGCCTGCGTTCGGGATCGTCTCGGATCTGATCAGCATCCATGCCCGCAAAAACATCTTCGGCTACAAAATGATGGTCTGGGCTATTGTCGGCATCGCTGCCCTGAGCTTTATCGTCTGGGCGCACCATATGTACGTTAGCGGGATGAATCCGTATTTCGGCTTCTTCTTTGCCACCACCACCCTGATCATCGCAGTCCCGACGGCCATTAAAGTCTACAACTGGCTGTTCACCCTGTGGCGCGGCGATATTCACCTCAGCCTGCCGATGCTGTTTGCCATCGCGTTTATCAGCACCTTTATCATCGGCGGCCTGACCGGACTGTTCCTCGGCAATGTGGTGGTCGATATTCCGCTCTCCGACACCTACTTTGTAATTGCTCACTTTCATATGGTGATGGGCGTGTCGCCGATCCTGGTGATCTTCGGCGGGATCTATCACTGGTATCCGAAAATCACCGGCCGGATGCTCAATCCGGCGATGGGCCATCTCCACTTTTGGATCACTTTCATCGGCACCTATGCGATTTACTTCCCGATGCACTATCTGGGGATCCTCGGCATGCCGCGGCGCTACTTCGCCTATGAAGACTACAGCTTTATTCCCGAGTCAGCCCAGACCCTGAATGCCTTTATCACCATCGCCGCGCTCATCGTCGGAGCCGCCCAGCTGATGTTCCTGTTCAACCTGGCCTGGAGCCTTAAACACGGCCAGAAAGCCTCGGCCAATCCATGGCGGGCCACCTCGCTGGAATGGCTGACACCGGACACGCCACCGAGGCACGGCAACTGGGGCGAGCATCTGCCGGTGGTGTATCGCTGGGCGTACGATTTCAGCGTGCCGGGACACCAGGAAGATTACATTCCACAAACCACGCCACCGGATGCCCCCCCTGCCGGATACCGAAGCGGGCACGACCGGAACTGCACCGGATCCCGGGCCATTGTCCCGAACCGATTTAAGGAGCGGCCATGATGAAACCTGATCCCCGCACCGCCCCTAACCGGGCCACCCCAACCCTGAGTCCGGACGGCGATCGCGCTTTTACCCCGCCCATGCAGCGGGCACCCGCGTCGGCCGGGGTATGGCTACTGATGGCCGTCATCACCGTGCTGTTTTTCCTGTTCACCGTCGCCTACCGGATCCGGATGGGTTTGAATGACTGGCAGCCGATGAGCGAGCCGTGGCAGCTCGGCGTCAGTACCGTGCTACTGGTCCTGAGCTGCGTCGCCTTGCATCTGTGTTGTCGCAAAGCGGCCCTGCTGCCGTCTCTGCCAGCCTGCCGCCCGCTGTTGCAGCTGGCTGTCGGCCTGACGCTGGGATTTGTGCTGGCCCAGCTCTGGGTCTGGCAGCAGCTGCTGGCGATGAACATTCGGGTCGGGCACAACCCGGCCAACAGCTTTTTCTACCTGCTCACCGGCCTGCACGGTGTGCATGTGCTGGGTGGGCTGATGGCCCTCGGCTGGGTTTTCTATCACGCCAAATATCGTCACAGTGATGCGCTCTATCCGTCACTGCGCCTATGTGCTCGCTACTGGCACTTTTTACTGCTGATCTGGTTATTTTTACTGGGGCTGTTCCGGTTGACCTAAGAGGTATATCACCATGAATTCTCCCTCGCCCCGTCGCGGGGCAAACACTGCACAAACCGGGCAATGGGCAAGCATCGTCAACGACTTTTCAGCCGATCGGGCGGTCTACCCCATCTCGTCTTTCAAAACCATGATGTGGCTGTTTCTACTCAGTGACATCTTCGTATTCGGCTGCTTTCTGACCGGCTACATGGCGGTGCGGATCACCACCACCACGCCGTGGCCGGTCCCCAGCGAAGTCTTCGCCCTGACCATCGGCGGGCAGAGTATTCCGCTGATCCTGATCGCGATTATGACCTTCATCCTGATCACCAGCAGCGGCACCATGGCGATGGCGGTCAACGCCGGCTACCGGCGCAAGCGCAACCAGGCAGCCCTGCTGATGCTGATCACCGCGCTGTTCGGGGCCAGTTTTGTCGGCATGCAGGCGTTTGAGTGGAGCAAACTGATTGCTGAAGGGGTCCGGCCCTGGGGCAACGAAACCGGTGCCGCCCAGTTTGGTGCCAGTTTCTTTATGATCACCGGCTTTCACGGCCTGCATGTCAGTGTCGGGGTCATTTACCTATTGATTGTCGCCGGGAAGGTCTGGCGCGGCGATTATGAGCACCACGGTAACTACGAGATTGTGGAAATCACCGGACTGTACTGGCACTTCGTTGACCTGGTATGGGTCTTTATCTTTGCCTTTTTCTACTTGTGGTAGGAGGCCCTATGAACACGTCACCTTCCCATTCAACCGAGCACCAACAACAGCACCCGATCAGCCTGTACTTCAAAGTCTGGGGTCTGCTGTTTGTGCTCAGTACCTTGTCCTATCTGGTGGACTACTTTCACCTCGAAGGGTTGCTGCGCTGGGGCCTGATTTTGATTTTCATGATCCTCAAAGCCGGGTTGATTGCGAGTGTCTTCATGCACATGCTCTGGGAGCGGCTGGCACTGGTGTACACCATTTTCCTGCCACCGCTGGTGCTGCTGGTGCTGGTTGCCCTGATGGTCAGCGAAGCCGATTATATTTTCCAGCTGCGGGAGCTATTCTTTCACGAAGCACCGTTTATTCCACACGCAAGCGGCCATAAATAGCCTCCTTCTCCCAGCTTAGGTAAGGATGTAATGAAATAAGAAAGAGCAGCAGCCCCATCTCAGGGCTGCTCAATTATCCCTCTGAGTCCGGTTTAGGGCATGGTGCGTTTCATTTTCGCCCATTGGTTTTGCAGGCTGATCAGCCAGTGGGGGGGCGCTTTGCCTGTCCCGGCGGGTTTAAGTTTGTCATGGGCCAGCGTGACATTGGCCAGCGTCAGCTCCTGGCTCGGTTCGACATCTACCATCAGCACATGCTGACCAGACTTCAGGACCTGTTTAAAACGGCGGAACTGATAATGCAGCTCCTGGATCCCGAACAATCCGCCTTCCCAGGTAATAAACCCCAGCATCACAATGGCCAACATAATAAACGGCAGCCAGCCGACCGCTGCCACCGCACCGGACAAATACGCCACCAGCAGAACAATCACGGCGGCCCCGACACCGATCACCGCACCGATCTCGGTTGAGTGAACAATATCGTTGCGCATGAAAGATTTCACCGGGTGAAGGTGATGATGGCTTGAGACCTCGGCATCCTTGTCGGTCAGTACATGAATTTGTGGCGGGCTGATCCCGCTGAGTTCCAGCTCATACTCCACTAATTCAAGATCGTCCAAGTCATCGCTGATATAAAAGACTCGCTTCATGATGGACTCCTGACAAAGTCGTACAGGCACCCCAACAGGGTGAGCTGAACGCCTGTCTCACAGACAGTGACAATACTTGTACACTGCTAGACGTTTCACGAGATAAAACACTGCTTACTCTTCAATTTTACTACAGCTGCAGCCATTCACTTTGCCAAAAAAGCGACCTCTGACATTTTCCTAACATCCCATCTGGCGGGCTGCATTATGATCGACCGTTCACTGTTTCACGAAGCCTTCTACTATTATGAAAAAGCGTAATACCTTCAGCCTTTTACTCCTCACCAGCCTACTGGGCGGTTGCCAGCTGACCCATATTGCAGGCGAAGTGGACGGGGTGAATATCCGTGCGACGACAGAAGATCACAAAGAAAACCGCGACCATCACAGTCACGGTTCATTCTGTCCGCCGGGACAGGCCAAGAAAGGAAACTGCTAAGCTGCTTTTTTGCTTAGCGGCTTAGGGCTTAGCGGCTTAACAACATTCAAACCGAGCCTGAACGGCTCGACCCGAACCACATCTTAGCCAGCGTAACGGAAGACATCCAACCCGCTCGGATCGATATCCGTGTCCTGTCCGCTGACGATATCGGCCAACAAGCGGGCTGAGCCGCAGGCCATGGTCCAGCCCAGGGTGCCATGGCCGGTATTGGTGAACAGGTTGCTGTAGGTGGTTTTGCCGATCACCGGCGTACCATCCGGCGTCATCGGCCGCAGCCCGCTCCAGTATTCGGCCTGGGCGATATCACCGCCATTCGGGAACAGATCCTGGATCACCATTGAAATCGTCGCCTTACGCTTCTCGGCCAGGCTGAAATCATAACCCGCCAGCTCTGCCGTCCCCGCCACCCGGATCCGATCCTCAAAGCGGGTCATCGCTACTTTATAGGTCTCATCCATCACGGTAGAAACCGGCGCCCCGTCCGCATCCGCAATTGGCATGGTCAGCGAGTAACCTTTGACCGGATAGACCGGGAGCGACATCCCCAACGGTGCCAGCAAAGATGCCGAGTAACTCCCCAGTGCCACCACATAGGCGTCCGCTTTCAGCTCTCCGGCGCTGGTTGAAATCGAGGTGATTTTGCCGTGCTGCTGGTTCAGGCTGGTCACCTGAGTCTCGAACAAGAATCGCACCCCGACCTGCTGCGCCAGCTCGGTCAGCTGCTGACAGAACAGGTAGCAGTCACCGGTTTCATCGTCGGGCAGTCGCAGACCGCCGACGATCTTTTCTTTGACTTTCGCCAGCGCCGGCTCAGCGGCGATACAACCGGCCACATCCAGCTCTTCGAAACGGGTACCGCTCTCGGCCAGCACCTGAATATCTTTGGCCACCGCTTCAACCTGGGCGTGCGTGCGGAACACCTGCAGCGTGCCCTTCTGACGACCTTCGTAATGCAAGTCCTGCTCCCGGCGCAGATCGATCAGACACTCGCGGCTGTAGTTGGCAATCCGCAGCATTCTGGCTTTGTTGACCTGGTATTTATCGGGGCTACAGTTGGCCAGCATTTTCGCCGCCCACAGATAGAGCTCCGGCGAAACTGATGGTTTGACCTTCAGCGGCGCGTGCTTTTGCATCAGCCACTTCATTGCTTTGACCGGAATGCCCGGCGCCGCCCACGGGGACGAATAGCCGTAAGAGATCTGCCCGGCATTGGCAAAGCTGGTTTCCTCGGCGCTGCGTGGCTGACGATCCACCACAGTGACATCATGGCCGGCCTTTGCGAGATACCAAGCGGAGGTGAGTCCAACCACACCACTTCCTAAAACAATCACTTCCATCGACGGCATACCTTATCTGTTCGGTTTGAGAATAAAGCGGAGAATGCGCTATTTACATTTGCATAACAATCGATAATATTTAGCAGCAGTATTTAGTTTTTCTAAAGGCAAACAATGTCGTCACCCACCTCGCTTCTCACCGGTTCGACGCTGTCCGGCCTCGCGACCTTTAACATCGCGGCCCGCTACGGCAGCTTCACCCAAGCCGCCGAGCACCTGCACATCACCACCGGCGCGGTCAGCCAACAGATCCGCCAGTTAGAACAGCAGCTTAACCTGACCCTGTTTGAACGCCATTCCCGCGGCATTCGCCTCACCGACAAAGGGCAACAGCTCTACCAAGTGGTCAGCCAGAGCCTCCATGACATCAGCGACACCCTATCCCAGCTACAGCAACCGGATCCGGAAGGGGAAGTGCGACTCAAGCTGACCCCGTCATTTGCTTACAAATGGCTGGTACCGAGGCTTCAGGATTTCTATCAGCAGTACCCGGAGATCAATATCCAGATCTTTGCCGAGGGTGCCCTGGTGGACCACCAGGACACCAGCGTCGACCTGGTGATCGATTATTGTCGCCAGCCGCATACCTCCGGCACCTTGCTGATGAGCGAGTATTTACTGCCGGTGATGAGCCCGGCCTACCGGGACAAGTTCGACTGGCAAGCGCCGAAGTGCTGGGAGCAGGTGGTACTGCTGCACGACGCCATGCCCTGGCGCGATGCCCGCGCTGACTATGAATGGCATCACTGGTTTCAGAAGATGGGACTCCAGGCCAACAGCCAGAAGGGTCACTACTTTAACCGCACCGACATGGCAATGGCGGCGGCTGAAGCCGGGCTGGGGGTTGCCATGGCCCGCGGGGCATTGCTGCACGATGATCTGAGCTGCGGTAAATTGGTCTCGCCATTTGAGGCCATTCCGGCCAAAGCCGGTTACTACCTGATTCAGCATCGTCAAGGCCAGGCCATTCAATGCTTTATTAACTGGCTCTGCCATGCAGCCCGAGAGCAAGCGCCGTCTCCAACGCAAAAGAGCGCAACAAGTTAGACACAAGATCACACTCTGACCTATCGATTGCAGCACCTTGAATCGCTTCGTGGCACATAAGTTTACAATGTAAATCAAATTTCATATCACAATCAGGGGATCTGCCATTTCCAATATGACTGCAGCAACCGGATGGAGTGGACAAGCGTGACAGCGTCACAAAAAATCGTGAAAACCGGGAGCTCTGCAGCAGAAATCAATCCGATGCTGGTGTGATGAGATAATATGGCAACCCATGCATTGAACGGCCAACCGTCTATTACTGAATCACAGTGATGGCCAATGATCGGGCTAGCGCAAGACTAGCCCTTCTTCTGATCGGAGATCCGTATAATTTACAACGCCAACATCCGGGCGGTTCGGGCCGGCACTGTCAAGGTGTGATAGCGCGAGGTGATGGTTTCACTGTGATTGCTCAGCTTATCCTGATACGGCATATACCAGTTGAACTCAGTATTGTAGGTATCGATGGTATAAGAGCGCGCTTCGCCACATTTGTTGATTGCCACCAATCCCTCTTTTTCCCGCTTGAAGATCAGCAGGCAAGAGTCGCTGTACAGGGTCTCCATGGATTTCCCCTGCATCTGGTTATGGAAGCTGATCATGCTGACCATCTCGCTGCGGTTCCAAACCTCTTTCCAGCGGCCATTATCCTTATCCTCTTCAACGGAAAGCGCATCACTGTAAATCAGCGGCGTCCCGCCATCCTTGCCCAGAATATAGGCGTAGGCGAGCTGCTCGTCGGTCGGATCCATAATCTGATAGCGGAAGCCATCATTGGTGGGAATGTCGTGAGTGATGGTAAAGGTAATCGCACGCTCGTCCGCCAGGGCCTGGCCGTACGCTTGCGGGTCGTGGAGCTGGGACATACTGCCGCCGAAAGAAAAGGCAGCGCGGATCGAGGCGAACAGCGGAAAATCGTACGCGCCATGATTGGTGTTATTCAGATACGGCTCCAGGAATGAGTGGTAGTCGCTGCTCCCTTTACCGCCGCTGGTGATCACCTCGCCAAAAACATGCATTCCGGCAGTGATTTCCGGGGTGAATATCTGGCTGATCTGATAATCACTCATGTGCTTAACCGCATCGACCCGAAACCCTTTGATCCCCATCGCTTTTAAAGCCTGCAGGTACAGACGTTGCTGGCCGACCACCCAGGCGTTCGGATCCAGATCCGGCAGCCCGGTATCGCCATTGCCGCCGCACAAACGCCAGTACTGCACGTGGCCCGGATCGCTCCAGTCGGTGATACAGCCGGCCGGGTGGAAATCATTGTCAGAAAACTGCCCCTGGCTGAGATCGCCGAACAGCTTTTGCCGGTTCACATAGTCCATATCCTGGCCGTACTGCGCCAGCAACTCACTGCCGGGATAATTCAGATCACTGCGTTTCCAGCTCTCGTTGGCCATATGATTGAGCACCACATCGGCATAGACAGCGACCCCTTCGTTGTTCAGGGCGGTGATCAGCGCCTGCAAGTCTTCTTTATTACCAAGGGGGGAGTCTATCAGACGAATGTCCTGCGGCTGGTAGCGCGCCCACCACTGCTCCCCGGTTGATTTGAGCGGCGGGGAGATCAGGACTTTCTTATATCCTGCCGCCGCGATGTCTTTTGCCTGGCTGGTCACATCACTGTATTTCCAGTTAAACGCATGCAAAATCGTCTCGGCATGCGCCGTTGAGACCCCGATGCCTGAAACCAGAAGCGCCCCAGCGCCCAACAACAAAGACTTAGTCGTTTGATGAAAGCTAGTTTGATGAAAGTTAAACGGTTTTGTTGATGTAGAAGTACCCATAAGATGACCTTGTGCTTGATTTATTATTGGAATCGTCAATAGGTTATTTATTCATCAGGACAATGGTGAGCAGCGCTTTTTCAAGATGAGAGCAACATCTCCATCGGTAGTGATGGATTTATCAAGCATGTGATCGACAGGGATTTTTGCGGGGCGCCTACAAGAAATTTGAACACTGCTTTGCCATGTAAAAATACATGGCAAAGCCACCCTCGTAGGTGGCTATGATGACGCCTATTTTCGTTGAGTAATACTGCGGTAAGCCATATCGGTGAGGTAGTCATTCAGTCGGTGTGAAGCCAATACTGCTTCTTCCGCATCGGTGTGACTGACAGCTCTTAATACAGCAGCATGATGTGAAGAAGCTTCCACTAGATCAGAATCTTGATTCTTATACGCAAACCAAAAACGACGGGAAAGTCCTTGTAACGGTGCCATCGCGAGTTGGAGGTATTCATTCGCCGCTGCTTTCACCAACAAAATATGGATCTCTTTCAACAAAGTTGCGTACAGAAGATCGTCTTTATTTTGTGCACATGCTTCAAGTTTTTCTGCAAGCAGCAGCATTTGTTGCTTTTCTTCGACGCTCGCACGGGAAGCTGCGTATTTCACACACAATGCTTCTATATCCCGACGAACTTCCAAAATCTTCAGCTGACTTTCGACTGAAATCGCCGGGATCTGAATACCACGTCTAGGGTGAATTTCTACCATCCGCTCATAAGCCAGGCGCTGCAAGGCTTCACGTACGGGTGTTCGCCCTAGCTCCATCCCCTCTGCTAACTGTTTTTCACTCACCATACTCCCCGGCTCTAGCTCACGGAAGATGATCATTTTCTCCAACTGGTTGTATGCAACCTCGGTCTTATTTGCCGTATTTATTGTCATTCAGCGCTCTATTCCCTTGATCAATTTTTAGTGAGCGATCTCACGATAAGCAGTTTTGGAATTGTACCACACAAAAAAAAGGGCATATATTGAAAACACACAATTGATATATCAGATGACTATCAGTTATCTATTAGCGAGGTAATCATGAAAGATTGGAACATTGTTCGCCGTTTTGAACAAATGCCGGATCTCCCAGTTCTGGCCGAAGTGGATGTCTTAGTCATTGGTGGCGGTGCTGCTGGCGTCGCTGCTGCGGAAACTGCCGGCTCTATGGGGAAAAATACCTGGTTAATTGAAAAATATGGTTTTTGCGGCGGTGCTGCGGTGGCCGGACTTTCAGGCACAATTTGTGGCATGTTCATGGCGTCAGATGATGAGCATGCTCAGCCAGAACAAGTCGTCTTCGGCTTCACTGAACGGTTCAGGCAAGCACTCAAAGTGCGAGGTGGTGTGACTGAACCACAAAAATACGGCAAGACCTATACAGTCACTCACGATCCATTGATGTGGCGTGAAGTGGCCGACGACTTTCTGGAACAGGCAGGAGTCACAACACTGTTCCATACCGCGGTCACTGGCGTGATCATGGATAAGGACACCTTCAAAGGTGTTGTGATCGAGTCCAATGCAGGTCAAAGCATCATTTTGAGCAAGATGATTGTTGATGCTTCAGGTGATGCAGCCGTGATCGCACGTGCCGGGATGGATTATTACTTTGGTGATAACGGCCGTATTCAAAACCCGACGATGTTCTTCCGCATTGCCGGTGTCGACATGGAAAAATACCTCGACTACTACGGTGATGACACCATCTGCCCACCGAAAGTCACCCAAAATATTCTCGCAGCCAATGAAAGTGGTGAATACGATTTACCTCGCCACAAAATTTGGATCTTCCCGACCACCCGCCCGGGTGAGCTGATGGTCAATGCCACGCGTCTTGCAGGACAAGATGGCCGCATGCTGAACGTGATTGACCCGAAAGACTTCACAGAAGCGGAAATCTTCGGTCGTCGTCAGGTGCGCGATTATGCCCGCTTCCTGAACAAATTTGTGCCGGGCTGTGAAGATGCCTATGTCGTCGACACTGGCGTCGAAGTGGGTATTCGCCAGACGCGCTCAATCGTTGGTGTCGAAACCCTAACTAATGATAATGTCATCAATTGCGAGAAGCGAAATGATGGTATCTGTCGTACACCCTGGCCAATTGAGCTGCACTCAGGCGACAAGCCTAAGCTGCATTGGCTGCTCAATGACTACTACGACGTACCTTACAACACGTTGGTCCCCATTGTTGGTGAAAACATCATCGCTGCCGGGCGCTGCTTAAGCGCAGAACACGAAGCCCTTGCTTCGGCTCGTGTCACGGCGCAGTGCTTTGAATACGGGCATGCTGCGGGGATCGCGGCGGTCAAAGCGATTAATGAAAACAAACGTATCCGAGACCTTACGGGCGAGGAAATCCGCGCAGTCATGATTAAAAACGGCAGCGCACTATAAGGAGACACCCATGAAAGATACCGTGATCAAACGAGTCGAGTTGTACGCTGTCGCAGACCGAGAGGCGCCGCCAATCCCTTGGGCCGACAACCAAGAGCCTCTTTTATATACCAATAATATCGTTCGCATTATCTGTAATGATGGTACAGAAGGTGTCGGGGCAACGATCAGCTATACCGAAAATGACTTTGACCGCTGCATTATCGAAGCGATGCGGACCATCGTTCCAGGCCTCATTGGCAAAAATCCCTTAATGACCGAAGCGCTATACAGCTGGCTACAGGCACGCTGCACTTGGGGTGGCCTTCCGGCAAAATCACCGATTGATATTGCCGCTTGGGATATCAAAGCCAAAAAAGCCAACATGCCGCTCTATATGTTGCTTGGCGGCGCACGCCACAAGATGAAATCTTATGCTTCGACGCCGATGTTTGACACCGTTGAAGAATACTTTCCGTACGTCGACGACTGTATCGAGCAAGGCTTCACGGCAATCAAACTGCACTGCTACTGTGTTTATGAAAAAGACGTCAAATTAGTGAATGCGATTCAAGCGCGCTACGGCGACACTGGGGTTCGTTTCATGCTTGATACCGCGACGTTCTATACCCCGGCCGAAGCCATGAAGATGGCCAAGCTGATGGAAAGCTATGATTGGGAATGGCTGGAAGCACCGGTTTCTGACTATGACTACAAAACATACCAGCGCCTGGTCGACAAGACAGACCTGGAGATTTCCAGCCATGGTAACTGCTTACTCACCTTGCAAGAAGTAACCTATGCTCTCGGGAATGGGTTTTGGTCAGACGTTCGTCAGGATGCAACGGTTTGTGGCGGGATCACTCCGCTGAACAAATGCTTTGCGATTGCCGAAGGCCACTCTAAAACCCTGGAGATCCAAAGCATGGGTTACACCATCACTCAGGCAGCAAACCTGCATGTCGCACTGGCACACCACAACTGCAAGTACTTCGAACAGTTCTACCCCTACGAGAGTTTTGAACTGGCATCGAAAACCCAAATTCGTACCGACCGCGATGGCTACGTTCATGCGCCGGAAGGGAATGGCCTGGGTGTCGAAATGGACTGGGATGCAGTCAAAGAAGCCTCAATCGCAAGCTACGTTTTCGAATAATCAGAAGGGCGGTCTCGCTGATGACATAAAGCCCTCATAACGTGAAACATGCCGTGTGAGCTTGTTCGAGGCTCACACGCTACAGACTGGACAAAATACTATGAAAGGAATAACAGAAAAAAACCTCGATCGCCCCGCAATTGGGCTATCACTGCTTGTTGTTCTCGCAGTCTCAGGTTTCTTCTTAAATGACCCGGACAGTGCAATCAACATTGCTGGGGACATCTTTACGCTGATTGCCTACAACTTCGGTACGCCGATACTTTGGTATGCTTTCGGACTGGTCGTGATCGCCGTTTACTTTATCTGTTCTAAGTACGGCCACATTCGTATGGGCAACGAAAAACCTGAGTTTTCCACCTTCGCTTATATCACCATGATGGCGCTGGCCGGGGTTGGTTCAGGTACTGTCTACTGGGCATTTCTTGAATGGTCTTACTATATCAAGACTCCGCCATTTAACATCACACCAGATACGGTCGAAGCTACAGAATGGGCAGTGACCTATAGTCTGCACCACTGGGGGATCACAGCCTGGGCAATTTACGCGATCACGGCGATTCCTGTAATGTACTCGTTCTACATTCGTAAAAATCGTTCACTCAAGCTGAGTGACATTATTATGTCGATGATGAAGAACCCGACCGCCGCGAAATGCATCGGCCGTACTATCGATATTCTTTACCCAATCGCAATTGTCTTCAGTTTGATCATTGTGCTCGCACTCGGCGTACCGATTATTTCAGCTGCAGTCTCTTTACTGCTGGGCATTGAAGATACACTGATGCTCAAAGTTTCCATGATTGCTATTGTGGCGGCGCTGCTGACTCTGAGTTCATTCCTGGGAATCGAGAAAGGCATGCAAAAGATCAGCAGCTACGGCACTTACTTCGTGGTTGGTCTGGCGCTTTACCTGCTTTTGTTCGGCCCGACTCAATTCATTTTGGAAAATACCAGCTCTTCGGTCGCAATCTGGGCACAGAACTTCATTAAAATGAGCCTGTATACCGATGCGATTGAACAGGCAAAGTTTCCTCAATCGTGGACCGCATACTTCTGGGCTTACTGGATGATCTTCATTCCGCTGATGTGTGTGTTTGTCACAAAGGTATCGAAAGGCCGCACCATCCGTGAAGTGATTGTCTGCATGATTGGCGGGGGGACCGCAGGTATCGCGGCACTGTTCTCGATTGTTGGCTCATTTATGATGAAGACACAACTCGACGGCAAAGTCGCGATCAGCCAGATTGTCTCTGAAGGTCAGGCAAGCCAGGCAATTGTGAATTCAATCGGTACATTGCCGCTGTCCTCCATTGTCTTGGTGGTATTTATTATCTCCACCTTCCTGCTGCTCGTCACAACAATGGACGGTTCTGTATTCACGGTGGCATGTAATACCCAGAAAACACTGGATGAGAATGCCAACCCGTCGACACCGCTGAAGATCTTCTGGTGCCTGGTCATTGTCGCCATCCCAACGGTCTTCATTATTGTGAATGCGCCGGTTTCTTCAATGCAGTCTGCAATCCTGATTTTTGCACTGCCGCTGTTAGCACTGACAAGCTTCATGCTCTACAAGGTATTTGGCTACATGCGAGAAGATTATGGCCATCTGACCGCATTAGAAATTCAGCAGATGCATCAACTGGAAAGTTCGGTTGAAAAATCGTCGGAAAAAGCAGGCGGCACGCAAGCTGCACCTGCACTCAATCAACTAGGTGAGCAGCAGAATCTGTAAGCACCTGTTCAGACCTAAAAAATCGCCGTCTCCAGGGGCGGCGATTACGGACAGCGTACCTTCCCTATCTTTCCTGCCAAATCTGAGTACAACCTTTCAGTTAACACAAAATACTAATTGATTAAGTCGATAGCCTATCTTTTCTTTAAGAAAAAGTAGCTCAATACAAGGCGAAAACGTCACGCAGAAACTGTCAGGCAAAGTCTCGCAATGAAGAGAACAACAATTGCCATCAGCGTTTTTTAACGCTGACTTATTGATATCGAAATGTGGGTAGGTAACAGACGGCATGGAGTAAAAGTTCAAGGTGAACGATATCCACATAAATATGGGCCTTTCAATGACCCGAAACTTGGCAGACACCAGGCTGGATATTCACCCCAAACTGGGATATTGGAAGCAGATTGTAGAGTACATTCTCTCATCTGATCCCGGGAAAATCACTGCTACCGTCGATCAAACTGGCTGGTACTTCAATCGGTTTGTTACACCCAGCTGGGCAGCATACCGGTCCGGGTCAATTCCAGCGTTAACATCGAGCCATACCGGCACACGATGCTGGCAAAAAGACGAGACAACATCAGACGAACAGAATCACTGCCCAGATCAGCCCAGCCAGTAGCATTGAGACAAACACCGCCGCGGAGCCGATGTCTTTGGCCCGGCCGGAGAGCGCGTGGTAATCATCGCCCACCCGATCCACCACCGCTTCGACTGCAGAGTTCAACAGCTCAACAATTAGAACCAAAACCAAACTCGCCACCAGAGCCAGTTGCTCCAGCTTCGTCACCGGCAGGAAGAATGTAGCCGGGATCACCAGGACCATAATCCAGACTTCCATTCGAAACGCTTCTTCGTACTTCCAGGCTGCTTTCAGCCCCTGAATGGAATAGCAGGTCGCATCATAGACCCGCTTTAACCCTGTCTCACCCGGCTTCATTCTCTACACTCACTTCCCAATCAACATCACAGAGCATCATATGCCATGAAGCCAGTACTATCGAGGGGCCGCCGCCCCGAGACGTGATCCCAGCCAGCAAAAGCAACCGCTTATACCAATCACAATCAGTCAGTGGTCAGAAATAGCGTCGGAAAAATGCTTGAGAACAAAACGGCATTTTTCGATAAGTAGTGATTCTACACTCAAAAACTTTAACGCAGTGATCGAGCGTTTTAACAAGCTAGGATGACCCCTGATTGAGGACGATTGGTATTAATCGTTGAGCTTCAGCAACAGCAAATCACAGGGCATCTGGCGCACCAGCGGCTCGCTCGGGGACAGGAACAACTGACGGAACAGATTACACTGGTGATGCCCGAGCACCAGCAAATCCACTTCGAACTGTGAAATGGCCGTGATCAGTTGATCTTCAAGATAGCCGGTATAGAAGAGGTGTTTATACAGGGGGTAGTTGGTGCCTTTGAGCAATCGCCGCATCGCGGCAACAGACTCATAATGTTCGCTTTCATCGATATTCACCGCATCATATTCGCGCACGCCAACTTCGAGGTGGCCCAAATCCGGGTCCATATGGATCACACTGAACAGGGCATGGTGAATCCGCGCCTGCTCTGCCGCTTTCGAAATCAGATATTCAGCGTATTCATCCAGGTTTACCGCCAGCAGTAAATGCTTGTATCCCATGACAACCTCCTTACAGACTGCAGCGCCACAGGCACACCGGTCAACGCCCGGCCGACCGATGCCTACACAAACCATAGAAGAGAATGCCGCAAAGACGTAGTTTTATTGCCGGATATCCCGCCGTAACACCAGCAGCCAGACCAATCAGTCAGCATCGCCTCTATCCGGCATTGACATGCTAACTCAGGTTCTCGACCAACTTTTCACAACTTTGTTTCAACTCAATCAGCTCATCGAGCGGCATGGCACTCTTACAGAAAATAGCCGCCGGGATTGTTTCTGCCTTCGCTTTCAGCGCGTCGCCCTGCTCGGTCAGAAACAGCTCGCGCACCCGCTCATCTTTTTCGCTGCGACGACGACTGACCAGGCCTTTGCCTTCCAGTCGTTTGAGCAGTGGTGTCAACGTACCGGAATCCAAATGCAGTCTGGCGCCGAGATCCTTCACGTTGATGCCGTTTTCAGACCACAACACCATCATCACCAGATACTGCGGATAGGTAAGCTCCAGCTCAGCCAGAAGCGGGCGATAAGCCCGGATCATCGCATTCGCCGCACTGTAGAGGGAAAAACAGACCTGTTTTTCCAGCACTAAATCAGACGCTTTGCCTTGTGTGAGGGTTTGTGTCTGCTCTTGTGATGTCGCCTGGGATCGGCCCTTGTCTGCCATTGTGATGTACTCGCCAAAAAGTAAATTGCGCACAATATACTTGCCTTCACCCGCAAGATCGAGTTAAGATTGTAAGCAATTAAGTTGTGCACAACCTAAATTACTCACCAAATCCCAAAAAAGGAGTCCACATGACGACGCTATACACCACCACCGCCACAGCATCTGCCGGTCGAAACGGTCAAGCCAGCACCGATGACGGCAAACTCAACGTCAGCCTGAGCTACCCGAAAGAAATGGGTGGCAGTGGCGAGCACACCAACCCAGAACAGCTGTTTGCCGCCGGCTACGCGGCTTGTTTTTCCAATGCCGTGCTCCACGTGGCCCGGGAAGGCAAAATCGCCCTCAAAACAGCGCCGGTCTCAGCTCAGGTCGGCATCGGCCCCAATACACAAGGTGGTTTCGCCCTGACCGTCAGCCTGGCCGCCACAGTGGATCTACCACAGGATCAAGCCATCGCCCTGATCCGAACCGCCCATGACGTCTGCCCGTACTCCAACGCGGTCAAAGGCAACATTGACGTAAAACTGAGCGTCAACGGGGAAGCGCTGTAACACTGGCAAAAGCCTGCGTTTTCAAGCGATAAAAAACCGCCCGGCCGATGCGGATCTCCCCATCAGGCCGGGCGGTTTACATTGTAAAGCGGCAGCCTGAGCTTGCCGCTTTGCGGTCTCTGGCACTTGAAGCGGGTTATTCCAGCACCCGGGCCAACTCGTCCAGAGAGGACGGGTCATCAATGGTTGAGGGCACCACGTACTGCTCACCATCGGCAATCTGGCGGATCACCCGGCGCAGGATTTTACCGGAGCGGGTTTTCGGCAACCGGTCGACGATGATAGCCTGCTGAAAGCACGCCACCGCGCCGATCTCCTGCCGCACTTTCTGCAACAGCGCCTGCTCGATATTACCGTTCTCTGAGACAAAACCGTCTTTCAGCACCACCAGCCCGAGCGGCAACTGACCTTTGAGCTCATCATGGATCCCAATCACCGCACACTCTGCAACGGCTTCATGGCTGCCAACTACCTCTTCCATCTCTCCGGTCGAGAGCCGATGGCCGGCGACGTTGATCACATCGTCAATCCGGCCCATCACGAACAGGTAGCCGTCTTCATCGATATAGCCGCCGTCTCCGGAGACGTAGTAGCCCGGAAACTGGCTCAGATAACCGGACTCAAACCGGTCGTGATTACGCCACACGGTCGGCAGACAGCTCGGCGGCAACGGACGTTTGATCGCGATATAGCCCTGCGTATTGGCAGGCTGTACCTCTCCCAGCTCGTTGAGCACCTCAACCTGATAGCCCGGGATCGGCTTGGTCGCGGAGCCGGGCTTAACCACAAAACGCTCCAGCCCCAGCGGGTTACCGGCAATCGCCCAACCGGTTTCGGTCTGCCACCAGTGATCCACCACCGGACGCCCGGTTTTCGCCTCGACCCACTCCAGCGTCGGCGGATCCAGCCGCTCGCCAGCCATGAAAATCGTGGTCAGGTTCACCATCGGATAATCCTGCAGGAACGTCCCGTCCGGATCTTCCTTCTTGATCGCCCGAAATGCTGTCGGGGCCGAGAACAACACCTTCACGCCGTACTCATCACAAACCCGCCAGAACGCGCTGGGACCCGGGGTCCGGACCGGCTTGCCTTCATACATGATGGTGGTACAGCCATAAATCAAAGGGGCATAGACAATGTAGGAATGGCCCACCACCCAGCCGACATCCGAGGCCGCCCAGAATACATCCCCCGGATCAACGTGATAAATCGTCGACATGCTGTAGTGCATCGCCACCGCATGGCCGCCGTTATCCCGCACCACACCTTTAGGTTTACCGGTCGTACCTGAGGTGTAGAGAATGTAAAGCGGATCAGTCGCTTTGACCGGGACACAGTCATGAGGCGTCGCCGTTCGCATCAGGGCCGACCAGTCTTTATCCCGCGCATGATGCAGGTCCGCCAGGCACTGCTTGCGCTGAAAAACCACCACATGCGCCGGCTTCCAGCGACTGTCCATCACCGCCTGATCAACCATCGGCTTGTAGGGGATCACTTTACTCACTTCCACCCCGCAGCTTGCGGTGATCACCACTTTCGGCTCGGCATCTTCAATCCGAACCGCCAGCTCGTTGGGGGCAAAGCCACCGAACACAACCGAGTGAATCGCACCCAGACGAGCACACGCCAGCATCGCCATTGCCGCTTCCGGGATCATCGGCATGTAAATCACCACCCGATCCCCTTTCTCGACGCCCAGCTCGGCCAGCATCCCGGCGACTTTGGCGACCTGATCCCGCAGCACCCGGTAGGTATAGCGGGCTTTCTGCCCGGTGACCGGCGAGTCATAAATCAACGCCGTCTGATCACCCCGGCCCTGCGCGACATGATGGTCCAGCGCCAGGTAAGCCGTGTTGAGTTCACCGTCGGCGAACCAGCGCTCGATGCCGTGTTCGTCCTGACTCAGAATCGTTGTTGGAAATTGAAACCAGGCCAGATTCTCGGCCTGCTGCTTCCAAAAAACTTCCGGCTCTGCGGCCGATAAATCAAATGCTTCCTGATATGCAGACATATTGCTTCCTCCAGTATGTCTCGATCATCTCCAACCGCGCTCAGGCCACCACTTCTGCGGGCACCCGGACGAATCCTTCCATCAGGATCCGCGCACTACGGCTCATGATGGCTTTTTCCACCACCCAGTCCTGGCCCACAACCCGTGCCTTTGCCCCCACCTTTAAGGTGCCGGACGGATGGCCGAAGGTCACCGACTCCCGCTCACCGCCGCCGGCAGCGATATTCACCAGGGTTCCCGGGACACAGGCCGCGGAGGCAATCGCGACTGCCGCAGTCCCCATCATGGCGTGGTGCAACTTGCCCATCGACAACGCCCGCACCAGCACATCAACATCCCCCGCCGCAATGGGCTTACCACTCGACGAGACATAGGTTTTCGGCTCGGCCACAAAGGCAATCTTCGGCGTATGCTGACGGCTCTGCGCGGCTTCCAGCCGCTTAATCAGCCCCATTTTCAACGCCCCGTAAGCCCGGATCTGCTCGAACATCGCCAGCGTTTGTTCATCATTGTTGATGTCATCCTGCAGCTCAGTGCCGGTGAACCCAATCGCTTCGGCGTCGATAAAAATGGTCGGGATCCCGGCATTAATCAGCGTGGCACTAAAGGTGCCGACGCCCGGCACTTCCAGCGTATCGACCACATTCCCGGTCGGAAACATCGACCCTTCGCCATCAGCCGGGTCCATAAAATCAACCTGGATTTCAGCCGCCGGAAACGTGACCCCATCGAGTTCAAAGGCCCCGGTTTCCTGCACCTGACCCTTGACAATCGGTACATGGACCACAATGGTTTTGCCGATATTGACCTGCCACACCCGCACCGTGGCAATGCCGTTTTCCGGCAAGCGCTCTTTGGCGATCAACCCGGCATGGATCGCGAACGGGCCGACCGCCGCAGACAAGTTGCCGCAGTTGCCGCTCCAGTCGACAAACGGCTGATCAATCGATACCTGACCGAACAGGTAATCCACATCGTGGTCCGCATGCTCGCTTTTGGAAACAATCACGGTTTTGCTGGTGCTTGAGGTGGCACCGCCCATACCGTCAATCTGCTTGCCGTAAGGGTCCGGGCTGCCAATCACCCGCAGCAGCAAACGGTCGCGGGCTTCGCCGGGCACCTGAGCCGCCGGGGGGAGATCTTCCAGATTAAAAAACACGCCTTTGCTGGTGCCGCCACGCATATAGGTGGCAGGCACTTTGACTTGTGACGCTGACACTGTCCTTGTCATACTGCTCTCCCTTTACTGAGCCAGAAAATCTTGCGCGAAGCGCTGCAACACGCCACCCGCGGTATAGACATGCACTTCATCAGCGGTATCGAGACGGCATGTCACCGGCACATCGACTTTCTCGCCATTGGCACGGGTGATCACCAGCGCCAGCTCAGCCCCCGCGGTGATCTCGCCAACCACGTCATACAGCTCGGTGCCGTCCAGTGCTAACGTATTGCGGTTGACCCCGGCTTTAAACTGCAGGGGCAGCACGCCCATGCCGACCAGGTTGGTGCGGTGAATGCGCTCGAACCCTTCGGCAACAATGGCTTCGACCCCGGCCAGACGCACTCCTTTGGCGGCCCAGTCGCGGGACGAACCCTGACCGTAATCGGCCCCGGCCACCACAATCAGCGGCTGCTTGCGGTTCATGTAGGTTTCAATCGCTTCCCACATCCGCACCACCTTACCTTCCGGCTCAACCCGCGCCAGCGATCCCTGCACCACCTCGCCGTTCTCTTTGACCATTTCATTGAACAGTTTCGGGTTGGCCAGTGTCGCCCGCTGCGCGGTCAGGTGATCGCCGCGGTGGGTGGCGTAGGAATTAAAGTCCGCTTCCGGCACCCCCATGGAAGCCAGATATTCCCCGGCCGCGCTGGAAGCGAGAATCGCATTGGAGGGTGATAGGTGGTCGGTGGTGATGTTATCACCCAGAATCGCCAACGGACGCATCCCCGACAAGGTCCGCTCCCCGGCCAGCGCGCCTTCCCAGTATGGCGGGCGGCGAATGTAGGTACTCATCGGACGCCAGTCATACAGCGGATTGCTGTTGCGGGCTTCGTCATCGAGTTTGAACATCTGGATGTAGACCTGATTGAACTGCTCCGGCTTGACGTACTGGCCGACCACTGCATCGATCTCTTCATCCGTTGGCCACAAGTCATTGAGGTAGACCGGATTGCCCTGCGGGTCTGTGCCCAGCGCATCACGCTCAATATCAAAACGGATCGAACCTGCCAGCGCATAGGCAACCACCAGCGGCGGGGAAGCCAGAAACGCCTGCTTGGCATACGGGTGGATCCGGCCATCGAAGTTGCGGTTCCCGGACAGGACTGCGGTGGTGTAGAGATCGCGCTCGATAATCTCTTGCTGAATTTCCGGATCCAGCGCGCCACTCATGCCGTTACAGGTGGTACAGGCATAACCGACAATCCCGAAGCCCAGTTGTTCCATTTCCGGCAGCAATCCGGCTTCTTCCAGGTACAGCTTGGCGACTTTCGAGCCCGGCGCAAACGAAGTCTTCACCCAAGGCTTGCGCACCAGCCCCAGGGCATTGGCTTTCTTGGCCAGCAACCCGGCAGCCACGACGTTGCGCGGATTACTGGTATTGGTACAGGAGGTGATGGCGGCAATAATTACGGCGCCGTCCGGCAATTCACCGGCTTTTTCTTCCCACGGACCGGCAATGCCCCGCGAGGCCAGCTCTGCCGTCGGCAGGCGACGGTGCGGATTCGACGGACCGGCCATATTGCGCGCCACTTGCGAAATATCAAATTCCAGCACCCGCTCGTACACCGCATTTTGCAGATCATCGGCCCACAGCCCGGTTTGCTTGGCGTATTGCTCCACCAGTTTGACTTGCGCCTCATCGCGACCGGTCAGCTTCAGATAATTAATCGTCTGTTCATCGATATAGAACATCCCGGCGGTGGCGCCATATTCCGGCGTCATATTGGAGATGGTGGCCCGATCGCCGATGGTGAGATCTTTGGTCCCTTCGCCGAAAAATTCCAGATACGAGGACACCACCCGCTCATTGCGCAGGAACTCGGTTAAGGCCAGCACAATATCGGTGGCAGTAATGCCCGGCTGGCGTTGGCCGGTCAGTTTGACCCCGACGATATCCGGCAAGCGCATCATGGACGGGCGGCCCAGCATCACGGTTTCGGCTTCGAGGCCTCCGACACCAATCGCGATCACGCCCAGTGCATCGACATGCGGGGTGTGGCTGTCGGTCCCGACGCAGGTATCGGGATAGGCAATCCCGTCCTTGGCCTGGATCACCGGCGACATTTTCTCCAGATTGATCTGGTGCATGATGCCGTTCCCGGCCGGGATCACGCTGACGTTCTCAAACGCAGTTTTACACCAGTTGATGAAGTGAAACCTGTCTTCATTGCGGCGCTCTTCGACAGCGCGGTTCTTGTCAAACGCCTCCGGGTCAAACCCGGCGTGCTCCACCGCGAGGGAGTGATCGACAATCAACTGGGTTTCCACCACCGGATTCACTTTAGCCGGATCGCCGCCTTGCTCGGCAATGGCATCGCGCAGGCCCGCCAAATCAACCAGGGCGGTCTGGCCCAGAATGTCATGGCATACCACGCGCGCCGGATACCAGGGGAAATCCAGATCGCGCTTGCGCTCAATGATTTGCTTCAAACTCTCCGTCAGCCTGTGCGGATCGCAGCGCCGGACCAGCTGCTCGGCCAGCACGCGTGAGGTGTAGGGGAGTGTCTCGTAGGCCCCGGACGCAATCGCATTGACGGCTTCCCGGGTGTCAAAAAAATCGAGTCCGCTGCCGGCCAGCGGCTTACGGTATTGCGTATTAATCTTCATTGCTTCCCTCCGTGAGTCTTGTGCTCACAGACGCTTTCAGACGACGTTCAGGTCTTGATACTCCCCCGGGCATCTGCGCCGGGGGGAGGGATTGGCGGGACTCCTTGGGTGGAGTCTGCTGCGGCGTGTTATTTCCGCGCTTCGATCGGCAGCCACGCTTGCGGCTCCGGCCCGACATAGTCGGCGCTCGGGCGGATGATGCGGTTGTTGGCGCGCTGCTCATACACATGGGCGGCCCAGCCGGTTACCCGACTCATCACAAAGATCGGCGTGAACAGCTTGGTCGGGATCCCCATGAAGTGATAGGCCGAGGCGTGGAAGAAATCGGCATTACAGAACAGATTTTTCTCGCGCTTCATCACCTGCTCTACCCGCTCGGACACCGCATACAGATGGGTATCACCCACATCGGCAGCCAGTTTTTCCGACCATGCTTTAATTAAAGCATTACGGGGATCAGACTCGCGGTAAATCGCGTGACCAAAGCCCATGATTTTCTCTTTCTTTGCCAGCATGTCCATGATCCCAGCTTCCGCTTCATCCGGCGTCTGCCACTGCTCGATCATTGCCATCGCCGCTTCGTTGGCGCCGCCGTGCAGCGGACCACGCAGGCTGCCGATTGCCGCGGTAATGCACGAGTGCAGATCCGACAGGGTCGAGGCACACACCCGGGCGGTAAAGGTTGAAGCGTTAAATTCATGCTCGGCATACAGCACCAGCGAGCAGTGCATCACTTGTTTGTGCAGCTCAGACGGCGCTTTTCCGGTCAGCATTTCCAGGAAATAGCCGCCGATGCTGTCCTGATCGCTGCTGGCGGTATCAATCCGCACCCCGTCGTGGCTGTAGCGGTACCAGTAGCAAATGATGGCCGGCAGCATTGCCAGCAGGGTGTCGGTCTTGCTTTCCTGCTCGGAAAAGTCCAGTTCCTGATCCAGGTTGCCCAGCATCGAGCATCCGGTCCGCATCACATCCATCGGATGGGCATCGGCCGGGATTTCTTCCAGCACTCGACACAGCGCCGGTGGCAGACCACGGGCCTGTTTCAGCACCTGCTTGTAGCCATCCAGCTCGGCCTGGGTCGGCAGCTTGCCCTTCAGCAGCAAATGCGCCACTTCTTCGAACTCGGCATGATGGGCTAAATCTGTGATGTCATAGCCACGGTAGGTTAGCCCGGTGCCGCTTTGCCCCACGGTACACAGGGCCGTTGTCCCGGCGCTCTGTCCACGCAGACCGGCACCACCCAATTGTTTGTTATCCTTTCCCTTATCAGCTACGGCTAACGCAGTCATAGCAGACTCCTTATTTGTTCACGTTATCCAACGCCTGGCATCGGTTACGACGGCTAATCACCTTCGCTTTGATAGTCAGGCAGCGACTGTTTCCAGCGTTTGGTTTGTTATCAAAATAATTAATCTGGTCTTCGCAACGCGCGGCGTTGCGGGTCTTGCTGCGGAGGACTGACAAGGCGGACACTACGAGCCGCACGCCACAGGGCAAAGCAACTCGTCACACCTTCTCTCCATTTAATTATGCGCTTTATTTTATGGTGCGCTTTGGCGACCGAACGGCGACTCCCTGCCATTCAGCGTTCAATCACTCGCCCTTTTGCTGATCGAACAGCTGGTCGAGTTTTTTCTCATAATCATGGTAGCCAAGATAATGGTAGAGCTGCTCACGGGTTTGCATCTGATCGACCACGTTGCGCTGGTGGCCGTCTTTCAGCAGATGCTGATACACATTGAGCGCCGCCTGATTCATTGCGCGAAACGCCGACAGCGGATACAACACCATGTCGACCCCGCACTCGGCCAGCTCATCACGGCTGAACAGCGGGGTCTGGCCGAACTCGGTAATATTGGCCAGGATCGGCACCTTCACCGCCTCGGCAAACTGCTTGTACTGCTCCAGGGTATTGATGGCTTCCGGGAAAATCATGTCAGCCCCGGCTTCGACGCAGGCTATCGCCCGCTCAATCGCCGCGTCCATCCCTTCGACTGCCAGGGCATCGGTACGGGCCATAATGACAAAATCCGGATCCACGCGGGCATCGACCGCCGCCTTGATCCGATCGACCATTTCATCCTGGCTGACTATCGCCTTGTTCGGGCGGTGACCGCAGCGCTTCTGCGCCACCTGATCTTCCATGTGGACCGCCGCCGCACCGGCACGCTCCATCTCTTTAATCGTCCGGGCAATATTGAAGGCGCCGCCAAAACCGGTATCAATATCCACCAGCAGCGGCAGGCTCGAAGCCGCGGTAATACGGCGGACATCTTCCAGCACATCGTTGAGGGTGGTGATCCCGAGATCCGGCAAGCCGTACGAGGCATTGGCAATCCCGCCGCCGGAGAGGTAAATGGCCTGGTGGCCGACCTGCTCCGCCATCATGGCGCAGTACGGGTTGATCGTCCCGACCACCTGCAATGGCTGGCTGGATTCAACGGCCTGGCGGAAGCGTTTTCCTGGACTCATGACACTTTCTCCTTGTCCTCAGTGAGTTGTTGTTCGATTAGCAGTCGGCTGCGCATGATGTGCCGGCGCATCAGCATTTCGGCCAGCTCGGCATCCCGCTCGCGCAAGGCAGACAGCAGATGGAAATGTTCGGTCAGCGCCTGCGCCGGGCGGGAGTGCGAGCGCTGGGACTGATGGCGGTACATCCGTAGCAAATGATAAAGCTCATCGCACAGCAGGCCGATCAGGGTGCTGTTGCGGCTGGCCTGGATGATCCGGTAATGAAAGTCAAAATCCCCTTGCTGATGGAAGTACGACGCGCCTTCCACCTCCTCGATATGCTGTTTGTGGGTATCGAGCAGTTGCTGCAGGGCATCGATCTCGGCATCGGTAATATGCTGGCAGGCCAGGCGCACCGCCATTCCTTCCAGCGCTTCGCGAACCGCGTAGATCTCCACCAGTTTTTCCCGGCTCAGGGCAATCACCCGCGCGCCGACATGAGGTACCCGCTCCACCAGGCCGAGGGATTCCACCCGCATCATGGCTTCGCGCAGTGGCCCGCGACTGACGCCGAAACGGCGTGACAGCTCCGGCTCGGAAATTTTGCTGCCGGCAGAAAACTGTCCTTTCACAATCAAATCAATCAGCTGCTCAGTCAGGTTTTCCGACTTGGTCAGCTCCTTGGCCGCAGCCATAGCGAGGGTGGACTCACCTGCGGATGCTTTCACCTGATTGTCGACATCGCCCGGGGCGACGGCTTGTTCTTTCATCATAACTGTCAACAATTTCTTAAGTTAAGAACAAAAATAGCGCTTAAAGTGCCATCAATCAAGGAGGATTGTTAACAATAGGCGTTAGACCTTAGTCTAGATTGTCGACAATGTGAGGGATAGCCAGAAAAGAAGCCGCAAAAACAGGGACCCGACAGGCAGATTGTCAACAGCAGAAAAAAACCGGCCTGGTCGGCCGGTTTGACGTTCAAGCGAACGCATCGATCACGATGCGCTCTCCGGAACAAGGTTAGATATCGAGCATGATGGTCTTGCGGGCTTTTTTGCCCTGATTGTCAGTGACCACTAACTTCACTTTCTGCTTGCCGCGTTGCTCAAACAGGTGGAATGCCACCACACCTTTTTGCACGCTGCCGTCCGGGAAAACCCATTTGGTATCGACAATGTGGCCATCCGGGTCACTGCTTTCCGACCACAGCATCGCCATCCGGCCCAGGTTGAAATAACCTGCTTCGGCAACCGGCTTCTGGTTGCGCGGCTCCAACTCAACCATTTGCTGGGTAGTGCTGGTGGCGCCGGCATCATCGGTGACGGTCAGGGTCACGGTATAGCGGCCAAAATGCTGATAGCGATGCGATGGATTGGCCTCGGTACTGGTCGCACCGTCACCGAAGTCCCACAGCATGCTGGTAATTTCACCGTCGCTGTCCAGGCTCTGGTTGACGAAATCAACGCGCTTGTGACGAGACATATGGGTGAACTTCGCTTGCGGCGCTTCGTTATCTACCTCGGCAGAAATCCGGATCACACCGTATCTGTTGTCGTCTGCCTGGCTCACCACATCAATCGAAATCCCGAACTGCGCCAGCTGACGACCAGCATCCGGGATCTCCGGTGAGGTATAGTCTGCGCCATCGTTGAACGATGCATTAGCAATCAGGCTCGGATCTTCCAGCACATCATCATTATTGACCAGACGCAGCGGGGCCTGATCCTGCAGTGAGAATGCCGCATCGCGAACCTGGTAGCGGGTGGTTGCCGGCTCACCGGATTGTGACCATTTCAGGGTAGCCTGATCAGCATCCACAACGCCTAACCAGCCTGCGCCTGGGTGCTCGCCGACCCAGTTGTCGGTCATCGACTCATCGACATACCAGACAATCAGACCCGGTTCGAAGGTCATCAGCTGACCCATGCGCTTGATGTTCGCCAGACCCTGGTCGACATCCTGATGACTACGCCATTGCAGCAGGTAGTACTGGTCCGCTTCGTGGAAGCCCTGGTTGCGGGTATAACCGGTGAAGACAAACTGATCTTCGGTTTCCGCATCCGCGCTGAACACCTCAGCATCATCTGCAGTGATCACCATCTGGTCGAGGTAGAAACCTTCTTCGGTCAGGCCGCCATCGGTGATGTAGTCAAAGCTCAGGGTGATCGTTTGTCCGGCCCACGGGGTCAGATCAAACGAGGCATCGGTCCAGCCTTCTGACGAGCCGGTCACAGCCGGCACCAGGCCGGTATTGAGCGGATCGTTCATGGTGGTGATTGAGCCTGAGATCGGCTTGCCGTTCACCAGCACGCGGGCGAAGTCATAATCGGTTTCAATCTGGAACCAGGCCTTGAAGTCCAGCGAGATCTGACCGGCCGACGGCAGGCTGATTTCGCGGCTCATGCTGGTGCGCAGATCGTCGCCTTTCTGCGAGTAGAACTGGTAGTCCCCGGCAAACGGGGCTACCCCGTCGACCTGCTTGCGCGGCAGATCAATGCGCACCAGGTTCATGGCGTCATTATTCACCGTTTCCGACAGGGTGATGGTGTGTGACTGGCCTTTCAGCTCCTCCAGCGACAGAGTGCTGTCGAGGATCCAGTTGCCGCCGATGGCTGATTGAAGGAAGGTTTTCGCCCAGGCACTGAATGCAGTCGGCTGGGTCCCGCCAATCTGACCGGCCCAGCTGCCCGAAGACATGATCGACCAGTAAGACACCGGCTCACCCTGACCGGTATACTTGGTATCATACTCATCCGGCAGTCCCAGATCGTGGCCGTATTCGTGGGCACAAACCCCAGCCGCGGCATCAATCGGCTGAATCGTGTAGTCAAAAGCCGCGTACTGACCGTTAAATCGGCCCGGTACCTGGCTCGACGTCCCGGCCAGAATATGTGGCTGGCCCAGATTGAAACGGTGGGACCAGATCGCGTCTTCATTCAACACCCCGCCACCGGCTTCTTCACCGACCGACGCATGGAACACCATCAGGTGGTCAATCACGCCGTCCGGCTCACGGAAATTCCCGTCACCATCGTAGTCGTAGCGATCTTCAATATCGTAATCGGCCAGATTGACATTCGGATCTTTGGCCAGCTGATCCAGCGCTTCACGCACCAGATCCTGCGCACGCAGATCGTTATCTGTGGTTGGCGAGTTGCCGCCGTAATACGCCGCGTTCTGGCTCGCCCGGTACCAACCGAAAGCCTGACCGGACACGCTATACGTGTTGCCGGACTCCTGCTCGTAATACTGACGCATCGAGATCAGATTCTCGCCGTTCGGGCCGGTGTGTCCCTCACCGGAGAACAGCAAGTTCTGGTAGTGCTCGCTCGGATAGCTGTCATACAGCATTTCCGTATGCTCAGCGGTCAGGCGATTGTCATCCCACGGCAAATCCGGGAAATCGACCAGCAGGGCCAGCACTTTGTCGGTGCGTTTCTGGCTCAGATCCAGCGCGAAGATACTCGGACCATGGGCATGACCCGGCATTTTCATCTGCTTGAGCACATTCGCCCGGTTGAGCAGCGCCTGTTTGTCAAACTGCGCATCCCCATGGAAGCCTTTGTTGGCCTTCTTGGCCAGGTAAGCTTCCAGCGCTTGCTGCTTCTGCTGACTCGTCGCGTCGGGGGCAATGTCCCCGCGCTGGATCAGCATCTCGATCAGCTTCTCTTCATTGGCAATGGCCAAGTCCGCAGGCGTTGCCGCGTGGGCAGACGCCGTTCCTAGCAAAGCAATCAGTGACGTTGCGATTGCAGTTCTTTTTATGCTTATCATTATTATTCCTTTTATCAATGATAATGTTGTGCTGTCTTAAGGGTGCAGCAACCCGACTTCGCCGTGGCGAAACTGAAAAATGCAATCATCCGGAGCGATTCGGGGCTATCAGCCCGAGTTTGATGTCGGCGTAAGATGCTGCGTGATCGCGGCACGCCCGATACAGGGAGTGTCTTTCTTTTCAGACACTTCTTTCTCGGGGGTTCCGGCAGGCAATTTTTGCCGACGATGTTTTTGATTGAGGTAGATTTGCAGCGCCTGTTGCTGTTCGTGCGCGGTCAGTCCCTGGCAGATCACCCCACGGGCAATCAGCGAGCGAATCATTCGCTCATCATCGACAACGGCAGTTTCCGCAAGGGTAAAACCTGAATAAACAGTAACATAAAGTAGAATTAATACTCGAAACACGGCTCGACATCCTGTCCGGCTAACGTGAGTTGAACCTAATTTAGGGCGATTACCAAAGAGTTTCAACGCTCTGGGTGTCATTGGTTAAATAAATGTTAATGGTTAGAACCATCATCACATTATCAACAATTCAGGTCATGATACCTTGTCAAAACCCCAAAAAATGTCTTATTTAGAAGACATCACGCTGCGCCCCATTGGTAGGTACATCACCGCGCCGTAAACCCGACCGGACGGGCCTCAGATTGCCTTGAGCGCATGGGATGAGCACAGAAATATGCTTCTAGACGATGTGGATTCAGGAAAAGCAGGCAAGGCCCGCACGATGAATGTTGCGGACTCCTCCTGCACAATATGCGAACAATCTCACATCTGGCAGCGCCGGTACAATACCCGGCAGTCCCTCCAATCGGCGCTAGAATCCGGTGCTGGAGCCCGGCGCCAGGTATTCCTCCAGACCGGCATTTTTCAGACCGGCATAGATATGATCCACAAACGCCTGCGCCAGACGGGACAAGGGTTTGTGCGACGGGGTAATAATCGCATGTTCAAAAATTACGTCCGGCGCAAACGGGCGAAACACCACTGCGCCCTGGCCGGATTTACTGATGGTGTAGCTGGCCGCACTCATGGGATCGCAAATCGAGCAGCACAGCTGATGCTCAACAAACTCAAAGCCGGAGATGTAATTTTGCAGTTCAAACCGCGGATGGTAGCGAGCACCCTGCTCTTCGAATAAAAAGCGCACCAGCTCACTGGTCGGATGCTGGGCAAACAAAGTCGCCAGCGGCACATTGTCGAGATCGGCCGGAGTGATCACCGCTTTCCCGGCCAGCGGGTGATCCCGGTGCACCGCACAGACCCCTTTGAGCCGGATCGGCTCAACATTGATCGACTCCCGCTCCTTCGGCATTTCCGCATAGCCGATGTCATATTGCTGCGCCGCTACCCAGTCATGCACAATCATCGAGCTACGCATCATCATCGACACATTCACTTCGGGCCGGTCTTTGACAAAGTCAGCAATCACGTGCGGCATAAAATACAGCGACGCCGCCGGCATGCAGGCCACCCGCAGGTTGCCCCGCGACAGGTTCTTCACTTCGGCCATCAGCTGCGCCGCACGTGTCAGGCGCTCTAAGATTGCATCCGTTTCTTCGAGCAGGAAAAACGCTTCCGGCTTGGGGATCAGGCGCCCTTTGTTGCGTTCAAACAACTTAAACCCGAGTTCGTTTTCCAGGCTGACCAGCATCGCACTAACGGCCGGTTGGGTGCGGCACAGGGTGCGTGCCGCCACGGAAACCGAGCCAGAGCGCATCACGGTTCTGAATGTTTCCAACTGCTTAATCGAGAGATTGGTGTCCATGCCATACCCTATAGGAAAAATTTATGGAATCAGAGAAATTTTAAATTTGTTTCTATTGGTTGTCAGCATTAGATTAACAACGTATTCACAAAAGCAACAATAAGGAAATGTGCTGTGGAGCGATTGTTCAGATACCTGCTCACTGCGCTGATGGGCATTGTCGCCCTGACGCAGTTTGTGCAGGTGATAACCCGATACATCTTCGAGGTCCCGATCATGGGACTGGAAGAGTCCGTCATCATCCCAACCCTGTGGCTCTACATGCTGGGTGCAGTGAACGCCTCGCGGGAAGATACCCAGATCCGGGCCAATGTGCTGGAGATTTTTATCAAGACCGAGCGCGGCCACACCATCCTGGCACTGGTTGGGGAAGTGATCAGTTTTGTGATCTCCCTGTGGCTGACGTACTGGGCCTGGGACTATTTCAAATATGCGCTGCGGGTGTGGAAGGAGAGCCCGACCCTTTATATCCCCACTTTTTTCCACGAGTGCTCGCTGTTCCTCGGCCTCGCGATGATCACCGGCTTTATCGGCCTGCACATCATCCGGCTGGTGCGCCAGCTCAACGCCCCCAACTATTCGACAGAGAAGGCTTAAACCATGGTTGAAGTTGCACTATTTGCGGTAGGCGCGCTGGTCCTGCTGCTGACGATTGGCGTGCCGTTGCCGTTCTGTTTCGGCGGCGCCCTGATGATCATGACCTACTTCGGCGAGATGTCGATGAAAGGCAATATGATGTGGGGCACCGGCCAGCTGACTAACCCGATCCTGCTAGCGATCCCGTTGTTTGTGTTGTCCGGCACCATCATGAGCCAGAGCGGCATCGCCGCCAGTTTGCTCCGGTTCGTCAACGTCTTCGTCGGCCATATCCGTGGCGGACTGGGCATTGTCGCCTCGGTCAGCTGTGCCATCATCGGCGCCATTTCAGGCAGCGGCCTGACCGGCGTAGCCGCCATCGGCCCGCTGCTGATCCCGGAGATGGAAAAGCGCGGCTACCCGCGTGCCTATGCCACAGCGCTGATTGCCAACTCCTCGATTCTGGGGCTGTTGATCCCGCCGAGTGTAACCATGATTGTCTACGGCTGGGTCACCGACACCTCGATCCTGGCCTGTTTCCTGGCCACACTCGGTCCCGGTCTGCTGGTCACTTTTAACTTTGCGGTGATCAACCTGCTGATGGCGCGCAAGTTCCCGCTGGTGCTGGAAGAAAAACTGCCGTTTGGCGACATGCTCAAAGAAGCCTCGTCCCGGACCGTGCATGCATTCCCGGCGCTGCTGATGCCGGTCATTATTCTCGGCGGGATCTACGGCGGCATCATGACTCCGACCGAAGCCGCTGCCGTGGCGGTGATTTACGCCATCCCGGTCGGCTTTATGATCTACAAAGGCCTGAGCTGGAAGTCACTGCTGGCCTCGGGCAAAGAGTCCGCCACCGCCGTCGGCTCGATTATGTTCATGATCCTGTTCAGCCTGATCCTCAGCCAGATGTTCGTGGTGGAGAATGTGCCGCAGGAGCTGGTCGATGCCATTTTCGGTATTACCGAGAACAAAGCCCTGCTGCTGATTTTCATTAACTTCATGCTGTTTCTGGTCGGCATGGTGGTCAACGACATCACCGCCATCATCCTGATTGCGCCGCTGCTGCTGCCGCTGATGACGGCCATCGGCATCAGCCCGATCCAGTTCGCCGCCATCATGGGCGTGAATACCGCGATGGGTGGCGTCACCCCGCCCTACGCTTCGATTCTGTACCTCGGTGCCCGCATCGGCAACGTCAAGTTTGCCGAAGTCGTTGGCCCGGCAATGACGCTGATCCTGTTCGGCTACCTACCCGTGGTGATTCTGACCTCGTTCTGGTCTGACTTATCACTCTTCCTGCCAACAATGTTTGGCTACTGATCATAAGGATATTGATGATGAAATTGACAGGTAAGTTCACCCATAGCTTCAAACTGAACAAAATCTTCAAGCTGAAAAAAGCCGCCTACGCCTTGCTGCTGGCCGCCTCGGCGCTGAGCGCACTGCCGGCAACGGCCGCAACGCTGAAAATCAGTCATGTGCGCCCGCAAGGCACCGTGATCGATCAGGATGTCAAACGCATGGGTGAAGCACTGAAAGCCGCCACAGATGGTGATGTTAAACTGCGCGTCTATGCCGCCAACGCCCTCGGTGACTACACCCTGGTACAGGAGCGTATTTCAGTCGGCGCCATCGACATGGCGGTTCAACCCGCCTCAACCGCCACCGACCGCCGGATGCAGCTGGGCCTGCTACCGTATCTCGCCACCAACTGGGCTGAAGCGCAGGCCATTTACGGTGACGGTGCCCCGGTTCGCGAAGCGATGGAAAAACTGTTTGCCCAGCAGGACATCACCCTGCTGGCCGCCTACCCGGTCTATTTCGGCGGGATCTCGCTCAACCGCGACGCCGTTGAGCCGGGCCAGCCGGATGTCAGCAAGGGGATTAAATTGCGGGTACCGCCGATCAAAAGCTTCCAGTTGCTGGCAGACAACGTCGGTTACATCGGCTCGCCGTTGCCATTTTCTGAAGCCTTCACCGCGGTACAAACCGGGGTCGTCGACGGGGTGATTGGTTCGGGTGCCGAAGGCTATTACGCCTCGTTCCGCGATGTGACCCAAACCTATATTCCGCTCAATACTCACTTTGAGATCTGGTATCTGATGATTAACAGCGAGCGCTTTAAGGACCTGTCAGACAGCGAACAGGCAGCACTGAAAACGGCCGCAGCCGATTTCGAGCAACGCCGCTGGCAACATGCGGAGCAGGATCAGGTTGCGAACGAGCAAAAACTCGCAGCTAACGGTGCTGAAATCATCAAAGTCAGTCCGCAACAACTGGCGCAAACCTCAGCCAAAGTGCGCAGTACTGTGTGGCCGGAGATCCTGAACGATATCGGTGCCGAGTGGAGCCAGTCGATTTTAGATCAGGCGCTGGAAAAGACCCCGAATTAATCCTGCACCCAACCGACGGCGGGGCGCCTGCCCCGCCACTGCAACCCTGAAGAGAAATGTCATGAAACCGGAATATACCATTATCGGCGGCGGTGTCGTGGGCTGCGCCGTGGCTTACGGCCTGCTCAAAGCCGGCCACCGGGTGACCATCCTGGATGGCGGCGACCGCGATCACCGCGCTTCCCGGGGCAACTTCGGCCTGGTCTGGCTCTCCTGTAAAGGACTGGACGCCCCGCACTATGCCGCCTGGACCCGCCGCTCCGTCGGGATGTGGCGTACCCTGGCCGACGAGCTGCTGGCGTCCACCGGCATTGATGTCAACCTGGTCCAAAACGGCGGCTACGATTTCCATTTCAGCGAATCGGAAATGATGGCCCGCGCTGCCCAGTACGACCACCTTCGTCAGGTGCTCAGCAGCGATCATCCGTATGAGATCTGGGATCGTGAACGCCTGCGCCAGGAAGAACCCACCATCGGACCGAATGTAGTCGGCGCCATTTACGGCGCTGAAGACGGCCACCTCAACCCGCTCAAACTGCTCAAAGCCTACACGCAAGCGATCACCGAACTGGGCGGCGAGCGGATCACCCGGGTTCAGGTCAAGCACATTGAACGCGATGCCCATGGCCGCTACCAGGCAACCACAACTGACGGCCGCCAGTTTCACAGCGACAAGCTGGTACTGTGCGCCGGGCTGGGCGCCGCACAGCTCGGCCCGCAAGTCGGATTAAAAGCGCCGGTGCAGCCCCAGAAAGGCCAGGTGCTGATCACCGAAAAAATGCCGCCGATGATGAAGCGCCCGTCCGGGATTATCCGCCAGGTCGATGAGGGCGGGATCCAGATCGGCGATTCCAAGGAAAACGCCGGATTTGATGATCAGGATACCCTGGCCGTCACCGCCGCGATTGCCGAGCGGGCAATTGCCGTCTATCCCTTCCTGGCCCACACCAAGCTGATCCGCAGCTGGGGGGCGCTGCGGGTGATTTCGCCGGACGGCCTGCCGATCTATCAGCAGTCCGACTCACATCCGGGCGCGTACATCATCAGCTGCCACAGCGGGATCACGCTGGCCGCCGTGCACAGCTATCTGCTGCCGTTGTGGCTCGAAAACGATGCCAACCAACCTGATTTGGAGCCATTCAGTGAAAAACGATTCGAAATTTCTGAGGCTCGATAACGCCTCACCTGCCCCAACGGTGGTGTTTCACTGGGAGGGCCAAGCCATGACCGCCCGCGAAGGCGACACCATCGCCGCCGCCCTGTTGGCGGCCGGGATCGACCATACCCGCGAAACGCCGACTTCCCAGTCTCCGCGTGCGCCGTTTTGCATGATGGGCAGCTGCTTTGAGTGCCGGGTCGAAGTTGATGGAGAGCCGAACGTACAGGGCTGCATGCGCCAGATTACGCCGGGCATGCAGGTCAAACGCCAGCGATACTGAGCCACCAGCGCCAGCGTTATTTAGCCAACTAAGGAAGAATTATGCGTACAGTCGATGTTTGTATTATCGGGGCCGGACCGGCAGGGATGGCGGCCGCGACGCAATGTGCCAACGCCGGGGCCAGCGTGGTGCTGCTTGATGAACAAGCCCGGGCCGGCGGGCAGATTTACCGCGCCATTACCGCTGATGGCCACCCGCTGAGCGAGGTGCTGGGACCGGATTACCTTCACGGGGCCAGCCTGGTGCAGGCGCTCGACGCCGCCCCCCTGGAGCACATCACCGAAGCCATGATTTGGCGGGTCGATACCGATCGGACCGTCTACTGGAGCCGCCACGGCAAGAGTGAACAGCTGCAGGCCAAACGGATCATCCTCGCCACCGGTGCGATTGAGCGCAGTTTCCCGTTTCCGGGCTGGACCCTGCCGGGGGTGATGACCGCCGGGGCCAGCCAGATCCTGCTCAAAACCGCCCAAGTCGCGCCCCACAACGCGGTGATGGTAGGCACCGGACCGCTGCTGTACTTACTGGCCGCCCAGTTGATCAGTGCCGGGGCACCGCCGGCGGCAATTGTCGATACCCAAATGCCGGGCAGCTACCTCAAAGCCAGCCGCCACTTGGCCGGCGCGCTGCAGGGCCATCAATATTTGGTCAAAGGGCTGAAGCTGCTGCGCCAGATCAAACAGGCTGGCGTCGCCCACTATACCCAGGCCAGTGACATTGAAGCCGTCGGCGAGCAGGCCGTCGAGCAACTGCGCTTTCGCAGCAAAGGCAAAGCAGTCAGCCTGGAAGCGACGACCGTGCTGAGCCACATCGGGGTGATCCCCAATGTCCAGCTTACCCGCGCCATGGGCCTCGACCATACATGGGATAGCGTGCAGCGTTGCTGGCGCCCGGTGCTGGATACCTTTCACAACACCTCGCTGGACGGCGTTGCCGTCGCCGGTGACGGCAGTGGGATCGGCGGGGCCAAAGTGGCCGAGTTGCAAGGCAGCCTGGTTGCTTGCGAAGCGCTCCGTTCCCTGGGCTATCTGAGCCAGGCGCAAAACCAGCAGCAGACTGAGCCGCTGCTTGCCCAAATAGGCAAGGAGCTGGCGATCCGGCCGTTTCTCGATACCTTGTATCCGCCGCCTCAACAAGCGTTGGCCCCGGCCGATCGCACCATTGTTTGCCGCTGCGAAGAAGTCACTGCCGGAGAGATCCGCCGCCTGGCGCGCAACCAGTGCAACGGGATCAACCAAATCAAGAGCCTGACCCGCTGCGGGATGGGACCGTGCCAGGGACGCTACTGCGGCCCGACCGTGGCAGAAATTATTGCCACCGAGACTGGCACTCAGCCCGCACACGTTGGATACTACCGCATTCGTCACCCGATCAAGCCGTTGAAACTAGGCGAACTCGTCAGTTTGACACCGATCGAGAACTCTTTTATTCAGCCTTATCAATCCAAGGAAAACACCCATGACTCAAATCATCAGAAAGCACACCAACCAACGCATGAGTAAAATCGTGATCCACAATGACACGGTTTATCTGTGTGGCCAGGTGGGTGTTGCCGGCACCAGTGTTGCCGAGCAAACCGCCGAAGCCCTGCGCCGGGTCGAAGCGCTACTGCTCGAAGCCGGCTCTGATAAAAACCATATCCTGCAAACCACGGTTTGGCTGGCCGACATGAAGGATTTTGCCGAAATGAACGCGGTGTGGGATGCGTGGTTTGAAGAAGGCTTCCAGCCGGCACGCGCTTGCGGCGAAGCTGCGCTGGCCCGCCCGGAGCTGAAAGTCGAGCTGCTGGTCACGGCTGCGGTTAAATAGTAAGTCCCCAACTCCAGCTGCTGCGTGGCGATATGCCTCCTAAATGGGTTCAACCCGCCACGCAGCGTTTCCATCAGCCAAACTAGATCGACCAGCCTAGATCATCCATACGCACTCGTCCAACCGAGAGCACCAACAATGGCTCAGCCGACTCACGCCACCCACCCCAGATCCAACCCAGGTCCAGCCCGGCTCTGATCCTGTCCCGCCAAACCCCGGGCCTTTGCACCGGAGTCTAGATCAACTGTTTGACCAGCTCACCCAACCGGGCAATTGCCTGTTGGTGGGCATCCGTGAGGGCAAAAGAGGCATTAAACCGGAAACAGTGGTTGAACTGATCACTGGTGGCAAACATTCGGCCGGGCGCAATGCTGATCGTCTCTGCCAACGCCAGATGATACAGCGCCGTGGTATCGACATGCCGCGGTAGTTCGACCCAGAGGAAATAGCCGCCTTCGGCATTATAAATCCGCACGCAATCCGGTAAATGTGCTTTCAGGCAGGCTTCGTTCGCCGCTTTGCGCTGATCCAGCGTACGGCGCAGCAGGCGCAAATGACTGCCGTAATTACGGGTGGTCAGATAATGGACCAGCGCCAGCTGGATCGGCACGCTGGTTGTCAGGGTACTCATCAGCTGAAGTTTCTGGATCTTAAGCGCCTGCTTCCCGGCGGCCACCCAACCGATGCGAAACCCTTCTACCAGGGTTTTGGAAAACGACGAGCAGTGCGTGAAGCGGCCCTGTGCGTCAAAGGCTTTGGCCGGTAGCGGCTTGCTGTCACCGACATACAGCTCACTGTAGACATCATCTTCTATCAGATGGACCTGATACTTGTTCAGCAGCGCGGCCAGTTGCTGTTTTTTCTCCACCGACAGGGAATAACCGAGCGGGTTCTGAAGGTTGGTCATCAGCCAGCAGGCCCGCACCGGATGGGTTTGCAGCGCCCGCTCCAGCGACCCCAGATCGATCCCCTCGCCGGGATGGGTACGCACCGCAATCGCCTTCAGTCCCAGATTCTCCAGCGACTGCAACGCGCCGTAGAACGTCGGCGACTCGACCACCACCCAGTCGCCCGGCCGGGTGACCGCCCGCAAGCTCAGGTTCAGCGCTTCCAGGCCCCCGGCGGTGATCACAATCTCATCCGGGGAAATATTCATCCCCTGCGCCGCGTAGCGTTTGGCGATCAGGTGGCGCAGCTCATCGTTACCCGGCGGCAGATTATCCACCACGCTGGAAAGCGGCATGGTGCGCACCGCCGCGGTCAGTGACTTGTTGACCTGATGACGCGGTGCGAGCGCCGGATCAAGATACGCGTGGCCGAAGCTGGCCATACGCGGGTTACGGCTGGCCTGAAGCACATCAAAAATAAAATCGTTCACATCAACCGATTCGGTCGGCTGCACCGCCATGGTGTCCTGAACCTGTTGCGCCATTTTCGGCGCCACCCGATAACCGGAGCGGGGATAAGACACCACCCAGCCCTGGCTTTCCAGCACCTGATAAGCCTGCAAGACAGTCATCAGGCTCATCCCGGCATGTTCGGCCTGTTTGCGCAGCGACGGCAGCTTATCCCCCGCCAGCCAGACGCCGGTATGGATTTGCTGCTGGATCTGGCTGACCAGTTGTTCATATTTCGCCATGACAGGATTTCCTCGCACAGTGGGCTACAGGGGCAGGCAACAAAAATATAACAAACCATAACACAGATCTGTTATAGATAAAGCGTCCCATTCTGTATCTATGCCAAACATGTGCTACAGCCTAATATCCCGGCATCATCAATCACAATCGCAGGTCGTCTTATGTTCGATGTTGATGCGTTTATGCTGGCCCGTGTCCAGTTTGCTTTCACGGTATCATTCCACATTATTTTCCCCGCCATCACCATAGGCCTCGCCAGCTACCTGGCGGTACTGGAAGGACTCTGGCTCAAAACCCGCAATCCCGATTACAAAGCCCTCTATCAATTCTGGTCGAAAATCTTCGCCGTCAACTTCGGAATGGGCGTCGTTTCCGGCCTGGTCATGGCTTATCAGTTCGGCACCAACTGGAGCGGTTTCTCGGAATTTGCCGGGAGCATTACCGGGCCGCTGCTGACCTATGAGGTGCTGACCGCCTTCTTCCTCGAAGCCGGGTTCCTCGGCGTGATGTTATTCGGCTGGCACCGGGTCGGCGATCGACTTCACTTTTTTGCCACCTGTATGGTCGCGCTCGGCACTCTGATTTCCACCTTCTGGATCCTGGCCTCGAACAGCTGGATGCACACCCCGCAGGGCCACGAGATCATCAACGGCCAGGTGGTGCCGGTGGACTGGCTGGCGGTGATTTTCAACCCGTCCTTCCCGTACCGCTTGTTCCACATGGTCGTCGCGGCATTCCTGAGCAGCGCGCTGTTTGTCGGCGCCTCCGCAGCCTGGCATTTGCTCAAGGGCAACCGGAGTTCTGCCATCAAGCGGATGTTTTCCATGTCGCTGTGGATGCTGGCCATCACCGCACCAATCCAGGCGGTGATCGGCGATCTGCACGGGCTCAATACCCTGGTTTACCAGCCTGCCAAAATCGCAGCGATTGAGGGGCACTGGGACAACAGCGACGGCGAGCCGACACCGTTGATCCTGTTCGGGATGCCGAACATGGACACCGAGCAGACCGACTACAAAATCGAAATCCCCTATCTGGCCAGCCTGATCCTGACCCACAGCTGGGACCAGCAGATCCCGGCCCTGAGAGACTTTGCCCCCGAAGATCGGCCGAACGCCCCGGTGGTGTTCTGGTCATTCCGCATCATGGTCGCGCTGGGGCTGCTGATGATCCTGCAGGGCCTGATCGGCCTCTGGCTGCGCCGCAAAGGGACGCTTTATCACAATCAGACCTTCCTCAAATTTGTCCTGCTGATGGGCCCCTCCGGCCTCATCGCCATCCTGGCCGGGTGGGTGACCACCGAAGTCGGCCGCCAGCCCTGGGTGGTCCACGGGTTGCAACGCACCAAGGATGCGGTATCGGCCCACAGCGAGCTGCACATGAGCATCAGCCTGCTGACTTTCTTCGTGGTCTATTCCCTGGTGTTCGGGATCGGGTATGTCTATCTCATTCACCAAATCAAACAAGGCCCGGATCACAACGGTGACGCCGAACCCGGTGATGCCCTCCCTGACCACGAACCGCTGTCGATTTCCGGCCGCGTGTAACACCCGGCTTATTTGAGAAGGAGAACCCCATGGGTATTGAACTTGCCGTGATCTGGTTCGGCATTATTATTTTCGCCACCCTGATGTATATCACCATGGACGGCTTTGATTTGGGCATCGGGATCCTGATGCCGCTGGTCCGCGACAAAGACGATCGGGACTTGATGGTCAACACCGTCGCCCCGGTCTGGGACGGCAATGAGACCTGGCTGGTGCTCGGCGGCGCCGGGCTGTTCGGTGCATTCCCGCTGGCTTACGCGGTGATCGTCGACGCCCTGACCATCCCGCTTTCCATCATGCTGATTGCCCTGATCTTCCGAGGTGTGGCCTTTGAGTTTCGTTTCAAGGCGCTGCCAAACCACCGCGCCTTCTGGGACAAAGCGTTTATCATCGGCTCGATCGTCGCCACCTTCTGCCAGGGCGTGACCGTCGGCGCGGTAATCCAGGGCTTCCCGGTCGTCGGACGCAGTTTTGCCGGCGGCGCGTTTGACTGGCTGACACCGTTCACGCTCTTTTGCGGCCTGGGGCTCGTGGTGACTTACGCCCTGCTGGGCGCCACCTGGCTGATCAAAAAAACTGAAGGCGACCTCCAGCGCCGGATGTATCAGGCCACCACGCCGCTGCTGGCCGCCTTTGCGATTGCCATAGTTGTCGTCAGCCTGTGGACGCCGCTGGCCTATCCGCAGATTGCCGAGCGGTGGTTCAGCCTGCCGAACCTGTACTTCCTGGCACCGGTACCGCTGCTTTCCCTGTTCTGCCTGTGGCGGATCACCACGGCGGTGAAACGCGGCGGACAAACCAGCCCATTCGTGATGGCGCTGCTGCTGACATTCCTCGGGTTCAGCGGCTTAGGGATCAGCCTGTGGCCGAATATCATTCCGCCGGAAATCAGCATCTGGGAAGCTGCCGCACCACCACAAAGCCTGGGATTCATGCTAGTCGGGGCCCTGTTCATCATCCCGTTTATTCTGGTGTACACCTACTGGAGCTACTCCGTATTCAGCGGCAAGGTGAAAGCCGGGGAAGCCTATCACTGATGCGCTTCGTCCACAGCACCGCCTGATATGACAATGTAATTGCAGAAAAGGAGGAATTATGGAGAAAGTGACCACCCCAAAACCGGGCATGAAGCAACCGTTGAAGCAGTGGTCCTGGCTGATCTTGATTTGGGTGGGGAGTGTCGCCTCACTGGCGCTGGTATCCTTCGGATTCCGCGCCCTGATGCAAGCCGCCGGATTTAAGTCCTGAGGGATCCGCAGGAGTGACGACGCCAGTAGGTTGGTCTGCTTGGGTCGTCACTCACCGCTGGAGAATTCTCATTTTCAGAGCATTAAATCACGACAAGTGCTTATGAGTGTCTACTGGGGCGCTATTCGCTTTTCAGTGCGGCTGTCACAATGACCTCAAACTTGAGTTCTGGACTGGCAAGCTTTGCTTCACCACAGGCTCTAGCGGGAGCTGATCCGGGTTCAAACCAGTTGTCCCAAACATCATTCATGGCAGAAAAGTCATCCATATCTGAGAGCCAGACAATGGCTTGAAGGATGTGCTTTCTATCACTGCCAGCTTCTTCAAGAAGTCTATCAACTCGTGTCAGCGCTTCACGAGTTTGCGCTTCGATAGTGTCACCACGATTGCCAACCTGGCCACACAAATAAACGGTGTTGTTGTGAGTGACAATTTTGCTCATGCGGTCATTGATATGCTTGCGGATAATATGAGTCATAATCAGTTTCCTTTTGATGTTCAATTTATTAATTGGCCAAAAATTGTTTTCTTGCTCGACGGATGAAGGGCAGTAGCCAAATTAGAATAGCGAGCCATATACCAATCATTGAGATCAACATGTCAGAGTTTAAGTGTTCCTTAAACACAAGATAACCAATCGCAAAATGCAAGGTCGGCTCGATATATTGAATGATACCAATTTGCTGAAGAGGGACACGATTGACCGCCAAAGTAAGCAGCAACACTGGCACCACTTGAATACCCGTGACAATAACCGCCGTTGATTGCAGATCTAAAAGTGACTCGACTGTCCAATCTGGGTAAAAAACCAAAATACACGGAACCAAGATTAGCTGTGCCAAATGCTCAACAGCGATTGATCGGCTACCATGTAATTCAGATTTTTTCCGTAGTACGTAATAAGATGCAAAAGCGACAGCAATCATCATCGGTAACCACAAGTTTGAAGCGTTATTGATCACCAACCACAGCAACGCCAGTAACATGACACTGATTGCCAACTTTTGTGTTCGTGACAGAGGTTCAGAAAAAAACAACGCAGATACGGCAATCACCAATAACGGGCAGATGAAGTACGCCAGACTTGAACTGAGTACTAAGTTATTTGTTAGCGCATAGATAAATCCATACCACGAAATGTTGAGCACCAACCCAGCCAGAGCGGTATACCCCAGAGAAGGTAATGAAATCCGATTTAATTGACCAAAATTAAAGCCACTTAGCTTTAATGCCCCTAAAACAAAACCACATTGCCACAGGATACGTAGGGCCATCATGTGCATGATGCTGTCTATTTCGACATAGTGAAAATAGAGTGGAGCGATCCCCCACAATATAAATGCACCGATAACGAGAAACTGCCCAAGCATTTAAAACCTCTCTAGTGAATACGCTTTGCCCAGATCTTTATCTGCATTGCCTCGAATCATCTCTTTTATAAACTGACCGGAAAATGCGGCCATTGTGAGCCCGAGATGCCCATGACCGAAACATACACTCACGCGCTGCATACTCGGGAGGCGACTAATGACAGGGATACCATCCGGTGACGAGTGACGAACCCCCATCCACTTTGAACGTGTCTTCGCATCTTGAGTAAACAATGCTTTGCTCCACACCTCTAACAATTGATGGTGTTGGTGCCTTGTCTTTCGAGCACGGTCGGCAAACTCTGTGGTTCCCGCCAGGCGAATCGCATCAGACATTGGGGTTGCAAAGAAATACTTGCCCTGCCATCCAATGGGGCGATTAATTTGGAGCTCAGTAGCATCCAATTCAATGTGGTAGCCACGCTCACTCACAACCGGAATTTGGACTCCATAAGTGTCCAATAATTGATTTGTCCCGATTCCGGCACAGAGCACCAGCTCGTCGCCTTTGATTTGCTGGCTGTTTGTTTTCACCCAGACAGATTGACCGTCTTGCTCAAACGCCAATACGGCTTCGTCAATATACTTAAAACCAGAGTGTAAATTTAATCTTCTAAATAGCGCTTCAGCGTGTTTTTCTGGGCTCAACAGGCTGCGAGTCTTAGGGTAAAAAATGCCGCCGGTTACACCATCCAGGTTAACGTTTGGCTCTAATGAGTGAACCGTCTCTTTAGAGACGAATTCACAGTCGATATCAAACTTTTTCTTTTGTGCCACTATTTCTGTAAGGTCGGCTTCGGTTTCAGGACTGTTTTTGTAAAGATGAAGGCACCCGTTTTCAAGCACCAAATCCTTTAAATGAAGGCGATCTATCTGGTCAATATGAGCTTGCAACGACAAAGATAGCGTTTTTGAAAGCGTCTCTTGATTGCGCGCGAAGTTGTCACTTAATGCCGCTTGGACAAACTTCATTCCATAATGCATTAACTTGTGGGTGTCTCTGATATCGAGGCTAACACCACTGTGTTTATTCGATAGAAGAGAAGGAAGTTTACGCAGTGTATCCATGTTCGCCAGGGGTGAGTTCGCATAATCAGCGATTAACCCAGCGTTGCCAAATGAGGTTTGGCTGCCTGGGACATTTTCATCAATTAATATAATGCCGTGTCCATCTTGAATTAACGCTTCACACACCGACAACCCAATAACACCTGAACCAACAACAATAACGGTACTCATGTGAACGTCCTATATCTGAAAGGGAAGGCGCGCAACCGGTACGTTGCGCGCAAGAGATTAGTTTTCTTTGTAAAACTTGATGGCTTTCACTGCGATATAGAACACGGTTACCATAGAGATGACCACTGAACCATAAACAGCTAAGTTAAATAACATCATGACGTTTCTCCTTACTTAACGTTGCTCGCCATTAGGGTCGGTTTCTGACTGAATAGTTTTCGTGATGTAATGAAGACCGAAATGTTAGCAACGACACCTGCAATAAGCGCTGACAGTCCGGTGATACCTTGAAGATCCCAAGGACCCCACTTCCAGCATGACGTCACGACAGCGCCGGCTAGAATGGCCAGGATGGCGGAACGGTTGCACTTAATGTCCAACAGCACACCGGCCATAAAAGGAATCAAGATGGTTGGCGCCCAAAGTGCGTAACTCATGAGTAGCGCATCAATGATATCGGTCGCCATCAGCGCAAATGCGATAGCACCAAGACCAATGACAAGGTTTACCCCACGCTCTAGTTTCAGTTTTTTCTCTTCAGGGCAGTTTGGTTCATAAAAGCGGGTGTAGATGTCTTTTACAAAAACGACCGATGCTGAGTTGAGGTAAGAGTCGGCAGTCGACATCACAACAGCCAGTAAGGAAGCCAGTACTAAACCAGTAAGACCTACAGGCAGCGCATTACGAATCAGTGTCGGAAGTGCTTGGTCTGGTGAGGTATCTGGATACAAGACAAAAGATATGATGCCGATCGTTGAACTGACAAAACAAAACAGAACACCAAATGCGCCAGCAACGGTATAGCCAATCTTAGCATTGCGTGAGTCTGGCGCCGCTAATGCGCGCTGAGTATACGGTGGAACCAAAGTCTCGCCGAGAAGGAAAGCAATAAAGATAGAAAGAAAAACGCCCCAGCTGTATTCCCCCATCACAGAAAAGTGCAGTTCAGGAATACTTGCGACTAAGTTACCTGGTCCTCCGACCAACTCTATGCCAATGTACATCGTTAGTGGTAAGAAAAAGCCAAGCATCACGAATTGGATAACATCCGTTTGTATAACCGCCCACATTCCCCCCATGGTGGAGTACACAAGCACCACAACCATCCCAATGACAATACCTGTCACGACGTCGACACCCAGTAAAATGTTAAATACCGTGCCAATGGCAAGGGCTTGAGCACCTAAAATACCGACACAGAATAAAAGTGAGAAAACACCGGTAAAGATTCGTGCAGGCACGCCGTAGTGATACTCCATAATGTCACCGACGGTATGAGCATCTTTATATTTCTTCAATTTGGGCGCAATGAAAACGCCAACAATCATGGTAGCGATTGGGAAAGCCATCGCGGCAAACATGAATGCATAGCCATGATCAAATGTTTGACCTGCACGGCCCATCGATGCCCCTCCGCCAAGAAATGATGCGGCAAGCGTCGCGAATAGTATTGGCCAAGTGATTTTGTTTCCAGCGACAGCAAAGTCGTTGCTGCTTTGTACTTTTTTAGAGCTGCGGTAGCCGATATATAACATCGCAATGAAGTATATGGCGATACCTGCCAAATCGAGGATATGCACACTGATCTCCTTTCTGTGTCGTATTGAGTGAACGCATGTTTATGCTGGAGAGCAGTATTGATTATTTAACATGTAACAACAATGGTGTAACATTTATATCTACATAAATACATCTTATACCCTACTTTGGTACTACAATGAGAAGTCAGACAAAGAATTTAAGAAAGTATGAGATATTCAAAGAAGTACTCAATGCCGGAAGTTTGTCGCTAGCAGCCTTGCGATTACAACTGACCCAGCCAGCAGTGACGTCTGCGATCACAAAACTTGAAGAAGAGCTCGGTTTCTCACTGTTCAAACGCTCTCATACAGGAATCTCTCTGACTGCTGAAGCGGAATTTATGTTACCCGCTGTTGAGCGCCTACTTGCATCGGCAAACCATCTTGAAGATGTTGCCGCTGAGTTGAAATGCGGTAGAGCGGGAAAAATTCATATCGCATGTATGCCAGGGTTTCCCTCTTCAGTCGCCCCCAAAGTGATCGCGCGCGTATTGAAAGACAACCCAATGCTCAACGTTGCATTTAAAGTTGCCCCCTCAATTCAAGTACAAGATGGTGTCAGAACAGGGTTATACGATTTAGGCATCGCGGAGTCCCCTTCAAACACAAATGAATTGGTTGCAGACCGCTTAGATTTTGAGTTAGTGGGAATTTATCCTAAGGGCCACAAGTTTGAAAATATCGATATCCTTAGTTTGCAGGACTTTCATGATGAGCCGTTTATTACACTCGACCAACATCACCACATAACGCACACTTTGGAATCTCTGTGCGCACAGCAGTCGGTAAGCCTTAATGCCGTAGCTGAGGCACACTTGTTCCCGTCGATCGCAGCGATGGTCAGTGAAGGCTTAGGTGTCTCTTTAGTCGATGTGGTTACTGCACGAAAGTTTGTCACAGACACATCCGGACAAATCGGATTTGCTCCCATCGACTTCAGTATTCCCTTGTCGATATCGTTATTAACGGCAAAATCCAAACATGTTTCGCGCAGTATTCACTTGCTGAAAGGGCCACTTTGGGACGAGCTCACTCGATTACAACAAGAGTAGAGAGAAGGAGGAGTAAACTCATTCGATGTCTGCCTTCTCTCTTAACTCAAAAGACAGGGCTGTTCTTGTTCAATTATAGAATTGAAGCAGTCCAGCCATATTTTAATCAACAATTCGTTGGTTCTAGATGGTTTTACGGCAACGCAGTAGTCTATGCTGTTATTTAGCTCTTGAGGCTTCAATGCTTTCATTCGGCCTGCATCAACCCATTGCTTCGCATAAAAACTAGGAAGAAAACCAGTGAACTCGTCAGTGAGAATCAAAAATGCTGTTGCTTCTTTATCATCAGTGGTTGCTTTTGTATTGTATTTATCCCAATTGACGCAATATGAATATGAGGACTGAACAGTCGGCAGTTGCATGATCTCAGCTGTACTTAGATCAATGTGACTTCGCCTGAAGATGTGGTGGTGACTTGAGGCGTATAGATATTCTTTTTCTTTGTATAACTCAGTATAAATTAAACCTGTATCCATCGACGTTTTTTGCATGACGGTGATGTCGACTTCATCATTAACAAGTTTCTCTTTTGCCTTGGTGCTGCACCCCATAGCGAGGTAAATATTAATATTTGGAAACTTCTGACTAAGCTTTTTTAGAGTGTCGGTAATGCGCATCTTTTGATGGTTAATAAAGTTATCATCTATATAGATACTTAGCGATCCATGCGTCGATTCATCTATCGAATTAACGGCGTTAGTGAAGTTAATAATACTGTCATGTAGAGAAAGATAAGAGCGAAATACAACCTCCCCTTCCGGCGTTAGTTTAAACCCAGCTCGCCCTCGTTGACAAAGTGAAAAACCAAGCCTTGTTTCAAGATCAGATAAGGCAATACTGATGGTAGCCTTGTTCTTGCTGAGTATCTCTTGAGCGGAAGTTATTCCGTTGTTCTCCGCGACGACTTTGAAGATGTTTAACAGCCGTAATTCGGAGTGAGACAAGTGATTAATCGTCTTCTTAGCCATTGCTACCTCTGATTTGTTTGAAATATACAAACTAATGTTTCGATAAACGCAATTTAAGCTTATGAATTCTGATTGTAAAGTAAATGTTACTGTATGTTTGTATTTTTGTGGTCTTTGTCCGCGGTACCCATGTAAACAATTAAAAGGAAAAGTTGCATGAACGGAACACTAACCTCAGATAAGCTCAGCGCTTATTGGATGCCATTTACTGCTAATCGGGAATTCAAAAAAAGCCCACGTATCATTACTTCCGCCTCTGGGTGTTATTTCAAAGATGATAAGGGTAGAGATATTTATGATTCTTTATCTGGTCTTTGGACCTGTGGTTTAGGTCATAATAATAAGTATATTAACAAGGCTATTACAAAACAACTTAATACCTTGGATTATGCACCTTCATTCCAGTTCAGTCACAGCTACGCGTTCGATCTAGCAGAGAGAATCGCTAGTCTAATGCCTCATAGACTAGACAAAGTCTTCTTTACCAATGACGGTTCTGAGTCTGTAGATACTGCGCTGAAAATGGCTCGTGCTTACTGGCGTAAGAAGGGGATGGCGAGTAAAACAAAATATATTGGCCGTATCAAAGGATACCACGGTGTCAACTTTGGCGGCGTCAGTGTCGGCGGTATCGTTGGTAACCGCTCTCTATATGGCCAAGGTATCGATTCCGATCATTTATCCCACACTCTCCTCAAAGGTAACGAATTCCAAAAAGGGTTACCTCTCGAAGGTGCCTACTTAGCGGAGGAGTTAAACGATCTGATAGCTCTTCACGATGCGTCAAATATTGCAGCGGTCATCATTGAGCCTGTTGCGGGCTCGGCAGGCGTTCTTCCACCTCCTGTCGGTTACCTGGAGAAAGTGAGAGAAATTTGTACTAAGAACAATATTCTTCTTATTTTTGATGAGGTTATTTGTGCATTTGGTCGTATGGGCTCGTACAGCGCCGCTGAGAAATTTGATGTTACACCGGATATTATGACGACGGCCAAACAGCTTACCAACGGCATCATTCCTATGGGTGCGGTGATCAGCCAGTCTGAAATTTACGACACGTTTATGGAAAACAGTGGTGATGAAGGTGTGATCGAGTTTCCACATGGCTATACATACTCAGCGTCACCTGTCGCTTGTGCTGCAGCAATGGCAACACTCGATGAGATCGAACGCCAAGGCATCATGGAGCGTGTGAATAATTTATCTCCGCTATTCGAAGAGTCCGTCCATTCGCTAAAAGGCTTGCCTTTTGTAAACGATATTCGTAATTACGGTCTGGCTGCAGGGATTACTTTAGAGCACAAAGACAACACTCCTATGAAGCGCCCTTATGACATAGCGATGAGCATGTGGGAGAAAGGTTTTTATGTTCGTTTTGGCGGCGATACCGTTCAGCTTGGGGTTCCATTTATCACCACACCAAAAGAAGTGGATCTCTTAGTGAACGCACTTGGCGAAAGTATTGAAAATAGTTAATAGAAAGGAAGTAACAATGAATATTATAGGTCACTACATCAATGGTCGCGTGGTCGAAACCGGCGAGAATTTTCTGGACGTTGATTGCCCTTCAACAGGTGAAATCGAATCGAAACTTGCTATGGCTGATAAGGCGTTAGTTTATGAAGTTATTAATGTTGCTCAAAAAGCACAAGAAGACTGGCGTAAAACTCCCCCGGCTAAGCGCGCTCAAATCTTTGCCAGATTCAAAACTCTGGTTGAAAACAACTCAGAAAAACTTTGTGAATTAATTGGTAAAGAACACGGTAAGATCAGCCATGACGCTATGGGTGAATTGATTCGTGGTATCGAGAACATTGAATATGCTGCGGGTATTCCAGAGCTTTTGAAAGGGGAATTCACGAAAGATGTAGGAGGTAAAATTGACTCTTGGAGTCAGTTTGAGCCATTAGGTGTCGTGGTTGGTATCACGCCATTTAACTTCCCAGCCATGGTACCACTGTGGATGTACCCGATGGCGATTGCTTGTGGGAACAGTTTCATCCTGAAACCTTCAGAGCGCGTGCCATCTGCACAGCTGTTTCTTGCTGGCCTCTTGCAAAAAGCTGGTTTACCCGATGGTGTATTCAACATTATTAATGGTGATAAAGAAGTAGTTGATGCGCTTCTTCAAGACGACCGAGTGGAAGCAGTAAGTTTTGTCGGTTCAACACCTATCGCACAGTATGTCTACCAAGAGGCTGCACGATACGGTAAGCGCTGTCAGGCGTTAGGTGGTGCGAAGAACCACGCTATTGTAATGCCTGACGCAGATTTAGATAACGCGGTGGATCAACTGATTGGTGCTGCATTTGGCTCATCTGGCGAGCGCTGTATGGCACTTTCTGTTGCAGTCGCTGTGGGCGATGATGTCGCAGATGCGCTGATTGCTAAGCTAACCGAGCAAATGAAATCCATTAAGGTTGGTCACTACTCAGACAAAGCTAATAGCTTTGGTGCCGTTATCAGCCAAGAGCATAAAGAGCGTATTGAGGCTCACATCTCTTCAGCGGTAGAGCAGGGAGCTCGTCTTGTTGTTGATGGCCGCGATATCCAAGTTCCACCATCCTGCGAGAACGGCTACTACATTGGTGCAACACTGATCGATAACGTAACGGCGGAAATGACCAGCTACCAAGCAGAGATCTTTGGTCCAGTACTACAAGTTGTTCGCGTCGATTCCATGGAAGAAGCTGTCACTCTGATTAACGACAACATGTACGGTAATGGTACTTGTCTATTTACTCGTGATGGTGAAGCAGCGCGTTACTTTAGCGATGAGATCAAAGTCGGCATGGTCGGTATCAACATTCCTCTACCAGTACCTGTCGCTTACCACAGCTTTGGTGGTTGGAAACAATCTCGTTTTGGTGACCTTTGTATTTACGGGCCAGATGCCGTTCGTTTCTACACAGACCGTAAAACAATCACTCAACGTTGGCCATCATCTGGTGTGCGTGAAGGTATCAAGTACTCTTTCCCTAGTTAATGGCTTCTAAGCGTTATTCTCTTTCCGAATAAAACTATCAACGGCTTAGCCATCTGTTAAGCCGTTTGCTAAACAAGGAAGAAAAACATGGAAATAAATCAACTAATAAAAGCAGTTGTCCTCACATCGGTCAGTTCTTGCGTTGCATTCAATGCGGCAGCAGAGCGCTTTATCTTAGCGCAAGCATACCCAACGGATCATGTCTTTAACTTTGCTGCAGAAACTTTTATGGGGGAACTTGAGGCGACTGGATCGGAATATATTCCTCAATACCATTCAGGTGGTGATCTGGGTGATTGGCAATCTCAATTTGAGCAAGCAGTGGATGGCGTAATTCCAGTTACTATTTCGTTTGGAGCTTCAGAATTTGACAAGCGCCTTGATCTGACTTGGTTAGGTTATGTTGCTGACGATTGGGATAGTGCAAAAGAAATATATGGTCAAGAAGGTGGAATGCTCGACATCTATAACGATATCTTTGAAGATATCGGTCTTCACGCGTTGGGCATTGTACCAACAGGCTTCGGTTCAATGGCAATTCGAAAAGGTGTGGGCAAAGTACCAGTTGCATTCCCAGAAGATACGAAAGGTCTAAAAATTCGTACGGTCGATGTGCCCATCGCGGTAGAGCGTTTTTCCGACTGGGGCTTCTCAGCAGTCCCTATGCCATATGGTGAGCTATATACATCTCTACAACTCGGCGTAATCGATGGTCGGGGGTTTGGTCCTTCAATCGAAATCTGGCAGATGCGTGACGTTCTTGAAACTTACATCCTAACCAAAGATTACTTTGAACAGGGATATTTCCTGGTGAACAAAGAGTGGTGGGAGGATCTACCTGCTGAAGAGCGTGTGAAAATGCAAGAAGCTGCAAAAAATACGATGCGAATCGTTTGGGAAAAAGCAGAAAATATAGATGCTGATTATCTAGAAAAAGTAAAAGATGCAGGTATTAACGTCGTATCTCTTAGTGATGATCAAATGGATAAAGCGAAAGCAAGCATCTATGCCAACGAGTGGCCAAACATGGAAAAGACGGTTGGTAAAGACATTATGGATCAAGTTTACACTGTTTCTGGTGTGAAGAAGCAGTAGTGAGGTAATTATGAATGACTCTCTTGTGCATCATGATGCGCCCGCTTTTTATAGTGTGTGTGACTTTCTAGAAATTCTGCTTCGATTTGTAATGATTAGCTCAGTAATATCGCTTTCATTATTGATGTTCTTTCAAGTTATTTTGAGGTATGTGTTCGATTCACCTTTTACCGGTATAGAAGAAGTAGCATTGTTGCTCGGAGTGTGGGTTTACTTTTCAGGTATGGCTTATGTGACAAAAACCAAGGAACATATCACAGGAGGAGTTATTCACCTTTTAGTGAAGAAACAAAAGCATATTGAATATATCAAGTTGTTTGGTTATGTTGTCTCTTTGGTTGCCCTTTTGTTCTTCTCTTACTTAGCCATTGAATATGTATTGAAAATATATGATAGAGGTAGATTAAGTACTAATCTTGGTTGGCCTCGTTGGGTCTGGTTTTCCTCAATGATCTTCGGGTTTATCATTTCATCATTGTATTTAACGTTGGATATTTTTAGAGACCTACGAGAAGTATATAAACAGGAGGATAAATAATGGGACCCTGTAAATAATTCTGTGTAACTGCTCTGGGTTACAAGTATTCAGTTAATCGGTCTTCGAACATAATCATAAAGCGGTTCAGGGCTTGCCGCCAGTTTCTAATTGGCATCGTCCATTTCTTGGAGGCATCCTGGATCGCCAGATAGATAACTTTTCTCGCTGATTCATCGGTCGGGAACAACTTGCGCTTTTTAATCGCTTTCCTGATGACGCTGTTGAGTGATTCAATCGCGTTGGTCGTATAAATCGCTTTTCGTATGTCCTGTGGATAGTTGAACAGAGTATTCAGGTTATCCCAATGAGCTGTCCAAGAACGGCTGATTTGAGGGTATTTGGCGTCCCATTTATCAGAGAAACGCTCAAGCGCTAATAAGGCTTCATCCTCGGTTGCTGACTGGTAGATTTGCTTAAGGTCAGCCGTCACTGCTTTGTAGTCCTTCCACGGTACGTATTTAACCGAATTTCGTACCATGTGCACGATGCATAGCTGGATTTGGGTTTCAGGGAACACGGAGTTGATGGCATCGGGAAAGCCCTTCAAGCCATCGACACAAGCGATAAGGATGTCTTTGACTCCGCGGTTTTGCAGCTCAGTCAGGACATTGAGCCAGAATTTGGCACCTTCAGTTTCGGAGAGCCACATCCCCAGCAACTCTTTCTGGCCCTCTAAATTGACGCCTAGAGCGAGGTACACGGACTTGTTTATTACCTGCTTATCCTGACGAACTTTGACCACGATACAGTCCAGATAAACGATAGGATAAACCTCATCGAGAGGGCGAGATTGCCACTCGACAACTTGTTCTAAGACAGCATCAGTGACCTTGGAAATGAGTGTTGGCGAGACGTCGGCGTCATACATTTCTTTGAAAGTGGCGACAATTTCGCGTGTCGTCATCCCCTTGGCGTACAGGCTTAAAATCTTGTCATCCATTGACTGAAAGCGGGTTTGATGCTTTTTAACGAGCTTGGGTTCAAAGCTGGCGTGACGGTCACGTGGCGTATCGATTGAGACCTGGCCGTCATCAGTAATGAGCGTTTTGCTGGAGTAGCCATTACGACAGTTTGTCGACGGGTGTTCAGCGTTTTTGTCATAACCAAGGTGCTCGTCTAATTCAGCATTGAGCGCAGTTTCAACGGTCACCTTGGTTAGCATTTGGCGAAAGTCGTTGAGGTCACTTTCCGTCTTGATGGACTTCGCTGCTTCACGAGCAAGCGCTTCGAGTTGTTTTTTATCCATGAGCCTATCCTTAGCCATTACTGGCTTTAATAATAGGCAATTACACGAAGTTATTTACAGTCTCGATCAATTATCGCGGTTCTGTTCTTTCTATTTGTGATGAGCCGGGCGATGGTATTTCAACAAATACCGAACCAAATTGCTGACGTACTACTACAGATCAGTGAAGATAAACTTGTTTTACTGCTTCTCATTAATCTTCTATTAGTGTTGATTGGGATGATTGTTGATGATATATCAGGCAGTATTCTGGCTGCCGTAATATTCTTACCAATAATAAAAGCATTAGGAGTAGATCCTATTCACTTTGCTGCGATTGTTGGTGTGAACTTAGGGCTTGGTAATATTTCTCCTCCTTGTGCCCCAATGCTATTTATGGCCGGTGGCGTTGCTAAGTTGCCATTAGATAAATATATCAAGCCAACGATGAAGCTCATCTTGTGTGGTCACCTCCCAATGGTTCTGATAGTGACATTTATTCCTCAACTATCACTTTATTTACCTAACTTATTATTATCATAGATCAGATTGACCGTTTTTGCGTAAATCGAACCTTAGAGAATATAATTCGAGTTTCATTTGGTACAGAGAACACGTCTTGTAAACTGCCCCTAACTTGCTACACACATAATGCCAGGTATTCCCATGGCGTTCCAACTCGAAAACCCTGTTATCGCGCTTAGTACCGCTCGCTTAACAGCGAGTGGTTCTTTTTCGATGAGGGTTACGGGCAGGGCGACCACATGAGTTAATTTTTTGTTTCGGTCGCGGTAGGATTACCATTCTTGTTGCTTCAGATAAGGTGTGGTATTCAAAACCACACCTTATCGCCCAACATTGCATTCCATAAAGCGCAGACGCTGCCTTGGCTGCCAATGACGCTCGTGTTGCCTTGCTAGGCCGTGGACCGGGTTGCGGACAAGTCAAATCTGCAGCGCCATTCGACGCCGGCCAGAACGGTGACGAATAAAGCCTCAGACAAAATGAACAAAATACCGAGCAGACTTGCACTATCCATGAATCGATAAACGAGGAATAAACAAGTCAACGCCCAAAAACAATTGCCGAATACCAGTACCTGAATCTTTCGTAGCGAGACTTTCCGGCTCATCGCAAGGCTCGACGAATAGAGACCATAGAGTAAATTCGCGCTCGCCAGAAAGAGCACAACCTTTTCCGGCATGCTGTAAATTTCACCAACAAACGAATGAAAGCTGATTAATATAGACCCGACAAACAGCGCGGCAAGGCCATCGATCCATAAGACTTTATCCATCCACTTCACTGGGTGTTCTCCTCTGTCAGCCGAATGAGGCGGACTCTCCGCATCACACATTTCAAACAATCAACCCAGCCCTGCTTTCGCTCGGGCAATAGCCGCTGTAATGGCTGCCTTGGCTTGGGGGCTATTCTTCCAGCACGTGGTTCGCAGCATGGAAGCCACCATTTCAGCAATGTCATCCGCCTGATACGTGGCTAAATCAGACAAGGTGTCGATGCCAATTTCCTCGAACCTTTTCAGGACGGTAGGGCCCACCCCTTTCACTGCCAGCAGTGCTTCTCTTTCGGAATCCGAAAACGCCATTTTTCCTCCTTAAAAAACTGATCAAGTGACAAGCGCCATGCGATCAGATGTTGCCGCACCGGATCTGCCAGACGGTGGTTGAACGCCACTGCATCCTGGCATCATCTTTCATTGACTTTAATTTAGCCAGATCGGGGTTCAACATCTGCGGTATCGATCGCCAAGGCAAGGCCTTGGTCCACAAGTATCCACACGATCAAAATCCTGCAAAGTTTTGTCGACATCCGACCTTACGGCCATGTGGTCTCGTGCAGCCAGTCCGTTCTTTCACCAAACCTTCGTCAATAACCGAATCAACCAACCCATTCGGATGCTGATTCAGATTCACGATTAAAAACATAAGACAGCCCATCGATGATGCCCCCCCGCCAACATAAGCGTTCATGGCCGCCATCAAAGACTCTGTATTGAATTCGGTGTTGCTGCGAGACCAGCTGGTTGTACATATCCCGACTCAGGTCGATCATGATGTCTTCACCACTCCCCACTTCTAAAAAGAGGTTTAAGCGCACGTTCGCGCCAAGCCCAACGTGTACCTGACGACTCATGTCGCTGATTAAATCAGAGGGGTAAGGGGGAGAATAATCGCTCGGCAGTTTCACCAGAGAAAAGTCAGGCCACCAGAATGAGCCCGACTGGCACACAACGGCACCAAAGCGCTCCGGCCAGTGAAGCGCGGCGTACATGGCCGCTAATCCACCCAGGCTCTGCCCGACAATGGCGGTTTGCCTGGGATCTTGAGTCACCGGAAAATAGTCAGAAACCCGCGGCAGCAGTTCAGTGATCACCGCCTGCCAGAATATGGGATTACAACTTAAATCCTCACTGCGCTGACGGACATTGACTTCATCGACCAGCACATAAATTGCTTCGGGCAATTTTCCATGTTGCGTAGCCTGTGACAGCGCATCATAGATCGGTAACGATTGAGACCAAAAACGGCCATCAAGGATCAGCACCAGAGGCAAATGACGGCACGCTGTTGTTAAATTCGTAGAATAAAGCCATATCTCGCGGGTGCTGTTTAATCGTTGGCTCTGCCAACGGAATGTGAGATCGGCACTGGCCCGGCATTGCCCGCACAAACCATCAAAGCTTTGCCATTCGGGTTGCGGCAGGGCATTTGGCATCTGTAAAGGGGTCTTATTTTTCCCCCACTCGCAGTTGTTTAAATTTTTCCGGCTGAATTCATCACGACAACTTAGTGGAAAAATCGTCCGCAGCCATTGCCGGTGCTGGACTCTCTTCGCTTCAGCACTTCCTGTGTATTTCGGCTGCACCTGCTGCAACGTAACCGGAATAAATGAATAGCCCCCACGCCAGGTTGGTTTGATGTTGTTGACATAAAACCAGACGTCCGTCCCTTCTAAACGGGTCAGTTTGGCCATATCAAAACTGTGGTGATCGGTCACGCCATTAATGTCGATATAAACTTCTTTGATAGAACACTCATGATTAATCGGAATCTCCCGCCAAAGAAACAGCACCTCACGGTATTCCCCATCATGGGTGAGAATTAATGGCAAACCTTCCGATCGAATCTTTCCCCACCATTGTTCATCACCCACACAACAGTTTTTACGGGCAAGAAAAGAAAGTATTCCTGAAAGGGATTTATCGGTTTGCATTAGGCTTTTTCCAGTAAATATCATGATTCTGGCTCATTGAACGCGTGCTCATTTTCAAAAATGGAAATCAGTTAACATAAAATCCCCCGAACTTAGTTGCAAATAAAAATAATTATCATTAGCATCATCGTCGCGTTAAATTTTGCATAACTGTGACTACAACTTCAAATGTTTTTCTTCATTTTGTAATTAAGGATTTATTCGGTCATGAAGCCCATGGATTTAAGCAGTCGTATTTCTATCAGTCATACCCACAAAACCAAACTTGCCACACTCATCAGCATTATTTGTCTCGGCACCAGCATGTCTGCCTCTGCCAGTGAGCAAGACAACAATAAGAACATGGAAACGATTGTTGTGACCGGTGAAAGGCTGGGGGGCACGCTCGCGGAAAATACCAGCTCGGTGACCGTATTCACGGAAGAAGCGGATAATGGTGAAGACCGAACCTACTACGACTTGCTGGATCGCGTCCCGAATGTCCTGAATGCCCCTTCGGGGATCCCGCATATTCGGGGTGTCGACGGACGCGGTGCGGGTGAAGGATTCCTGAGCTATATGACCGGTGCAACGCCCCGTGTGAACACAACGGTGGATGGTGTTGCCGAGTCCTGGACCGGTGAGGCCTTCGGCAAAGCCGGGCTTTGGGACACTGAGCAAGTCGAAATTTATAAAGGCCCTCAGTCAACGAACCAGGGTCGGAACAGTATTAGTGGTGCCGTGGTCATCAAGACCAAGGATCCAACCTTCTACACCGAAAGCAAAGTTCGCGCCGGCTATGAAAATGAAGATGATAAATACCATCTGGCAGGCATGGTTTCAGCTCCGATTGTCGACGAGAAACTCGCTTTCCGCCTGGCCGCGGAAGGAACCAAGGGCAACACCCCGATAAAATACTCGTTGCCGAACAACGACCAGTATCCTTGGGATCCGTCTGACATTGAATCCTACAATGTTCGAGGCAAGTTGTTATTGAGACCTTGGGGGAATGACAAGCTCACCGCAAAACTGACACTCGGCAGCCGAAATGAAGAAGGCCAGTATACCAATCTGGTATCAGCGAAAGACTCTTTAGAATATACCGACAAAAATGGTACACGTCGTCAGGAAACCAATAGTTGGAACATCAATTTCGATGTCGCTTACCTGATTAACGACGAGCTGGCTTTGGATGTATTGCTGGCCAAACGTTATTACTCAACCGAATTTGAGTCATACCCACTGGTGGACTGGTGGGGTGACGTCGACGAAGACAATTATACCGCTGAAGCCAAGCTTTCGTATGACTCGCTCGATGACAAATACAAAGTCGTTGTCGGCATCAGCAGCTTCTTCAAAGATCAGGATACCCAAACGGACTCATTAACGCGTAAAGACGAAGTACAGACTCACGCGATCTACTTTGATTCTAAAGTCAAACTCACCGACCGTTGGGGGCTCTTGCTTGGCGCGCGTTATGAGCATGATGAACTCAAACGTGATTTCGACCATGTAAACCCCTCGCTCGATTTTAACGCAGATGAAGACAATAACATTCTGCTGCCGAAAGTCGGGGTGACGTATGACATCTCTGACACGTCAATGCTTGGCTTAACGGCACGTAAGGGGTATAACGCCGGCGGCCTGGGTTATAACAGATTCAAAGAAGAGGTGTTTGTCTTTGAGCAAGAAGAAGTGTGGACCTATGAGCTCAGCTCCCGCTCAACCTTCATGAACAATAAACTAGGGCTCACCGCCAACATCTTCTATAACGACTATGAAAACTACCAAACCGTCGTTGATGGTGACAGTGGTGAGCGTGGAGATACTTTCATTGCCAACATTCCGGAAGGCCAGACTTACGGTACAGAAGTCGAAACGACGTACTGGTTTGATTCCGGCCTGGATATTTTTGCCTTTGTCGGTCTGTTAAAAACCGAAATCAACGAAAGTCCAGCAAGAACCCTTGGGGATCTCAAAGGCAACGAGTTTAGCTATGCGCCGAAACTTTCTGCCGGACTTGGCTTCACCCAACACTTCGATTCCGGTCTGTTCTTCGGCGCGCGTGCCAATCACGTAACGGACTACTATACGGATCTGGAGAATGATGAAAGCAAGACCGCAGGCGATTATACGGTGCTCAACCTCAACGCGGGTTATGCCGGTGATAACCTGACGGTTCGCGCATACGTTAAGAATGCTGCGGATACCGATTACGTCCTTCGTCAAAAGCACCGCATGTTTGAAGTTGGCGGACCACGGACCATGGGTATCGTTGCTGATTATCAATTTTAACCCACTTTTACCTGGCACCGACTTATTGCCAGGCAATGGTTTCAGTTAAAATCAATCAGGGCAATTTTATCTTCCTCGAAGACCCGGTTATGAATGGGATTCGTTGAAATAAAATTGCCCTGTTCTTCACTCACTCAAAATACGGTTGTCAATCGCTACTTATTCCGCCATTCAATAAGCGGCCAACGTGGTTCAAAATGACAGAAAATAATTGTGTAAGCGCCGCTAAAGTACATTCAATGTGGCCTTAACACGGTCCAGCACCACAATGGTTCTAAACCATTTCACATTCGCATTACTGTGAAACAAATTATCGCAAATCTCCTGAAAACGCTGCATATTCGGCACCAGCAGCACCAGCATGAAATCTGCCTCGCCCGTGACATAGTAGCATTGCTGAATTTCCGGCCCAGAGAAGCTTTCTTTTAAGGCCTGAAGATCGTGTATGTGCGTTTTCTCGGCCTGAACTTCCACCAGGACAGTGATGACCTGATCAAGCTTATTCGGATCCAGAACCGCAACGTTCGCTTGAATATAACCGTTCTCTTTGAGTTTTTGGATGCGCCGCTGCACTGAGGCGGTCGACAGGTGAACAGCTTCAGCGAGTTCGCGTAAGGGCGTCTGGCAGTTCTGCTGCAACAACTCCAACAGGGCGTAATCATATTTATCCAGTGACATATGCAGTCCGTGCGAGAAATTTTCTCGCTTACCGTATGTTTTTAGAGCACCTTTATCAAGGGATACGCAATAAAATACTGTCATCTAAACATTTACTTTATATAAACGTATGCAGACTCGCGCTAATACTACTGTCGGCGTCACTCTCAATGTGATTGCTTCGGCACTTTTTGCCCTCATGTTCGCCTATACCTCACTGTTGAACGAGCTCAAAGGGCTGGAGATTTATGGCTGGCGTATCTTTCTTACCTTCCCGCTTTTAACATTATTTATTGTCATCAAGGGTTACTGGCCGCAAGTTCAAATCATTTTTCAACGATTGCGACATGAGCGCTATTTTGGCCTGACCCGTATCGTCTCATCCTTTCTGATCGGGATTCAATTGTGGCTGTTCCTGTGGGCTCCCGGCAATGGCTACGGCCTTGCCGTCTCCCTTGGCTACTTTATGATGCCCATCACCATGGTGGCTGTCGGGCGATTTGTCTTTCAAGATCGGATGTCCCGGCTCCAGCAGCTCGCTTGTTTATTTGCGGTGCTTGGTGTGTTGAATCAACTTGCGATCTCCCAAACTCTGGCGTGGCCAACCTTGGTCGTCTGTTTGGGTTATCCGATCTATTTTGCGCTACGACATAAAACAGACACCAACAATATCGGTGGCGTCTGGTTTGATATGATGCTCAGCCTACCTTTCAGCCTCTACTTTATCCTGCAGAGTGGCTACGTACTCGATGAACTTCAGGTGAGTTTCGACTTACTGTGGTTGGTGACAGGCTTAGGGGTGATCAGTGCCCTGGCTCTCGCGTTTCAGTCTCTTTCCGCTCCACATCTCAATCTGAGTCTTTTTGGCTTACTCGTTTATGTTGAACCCGTCTTGCTCCTCGTGGTAGCCCTTCTGTTCGGTGAAACGATCAGCGCAAAAGAATGGCCAACTTATATTGCGATTTGGCTGGCAGTTGCGGTCCTCATGCTGGAAGGTGCCAGAAGCCTGAAAAGATCAAAACACTAGCTGGGACTTCTTTCTGAACGTTCCAAAAAATCAAAGCCTGACCGGCGTCAGGCTTTGATTCTTATTACCGGCACCACAAGGATGCATCAGAGAATTTTCGACAAGAACTGCTGCAGTCGCGGATGCTTGGGGGAGTCAAAAATATTCGCCGGGGTATCCCCCACCAGCAGCTCACCATCTTCCATGAATAGCACCCGGTCGGCCACTTCGCGGGCAAAGCCCATTTCGTGCGTCACCACCACCATGGTCATCCCTTCCGCGGCCAGATCTTTCATCACGTCCAGCACCTCGCCGACCATTTCCGGGTCGAGCGCCGAAGTCGGCTCATCAAACAGCATCACATCCGGCTGCATCGCCAGTGCCCTCGCAATCGCTACCCGCTGCTGCTGGCCGCCGGAGAGCTGCGACGGGTAGACATCCATTTTCTCGGTCAGTCCGACCCGCTTGAGCAGTGCCTCAGCTTCCGGCTCCAATTCAGTCCGGCTGCGGCCCAGCACTTTCTCCGGCGCCAGTATCACATTGCCCTTCACGGTTTTGTGCGGGAACAGGTTGAACGACTGGAACACCATACCAACATTGGCGCGCAGATCATTGATATTGGTCGACTTGGCATACATGTCCATGCCGTCAATCTGGATCGATCCGGAGCTGATCACTTCCAGCTGGTTCAGGGTTCGCAAAAAGGTCGACTTGCCGGACCCGGACGGGCCGATAATCACCACCACTTCGCCGCGCTTGACCGTGGCGCTGACATCTTTCAGCGCATGGCACTGGTTGGGATACACTTTGTTGACATCGGTTGCGACAATCATCTCATCGCCTTCATACGCTCTAGTCACTGCTCGCCATCCTCTTTTCAATCCGCTGAACACCCCACGACAGGCTCGTGGTCAACACCAGGTACAGACCGGCCACCACGAACCAGACTTCGAACGTGGCAAAGCTGCCGCTGATCACTTCCCGTCCGGCTTTAGTCAGATCGGTAATGGAAATCACCGACACCAAAGACGAGTCCTTAATCAGAGTAATTAGCTGCCCGGCCATCGGCGGTAGGGTGCGCTTAAATGCCTGCGGCAAAATCACATAGACCATGGCTTTGGGATAACTCATCCCCAGCGAGCGCGCGGCTTCCATCTGGCCCGGCGGAATCGACTGAATCCCCGAACGGATGATCTCCGCAATATAAGCCCCGGTGAAAATTGACAGTGCCACCACCCCTGCGGTAAAGCGCTCCAGCTCAAAAATAGTGCCGAGGAAAAAGTAGACGATAAAAATCTGTACCAGCAGCGGCGTGCCTCGGATCAGTTCGACATACAGCAGCGACAGGTTCCGGCTGATCGGGTTGTGGGAGATCCGCATCAATCCGGCCACCAGCCCGAGCATAATGGCAAAGCACAACGACAGCACTGAGATTTTCAACGTCACCCACAGCCCTAACGTCACCGGACCTATGGTCCACTGGTCACTGCGGGCAATCACGTCGCCCTCAAAGACCAAATCACCGGGTTGGACCAGCCGCTCGTCATAATCACTGATCTGCTGCGGGGTGTCGTTGTAGTCAAGCAGGATAGTCAGGCTGTTGTCGGCATTGATCACCACAGTACCATCGCCCTGGGCCCGGATTTCCTGCGGTGAGGTGTCGACAATAAACGGCAGCACCCGTTGCCACTGCCAGTTATAATTAATGGATTTGGAGGCCTGATAAAGGCCCAGCATCAGCGCCCCGACAATGGCCACAGAAGCCAGGTGCCAGAGCCAGCGGTGAGTCGTCCTAATCATACTTCTTCCTTAGGCGTACGGTAGAGTCACAATCAACAGCGGCCGCTCGCGCAGCCGCTGTTCAAACGGCTTATTGCACCTGGCTCAGCCAGCTGTCGCTCTTGAACCACTTGTCGTAGATCCGATCGTACGTGCCGTCACCTTTGACCTGGCGCAGGAAGTTATTGAGGAAATTCAGCATATCCATATCGCCCTGAGCGACAGCCCAGCCCAGCGGCTCATAGGTGAACGGCTGCTCCAGGTGCACCACTTTACCGGCATTCTGCGCGGCATAAATCGCATTGAACGGCATGTCATACACCAGGGCATCGGCTTTGCCGTTGGCCACTTCCAGTGCGGCATCAGCCTGAGTTTCAAACACATTCATCTTGGCGCTGCTGATCATCCGCTTGCTCGCCTGCTCCCCGGTCGTGCCGAGTTTGGTGGCAATGGTGTACTTGCTGTTGTTCAGATCGCGGTAACTGGTGACTTCGCCTTTCAGCTTTGGATTGAGCAAAATACTCTGGCCGATCACGATGTACGGGTCGGAAAAGTTCACCCGCATGTTGCGCTGGGCATTGATCGTCATCCCGGCATTGATCATGTGGCACTTGCCGGTCAGCAAGGTCGGGATGATCCCGTCCCATGCTGTGTTTACCGGCACGTATTTCACCCCCATCTGGCGGGCCATCAGCTTGCCGAGATCGATATCAAACCCGATATAGGCGCCGTTTTTGCTCTTCATCTCAAACGGCATGTACCCAGCATCAAAACAGACGCGCAACTCACCCGACTCAACGATATCATCCAGAATTGGCCCAGCCATTGCTGTTGTTGACACCCCAACCAATGCACACGTCGCAATCATGCTTTTCACAAACTTTCGTATAGACATCCTTGTACCCTTTGTTATGAATAAAAATATACTTCTTCTGCGCGATACAACTAGGTTATAGCAAAGATAATATTGTGAACTCAAACCGGGCCGAATAGAAAACAATCAACCCAGTCCCCTGAAACACATACGATAAAGGGATAAAACACCACCTAAGAGCAAGTTATTAGAACATTAATGCAATCTATACATATAACACCAGACACAAAGACCAAAAAGAATAACAATTCACAATTTATGATTTTTTAGTTTATTATTTGAGAATATTGCCACGTATTAACCAAATCAACCAAAACCGGGCCTCCTGCCGAAATCGACTTTGGTCCTGCACAGTTCCTGAACAAATCCTGAACAGTTCCCGAATAGCTTTTGCCCACGGCTCGACCTCGTCTCGCACCGTAATTGGCAGATTGATCGTACGTCGGGCCATAAAATATGACACCGATGCAAATGATAATAATTGCCATTTGTATTAATACCGTTATTATTTCTGGCATGGCGTGTTCTGAGTCTGGCGTGTGTACTGCAATCTCTGCGAGAAACTTTCTGCCCGCTGACCAGAACACAAATGGATACTGCATAAAGGAACTGGCGATCACGCCCTCTGCTTTATCTCCCCCGATCACAAGGTACGAAACATGTCGGAAAACACCCTGAACTGGATGCCACTTACCCTGCCACAACTGGACTTCTGGGAAGAATTTGCCTGTCATCCGGATGAACCCCTGTCCACCGTTGCCCATTACATCGACATCCGCGGTGCCATTGATGAGCAGGCCCTCAGCCAGGCGGTTGAGCAAGCCGTGCGGGAAACCGATGTTCTGTCGCTGCGTTTTCGCCTCCGTGAAGACGGCCACACGCCGGAGCAAGCGCGGGATCCGCAGCGGCTGCCGCAACTCCAGCTGATTGATCTGCAAAGCAGCGCGAACCCGGAGCAGGAAGCCAAAGCCCTGATGCAGGCCGATGTCGACGCCCCATTGAATCTGCTCAACCAGCCCCTTTCCGCGCAATGGCTGATCAAACTCGATGCAACTCGCTACCTCTGGTATATCCGGGCTCACCATATCGTGATGGACGGCTTCGGCATGACACTGCTGGAGCAGCGCTGTGCCACCCTGTATTCCCACTTCCTGGGCAAAGGGGAAGCTGGCGCGCCGTTCAACGCCTTCGCCAGTTTCCTTGACGAAGAACAGAGCTATCGTAGCAGCCGCCGTTTCGAGCAGGATAAAGCCTTCTGGCAGGACTACCTGGCGAGCAGCAGCGATCTGACGGTGCTGAATAAAGAGGATGATTACGGCGACGAAACGCTGCATTTCAGTTGCGAACTCTCCCCGGCCCTGAGCGGGCAGCTCAAGGCAGTGGCAGGCGAATTGAAAATGGGCTGGCCGGATCTGCTGGTCAACCTTTCCGGCCTGTACCTGTTCCGTTTCCTGGGCCAGCCAGGCGACCAACCGCGTACCGCGATACCACTGTGGGTCCCGTTCATGAGCCGCTGGGGCAGCGTCGGTGCCTACATGCCGGCTTTGCTGGTCAACATTCTACCGCTCCATGTCACCGTCAACCCGGATGACACCCTGGCCCAGTACCTGACCACCAGCGGCAAATCGCTGCGTCAGCTCTACAGCCGTGGACGTTACCGGATCGAGCAGATTGCCGCCGATCAGGGACTGACCGCCAACAGCCGTTATTTCTTCTCACCGTTTGTCAATGTACTACCGTTCGATCCACCGGAATTTGAAGGGTGTGAAGTCAAACACCAGGTGATCACCAGCGGTCCGGCGGATGGCTTCAATATTACCTTCCGGGGCCGGACCAACGCCGATGCACTTACCCTGAGTCTGGATGCCGATCCCCTGGCACACCCACGGGAAGAGTTTGAGCAGCACCAGCGCCGTCTGCTGCAGTTCTTGGAAGCCGTGTTAACACCCGGCAGCCTGCAACTGCCGATCAACGCGCTGTATCAGCGCTTTGAGCGCGATAGTGCATCAACATCATAATTATTATTTTTATTTTTTAGCCCGTTCAGAAAGACCTGTCTCGTGAGGGGGACACATGCAAATGCTCCGAAAAGTGATGCGCTCAACTGCCGTTGAGCCACTACCGTATGTTGAAGATCTCCAGGGCGATATCGCCCTGGATCACAGCAGCGAACAACTGATCGCCGAGAAAAGACAAGCCATCAGCAACGTCCTGCGTGGCGACGATAACCGCCTGATGCTGATCGTCGGCCCGTGCTCGATCCACGACCCGGTAGCCGGGCTTGAGTATGCAGCCCGGCTGGCCGAGCTTCAGCACGACTATCACGATCAGCTGCTGATCGTTATGCGAACCTATTTTGAAAAACCAAGAACAAGAGTGGGCTGGAAGGGGCTGGTGGTAGATCCGGATCTCGACGGCAGCCATAACATGGCCAAAGGGCTTCGGATCGCCCGCCAGTTTCTGCGTGATGTGATCCAGCTGGAGCTGGCCACCGCAACCGAGTTTCTTGATACCACGGTGTATCCGTATATCAGTGATCTGATTTGCTGGGGCGCCATCGGCGCACGTACCACTGAATCGCAAATTCACCGCCAGATGGCCTCCGGGCTGCCGTGTCCGGTTGGATTTAAAAACGGCACCGACGGCAATGTCAATATTGCCATTGATGCGATCCACGCCGCCAGCGCGTCGCATCATCTGTGTGTCTCCGGGCTGCGCAATGGTCCGCAGATGGTGATGACCGGGGGCAACCCGGACGGGCATGTGATTTTACGCGGCGGTAAAACCCCGAACTACAGCTCTGAGGATGTGGTTACCGTAACCCAACAGCTCGAAGCCAGCCAGCTCTCCCCCCGCCTGGTTGTCGACTGTAGTCACGGCAACAGCCTGAAGGTAGCGTTAAACCAGCTCAGTGTCGCCGACAATCTGGCCCGGCAACTCATTGACGGTGAACAGTATATCGCCGGGGTGATGGCAGAAAGCTTTCTGGTCGGCGAAAGCCAGAAACTCGGCGGGCAACCGCTGCGCTTCGGGCAGTCGATCACCGACGCCTGCCTCGGCTGGGACGATACCCGCAAGCTGATCGATACCCTGGCCAATGCCAAGGAAATCGCGCTGAGCCGGCAGTTTTCAACCGTCGCCTGAGGCTGTGCTTGAACCTTGAGACAGCCGATAAAAACGCCGGTTCGGAATCCCCGAGCCGGCGTTTTGCTGCACTTTTCATTGATCAAGCGTGATTCATACCAATCGTAGTCAATAAGGGGTCGTCCTAGCTTGTTAAAACGCTCGATAACTGCGTTAGATTTTTTGATTGTAGAATAATTAATTATCCAGGGTCGCCCCGCCGTCGACCCGCAAATCATGCATGGTGATATGATTGGCCGCTTCGGAGAGCAAAAACAGCACAGTATTGGCGATATCTTCCGGCTCGGCAATTTTCTGCAGCGGGATACCCAGCCGGTACTGCGCCGTATCCCCGGCAATCACCTGCGATTCGCCGTAACTTTCGGTCCAGAGCTGCTGCTGCATCTCGGTCCGGGTCGAGCCCGGGCTGACGAGATTACAGCGAATCCCATGCGGTGCCAGTTCAATCCCGATACTTTTGACCATCATATGCAACGCAGCTTTCGACGCCGGATAGGCGCCCATATTCGGCCGCGGGGTATTGGCAGCATTCGAGCCCACCACCACCATCGCACCGCGCCCGGCCTGTTTCATCGACCCGCTCAAGGCCTGCATCACCGCCAGCGCGCCGAATGCATTGACCATGAAAGTATCCTGCACCGCGGTAAAGTCCATCTCACTCAAGCTGCCTAAATGCAGGATCCCGGCGCAACTGGCCAGATCTGTGATGGGGCCATACTTGTCATTGAGTGAAGCAATCACTGCGGGAATGGTTTGCGGCGATTTCAGATCCAGCCGATCGCATTGCAGCTGTGCCGGGTGTTGCGCTTGCAGTGCCTCTGTATTGGCCAGCAATAAGTCCAAGTTCACATCCGTGGCGATCACGTTCGCCCCGGCTCCCAACAGCGTTTGGGTCACGCTCAGGCCAATGCCCCGTGCCGCGCCGGTCACCAATACCGTTTGCCCGATAAGTGACAACTTCATCTTTATAACCTCATGATTTATATGTTCTTAGTTGGGCTCACTGCATGAGATTCAACCAATGGATGAAAAAAGTGTGAGCTTACATCAAAAATAGCGATATTTATCAAACACCAATGATAACCATTCGCATTTTTATTATTATCAATGTAATCTGAGTCACACAATTTCGCAATAGATCGCGTTTGATATTCAAGAGGGAACACCATGCAACGTGAAGTCATCGGCTATTCTAAAATGGCCCAAGAGCTCATCGAGCAGCAGCTGACCACGTCACCTTTCTTTTTTGCTTCACCGTCCAACACCCTGTTCGGCGCTGGTGTGGCACAGGAATTTCACCAGCCAATCCCATTTGCCGACCTGGCGAACCAGGCCACGACAATGCTTCAGGCTGCTAAAAAAGACGATGCCGATAATCCGCTCCTGTTCGGAATAGTCCCGTTCAGTGACGATAACCCGACCCGGTTTGTGATCCCGGAAAAACTGTATGTCTCCAGCAGTACGCGCGGTAACCAGCCCCGCCCGAACATGGTGTCGCAAGCCAAACTGATTTCATCCCCGTCAGGTCAGCAATATCGCCAGGGCGTGGAAGATCTGCTGGAAATGTTTGCAACCACAGGACTGTCGAAAGCAGTGCTCTCTCGCGCCGTGGAAGTGGCGACCCACGAAGATATTCCACTCCAGAATCTGCTCAACAACCTGCTGGCTATCAACAGCCGGGGGTATACGTTTGCTGCCAATACCCAGGACGGCGCCAAACTGATGGGCGCCAGTCCTGAATTGCTGGTGGCCAAAAAAGGCAGCCACCTGATCTCCAACCCGCTGGCCGGCTCACGACCGCGTTCGGAGTCCGAAGCGCTCAACGAGGCATCCCGCCTGTCGTTGCTCAATACCCAGAAAGATCTGCACGAGCATGGCCTGGTGGTCGAAGAAGTCGAGCGTGTCCTGAGTCGCTACTGCCATAACCTCTACACCCCGATGGTGCCGTCGGTGATCGAAACCCAGACCATGCTGCACCTGTCGACGGTGCTGGAAGGCCAGGTGAGCGATCCGCACCTGAACGTGCTGCAAATTGCCGCAGATCTGCACCCGACCCCAGCCGTGTGTGGCTATCCGCGCGAAGATGCCTATCAGGCCATCCGCAAAATTGAACAGTTTGATCGCGGCTACTTCACCGGCATGGTCGGCTGGTGCGATGCCCGCGGTAATGGCGAATGGGTGGTTACCATCCGCTGCGCCGAAGTTCAGAAACGGCAGATGAAAGTCTATGCCGGGGCCGGCATTGTCAACGAGTCTGTACCGCAAAGTGAGCTCGATGAAACCGGCGCCAAAATGGGCACCATCCTCTCCGCCGCCGGAATCCAACTCAACGACTTGCTGACAGCCTAGGAGCGACCATGAACCACAACACCGATCTGACCGTCTGGCCTGACGCGCAAGCCAGCCAATACCGCGAACTTGGCTACTGGCAGGATCGAACCCTGCTGGATTACTTCCGCCAGACCGCGGCGCAGTATCCTGAGCAACCGGCCGTCATTTGTCAGGACCGCACCTTCACCTATCGCGACATGGATCAGCACATTGGCCGCCTCGCTGCCGGATTTAAAGCCCTGGGCCTGATGCCGGGCGATAATGTCGTACTGCAGATGACCAATGTCGCGGAATTCTACACCTGCTTCTTTGCCCTGTTGCAACTGGGCGTTCGTCCGGTGCTGGCGCTGCCGGCCCACCGCCAGGCCGAGATCACCTATTTCTGTGATCATGCCGAGGCCAAGGCCTATCTCATTGACGGAGCTAGCGCCGCATTCGATTACCAGGCGCTGGCCCGCGACGTTGCCGCCAACTGTCCGGGCCTCCAGCATGTGATTGTGCGCGGTGAGCTGGCACCAACGGACGATCCGCGTTTCATTCGCCTCGCCGACTGCGAGCAAGTGCCCGACACCGCGCAAAACGCCAATCCCTCGGATATCGCTTTCTTCCAGCTCTCCGGCGGCACTACTGGCACGCCGAAACTGATCCCCCGCACTCACAACGACTACGCCTACAGCGTCACCGGCAGTGTGGACATTTGCCAGTTCAGCCCCGAAACCCGTTATCTGTGCGCCCTACCGGTCGCCCATAACTTCCCGCTCAGCTCTCCCGGCGCCCTGGGCGTGTTCTGGGCCGGTGGCTGCGTGGTGCTGACCCAGAACCCAGCGCCTCAAGCCGCCTTTGAGCTGATTGAAAAACACCGGGTGACGGTCTCGGCCCTGGTCCCGCCGCTGGCACTGCTGTGGATGGATCACGTCGATAACACCCGACACGACCTGTCGAGCCTTAAGCTCATCCAAGTCGGTGGGGCTAAGTTCAGCGAAACCGCGGCCAAAGCACTGCCGGGCAAGCTCAACTGTCAACTCCAGCAGGTATTCGGCATGGCCGAAGGGCTGGTCAATTACACCCGCCTCGACGACCCGATTGAGGTGATCACCCAGACCCAGGGCCGACCGATCTCCCCTCATGATCAGATCCGTGTCGTGGATGATGCCGGCCAGGATGTCGCTATTGGCGAAGAGGGCTTCCTGCTGACCCAAGGGCCTTACACCATTCGTGGTTACTACCGGGCCCCGGCCCATAACGAGCGCTCCTTCAACCAGGACGGCTTCTACCGGACCGGCGACATCGTCAAGCGCACCGCTGAAGGAAATTTGATCGTTACCGGGCGGGATAAAGATCAGATCAACCGCGGCGGCGAGAAGATCGCAGCGGAAGAGATCGAAAACCAGCTGCTGCGCCACGAAGGGATCCATGATGCGGCCCTAATCGCGATCCCGGATGAATACCTCGGTGAGCGAAGCTGCGCAGTGATCGTAACCCGGCCGGGCATTGAACTGCGCCCGATCGCGCTCAAACGGTTTCTGCGCGACTTAGGGATCGCCGATTACAAGATCCCGGATAAGATCGCCTTCAGTGAAGCGCTGCCGAAAACCTCGGTCGGAAAAATCGACAAGAAAGTGCTGCGCGCAACCTACGCCTGAACCGCTTGAAGCACCAGCCGCGCAATAAAAAGCCCGAGGCGTTCCTCGGGCTTTTTTCAATCTCTTGGGCTACAAGCAAGGTGTTAAGCCATAGCCGGCTCCGCTTGTGCCACGGCTTGCGGGGCCGCCATCAGTTCATACCATTCACGCAGGGTCACTTTTTCCATCAGCTGGGCAAAGGTGACACTCGCCCCCTGCTTGTTCCACTGCTCCAGCAGCACCATGGCCCGAATTGAATCCAGTCCCAGGAACATCAGGTTTTCATCGGCATCGACCTCTTCCAGATCCAGTTCCAGCGCTTCAGCCACATCCTGCTGCATCGCTTCCAGGGTCAACGCCGGCTTTGCAGCCTTCTCCATCGCCATCAGCGCCACAGACAACGGCTGAATGTTCCCGGCACGGCCAGCCAGGTAGCTCATCGCAAACTGGTGATCGGCCAGCGAGAAATCAGCGATCGCATCGCCAATCACAAACGGCTTGATGTCCAGCATGAAAGCGTCCAGCGCCGTCGACAAAATGCCAATATGGCCGTAAATACCGCATATAATCAGCTGATCTTTGCCCTGCTCCCGCATGTAGTCCAGCAACGGGGTCTTTTTAAACGCGCTGTAGCGCCATTTCACATACTGCAGATCGTCACTTTCCGGGGCGAGCTCAGCAATAATGGCCGTCTCTTCCTTCAGCCCCGTTCCCCAGAAGTCGGTCAGCAAGGCGCGATCTTCAGGGGCCTGGTTCGCTGGCTGCGCCGTATACACCACCGGGATTCCAGCTTTCTTGGCCGCCGCTTTCAGGGTCTGAATATTTTGTCTGAGCTCCTTCATCGGCGACTGATCCGCGGGGTAGAAGTTGACAAAATACTCCTGCATATCGTGGATCAGCAGCACCGCTTTGGCCGGGTCAATTTGCCAATCCGTTTTATTCTTCGGGTAGCTTTCAGTTGCAGGGAGTGCATAACTCTCGATGCTTGGAATCGCCATTGTTGCTTGATCCTTATTGTTCTTCTTCCAATCGTGATCGGCTGTGTTGTCCATCTTCCTCCCCATACAATCGTAATGACAGGAAGCCATTTTGAACCCTGACCGCGCAATTGGCTGCCAGGCACAGGCCGACCTAAAACAAACATAAATGATATTTATTATCATTGCTTTTTACAATAATAAACCAGGTACTTTTTGAAGCAAGAACGAAGATTGACAAAAAAGTCACAAACGCAATGGACAGCAAGCCCTTCATAAACAGCAGGAAATGCCACGCCACCCGAACAATTGACATACCTTATTGGTATAAAGGGTTAATTAAACCAAGTTCATATGAATCAATCTATGCTAGATTTTCAGAAGATGTACGGTTTTCTGCGCGGTTGCGTCAAGCGTTTCAAGCACTCGGTACACATGCCGTTTCACACCGATGCCGGCCAGGCGGCAACCCAGTCGCGAAGACCCCTTCTCAAAGGCTTAGCAGGATGCAGGAGCGAGACTATGTGGACCTCAAGCAAACATTTCCTGATGATTTTTGCCCTGTGCGTCGTCTCCACCGCAGGGAATGCCGCGCCCCTGGTGCAGCCACAAGATACCGTGGTGCTGACTATCCGAGGTCAGATCGAACACACCAACCAACCGAATCAGGCGCTTTTTGACCGCCAGATGTTACTGCAACTGCCCCAGGCAACGGTAACCACCCAAACCCCCTGGACTGACTCTGCACATACCTACGAAGGGGTGTTATTGCAGGACCTCCTGCATTACGTCGGTGCCCACGGTCGCACCCTCTCGGCCACCGCCCTGAACGATTACCAAACCCAAATTGACCTGAGCACGATTGAAAAATACCCTATTTTGCTGGCTCTAAAAGATAATGGTCGTCTGATGCGAGTCAGGGACAAAGGTCCAATCTGGATCATCTATCCCCTTTCTGAGCATACCGAGCTGGATCAACCGCAGCACCATGAAGATATGATCTGGCAACTCCGTACGCTGGACATTCTGCCATGAGAAGAGTGAAGTTGCTCATATTGGCCTGCGTGGTGCTGCTGTTTGCCATCAGCTCCGTGGTCAGCACCCAGCGCAATCACCAGGTCTCAGGCCTGATTTCCCAGTCCATCAAAACGATCAGCTGGTCATCTTCAGAGCTGGAAATGGAAACCCTCAAGTTCATGCAAGCGCTACGGCGACTCGCCCTGAACGATCTCAGTCGGGATGAACTCCTGCTCCGCTTTGATTTACTCTGGAGCCGCATTGATGTGCTCGCCACCGGCGAAGAGTCCCGTCCCTTTCGCGACTATCCCGGTGCAACTGAGCTGTTACAACGCTTTAAGCTACACATGATCGCCATAGAACCAGACATCCTTAGCCTGAGGCCGGGCGATCAAGCAGCAATCGCGTTGGAACAGTCTCTCACTCCGTTGCAGCAGCAAGTCCGGCTCCTCAATGTCCAGACCGCGGCCGGTGAAAAAAGCTGGCGCAAGCTGCGGCAAATTTCAGGTCTGCAGGACGAAGCCAACCTTTATTTACTTGGGCTGTTGTTGAGCGGTAGTATCCTGATTTTTCTGTTGATCCGTGAAAGTACCACGAATCTCACGCAGGCTATGCATGACAGCCTGACGGGCCTTGCCAACCGCCATGCATTTCACCTCAAACTCAAGCAGACCATCAATAGCAACCGCAAACGCCATATGGTGGCTTTCATGCTCGATATGAATAACTTTAAATACGTCAACGATCAACTCGGCCATGCGATTGGCGACCAATTGCTGCAGGCGATAGCCGCGCAACTGCAAACCACCTTTGGCCCCAAAAGTACCATTGCCCGACTGGGCGGCGATGAGTTTGGCATCTTTATCGAGGGGAACCATACGCCAGCAGCTTGTCACCAGCTGGTACGTCAGTTGCACTCAGAGTTCAACCAGGGGCTCACCATTCAGGGGCATCGACTCTACCCACAGCTCAGTATCGGGAGTAGTGTTTTCCCGGAAGATGCAACAGAGCCGGATCTTCTGATGCGCAACGCCGATCTGGCCATGTATTATGCCAAGCATGATCCCAAAGCCAATTACTATGCGTTTGAGCAGCCCATGGAAGACAAGCGCCAGCGGTATCACACCCTGGCAGAAGATCTGGTTTCAGCGCTGGCCAACAATCAGATCCGGCAAGTCTACCAGCCGGTTGTCTGTCTCAAGACCCGGCGGATTGTGCTAGCGGAAGCCCTGTTGCGCTGGCACCATGCGCAATACGGGGACATATCGCCTTTAGAGGTCGTTACCGTGGCTGAACGTGCCGGTCTGGCGGAACAACTGAATGCCTGGGTCCTGACCACCGCCAGCAGCCAAAACATGGCCTGGCGCAAAGCCGGGCTGCCCGCCATCAAAACTTCCGTGAATATCTCGCCCGCGATGTACACCCGCTACGATTTGGCCGGGATGCTGACGCGAACCCTGGCACAAACCGGCCTTCCGGCCGATCAACTGGTGCTGGAGATCACCGAGGACACCACCATGCAGGATATCGACAGCTCTCCGCAGATCCTCAGTCAGCTGCGCCGCCTGGGAGTCGAGTTGGCCTTGGATGACTTTGGCACTGGCTACTCCTCCCTCAGCCACCTCAAATCCATGCCGTTTCAGAAAATTAAAATTGATAAAAGCTTCATCCAGGCATGTTCTTCGGCGCCTCAGCGGGCACACAGTGTTCTCCGGACCATTATTCACCTGGGCCAAAGCCTGGGAATGCAGGTGGTTGCCGAAGGCATTGAAACAAGGGCACAATACGAACATCTGTTCGCCGAAGGCTGCCAATTCGGCCAGGGCTTCTGGTTCCACCGCCCCATGTCCGGCGATGAGCTTGCCGGTCTCCTCCACAAGCACCTGCAACAGGATAATGTCAGTTACCTGAGCGACAAGGCAGCGATGGAGCGGCAGGTGTGAGGTGCCGCGCTGCAAAATACAGACAGAAGCAACCTCACGCTTATACTAATCACAGCCACGGAAACCTGATAGAATACAAGCATCGGTCTAAAGACTGCGTTCGCTGTTAGGCAGGGTTGGCGGCGACGACATTGTTGTCGCCGCCAACCCATGATACTCCGGCCCTGCTATGGCTTTCTATTATTAAGTACATTGAGGACCAAGGATGCAACAAACAACACAATGAATATGTAGAATAATAATTGTGCAATGCCTGCCGCAGTACCGGCAATCCCTCCAAAACCTAACACTCCTGAAATTAAAGCTATCACTAAAAATATAACAATCCATCTAATCATACTAAGCCTCAACTGTATTCGACAATTGACCTTATTTTACTCACTCGTCTTTAAATTATTCACAACCTCTTTTACATCAGACACCTTCTTAGCTACTTCTTCTGCCAAATCTTTTTCCGCACTGTTCTGAACCCGACCGAGTAAAGTCACGATGCCGTTATTCACCTCAACATTAATATCCGTCCCACTGACATCGGGCTCAGCCAATAGTTGTGTTTTCACCACAGAGGCTATCTTTGTATCAATCAATCCAGAAACTACTGCTTCCTCAATATTTTCATTGATAATTACCAGATTGTTCTGCACGCTTTTAACACCATCAATATTCATCACCAACTCTTCGGCTAGTGACTTCTCGACACTGCTATTGACATCCCCAGTTAATATAACAACACCATCTCTGACATCTGTATTAATATCAAAGGAATTTAAATTCGTATTTAATAGCAATGTTGCTTCTGCTTTACCATCGATCCAGGCATCACTCGCCTCTTTTTCCCACCGGTCACTAGCATATACACCAGATGTTGCAGTCAGTGATGTGGTTAAAATAATCATTGCATAAGGTTTCATTTCAGCCTCCGTTTTTTCTAATGATGATAACTCACCCAAGAAGCAAGTTTCATATTATCAAGGAACAGCATGAACCAATTGAACATATTAACATATAGTTGAGATTATACTTTTTTCAATCATGGCGAATTTTATTCCATAGCGTACTCCGGAGCACAAAAGCTATGGGTTATTGTTTCAGTTATGTTTTTCATTCCCTCTATCATTTCAATATTAAATTCAAAGAGCACTCTAGAAATTTCATCATTAGATAATTTTAGATATTTCCATGATAAACCAGAAAGTAATTCTGAAAGCAATCAGACTTAATATGAGATTTCAGCAATGTCTATTATCCGAATAATGGCGGTATTTGTTTAATCAAATGTCCCCAAGCATTCAATTTTAAATAGCTGCCTAAAGCATCCGGAGAGCGTGCAGAGCGGCCTTAGCTCCTTCTGCGATTTTTCGTATCAACTCGAACAGTTACGCAGCTTTGGATTATCAGTGAGATATTCAACAAACTCGACTTCAAAACCTGCGAATCAACAAAGTAAACATTTTCGATAGGTTTCATCCGCACTTGGTTTTGCAATGGGAGAGCCGGCATCAACCAGCCGGCCGATCATAGCGTTAATGCTATGGGCCACATAAGCTAAATGAGCAAGGCTAACCTAATGATCCGGGAAATCTTTCACGACTAGATTCACACGCTCAAGTTGGATCATTGCTCTCTCCTTCTGAGTTGCCGGGCCAACGAAGACCATGCTAAAACTTCAACTTAAGCATAAGGTAAAGCGTTCCTTAAATTTTAATACTAATTACCGTAAGTAAGTGCTCAGTAACAGCACAGGAAAAAGCTTGAGAACAAGGCAGAATTCTTCAATAAGTAGTTACTCTGCAATCAAAATTTCTAACGCAGTTATCGAGCGTTTTAACAAGCTAGGATGACCAGTTATTTACTACGATTGGTATTGGCAGTAACGAGAACATCCCGGTTGGCTTTTGACTAAAGTCTTGAATACGACGGGCCGCTTCTGGTGTGGCGGTTTTCAGACGTAGAAACTGTTTCTACGTCTGAAAATAAAAAAAGCAGTGCCGAAACAAGGGATTCGAATGTGGCGAAACGCTGTGGGTATAGGAGGATTTTTCAAATCCCGACACCCGGCACATCAGCTGAAACGAACAAAGCCCTGTCTAACGACAGGGCTTTGTAATGTGGCGGAGAGATAGGGATTTGAACCCTAGATACGCTATTAACGTATGCCGGTTTTCAAGACCGGTGCTTTCAACCACTCAGCCATCTCTCCGTAAGTGCGGCGTATAATACGCAAGGCAGAGGCAGCTGTAAACCCCTGAAAAACTCAAACGTTTATCTTTTCGCCAACCGGGCCGACTGCGGCGACACTTTCAGCAAAATGGCAGGAAAAAGCCGGTAATAATCCACTACTCCGGGCTTGATTTGGTCGTGGCAGCGGATTTTTCCACAATGTGGGTCTCAAACCCGTTCAGGCTGATCTGGTTACGTTGTTCCCGGTAGGCTTCTATACCCGCCGGCCCTTTCTTCTCGGCCCAGACTTTCAAGCTATCCCGCTCCCCGACATAGTCAAACAGCGGCACCGACATTCCGCACGATGATTGCACCTGGTCGATATCAAGTAAAAACAGCTGGCGGGTGCCCGGTAACTCGTTAAATAAACCGATGTCGTTCTGCCAGACCGGATCGCCGCGGTGAATTGCCGTGGCCTGACCATACAAACGGAGGATTTCCGGCGCACCGTGAAAGGCGCAGAACATCACCGTCATCCGTGAATTTTGCTGGACATGGGCCGCGGTTATAAAAATACGCCCATCACTTTGCCGATAAGATTGTGCTGTTTACAGTGTAAAGCGGCGGATCAAAACAGGAGGAAAACCTGGCTAAGAACCGCCCATTCAGGTGAATCACGCTTAAAAAAGCAGCGCAATGACCGAGCTATTACAGCGCGATCACCGACCCGTTTAGCCCGAGAGACATGATGTGCCAGCTCGGGCAAGTGTTATCCAAATGTCACAATCGCCCCTTAGATTGATGAGGAGACACAGATAACGAGCTTATTCACGATGATCAATATCGAACGTGCGGTAAATGAGAAGTTTCCATCTTTCTCCCAGAAACCAAACCTGATCCGCAAACCTACCCTCAGCATACTGCGTAAACTGGTCAATGAATCAGAAATCAATCGCTTTCTCGATCAGCATCAAGATACGCTGGGGATCGACTTTATCGATGCCGTGTTTGATTACTTCAACTTCAGCTACGCGGCCTCCAGTCGCGACAAGGAAAATATTCCGGCCCATGGTCGGGTCGTGATTATTGCCAACCACCCGCTGGGCTCGCTCGATGGCCTGGCCCTGCTCAAGCTGATCAGTGAAGTGCGCCGCGATGTCCGCATTGTCGCCAATGACTTGCTGACCAACTTTGACCAACTTGAATCGCTGTTCATCCCGCTCGATAACATGACCAGCACCAGCTTTCGCCGCAGCTACAAAGAAGTGATCAACGCGCTGGAAAATGACGAGGCCGTGATCATCTTTCCGGCCGGTGAGGTTTCTCGGACCAGCCCGACCGGGATCAAAGATGGCAAATGGCGCGGCGGTTTCCTCAATTTCGCCCGCAAAACCCGGTCGCCGGTACTGCCGATCCATATCAACGGCAAAAACTCAGCCCTGTTTTACAGCGCTTCTCTGCTGGCCAAACCGCTCTCCACCGCCATGCTGGCCGGTGAAATGTTCAAGCAACGCAACGGCACCCTGCTGTTTCGCATCGGCGAAATGATCCCCGCCAGCGAGCTGCACTCCGATCAGGTGGCAGACAAAGCACTGCTCAAGCGGCTGAAAAAGCATCTCTATAACCTGGGTAAAGCCCGTAAGCCCTTTCGCAAGCGAGCGTTTGTGACGGAAAAAACCGTCGCCCACCCGGAAGATCGCCAGGAAATCCGGCTCGAGCTGAAAGCCTCGCAACTGCTGGGGGAGACCCGGGACAGCAACCGGATCCAACTCTGTGATTTCGACCAGGCCCCGGTGGTGATGCGGGAAATCGGCCGATTGCGAGAGCTGACCTTCCGCAAAGTCGGCGAAGGCACCGGGTCGAAACGGGATCTGGATAAATACGATCGCTACTACCAGCACCTGATTCTGTGGGATGAAAACCAACTCGAAATTGCGGGCGCTTACCGCCTGGGCCGTGGTCGCGAGATCCTCAAGCAATACGGTCGCCAGGGGCTCTACACCGACGAGCTGTTTCACTACACCAACGCCATCACCCCGTATCTGCCAGCCACGGTCGAGTTGGGCCGCAGCTTCGTCAATCCGACCTACTGGGGCAAAGCAAGCCTGGATTATCTTTGGCAGGGGATCGGCGCTTACCTGCGCCATAACCCGGACGTCCGCTACCTGATTGGCCCGGTGACCATGAGTAATGAATTCCCGCCAGCCTTGCAGGCGATGCTGGTGTACTACTACACCCGTTACTACCGCGGTGACGCGCAGCTGGCCGAAGCCAAGCGCCCCTATCCGTTAGATCCGGACACCGAGCAACAACTGGACACCCAGTTCACCGGGCTGGATCGCCAAGCCGGATTCGAGCTGCTGCAACAAGCCTTCACGGCACAGAACTGTAAGGTGCCGGTGCTGTTCAAGCAGTACGCGTCGCTGTTTGAAGAAGGCGGCTTCCAGCTGATCACCTTCAGCGTCGACCCCGATTTCGGCAACTGCATCGACGGCTTGTTTATGGCGGATCTCACCCAAATGAAACCGTCCAAACGCAAGCGCTACCTGGGCGAATAACCCGCCGCATCAAGCGTTTCCACAGCGATTCGGGCAGCGTTCGATGATCGTTCGCTGCCCGCGTTATTTCGGGTCTTTATCATACGGTTTATCTGACTTGTTGTTCTTCTAAGCACGCCCATACCGGCAGAATGCCCTGTCATCAAAGCTTCTCAACCCTGTCACGGCGCTGCCATGTCAAAAATCCACACTGCTGTTATAAGGGCAGCGGATCGGATACGGTCGCGCCTTGAGAGGAGATGCTATGCACTACAACACAATATGGCTGTCAGACATTCACTTGGGGTTTCGCGATTGCAAGGCGGAGTATTTGTTGGATCTGCTGAGCAACACCCGCTGTGATACCTTGTATCTGGTGGGAGATATTATCGATATCTGGGCGATGAACCGCTCGTTTCACTGGCCGCAGTCGCACCAGGAGGTGCTGAAAAAACTGATTGAAATTGCCAGCGGCGAGACCCGGGTGATCTATATTCCCGGCAACCATGACTACCAGCTCCGGGAAATCATCGGCTCCATTCTGCTCAATGTGGAAATTCAGTCCCGCCAAGTCCACACCACCGCTGCCGGCAAACAATTTCTCATCACCCACGGCGATGAGTTCGACCATGCCGTCATGTGCAGCAATCTACTCAAAACCATCGGCGATGCCTCTTACTACCAGCTGCTCCGCCTCAACCGGGCGATTAACCGGCTCAGAAAATGCTTTGGTCTGCCGTACTGGTCGCTGGCGTACTATGTCAAAAACCGGGTTGGCAATGCCCGCAAGGCAATTGAGCATTACGAGGAAGCCGCTGCCAAGGAAGCGGCCAAACTGGAGTTGGACGGCATCATTTGCGGCCACCTCCACCAGCCGGAGCTACGCGCCATCAACGGCGTCCTCTATTGCAATGACGGCGACTGGGTCGAAAGCTGTACCGCCCTGGTCGAGCACCAGGAGGGCCGGCTGGAGTTGGTGCACTGGGCCGATCTGAAGCAGCCGATCAAATGCGACCAGGCGGCCAATGACAAAGCATTTTGCGCGCCCTACCCGCTACCAGGGCTACAAAGCCGGCAAAATCTGCTCAGCAGCGAGTAACCCAATCACGACGTCACTTCCGCCCTCCCCCCGCAGTCAACCAAAGACCCGGGCACGCCGGGTCTTCTCTTTCACGTTGTCGTCATGATGGGCGGTTTTACATCGGACTCTGCACGAGGTTTTAAGCAACCGAGTATAACGCTGCCTGGCATTAACGCTGCATCGTCTGGTAAATCACCTCGGTCAGCTCACCGTCAGCATCCCCCGACAGCTCCCAGGTAAATACCCCGGCCAGCCCCTTCTGCCTGGCCCATTCAGTTTTGGCCTGGACCGAGCGCTTGTCGTCAAACGAGATATACACCTGCTTTTGCGGATGCCAGAGGAAAGGGGCCTGCGATGCCTGATCGTAGCCGTACTGATAGCCCTGTTCAGCGGTATAGTTGCGCTTCAGATCCCAGTACATAAAGTAGCCAGGCTCGGCGCTGTCGGTGCCGAAACTGGCGCCTTTTTCCGAAGACAGGTTGGCAGTCGGCAGCTTGCCGTCAAAGCCCTGGGTGCCTTCCCAGCCACGCCCGTAATAGGTCGCGCCGAGCACCAGTTTCTCTGCCGGAACGCCCAGCTCAATCATCTGGTCGATATACACATCCGCTCCCATGCCCCACCAACTGCGATCCGTCGCGTGCAGGTTGGTCAGGTGACCGGTTTGCGACCCCCAGCCGCCGAGAAAGTCGTAGGTCATGGCGAACATGTTATCCATGTACGGGGCGGCTGATTGCCAGTCGATTTGTGCCGCTTTCGTTCCGACCCCAATTGCCGAAGAGAGCTCATAATAACTACCCGTGGTGGCCGCGAGTTTGTTCAGCTCCAGCCGGATTTTCTTAACCAGATACGAAAACGCATCGCGTTCCGCTGCTTTTTGTGCTTCGCTCAACTTGGTGTTCGGATCCCAGGGCGACGTGGTTAAGCCGCCACCGCCCGGATATTCCCAGTCGAGATCAATGCCGTCGAAGAAATCATACTGAGCGATCAGGGCCACCGCTGTTGTGGCAAACTGATCCATATGCTTGGGATCTTTCGCCATGGCATGAAACGGCTCCGACATCGTCCAGCCGCCAAAAGAAGGCAGGATCTTCAGATCCGGATACTGTTTTTTCAGTGCAGACAGCTGGGCAAAGTGGCCCTTGTAAGGCACATCGGTGCTGACGGCGCCAAAGTCCACCTCCAGTGCCGCTTTGCGATCCACGACAATTGCGCTAAACGGCGCCTTCCCTTCGCACGCCTGGGCGACTTGCCGGCGAACTTTTTCACTCGCCCCCTCATGCGGCCCACACATACTGAGGAAGGCATAAATGACATGGGTCAGCTTGTCTGCCGGAATATCTGCAACCGTGTAGGGGTTGGCGGCATTCTCATACTGCCAATCGGCAAAATAGCCCGCCACCACCGGCGGCTGAGCCATTACCGGTGCCGCCATCAGGCTACCTGCCAGCGCGCCAAGTACTAACTTTTTCATATCCACTCCTTGTCTGTCTGTTTGGCCTCATTATTGATGCAATTGAGCCACAAGGGCAGACAAGGTGATGACAAAGTAAACAATTCTCGAGTCACTTCATGGAAATACGCCGCAGCGACATGCCGGGTCATCAAAACAAGCGAGCCCGATACGAATGCATAAATGGCACAGCAACTCAGGCTCAATACATTACACTTGCAGAAGGACCGCGAGAAGATCACAACGTCGCGTATTCATCATGGAACGCTCGGGGGGGGAGATTATGTTCAAAACAATTATGGTACCCGTGGATCTCAGGCACGAAGAGAATCTCAGACACTCACTGGATGTGGTCGGGCACCTGGCCAAAGCCGATAACGCCAAGGTAGTCTTCGTTGGCGTCTCACTTTCCGCACCGACTGAGATTGCCCATAATCCCAAGGAATTCAAAGCCAAGCTGGCCTATTTCACCCGGGAGCAGAGTCGCCATTACGGCTTTGAGGCCGAGTGTCACCCGGTGTTCAGTGTTGATCCGACTGCCGAACTGAACAAGAAACTGCTTCAAACCATTCAGGAAGTCGGTGCAGATCTGGTGCTCATGGCCACTCATATTCCCAACGTCAGCGACTATCTCTTTGCCAATCACGGCAGCTATATTGCGACCCACTGCAAAACTTCGGTATTCTTAGTCCGCGCGCCCTGAAGCTGGTGCGCCGCTTACCCCGGCCCAGTTCAAAGAACATACCGCCCTGTTTCGCAGCCTGGAGCAGATCATGCGCGAACATCAGGGCGTCGGGATCGTCTTTCTCGACCGGGCCGACAGCCGGGACTACGCCACGGAAGCGCAATATCGCAAGCAGATTATGGCAACCGACTCAGGACTTGATCGCTAACCGATTGGATTTCATTGATAAAAACGATTTGCATTGTGATAAATCTCTCATCATTTCGCCATGAGACTGTCATATTCGGCCGCCACAATGCCCGACATCCAACAGTAACAATTGTTGTCCGACGTAAGGCTGTAGAAGAAATGCAAACTGTGAAACGCTCCGAGGTCAATCCGGCGCCCGCAAAGCAACAACGCCCTATGGGATTCAGTGAGTTCAACCACTGCGTTGATGTGCTGCTCGGCAGATCACCAGGAACAGGCCACGCGACCCAGACGACAGCAGCCAAACTTGATCGAGCACCTTCCCCGGCCAGCGCTTGCTGGGAACACAACCGCTATTTTTCCGGCCAGCAGGCTGCCTGAGCGCCCTGCTCCGCGGTTTGGATTTGTTCACTTGATTTATTATCGTTAGCCCTTCAGCAACCATCCTGCCACCAGAGCAAGAGCCAGCCACGCCAGGGGCCTTGGGGCAACACGCCCTCGCCTATCTTCTATGAGCCCGGTTTATCCTCTCGCGCTAACTGCTGCGCCAGTTGACGCGCCACGAACTCCGGACTATGCGTGCGGCGGGCCAGCAAGCTGTAGACCACCGGGATCACCAGCAGGGTAAACACGGTCGCCACCGTAATCCCGACCATCACCACAATCCCGATCACCAGCCGGGTTTCCGCCCCGGCCCCGGTGGCAAGGATCAGCGGCACCGCACCGGCAGCTGTGGTGATCGCCGTCATCAGGATCGGACGCAGCCGCGCCGCTGCCGCATCAATGATTGCCTGTTCAAAGGCTTCGCCCTGATCCCGGAGCTGGTTGGCAAACTCAACAATCAGGATCCCGTTCTTCGCCGCCAGCCCCACCAGCATGATGATCCCGATCTGTGAATAAATATTCAGACTCTGATCGGTGAAGTAGAGCCCGAGCAAGGCGCCGAACGTCGCAAGCGGCACCGTCAGCATGATCACAAACGGGTGAATGTAGCTCTCAAATTGGGCGGCCAGCACCAGGAACACCACCACCAGCGCCAGCAAAAAGACAAACAGTACCGAAGTGCTCGAGTCCTGATAATCCTGGGACGGCCCCTTGTAGTTCACCACGGCGTCAGGCGGCAACAGCTGCCGGGTCAGGGCGTTTAAATAATCGAGCCCTTCGCCCAGGGTGTAGTCATCGGCCAGGTTGGCCTCAATGGTAATCGCCCTGACCCGGTTGTAGCGGTTGAGCTGCGGCGCATCGGCAAACTCGGTCACGCTGATCAGGCTCGACAGCGGGATCAGCTCGCCGCTGCGATCGGAGCGGACATAGAGGTTGCTCATATCCGCCGCGGTATTCTGCCGCTCGCGCTGGCCTTCAATCACTACGTCATACTCTTCGCCTCGCCACTGATAGGTGGTGACCAGCCGGGAGCCGAGCATCGACTCCAGCGTGCGGCCGACATCGCGCAGCGACACCCCGAGATCGCCGGCCCGATTGCGATCAATTGCCACCCGGAACTGCGGTTTGGTCTCTTTGTAGTCGTGATCCAACCCGGTCAGGCCGGGATTGTTGCCGGCCTCTTCCAGCAGGATATCCCGCCACCGGGCCAGCTCTTCGTAGCTGCCGCCACCGAGCACAAACTGCAACGGTTTACCGACCCCGCGGCCGAACGGCTGGCGCATCACCGCAAAAGCCCGCACCCCAACCAGATCGCCCAGTCGCTGCTGAATGTCGCGGGTGATGGCGCCGGCACTACGGCGCTGGGCCCAGTCTTCCAGTACCACAATCGCAAACCCGTTGGAGAAATCCTCAATCCGTCCCCAACCCCGGGGCGCCCGGACCAGCAGGCGCTTAATTTCCCCGGCGTCCACCAACGGCATCAGCCGGTGCTCGATTTCATTCATGTAAGGTTGCATAAACTCAAAGCTGGCCCCCTGCGGGCCGTTGATGATGATAAACATCGCCCCGCGATCTTCTCTGGGGGCAAATTCGGAGGGGATCCGGCTCGCCAGCCAGCCACTGCCGGCCAGCGCCACCACAATGATCCCAACCACCCAGACAGGCCGGCGGATCCACTGCCCCAGCGCACGGCGATACGCTTCCGTCGCCCGGGCCAGCAAGCCGGTCATCACCTTCACCAGCCACGGCTCAGATGAGACCGGACGCATCAGTTTCGAGCCCATCATCGGGCTCAGCGTCAGCGCAACCAACGAGGACAAGATCACTGCCGCACTGATGGCAATAGAGAACTCACGAAACAGCTTGCCCAAATCCCCCTGGAGAAAGCCGATCGGCAGGAACACCGATACCAGCACCACGGTGGTGGCAATGATGGCGAAACTGACCTGGCGTGCGCCGAGAAACGCCGCCTTGAGCGGCGGCTCCCCCAGCTCGATCCGGCGGTGAATGTTCTCCAGCATCACTATCGCATCGTCAACCACGATCCCGATCGCCAGCAACAAGGCCAGCAGAGTGAGCAGGTTGATGGTATAGCCGAGCGCGAACAGGACAATAAAACTGCCGATCAGCGAGACCGGCAACGTCAGGGCCGGGATCAGCATCGCCCGAACACTGCCGAGAAACAGGTAAATCACCAGCACCACCAGGCTCAGGGCAATCAGCAGGGTTTTGTAGACTTCATCAATGGAGGCCTGGATAAACACCGAGGAGTCATAGGAGCGCTTGATCTCCATCCCTTCCGGCAATGTCGGATTGAGTTGATCTACCAGGGCATTGGCGGCATTGGCAACGGCCAGGGTGTTGGCCGTCGACTGGCGGGTGATACCTATCCCGATCATATCCTGGGTATTGCCGCGGAAAGTGATCCGCTCTTCTTCGGCCGCCAGCGACACCCGGGCCACATCCCCCAGCCGGATCAGGTAACCGTCATCACCGGCGCCGACCACCAGCTGGGCAAAGTCTTCCGGGGCCACAAAACTACGCTGGGTGCGGATGGAAAACTGACGATGCCGGGACTCCAGCGAGCCGGCCGGCAGCTCGACATTGTCCGAGCGCAGGGCATCTTCCACATCGGCCACTGTCAGGCCGCGGGCCGCCAACTTCTGGCGGTCGAGCCAAATACGCAACGCGTACTGCTTGCCGCCACCGATGCGGATATTAGCCACCCCGTCGATCACCGAAAAACGATCCACCAGGTAGCGCTGGGCATAATCGGTCAGCTCGAGGGTGTTGAGGCGATCGGAGACCAGGTTAAGCCACATGATCACCTCTGAGCTGCCAGCCGCTTTTTCCACTTCCGGCGGATCCGCCTCTTCCGGCAAGCGATTGAGCAAACCGGCGATCCGATCCCGGACATCATTGGCCGCGGCATCAATATCCCGCCCGATCCCGAATTCCAGGGTGACGCTCGAGCGCCCGTCGCTGCTCTGGGAGCTGATATTGCGGATCCCGGCGAGGCCCGAAACCTGATCCTCCACCACCTGGGTGATCCGGCTCTCGACGATCGCCGCCGAAGCCCCGCGGTAATTGGTCGAAACGGTAACTACCGGCGGATCAATGTTGGGATATTCCCGTAAAGGCAATTGCTGGTAGGCCACCAAGCCAAAAGTGATCAGCAGCAAACTGATCACCGAGCCCAGCACCGGCCGCTTAACGGCAAGATCGGTCAGCAGCATCAGCCGGCCTCCTGGTAGGTGAAGCGCTCAGCAGCGCGCGTCTCGACTGTTTGTCCCGGCCGGACCCGCTCAATACCTCGGGTAATGATTTGCTCGCCTTCTGCGACCCCACTGACAATCTCCGCGCGGCCGCGACTGCGGTAACCAACCTCAACCAGGCGCTGCTCCACCATCTTGTCCGGCGTTACCACAAACAGGTAATGCGATTGCTGCCGGGCTACCAAGGCCTCTTCCGGCACCACCAGACCAGCATGCTGATCCACAATCAGCTGCAGCGTCATCAGCATGCCGGGACGCAGCAGCAACTGAGGATTGGCAATTTCAGCCCGGACCACGATCGCCCGGGTTAGTGGATTCACCCGGCTGTCGACCCCGCTCACCCGGCCGGTAAAGCGTTGCTCCGGAAAAGCCGCCACACGGCCTTCAATGGCAGAGCCGACGCTCAACTGGCCGATATACTGCTCAGAGACGGCAAAGTCGAGTTTGACGATTGCCAGATCATCGAGTGTGCTGATCACAGTGCCCGGCGTTACCAGGGCGCCGGGGCTAATCTGGCGAAACCCCAGCAATCCGGCAAAAGGCGCGTGAATAAAACGGGCCTCCAGCTCCGCCTGGTTCTGAGCCAGCACTGCCCGGGCCACTTCGATATCCGTCTGGAGCCGATCCAGCTCGGAACGGGCAATGGTGTTGCGCCGCACCAGCCCTTCAATACGCCGGTATTCCCGCTCCTGCTCCCGGAGGTTAGCCCGGGCCGCCCGCACCTTGGCCTGCTGCTCCCCCGCACGCAGGGTCACCAACAGCTCACCCCGGCGCACCTGCTGGCCGTCACTGAAGTGGACCTGCTCGACTTTTTCGGTCACTTTGGCCGACAGTACCACAGATTCGCGAGATTTCACCGTACCGAGCGCTTCCACTTCTCGTCGCACAGATTCACGTCGTACGCTGGCCACCACCACACTGGGCACCCTGGCGGAATATACCGCCCCCTGACTGCCACCGAGCTCTTTGTACCACACCCCAACCGCCAGAGCGGCCAGAACAATCACGCCAATAATCAAGGTCGATTTCATGATCCCTGCCTGATACCTGCGCCACAGCATCGTCAATAAAAAGGCTTACTGTCTCCGCTACGCCTGTTCCGGCGACGGAGATCATTATTGAATTGGTATAAGTATAGGCAGCAGGAAACCCCGGGAGGCCGGGTAAATCAAACGACGGGGGTAAACGACAGGCAAAAAAAAGCGAGCCGCAGGGGCTCGCAAAAACTCATATATGCTTTTCGAAGGGTGGCAGATGAATGACTCCGACAACCATTTCAGGTCTTTCATCGCATTTCGAAAGGGACAAAGGTTATATCACGATCAAGTATGCCGGATAACGCGACTGTCATGTCAGGGTTATGTCAGAACTCTGTTCGAGTTTTGTCAGCCCCTGAAAATTGGACTCAATATCACGGTATAATTTAAATTCCGCGCGCCATATCATCCAGCGCCGTCATCACCTGCTCATTCATATGGCCCTGATGAACCAATTTACATACCTTACGCCGTACCGCCAGGCCAGAGATCAGGCGCTCAATTGACAGATGACGTTCTTCCTGCTGGGTATTGTAGAGCTCAATGGTCTGACTGAGCGTTTCGTACGGCACCACCTCTTCACCGACGCGTAGCCAGTCAAGCTTCTCCAGAAGCCCGTGGCACTCTTCAGAGATTGAGGCGGCAGAATGCCCAGTCATCGCCGATAGCGCCGTGATACTGCGCTGGAGCGCCTCTGAGGAGGTATATTTAGACAGGATGATGGTCAGCTCGTCGGCATTGATCTCCACCAGATGCTTTCTCAGTTTCACCCTGCGGCCGAGACGGCCCTTGCTACGGCCCTCCTTGCGCTGGATCGGCTCAAACTCACCGTCGATGATCTCGGAAAGCTGATCAAGTTCCTGTTTGGGCAATATTTCATTGCGCAGCGGGTTCGGCATGGTCGGGGCCATGGTCCGCTTGCCCTCATTGGTGGTTTTGGCGCGGGAGTAACGGATCACCTCATCAGCATCGCAGCGGATATCGATCCGGTAATCACAGTAGCGCTTCTCCTGATCCTCGGGGCTGATCGTCAAGTGGTATCCCCACAGGTTCACCGCAAACACGTGATCGGTGATCTTCCCTTCCGCCAGCTTGCGCAGCTCGCGGATCAAATCGGTGGAAAAGCGCCGCCACTCGATATTGCGCGCCAGTTTCTGATTCAGCTCGCTCAACAGCATTGAATCATTGGCCCGGCGCGACATCCGGCTTCTGAAGAACGAATACAGCTGGAACACCAGGGTATGCTGGCGCAGGATTTCCGGCGGGAACAAGAAGAAATAATCCCGGGTCAGCAGCTCATCAAAAAACGACGGCTCCCAAACCAGGATGTAAAGGTTCGGTTTGATCCGGATCTCGCCGTCTTCCCCTTCCTGCGGGGCTTCTTCGGAAGCGGTGATTGTTCTCGCCAGGAAGCGGAAGCGATCACTCTTAAAGCCTTCCGGCATGTTCTCGCTCAGCCAGCGGCCGGTCAGCTCATGAAGCTGGAAATCGGTAAATTCAATCCGATCAATACTTTCGCGGATTGAATCCCGGGCCGGACCGCTGTCTTTCTTGCCACGCAGCGCCAGGATATCTGTAATGTAAATTGGGGTTTTATTGGCCATATGCCGAGACTGCAACTCATAGTCCGGCAAATGATGATCATGATATTGCACCGTCAGGGTAAACAACGCGAACAAGGTCATCAGATCATCGACGGTCATGATCGACTTGGCAGATCGGGTTTCGATGATCGCCTTGGTACCGCTGATCGCGACCATCGACTTTTGGTAACTTTTCTTGGTTCGCGGCGGTGCCAGGGCCTGATCGATGATCCCAGCCCAGCTGGTGGGCGAAACCACGATCTGATCCGCTTCATCCGGCATCGCCGGTGGCGTCCCAAGGCCGTGCTCAGTCAGCAGGCGCCGGTTGACCTGGTTCTGAGCCAGGGCTTTGGATCGTTTCTGTTTTTCCTTGACCTTGCTCTGTTCGGAATTGAGGCTGCCGGCTCCGAGCTGGGCAATCAGGGATGCCGGATTGATGAAGTGGTGCAGCATGGTTTTGCCGGCCAGACCTTCTTCAAAACGAACCGGTTGTTGGGTAAACAGGCCAATATTGACCGCCGCACGAAGTCGTTGCTGTACGGCTGCTCGCGTTAATTGCCCCTCGGTTGCTTCAACCAGTTCAGTGGTGGAAACCATGCCGTCCCGGCTGGACAAGCCTCGCAGGGAAATCAGATTCAGTAATTCGATGATGCTTTTGGTGACGCCTTTGAAATGCTGATACTGCGGTAACCAGTCCACCAGGGCTTCCGGGATCGCAAACAAGTGGCCGTCTTTATGGGATCGTGGCGCGGGGATCAGGATCTTTTCGTTGTGTTTATTCTCGTGGTGATCTGGAGCGTTCATCTCTCAATAGCCGTAGAATCATCATCTTTCCGGAAAGAGTAATCGAAAAAAAACAAGAAAGAAAGTTCTTTTTATTGAATCAGTTAAATACTGATCTTTTTTGATTTAGATGATTTAAATGATGAAGTGATCTTATGATCCGGCATCGATTTTCTTTGTAACTCAATGAAAAATAAAGACTTTAAAATCACCCATGACGGAACGATGATCAATGCGGGAGCGGAACGTTGATCAATAGTGACTTGAAACGATGATCAAATACAACTCGCAACAATGATCATCGGATCCTCGCATTCATGATCATCATCTCCCTGAAACCATGATCATGAATTGATCACCGCTTATCCACAGGGTTATCCCGCTTGATCGGGGGCAATCTATGTTTTGCTCCGATCAGACGGTCCAATCGACCCGATTTTGAACCGGAACAATGATCATGTTGGGGGGGGTTCAACATCCTGGCGGCGAATCGTTCATCGTTACGGTGGGAATGTCAGCAAAGTTGAAATGACATTGCCCGTAACAGACCGGTGCCTTTGCATCTATCCGGCGTCACACCTGAGCGGAAGACAAACTACGTCAATCCGGAAAAATGATCAAGTGGTGAACGCTGCATTTCAATTTTATTTCAAATGGGTATCACGAGGGGCGATTCTTGCCCTATCATGCTCCGATTGATGAGCATGGAGCCAGATACAGCCTGCATTCGCCGTAATTTGGCCGGGATTTTCCATGCTTCCGGGACAGATCCGGATTGGGTGGCGGTCCTGATCGCTTACTTGATCATTTTTCCGGATCTTGCAGGCAGGCGATCCGGGTTGTGTCAGTCCAATTCCGGGGGATTGAAGCCCTTGATCATCGTTTCAGATCCGGGCTCAAGGCTTGGAAGGATGATCAAGAGAGTGACTTGTGACCCGCTTGGTATTCGGATCAGAGCGGCGCTTGGAAGCAACCAATTTCAGTCTGATCGCTATTGTTTGATGAAATAAGTTGATTTCATGGTTTAAATGATGGGTTTTCTTATTACAAGGGCTGAGAGTGATTTTAAGTTGAAATGACAGTGACCGTAATCTTGCCATACGATAATACGCTTCCGGCGTAGGTCCGGCTGGTTCCTAATTTACATTGTAAAATAGTGACGCCGTAACACTTTTATTCTGCGTTTTATAGCTTGCCATTGTCGGCTTATTTTTTCGGTTTTAGCGCGCTGCCGTGCGTGGTTTTTGCCTGAAAAACCGGATTTTTACTTGAGACTAACATCACACAACCCTGTTCAGCTTTTTATTGTATGAGGTGTATATTGCTGTACAATAAGGCAAAATACTAATCATGGCGAATAATACGAATGAATAGGGAACAGACGATTCAAAACTTGCTGCATATTGCAGAGCAGACGAAGCAGGTTCAGGCGGACCGGATCGAGATTGTCCTCGAAGAGCGTCGCGAAGAGCTTTTTCCGCCGATGTCAAAAGCATTAATGGAAACCCGCTCTGGCCTGACCCGCCGTAAACTCGATGATGCGATTGCACGAATGGAAGCGAACGGTCATCAGTTCACCAAAAACAATGCCAACCACTACTCGATCACCCTGGAAGAAGCGCACCAGTTGATGACTGCGGCCAAGAAGCCGGCGTTTCATGAACGCGAAGGAGCTGGCCGCAAGCCCTGGATTGTCAATGTGCAAAACCAGAAAGGCGGGACCGGTAAATCGATGACCGCTGTTCATCTGGCTGCATGCCTGGCGCTGGATTTGGATAAACGCTACCGGATTTGTTTGATTGACCTTGATCCCCAGGGCTCATTGCGGTTGTTCTTGAATCCGCAGATCAGCGTCGGCGATCAAGAAACCATTTATTCTGCGGTTGATGTGATGCTGGGGAATGTGCCGGAAGGCCAGGCGCTCGATAAGCCATTCATGATGGAAAATGTGGTGATGCCAACCCAGTATCCGAACCTGAAGACCATCGCTGCGTTTCCGGAAGATGCGATGTTTAACGCCGATGCCTGGCAGGATCTGGCGGTGAATCAGGATCTCGATATTGTTCGTTTACTCAAAGAGCGGGTGATTGATCCGATTGCCGATGAGTTTGACATCATTATGATTGATACCGGCCCGCACATCGATCCCCTGGTGTGGAATGCGATGTATGCGTCAAATGCACTACTCATCCCATGTGCCGCAAAACGTCTGGACTGGGCATCCACCGTGAATTTTTTCCAGCATCTGCCGACGGTGTACGAGATGTTCCCGGAGAAGTGGCATGGGCTGGAGTTTATTCGCCTGGTGCCAACCATGTTTGAAGATGATAACAAGAAGCAGGTCTCGGTGCTGACCGAGATGAATTATCTGATGCGGGATCAGGTGATGATGGCGACAGTGCCGCGTAGCCGGGCGTTTGAAACCTGCGCTGATACCTACAGCACCGTGTTTGACTTAACCGCGGCTGAGTTTGAAGGTGGCAAGAAGACATTATCTACGGCTCAGGAGGCGATTCAGCGGGTCGGGTTAGAGCTGGAACGTGTCATGCACAGCCATTGGGCGAATTTGAATCAGGAGTAATTTAGCAGATGGCAATTAAAACCACAGATCTCAATGCGCGTCTGTTCGGTAAGGCGGATAAACGCCGGGCAACGACCCCGGCGGAGGCGCAAACGGCGGCCCGTGACAAAGCGGCAGTGATTGAACTGGCGGTTGCCGGGGAACAAACTGTTGCTTTTGAACTGGTCAAAATTAATGCCGCGGAAGTTGCAGCAAAAACTCAGGTGTTTGCAGAAAATGCGCGTGAGCAGGCATTTCTGACTGAGCATGCGCTGGCGGATATCTTAAATACCCTGAAAGAGCGTGGCCAGCAATATCCGGCCGTTGGTCGCTGGCTGGATGACGGGCGCATCGAGGTCCTTGATGGTAGCCGTCGCCGGATGTCGTGTATTCTGGCGGAAAGAGATTTTCTCATTTATGTTGCCAAAGGGATCAACGGCGAACATGCCAAGTTCCTGTCTGATGTGGCCAACGCCCATAAACCGCTGTCGTTGTATGAGCGCGGTAAAGAGATGCAACTGTTGTTGAGTTCCGGTAAAGTTGCGGATCAGAAAGAGTTGGCAAAGTATTGCCAGTGCAGTGAAGCCCTGGTCAGTGGCGCCTTGAAAGCCGCGAGCTTGCCGATGGAACTGCTGATGGCATATCCGAGTGTCGGGGAGCTTGGGCGACCGACGATTGTGAAACTTCATCGTCTTTACTTTGGGCTGGATGAAACCCAACGCGAACAGCTGCTCAGCCAGATCAACCACGGTGGTGAAGCGTTGTGGAAATCGATTGATGCCCAGGGGATCACCCGGATCACCCGTGAGGTGACGCAGCAGCTGGAGGAACTTGGCGAGACTTTTAAGCCAAAGGTTGAAGCTGAGAAGCCCAAGCCGCAAGAGCTGATCAAGGGAAAAGTAAGCTATACCCGTGATGGTGACAAACTGCAGCTGAAACTGAAAAGGCTGACGGAGCGCCAAAGCGACGAAATTCTGGCTTACCTGGCCGACTACCTCAAGTAGCGCCAAGCCGATAAAGACCGCAAACCACGCCCGGTAGCAATGCTCGGCGTGGTTTTTTTGTGCCTTTTGATTGGCGCCTGAGCTTGTGTCTTTGTGCTGCTTAGCGCTCTAATTTATCCATGCTATGATCAGTTGCGATTTTCATCATCGAGTAAAAGCATGTTAGATCTGACCGACTATGCCACGGCACTTTATCTGCAGGCGAAGCAGGCCAATGTTCGTTACCTGGTGGCTATTCAGGGCGACTGGCAGTGGAGCGAGCCGTTAGCCCGCCAACTGTACCGGTTGTATGACGATGTATTGTGGGCCGGGGAGCAGGCTCCGGTCGGGATACAGGCATTACCGCAAAAAAAAGCGCGGCAGTGGCTGGGGCAGGAGTGTGAGTGCTTGGTGTTTAATGCGCACCAGGCGTTGTTGCCTGATGCACTCGGCGCACTTTCAGGTACAGTGACCGGTGGCGGGATATTGATTTTGCTGTTACCCCGGAGTTGGGGTCATGCCCAGGCGCGGCCTTCTCACCAACGATTGAATCGTTTGTTGCAAACGCCGGACGTGATTTATCTGCGCCAAGGCCAACCACTGCCGCCGTTACCTGCTGCTTGCCCGCCATCGGCTGTGTATGCGGATCCGGAGTTTGGTTGTTTGAGCGCTGAGCAGACTGAGGCCGTTCATGCCATTCGCCGGGTCGTCACGGGTCATCGCAAGCGGCCGTTGGTGCTGACGGCAGATCGCGGTCGCGGTAAATCCGCCGCACTTGGCATTGCCGCGGCCAGCCTGATGCGGGAGCGGCCACTGCGGATTGTGGTAACAGCCCCTTCTTTTGCCTGTGCCGGAACCCTGTTCCGCCATGCTGCCCGATGTCTTGATCTGGCGTATCAGCAGCAAAGGTCTCTCGATTATCTGCACAGCTCAATCGAGTTTATGGCGCCGGATGCGCTCCTCAGCGATGCGCCGGTTGTCGATTTTCTGATTGTTGATGAAGCCGCAGCGATTCCGGCCCAGTTGCTTCAGCGGGTACTGGCCCGTTACAACCGGATTGCGTTTGCCAGCACCATTCATGGCTATGAAGGAACAGGGCGGGGCTTTGCGATTAAGTTTCGTCAGCAGCTCGATATCATGATGCCGCAATGGCGCGCCCTGAAGTTATCGGCGCCCATTCGTTGGGCCGAAGGCGATCCGCTGGAAGGCTGGATCTACCGGGCATTATTGCTCGATGCTGAATATCCGGATTTGGTGAGCTCTCGGCAAAAGGTGACTTATCGTGCGGTGGCCGCGTCAGAATTACTCAATGGTGAGTCATCATTGTCTGCGCTGTTCGGGTTATTGGTGCATGCCCATTATCAAACCTCGCCTGCTGATCTGAGCCAGATACTTGATGATGAGTCTGTCCAGGTGATTGTTGCTGAAGCTGAGCAGCAGGTGATCGGGTGTGTACTCCTCTCACTTGAAGGTGGCTTTAGCGAGAGTCTGGCCGCGCAGGTTGTGCTGGGGAAACGTCGTCCGCGGGGCCATTTATTGGCACAGTCGATTGCCGCGCACTTGGGGATTGCGAGTGGTGCAGAGCAGCGGTGTGGCCGGATTATGCGCATTGCCGTTCATCCGAATTGCCAGCAACAGGGGGTTGGCCGTGGTTTGTTGGACTATTGCCGACAATGGGCTCAAGCTCAAGAACTGGATTATCTTGGGACAAGTTTTGGTTTAGTCCCGGAACTGTTCGACTTTTGGCGGCGCGCCGGTTACCAGCCGATCCGGTTAGGGATCACGAAAGATGCCGCCAGTGGGGCACGTTCTTTGCTGACTGTGCTGCCGCTCTCGGATGATGCGCAGTGTTGGTATACCCAGGCAAGATCTGTCTTTGCCGCAAATTTTTTAGCCCAGCGAGTAGAACAATTTCGTGATTTGGAGACGGACCTGTTTTGTCAGCTTTATCGCAATGTACTTCTCAATTTGCCGAGCCCCCCGCCGGTTCCAACAGCCGTAGTTGAGCATCAGTTACAGATCTACGCTCAGGGAGGTCTGGGGTATGACTTGATTATCGCCGTGTTGGAGTATTGGATTTCTGCGCGGTTAATGCAATCGGAGACTATCGAGCCCTACGTACAGATGGCGGCTGCTAAAGTGTTGCAGCGTCAGTCCTGGGAACAGGTCATTCAGGAATTCGGCCTGAGCGGCAAGAAACAGGCTGAGGCGATCCTGCGCCAACTGGTCGCCGAATCACTTGAATAGTGCTTTGTTCTTATCTTTACACTGTAAATTCTTGATGAATGGATCAGAGACGCGCTTAGTTTACATTGTAAATCCTTTCTGAAATCTTCAACGATGAACGGTCGCACAAAAGAGCACGCCATAATGAAACGATGTTTTATTATGGCGTGCTTTCATCATTTATTGAAGCCTGGACCTGCATTGTTGAAAAATAGTCTAAAGTTAGAGAAGGAAGGAAGACTTTTTTGCGGATAAATTTGCCCATCTGTGGCACTGGACTGGAATCGGGGGAAAGAGATGAGTTTTGTCAAAGTTCATAGCAAGACCTTGGAAAAGTTGACGTTGCCCGTATTTCACCCAGTACAGCCCGATCTTTTTTACTCTCCGGGTAAGGGCGGGTTAGCTGCACGGCTGTATAAACATTCGATAGCTGCCGATGATCAGCTGTTTGATATGGGATGTCGGATCAGCGTGGCACGGTTGAGTAAGCGAAGCCTGTATCTACGAGCAGCCTCCCCTTTGGAAATGACCGCTGTGTATGAGTTGGCGTTACCGGGAATGCATGCCTTGGCCGGGTATTTGACCCCTGTTGAGCGAGGTGATAGCCAAGGTCGCGGATGCCAGTATCAGTTTCATTTAAATCATTGGCTGACTGACGAACAGCTGATGTATTTAGTCGTCGATCTGGATTAAAAAAAGCCCCGGGCAAGCCGGGGCAAATCAGGACGCTTGATACACTGCGAACTTGGGGGAACGCAGTACGGGATGTATGCCGTCCAATTGTTTCAATCGTCATCGCGACCGAATGGTTGCCATATCGGTAGTGCGAGTTTTGTGCCAATCTGTCTGCACTAGGACTATTTTTATTTATTGTTCTAAAACAATTGGTTATGTTAGTCCCTTCTGGGCCGCTCTATTGCGTAGAATTGTCCGGCGGGTGGAATACTACCCGTGTGGAAACGCGGAGTGGGTCAGATCTTACCCGAAAATATCATCGCAATATCTCAAACCGTGGTCCTCACATCACTCTGATGTCTGCTTTATTTGCTCTAATGAGTGGTAAATCTGCGAGGTTTCTTTTATCAATAAAGTTGCAAATAGAAGTGTGACTGGGGCGCGATCCACCTCATTGTGGCAGAGGTAAGATGAGTGGTAGGGTGTCTATTGAACGTATTTTTTATAATGCATATTCAGATACTGAATCGCTGGTGTCAGAGGTAATTCATGCCCCTTCTTCAATTATCACAAGATGGCTGTTCGCTTTCTCTGATCACAAACTCAGGTCAGTGCCAATATGATGTGCCGATCACGCGTGAGTTGATCGATACCCAGCTGCATGAATTGGGTGTCGAGAATTTTTATCGGTTTGAACCTGCGATCACGGAAGCACTCGAGCTGTTAAATGTTGCGGTATCGAATGAAGAGCAAGACAGTGATGTTGCCGTTGAAATCCGCCAAATCGTTATCGCTGAACGTCGGGATGCCGGTTTATTGGTGAAGACCGAGCCTGATTTGATGACGGCATCGGTCACCGTCACCGGTGCTTTTGGTGGTGCGCAAGTAACCGGCCAACAATTGATTACGGCTTTACAAGAAAATCATATTGTAAAAGGGATCAGCAAAGCTGTACTTCAGGAATTGCTGGTGCAGGCGCAGCAATTGGCGCCGGGAGAAAAATTAACCATGGGGGTGGCATTTGGTCGCGAGCCGCAGCATGGTCGGGAAACTTGGTTTGAGCCTCTGGTTGCGGATGCCAGCCAGCGGATCCTGTGTCCTCAGGCGACGGAGGATGGCAAAGTGGACATGCTGGATCTGGGCGCTTTGATCACTGTTGAGGCCGGGCAAGCGGTCATGAAACGACATCCACCAACCCAGGGCGTGGATGGGTTTAATGTGCTCGGTAAGCTGATCTCTGCGCTCCCGGGTGAGGAGAGGCCCTTTGAACCCGGTGACGGCACTGCAATTGATGAATCGGATGACAGTCTGTTGATTGCAGTGAAATCCGGAATTCCGCGCCGCATGCCGTGCGGAGCCCAAGTCGATGATGCGTTAACCCTGGCTGGCGTGGATGTTTCGACGGGGCATATTCAGTTTGACGGCAGTGTTGTGATTGAAGGGGATGTGAAGCCTGGAATGAAAGTCTCGGCAACGGGCAATATTACTGTCAGTGGTTTTGTCGAACTTGCCACGTTGGAAGCCGGCGGTGATATATTCGTGGCGCAGGGCATTATTGGCCGCCAGCAGGAGAATAAAACCTTACCGTGCCGTATCCAGGCCAAAGGCAAAGTGGTTAGTAAATTTGCTCAATATGCCGAAATTGTCGCGCATGAATCTGTATCCTGTACCCTGCATGTCCTGCACTGCCAGATCAAAACTTCCGGCTTAGTTTCTGTGATGGATCAGTCCCGGCGGCAAGGGACCCTAAGCGGTGGTACGGTTGATGCTGGCCAGGGGGTGATTGCGGTCAATATTGGTGCTGCGGCCGGAGTGACAACGGAGATTGTTGTCTTCAGTCACTATCAGCAATGGCGTGATCGGCTCGGTGAACTTTATCAAAAAATCGAGCATGAACGCCGCAATGGCCGGAAGTTGAAGCAGGCCAAGTTGAAGTTACTGAAAGTTACGGCAGCGAAGCGGCCGCCGGAGTTGATTGAAAAGCTAAAAGCCGCATCGGCGTCTCACCAGCAAACAATGGCTGATTTGAAGCACCGCTATCAAGTATTGCGGCAGCGCTATGATCAGACACTTAAGAATGCAAAAATCACTGCGACTACTCATTTTTACGCCCATATTCGCTGTCAAATTGAAAAGGAATTCATGATGGTGGATGAGGAACACGGACCGAGTGTCGTTTGTTATGATGAGCGGCGCTTACAGCGTTTAGCTTATCATGCCTGAAAATTTACACTGTAAATATCCTTCCCATACTGAGTCTGTTGCGCCACTGGTATCCCGTCCTACTAAAAGTCTCTCCGGATCTTCAATTTACACTGTAAATATTTGCCGTTATGAGCTGAGCATGATTTGCGATGGCTTCGAAAAACGTCGTTGCGGTTGAGTAATAAAGCCCTGGAAGCCGTCGACAAAAAGCTCGGATAATCGCTCAAGCTGAGTTTCCGTTTCGACGCGCGTGGCGATGGTCATGATATCAAGGCTGTGCGCTGTGCGTGAAATGGATGAGAGCACTTGAGATTTGGTTGGGTCGTTCAGTTGATGGGTGTAAGCGAAATCAATTTTGACATAGTTAGGACGAAAATCAGTTAAGTAATCGAGCGACTTAAAATGGCGGCCGTAATTGTCGACGCCAAAGCCGAATTGATAAAAACGGATCGCAGCGCAAAGCAAACTGGTTGCGTCAGGTTGATGAATGAAGCTGGATTCTGATATTTCAAAAAAGAGTCGCCCGGCCAATGCCTGGTTGTTATCGAGCAGCTTGTTGAGCCAGTGAATAAATGCCGGATCACAGGTGCTGTTGTTGGTCAGGTTGATCGACAAAGGGCCGAGTTGGGGATCGGCATTGAGCCGGTTCACCAATTGGGCGATAACGTGACGGTCAAATAAAGTGCCGACGCCGAGATCTTCAATGGCGCCGAGAAACTGACTGGCAGCATAAAGCTGGTCCCCTTTCTGAATGGCGCTGAATACTTCATGATGATAAATCTCTTGCTGACCGGCGATGACTGGCTGAAACCGATAGCTGAACAGATCGTTGTCAATCGCTTCGATTAGCAGAGACTTCCATTGCTGTTTTCCCATCGCAACCTGGCTGGCCGGCTCGGACATCAGGGCGATAAGTTGCGATGACTGCGCCGCCTGACTCAGCGCATTATCTAGCTGTGTCAGCAAGGTGCTGGCACTGGATGCCTGGTGATTGAGGATCAGGCCGACGTGAGCGGGGGCGGCTTGCTGGCTACCAACGCGCGTTTGCTGTTGGGTGACGACGCTGAGCATGACCTGGCCGATTTCAGATAACTTTTCCTGGCTGATATCCGGCGCCAGCAAGGCAAATTCATCATAGGAAAGTCGGGCCAGAGTGAGATCACTGTAGATGATCGCTTCATTGAGTTCGTCAGCGATATCACGTACCAGCTGATCGCCCGCTGTAAATCCATGCTGCCGATAACATTCATCAATGAGTGAGGTCTTCATGAGTGCCAGCCCGCCTTTGGCTGAATTGGCCAGCCATGAATTGAGCTGGCTGATGAAGAAACTGCGGTTTCCCATTCCCGACACCTGATCCCGATAGACTTGTTCCCGCAATTTCATGGCTTCTTTCGCCTGGCTCTTAAAGTTTTTCTCCAATTGCACCGTGACATGGTTAATGGCCTTGGCCACCTGCTTTAAGTCGCTGGGCGCGGGGAGCGCCAGCGGCGCGCCAAACTGATTGCGCAGCAATGCATCGGCGCGCGTGGCCAAAAGGTGCAGCGGCTTGAGTTGATGATGAAGGACCAGGTAGAGGGTACTCAGTGCCAGGATCAGGCTGAAAGTTAAGCTGAGCAGCGCATTGCTGGCGGCTTGCCACCCATGCAGATAAAGCAATTGCGGATCGGTAGAGACCGTCAATCTGGCCACCAGGCTTTTGTGATCGGCTATGAGGTAGGACTGGGTTTGGCTGGGGAAAAAATCAAGTGCGCGGAACCAGTCGGGTGTTTGCACGACTGGGGGAAGCGCGACTGAAACAGTCATCTCCTGCGCCAGCAGTTCCAGTTGGGCGTTCTGCCAGTGAGCTGTATGGGCCAGCTCAGATAACCGCTGTTGCAGTTGGTGCTGATCCGGTTGTTGTAATTGCGGGTGCAGCGCTTGGCCAGCCAACTGGATATTGCGACTTAACTGGGCGGTGTGATCTTGTTTGAGTTGCTGGTATTGGGCGGCGATAAGCCAGGCTGTGATGGCAACGTGAATTACCAAGAAGATGGCAACCAGTGGCTGTAGCAACTGTTTCTTTAAAGTCATAAGGCACACTCATGCAGTGTTCAAATTCAGGCTCCGGTCTGCTTGTATGATTGTGGCGCTGAGCTGTTGAAGAATATGAATCACTGCGTCGACAAGATTTAGCAACATGAAATCATCTGGCTGGCGCAGGTTGCCCGGCCGCGACTTCTGACGGAAAAGGATAACCAAATTTAACAAAGTTCCACTGTGATGATGGGGAAAGATGATTGCGGGTGAACGGTTTCGGAAGATACATCGAAAAATTCGTGTACGAGCGATGTGATTTCAGCGTAAAGATCTGCGCCCGAGGGACCTTGCTGCATGTGGCCGGCACATCAGCTGTGTGCCGGCAGGGTGTGGAGAGGGCGCAGGGGCGTTAGCTACTCAGCTTGAAATCATCTTTATCAATATTGTGTTTTTTCATCTTGTCATATAGCGTCTTGCGCGCTAATCCCAATTCTGACTGTACTTCTTTTAAGCGGCCATGATGGCGTTTAAGCGCATCAATCAGCAGGGTGTATTCGAACTGGTGGATACGCTCGGCGAGGCTGGCGGTTTGTGGGCTGTCGTCAAATGTGTTGGTCTCATTCAGGCTCGATATATCGCCCATCAGGACCATACGCTCAGCGAGGTTGCGGAGTTCACGAACATTCCCTGGCCAGTCATGCGCCAGCAGGCTCTGGAGCTGCTCCAGACCGACCTGCGGTGGTTCAATTCCGTAACGGGTTGCGGTGGTGCGGATAAAGTTCTGAAACAGCATCGGAATATCGTCTTTGCGCTCGCGCAGCGGTGGAATATGCACGCTCACCACGTTGAGCCGGTAGTACAGGTCGTGACGAAACAAGCCGCGCTCACTGAGCTGCTGTAAATCGGTTTTGGTAGCAGCCACAATACGCAGATCTAAATCGATAGCTTTATTGGTGCCGAGCGGTTCGACCCGGCGCTCTTCCAGGACCCGCAACAGCTTGACCTGCAGTGACATCGGCATGGATTCGATTTCATCGAGAAACAGGGTTCCGCCATTGGCATGGGTAATCTTGCCCACCCGTTTTTTCTGAGCGCCGGTAAAAGCGCCGGGCTCGTAACCGAACAACTCACTTTCAATCATGGTTTCCGGAATGGCGCCACAGTTGATGGGTACAAAAGGTTGATGCTGGCGGACACTGTGGTCGTGGAGGAAACGGGCGACCAGCTCTTTGCCGGTGCCGGTTTCACCGTGGATCATCACATCGGCCGGCGTATCTTTGATATGAGACAGAATACGGCGTAGTTGTTTGATTTGCGGGGTATTGCCGAGGATGCGTTGCCCGGGGCCGCTTTGCGCTTCGAGTTCGCGGCGCAGCTCGCGGTTTTCCAGGATGAGCTCACGTTTGTCCGAAGCGCGTTTGACCACATCAAGCAGGTTATCGGTCGAGAACGGCTTTTCGAGAAAATCGTAGGCCCCGAGGCGCATAGCTTCGACTGCCATCGAGATATCGCCGTGTCCGGTCAGTAGGATCACCGAAAGCTCAGGGTCGATTGCCAGCGCTCGCTTGAGAAACTCCAGGCCGTTGATCCCCGGCATGTTGATATCGGAAATGATCACCCCCGGGTACTGGTTATCCAGCGCCTCCAGCGCAGGCTTGGCCCCGGAATACAGGTGGACCTCGTAATCTTCCAGCGCCAGGGTTTGTCCCAGCGCGTCGCGGATCGACTTTTCATCATCAATAAATATTACTTGTGGCTTCATACGCTATCCTCAGTACTACGGGGCAAGGTGATCACGAACTCCGCGCCACCACCGGGGTGGTCGGTTACGGTGAGCTGGCCGGAAAAGGCGTCGATGATCCGGTGGGAAACCGTTAGCCCCAGCCCCAGTCCGTCATCTTTGGTGGTAAAGAAGGGGGTGAAAATCTGTTGTTTCTGCTCAGCGTCCATGCCCGGGCCATTGTCCCAGATCCGAACTTCCACCCAGTCGCGATCTGCCTGAAGCTGGATCCCGATTTGTGGCTGCTGTCGGCCCGCCAGTGCCTGGATAGCATTATGCAGCAGGTTGACTAGTACTTGTTCAAACTGGATGGCGTCGGCGTTGACCCGGATGTCCGGAGGCAACTCACTGACCCGCAGAATGATCCCTTCTTTGATCAGCTTATTATGGAGCAAGGTGGTGGCGGCACGAATGGCATCAGCGACAACGGTCCGGTTACTGGTCTCACTGCCCTGGGCTTTGCGTGCAAAAACTTTGAAGCGGGCAATGATATCAGCCACAGTCTGATTGAGGTGAATGATTTCATCTAAGTTGCTGGCAACGGCTTCATAGCGTTGTTTTGCCAGCAATTTGCGCGAGTTTTCTGAATAGGTGCGCATGGCGGCCAGCGGCTGGTTTATTTCATGGTTGATACTGGCAGACAACTCGCCGAGTGTCGCCAGTTTGGCCGCCTGGATCAGCTCACTTTGGGTTTGTTTTAATTCGGCCTGGCTCAGCTCATATTGCTTGACGGTATCGCGCAGCCGCTGGTTGCTCTCAAGTAAATTATTGGTGCGCTTAATGACCAGTTGCTCGAGTCTATCATTGAGCTGTGCAAGTGCCTGCTGGGCGCTGCGGGTCTGCCACCAGGACGTGATCGCCAGACATAACAAGGTGTAGATCAGGCTAAACATCAAGAGTGCCAGGAGGACATAACGATAGGCCGCATTGACCGGGCTGAATCCGTATATCGTCCAGCCAGCCTGAACCATATCGCGGCTGGCGACGACAAATGAAGCCTGGTGATCCTGTGCCGGCAGGGTCATCTGGTTAATGTTGTTTTGTTGAAACGTCGCCAGCTCTCGGTAAGCTGTCAGTGGCGTGAGTGGCGCATTGCCATATTGGCGCGATGCAAAAATCTGGGTTTTTTGTTGCGGTGTCAGCGGAACCAGCGCGTGATAGAGCCAGCTGGGCTCCGAGCTGTAAAAAATGACTCCGAACGGATCAGCGATGGCATATTCCAGATCTTCGTACTGCCAAATGTCTTCAATCAGCGACAGGTCGACTTTGATGGTCAGCACCCCAATGATCTCCGACTGGTGGTAAACCGGCGAGGAAAAATAGTAGCCGCGCTTATTCGAGCGTACGCCCAGGGCAAAGAATTGTCCTTTGCCACCGATGATGGCATCCCGGAAGTAAGGACGATAGCCGTAATTGTGACCGACGAAGCTGTCGGCCTGCTGCCAGTTACTGGCGGCCAGGGTGGTGCCGGATTGGTTGAGCAGATATATCGTATCAGCGCCGAGAATGGACGCCCACTGCTCAAGCAGTTCACTGGTCGTCTGGTATTGATCGACCTCGGACTCGGAGGGGAGCACTGCCGCCGTATCAATCAGCAAAGGGTTCAGCAGGCGCGGATCCCGGGCCAGCACTTCCGGTAACTTGCTGTATCGCATAAGTTGGGCATCGAGTTTTTGTCCCAGTTGATTGACTTTGAGGGTCAGCTTTTCCGTGGTATGCCGGCCGACCTGGTGGTAAGTCAGATAGCCCAGGGCGGCGCAGAGCAGGCTCCCGATGCCTGCCATCACAATCAGATATTTGAATTTATGCACGTTAATCATCCGGCTATGTTGAACCGGCTTGTATAGCAAACTTTGGCAACGGAAAAAACGAGCTGGCTTGCAGAGCTGTAAGACAGGATGAAAATAGAGGCTAAACAGCTGAAAATCAGGTCATTTTGTTTTCTGAACTTGTTTTTCTGTCCCCCTGGGCGCACAATTTCCTCAGCATAACCAAACGCGGAGTTAACAATGGAACTGTCTGATATTCGTCGTGAGTATACTCGTGGCGGCTTACGGCGTGATGATTTACCTGAAGAGCCATTGCGCTTGTTCGACAAATGGCTTCAACAAGCGGTGGAGGCTCAGCTCACCGATCCGACGGCGATGACCGTTGCAACGGTCGATCCGCAGGGCCAGCCTTATCAGCGAATTGTATTGCTGAAACACTTTGATCAGAACGGGTTCGTTTTCTATACCAACCTCGGCAGCCGCAAGGCGGCGCAGTTGGAGGAAAACCCGCGCATCAGCCTCCATTTTCCCTGGCACCCGCTCGAGCGTCAGGTGCATATCACCGGCGAAGTCGAAAAATTATCAAAAATGGAAGTCATGAAGTACTTTTCGTCCCGACCGAAGGAGAGTCAGATTGCAGCTTGGGCCAGCAAGCAGAGCAGCCGCATTTCAGCACGTCAGGCCCTTGAGGGTAAATTTATGGAGCTTAAACAAAAATTTGCCAAAGGAGAGGTGCCATTACCGACATTTTGGGGCGGTTATCGGGTCAAAGTGAGCAGTATTGAATTCTGGCAGGGGGGTGCCAACCGGCTACATGACCGATTTTTGTTTACCCGTGAAGGGGAGCAGTGGCAGATTGAACGCCTGGCACCCTGATCGGGGGCAGCCTAGTAGTCACAGCGCGAAGCATAACAAAAAAGGTGTAGCGAAAGCTGCACCTTTGTTGTTATGTGCACTCACTCTGATCGGTTGAACCCGTGATTTAGCTATTTTCATGAAGTGAGTACTTACAGATCTTGTGATTGAGATATGATATTTCCGGGTTTAATGCCTTTGTTTTCTTTGTGCTATCTACCAATCAAGCGTAAAGTAAACGAACTCTATAGAAAGAGTTATTTTACTTTATTCTAAATTATTATGAATTAATAGCAGGCAATACAGTGTGGTTGCTTGTTTTTAAATTTATTTATCGTTTTTCAGTCAATTTGATCCGTTGTTTGATATGCCAGTTTGGAAAAACACGATGTTCCGGATCGGGATATGCGTATCGTTATTCTTTTAAAATAACCGAGAGCTGCCGCTTGAGCATACTTTCCGGAATATTAGATCCATAGCCTAAATCCAGTGCGAGATCGACTAACTCATTTTTTGAGTTAGCATTAAATTTTTCGCGCAGCCGCAAGACATAATTTTCGACTGTCTTGACAGAGACATTGAGGACCTTGGCGATGTACTGCGGCTTTTTGCCGTACAGCAGTAGAAACAGCACCTCGGATTCACGGGTGTTTAAGGCGATAGGATGGTTGGTGAGATCCAGGTTGAACGAGGCCTGCTCTTTGGTACTGAGGCCGGCTGCGCGGCAAATCCAGTGACCCACTTCCAAAATTGCCGTGTCTTTGAGTTCGACCCCGGAAAAAATCGTTCCCACCGTTTCATTATCCTGATTTTTCCAGGGGGTCTTCGTGAATAAATGTGCACGCCAGCTACCGTCGGAATAGGGGTGGATATCTAATATCCGCATCCGGTTTCCGGTGTTCATCACTAAATGGTCCTGCTCTTGAAATGAATCGGCGCATTCAACGGTTGGGCTTGGCATATCAAAATCAGTTCGGCCGATACAATCCAAATGATGGTCGACACCAATAATTTTTCCGTATTCTTCATTGGCATAAACAAATACAGAGTCTTCATCTTTACATCCCCAACATCCGGGAAGTTGATCAAAAAGATGGATAAGTGAGGGATCGACTTTTTCTTTCACGGTGCGTCGCCTGGTATATAGCGGATTGATTCACGGACTGGACAAAGTGTAATTGAAAGAAGAAATCTTACAATATCCGAATGCCGGATATTTGGGCATAAATCCAGATAAAGCAAAAAAAAGCCGGTCCAAGATGACCGGCAAAGACAAGAGTTTGACTCCGAAGAGCACAATCCTGTACGACGTGTAGAAGAGGTATCCAATTTAGTTCATATCTCTGATATGAGGGTGTATATCAAAGAAAACTCAATTGGCATGTATCCGATTGGATACTGCAGACAGTGAACTGTGTAGTTGCTCCCTGTCTACGAAATGAAATATAGCGAATAGCGCGTCGTGAAAGAAGGGGGGAAATCACCTATTGACAACTGAAAGAGTATGTGAAAGAGGAGGGTTTTCTCAGTGTGGTCATATGGACGAAGAAATTATGCATTATGTTGATTCTTTTGTGAAAATAAAAAATGGAGCAAAAGCTCCATTTTTTATTAACTATTCATCTTCGCCGCATGAACCTGATTGACTCACATCGTCTGAATCTCGGGGCATCATGGTTGGGTGCGTCATTCCGTCTCCCCGGCTTTAGACAAGCTCAAACCACATAAAGTAGCCGTAAGCAACAATTAAGGCCGGCAGTGTTGAGTACACGGTTGCCATCAGGGCTGCTTTCGGTGCCAGGGCGATGGCCGGGAACAGGGCATCCCCGTCATTGCTGATGGCATTACCCAATTGTGCAGATAGCGGTACTGCGCCGGTAAGATATAAACTGGTGACCAAAATTTGCGGTCCGCAGCCAGGAAGCAGCCCGACCATCACCCCCATCAGTGGCAGCAACAGATACCACTGGGATAAAAATGTGGCAGGCTCCAGCCCGGTCCAGAAAAGGGTTAGCTCAAACAGCAGGAATGCGCCAATCACCCAACTGGTGACGAAGTTGGTATCCTGGGCAACGCGCTGAAACAGGCTGTTGGTGGTGGGTTTGGGATCTTCGGAAACTGCCGACTGATAGTCCGTGACATCCCGGCTGGTTGCCCACAGGAGCATGGCGGTGAGGGCCGCAATGGCACCGATGATGCTGGTTGTGCCGCTGCCAAGGTGCCACACCTGATCGATATCGATCTGAAGTGAGCCCATCACGGCAATGATCGAAGCGGGTAACAGCGCCCATTGCCAGAACAGCCCTTGCAGCTTCATTGCTGAAGCCGTCGTTGGTTGAACGGTGGACTGACAGGCGGCAGGTGTGACTTTTTTGGCGGTTGCCGGGCGCATAAAATCAGCGCCGTGGATTCGATCCACCACCAGGCCGGAGATGAGGCCCACGACAAAGCCAGTAGCAACAATGGCCAGGCCGGTACTTGGTTGGGCTGCGAGGAGCAGGAAAGCGGCATCACCCATGGTGGCGGTCAGCACAGCCACCACGGCCCCAAAGCTCAGCTTGCCACTGACAAACTGAGTGATCACCACTATCGCCCCACCACATCCGGGCAGCGCCCCCATAAAAGAAGCAAACAGCACCTGATAGCGCGACCGGCCTTCAAGCAGATTTGTTAAATGACCCTGTCGGGTCAGCCGGTCGGCGATGACGTGATAGAGCGCCAGGGTTGCTGCGACATAACTGGCCACTTGCCAGAATGCATCGGCAAGGACGCCGACTGTGAGTTCGTTTGTGCTGGGGGTGAGCAACAATGCGAACAGGCAGACGGGCAGGATCAGTCGTTTATTTGCCAGCCGCCAGCCATGTGAATGCAGCTGTTGGCTGAATACTTTTTGTAGCGATGCCATAGGGGCTCCCGAAACACAGAAAAGATCAAGCTTGATTATTCTCCATACTAAACGCTAATGAGAATGATTATCAAGTGCTTTTGTGTGTTTTGGGAGCCGTTGACTTAGCGCAATAACCCGGAGCTGCTCAGAACGCTGATCCCGACGCTGCAGGTGAGCAGGGATCCCAGCGTCGTCATCGCGATCACATTGGCGGCTAGTCTGGCATTGGCGCCCATGGAGCGGGCCATCACATAGCTGGCTGCAGCGGTGGGGGCCGCGCTCATCAGAAAAATGATCCCCAACTCCATGCCGCGAAAGCCGATCAATCCGCCGGCCAGAGTGATCAACAGCGGAGCGATGATCAAGCGGCCGCAGGTTGAATAATTGGCATGGGAGGAATCCTGGCGTAGCTGGTTGAGATCCAGACTGGCCCCGGTGCAAAGGAGTGCCAGTGGTAGGGTCATGTCGGCAAAATAGCGTCCCGACTGCACCAGCACAGCCGGCACCTCGATCTGCAGCAGGGAAAAGGGAAGGGCGACACAAATACTGAGAATCAAAGGGTTTTTCAGGATTGAGCGCAGCAGTCCGCTCAGGCTGAGCCCTCGCCGGCCACTGGCACGGGTCAGGGTAATGACGGCCAGAATGTTATAGAGCACGGTGATCACCGCGACATATAAAGAGCCGACCACCAGCCCCGTGGTGCCAAAAGCATTGCTGACATAAGCCAGTCCGATGATCCCGGTATTGGCACGAAATGCGCCCTGGACCACAACACCGGTTTCCCGCTTATCTTTCACCAGCCAGGGCGCGATGAGTTCAAATAACAGGAAAACCAGAATGTTGGCAATGACGGCGAAACCGAGCAGGCTAACATTGCCGATTTGCTGCAGATCAGCCCCGACGACACTGAGAAACAGCAGGGCGGGCAGGGTGACGGTAAACACCAGCCGTGAGCCGGACTCGACGAACTTTTCCTCGATCAGGCCGCGGCGGCGTAGAAATACTCCGAGTCCAAGCATGATGAAGATCGGGCCGGTCACGGAGAATGAATAATCAAGCTGGGTCAGAAATTCGTCCATGATTCTGTATCCTTATTGTTTTAACTATTTGTATCACAAATCATTGAATCGCGGTATTTTTCTCTGGAACAATGATCAAGTGTGGCTAGATAACGGTGAATGTCATTTCAATTGGAACGATGATCAAGTAAGGCCTGGCTGGGATCATAGTGCTCGGAAAAATGATCAAGGTTACCTTCGGCGATCTTAATTTTCCGGATTGGATTTCAGCTTGGCTCTTGACGATAGTTGTTGGAACGATGATCAAGTGATCTTTATTGTAAGTGATTGATATATTGTGATAGAGACATTTAGAAATGCCGCTGAGGATTGACTGGTGGTTGGCAGAACACCCCAAAACACCGGGCTTTTTTGTACTGAATCGCAACGGGAATAAATTGAAATGACACTCACCGTAAAGATGACAGGCTTGATCATAGTTCCATCGGCACTTGATCATCGCTCCGTGCTTTCAGATCCAGGCTCTTTGAACCATGACGCGATCCACGAGGGTAGCAGCAAGATCTTGCTATTGTTATTGTGACAGAGCAGAAATTATGTCCAACCCGCAGTGTTTCCCAACGAAAGGATAAACACAGGGGACTGTACTTGGGGAGGGTGGCTGCCTAGTTGTGGTATTCTTCGCCAATAATGGAAATGTAAACCTTACTGAGTTCGATGCGGTATGAATGATAATCACGATCCAACCGTATTTAAGCCGTCTGAATTGATCAAGTTGCCGGAGCAGATGGCGCACCACAACCATGGTTATAACCAGGTGGTGATTGGGTTATCCGGGCAGACAGAGTTTGATATCGAAGGGTACGGGAATCTCGTTTGCCCGGGGCAGGGCTGTCTGGTGACCGCTGAGTCAGAGCATGCTTTTTCCGGGTTGGGCCGGAATGAAATTCTGGTACTCAATATTCCGGTCGACCAGGTGCACCCGAGCTATGCTGGCGATCGGATGATGCGTTTGTTCGAGCAGTCCTCCTATTTTCATCTCGACACTCAGGCCCAGAACCTGATCCAGGCCCTGACGGCGGAAATGGCCGCGCACCCGGATGATTTGCTGCTCAGCAAAGCTTGTACCGATACCCTGATGTGCGTGTTGCAGCGTCACTTTAAGCCGCAGCATGGCGAGCGACAGTTGCAGCGGCTGAACATGGAAATTATCGATCAGTACATCCTTCAGCATCTGACGCGCAAAATCTCTGTAACACAGCTGGCCGGACTGGTTTTTCTCGGCGAGAGCCAGTTTCATTTTTTGTTCAAAGAACAAACAGGAGTGACACCGCACCAGTATGTGCTTAAAAAACGGCTGGAGCTGGCACGGCAGTTGATCGCAGAGACCCAGCTCAGTGTGGCGCAGGTCGCTCAAACATCGGGATTTGCCAGCCAGAGCAGTTTTACCCAGGCCTTTACCCGGCTCTACGGGATGCCGCCGGCCCGGTATCGAAAACTGCATCACTGATGTCATTAACCTATTGAATTTAAAGGCCTGGTTGGGAACGTCCGGGCCTTTTTTATGCGTGGTTTCTGACTGGTTATGAAACTTCCGCCGGATTGGGAGACGATGGATACGCCGGTTTTTGCCCGATAGATACTTGATCATTGTTCCGGAAAACGGCCAAAAATGGAGGGTGTGGGGAAGGGGTTCTTTCCGGCTTGTGTCATGTGATTTTTGCAATAGGCTATATGAAACTGAATTTTTTGCTGTGGTTTTGTGTCAATTTCTGTTAAAAAACGGAGCTTTTATAAAAACTATCGGAGAAAGTAGCAAGACGGCGAGTGCGGCGGAAAAATACAATCCACCTCAATCCTAACACTGGTGTAACATTTATGGGTGAGTCTATCGCCTTTTAAATGGCTTACGCTGGTCTTCAATCAGGTTCTTAATTGAGGGAATGATTATGTTCAATGCGGCAGATGTACTTCAGCCATCTTTTATTGAGCGACCATTGGATGAAATCTGGCAACTGATTTCCCCGCTCTATTCTGTTGATGAGTCTCAATGGCTGGATCAACTCTTGCCGATGGCAGAGCCAACTGAGCAAGAGCGTCAGTTTACTGAGGCTCAGGCAAGCACGCTGATTGAGCGTGTGCGTGCCGATCAGAATGCGATTCAGATGATCGATGCGTTGTTGCTGGAATACAGCCTGGATACCAAAGAAGGTATTTTGCTGATGTGTTTGGCAGAAGCCCTGATGCGTATCCCGGATACTGCCACTGCAGATGCATTGATCCGCGACAAACTCAGCGTCGCCGACTGGAAGTCGCACCTGAAAAGTTCTGATTCGCTGTTTGTCAATGCCTCCACCTGGGGCCTGATGCTGACTGGTAAAGTAGTCACCATGGATGCCAAAGAAGACGGCACGCCAAGCCATGTGATTAACCGACTGGTGAACAAGATGTCTGAGCCGGTGATCCGCCAGGCGATGAACCAGGCGATGAAGATCATGGGCCACCAGTTTGTGCTGGGCCGCAGCATTGCCGAAGCGATGAAAAACGGGAAAGAGAAGCGCGATCAGGGCTTTACTTACTCGTTCGATATGCTGGGTGAAGCTGCGCTGACCGCAGAGGATGCCCAGAAGTACTTTAAAGATTACATCATGGCGATTGAAGCAGTCGGCCGTGATAACTATGGCAACCAGAAAGGCAGCAACACCCGTTCACCGGATCCGACGGTGTCGATCAAGCTGTCGGCACTGCATCCGCGTTATGAAGTGGCGAATGAAGCGCGGGTGCTGGACGAGATGTATGAATCCGTGCTGGCGCTGCTCAAACGCGCGCGTGAGCTGAACGTCGGGATCACCATCGATGCGGAAGAAGCGGATCGTCTTGAGCTGTCGCTGAAGCTGTTTGAAAAACTATACCGTTCGGATGTGGTCCGTGGTTGGGGTCGCTTTGGTCTGGTGATTCAGGCGTACTCTAAGCGTGCTCTGCCGGTTCTGGCCTGGCTGGCCGCACTGAGTAAAGCGCAGGGGGATGTGATCCCGCTGCGTCTGGTGAAAGGAGCGTACTGGGACAGTGAACTGAAACTGTGTCAGCAAAGTGGGTATGACGGTTATCCGGTCTTTACCCGTAAAGAAGGCACAGACTGTTCGTACCTGGCCTGTGCCCGCTTCCTGCTGTCAGATCACCTGCGCGGTTTGATTTACCCGCAGTTTGCCAGTCATAACGCCCACACGGTGTCGGCAATTGTGGCTATGGCCGGTGACAGCCGTAACTTTGAGTTTCAGCGTCTCCATGGGATGGGCGATGCCCTGTATAACCATGTGATGGAAATGCACAAGGTGAATGTCCGGATTTATGCGCCGGTCGGCAGCCACAAAGATTTGTTGCCGTACCTGGTACGTCGTCTGCTGGAGAACGGGGCCAACAGCTCGTTTGTGCACCGTTTGGTGGATGCTGATTGCCCGGTAGAGACCCTGATCCAGCATCCGGTTGATCAGCTGCGCTCGCGTGCCACGCTGCACAACCACCTGATCCCGCTGCCACCGGCAATTTTCGGTGACGAGCGTAAAAACTCCGCCGGGATCAATATTGACATTGAGTCACAATGGCAGCCGTTCTCTGAGGCGGTACAAGGCTTCAAAGAGCATCAGTGGACGGCCGGACCGATCATCAACGGTGAGCACTTGGACGGCAACGAGCAGCCGGTCACGGCGCCATATGATCGCCGCGAGTCGGTGGGTATCGTGGCCCATGCCAGTGCTGCGCAGGCAAGTGCTGCGATTGAAGCCGCCGCCGCCGCGTATCCGGCGTGGTCGGCGCGCCCGGCTGCCGAGCGTGCAGAATATCTGCAGCGCCTGGCGGACTTGCTGGAAGCCAATACCCCGGAGCTGGTGTCCCTGTGTCACCGCGAAGCGGGTAAGACGATTCAGGACAGCATTGATGAAATTCGTGAGGCGGTGGACTTCTGTCGTTTCTATGCGCATCAGGCAGCGACTGAGTTTGCTGAAGCGAAGGAAGTGACCTGCTTTGACGGTACGTCGAAGCTGCTGAGCTACCAGGGCCGGGGCGTCTTTGTTTGTATTAGCCCGTGGAACTTCCCGTTGGCGATCTTCCTCGGTCAGGTGACTGCGGCACTGGCCGCCGGTAACACTGTGGTGGCCAAGCCTGCTGAGCAGACCTCGCTGATTGCCCACCGCGGCATCGAGCTGATGTTGGAAGCCGGCTTGCCGGCAGGTGCAATCCAGTTTGTTCCGGGCACCGGGGCGACCGTTGGGACGCCGCTGACCTCTGATCCGCGCATTGCCGGCGTGGCCTTTACCGGCTCGACGGAGACGGCGCAGCGGATCAACCGCACCCTGGCGGCCCGCGATTGTGAGCCGGCTGTGCTGGTGGCTGAAACCGGAGGTCAGAACGCGATGATTGTTGACAGTACCGCGCTGCCGGAGCAGGTCGTCCGTGACGTGGTTCGCTCAGCCTTTGCTTCCGCCGGTCAGCGTTGTTCGGCACTGCGGGTGCTGTATGTACAGGCTGATATTGCCGATCGCATTATTAGCTTGATCAAAGGCGCGATGGCAGAGCTGGCGGTGGGTCGTCCGGAGCTGCACAGCACAGATGTTGGCCCGGTGATTGACAAAGGTGCCCGTCAGAAGCTGCTGACGCACATTGAATCACTGAAGAACCAGGCCAAACTGGTTGCGCAGGCGAAGCTGGATGAAACCTGTCAGCACGGTGATTTCGTGGCGCCATCGGCGTTTGAAATCAGCGGTATTGATGTGCTGGAGAATGAAAACTTTGGTCCGATCCTTCATATCGTTCGCTTTAAGGCCGACGAGCTTGATCAGGTGATCGATCAAATCAACAACACCGGGTTTGGCCTGACAATGGGGGTTCACAGCCGTAATGAGCGGACTTACTGCCACATTGAACGCCGTGCCCGGGTCGGGAACTGCTATGTGAACCGGGATCAGGTCGGTGCCGTGGTCGGGGTTCAGCCGTTCGGCGGCCAGGGCCTGTCCGGAACCGGTCCGAAAGCGGGTGGTCCACACTATCTGTACCGCTTCACCAAAGATGTGTTTAACGCCTGATGGTTGTTGAGTTGAGAAGGAATAAATGATGACGACACGTATTCAAACGCTGATTGATAGCAGCTCAGCAGCCTGGGAAGGCTGGAACGGACTGGGTTATGAGGCTCGTATTCAAATTCTGGAGCGCTGGACGGAAACGCTGGCGCCGGAAGTTCGGGCGATGGTGGACTTTCAATGTCGTAATGTGGCCGAGCATGTGGCGGAAACGCTGCTGATGCCGGGGCCGACCGGTGAAACCAATGAGCTGTACTGCGCTGGTCGCGGCAGCTTTGTGGTTACGGCTGAGTCCGGGACACCATTGGTTGCGGTGGCAGGGCAAATTGCCGCCGCGCTGGTCACCGGAAATACAGTTTTGGTTTGCCTGCCGTCGGATTTTGAAGTCTCGGCAGGTGAGCTGGTGGCACAGCTGGAAAATTGCGGTTGTGTGGGCGGTGTGATCGCCGCAGTTGATAGTGACGTGTTGGACGAGCTGATCAGCCACCCATCCATTGCAGGGGTGGCTTATGCCGGAGAGCTATCAACATCTCAGACGCTTGCGCGTCAACTGGCTGCCCGTGACGGTTTGCTGGCTCAACTGATCTGTGAAACAGATTGTGAGTCACTGCCTGTGATTGGGAGCCCGACGTATTCACTGCGTTTCGTGACCGAACGGACACGAACCATCAATGTCACAGCAGTCGGGGGTAACGCAACACTGCTGGAACTGGGGAGTGGTGAAGAACATTAACGAGCGTTGTCGCGGCGATACACAGGCGGGAACTCCCGCTGGCGTATCGCCGCTACAGCACAGCTGATAGATTCAGCGCCATAAACAAAGCCCCTGCTATGGACAGGGGCTCAAAGTGAGGGAACTCAAAAATGATAGAAAATAGCTTTGCTATTACAGGAACGTTTATCGTCTACCTGATCGGCATGATGGCGATCGGTTATTATGCATACAAGCGCACATCGGACTCGTCTGACTATTTCCTCGGTGGTCGCTCTCTGGGACCTTGGCCTGCGGCCATTTCGGCTGGTGCCTCTGACATGAGCGGCTGGCTGCTGCTGGGCCTGCCGGGCTACGCTTACGCGGCAGGTATGGAATCCCTGTGGCTGGCGGGTGGCCTGATGCTGGGGACCTGGCTGAACTGGCTGATCTGTGCCAAACGTCTGCGTACATACACCATCACAGCAGATAACTCCATCACACTCCCTGAATATCTGTCTCGTCGTTTCAATGACAACTCGAAACTGATCCAGACGATTTCTGCCTTTTTCATTCTGCTGTTTTTCCTTTTCTATACCAGCTCGGGCCTGGTGGCCGGCGGTAAACTGTTTGAAACCGTCTTCGGCCTGGATTACACCATCGCAGTGATTGTCGGTACCGTCTGCGTGGTGTCCTATACCCTGTTTGGTGGTTTCCTGGCGGTTTCCTGGACTGACCTGGTCCAGGGCCTGCTGATGGCGGCGGCACTGCTTATCGTGCCAATTGCGGCGATGGAAGGCGGTTTCGGTGATCTGAGCGCAGCACTGGAGGCGAAAAACCCAGAGCTGATGACCCTGTTTAACGATGTGAAAGGTGAGCCACTGTCGGCCATTGCGATTATTTCGCTGGCAGCCTGGGGCCTGGGTTACTTCGGTCAGCCGCACATTCTGGCGCGCTTTAATGCGACCCGCTCCAATGCGGATATCGGTACGGCACGCCGGATCGCGGTGACCTGGACGGCGCTGTCGATGGTTGGTGCGGTTCTGGTTGGCCTGGTGGGTATCCTGTATGTTGATAATCAACTGGCGGGCTCGCTGGATGATGGTGAGCGTATCTTCATGCTGCTGGTGAACGCCATCTTCCACCCGGTGATTGCCGGTATCCTGCTGGCAGCGATTCTGGCGGCGATCATGAGTACTGCGGATTCGCAACTGCTGGTGTCGTCCTCTGCCCTGGCGGAAGACTTCTACAAGCAGGTACTTCGTCCGCAGGCATCGACTGAAGAGATCGTGCTGGTTGGCCGTGTCGCAGTGATTGTCCTGTCTGTGATTGCCCTGATGTTGGCGATGAACCCGGACAGCACGGTGCTGGGTCTGGTATCTTATGCTTGGGCCGGCTTCGGTGCAGCCTTCGGTCCAGCCCTGCTGCTGAGCCTGTACTGGAAGGGCATGAACCGCAACGGCGCCCTGGCGGGTATTGTTGTTGGTGCGCTGACCGTGGTGATCTGGAAACAGCTGAGCGGCGGCCTGTTCGACCTGTACGAAATTGTACCGGGCTTTATTTTCGCTATCGTAGCCATTGTTGCGATCAGTAAGGCGACGGGCGGTGCTTCGAAAGAAGTTGAAGCGCAGTTCGATACTTACGAGAAAAACCTGGTTGAGTTTGACTAAGTCAACCTGAGCGAGATAAAAAAGCCAGCTGTCTTGCAGCTGGCTTTTTTTATGTGTGCCGTTTGGGTGTTTCGCGGTAATCTGATTGGATCTTTAGCGGATCAATGATCAAGGAAGAGATAGTTCTGCCAGCTCTTCATTCGGATCAGCACTTTGCGCATCACCGAGACGTGTTCGAAACTATCCGAGTAGACTGCAATCTCAACACTGGCACCCTGCGGCAGCTGATAGGGGCTCAGGTCATCAGTGATTTTTAGTTTCACCAACGGCCGCCCCTGATTTTGCAGCAAGGTACTGCTGTAAAGCGCACCGGCTGCCTGGACTTGCCCCTCTCCAATGGCCGGCAGCACTTCAACCACTTCGCCGGCGAAGGTCTTACCGGGCAGGGCACTGAAAATAAAGTCAGCTTTAAAACCCGGCTTCAGGCGCAGCAGGGAGTTCTGACGAAATGCCCCGACATAAAATTGTTCTTCCTGGTGAATAAAGGTCATCACCGGGCGTAGCGGGACCGGAACCGCCATCATCCCCGGTCGGAGCGCGACCTGGGTGGCGTAGCCATCGGTTGGCGCTTCCACCACGGTCTGGCTGAGGTTAAATTGTGCCTGGGTGAGCAGGGCACGGATCTTGGCGACGGTGGTATTTTCCCCCCTTATTTCAGACTCGAAAGCCAGTTTGGCCCGGCGCTCTTCGGCCTGGGCTGCTTCCAGTGTTGCTTCGGCACTGAGATAAAACTGACGTCGGTTGTCGACATCGGCCCGGGTAAAGGCGCCGCGTTTGAAGCCCTTTTCATAACGCCTGAACTGCTGCAGGGTCCGATCCCGTTCGGCCTGGGCTTTGGCCGTGGCGGCCTGGGCCGACTTGTAGCTCGCTTCCAGTCCGAGAACTGTCTGTTCGGCTTCGGCCAGTGCCGCTTCCTGCAGGCGGACTTCCGCTTCAAATGGGGTCGGGTCAATCTTGAATAAGATATCGCCTTTTTTCAATGGCTGGTTGGCGGTAACGGGCACTTCAATCACTTTGCCCCTGACACCGGGGACAATGGGGGTCGAGACATAGAACTGGCCGCCGAAATTGGTATGTGGATGGTTATAGTTCATCAAGAGGATCAAGGTGCCGATGAGAATGATTCCGCCCAGTACCGCTGTCGGTACGGTCCACTTGTTCAGGGGGATCTTGAATATTTTGAAGATGGCAACGCACAACGCCGCGTAGGTTAGAATCAGTAAGAGATCCATCAGCGTTCTCCTCTCGTTTCGGAGCTGCTTTCGGTGGTATTGGCGGCGGCTTGCCGGGCCTGGGTGAGTTCGAGTTGGGTGACTTTCTCGCTGAGTTTCTCGATCTGCTTGTTCAGCTTGAGGACTTCATGATGTAGCTCATGCTGCTCGTTCTGGATCTGGGTAAAGCCCCAGCCGCGATCTTCGCGCCATAGCGTGGCCCAAATCCACAAAAACGGCCACAGTACATGCAGGGTAAACAGGCTCACCCAACCGGCATAGTGAATTGCATCCTGATGGGGATGATTGCGCTTTTTGGCAATTTCATAGGGAATATCGTGGAGCGCGATGATGCCGTAAAACAAAAAAATTGCGACAAAAACCAAGACCCCTAATGCAAAATAATCGAGAAACATGGCGGCTCCTTCTGATGCGGTAGTCAACCCGCAAGTTGGTCAGGCCCGGTAAGATCCGGCTGTCAGGTGACGGGCCTGAGGGTCGTTTCGGACATACATAAAAAGTAGCACTAAATCACGGTGTTATTATCGTGCTTGCCGGTTGGCACGGGCGCGGCGCTGAACGAATGGCAAAGCAGCGGGAGAACGCGACTATTTTTACGATTTTGTTGCAGTTTTACGGTATCCTGCCGCTATATAATACAAATCGTAGTAAATAAGGGTGCATCCTAGCTTGTTAAAGCGCTATTTCTGAGCACTTGCTTACTGTGATTGGTATAACAAGATCAATATTGTTTCTATGAGGGGTTATGTCGAACCTGGTTATTGGTTTAAGCCTGGCTGGTGGTGCACTGGTGGCGGTGGTGGCGCATTATTTTGCGGTCATGAATCGCCAGCGCCGCAACCAACAGGCGCAGGTCCTGAAAGATCAGAAATACAAACGGGTCCTGGAAAAGGCCAAGATTGCCGAACGCGAGGAAAAAATATTTAAAGCCAATACCGGTCACATTGCCAGCCAGCTGTCGCTGGCCAAAGAGTACGAGATGATCAGTCTCGGTAAGGCGATTTTCTGGTATCACAAGGCGGCGGAGCTGGGTAATGAGATTGCCCAGAATGCGCTGGCACGCCTGTGCCGAATGGATCCGTCCGACTCGGAAGGGGAGGCCAAGTCCCGTTATTGGGAGCAGGTGGTTCGGGCCAAGCAACGCGACCCGGAAGCATTATTCAAACTCGGATCATACCAGTACCAGGGCTACGGGGTTGCGGTGGATCTGGCATCGGCAATTGAACACATGACGCAAGCCGCCGAGCAGGATCATGTCGACGCGCAACTGTTTCTGGGAGACTGGTATGTGGCGGAGAGTAACCCGGATAAAATGCCGCTGCTGGCGTTCGGCTGGCGCGCCCGGGCGGCGCTGAATGAGAGCGTCAAAGGTTACATCAAAATGGCTTATTGCTATCAGGCCGGGATTGGGGTGGCGAAAGATCGGCGCCGGGCGATTTACTGGCTGGAGCGGGCAGCGGAAGCTGGCAGTACCGAGGGCCAGTACCTGGCGGCGAAGATGCACCTCAGCAGTGATCCTCATGACAGCGCCATTGCGTATGTCTGGTATTCGATTGCACACGCCTTCGGTCACCCGGAGGCACGCACAGAGCGGGATGAAGCGGCCCAGTCGATCGCGATAGATGCGATTCTGTCGGCGCAAAGCGTGGCGAACTCGGTGTACAAAACACTCAAGCATCCGCCGGTCGCGCGTCATGGGGTGATTGCCGTGCTGGATAAAGTCTATGACCGCCAGCGATACCGGCCGGATGAGCAGGTGCTGGGATCGTTGTCAGCCGGTGAGTTGGCCGGCAATGCTGAACAGGCCGATACCCTGGCCAGTCGGGATGGGGAGCCAGGGTCCGGTGAAGGAAGGGCGTCTGATGAGTCGAACTTCGGTGCTGCACCAGCAGCTGAGCTGACTGGCGTACCAGAGGTGAATCAAACGGCTGCCAATGAATACCGGGAGCAGGGCTGGGCGACGTCCTGGGATCAACTCACGGCAGAAACCCAGCCATATAACGCACCGAAAGATCCGTCGACGGCCCGCAACTCCTGAGTGAAGTTGCTGCGGTGAGTTGAGGTCACGACAGATAATGGAGTAACTGCGGCATCGCGGTAATGGTGGTGACCTGAGGGTGTTCGATGGGGCGGGTGTAGGGATTCGCCGCAAAATGGAAGGTGCGGATCCCGGCGTTGATCCCCGCCTGAACGCCTTTCGGGGTATCGTCGACAAACACGCATTCGGCCAGCGTCATGCCCATATGCATGGCGGCAAAATGGAGGATATCCGGCTCCGGCTTCCAGCTGTTGGCTTCAAAGCCACTGAACAGTTTCCCCTCAAAGTAAGGTAACAAATCCGTCAGGCTGAGGGTGTGCTCAATTTTACTGACCGGGGCGTTGGAGGCGATACACATTTCACAGCCCTGGGCAGCCAGGGTGGCCAGCATATCCGGTACACCGGGGATCGGGGACAACCCCTGTTCAAACAGACGCCGGCACTCTTCCCGGTACAAGGGCTCCAGCGTGTCGACGGACACAGCCACCCCGGCTCGCTCCCGGGTTGCTGCCAGGATATCAGTGAGCTTGCCGCCCTGAAAGTGGCGCAGGCATTCCTCCAGGCTCAGCCGGGCATCAAAGCGGTTGAATACATTGACCAAGGCCTGGTTCCCCAGCGTCTCGCTGTCGACCAGGGTGCCGTCACAGTCAAAGATGACGCAGCGAATATCTGACTGTTCCGTTACTGTGTCGTCTAATCCATTCATCATGGCCGTCCAAATGGGCTGCTGTCATATACATCTCATTGTTAATACCTCAACTCTGGTTCTACAACTGGCATATGAAGGTTTTGCTATCTTTATCGTACTTAGAGTGGGATTTTTGTGCGTTCTGAGAGTTGGCGCTCATGCTATGCAGAGGTGTGGGCGTTCATTGTCAAGCAGGGGAAACGAGACGGAGCCATGGCCCCGCAGGTTTCGCATCAGATAGTCCGGATAATAAAGGCCGCTGGATGGGGCGGGCTCGCTGCGGTTATCCTTGTTGGGTTATTTGTCAGTGAATGATGGGAACCTGAAGTAAGATGGTATTGTGCTATCTGTTGGCTGGGCCGTGGTCGCTTCCAGCAAAGGCTGCGGCTCATCGATTGTGCGGCTGGGTTGTGACAGTTCGCAGTGGTTCAGGATAAAGACGACAATAATAAGGGGTGGCCTATGTCATCATCCATTTTTCCTTCGTGGCTTGGTGGCTATGAAGTTCGTGAGCATATCAAAAATCCGAATATTACCGTTGGTGAGCATACCTACTATTCCGGGTATTACCACGATAAACATTTTGAAGATCACTGTGTCCGATACTTGTTGGGCGATCATTCCAGCCGGGCGGTGTGGGAGTCCGGGATCTTTGGCGATGTAGATAAACTCGAGATTGGTAAATATTGCTCCATCGCCTCCGGAGCAATATTTATGCTAGCCGGAAACCAGGGACACCGACATAACTGGATCTCTTCATTTCCGTTTGATGTCAGCAAGTTTGGCAATAAAGTGAAATCCGGGTTTGAGCGGGCCGGTGATACCGTGATTGGCAACGATGTCTGGATTGGCACTGAATGTGTGATCATGCCGGGAGTCAAAATCGGTGATGGGGCCGTGATTGGTGCCCGGGCGGTGGTCACTAAAAATGTTGCGCCTTATGCTGTGGTGGTCGGCAACCCGGGTCAGGAGGTGAAAAAACGCTTCAGTGACGCGGAGATCGCGATGTTGCTGGAAATGAAGTGGTGGGACTGGCCGCTGCAGAGATTGCAGGCGAATATGGACTTGATGTGCAGCTCGGATATCGAACCGTTGTTTGAGCGCTTTCGTCACTTTCCCAGTGATGATTGACGTCGGCTCCATCGTTCTCGGCTGAAAAAACTCCCGGATGCGATCTAACAATGCCCGCATGTGTTTGCGGGCTTTTTTGAGCGGTTAGTTGAGCCAGGAAGTGCCCCGCAGATCAGGGCTTCAGGCGGACGAGTTCTTCCGGGCTGATTGGCCGGGTGTAGTCGATATTGTCAAACCCGAAGCCATTCAGGTTCAGGAAGTCATTCAGGTAGCCGTCCATATCGCCCAGCTCACGGAAGTTCTTGGCTGTCATTTGTGTCAGTAAGCGGCTGACTTCCTGCTGGACATCCTCACTGAGCTCCCAGTCATCGACTCGGATCAGCCGCTGGTGGTCAGTGATCACCGGTCCGCTATCCGGATAGAGGCGGTGGCTGAGCAGGCGCTGCATCTGCTCGATACAACCTTCATGTAGCCCTTTGGCTTTCATCACCTGAAACAGGGCCAGCAGATAGGGGGAGAGGCCGGGAATAAAGACGCTGGCTTTGGTGATCAGCGCTTTGCAAACCGCCACATAGGCTTCGCCGCCAACCGTGGCCAGTTGCTGGTGGAGCTGATCGGCTGTTTGGTGCAGATGTGCCTTGGCACGACCCAGCGTACCGTGATGATAGATCGGGTTCGTATGCGACGAGCCGATATAGGAATAGGCCATGGTTTTACAACCGGGCGCCAGTACATCGGCCTGGATAAGGGTCTCGATCCAGCTTGCCCAGTCCTCTCCGCCCATCACTTTGACGGTGTTATGGATCTCCTGCTCTGTCGCTGGGGGCAGGATGGTTTCAGTCAGGATCTGCCGCTCCAGATCCAGCGTTGTGCCCTGATAGGGCTTGCCGATCGGCTTGATACTGGAGCGCCAGAACTCGCCGGTTGCCGGATCAGGGCGGACGCCGCTAGCCAGGCTGTAGACAATCAGATCCACTTGACCGTCAAATTGCGCGCGTAGGGTATCAATCACTTGTTGGCGGATGGCCGGTGAAAATGCATCGCCCACTAAGTTGACGGCCTTGATGCCAGCTTGCTCAGCGGCCTGCCGGAAATAGATATTGTTATACCAGCCGGCACTGCCGGTGCCTTTTTCTGACGGGCCGCGCTCGAAAGAAACGCCCAGGGTTTCGGTTTGTGCGCCGCCGAATGCCAGTGCAATCCGGGTGGCGAGGCCAAAGCCGGACGAAGCGCCGAGGATCAGCGCCCGTTTCGGTCCCTGGCTGATTGGGTTTGCGGTTCGGCAATAGCTGATTTGGCGGCGGATTGCTTCTTTACAGCCGTGGGGGTGTGCGGAGCGGGCGATCACGCCTTGAATCATAGGTTTGATAATCATCGATTTGGATATCCTGAATCATTGCATATGCATTCGGATTGACCTGGCTTATGAACCGAATGTATACGTTAATAGTTGAGTGATCACTCTTAAAATTGAATGTACAGACCCACCCAGATGGTATTTTGACCAAGAGTAAACGTTTTCGGTGCTTGAAATTTGATCTCCCCCAGTAAAAACTCAATTTTTATTAATTTTTTAAGGCTAAAAGTTGAGTTATTCAAAAAAAATTGAATAATGTAATCAAAATACATAATGCTGAGACCATGCTGCTCCACACATGACTCAGTGATTATACCAACGTGTTACGGGATGCCGCCTTGATCAGGGCGCTCCCTGAGCCAACCTAAACTGATGAGATAACGATGAGCAATTCTCTTGTACTGGTAATCAACTCTGGTAGCTCTTCACTGAAGTTTGCACTGATTGATACTGTCAACGGTGAAGCGACCCTAAGTGGCTTGGGTGAATGTTTCGGTTTGCCTGAGGCAAACGTGAGCTGGAAAATCAACGGCGAAAAACAGCAAGTGCAACTGGAAGCGTCGGGTAACCATCACCAGCAGGCTGTCGATCGGATTGTTGCGCTGCTTGATGAGCTGGGTATGAAGCAAGATATCGTTGCGATTGGTCACCGTGTGGTTCACGGTGGCGAGAAGTTTACTCAGACGGTGAAGGTTGACGACACGGTTTTGGAAGAGATTGAGAAACTGAGCGATCTGGCACCGCTGCACAATCCGGCCCACGTGATTGGCATGCGTGCGACCATGAAAGCCTTCCCGGCCCTGTCTCAGTACGCTGTATTCGATACGGCCTTCCACCAATCCATGCCGGCCAAAGCCTACACCGGCGCCATCTCCCGCAAACTGTACAACGACTATGGCATTCGTCGCTACGGCTTCCACGGGACCAGCCACTACTTCGTCAGCCGTGAAGCGGCCAAAGTGATCAACAAGCCGGTGGAAAAAAGTAACTTTATCTCAGTTCACCTCGGCAATGGCGCTTCGGTTTGTGCGGTGAAGAACGGCAAGAGCGTTGACACCAGCATGGGCTTCACCCCGCTGGCCGGCCTGATGATGGGTACCCGATGTGGCGACCTGGACCCGAGTATCATTGAGTTCCTGCTGAAAAAAGGCTGGAGCCAGGAAGATGTGTTCAACGAGCTGAACAAGAACTCGGGTCTGTTGGGTGTTTCCGGCCTGACCAGCGACTGCCGGGGCATCGTCGAGGCGATGGAAGAAGGCCACGAAGGCGCGACGCTGGCATTCGAGATTTTCTGTTACCGTGTGGCCAAGTACATTGGTTCTTACATGGTGGCGCTGGATGAGCTGGATGCGATTATCTTCACCGCCGGGATTGGTGAAAACTCCCTGCCTGTTCGCAGCAAGATTCTGGAAAACCTGAAGATCTTTGGTTACCGCGAAGATGCAGAAGCGAACGCGGCAGCGCGCTTTGGCAACAAAGGTATTATTACTCAGCCAAGCACTCCGGTTGCCATGGTGATCCCAACCAATGAAGAGTGGGTCATTGCCAAGCAGTCGATGGAAATGCTGCATAGCTAACTCTGGCGCAGATCACAGACGATACAGATAAACCCCCGGGCTCCTTGAGCCCGGGGTTTTGTTATCTGGGGTTCCAAAACATTTCGTTTACTGTTTTGATTCCAAGTCCGGTGGCCGGATAATTGTGACCGGGTTGTTAGTTTTTGAAGTGTTTGCGAAAGAATATTATTGCTTGACGTGTTCGGGCAAGGGTGTACTCAAAGTACCATGTTGCAGTTTTTAATTTCTAACTTTGATTTATTTTAGAAATATAAAACCATATCAAATCAATATGGCAGAGTTATATTTGAGATCTGGGATCAATTCATAATACGAAAGTATATTCATATCGTTTCTTTTGTGTCAGCCTCAGCACTGATCTTGTACGACAAGGAAGTTACTGATGAATAACCTGATTGTTTTATGTCCCCCGAAAATTTTACTCCAGCACTCAGCTTCGGATCTGCTTGCGGCTGCCGGTGAAGCGGCGGTGTTTTTTACCTGTGCGAGCGGTCGCGATGCGCTGACAAGGCATCTGCCCGAGTCATTCGTCGTACATTATTCCGAGCGTTTTAACGACAATCCGCAGGTTGAACTTGAGGTTTACCAGGCCGCGCGGCAGATGGACAACCCGCTGGTGGTGGCCCTGGCTGAAATTGACTTGTTGCGGGCCGCGCGGGTCAATGATCGGCTGGGTGTGACGGAAGGCTGTGAGGCGCGGGTGCACTACTACCGGGACAAGTTCCTGATGAAAACGCGGGCGGCGGAGTCCGGGATCCCGGTGGCGGCCATGTCGACGCTCAATCATGCCACCGAGCTGGATCGGTTCATTGAGCAGCATGGCTATCCGGTGGTTGCTAAGCCGCGCGATGGCCGGGGATCAAACGGGGTGACAGTGATCCGCAATGATGAAGACGCCAAGGCCTACCTTGCCCGGCAGGATGGCACCAGTTTCTTCAACCTGATGGTCGAAACGTTTGTTAAAGGAGAGCATTACCAGACCAATGGCTTGTTTGTCGGCGGTCGTCCGGTGTTGATCTCCACCAGCAAGGCCCTGTCATCTTGTCTGGACTTTCTTGCCGGTGAAGCGCTGGGCTTGCAAATGCTGGAGCCGGACTCGCCGCTGGCACAGCGGATTGCGTCGTTGGCAACCAGGCTGATCACCGAGGTTCTGCCGTCCGAGCCGACCATGCTGTTCCATCTGGAAGTCTTTGTCCGGCCAGACGGGGAAATTGTCCTGGGTGAAATTGCCTGTCGCCTCGGTGGCTGCTTCGTCAATGATGAGCACCGGGCCGCCTGGGGACTGGATCTGCGGATGGCGTATCTGGCGCACATGCGAGATCCCGAGAAGCTCGCCGTGCCGATACAGCGCCCTGCGGTGCTGGCCGGACAACTGCTGGTTCCGCCGATGGCCGGCAAGCTGCTGAGCGCACCGACGCAGTGTGATTGGGACTATGTTGAGAAATACGCCTTCACCGGCCGGATCGGGGAAGTGTATACCCCGATGGCCTTTACCAATGGTGAGATCATGAGCGCGATTGTACTTGGCCGGACGGAGTCGGAAGTTGAGTCTCGCCTCGGTGAACTGCATCAGTGGTTTGTGGGGCAGGCGGACTGGGCGCCGGTGTGAGCCATTGATGATAGCCGGTGTTCTGCGCCATCGCTGTAAGCAAGCATTGCGGTGCAATATGGCGCTAACCGGCGGCGGAAGTAATACAAGGGTGCTTGAGAGTTTGCGCCCTGAAAAAGAGGTTGTTGTATGATCGGTGCTCTGGTGTTGTCACTGTGTGGATCCATTTTGTTTTCCTGGCTCCAGCTCCCGCTGGGCGCTATGTTCGGGGCCATTGTGTTCCTGATGGTTGCTGGGAAAGCCGGGCTCCGGCTTTCCCTGCCTGCCCCGACCCTGACCTTCGTTCAGCTGGTACTGGGGATAGGCGTCGGCGTCATGGTTCCGAGTGATTTATCGGCGGTGAACTTTCCTCCTCTGATGCTGCTTGGGTTGGTGGCCTGCATGATCGGCCAGGTCACCATATCTTATCTGTGGCTGCATAAAAGAGAGCAGTGGTCGAAAACGGACAGTTTGCTGGGATCGGTGCCGGGTGCAATGGCGGCTGTTCTGGTGCTTAATGAAGCGCAGCAAAAGCCATCAGGCAAAGTGGTGTTTACCCATACGGTTCGCCTGATCACCCTGGTGATCCTCTCCGGGGTGATTGCTGCTGATAATCAGCCGGTCGCATTCAGCTTTTTCACCGGCCAAGAATCCTATTGGTTGCTGGCTGTGGCTGCTGTGGCTTGGGGAAGCGGCGTACTGCTGGAGAAAATCGGCACACCGGCGCCCTATATGGTGACCGGAATGCTGACAGCGATTGCTGTCGGCAGCATGATGCCGGCGGCCAGCCTGGCTATCCCACCGGGGCTAGTGTTCATCGCAACGTCTGCGCTGGGTGCTCTGATCGGGATCCGGCTGGTGGATGTCAGCGGTGGGGAATTCATTACCCATATGCGCTCGGGCGTGATTGCAACGGCCCTTAGTTTGGGGGTGACGTTGCTCTTTGCGTTTGTGTTTAGCCAGGTGCTGGCGCAGAGCTTTGTCGTGTTGCTGATGTCCTGGGTACCGGGCAGCATTGAAGCGATGACTGTGGCAGCCATTTACTTGGGGCTTGAGCCGGCACTGATCATGCTTAACCATATTACCCGGATGGTGATCCTCCACTCACTGCCGTTGGCGGTGAAGCCGTTTCTTCGCCCGGGCCGTGAAGTCCGACGTAGCGAAGGATGATGTTAAGGCTTTGTGCTATTCATGCTTGAAGTCGTATCGGTGCCTATCGCTATGGAAGCAAATGGCGCCGTTTAGCTGTGAGTATGGCTTTGGTGGCTGGTGTTCCGTGATTGGTATAGGCCATTTCCAGATGTTTTAGCCCAATCCGCTGGTCAGCACAGCGCAGGATATTGATTAGTCCCCATCGGGCATCAAATGACTTTGTCATCAGCATCGCTTTAGGGGGGAGCGATATGCTCGTCTCTGTGTTTAGCGCTTGTCTTCCCGGCCGGGGCCGGGAAGACAAGGGATCAATTGAGACTGCAGGCGGGCTGAGGTGCGTGGTCGGGCCGCATTTCAATCTCGACGAAAGAGCGCAGATGCAGTTGGGACATTGCATCAAGCAGCAACTCAACATGTTCCGGCCGGGCTCCGTTACCCATCAGTCCGATCCGCCAGACTTTTCCGGCCAACTCGCCAATTCCGCCGCCGATTTCAATCTGGTACTCATTCATCAACTGCTCTCGGAACATCTGATCATCCATATAGTCCGGGATCAGAATGGTTGTCAGTTGCGGCAGTTGAGAGGCCTTATCAACCAGGCATTCCAGCCCCAGCGTTTCAAGTCCGGAGACCAGAAGTTCCTGGCATTCGGCATGACGCGCGATCAGTGTATCCTGACCTTCTTCCAGTAGGTTGGACAGCCCCTGGTGCAGACCGTACAGGGCATTGATCGGCGCCGTATGGTGGTAGGCCCGGGAGGATATATCCCAGTAATTGCTGATCAGCGACAGATCCAGGAACCAGCTTGGGATCGGAGATTGCCGCTGGGTCAGTTTGGTTACCGCTCGCTCGCTCAAGCTGATTGGTGACAGCCCCGGCGGGCAAGACAGGCACTTTTGGGTGCCGGAGAAAATGGCATCAATACCCCATTCATTGACTTTGACCTCGACGCCACCTAGCGAAGTGACCGCATCGACAATTGTCAGGGCACCAAACTCGCGGGCAACGGCGCACAGCGCTTGTGCGTCGTTGAGTACCCCGGTTGAGGTCTCGCCGTGAACAAAGCACACAGATTTGGCATCCGGGTTTCGGGTCAGGGTGTCACGCAGGGCATTTGGAGCAATCGGCTGGCCCCAGGCAGCACGTATTTCGACGACATTGCCGCCGATTTTTCTTGCACTGTCGGCGATCCGCTGCCCGAAAGCCCCGTTGATGCAGACCACGACTTTTTCACCCGGCTCGATCAGGTTGGCGACGCAGGCTTCCATCCCGGCTGAGCCCGGACCGGACAGTGGGATCGTCAGGGCGTTACGGGTCTGGAATAACTGCTGTAACATCTGCTTGATTTCATTCATCAGCGCAAAACACTGCTTATCCAAATGGCCGATGGTCGGCTGCGACGTCGCCGCCAGAACCGATTCATCAACCGGTGACGGGCCGGGGCCTAATAACAAGGTAGATTCCGGGATAAAGGAAAGGTGCATGTGAACTCCTAGGATTTGGCCAGAGACAGGGAATAGTCGCGTTCAGTCGTCATGAATTTCTCGACGCTGTCGGCACAGGCATGGGCGTGCCGGACAATAATGTCCAGGGCACTGGTAAACAGGAAGCGTCCGCTGGTTAACTCACCGATGGCAAAGATGCTGGTGTTCATCTTGCCGTCTTTGCAGAACAGGCCGTAATCGTACTTGCATACATCCAGGCCGCCGAACCGGTTCTCGACACTGGTGCCGCTCTCGATCAGGCTCCGGAGCAACGGCGAGTCGATTTGATTGAGTGATTTCGGGCTGCCGGTGGCATAGATCACCTTGCCGGTTGGGGCACTGGTGCCATTGCAGTGAACGGTCAACTGGCCGTCTTCGACCTTTACAGACGTAGGACCGGCAACAAACTTCAATTGCCCGGAGCGCAGGTAGCCCAGCATTTTCTCGGCATTTTCGGCCGGAATGGAGACGCGCAGCGACATGGCTGAGGAGACGAACTGCTTCATGAAGCGATCCTGATCCTCGGTGCGCAGGCGGTCCCAGATTTGATCGATGCCACTATTGGTATCGTACAGAATGGCCTGCCAGCCACGGTCTTGTTTGGCCAGTGCCAGCTCTTTGGTCAGAAATTCTTCCAGGTTGCTGATCGGCGGGTTCGGCAGCGGCAGTTCTTCGAAATAGTCATGTTCGGTCTGGGCTTGGTAGCGTTCGCGCTCCAGCTGGTACAGATCGCCCAGTTTGTAGAAGTCGAGTTCCGGGCAATGTTCGGCAATGTAATCCGGAGTCAGGTAGGCATTCTTATAGCGGCCCTGGGTGCCGCGCACGAATGGGAAGTAGCCACTGCGTGAATAAATGGTGATTGGACCGGTATGGCCGCCCTCGATTAGGCCAATTGTCGCATCAATCGCACTGAGCCGGGCACCGATGATCGCCACACTGTCTTCGGCGGCAACTTGCCGTTGCAGTTCACGCGTCGGGTACGGCGAGTGGATAATGTCGTGGCTGTACGGCGGCAGCATGGCGGACTGTTGCTGGGTACCGCAGGCCAGTACGACTTTTCCGGCATTGATCACGGTGCCGCTTTGGGTCACGACGTTGACCTGATCTTTTTCAACTTGCTCGACTTTGATTGCTTCGTCGCGGAGCACTTTGACCTGAATCCCGCTGCGCCGGGCATCGGCGCAGACGACGGAAAACGCATCTTTCATGTACATGCCGAACAGGGCCCGTGGGGCGTAGGTATCGCGGGTTATTTCCAGCTCAGGATAATCGGGTTTCCATTTATATTCGTTACATTCCAGCCACTGATAAAAATCGCCGGGATGATCTTTAAATACCGTAATATAACCGGCCTTGGTATTTAAAAGGTTTGACTTTAAATCACTGAAATACGCATTTCCCGGCCCGATTTCTTTGGATTTCTCTAAGATAGTCAGTGACAGTTGATTTAATTTTTCTTTTAGGTTTTTTTTCAGCAGGGCATCCATAAAAGAGATGCAGGAAGCCCCACCGCCAACGATGACGATGTTTGTTTTCACGGTAATATCCTTATTAACTTGCTACAGCGTAATATTCGGAGAAATCTTGATGGCGAACGGAATTGCCTGGCGTACTGCGTCGAGGGTGATCCCTTCGGTTAGCTCTTCCAGGATAAATTCCCCCCGATGCAGGGAAAATACCGCCCGCTCGGTAATGATCTTGATATCTTTGTCCCAAAAGTCCGGGTGGTTGGTGGCAACTGTCACTTGCTGGACGTGCTCAACAAACTTCGGTACTGCCCCTTCCTGCCGGATGGAGACGTTAGTTCCGGTTCGGCCGAGTTGCAGGCCTTTGGTGGTCAGGGTGCCGCAGAACACCAGTTTCCGGGCTGAAGCCGCAATATTAATAAAGCCGCCAGCGCCGGTCAGCTGCTCGCCAAAAGCACTGGCGTTGATATTGCCCTCGCGGTCAATTTCGGCAAATCCCAGAAATGCCACATCAATCCCGCCCCCGTTATAAAAGCTGAACAGGTCGGCCTGTTGAATCACGCTACTGAATTCCGTTGCCTCGCCGAAAGCGATACCTTCTTTCGGCTTGCCGTTGATCACCCCGGATTCGACTGAGGTATCGATCCGGTCGTTCAGGCGAGCTAGCTTTTCACCGACCAGTGCCGGGATCCCAATCCCGAAGTTGAGGAAAGCCCCGTCCGGGATCGGCTCCTTGCAGGCTCGCTCGACAATCAGTGTTTTTTTCCAGGGTCAGAGATATCTGATGATTGGCACCAGTGGCCCGGGCCGAGCCGTAACTCGGATAGTGGTGCTCGTTGCTTTCGATCACAAAGTCGACCAGGTGCCCGGGAATATCGACTTGCTTCGCCGGTAGTTCATCGACAACTTGCGCCACCTGAACGGCCACTTTGCCGCCGCTGTTACGGGTTGCCATTGCCTGCCAGAGTGCATCATGCAGTGCAGCTTCTCCTGCCATGGATATATTGCCTTGCTGGTCGGCTACCGTGCCTCGCAGCAGGGCGAAATCGGCCCCCGGACTCGGGTAGTACAGCTGCTCTTTTTCCCGAACTGTGACGACTTCGACCAGGGGTGCCGTGTCTGTTGCCAAGGCGCCACCTTCAAGGCGCGGGTCGACAAAGGTATGCAGTCCGATACGGCTGAAATGGCCGTCCAGCCCGGAAGCCATGTCACGAAACAGGTGGCTCATCACCCCCATTGGCCAGTTGTGGGCATCGATCACCCCCATGCGGCCGAGTCGGGTCAGTGCGGGACAGAATCCCCAGAATCCGCCGATTGCGCGTTTGACCAGTCCGGGATGGGCCAGTTTATCCAGCCCTTTACCCTGTTTATCGCCGGCCCCTGAAGCAAAAAGCAGCGTGAGCCCTGTGGGTTGTTGCTCGCGGGCAAATCGCTCTGAGAGCGCTTCGGTCAGCAGATCCGGATGTCCGCAACATCCGAATCCACCAGGGATCACCACAGCGCCATTGTTGATCAGTTCAGCTACGGCTTTTGCTGTTGTCTGCTTCATGGGATCACTCGACCAGTTGCTTGACTGGTTGGTAGCGGGAAGCCAGGATCACACAACCGTTCTTTGAAGCCATACTGTGGCAGGTGCCCGGTGCGCGCACAATCAGTGAGCCCGGCGTAAAAGTCTGGCCATTTTCGATATAGTCGCCCTGCAGAACTAAGACGGTCTCAAAGCCCATATGGACATGGCCGGGGACATAGGCGCCGGCTTCATAGCGCAGGAACGCCATATCCGCACCTTTAGGATCGTTGACGGTTTCATCGAACAGGACGGCAATGTCCACCCCTTCACGAAGGCCGCGCTGATACGGCTGGAAATCCAGATCGGCTGGCAGGCTAATATCATTGTCAAAGCCCAGCTTCAGAACGACATCTCTTGACTCTGGTGGAACGGTGAACTCCATGTGTATTACTCCTTTTGACTGATAGTTCGAATGTCTGTTTTAACGGTTTCTGGCAAATTGGCTGAGGCCGTTGTAGCCCCAGTCGCGGGCATCAAGCTCGTGTATGGAGATATAATTGGGCAGTTGCGGCGCCCCTTCGCCCAGCACATCGTTGAGCAACTGGTAAGTTGCCTGTAGCCATTGCGCTTTTTGCTCTTCCGTGTTTGTTCCCTCAGTGATGTAAATGGCCAGATTAAAGGCGCTTGGCCCGGTTACTTGCGCCGCGTTCACATAGCAAAGACTTTGATTTTGGTGAACATGGATCCGGGTAACATCCGGCTGCTTGTTGAGTAGCGTTTGGGTCAGCTCGGTCAGCCCGGTAACCACTTGGCTCACGGTTTCTTCCGGCAATTCTGTGTTCAGTGTGAGATCGAGTTTTGGCATTGTTATTACCCCTTCTGACGACCAAAGCCGTGCCAGTACACTGGCCAGTTACCTTCTTCACCGTAGTTGTTGATCACCGAGGCGATCACAACCAGCGTAATACTACCGAGCAGAACCGGCGTGACCAGGTAGTCAAATCCCACCACACCCTGGCCGGCAAGAATGATCACTAACGGGTTGGCTCCGGCTGGTGGATGAACTGCACGGAAGTATTGCATCAGCATGATGGCGACCCCGACGGCCAGTGACATCACGATAATTGAGTCCCCGAGTCCATACAGAGCAGCCAGGCCCACGGTGGCGGTGATCAGGTGACCGGCGATCACGTTACGTGGTTGTGCCAGCGGTGATGCCGGTGCGGCAAACAGGATCACGCAGGTCGCGCCGAATGGCGCCATGAGCCAGGGCACTCCGGTGGATTGGCCCATCACACTGAGTGTGAGAATGCCGAGGAAGCCGCCGACCAGGCCCTTCATCAGTTGAATCAAATTTGGTTTTGGCGGCAGTGCGCCACCACCTCGTAGTTTCTTCATTTTTTTCATTTCCTTACGAATAGTATTTACGAATGGTATGCAATCTTGTGGATCAACTGTGTTATACTTTTATGAACAGATCTGTACACCTCGGTTGGCGATGATACAGACCTGTACACCTCAAGGCAACACCTAAATTATGAAATTTAGTGAATAAGGATCGTGATGAGTAAGAAAGAGCACATTCTGAATGTGGCCGAAGGGCTGTTTAATCAGCTTGGCTACACCGCAGTCGGTGTCGATTTGATCCGGGATAAGGCGGAAGTTTCCAAAACGTCGATGTACCGGCATTTCGGCTCAAAGAATAAATTGATTGAGGCGGTGCTGATCCGGCGCCATCAACGCTTTGAGGAGGAATTGAATGCTGTGGTCTCTGCCGCGACGGACACAGATAGTCGTTTAAATGCTATTTTGGACTGGCATTTTTCCTGGTTCCGGGCTGTGAACTTTAAGGGGTGCATGTTCATGCATGCTTTGGCAGAGTTTCGGGGCCATGATGAGGCCCTGGCTCAGCAGGCTTTAAAACATAAGGCCTGGCTAAAATCGCTGTTGTTCTCAACGTTCGAGCCCGGTGAGCCGGGGGCGGAAGCCAAAACTGAGGCCATTATGACCTTCCTTGAGGGGATGATCATCCGGGCGGAATTTGGCGAAGTCTCTGGATACGAGGAAATCTATCGTCTGGGCGCTCGGGCGCTGGCCGTGGCTGATTTCACCGGTAGCAAGGCCAAGGCTGTGCCCGTAATGGAAGCTAAGGCAGGCGCGTCAAGCTAACGCCGTGACGCAAGATAACTTGCCGGCTGCTTCGCGCTGTCGGCTCATTACTTTTGATATGAAGGAGATACAAATGGATTTGCCGTTAACACAAGGGGTACATCACATCGGTTTGACCGTCGCTGACCTGGAAGAAAGTGCGCAATTTTTTACTGCGCTGCTGGGATGGCAGGAGATTAAGCGAAGAGATGATTATCCGGCAATCTTTGTCAGTGACGGTGCGATCATGTTGACGCTGTGGGCTGCGCAGACAGACACGCCAACAAGGTTTGATCGGAAAACCAACGTTGGCCTGCATCACCTGGCTATCCGGGTCGATAGTAAAGCCACGCTGTTTGAAATCCATGACAAACTCTCGACGCATGGGGTTGAGATTGAGTTCGGGCCTGAGCTGATCCGTGAAGGACCGGCGATGCACATGATGTGCTATGAGCCGAGCGGTATCCGGATTGAGTTTCACTGGACCGGGGTCTGACGCGCTGCGTACAAGGCAACCCTTGCTGCGGGAGGCTGATCACCTCCCGTTTTTTGATCATGTTGTAATTCTGCCATTTCTGACCAGTGATCGCCGAACATTTTTGCACAGCTTTCCGAACCGGTGAATTTCATCAAAGCCGGGCGGCAGCCTCTGATTTAACTGGTGTTGCCAGTAGTTGAGCTCCGTGTCGACCAGCTCCATGAGCTTTTTCGGGCAACCGATGCAGGTGTTATCCGGCCCACACTTGAAGGTATCGTCCTGATATAACGGGAACTCGGCCTGGACAGCATCAATTATTTGCTGCATGGCGGTGATTCTATCGGGTTTTCGGGTCATCTGGATTTTATGGGCTGATGATGTTGGTTGAAGAGCGTCGCTGAAGCGGGTGGCAAGGGGCGGCAGAATATGCCGCCACCTTGACGGTCATAGGGGACAGCTCAGGAGCATGAGCCGCAGCAGAATCCCGGCTCACCATGTTTTCCTTTCTTCTGCTCGCTCTCGTCGGCGTGTTGATGCTGGATCGCCTCGTCAGTGGCGTGTTCAGCATTTGCTTGCTCGTGTTGGGCATCGGCTTTCTTGAAAATCTTCTTCACTGAGAATGTCATTCGGAGCTCCTTCGCTGGCTTTAATGTTTCATCTTAAATGCATGTTAAGTCTTGTTCTGAGGACAGTCAATACGTGTGGCGGTGCGGGAGCGTCGCAGAACTGTTATTTTGTGATGCATGGCGCTGTTCAGTATCTTGAAGCAATACCTTGAAACAAAGCCCAGAAGTATCGCCTTGGAGTAACACCTTGAGAGGGTGCCTTGAGACAGTACCCTGAGGGCATTGCTTCGGGCCCTGAGCGTAACATTTCCGGCGAGGAAGAAATTTGACTCAAGTGCTGGATGTATATACAGTTAATCTCTCAGCAATGAATTTTAGGTCCGCTCAGACAATTTGTCCGGGAAGACATGGGTTTAGAACAAGGAGAGAAGATGATACTTCAGCATATCGATGGCTTTGAGGTTAGCGGATTTTCAGTCAGAACAACCAATGCCGATGAAATGAATCCATCGACAGCCAAAATCGGCCAGCTTTGGGAAACGTTTTACGCCCGGGCTTATCCCAAGTTAACGGCTGGAGCGAACGTTTATGGGGTTTATACCCACTATGAATCTAATGTTACCGGCGCGTATGATGTGATGGCGTGCTCAGACCGTTTGGCCGCAGATGCGCTGAAGGGAGCGGTGACAACGAAGATTATGTCTGGGAAATACCTGACATTTACCGCCCAAGGTGAAATGCCCCAGGCTGTGGTCAGTTTGTGGGGAACTATTTGGGATTACTTCCGTGCTGATGACTGCCCACACACCCGGGCCTATACCACAGATTTTGAACAGTACCTCAGTGCCGATGAAGTCGCGATCTCCATCGCCATCCAATAGCGGACTCCTATCATTTTATGTTGATCGCGCATGAGCTCATCGGATTTGATGAGCCTGTGACAACCCCGGGGAAACACCCAACCTGCCTGCACCTTGAAAGTTTGAATCATGGTTGCCTTCTGTAACATGTATATTTCGTTATCTTCTGACACACTTTTTATGCCAAGATGCTGTATTCACCCCTGTTTATTAACTCAACAACCTCAAAGCCAGGCCACTGCCGCCGGATGGGTTGAGTCGAAGTTGTTCTTTCTGTTTACAAGGAAGTAAAGATGAATCTTGCGTTGTTAAGTCTATTTATTCCCACCTTCTTTTTTGTTTCGATTACGCCGGGAATGTGTATGACGCTGGCCCTGACGTTGGGGATGAGTATTGGTTATCGACGCACCCTCTGGATGATGCTCGGCGAAGTGATCGGTGTCGGGCTGGTGGCGGTTGCCGCGGTCCTGGGGATTGCCTCGGTAATGCTGAATCATCCCTGGTTATTTACCCTGCTTAAGTCGTTCGGGGCAGCCTACTTGTGTTACCTGGGGATATCGATGTGGCAGTCGAAAGGCAAGCTGGCCCTGAGCGAGGATAATACCGAAGTCAAGGCGGGCCGAAACTGGGATCTGGTGATGCAGGGTTTTGTCACAGCAGTGGCGAATCCCAAAGGATGGGCATTCATGATCTCCCTGCTGCCGCCTTTTATTGACAGCAGCCAGCCGCTGGCTTCGCAATTGGCTCTGCTGGTGGCAATTATCCTGCTGTTTGAATTTATCTGTATGACCATCTACGCCACCGGCGGTAAGGGACTGAAGCGGGTACTGGGTCACGCCAAGAACATCCGCCTGATCAACCGGATTTCCGGGAGCTTGATGATCGGGGTGGGCGTGTGGTTGTTCGTGAGCTGAGTTATCGAGCGTTTTAACAAGCTAAGATGGCCCCCTTATTTACTACGACTGGTATTTGCAGGATTGGGACAGTGTGAGGTGAGCCAGCCCGGCGACCGAGGTTATTGTGGCTCCTGAAGATGGCTCAGGAGCATGCTCCATTGATCATCTGACTGTTGGTTTGCGGTATACGGGGCATTTATACGGCTGAGAACCTCGGTTATGAGTTGCGTGCTCAGGCTGCTCACGACGCATAACTCAATAATGAGCAGCAGGCCGATTGCCAGGATGTTTCCCCCTTGCTTAAACCATTTCTGCATTGACACCATAGACAAAGCGGCCTGAACCGTGTGGTGTCGTGTTTGCTTTTGATATTTATTGTTCATGGTTAAGCCCCTCATCAACGACCTTTTCGAGTTGTGTATCTAAGTTTTCGGGCAGTCTAAAACCTCTAGTAAGGTTAAGGTAAAGCGGAAAATGAAAAAAAAATCGTCTGCCTGCTGATGGGGGAACGCTCCCGTTTTCTTCTATGCTTGCGTTTTCTTCTATGCTTGAATGATGCTCGTCATACGAGCAGCTACCGTCAGCCATGAAAACGCTGGTCGGTCTGATGAGTGAGCTGTTGCAATGAAGGCGAAATTTTCAGCGCGAAGCTGGCTGCCTTTGACAGATTCGTTAGTGCCGGCGTCAGCATCGATAACTGTTGTTTTACCCGCTGACGTAACAAATCGAGCGGCTCTGGCGCGCCAAGCCGTTTCCCGTTTCGTATCACAGGTTGCAGCAAGGGCTGTCCTTGCTCTGGCGTTTCTGTGGCTAAGCAAAGTTGATCATAGTCTAGTTGCCCATTGCTTCGCAGGTGGCGATAAACCTGTTTGCTACCAGGCCAGGTCGCTTTACCCTGAGAGCGCTTACGGCGCGCGATGCCCGCGTATTCCTGGAGTTTGTAAGCACAGTTCAGAAAAGGCGCATCTTCCGAGGTCGTCAGGTTGGTTCCAATCCCATATCCGTCAATGGGCGCCTCTTGTTGTTTCAATTGCTCGATCAAATACTCATCGACACTGCTACTGGCAAAGATTCCGATTTCCGGATGACCGGAACGGTCAAGCTGTGTCCTCACTCTGGCGGCTTCATGCCCCAGATCGCCGCTGTCGATCCGCACCGCTTTGATTGCTTGATTTTTGGCTTTTAACTGCTTTGCCAGTTCAATCACCCGTTCTGCGCCGCGGGAACAATCGTAAGTGTCGATCAGTAACACCAGATTATTCGGTTGGCTGACGGCAAAGTTCTGAAATGCTTGCGCTTCTGAGTCATGGGCCTGAATATAAGCATGCGCCATCGTGCCGTAGACCGGAATCCCATATTGCTGGCCGGCAAGGACATTGGATGTCCCATCAAAACCGGCAAGATAACTGGCCCGTGCAGCCAGCACACCCGCTTCTGCGCCGTGGGCGCGACGCAGGCCAAAATCAATCAATCGCTTGTCAGCCGCGGCAAGCCGACACCGGGCGGCTTTCGTCGCGACCAGGATGGGGAACTGCAACAAATTAATGAGCCGCGTTTCGATCAACAGTGCTTCCGGCAATGAGGCGGTGATCCGTACTACCGGCTCATTGGCAAAAAACAAAGTTCCTTCCGGCATCGCATCGACTTGCCCGGTAAACTGAAATTTGCTCAGGTAATCAATCAGATTACGCTGGAAATAACCACTGCTGGCGAGATATTCCAGTTCATCGTCACTGAAATGAGCATGTGTCAGGAAATCCAGTAACTGCTCTAAGCCCGCCGCAACTAAAAAATTCCTTTGGGGCGGCAACTTGCGGACAAAAAACTCAAAAACGGCTTTATCTTCCATGCTATGGTCCAGATAACTCTGCACCATCGTCAGCTGGTAGAGATCCGTTAACTGCGGGCTTTCATAGGCTGTCATTTTCCAGCACCTCCACACGCCTGTCCGTAGACCCGAACATTCTCCAGAGGGGGCGCATTGCTCAACTGTCCGGGATTCAAGTGTACAGATCGTATTGCATACTTCAGTTGAGCCTTTGAAATCATCCTCTGAAATTTGCTCGCTCCTGTACTCAAGAATAGAACACCGACGCAGTCGTCCCCAGTCCCATCGATACTTGACTATGCTAGTGAAGCATCCAATTTATCTTCAGCCAGGCTGATTCACGGCGGCAAAGTGCCCCGGTTGATGCTACATCCGAGGAGGTTCTATGAGCTTTCGTCACCTGCTGCTTCCCGTTGCCCCGGAACAACCCCTAAGGGATGACTTCCAGGCCGTGCTGCAAATTGCCGACACCCTGTCGGCGAAAGTCACGTTGGTCACGGTGATTGAAAAACTTGATGAATTAAAAGAGATTTCCCAGTATTCCTGCACCGCGCTGGGCCTGTTGGATGAGGCGACGAAATCATCTCATCAGGCCCTGGAAAAGCATGTTCAGCTTTTGAAAACCAAATATCCGAATATCAGGTTCTCGGCGGTTGTCCGGCTGGGGATCCCGTTTATTGAAATCATCAAGGCGGCTGATGAGTTTGAGGCCAGTATGATTGTGATTGATACCCATCGCCAGGATAAAACCCAAGCCTGTCAGCGGGGGAGTACCACGCGTCACTTAATGCGGAAATCAGCCCTGCCAATCTGGTCCAATAGCACGCACGATGCTCCGATCCGCCGGATTGCCGTGGCGGTTGATGTCGCCTCCCAGGAGCAAACCACTTTTAATGAAAAAATTCTGTCACTTGCCTTGGAAGTCTGCGCGTTAACCGGGGCAGAGCTTATCCTGCTGCATGCCTGGCGATTAGAGCTTGAGGGATTCTTCCGCAAGTGGGGGAGCTATCGCGAGCTGGATGTTGATTTAATTTCGAAAGACATGCGTACCGATCGCGCCGAACGGATGAAATCGTTACTGGCACCGCATAGCCACTCGCCGGTGAAACAGCAGATGAAACTGTTGGAAGGGGAAGCCAAAGCCGTGATCCCGCGTTTTGTGACAGAGCAGGCGATCGACATGGTGATCATGGGCTCGTTGTCCCGGACCGGGATTGCCGGCTTTTTGATGGGCAATACCGCTGAATCCATGCTCGATAAACTCACCTGCTCCGTGCTCACTCTCAAACCCGATGCGTTCCGCTCGCCGGTGCTCGGGGGAAAATAAAACAACCGGTGAGCTGCTGGGTGTTATCTACTATCTCCGCTGAGTTGCGCGTGGTTGCGGCTGACTAAATCGACCAGAAAGTCAGCCACCGCCCGCGTGCGGCGTGACTGCGCCAGATCCGACTGGATGGCCAGATAAATCGGCTGATCGACCCCGAGATCTGACGCCACACAGATCAACCCGGCCTTCACGGCAAGGAAATGGGGTAACACTGCCAGCCCGATCCCGGCTTGGGCTGCTGCGATCTGAGTGGCAACTGAGGTGGTGGTCAGCACCGGCTCTCGCCCTTGCAGGACTCGCTCGACCCATTGCGCGGCAGGCAGATGGGCGTGCATCTCGCTCCAGGTGATGAAGGTGTCCTGATCAAAGTTGCCTGAATCAGGATGGATGTCGCGCTGCGCCAGATAGCTCGGGTGGCCGTATAGCCCGTAGCCCAGTGTGCCCAGACGCCGCAGGGTGACGTTGCCCCGTTCCGGTTTCACCATCCGCAACGCCAGATCAGCATCGCGCCGATGCAGGCTGACTGTCGTGATATCTGTGATCAGTTCAATCGTTATGCCGGGGTATTGCCTGTGGAATTCAGGCAGGGCCGGGAGGATGAGCGCTGTTGCCAGGTTTTCGGCAGTGGCCAGCCGTACTTTCCCCGTCATTTGTGCATAGGTGGAAACCCCGGTGGTGAATGCCGCCGCCGCGGCCTCCAGTGCTTCCGCTTTCTCAACCAGCCCCGCGCCTTCCTCCGTCAACTGATAGCCGGACTGCTGGCGCACGAATAGTGGCAGGTTGAAGGCTGCTTCCAGTCGCTCAATGCGTCGGGACAGGGTGGCAATACCGAGGTTGAGCTCGGAGGCGGCGCCGCTCAGCGTGCCGTGGCGGGCGACGGCAAGAAACGCGCGGGTGTCGTCCCAGACCCAGGTTCTCGGCATCTGTTTTTCAAAACTGGAAATCGGGTTACCTAAATCGTTCATTTTTTTCATTCCCGGATGGTGCCACGATGTCACTACACGATTCAAGAAAAACGGCAAAAAGAACGAAAAGGAGAACGATGATGGAAAAACGTAAGCTGGGCGCCAAGTTATCGGTTTCGGCCATTGGCCTGGGCTGCATGGGCATGAGTGAGTTTTACGGCCCGCGGGAAGATCGCGAATCGTTGCGGGTTCTTGCACGCGCCGTCGAGCTTGGGATCGACTTTTTTGATACGGCAGACATGTACGGACCGCATCACAACGAGGAACTGCTGGGGCGTTTTCTGGCGCAACAGCAGCAACCGGTTCGCATTGCGACCAAGTTCGGCATTGTGCGCCGCCCCGGTGAATATCGGCGCAGTCTGAACAATAGTGCTGCATATGCCCGCCAGTCCTGTGAGGCGTCGCTGAAACGGCTTGGCGTAGAGCAGATTGATCTCTATTACGTGCATCGCATCAATCCCGAAGAGCCGATCGAAGAGACTATCGACGGGCTGTCGGCCTTGGTCAAAGAAGGGAAGATCGCCCACATCGGTTTGTGCGAGGTCAGTGCCGACACCCTGCGCAGGGCGCATGCGGTCCATCCGATCACCGCGCTCCAGACCGAATATTCCCTTTGGACCCGCGATGTGGAGCAGGACATTTTGCCGACTTGCCGTGAGCTCGGGGTGGGATTTGTGCCTTATTCTCCGCTCGGCCGCGGCTTCCTGACCGGCCGGTTCCAGGACACGGCGGCGTTTGAGGAAGGGGATTTCCGTGCGCATCTGCCGCGCTTTGCCGAAGAGGCAATAGACAGCAACCGCCGGATCGCGGACGTGATTGCCGGCATGGCGGCAGAGAAGGGCTGCACCCCGGCGCAGCTGTCGCTGGCCTGGCTGTTGTCCAAGGGGCCCGATATTGTGCCGATCCCGGGGACTAAGAAACTGCGCTATATCGATGAAAATGCAGCGGCGACACAAGTGACGCTCAGTGCCGCGGAGCAGCATCAGCTTGAATCCGCGACCGAACGCCTGCCGGTGATGGGGGAGCGCTATACCCCGGAAGGCATGAAGGGGGTGAATGCATGAGCGACGAGTTTTCCGCGAGCCATGCGGGGCAACCGGCATCTGAGATGGCTGCTCAAAAGACGAGCTGGCGGAACTGGGTTGCCGTGACGGCACTCGGCATTGGCAGCTTCACCATTGTGACTTCTGAACTGGCACCGATCGGGTTGCTTTCCGGCATCGGCGATGATCTCGGGATATCCACCTCACAAGCGGGGCTGATCGTGACGCTCTATGCCTGGATCGCGGCCGCTGCGGCATTGTTCTCGGCGATGGTGTTGTCCCGGGCGCCGCGGCGACCGTTGTTGACTGCCCTGATGTTGATCTTGGCGGTGTCCAGTGGTGCTGCCGCGATGGCCGGGTCTTTTCCTGAGTTGATGGGCGCACGGGTGATTGGCGCGCTTTCCCATGGTGCGTTTTGGGTCTCCATTGGTATTGTGAGTACCCAGTTAGTCCCGCCTCATCGGGTTGGCCTGGCGACGTCGATTATCTTCGGAGGCGTTTCGGCTGCCAGTGTGCTGGGAGTGCCGCTGGCGAGTCTGATTGGTACCGGCGAAGGGTGGCGCACTGCTTTTGCCGCGGTTTCCGCATTGTCTTTCGCGGTGGCGCTCATCTGTGGCATGACGCTGCCGAAGCTGCCCGGGAGTCAAAGTGTCGGTTTTTCCGATATGGGCCGGGTGTTGTCGAACTCACGTTTCTTACGCATTTTCGCTGCGGCGGTGCTGGCGATCACCGCGCATTTCATGGCGTTCACCTATATCGAGCCTTACCTTCATGTACAAAGCGCGATCAAGCCTTCATTCATCGCGCCGTTGCTGCTCGCGTTTGGTGGTGCCGGGCTGGTCGCGAATATTGTGACCGGCGGCCTTATCGATCGCAGGCTCAAACAGGTACTCATGGTCTCGCTTTCTGTCGCTTCGGGCGCGCTGTGGCTGTTGTCCTCGTCGGCAAATATGCTCGGGCTTTCGGGGACGGTGCTAATGCTGATCCTGTGGGGTGGGGCAATCGCCGTTGTGATGGTGAGCTTCCAGACCTGGATTCTCAAAGAAGCGGGTGTGGATGCTTTGCCGGCCTCTGCGATTTACGTGGCGATCTTTAATCTCTCGATTGGTCTGGGTGCCATGATCGGCGCTTTCATCCTGACGTTGGCCGAGCTCTCACAGATCTTTTTTATCGCAGCCACAGCAACAGCGATGGGAGCGTTCCTGATTGTTCTCATTGCCGCCCCGGCGACTGCGCCGAGTGATCAACAAATGGCATCAGGTTCGGATGGGACAGCGGACATGTGACATAAAAGGAAAGCACCTGAAGTTTGCAGCCTGCCAGTCGAAGGGACTGTCATCAGTTAGATCTTCATGTTTGTTGATGGAATCGAGTAACAGCCTTGATTATCGGGTCACTCTTATCAATTCGTAGGTTGCCCTCTCCTGACATGACACTGCTCGCGATTAACTTACGAGCAGTTTGTGCCGGGTGAATGATTATAAGCGGCTGATCCGGAAATCGTATGTCTGATTAGAGTCTTCTGGCTTTGATTTGCGAAAATGTCACAAGCGTCTGACAAAATGCCACAACATCGCTGAGGCTTCTCAAAGAATGTAGGGCTGCCCCGAAGTCATCACACTCCCATTGATGAACCTGGAGCCAGTTTTCTTGCCGGGCTCTTTCATGTGTTGAGTCAACAATTTTAAAGGCAACTCCGTGTTTATCTCGTTCGAAATAGATTTGAAGCTGCGTGTTATCTTCATACACATGATAGCCTTGTTCCCTGCCAATTTCCGCAATGAGTTCTTTAGCCTGCTGCTTATCCATTGTTTTTTCTACTCTTTATAAACATGCGATAAACGTTAATATGCATGGTTTATGAGATAAAATCCATATGTTATCTTCTTATCTATCTTATATGTCACAATATGAAACTGGGCTATGGAACTAGATATTAAACTGTCGGGAACGCCGGAGGAAATTGCCAGATTCCTGCGGGAAGGTGGGTATGGCAGTCTGAGTGAGAGAGTTATCAGCTCTATGGTGGATGGTAAAAATATCTCACTGGAACTGAACCAGCCGGATGAATCCCGGTACATTGAGGCGATGGAAAAGGTCAATATGCCGACGATATTTCTGGCCTATCTGATCCTCCGTGATGGTGTGCAGGAAGAGAAGGTGACATCAATTTCATTTGATGAGCTGATGCTAATGACCGACCTGGATAATACAAGGAATATCTCATCAAGAATTGGTGGCCTGAGAAAAGTTACCGATAGCCTAGGATTGAAACCGGTGATGGAGGTTCAGCGTCGCAGAGGGGAGCGGTATGCTGCAGTTCATGCATACGCTTATCCATATTTACTAGATTTTTTTAATCGTAACGATCACCTGCTTGACGAATATGCTGAAGAGCAGGGGGAATCGCTGGAATTTGATACGCTTGATATTCCTATTTCAGTTGATGGCTAACGACAAGAAGCAACCCCTTGAGGGGGTGCTTCCCTATAGGGTTATTTAGAACTCATCATCATCGAGTTCATCCAGGTCACATTCAAACCTTGCTAATTCTTCCAACTCTTCTTCAGGCCCTGAATCAATCGGAAGGGTCCGAATGAAATCACTCAATCGGATAGATTCCATCCAAGTCAGGTCTAGAGGTAATTCAAGCTCATAATCAAAGCCCTTCCTCAGCGGCAAGTCATAGACCCGGACTTTTCGCAGGTTATCTCGGTCTAGCTCAATGCAAAGTCCCTGTATAACAGATGCAATGCGCTCCGCTTCATCAGCTGTCAGGTCTGTTGGCAGTTCGATTTCAAAATCGTAACCATGCCTAAGTTGCAGAGTATGAACATAGGTTTCATGATTTACCTCAACTGACGGGAACAATTCAACGATGTCTTCATCGTACGCTAAGGCAATATTAGCAATTTGAATCATTCCAATGTCAGCCCATGAAAAGCGGGTCGGATGTCCGTGTGCTCCTTTTATCAGCCGGCCAGCACCACATTCCTCCATCTGCCTGAACGCTGAGATGATTTGGCGTCGACTCATATCGGAACCATTGTAGCGGTTCAATTGAGTTACCAGTCTGGACACATTTGTCTCTGCCCGGTTAACGACTCTTTCTTGATAAATATAATCAAGAATTTCGTATACAACGGAGTTGTCCTCAGTCAGAGAAATGAGTGATTTTTTGTTCAGTTCCATCTTTTTCTCTCCAGTTTCATATTGAAACAATTGAACTTGATTGAGATTATTAAAGCACTCGTCTTTCTAAATAGCAACTAAAGTTCATATGCTATTCGTGAGTTCAATTGGAAAAAAGGTATAGGAAAGATGCTGAGGATTATTATTATACTTTTACAAACAATGGCTTATGGTTATTCTGAAAGGAAGGTATTACGAAGAAAGTAGAGACGAAATTGTCAGAGTGGATGTCAATGCTTTGATTGTATTGTTTTAATTTTGAGAGAGTCGCTGCGATGATGAGTTGAGAGATGGCAGCTTCACCACCGGTAAGTTAAGCGAGTGTTGCGAAATTCATCTGCGCAGGGCGGGAACACAAAAACTTGAAGCCGCGACCGAACGCCTACCGGTGATGGGGGAGCGCTATACCCCGGAAGGCATGAAGGGGGTCAATGCATGAGCGGCGACTCAGTTCACAGTTGAAAGGCCTTGACGCAATGCCGATACGCCGTTCAGGTTGCTTTCTGCCACCGCTCATCCAATGACTCTCCCTCATTCCTGAAGTTCCTCTTCAAAAATTTCCGGCATGGATTTGGCGGCGTTTTTGATCGACTCGGTAAAGCTGTGGAGCGATTTATGATGCCGGGTGTTGGTCGGGTAGGCGAGGTTATAGGGGTAGTAAATCGCCGGTTCAAATGGGCGGGTGACGACGCCGTTGGCGGCCCATACCCGGGCGGCGAAGGGCTCCAGGACGCCGACGGCCAGCCCGGCGGCGATCATCGAATAGCCGGTGTGTGAGGTATCGATAAACAGCTGCTTGCTGACCTTGGTTTCAACCGGCTCCAGCGCCTGGCTCAGTTTGCTCCAGTAGGTCGGGTTGGAATCGAGGACAGTGAGCACCGACTCACCGATCAGATCTTCTGCCGTAATGACGCTTTTTCGGGTCAGGGGATGGTCATGCCGGGCGGCGAAAACAAAGCGCGCATTGCCGATAAATTCCTGCTCAATGCCGCTTAATTGCGGCAGTTGCAGCCCCACGGCCAGATCGACCGAGTTGGTTTGCAGCTTCATCACGATTTCCGCCATGCCGTCGGTGTGCACCACGATCCGCTCGTTTGGAAAATATTTCTTGTGCTCGCTGAGCGCCAGCGGGAGCAGGGTACTTGCAATTGCCGAGGTGCTGGCAATTTTCAGCTCTTTCGGTGCCCGGGTCCGGATATGGGCCGCTACCGATTGCAGCTTTTCCAGTCCTAAAAAACTCTCTTCCACCGAGCGGAAAAACTCGGCTGCTTCGTGGGTCGGGTGCAGGCGTCCCTTGCGCCGTTCAAACAGCAAGAAACCGAGCGAGTGCTCCAGATCACTGATGAGTCGGCTGACCGCGGGTTGGGTGACATGCATTTCCGCAGCGGCGGCAGCGGTGGTTCCGCGTAACATGATGTAGCGAAAGGCTTCAATCTGTCGAAACTTCATGGGTTGTCCATAACAAGTGCTTGGCCGTAACAAGTGTTTATTCACAACAAGTGCTTATTCATCCCAAATGTTCATCCATAACATTTGTTTATCGACCATGCCTGAATATAAGTGGATGATATTACATTTAGTTTACATGATGGACTTAGTTACACAATGCTCAGAAGGCACCGCCTCCCTGAGTTTTAGCCGTGGTTTCCTGTCATGCATGGAAGTGTGAAGGAGCCAACTCGCAGCCCAATGTACTGTCAGCACAAGGATGAACACGTGACCGATCCGTCTACATCTCAAATTCTTTCCGTTGAAAACTTATCGGTGGCCTTTGGCCCAAATCAAGTGATTGAGGACCTGAGCTTTTCCGTCGCGCCTGGCCGGACCCTGGCGATTGTCGGTGAATCCGGCTCCGGGAAATCGGTGACGTCGCAGTCGATCATGCGGTTGGCCGATATGAGCGGTGCCCGGTATGTTTCCGGTCGGATCCAGTATCGCGGGGCAGCGCAACCGGTCGATTTGTTGTCGCTGACCCAGCCCCAGATGCGGCAGGTAAGGGGCAAAGAGATTGCGATGATTTTCCAGGAGCCGATGACCTCGCTCAACCCGGTGTTTACCATCGGCGATCAGCTCTGTGAAGCCTTGCTGCTGCATGAAAATATCTCAAAATCCGAAGCGATGGCTGAAAGTCAGCACTTACTTGAAATGGTACGTTTGCCGGATGCCAAGGAGATGCTTAGTCGTTATCCGCACCAGCTGTCGGGCGGGATGCGCCAGCGGGTGATGATTGCAATGGCGTTGGCATGCAAGCCGAAGATCCTGATTGCCGATGAGCCGACCACCGCGCTCGATGTGACCATTCAGGCCCAGATCCTGGCGATTATGGCGGATTTGCAAAAAGAGCTGAATATGGCAGTGATTTTCATCACTCACGACATGGGCGTGGTGGCTGAAATTGCCGATGACGTGGTGGTGATGTGGCAAGGCAAGAAAGTGGAGCAGGGCACGGTGCAGGACATTTTCGCCCGGCCGCAGCATCCGTATACCCAGGCGCTGCTGGCTTCGGTGCCTCGCCTCGGGAGCATGGCGGGCGAGCCTTTGCCCAAGCGTTTCCCGGTCACCGTGATGGAAAGCGGGATGCCGACCGTGGTCGGCGAAGAGCAGGTACAGGACACCGCCGATTACAATCAGCCGCCGCTGCTCAGTGTCCGTGATCTGGTGACCCGTTTTGATGCCCGCAAAGGCTTCTGGGGCCGGGTCACCCATCGCATTCATGCGGTCGAGCAGGTGAATTTTGATATCTACCCCGGTGAAACTCTGGCGCTGGTCGGGGAGTCCGGCTCCGGCAAATCCACCATCGGCCGCACTATTCAGCAATTGCAGGCGGCAACCAGCGGCACCATCAGCTTTGAAGGTCAGCCGTTAACGGCGCGGAGTAAGGCCGAGCAGCGCCGGTTGAAACAGGAAATTCAGTATATCTTTCAGGATCCGTATGCCTCGCTGGATCCGAGAAAAACCATCGGCTTCTCCATTGCCGAGCCGATCAAAACCCACCGCCTGATTCAGGGCGAGCAGAACATTCGCCGGCGGGTGGCCGAGCTGCTGGAACGGGTCGGGCTGAGTCCCGAACACGCCTCGCGCTATCCCCATGAGTTTTCCGGCGGCCAGCGCCAGCGGATCTGTATTGCCCGGGCCTTGGCCTCGAACCCGAAATTAATCATTGCCGATGAAGCACTGTCTGCGCTCGATGTCTCCATTCAGGCGCAAATCATCAACCTGTTTATGGCGCTGCAGGCGGAGTACGGCATTGCGTACCTGTTTATCAGCCACGATATGGCGGTGGTGGAAAAAATGAGTCACCGGGTCGCGGTGCTCTATCTGGGACAAATCGCAGAAATCGGCTCGCGCCGACAAATTCTGGAGACGCCGCAACACCCGTATACCCAACGCTTGCTGAGTGCGGTGCCCGTGGCGGACCCGAACCATGTCCGCACCAGCGTTCGTTTGACCGGAGACATTCCCAGCCCGGTTCGGGCAGTCGGCGATGAGCCGAGCACCCTGGCTTATCTCGAAGTCGCCCCCGGCCACTTGGTCGCACAAGCCCCACAGGAAGGGGCACTCCAACCTACTTTTGACGGAGAATATTTCAATGATGAAGCACAACCCTCAACCCTGGCTTAAGACCCTGTCGCTCACGGCCGGACTGACTTTTTCTTCTTTGGCGATGTCGGGCGGAACGCTGACGGTCGCGTCGCCGCAGGACCCGGGCAGCTGGGATCCGGTGGACACCTTTCTGGTCAACTGGGCCTCGGTCGCCACCAATATTTATGACGGCCTGACCTATCGTGGTCCGGATCTGAAACTCCAGCCGGGTCTGGCAACTGGCTGGGAGCAGCTCGATGACGGGCGGCGGATCCGCTTTACACTGCGCCAGAACGTGACTTTCCATAACGGCGAACCTTTTAACGCCAACGCGGTGAAGTTTACCATTGAGCGCCTGCTGGGCGAGGAAGGGAAAAAAGGCCCGCAACGCTCGAACTATACCGCGATTGAGCGGGTGGACATCGTTGATGAGTTCACGGTGGATTTCTTCCTCAATAAACCTGATCCGGTGCTGCTGACCAAGCTGGCGGGCTACGGCGCGATGATTGTGCCGCCGAAATATATTGCCGAGAAAGGTGAGCAGTATTTCAATACCCATCCTGTCGGCACCGGGCCGTTTCAGTTTGTGAACTATGAGCCGAAAGTCGGCATTGAACTCAAAGCGTATGACAATCACTGGGGCAGCGCACCGAACATCTCGGAGCTGAACTATCGCTTTATTTCCGAGCCGTCGACTGCAGTGGCCGAGCTGCAGGCCGGACGGGTGGATCTGGTGATCCCGCCGACCATTCCGATTGCGATGATCCCGACCATTGAGGCCAACCCGAAACTGTCGGTGGTGACCACACCCAGCCCGACGGTCTATGCGCTGCGCTTTAACTCGAAAAGCGGGATCACCAAAGATGAGCGGGTGCGCAAAGCAATGATCTACGGGGTGGATCGCAAGGCGATTATCGACTCGATCCTTGGCGGCCAGGCGGAGCAGATCGCCAGCTTCCAGAGCTCGATTTCGTTCGGCAATGATCCGGCAATGAAGCCGCTGCCGTACGACCCGTCCAAAGCGATGCAGCTGCTGAAACAGGCGGGGGTGAAACCCGGCACCAAGGTGCAGATTGATATCCGAGGCAACAACGCGACCTTTAACGAAGTGGCGCAGGCGGTGGCCAGCTACCTGCAAATCATCGGTCTGAATGCCACCATCAAGCCGTATGAAACCAATGTGCTGCTGAACGATATTATCCCGGCGGGGAAAACCGGGGCGATGTTCCAGCAGTCCTGGGGCGGCTGGACCTTAGATTACGACAATACGGCGTACTTCATGTATCACACCGGCGAGAAGTGGAACCCGTATGACAGCGATCCCGAGCTCGACCAACAGCTTGAATCGCAGCGCACCCTGCTGGATCCCGAGCAACGGGAAGCCATCCTGCAGTCGATTGCCCGCTATACCGCCAATCGTGCGCTGGAAATGCCGCTGTACAGCCTCAACGCCATTTACGGCGTGTCGAACCGGGTCAACAACTTCACCCCGGTGCCGGACAGCCGATTGCGTTTTACGGACGTCACCGTCGACTAAACCGGACGCGTGCCCTTCAGAGTTGAAGGGCACGGATTGCCGTTTCAAGGAATTCTCATGACCAACTTTATATTAAAACGCTTGTTGCAGGCGGTGTTCGTGCTGTTTGCGATCACCCTGGTGGTCGCCTACGCGATCCGGATGACGGGCGATCCGGCGCTGATGCTGACGCAGGGCGCAGGCAGTATTACCGAAGCCGATCTGGCGCTGATCCGTGAGGCGCTGGGGCTCAATAAACCGTTTCTGACCCAGTATGGCGAGTTTATCACCGGGCTGTTTGTCGGCGATTTTGGCAACAGCTTTATGGGGGGCACGCCGGTGTCACAGCTCATCGGGATGTCTCTGCCGGCCACTTTTATGCTGGCGATCTCGGTGATGCTGGTGTCGATAGCGATATCGATTCCGCTTGGGATCAAAGCGGCGACGGCGCGCGGCAAATGGGCCGATCAGCTGATTCGGATCTGCTCGCTGATTGGCTTGTCGTTCCCGAACTTCTGGCTGGCGCTGATGATGGTGCTGGTGTTTTCCATCACCCTGCAATGGCTGCCGCCAAGCGGCATGGACGGTTTCGCCAGCTTTGTGATGCCGTCGTTGACCATGGCGATTATTCTCACCGCCACCAATGTGCGGCTGGTCAGAACGGCGATGCTGGAAACCCTGCAATCTCAGTACATCATGGTGGCCCGCGCCAAGGGCGTCAGCGAAACGGCGGTGCTCTACAAGCATGCGCTGCGCAACTGTGCGATCCCGTTGATCACCTATTTCGGCCTGCAATTCGGCGGCCTGCTCGGCGGGATTGTGGTGATTGAAAAAGTCTTCAACTGGCCGGGGCTCGGCACACTGGCCTTTGAAGCGGTCGGGTCGCGGGATTACCCGGTATTGCAGGCGGTGATCACCGTGCTGTCGATGCTCATCGTCGGGGTAAACCTTCTGGTCGATATTGCTTACGGCCTCATTGATCCACGCATCAGAACGGAGTAAGGCCGATGTCTACTGCAATCTCTTCTACACGATTTCCCGGGCTGAAAAACCTGGAGTTTATCCTCGGTGCCACGCTGACGGGCGGCATTATTCTGCTGGTGTTGCTGTCGGATGTGATTTTTCAGGATGCCGCGAGTCAGATTAACTTATCGGCCCGGCTGATTGCGCCCTTCACCGATGCCGGGCATTTCTTCGGTACTGATCCGCTAGGCCGGGATGTACTGGCCCGCGTTGTGGCCGGGGGCACGGTGTCGCTTCAGGTTGGCTTTTTGTCGGTGCTGGGGGCGGTGATTTTCGGCGTCATCATGGGATTAGTGTCCGGTTACTATCGCGGGTTCTGGGATGTCATTGTGATGCGCTGCGCGGATATCCAACTGGCGATGCCGTTTATTCTGCTGGCGATCACCTTCATTGCCATTGTCGGCGGCGGCCTGACCAACATGATTATTTTGCTGATTGTGTCGCAGTGGGTGCAATATGCCCGCCTGGTGCGCGGCTCGGTGTTGTCCTTGCGGGATCGGGAGTTCATCCAGTCGGCCAAAGCGATTGGGGTCAGTCATTTCAGTATCCTGTTCCGTCATCTGCTGCCGAACCTGATCGGCCCGGTGATTGTGCTGATGACGCTCAACGTGGCGAACAACATTCTGCTGGAAAGTAGCCTGACGTTTCTGGGCCTGGGCGTCGACCCGCTGACCCCGAGCTGGGGCGGGATGCTGGCCGATGGCCGGACCTATATCCAGACGGCGTGGTGGGTGAGTGTGTTCCCGGGACTGGCGATTTTGCTCACGGTGCTGGGGCTGAACCTGCTCGGGGATTGGCTTCGCGATAGCCTGGACCCGACCGGGAGAACATCACGATGAGCCAGATTTTTACGACCACTATTTCATCCTCGCTGGTGGCCCTTGTCGAGCAACTGCGGGATACCCGCTATCACGGTTGCACGGTCGAGGCCTGGGTATTTAGTGATCGCGCGTCACGCCGGGCAGCGGAAGCGTCGCTGCGAGCGATTGGGGTTCAAGCACGGATCCGCAGCGCCTATAAGCCGCTGCTGCATTTTTTCCTCGAAGATGTGCTGCAAGACGGGCTGCTTGAGCCGACCGCGCCAAGTGAATCGGCCGATTCGCTGGAAGCGGTTGAGATCACCTATCCGGTCCGCGAGCACGCCGAACCCAAGCGGTTCCTGTTGGAAGCGTACCCGCTGGCGGCGCTGATCCGCTGCGATAACCTGACGTTTACCCCGGTTGGTGGGCAGCAGGAGTATTACACCGTGACTGCACATTTGGTGTCGGGTGAGGTACGTCGCTTTCAGGTGTTTGCGCCTAACCATGTCCATGTGTCTGCTTGCGAGACGACTTACCTGTCCCCGACAGGCTGGCTGCGGGTTGATGATCGCGCGGGGAGTCTGATCCGCGATGAGCATTTCGTTACCGACTATGAAAAGGCGTTTACCACGGTGATGACGCAGATCCAGAACCATGGCTGGCCGGCACAGGGTCCTTACTTCGAGCAGCTCGAAATTCATGTGGCTGTCCCTGCTTGCGATGAGCCGATGGGTTACGGGCATGAAGTGATCAGCCTGAAAGAAGCGCTGCATGAGGATCTGTATTTTTCGGTCCAGGAGTGGTTTAAGTTCCGCGAAGGCAAAGACCTGAATGCTCGGAACAGCCAACCCGGACAAATCATTCCGCTGATCGATGCTGCGGAAGGGCCGGATTATGCGATTGAGATCCGGCTGGGGCACCATGATGCGGGGTATGCGCGTGACGCAGAATGTGACGCGCCGACGCTGGCGTTGGACACAATCGGTGCGCCTTTGCCGGTAGCATTGGTTGAGCAGGCTCTGGCTGACATTCCGGGCCAGGTCATCGAAGCGAGTGCCTACTCCGGCAGGACGGTACGGGCGAAGTATCATCCGGGTGCGGACAAGGCGGTGATGATCAGTGGGGGTCAGCATGCCAATGAAACCACCGGGGTGGTGGGCGCTTTGCGCGCGGCGACAGTGTTGGCGCAACAAGCAGATGCGCATTTCGTGATTTCGCCGCTGGAGAATCCCGACGGTTATGCGCTGCATCAGGCGCTGATCCAGGATAATCCGCATCACATGCATCATGCCGCCCGTTATACGGCGCTGGGGGATGATCTCGAATATCGCACCGGGGAGGCGTTGTATGAAAAGGCCATTCGACGCCGGGCCGTTGAGCACAGTGGTGCCGGGCTGCACCTGAACCTGCACGGTTATCCGTCGCATGAATGGACGCGGCCTCTGTCCGGGTATGTCCCGGCCGGTTTTGAGATGTGGACCATCCCGAAAGGTTTCTTCTTAATCGTCCGCCATCGGGACACCCCTGAGTGGACAGATTATGCCGAGCGTTTTATCCACGAGCTGACGCTGGCGCTGGGTCATCTGTCAGAGGTGCTGGCGCTCAACCGGTTTCAGACATCGCTGTATCAGCAACATGCCGGAGAAACCGGATTTCGGATCATCAATGACTTTCCGTGCCTGATTTCCGCTGTTGGCGAATATGATGTCCCGCTGCAAATCATCACCGAATACCCGGATGAAACGATCTACGGTGCGGATTTCATTGCCGGGCATGACGTGCAGAGCGCCACTGTACTGGCGGCCTATCAGATCCATCAGCGGTTATCTCAGCCGGAGTGCTGAGGTGTTTCTGAAGCGATTGAATGACTGAACAACAGCAGTACTTCGGTGCTGCTGTTTTTGGTTGTGCGGTCAAACTGGATTAAGTGTCTGTATTGGCGGAAGTATTCCTCGCCGTTGTGGCTTCACTATTCATCGCGTTCGATCCAGAGTGTCATTGCATTCGATCCTGAGTGGGCGCTGGTGGTGATGACTAGCTTCAGACCAAATATAGTCTGAATATTGACTGGTTCTACCTTGTCCGCCATACTGTCACGGTAACCAATGCCACCCTTCCATGATGCGATAAAGCATCTTTAGGTTATCACCTCGCAGGAATTTTTTGCTTTTCCTGAGGGGCCCTACCCAAAAGGATACTGTCATGAATATTCAAACCGTGAGTTATTTGAAAACACATGCGGCCAAACTGGATTTGGATGAGCCGATGGTTATTACGCAGAACGGTAAGCCTGCTTATGTGATTGAGTCTTATGAAGCGCGGCAGCGGCGAGATAATAGCATTGCGATGATGAAGCTGCTGGCGTTCTCTCAAGAGGACAAGACCCAGGGCCGCGTGATGTCCTCGGATTCGCTGAAGAGCCGTCTGGCTGCCCGTAAACAAAAGGCGCAATCTGATGACGGTAACCGTTAACTTCACGGAAACCTTTTATCACACCGCTGAGCAAGTGATCGATCATTTGGCAGACTTTCGTGAGGAAGCGGCGGTGATAGAAGATGTAGAGCAACTGATTCATTGGTTCGAGGATGCGGTATCGACGCATCCTGAACGGTTTAAAGTGTGCTCTGATCTCGCGAAGTTTGGAATTTACTTATATCGCGAAGCAATTTATGGCAAATTCCGCCTGCTCTATAGCATCGATAAGTCATCTGGCCAGATCCGTATTACCGGTGAAATATTATTGCGGACCAATATGGATATTCGCGAGCATCTGGTTGAGTACTGTCTGCTCTACCGATAAAAAACTGAACTATACCTGTTTTGGTTATCAATTGTACGGTGTATGGATACATGACGTATCTTTTGATGAATTACCACTATTTCTTAATAGAATCAGATGCTCAGGACGAAAACACTTAGTGCGATCACGCCGGATGATGCAATGCTATTGTGGCTTCCCGGCAGGAAGATTGACATATCATTGCTGGCTGTTGGCTTGGTCAGCCAGGTGCTGGATAAAAGCCGTGCTCAAAGGGGTCTGCAGTTTTAGTGGCGACTTGACAATGTGCCAGTACGTTTTGATGGGAAAATGGTCGACCGGTAAAAAGGTGATATTTTCATTTGGTTCGTAATGCAGGGCATATTCAGACAATATCGCGACTCCCATGTCGGCCAGCACACAGTGTTTGATGGCTTCGTTACTCTCGATGACCAGCTTAGGCCGGAAGGGTAACTGGAGGCCGGCTAGATGCTTTTCGATGGCAAAGCGGGTACCGGACCCTTGTTCCCGAGCCAGAATCGGATAATCAAGGAACTCTTTGATTGATATTGCTTTCTTACCGGCCAGTGGGTGCTCTTTATGCGCGACGGGGTAGAGTCGGTTGGGGAGAAAACGCACCGCCGAATCAATCATGTCAGGCTCAAGGTGGCTAAACAGGTAGATGTCATCCAATCCTTGTTGGTAACGCCCCAGTATTTTATCCCGGTTGCCGACTTTCAGCACCACATCAATTAAGGGGTATTGGTGGCAAAACTCCCCCAGAAGGTGGGGAATAAAATATTTCGCGGAAGTGACCACCGCGACTCGCAAAGTGCCTGCCTTCAGGGCCATGAGATTAGCAAGCTCTGATTCCAGTGTATCGGTTGCCGCCATGATCGTTTGGCAATACCGGGCCATCAGATGGCCTGCTTCCGTGAAAATGAGTTTCTTCCCCCGGAGTTGATATAGCGGGGTGTCGATGAGCTCGGCCAGCTGGCGCAGCTGGATCGAAACCGTTGGCTGGGTCAGGTTGAGCGCTTCGGCTGCCAGGGTGATGGAGCCCAGCTCATAAACCTGGCTGAACACACGTAATGGCCTGATATTGTTCAGTCGGTTTCTCAGGTGTTGGGGCATGGTTGCTCCTTAAAACTTCTTTTATAGAAGTTCATCTATGCTTTCCATGTGTTTATTTAATTATAATTTATGTTTTGCTTCGTTCATGATCTCCCGTGAAACAGAGATTCACGTTGTCTGATTGAGAGGGAGGTCCTATGAGCTTTCGTCATTTATTGCTTCCAATTGCCCCTGAGCAACAACTGGAGAAGTCATTTCAGGAAGTGCTGCAATTTGCCAATGCACACTCTGCGCAGGTGACTTTGCTTACCGTGGTTGATGAGCTGGAGAAATTCCAGGAGTTGTCTCAATACACCGGAACCACGCTGGGCTTGCTGGATAAAGCGACGCAGTACTATCACGAGTCGTTAAAGCAGCATGTGCAGTCTTTCCGCTCGAGTTATCCGGAAGTTAAATTTTCAACGCTGATCCGGGTCGGGGTGCCGTTTATTGAAATCATCAAAGCGGCGCACGAGGTTCAGGCCAGTTTGATTGTGATTGATACCCACCGCCAGAATAAAGCCGAAGCCTGCCAGCAAGGCAGTACGACACGGCATTTAATGCGCAAGTCGGCGCTGCCGATTTGGTCGAGCAGCATGGAGCCGATGGCGATTCGCCGGGTTGGAGTGGCCGTGGATGTCGCCAGCCAGGATCAAACCGCATTTAATGAGAAAGTCGTGTCACTCTCACTGGAGTTCTGTGCGCTCACCGGGGCTGAGCTGATCCTGCTGCATGCCTGGCGCCTGGATACGGAAGGGTTTTTACGCAAGTGGAGCGGCTATAACCATTTGGATGTGGCACTGGTGGCGAAACAAATGCGTGACGACCGCGCCGCTCGGCTCAAATCATTGCTTGCCCCATACGCACACACGCCGGTGAAGCAACAAATTATGTTGCTGGAGGGAGAGGCCAGGGCGGTGATTCCTCAGTTTGTCGAGCAGCAGGCGCTTGATATGGTGATTATGGGCTCGTTGTCCCGGACTGGTATTGCAGGATTTCTGATCGGCAATACTGCTGAGTCGATGCTGGATCAATTGCGTTGCTCGGTGATGACACTCAAGCCGGATGCGTTTCACTCGCCGGTGCTGAGTCGGAAATAAGCTTGTTGTGCTGCCGCGGGAGGCGTTATGAAGATAGATAATGATGACAAGCTCTCCAAGCGACTGGAGAGGGTGATCCATTGGTCCGTACGCACGCTGTCTATTCTTATGGTCTTTGTGATCGTCATGGGGGTGCTGGATGTTGCCTGGATCCTGTATCAGCGGATGATCACCCCGCCTATTTATATCCTGACCATCTCTGACATGCTGGCCACGTTTGGGGCCTTTATGGCGGTGCTGATAGCGATTGAAATTTTCATCAATATTACGATTTACCTCCGGGAAAATGTCATTCATGTCAAAATCGTGATGGCAACAGCGCTGATGGCGATTGCCCGGAAGGTGATCATTATTGATGTGGAGGAGATGGATGTGATGTACCTGTTTGCGATTTCAGCAGTGGCGCTCAGTATGAGCGTGGGTTACTGGCTCATCCATCAGCTACCGCGGCAAAGCCATCTGGATGAGTGATTGTGTATTTATGCAAGTTTGATGGCTGGTGCTCATGATTAATTATGAATGTTTCTCATGTTCTATATGAAGTAAAAACACTCTGTTTATAACGCTGGATAACATTAAAATCGAATCTTAGTTAGGTGATTTGACACCAATCAAAAAAGACTGGAAAAGTCACAAAATAAAATTAGAAAGTACGGAAAGCTCAAGAGATAAATTCAGGTTTTATCTCGAACAATTGGATACCGGATCACGATGAATAAAGACTTTACATTTACGATTAAGAGCATTCGTCTCGATGAAAACTATCATCCCTCAGATAACACACGGATTACGACCAACTTTGCGAATTTGGCCAGAGGGGAAAGTCGTCAAGCGAATTTGCGCAACGCCTTAAAGATGATTGACAATCGTTTTAATGCTCTGGCGAACTGGGATAATCCTAAAGGCGACCGTTATTCTATCGAACTTGAAATTATATCGGTTGATATGGATATTGAAGGTAGCGGTCAGGCTTTCCCATCGATTGAAGTATTGAAAACCAATATTGTTGATTACAAAACTAACGAACGCATTGAAGGCATTGTCGGGAATAATTTTTCCTCTTATGTGCGAGACTATGACTTTAGCATTGTCCTGTTGGACCACAATAAAGATCAGCCTCAATTTAGCATCCCGGATAACTTTGGCGATCTGCATGGCAAGCTGTTTAAGTACTTTGTCAATTCGACCGCTTATCAGCAAAACTTTAAGAAGCCACCGGTGATTTGCCTTAGCGTTTCCGATAGCAAGACCTATCATCGAACAGAAAATCAGCATCCCGTTTTAGGTGTTGAATATCAGCCAAATGAATCGTCTTTGACTGAGCAGTATTTCAAAAAAATGGGGTTGCAGGTGCGCTATTTTATGCCGCCAAACAGTGTTGCACCGTTAGCGTTTTATTTCTTCGGTGATTTACTCAATGACTACACCAATCTTGAGCTTATTAGCACCATCAGTACGATGGAAACATTCCAAAAAATTTATCGGCCTGAGATTTATAATGCGAATGCGGTTGCAGGAAAGTGTTATCAACCAAATTTGAAGAATCTGGATCATTCATTAACGCAAATTGTTTATGACCGGGAAGAGCGTAGTCAGTTAGCGATTGAACAGGGAAAGTTTGCGGAGCAGCACTTCATCAAGCCATACCAGTCTGTACTGGAGCAATGGTCTGCGCATTACGCCTAATCAATAACGAGTATATAAAAAGGCTTTATGATGAAAAAACTATTACCGACTTCAACGTCAGGCAGTTTGCCGAAACCGTCTTGGCTTGCACAACCCGAGGTCCTTTGGTCACCTTGGAAATTGCAAGGTGAGGAACTCATTGCCGGAAAACAAGATGCGCTACGTGTGTCATTACAAGAGCAACAACTTGCCGGGATTGATATTGTCAGTGATGGCGAGCAAACACGCCAACATTTTGTAACGACCTTTATTGAGCACCTGAGCGGCGTTGATTTTGAGAACCGGAAGACCGTTAAAATCCGTGACCGCTATGATGCGAGTGTCCCGACGGTCGTTGGTGCTGTTTCTCGCCAACAGCCGGTGTTTGTGGAAGATGCCAGGTTTTTACGCCAGCAAACCAAGCAACCGATTAAATGGGCCCTGCCAGGCCCCATGACAATGATCGACACGCTTTATGATGACTATTATCAAAGCCGTGAAAAACTAGCTTGGGAATTTGCCAAAATCCTCAACCAAGAAGCCAAAGAACTAGAGGCTGCGGGTGTTGATATTATTCAGTTTGATGAGCCTGCATTTAATGTGTTTTTTGACGAGGTCAATGACTGGGGAATTGCGTGTTTAGAAAGAGCCATTGAAGGCCTGAATTGTGAAACGGCTGTCCATATCTGTTATGGCTATGGCATCAAAGCCAATACCGATTGGAAAAAGACACTGGGCTCTGAATGGCGACAATACGAAGCAGTTTTCCCCAAGTTGCAACAATCGAATATCGATATTATCTCCCTTGAATGTCACAACGCTCGTGTGCCAGTCGAGCTCCTTGAACTCATTCGCGGTAAAAAAGTAATGGTCGGAGCCATAGATGTGGCAACCAATACCATTGAAACGCCTGAGGAAGTCGCTGATACCCTACGAAAAGCACTTCAGTTTGTTGATGCTGAGAAGCTTTATCCTTGTACCAACTGTGGGATGGCGCCTTTGCCTCGTGAAGTTGCAAGAGGTAAGCTGAATGCCTTAAGTGCTGGCGCAGAAATCGTGCGAAGAGAACTCTCGGCCGAGTGCCAGCCGATCACTTGATGAGTGATAGTTCCCGAGGCCGTGAACACAGGGTGTTCACTGTTGAGCATGGTCCCGCCTCCGGCTGAAGGGGACCGGAGGGATAGGCGGGGAATGTTGTGGTTCCCCGCTCATATTCCCTGATGACTGGTATGCCAGTCTATTACAGATGAGGCTTGCAGACGGGGCGCGGTTTAACTCTCGGTCGGTAGTTTCTCATTGTAGCGTACCGTACAGTTGCGGCCGTTGGATTTGGCTTCATACAGGGCGTAGTCTGCCTGCTTGATGGTTTCGTGGACATGGTCGGGATCCCCCGAACAGTGCGCGAGTCCGATGGAAACGGTGATCTTGCCGACAGGAGAAATATCATGTGCTGAGATGGTTTCCCGCAAGCGCTCGGCAATATCGAATGTGTGTTCAAGGCTGGTATCGGTCAGGAAGATGAGAAACTCTTCGCCGCCGGATCGACAGAGAATGTCCTCTGTCCTGGCATGTGCCTGCATTAAATCCGCTACAGTGACGATTACTCTGTCCCCCACATCATGGCCATAGGTATCGTTGACCTGTTTGAACCGGTCAATATCTATGGCGATGACAGAAAAGCCTTGGCGGGTGTCACTGAACGCATCTAAAGCTTTCAGCATCCCGCGTCGGTTGAGCAGGCAGGTCATCGGGTCCGTATGGCTGTCGGTATCCAATTGACTGATTTTGCTCGTCATCATACCCAGGCATTTAGTGATGGCAGCTTTCAGCTGTGCGGTTTCAAAGTACCAGGAGCGAATCCTCTGGATTTGCTCAACGGTGTCATCATGCTCCAGGGTTTTGACTTCCCGGGCTAACTGCCACAGCGGCCTGGAAATGAAGGCGGCCGATATCCAGATCCCGGCCAGGGTCAGGAGCCCGACCGGGATGGTCGTGACAAAAACCGCCACCATCTGCTCATTCAGCTCCGAGAGTGTCTTTATTTTTGGTCGCTGGGCGACAACTCCCCAGCCGGTTTGCTCTACCGGCGAGAACCCGGCTAACATGTCGATGCCCAAAGAGTTCACCATGTTCATGGAACCCTGGTTACCGGAGAGCACGTAGTTGATGGCGTTGTTGTTCTCAATCACCTGACCGATCCTGGATGGATCCGGGTGATAAATCAGAGTCTTATTACGATCAACTACATACAGGTAAGAGCCGTCCTGATAACTGTGTTTGCCTAGAATATCGGATAAGATATTTTTCTTTTCAAGGTAGATGCTTCCGGAGATGTAACCCAGGTATTTTCCCTGCGCAGAAAAAATAGGGTGGGAAATACTGATGAGGTAGTTACCGGCCGGTGAGATAAAGGGATCGGTCACCAGAGGCCGCTTGGCCTGTAAAGACTGCATTGAGTTTTCTGAGGTCAGGCGGACACCTTTGACTTGCAGGGTCTCCGGTGACACCGCAACGATTGTTCCCTCAGCATTAATTACCACCACAGAGTTAAAGGTTTTGGTTTGTCGCCGCAGTCGATCGGTCTCAGCCATCAGTTGCGATTCGTCCGCCATATACGCCCCCAGTCGCTGAGCGCTGAAGGCCAGTTGTTCCTGGGCGGATTCAATAAAGGTATCTGTCGTTTCCGCCATCTTTCGTGCGTAAACCTGATTCGACTCCATCGTTTTGTTGATCAGTAGATCACGCTGGACCTTATAGATGGAGTAGAGCGTATTGGTCAGTGTGATCAAGACACTCACAATCGTCAGCAGCAGAATTAGTTTACGGAGATCAACTTTCAGTGTAGAGGACGGCACCATAAAAGATTAAAACCCTGTTCGGTCATGATAAAGACAAGCGGGAAATTACCGGGTCAATCTAATCGAGCGCTGATCCTGATGCAAGCAGGTAAGTGACAAAGTAAACAACTAAGCTGTATGTTTTATTCGTTTTTTGAACACTGATCCTGGTGGCATCAAGCTGTTCTCCGGATATGCGCACATTTGAGCTGCCACAGAAAGCGAGTTGACACAGTTCAGACCGACCCGGCAGATCAAACACCAGTGTTGTGACTCGTTTTTTCCCTTCGCTGGTGAGGGCGACCTGAGGTTGTGTCAACCCTGGTAAGGCGAAGCCCGTCTCTGAGATTGAGCCCCATCAGGGTGAGGTTGATCAATCCGGCGATCATTTGAATCGACCTGCATGATTTACTGATCAGGTTTAAACTTCTGGCTATTCGGCCGATAAAAGATACTGTCTGCGTATAAGAAATGGGATAAACCCCACACTGAGTGGGTTGTTGCATATTTGTAACGGCTTTATGATGAGCTTTCCATCAGTTATCGGACCAGTCGTCTGACCAACTTTCTCGTAACAGATGCCGACCTGATTCCGGCCGTTCACGTTCCTACAATGTTTCGTGTGACCGGGAATGGTTTGAATCAAGAAAAAAACACAACGCGTCTCAGCGTGGCTATAAGGTTATTCACAGTGAAAAAAATTATCTTACTTGTTGTCAGTGCGATGTTTGCGATAGCCGCAATCGCCAGTATTACTTCGACCTCCTATATCTCCCACCATGAAATCGACAACATCATCCTCAAGCGCTCTCAGGCTCAGGCTGAATTGCTGGCCAAACATGTGGAATATGTGCTGGAGACATCCGCGCAACCCCAGGCTGATCTTCAGGCGCTGGTTCAATCGCTGAAGCAGCGAGGAGATATTAGCTATGCGGTGGTGATTGATAAGAACATTCAGGCGATTGCCCACAGTGATGCGCAGAAGCTGAATAAAGTGTATGACGACAGTTATACCGTTGCCGGTGCCGGGAGTGGGAAAGCACAACACCTGAAATGGTATGCCGATGTTCAGCAGGTGTGGGTGTATGACATTATGACCCCGGTGTATGTTAACGGCGCGCTATATGGCTCTTTTGATGTCGGGATCCCGATCACCGAAGTGAGCGATGCAGCGGAAGAGATCGTTGTGGCGCAGCTCGCGGCTATTGTTGCAATTTTCCTATTGTGTGCGGTTGTGCTGGTGTGGGTGCTGGGCCGGTTGTTCAAGCCGCTGGTTGGGTTGCAGCATGCCCTGGTTGATATTTCCCGTGGGGACGGCGATCTGACGGTGAGGCTGCCGGTGAACGGTAATGATGAAATCGCGCAAATTTCCGAGTCGTTCAATATCTTTGTCGCCAAAATTGACGGTATTGTCAGCCAGGTGGTGAAAACCGGTCAGGATCTCGGTCAGTCTGCGGCTGAGCTGCGTCACCAATCGGCGCAGGCGCTGTCGCGTGGGCAGGATCAAAGCGAGCAAACGCTGCTGGTGGTGACTTCAATGAATGAAATGATAGCCACCATTAATGAAATTTCCCAGAATGCTGCGGGTGCGGCAGAGTCGGCGGGTAATGCCAATGATGAAACTGAGGCCGGTCGCACAACCCTGCAGAGTGCGACGAATACCATGACCGATCTGGCGGGAGAAATGGAGCAGATGTCCGGGGTCGTGACGGATCTGGCACAACGGACCCAGTCGATTGGCTCAATTCTGGAGGTGATCCGCGGCATTTCCGAGCAGACCAACTTACTGGCGCTGAATGCGGCCATTGAGGCGGCGCGGGCCGGAGAAGCCGGCCGCGGTTTCTCGGTGGTTGCCGATGAAGTTCGGAACCTGGCGACCAAAACGGCGGCGTCGACCGATGAAATCCAAACCATGATCGACCAGCTGCAACTGGAAGCCGGAAAAGCGGTCAGTGCGATGGACAGTAGTAAGGCGCTGACGGCTGCCGGAAGCGAAGCGACGGAGCAGGCTTTTGCGGCTCTGGAAGCGATTACGCAGCAGGTCCGGATGATTCTGGATATGAATACCCAGGTCGCGACGGCAACCGAAGAGCAGTCCAGCGTCGCCAATGAAATCAATCAGAATATGGACACTGTGAACAACTCGGTCCAAGCCGGATTGGACGCTAGTCATAAGCTGGAGCAAACATCGCAGCATCTGGATGACTTAGCCAAAGCACTGGATCGCCATGTCGGCTCCTTTAAGGTGTCGCTCTGAAGTACATTCAGTTCTTGATTCGATAATGCGTGAGCCGAAAGCCCCTGACCTGTGTCAGGGGCTTTTTCTTTGAATGTAAAAAATAATCAACAATTTATTTATGGGGCTGATATCGCATTCTGGTTGTCGGGATAACATGATATGCGCTTGATTGCTGCTAGTCTTTTCGCAGACGGATTTGATGATGGAGTTTAAATGAACAATTTCCTTGTTCCGAAGGCGCTGCACGAGGTTTTTGGTGAAAAGCAATCGGTGATTGAAGTCGTGTTTACTGCGTTATTTGCGGTCGTCGGCACATCGCTGATTTACTTCCACTTTGACTTCCCCGGTACAGCACATACCTGGCGCACTGCTTTCGGGCTTATTTTGATTGCGGATGTGCTGGCGGGGTGCCTTGCCAATTTCACCCGGGGCACGAATCAGTATTACGCCCAACGGCCGAAAGGACGCCTGCTCTTTATTGCGATCCATGTTCACTTACTGGTGATTGCCTGGCTGTTATCGGCTCCAATGCTGGCTGCATGTTGGATATGGCTCTACACCATTGCCTGCGCACTGCTCGTCAATCGCTTGTTCGGGTATTCCTTGCAGGTGTTTATTGCAGCAAGCTTGTTGTGTGTCGGACTGTTACTGATTTTGAGTCTGGCTTTGCCCGGGTGGTTTCTCGTGATCAGCATTTTTTTCATGATGAAAGTCATGTTTAGTTTTGCGGTAGACCATTACCGGCAACAGTCAGCATAGTGAATGGCTAACATCAAAACAGAAAAGGAATGGATGATGAAAAAGTTGGGATTCAGTTTAAGTGTGATGATGTTGAGTGGCTGCAGCAGTTTGACGACATCGCAAGAACCGCTACTGGCGGATGCTTCACAGCTGTGTCAAGGAAGCGTGGCGTTGCCTCAGGGCTTGGCACCTCATTTCGAAGCCACGCAGGATCCGGATCTGCTTCAGAGTGCACTGGGTGAGCCTGAACAGGGCAAGCTCTGCCAGGGACAGGTCTATCAGAGTAAGCCGGATGCAGAGGTGGTGCTGTTCCGGGCCTGGAACAGTACCAACCCGAACAGCCAGTTTGGCAAGTGGTGGGCATTCCATCAACCGAATGGAAAAATTGCTTCCTATCGCGCGGATTATGAAATCTGCTACCAGTGGTCACCGCTGGATAAACTGGTTCGCTGTACATTAAAACCTGGGACTAAAGTTGTGGTCGGAAATGGGCAAAGTGCGAAATGTTCGGAGTATTTAACTTACCCGACGTCGGAAAAACAGCAGGTCTACCTGGTCGATGCTGAAGCCGCGGTGCTGAACTGCACCGAGTACGACGGAGTGATGAGCTGGCAGTAAATGGGAACGACGCCCTTCCACTCATGTCAGCATTTTGAATATGAGGGAAGGGACGCCAAGGCGTTAGGCGCTATCTTTCTGACGGCCAAGGCCGTGCCAATATACAGGCCAATTTCCTTCCTCACCGTAGTTATTGATCACCGAAGCAATCAATACCAAAGTGATACTGCCAACCAGCACCGGTGTGATCAGATAGTCAAAACCGACCACCCCTTGTCCTGCCAGTATAATTACCAGCGGGTTGGCTCCGGCTGGCGGGTGTACGGCGCGGAAGAATTGCATCAGCATAATCGCCACGCCGACAGCCAGAGACATGACCACGATTGAGTCGCCCAATCCGTATAAGGCGACAAGCCCGACAGCCGAGGTAATTAAATGGCCGACGATGACATTTCGGGGTTGGGCGAGCGGTGATGCCGGTGCGGCGAACAGAATCACGCACGTTGCGCCGAAAGGGGCCATCAGCCAGGGCATCCCGGTTGACTGACCCAGGTAGCTGAGAGTCAGAATCCCCAGAAACCCGCCGACGAGTCCCTTCATCATGTGAATCATTTTGGGTTTTGGTGGCAACGCGCCTCCGCCTCGTAGCTTTTGCATCTTCGTATCTCCTCATGAAAAACAGGCGATAGATCGGCCTGTCTGATGAATGATGTGTACAGATCTGTACCATCTGTAAAATTATGATACAGATCTGTACACGTTGAGGCAATAACTAATTCATGAAAGCTCGTGTATGTGAAAGATCATGGTCGATGGGACTGGTTACCTCGTGGTGCCGCCGCTGAATTGCTACAGCGGGTTGTTTTCCGTGCCTCAAAGGAGGGGGTCAAATGCCTTCCATTTATTGCCTGCTCTGAATACGTTCGGGAGAGTGCGTGATCAGCAGCTGATTCAGGTGTTGCCGGATTGGCGTGGGGAAAAACGGAATGTTTATGCGGTGTGGTATCGGCGCCAGTTCCTGAGTACTCGAGCGGCCGAGCTGCTCGATTATCTGAAGCAGCATGTTTCTTTTTAGCCGGCGGGGGGCATGAGCTCGCTGTATCAAGCGGGACTGTGTGGAACTTGCAGCCCGGATTGAATCATCGGGCTGGCTTGATTGACTCTTGCGGTTTCATGGCCGCCCTATGGTTGCTCAGGCGCCAGAGGGGGGACAAGGATGTTTTCGTCGCAGTCAGCGAAATGGTACGCACAGTTCCGTCCGTTGGCCTTGGCCTGATAAAGCGCTTTATCGGCTTGGGCGATCAGGCACTTGGAAAGCTCATGGATACTGGTTCTTTCCAGCTCCGCCGGGGCGACAAACGTTGTCAGACCGATACTCACCGTGACTTTGCCGTGTTCAACACTGGCCCGGTAACGTTCGCCCGCCGCTTTACTGTCCGCCTCGCCCGTTTGATACATCAGAATAATGAACTCATCGCCGGCAAGACGGGCAACGACATCGCTGTGCCGTGCCGTATCGCTTAAGGTTTTGCTGACAGTACACAGAGCGTGATCGCCTTCCTGGTGTCCCCAGTTGTCGTTGATGGCCTTAAAGTTGTCGATATCAATAATCGCAATCGACAAGGGTGTTTGATAACGTGCACTTTTAGACAGCTCTTTTTCTAGCATTTCGTGAAAGATGCGGCGATTGTAAAGAGCAGTCAGCGGATCTCGACAAGCCAGTTTTTCCAGCTCACGATTTTTCTCCATCAGCTCTTCTTCCACTTTTTTATAAGCGGTCAGATCGTTGTGCGAGCCTAGCATCCGAACCGGCTTACCGGATTTGTCACGGATGGCGACACCCCGGCAACGGACCCACACGGTAGAACCGTCCTTGTGTTTGTAGCGGACGATTTGATCATACGGATGGGTTGGATCCAGGCTGTGTTTGCGGAAGTTTTCCATTGCCGCCTCGAGATCCTCGGGGAAGATCAGATCCTGCCATTCGGAGGCCAAGTGCTTTTTTTCACTGGGCTCGTAGCCAAGCAAGGTCCAAAACCTGTCGTTCATCCACTCATGTTCCGGGTTTTCCAAATCCCAGTACCACAAGCCGTCTAACGAACCATCCTGGAGAAATTCGAAGATACCGTCTTCTTCATTGAGCAGTTGGTAAAGCTCGTTTTTTAGATAATTGTCGTTATTGTTGTTCATCATGCGTTCCTTGGTAATGGAAGCAAAGTCACACTTTCATTGTGTGGATATTATCAAACTTGTTGTTTAAAGGATGGATTTTATCTCTAAAACCGACTTCTGCTCTCATTTTCGCTGAAGTAAGCGGTTTGAATTGAAGTACATCCCTTGGTTTGAATTTACGAAGTATGAATGGGTTGCTTACTGGCGTGCGAGCCGGGTGGCTAAAGATGTCTCCGTTGATCGGCCCAAGCGTGATCAATACAAGGTTTAACTTCATGAAGAGTCGACCGCTTCAAGGCCCGCCACTGCGACGACTGGTGGTTATGGGGAGCGATAAACGCATGTTGTTCAATGATGGGATTTGGCAAAAAGGCTTACGTGCAAGCGTAAGCCTTGTGATGTGTTGACCCGTTACGGCATCGGATTGGCTTGCGCCGCCGCTTCCCAGTCGGTCAACAACTGCATGATCTGACGAGAGTCTTTCGGGCGTGCGGCCGGGCGAGTCAGCGCCTTTTCTCCGGCGCCCAGGGCGGCCAGGACAGCGCGGACCTGATAGAGAAAACCGTCTCCTTCGGCATCGACTGTGATCAGCGTTTCGGCTTGTTCATATTGGGTCAGTCGCAGTTGGTTGACTTGGGTTGGCAACCACGGATTCGTGACCACTTGCAGGCTGCCGGTGGTGCCTAAGATGGTCAACGAGGCATGTAAACCGTAGTCTTCCGCCGTGTGGAGCTGCGCCATGATGCCGTTGCCAAAACGAATGTTGGCGATGGACTCGCACAGGTTCCCATCGCTGCCTTTGCGGCCCGTGGCGCTGATTTGGTAATCCGTTACCGCCTGCTCTCCTATGCACTGTTGCAGGATCAGCTGGAGGAGGGAAGCGGGGTAGCAGCCGAGGTTGAACAGGGCTCCCTTGCTGTCCGGATTGACGAACTGGGCAATCGCGGCGGTGTATTGACCCTGGATCGCGCGTATCTCACCAATCTCACCAGCCTGGAGGATCTGGCAGATCCGGGCGGCGAGTGGATGGTTTAAATACATCAGCCCCTCGGCAAAAAACACCTGATGGCGGTGTACTGCTTCCAGGGCTGCATCCGTTTGCGCCATATCGACGGCCAAGGATTTTTCGCACAAAATTGCTTTTCCGGCGCTTGCAGCCTTAATCACATACGTATGGTGTAAGTGGTTCGGCAAGGCAATATAGATAATATCAACGGCTTCATCGGCAATCAGGGCCTCGTAACTGTCGTATTGAACCGGAATATCATACTGCTCGGCCAGCGCCTGGCGTGGCTCCGGACGGCGTCCTGCAATGGCGTGGATTTGGCTCTGACCATCGGCTGTGATGGCCTCGGCCATGACGCCGGAGATAAAACTGGTTCCCAGAATGCCCCATGTTTTCGGCTGATTCATAACTTTTTGTCCTTACTTCATTGATGGCTTTCGAACGCCCGGACCAGCTCGGTGATCCCCAGTCCGATAAATTCTTGGGTGTGTCTGGCGTGGAAATGGGCTTCAAATGCTGCCTGATCGTCATACCTTTCCCAGAAAATGAAGCGACGTGGGTCCTGGCGATCCTGGGTCGCCATCGCAAATGAGCAGCCGGGCTCACGGTTCATCCCGGCGCAGAACACGTCGATTGCCGCTTTTGCCTCGTCCAGATCATATGCCGCGTGAACCCTGAGCTCTGCGGTAATGAATAGCCCTTGTTCAAACATTGTTTCCCCCTTACATCCAAGTCGTCAGAGGAATTTAATTGACATCTGAGAGTTGATAAACAACGATTCACTTCGATGTTTATCAACTTATAGTTCGGAATATGGACAAATTGAAAAGCATGCAGGTGTTCGTCGATGTCGTGCAACGGGGCAGCCTTGCAAAATCAGCGGCCCATTTTGCAATCACGGCCACTATGGTCGGGAAGCACATCAAGACGCTGGAAAGCACTTTGGGGGCGAAGCTGCTCAATCGCACCACCCGGCGCCAGTCCCTGACGGAAGCCGGTGCGATGTATTACCGGGAATGCCTGCGTATCCTGGATGATATCCAGGAAGCCGAAGATAACTTACAGGCATTCACCAACACACCGATGGGAACCCTGCGGATCAATGCACCGGTGACGTATGGCGCATTGGTTGTGGCACCGATTGTGGCGCAGTTTCTGCAGCAGTTTCCGCAAATGAATATCGCACTGAACCTTGATAACCAGCGGATCGACCCACTCCATGATCCCTTCGATGTCGTGATACGGATTGGTCATCTCGATGACTCCAGCTTAATTGCAAGGCAGATTGGCGACTATCAAATGTTGTTTTGTGCCTCGCCAACCTATTTCCGGCGACACGGCATGCCGCGAGATATTTCTGAGTTGCGTCAGCATGACTGCCTGGGTTTTGACTATGGCGATCTCCCGTTTCACGTCACCAGCCAGGAAGCATTCGTGCAGAACCGTCATCGGCTTCGGCTACGCAGCAATAGCGGGCAAGCCTTAAAAGCCGCTGCGCTGGCCCATGCCGGGATTATTTTGCAGCCGTCGGTATTGCTTCAGCAGGAGCTTGAGCGCGGCCAGTTGGTTGAATGCCTGTTATCCGACCGGCCTGAAGCACGTCCTATCCACCTGATCTATAAAGATAAGTCGCAGTCTCTGAAGATTCGAACCTTTATTGATTTCTTCATGTCACAGGTCTGATCGTTTTGAAGGCGCGCTGGTGATTGTTGAGTGAAAAATGCCACTGGATGCAGCTTGTTGAAAATAAAAGCTATTTTAAGGGTGATATTTAGTTGTATTTAAAATGCATGTTAAATTAAGATGTCCCCAATACAGAGCGAAGCAGGTGAGATGGCAGATGGGGATCGGGGCGTTATTTGGTCGCAGAGCAAGAAAGCGGGCCGAAAGAATTGAACAGATGGAGGCTGAACTCGCGCAGGTCAGCGCGGCGCTGCAGCAGCAACAGGCAGTGGCTAAGCAACAACAACAGGAGCTTTCGGAGCAGGAATCCGCGTTGCAGGCAGCGATGGCTGCCCGGCAGCATTATGAAGCAGAATTGGCTGCACTGTATCAGCGCACGGAGCGGATGCGGAAGTCGTTTGTCTGGCTGGATGAGAGTTTGCAGCAAAGCAGCATTGCCATTGGCACCTCGGTTTCGGTGTCGCATCAAGCCAAGCAACGGATTGAAAAACTAGCCCATGAATTGTCTGAGCTGACGGTATTGCAGGGGCAGCAGATGAGCTCGTTTACAGACTTATCGCAAGAGATCCAAAGCACCGCGGCCGTGATCGGTAAAATCAGCGAGATAGCCAAACAAACCAGCTTACTGTCCCTCAATGCTTCTATCGAGGCTGCCAGAGCGGGCGTACATGGGCGTGGGTTTGCTATTGTTGCCGATGAAGTGCGCTCGCTCTCGGGCACCACGGGGCAGTCTGCGCAAGCGGCCGATACGCTATTATCCAATCTGTCCGGCTGCTCCTCACAACTTGGCGAGGTCAGTGCCAGCCTTTCAGTCCGGGTCGAGCAAATCGCGGGTGACACCGAGAAAACGCTGGATAACCTGGGGATCGAGCTGGACCGGATCGGGGCCACTCAGGGCGATTTGGAAGCGGCCAACTGGCGCTCCAAACTGGAGCTGGCGATGATCGATGAAACCTTCCTGCGCAGCGATATCATCCAGTATGTGAACCGGCCGGACCAAACGGCGCCGCCTGCGGTGATCACTTCTCAGGAGTGCGGGATCGGGAAGTGGTACAACGCGGCGCATGTGCGGGAGAAATTTCAGCACCACCATCAATTTAAAGCGCTGGAAGTACCGCATCACGGGGTACATGACCATGCCGAGCGTGCCGTGGCAATGGCCATGAAGGGTGATCGCGAGGGAGCCCTGCAGGAGATCGTACACATGGAGAACCAGTACCAGCGGGTAGAATCCATTCTGCTGGCCTTGATCGGAGAAACTGATCGCTAACTCAACTGATTTCTGGGGCATTCAATCTGAGCTCAGGGAAAAAAGCAGTCACTGGGCGGCTCTGTTGCTGTTTGCACTTTGACTTAGCCGTCGAACTTCATCGGGCCACATGACTCACTTCACCCAGCCCTTTAGTGCGGGTAATTCGAACGTGAAGGTTACCGTCTTTGGCTGAATCCAGTGCAGGGCGAGCCGTCAGCAAAGCAGATTTTGATGGCTGTCATGCTTACCCGCCGGGCTTTAGTTTTATCCAGCCCTCATAATTGCGTCTGGACGACACGCGTTGGCGCTCAGGCCTGTCGGTGGCAGTCACCGGATTAGCGCGCGGCCATATATTGCTTCGGCGGTCGTCCCAGGGTCTTTTTGAAGAAAGTGATAAAGGCGCTGACGGACTCATAACCCAATTGCTCGGAGACCTGCTGGACCGGATTGCCGGAAGTCAGCTGCTGGAGCGCCACCACAATGTGTAGCTGTTTGCGCCAGTTGCCAAAAGTCAGCCCGGTTTGCTGTTTCACCAACCGCGAGAGAGTCTTCTCGCTCATCGCATACGCGCTGGCCCACTGGGCCATGGTGCGGCGGTCGGCCGGATCGGTCAGCAGGGCGGTGGCAATTTGATTGAGCCGTGGCTCCTGCGGGATTGGGAAATCGAATTGCTCACGCGGCATGGTTGGTAGTTCATCGAGCAATACCTGAACCAGCCTCGCGGTCGGGCTGTCTGCCGGATAATCCTGCGGGCGGGCGGCGAGGGCGATCAGGATTTCGCGGATCAACGGGCTGACGGATAAGGTACAGACCTGATCCGGCATGTCGGCGGCATCGGGCTCAATAAACAACATGTAGCCTTCTCCCTCCGGTGTGAGCTGGTTGCTGTGGGGAACATCGCCCGGGATCCAGACCGCAGAGTACGGTGGTACAATCCAGATGGCATCTTTGATCCGGCTGGTGACAGAACCGCAGGTCGGCATCACCAGTTGTCCTTTGCGGTGCTGGTGGTAGGGCGACTCTGCGACCCGTTCATCGGCCTGGGTATACAGGATATCGACAGCGTGCGTTGTGTTGTCGACATCCGAGAACAGGGGCGTTTGGGCGGTCATCTTGTCCGAATTTAGCAGTAAAATGTCTATTTATCTTAATTCAGCAATCCGTAAACCGTCTATAGTGCCGGGCATGGATTCTTCATTTGGTCATGCTTATGCGAAATAAATCGCTCACGCCCATCTCGTGCTGGTTTTTACTGGCATTACTTTTTATCGCCCTCAATATGCGGGCGCCGTTCACCAGCTTGTCGCCGTTGCTGGATGAAATTAGCCACTCGCTTTCTCTGAGTGCGACTCAGGCGGGCTTGCTGACAACCTTGCCGTTGATTGCATTTGCGCTTTTCTCGCCCTTTGCCTCGGCTCTGGCCAGAAGGTTAGGGCTGGAAGTGACGATTATGCTGGGATTGGTGTTGATCTCTGTCGGGGTGATGGTGCGCGCTATGAGTGCGATCCCGGCATTGTTTTCCGGCACCCTGCTGCTGGGGATCGGCATTGCAGTGGCGAATGTGTTGCTACCCGGGTTGCTCAAGCGCGATCATGCCCGCCACGCGGCATCGCTGACCGCACTGTACGTGTTGATCATGAGTGTCGGGGCCGCACTGGGCTCTAGTGTGGTGATCCCGCTCGCCCGGTTGGCTGAGCAGTCGATGGCGGCAAGTGTCCCAGGTTGGTCCGTGGCGCTACTGTGGTCTTTGCCGCTTTCACTCTGTGCCGCGCTGATATGGCTGCCTCGGCTTTGGGCCAGCCGCCGTGCGACAGTACAACCGACATCCGGCCAGGGGATTGGGCCTTTGCTGCGCTCGAAAGTGGCCTGGCAGATCACCCTGTTCCTCGGCCTGAATTCTTTCATCAACTATGTTTTTGTCAGCTGGTTTGCTGTGATGGCGATGGATCTGGGGTTCAGTGCTGAAAAAGCCGGGATCTACCACGGGTTGATGCAACTGGCAGGGGCTGCACCTGCGTTGGTGATGGTGCCCTTGATGGCCAAAGTGAAGAACGTTCGGTTTATCGCGGCGATAATGATTATGGCGACGTTGGTCGGTGTGGCTGGTTTGATGATGATGTCATCACTGGCGTTGTTCTGGGCACTATTGCTCGGCGTCGGGCAGGGCGGCGCGTTTATTCTCGGCCTGTCGATGATCAGTCTGCGTAGTGACAGCCCGGAGCAGGCCACTGCGTTATCCGGCATGGCGCAGTGCCTTGGTTATCTGCTGGCCGCGACCGGCCCGGTGGTGATCGGCTATCTGTACGAAACCAGCCAGGACTGGGATTCGGCGTTGTCCCTGATGCTGGGGGTGATTCTGGTATGGGGATACTGCGGGTTGATGGCTTGTAAGCCCGTGTCAGAATCGGTGGAAAATGTTTCAGCCACGGCTTGAGGCTTAGTTGCCCGTAGCGTCAGCGCTATCTGTGGCGAAAATGCTTTCTTCCGCCGCTGACGATCTTTCTTTGAGTGACAGCGCGTATCGGCCCGGCATCATTGCCGGGCCGACTTGTTTGTGGCTTTTCTGGACAGGACAGGTGTGTCCGCAGCTTGAGCCCTAAGTTACTGGAACTGAATGTTGAATGCGAACATATCTTTTGGCACAGCGCCAGAGACTGAATTGAAAGGGCCCTGCAAACATGAAACTGCACAATTCAAAAATATCTCTAATAATTCAAAATTATTTGATCTTATCAAAATATGTGATAAATTGGCGTCAGATTTGAGCAACTCGAATCCCCAAACATTGCGATCGCCTGGTAACAGAGGCGGTTGCATACCTGGTGACGCACTTCATGGTTTATATTGTGTGTCGTCAGTGTGCTGGTCAGCCAGCAACCCTGCTTGGAACACAGGGTTAAAATGGAACGGAAAACGGCCCAGTGCAGCTGCTCTGGGCCGTTTTTTCATGGCTTGCTTTCGGGAAGCCCGAGTTGCTTTTGGGAGACCTGAGTTGCTTTACTGGTTGGTTTCCAGCACGTAGTAGTCAATTTCAGCTTGCGTGTGGTCATAGCCAAACCCGAGCTTCTCCAGTACCTTTTGAGACGCCGTATTGACCGGATCAATCCCGGCAATGAATCGGGTTCTCCCGCCAGTGTCTGCCAGGTGATTGATCAGCCCCTGCATCGCTTCAGTTGCCAGCCCCTGTCCCCAGCACGGCTCGGCAATCACATAACCAATGCGGTATTGCGCCGTTCCTTCCGGAAATACAAACAGGTAACCTGCTACCTGATCGGCCAAAGTGATTCGGACAATTGTGCCGATACTGAGCCGGCGATCGAGCCACTGCGCGACATCATCCTGAGTTTCCAGTTGACTGCAGTCCGGCGGCAAATAGCGGCTGACGCTGTCGGTGAACAGGGTTCTGAGTTCCTGGTCGAGTCCCGGCTGGGCTCTGTCCAGCGTTGCGGCTTGCAAGCGCTTTGTCTTAAAAGCAATGGGTTCCATCATCAGGGGTCATTCTCGTTGGGGGATCGAATTGGGTGAGTTTACCATCAATCCTGATCTGGTCGAATCGATCGCCTATTATCGTTGCAAGAGATTACTCCAGCGCGCTGCACACTTGGTTGCGGCCGGACGCCTTGGCGACGTATAGATATTTATCGGCCTCGGCCAGAGCGCGGTCGATACTGCCTTCCAGCTTGGCAATGCCAATGGAAACCGTGATTTTCGGGTCCAGCGGGGCGCTTTCGATACGTTGGCGGATTCGGTTAAAGATTTTCTCTGCTTCTGCCTGGGAATCCGCATTCAGAATCATCAGGAACTCTTCGCCGCCATAGCGAAACACAATGTCTTTCTTGCGGGCATTGTCTTTGAGCAACTGGGAAATCTGCTTAATGACCTTATCCCCGGTGATATGGCCGAAGGTGTCATTGACGCTTTTGAAGTGGTCGATATCCAGCAGGGCCACAAACTGATCCGGCTGCGCCTCAATTTTCCGTTTATTGCGGTGCAGGTGTTTGCGGTTAAACAGCTGCGACAGCTCATCAATCGAAGACTGGTAATGGGCCTGTTTCCGCTTCCGGTTGACCTGGTATACGCTGAGCAGCAGCACAATCGCCACAAAACCAATGGCAGTCATCAGAAAATAAATTCGATCCACCAAGCGAAAGCGATCAATAAACAACATGTAGAGCGTCTGACCGCCGGAATTCATGATGCGATATGAAATATTCTCGCTGCGATAGAGATAATAGCCCTCTGATGTCGGACTGGTTTTGAGGGTGTGCAGCAGTAACTTGTCGATCTTCCCCTTGTTTTCGCTGTGGGAAAACAACACGTTGCCCTGGCTGTCGGTATTGAGCACCATCACGTTGTTGTTCGGGACCGCCCAGAGCTGCGCACTGTTAACGGTGGCGACATAGTGCAGGGGGATCTGGCGATCGGTTGCCGTCAGGATGAAATAGCTGTTGCCGTTATCCGCGAGCGCGATATTGAACGGCGCCTCGCTGGCGTAGTGATCCAAGGCACCAATATTGAGCTTTAAATCGGCGTTGAAGTTCCGGTAGTGAGTCTGATCCAACACATCAATCTGGGAGATATGATTCGACAGCGATTTGGGTAGTGCTTTGACGACGGCGTTGGCCTCATACGTGGTTGTGGCTTGTTGCCTGACCAGCATCAGGGCGGCTTCGATGTTTTGAATTCGTTGTAGATAGACCAGCTCAACCAGTTCCAAATCTTCGGCCTGGGCGCGCAGCTTATAATTGTTGATGAAATTTTTCGGTGTGGTGACCAGCAAAATAAACAGCAAGATCAAAAGTGTTGCGACCAGCTCTCCTTTGACCGGGGAGAAAAACGTTAACAGCCTCAAAATGATCCCTTTCTTATGATCCATGAACACATCTCTGTACAAAGGCAATGTCACGGTAAAGCGGGATCTTGTTGCTATGGTTTACGTTTAGCCGTGTTCCCTTTCCCCAAGCGCCTCAGTTTGAATGCATTTGTTTGATCTCAGAGTTGCTTGACTGACGTCATTCTCCGAATTTAATCATTTAAATGCATATCACGCATACTATATCGTGTGAATGTGACAGTATAATGATGAATGTTTTCAAATAATTACTGCGAAAATGAATTTGTATTGAGCGCTTTGTGAGTGCGCTCAGTCGGTTGGCGTTCCGCCGGAGCGGATCAAGTCGAGTGTGGATGGCAGCGTTTGGATTGTGGCCAGTAAAATCCGATATATTTCCAGCTAACCCAGATCACCAGCGTGGTGGCGACCATCAATTCGAGCAAGGCCAGAGATTTGAGCCAGGTCCAGTGCGGGTAGTCGATCACCAGCCAGTCGGTCAGTCGTTCAATAGCAACAGCACTGATCACCGACGGGAAAGTCAGGGCTGCCAGTGATGGCTGAAAGCGCTGGTTGAGCAGGTTGATATAGAACAGGTACACCAGGATCGTCATGGTGATCGCAACCCCCGCCAAAGCTCCGGTCAGGACAGGATCCGGTTCAGTCATGTTGCTCAGGTAGGCCGCCAGGGACAGATTCACCGGTGCGGCCATAATCGCCAGCGTTGGTCGGGCTGGGCGGGGCAGACGACCGGCAAAACAGAGGCGGTAGAGCACCACGGGCAGCATCATAAAGTAAATGGCGACACAGACGTGGGTCATCAGTAACGCAAACTCGGTATGGCCGAGCTGCGGGCCGGCAAGCGTACCGCTGATTGCCCCCACCGGATATAAGAACCAGCTGGGGTAGAAGTTGATCAGGCGGAAACGTTTGATTTGATGATAAAAGAAGTACACTAGCATAAAGAAATGCAGGGCCAGCGCCGGATACCAGAGTATGCGTGCAACATGGATATGGATCGATGAAAGATAGTCGGCCAGTACCAGCATCGTCATGGTCATCGGGGCCATCAGGCTGCCGTAAAGCGGGTGGCGCAGATCCAGCAGGAAATTGCGCGGAAATAACAGGTACTTGAGGATCACCGGCATCAGGAGGGCTGCCCCCAGCACAGCGCAGATCCCGCGAATAATGTCACCGCTGCCGGGCATGAACAGTGCCCAGGCTAAACCAATGCCCGTGGTCGACAGAGCCAGTGCAGCCTGTGCTGTGGGTACTTGCCTGAGTGTCCCTCGAATTCCCGCCATGCGCGTTAGATCCCCCCATATGTCATTCAAATGTTAATGCAGCGCTGAATTCTACACCAAAGCGATGGGGCAGCGCTCAGTTTTCCGAGTGATATAACAGTGCTGGCGGTCACGTTTTACGGAGCTTTTGGGCCAAAATGGATTTGCGAAAAGTGACAATTCATACCATATTTATAGAGAAGCTTGTAATGAGCCGCTTCTTGCTTAGCTTCTGGAGGATTAAGCTGTTTTCAAAGGGCTCAAGGGTGCAAGTTTCGTGTTGGTGGTTGCGTGAGCGGCTGCTGACAGAGCGGAAAGCTAAGTCGTGATGACTTAGTGACTTACAATTTGGTTAAGTGACAAAAAGTGAAATTACTTCTTCGCCAAATGACAGGAATGTCCGATTTAAAGAAGTGACTGCATCGGACACGGCATACTCAACGTAATGAGTGGCGAAGCCTCAAGTAACAACGGCCTCGGATGCACCCAAGCGGTCACTGAGGTGTTCATAAAACTTAATCCAAGCCGCACTGCAATGGTGCGGCTTTCTATTTGTATAAGCTAAAGAAAAATAAAGACTTTTCTCCATTTTTACCCTGTTTTTGAAGCCATTTGGGCGCATTTTGGAACCTTATAAATCAACAGCTTATGGCGGGGTTTTGGAACCGTTTTTCAGCCCAAAACACGGTTTTTCATCCAGCCATAGGTAAAGGTTTCGTTCTTGTCTCGGGCTTCCGTGATGTCCAGATATCTGGCTCCCTGACTGCAGTTGAGTGACTGCCAGAGAACCGCTTCTCCTTCTTTCCCACGACGTGATAAATACGCCTTTAAGGCTCGGATCGTTGCCGGCCCGATATGGCCATCTATGACCAGGTCATCATAGTAGGCTTGCTTGTTGTTGTAGACGTTCAGCCAACGCTGCAGGAATTTGGCTGCAACGCTTTGGCCCATATTGATGCCGGTATCGATGAGTTCTTCACCAATCACAGCGCTTACGGCGTGAACCTCATTAAACCGGGGTGTTTTGATGTACCGGTTTGTGTAGATCTCGCGGGCCAGTTCCTGGGTAAGCTCGGACATAGGGCCCTGGTATCCGTATTTCCGCGCTGTGGCTTCAGTGATCCCCCAGGTGGTGTTCCCACCAAGATCATCACTATCATTCGAACGGTGGCCTTCCTTCTTCAAAATCTCGCTGACGATTTGCGCCAGAGAGCGTGCTGCAGGTTGTTTACGCATAGTTGCCTCCTTTAGGTCTATGCGCATTCTCATCTCGCCGGCAACGTCATCAGAGGGCGTTCTGTCGCGACGTACCAGGTGTTATCCCCCTATACAGAACGCCCATCTTCAGAAAGCGCCTTCTCACCCCAAATCGTCGTTCCCCCGCACCCCCTGAGAGGGTTAGGGGCGCCCGGGTTGGATGTGGCAGCGTGAAAAATAGGATGGCGCGGCTTACCCCAGCCTGCAAGCCCGGGGGCACAGGATATTGTTCTAAGTTGTGGACCTGTGGATGCTTGTCGCTAATCCCTTGTCCTTGCTGGGTTTGTTGCTTTATTTCATCCATGAGTTAGCCCATTTATTCCATGGGTTCGTGTTTATCTTCCATGCTTTTCACTTTTGTCGTTTTTCGCCGCCGCTCCTCTTTCTTTTCTTCTTTCTTTTTAAAAAAGAGAGAGATAGAGAGCTAAGGAAGAGAGAAAAGGCTAAAAATCGCATCCACAGGTTAGCCATGAGGGGTATTTTTCGTTCCATGGATTTTTGACGGCTCCATGAGTGATTCCATGGATAATTCAAAGCCCTCCGATAGCCTGTAGGCCGCATGAATACTGGGCTCAATGAGTTCTCACCCTTAGGATCCATGGCTCCATGAGTTTTTCTGCCCCCGGTACCAAAATCGTTAACGAGCAAACTGACGTGTTGCTGGTTGATCAGTTCCTGAATTGGAAAAAGGAGAATGAGAACTGCAGTGCGAAGACAGTGACAAAGTACCGGAAGATCCTGGAGCAACTCGGCACTTATCTCGATGGCCAGTACCTTGGAGCTACTTTGGGGACGCTGGAGCAGTTCACTGGCGGCCAGTTGCACCGAATGGGCTATTCGGCCGCCTCCCGAAAGGTGGCCGTTGCTGCGGTTCGCGGGTTCTACAAGTATTTGCGCCAAAGGCAGCACATTAGAACCAACCCGGCGCATGACCTGGTGTATCCGAAATCCGGAAAACGCTTGCCCCGGGCAATGGGGTTGCACAGCGCCGAAGCCATTTTGCTGCAACCGGATTTGGACACGTTCGGCGGCATCCGGGACAGCGCTATGCTGGCTCTGTTGCTGGGGTGTGGTTTCCGGGTGTCAGGCCTGTGTGATCTGAATGAATCAAACCTAGTCTGGTACAAGCACCAGGGCGCAGACCGACTGGCAATTCGGTTACAAGAGAAAGGCGATAAAGAGCGGATGGTCCCGGTACCGTCAGAGGCCATGTTGCTTCTGCAGGCCTATCTTGGCCATCCGGACCTGCAAGGCATTGACCGACTGCTCGATGACGGCGACCAGGTGCTGTTTGTGAACCTGCGGAATCGCCATATTCCGGAGTGGGACTACCGCGGTGAACTCAGGCGGCTATCAACCCGGGCCGTAGACCGGATGATAAAATACTATGCGATAGCTGCCGGCGTTCCTGAAGACCAGGCGCACCCGCATGCCCTTCGCCACTTGTTTGGTACCGAACTGGCCGAGTCTGATGCTTCCACATTGCAGATTCAGTCCCTCATGGGCCATGCCGACCCGAAAACCTCTGCAATCTATACCCATATCGCGATGCGCAAGATGACCAATGTACTGGATAAAGGCAACCCACTCGGCAAGATCTCAACGCCGGTATCCGCTTTGCTGCGTGAAATGCAGAAAGGCGGTGCTCTATGAAACTGAAGCCGCTGCACGACTGGGTGGTGATTGAGCGTGATCCTGTCCAAACCGAAGAAAAAGGCCTCTTTCTTCCAAGCTCCCCATCCAATCAGGGGAAGGTGTTAGCGGTTGGTCCGAAGGTGAAGGATGTTTGGGTTGGAGATGAGGTTCATTTCAATGCTTATTCTGGACTGATATTTGTACATGCTGATTGGCAGCTGACCTTTATAAAGACATCCGACATTGACTATGTAATTGAATAGTTGAGAACTTTGTCTTTGATATTGTCTTTGATGCATAGTTTAATGGTGTCTTATGGACAGAGATTTTGGGGTAGGTGAATGCCATGGACAAAGTAAGTATTGAAGATATTAAGTGGTGGCTAGTTCAGCTTGACTCTTTCGAGAAAACGGGTAGTGGGAATGCCCCTGGTTTTTGGAAGCCTTTTCATTTTACGACCTTAGCGATTGAAGCAAAGCGTGCAGGGAAAAACCTGATATTGCCACAAGAGCGGGAAAACTATGCTGCCCGAATGGGTCTTTGGGAAGCTATAGGCATGCAACCACCTGTCAAGGTGAATAAGAATCCAGCTTGTGGGCGGTTCGTTGAAGCTCGCTCAGTACAGCATGATGTTGAAGTTCACCCACTTTCAATCGAAATATCTGAGATGTTTCGCGGATGCGTGCAAAATCAATCGACACTGGACTCTATTCAGGTTTTGATGTCAGAGCTTTTAGGGAATTGCTGCGCTCATTCCTCTACCGATGGCGTATTTGGTTTAGTCTGTGGGCAGTCATGGCCAGGTGGTAATCTATCTCAGATTTGTATTGCTGATTGCGGTATGGGGATTCGAAACTCCTTACTCGGGAACGAGGGGTTAAGAGATCGACTCACGCAAAATAATGCGTGCCAAGTGGCAACAGAATATGGGGTTACCGGTAAGCCTTATGGATCTCACTCTGGGTACGGCCTAACTCTAGCGAATGATCTAATCAAAATTAATTCAGGTTGTCTCATTGTTGTGTCTGGGAATGAGTGTTATATAAATCGTGATGGCGTTTCAGAATCGGTTACGCTTGATCATGCTTGGTCAGGAACTTGCGTTATACTTGAATGGAACATCGATCAACCACTCGATGTTGAATTAGTGTACAACTCTTGGCCTAAGCCGGATTCTATGGATGGGGAGGAATATGATGAACTCTTTACTTAATCTCCCTGGCGAATTTCAAACATTGGCCACTAGGGAAAATGGCTCATTAGCGCGACAAAAACTTCTTAACATTTTGGATGATCATGAAGTGGTGACTCTTGATTTCGCAAATAGTTCGGTAAGTCCGTCTTTTGCTGATGAGTTGGTCGGTATTTTGGCTCGAGAACTTGGTTTTGAGGTCTTCAGGACCAAAATTCGCATGGTGAACGTATCGACACCAACAAAAGCTATCTTGAAGCATGTGCTGAGTAAACGGTTACACTGAGCATTAAGTTATGAATAAGAAGGAGAGCATGTGCTCTCCTTTTTTATGTGTACACATTTTGCTGTAGGTATAACTTTATCCTTTCATTTCTTCGAACACCAAAGTCTTAGAACTTACATAACCCGTCTTTAACTTTTTCAGAGATGTCAGATATACTGGGCTTTGGCGGGCGATTATGGCATGTTAAAGAACTGTTAAATAAAACGGCCAAACCCGTCCAAAGTCTTAGAACTTTTTCCCTTTACGAGCTGCGCATACGGCTAGAATGCGCAACTCACCAGATAACCGCGGTGCCCGAGCCTTGATGTTTACTTGCTTCAGTAATCAGAGAGGTTCAGGAAATGCGCAGCTTAATTCTCAATTTCTCCCCTGTACTTCACGACCACACCATCACCGCCCAAGGGGTGGGGGCTCGGCATAGGAAAAAAACGCCTGGCTACAGGGGGAGGTGGGTACCTGGAAAACTACACCAATTTAGAACTTTCACTGAGTGCCTCCGAAGTCGAAGCAGCAGTGAAGTGTCTGCCGCTTCCGGCCCACTGGCGGCGAATAGCCGATCACCTCGGCCCGGATCAATTCCTTTCTCTCTGGCGACGGCTGGAAACCCTGCGAACGGAACGCCGTTTGCGGATCCCCGTCCCGAAATACACCGAACAGCATGAAGCCATGGCGGCGGATGTGTTTGAAGAATGGCTCGATGCGCAGCGCTTGGCGCAGGCCTGGTTTGAAATGTATGTCGCGGTGGATGCCGAGCAGTACCGGTTCATCTGGCGGGAACTCTACCGGGCCGCGTATCACCCAAGTCGGCGAACACTGCGAGTGTACGTGCCGGCATTCACGGTATGGGGCAAGCACCTGAAGCAGGTGCTGATCATCGAACTGCTGCGGGCCGAAGTACCCCGGCCCCGAATCCGGCATCAACTGCACACCTGGCTGGGTTGCGATGCCTCGCCGAGCCGGTTGCTGCGGATGTACAACGAGCTGCGCCAGGCGAACCAACTCCCTCCTGATACCAGACTCAACTGATAACGTATCGCCATGAGTGAGAAGAAGCCCAATCAGCCGCGTGAAAGTATCACCTTCAAGTGTGTTCACTGCAATTTCACCTTCAAAGCGGCCCCGGAACGAGTCGAGGATGAACCCAAACGGGCGCATCCTTTTCGCTATTTTGGTAAATGCACCAACTGCCAGCGGGAAGTGCAGCAGGTGCCGTGGGAGGTCGGGCAGTTCTGCTCGGTGCTGGCGTCGACCGGCCCGAAGACTGCAGAAGGCAAGGCGCGTTCGGCTGCCAATTTAGCCGGTCACCCGACCGCTGCCGAGCGGGCCATCACCCGCTTTAATGCCCTGAAGCACGGCGCCAACGCGAAAACGGCCCTATTTTTCCCCGCTCGCCCCGGGAAATATCCGCAGTGTGCGACCTGTGATGTCGACCACGCTTACTGCGCGACGCAACCGGCCTGCATCAAGCGTACCGAGCTGATGATGCAGCATCTGATCGCCTTTCAGTCCGGCGACCCGACCAAGCTCACCGAGCTGCACGCCATCAACCAGGCCAATCTGGCCGCAATCTTTCAGGACATGATGCAAACCATCGTGGCCGACGGTGTATCGCTGCGCAATCCGGTGTACGACTTCGACAAAGAGGGCGGTTTCCATATCGGCCAGTACAAAGACGGTCACGGTGATATGCAGACCATCGAAGAGGTCAAAGCGCACCCCTTGCTTAAGCCGATGCTCGACATGCTCAGTAAGAACAACCTCTCCATGGCGGATCTGAACATGACGCCGAAAGTTCAGGTCGACCAGGGCATCGAAATGGGCAAAACCCTCGAGCAGGAAGACGAGCGCGAGTCTGCGCTGGAGTACCAGCAGAAAATGAATGAGCAGATGGCAGGCCTGCGGCAGCTTATCAGCCGCTCACAGCAGCGGGTTCGTAACGACAGCATTCTGATTGAGCACAACCATGAGAACGGTGCCGAGGAAGCCGAAGTGATTGAGGTGGATGGCCATGAGGTAAGCAAAGATGGCTGATCGCATCACCGCCAAGCAGCGCATCGAAGTTCAGAGCCTGGCCGAGCAGGAAATCATGCGCTATGCCGGGAATCACGGCATGTGGCATAAACACGTCCACAACGTCGAGCTGGACCCGGTGCAGCTGCTGAAAATGGAAGAGATGGATGCCAGCCCCAACACCGTCGATTTCAGTTGCCGCCGTACCGGGAAAACCGCAGTCAAAGAGATGTATTTTCTGGAGTGGAATGCCATTCACTGCGATCAGGAAGGCGGAATCGTCGCGCCCCGGGAAGCGCAATCACTGGTGAACCTTGGTTACCACCTCGATGCCATCCGGCGCTCCGATATTCTCAGCGGCTACATCGCCTACAAGTCCGGCCGTAAGCAACTGGCCGATACCTATTACGAGTTCGCCAACCGCTCGAAAGCCCGGGCTTACGGCATCATGGCCAACGTCGATGGCGGGGACTTAACCTGGGCATCGCTGGAAGAGGTCGACGACCTCGATCCCGAACGTCTCTACAGCCGGTTCCTGCTGATGATGGGCTCAACCCGCCGTCTGGGTGCCAGCAAAACCGCGGTCAACAAACCGCAAATCCGCATTACCGGGGTTTTCAAAGGTGCCGATACCTTGAGCGGCATGATCGACTCCGGCGAGTACACCTGCCTGCCAACGGTCGACTGTTACCTCGGCATCGAGCTCGGCATCCTCAACGAAGAGTTCGTGATGTCGATGAGAAACCAGCTCTCGGAAGACGAATATATCCGGCAGCTGCTGTGCATCAACGTCGCCGCCAAAAACCTGATCTGGGAAAAGTACATCCGCTACGCCATTCAGGTTGGGGTGAAGATTGGCCTCGAACCGGCGATGCCGGAGCCATATACCGTCTACAAAAAGCGGGGCATGGTCTCGTTCGGCTACGATCACACCGGACATGGCGAGAATGTGGCATCGTCCCGGTCGGCCCTTGTGGTCGAAGAGCAAATCGGCAACTTCTCGGTCGTGATCTTCTGCAAAACATGGCACCCGGGCACCGATGAAGGCGTGATCCGCAAAGATATTGTCGGCTTCTGGCGCTACTTCCGGCCGGATTACGCGATTGGCGATGCCTTCGGAATCGGCCTGATCACCCAAGTGAACGATGACCTGTTCGCCGAAGGCCTGACCCAAATCGACCGCCGGGCCATCGGCGGCGGGGAGAGTACCGCCTCCACCTGGCCGGAATGGGCTTTCTCACCGTTACGGTTTGAAGGCTACGCCAAACACCAGATGGCCCAGTCCCTGCGCAGCGCCTACCACAACCGGCAGATGGTGCTGCCGTATGTCGAAGACCGCGAGAACGACCCGGATGTGCAGGACTTCATGAACCTTCCGCGCCAGCTCAAGAACATCAAGCCCAGCCCGGTGAAAGCGGGCAGCTACAGCAGTTACAAGATGCTCAAAGCGGTGATCGGCGATGACCTGTTTGATGCCCACATGGCCTCGCACTGGGCGCTGGTCACCCAGGGCGCTGCGCCGGTCCCGAGCATCATCACCATCAACCACAAAACCCGCGACCAGCTATTGGGCAGCCCCAGCAGCCTGAATTTGTTAAGGAACCTCTCATGAGCATGATTTCACGCATTTGGGCTGCTGTTCGCAACAAGCCCCTGGCTTCCGCGCCCAATACCCCGGGGAATCAGAGCGGCCAGCAACATTCCGACAAAGGCCATATCGCCGACCCGGAGCGCTCGGTGCAGTACCTGTATGACATGATGCAGTGCGACCCGAACCTGCGGGCGGCCATTGTCACCCTGCGCCATATGGACAAAGTGGATCCCCGGGTGAAGAAGATTCACCGCCGTATTGCCCGCGATGCCACCAAGGGCGGCCTGAAGCTGCACTGGGTCGGCAAAGAAAACCAGCGGGTGAACAAGCTCTGGCTGCAATTCATTACCCGGCTGCAACTGAACAATCGCGCCAAGTTGATGAGCGATGCCGGCGGACTCGCGAAAGAAGGCAACCTGCCGTTGCAGTGGGTGGTCAACGAGGCCATGCAGGTGACCAACGCCATCCGGATGCCGACCGAAACCATTATTCCTATCGTTGACCAAACCGGCCGATTCAAGAGTCCGAAGCAGGCGTTCCGCCAAATCGACCCGATCACCTGGCAGGAACTCTGCACCTTTCCGCTGTGGCAGCTCACCGTCAGCCGGTTAGACCCGGACAACTTTGACGACATGGGCTGCATGGGGCGGCCGTACCTCGATGCCAACCGCACCATCTGGCAGAAGCTGGTGATGACGGAAGAAGACCTGGTGATCCGCCGCCGGACCCGGGCGCCGCAAAAGCTGGCGCACTCGCTGGATGGTGCCGATAAAGCTGCGCTGGATGAATACCGCGAGCGGGTCGAAGGGCAAAGCGGGGAAATCGCCACTGACTTCTACGGTAACAAGCTCTCGGTCACGGCGGTCAGCGGAGATGCCAACATGGATCAGATCGCCGATATCAGCTTGCTGGTTGATGCTTTCTTCTCGGGCGCCCCGGCGCCGAAAGGCCTGTTCGGTTATGTCGACGGCATGGCGCGGGACGTTCTGGAAGATCTCAAGCGTGACTATTACGAGGAAATCGACGCCCTGCAGGATGCGCTGGCCTACGCCTATCAGGACGGATTCAAGCTGCAACTGCTGCTGGCCGGGCTGAATCCGGATTCTTACCAGTTCCAGGTGCAGTTCGTGGAGCGGATGACCGACACCAAGAACCAGCGGGCCGACCTGGCGCTGAAATATCAGGCATTGGGGATGCCGCGCAAACTGGCGTGGGAGTCAGCCGGGGTTGATGTGCAGCGCGCGGAAAGCATGCGCGAGGAAGAAGCCAACAGCCACGCACCATATTTAGAACCATCAGAACCGAATGTAAGCATTACTCCTGGTAATCAGCCTAAAGGGGAAAGTGCAACTTCAATCAGCAATCAATAACAGGTAGTGACGATGGCGAACAATTTGCGAACTCAAACTAAAGCTGCAATTCACCGGGCAATGAAAGCCGCAATGAAAGCGACTGCTGAGCTGAATGACTCTGCTCTGGCTGAGATAGAACAGCTATATACCAGCACATTGGCTGAAATTCAGTTACTTGTCTCAAATTATGCTGATGAGCTGGGTGTGGTTCGCCTTTCCCAGCTTCATAGACTGAGGCAAGAAATTGGGGATAGGTTAAACCGGCTTGCACAAACTCAAACAATGATGGTCCATGAAAACATTAGCATTGCTGCTCAGAATGGCGCTATGGCTTCAAACGGGACCGTGGCTGAAGATGTGATAAGAGATATTGTCGATGACTCAGTCATGACTGCTCGAACGTTTAAATACAATGATGGGTTGCAGCTTAGTGATCGGCTGTGGCGCATTGATCGTCATGCCAGAGAAGTCGTCATAAATGCAGTTGACCGGGCAGTGATTCTGGGTAGCTCGGCCAGTGAAGCTGCCGATGATTTTATACGAAGAGGGCAACCAATACCTGATGATATTGTTGGGAAAATGAAACTGGGTAACGCCGACGGTATTAATCGAGTGATAGCGACTGATCTAATGACAGGAAAAGGCGTACCTTACGATCATATTCGACTCGTCATGCAAACAGAGATAAATCGCGCTCATGATATGGCGTTTATGGGGGCTGCATTTAAAGATCCGTCAGTCGTTGGTATCCAGTTTACGCTTCATCCCACTAAGCACAAGAAGCCAGATATTTGCGATATGCACGCGAGTGCCAACCTGTATGGTTTAGGCAGAGGTGTCTACCCTGAAGGGAAAGTGCCCGTGAAACACATACGTACGACCAGTTATTACAAAAAGGTATTTGAAGACGAAGTGACAGAGGATGACCGCACGGGCCAGACGGATCGCATCAGCTGGCTGAAAGGGCAGAGCCGTGAAGCTCAGAAAGCCGTGCTGGGCCATGATAAGAAAGTCGCAGCTCTGGAGAAAGGCTACCTGACCGAAGGGATGATCGCGACGCCCTGGAAGCACCTGGAGCCAGCTCTGAAGCGAAAGGGCATCAACACCCAGAACTTGTAATCACCCTCTGCGGTGACGAAAAATTGGTCAATTTTGTCTACGTATCTTCGATATAATGATTACGTCAGTGAGAAGCCCATACGGTGACCGCGCCGGGCAAGCTAGGAGCTAAGGATATGAATACCGCAGAGAAAATGCCTGAACGCTACGGCATGAAAGCCAGCGCGGCCAACGAGTCGCCCGTGAAAGAAGTGGTTTGCCAGTGTGGTCACCGGATTTGTGACAGTGAAGGAGTGATCCGCTCCCGCTGTGTGAAGATTGTGGAAGGGGTGGCGCTGTGTCGCTGTAAGCGCTGGGTGGAAGTGCCGGTTGGTAATCAAGGTTGAGGAATGACAATTAAATCAGCGTTTTTTGGTAAAACACAATTAAGCGATGAAGATGCCGATCGTTTCGTGGAGCTGGTTCGGAAAAAGCATCTGAACCCGCGTGCTTCGAGGACTTTACGGCGAGGGCGGGGTGTACTGGCCAAGATGAGAGCAAAGCCTGAGTGAGAACTCAGGCTTTCAGATTATATGGCTTCTGGGAATGCCTCTAGTGCATTAGGTTCAGCTTCTTTTTCTTCCCTCTGTTTGCGGATCGCTTGGGATTCTCTATATTCTCTGGCTTCCGCAGTTACAAGGAATTCAGCGTCAGGAGAGATCTTTTGTACTTCAGCTTCAATATCGCTCAGTGCAACATCAAAAAACTCTTTTCTGTTGTTCACAAGATTCAGCCGTTTTTCATCAAACGACTTATGAAGCGCATTCTCTAATGCAGGTGCATCGTCAGAGTAGATCATGGCATGAACATCAAACGTGAAAGGTACGCTTGCATCGCCTAACTCTTTAACTCGGTCGAGCGGCTCTAAGCGTCTGGTCATGCCTATTTTATAGACGTTTTTACCGAATGAACCGATATTGGATATCACATAAACATGGCCAACTTTAGTTTGTTCTGCCATTGATTTTGCTCTTTCACTTTTAGCGTGAGCCTCTTCTAGTTCAGCGGTCAATGAAAGTATTTTCTCATTTAGATTGTCAAGTTTTTCACCAGTGGCTTTTTTCGCTTCATTTTTAGCCTTTTCAAGAAGTTTTTGATATTGTTCTTCATCCTTTAGGGCTTTTGCCATCTCTTTTTCTAACTTGGCTTCTTCTCTCATTTGTCGTTTTATTTCAGCTTGTTCATCTTTCTCTTGTTTTTTCTTCTCTTGATACTCGTATGCAAGTTTCAACTCTGATAGTTTTAAATCGAGGTAAATTCTTGATATGACGATGCAGTTTGACTCATTTAATTTGTTGATGGCCTCAAAAGACTTTTTAATGCGTGAAATCATGTTATTCACATTATTCCAAGAAACTTTTGCAATACAGGCGTCGCATTCATTATTGAATGCTCTCGCTGTAAGTCGAATGGCTTTATTAACCATTTTTTTGCCTTCGGCCCGGCTATCTCCAACAGTCCATTGAGTTGTACAGCTTATCGCTTGCTTATCAGAAATCATTTGTTTTTGTTTCTGTTTTATTTCTGATATTTTAATTTTGTATGTTTCGGAAGTGTCGAAATCAAATTGGGGCTTATAAAACCCTTGTTCAATCATATCAAGGTCATTTTCATAGAGAGAAACCTCTTTGATTAACTTATCTAAAATGTTTCTTTTAACCTGATAGTTTGATTTTAATTCATTACTTTTATTTTCAAGCCGTTGGATATCTTGGAGCACTCGGTTTAACTCTTCGTCAGCATCAATTACACCGTCAAACCGGTTCTTATAATCATCAATAATATTCTCTTTTTCTTTGAGAATATTATTTCGTTCAATAATCATTTTGTTACCGCGGACGGCAAGGAACAAGAGAAATATAATAATTATTGCTGCAATAGCAATTACTGTTGTTGATATAACCATTACCAGAAGTCCATTTAATAATGTGAGTTGTTTCATATAATCATAACTCGACATCTATAACTGTAAACCTTGACATCCCCTAAATGCGCAGTTAGTCTCATATCCATAGCAGCAAAATCTGTTATCTGGATTGGCGTCCAGCTTGATTCTACTCAGAGCCTAAAGACGCGCTCGCGTCTTTTTTGTTGGGCTGCGTTCGCGCACACCTTAGAAATGTTATATTCTATGGCGGCTCGAACAGGGGCGACTTCGGTCGCGCCGGAACCTGAGTAGCCGGTTACGCCAACCCTGTTCGAGTTGCCACCATCGTGAGTATTGGCGTCTCCGTGTGGCAGCGAATTTTCAGCTACTCAGGAGACATCTTATGTCTGCACTTCAATTATCTCTCCCCGCCCAGGGTAAAGACTCGCACTCTCTCGTACTTGAAGCCCGTGAAATGATCAGCGGACTGGCCGCCATGGCCGGCGCAACCGACGGCACCATCGACACCCTCACCGGAGATCAACTTTTCTACTTGTTCTCCGCCATCAGCGACAAGCTGGATATCGCCCTCACCAAGATGGAGGCGGAATGATGCAACAGGCCAACATCACCGAACTCGAACCAAAATTACTCGAAGCCATGTATCAGGAACTGGCGGGGCCATACCCCGCCGTCGTCTGCGACTGCGGCCACTGCATCTTCACCCACCAAGGCGTCATCCGCTCCCGCTGCGTAAAAGTCGCCGAAGGCGTAGCGCTGTGTCGATGTAAGCGGTGGGTGGAAGTGCCGGTGGGGGATGAGCTTCTACTGACATAGCAGTTGCTTGAGAAGTTTGTGAGGTTTAAAGTTGCGTAATGCGACAATTTGTCGCATTATTATAGTGTCGAAACAAGGGGGCTCAAGTGGAATCAAAATTTATAGTCGTCGATTTTGGCCTAGCGTTTAAAGAGTGGGAAGAAAGACAAATCCGCTTAACACGCTGGATTGACATGGTCGATGACATGCTGAGAAAGCATGAAAGTGGGTATGAGATCGGGCTAAAGCGCAAAGAGGAGGAGATATCTAAGAGAAATCAATTGCTTAACAGCTTGAATAAGTTTCTCAAACTAATTCGACTGTTGATTAAATTCAACCAAATTCTTAAACAAAGTCGACTAGTGAAGTTGGATCAGCTGCTTAAGCTGAATGAAATTATTCGTCAGAATCAAATTATTGACTTGCACTTAGAGGTAAGCAGTAACCGGGTGATCAAGTGCAATGACAAAGCTAAAGGAGCAATGCAATGGCAACAAGTGTCCGCTTAGATGATGAGTTTGTTACTCACGTTAAGGTATATGCGGAAGCGGAAAGCCGCTCTGTGCCTAAGCAAATAGAATACTGGGCTAAAATTGGTCAAATCATGATTGATAATCCAGATCTGTCGTATAGCTTTGTACAAGAAGCTCTCCTTGCTTCCGAAGAAGTCAAATTCGGAATGGTCAAACGGTATGAGCGAAGAACAAAAAGAAATTGATGTATTTGAGACTCCTCGGTTCGCAAAAGCGTTAAAAAAGTTGTCTGAACAGCAACTTAAAGTCGTTGAAGATGAGATAGATAAGATCATTGCTGACCCTGAATTGGGTGTACAGAAAAAAGGCGATTTGTCTCATTTATGGGTGCACAAGTTTAAGTTGGAATCGCAGCAGATTTTGCTCGGTTATAGCTGGGTTGAAAATCAGTTAAAGCTGTACCTTCTTAACATCGGCTCTCATGAAAATTATTATCAAGAGATGAAGAGAAATCGCAAGACCGATCTAAAGCTGATTAAATGATGAGATAGGTTTAAGCCTGAGCAGCAATGCGCAGGCTTTAGTATTCCTTTTAACCCCCTCCCGCCGCTTCCAAGCCTTTGACACCCTGCCCACATTGATGGCGACCGAGCCCCTGAGTTAACCCTCAGGGGCTTTTTCCGTTTTAGGGCAGAGACATGAACCAGAAAACCTTCCTTTCCGCCAGTGTTGTGCTGGCACTCAGCGCAGCACAACCCAGCGGAGCTATTCATCTCCTGTCTGATGCTGTCAAGGTGGATACCAGCAGCACAAATAAGCACACCGTTGTCACCATTACCCGAACCGGCAAATTTTACGACCCGCGATATGGCGAATTTGAACTGACCCAGCAGATGTTCGATTCCCTGGTGAAGAACTTCAACGAGAATGTTTACGGCCAGGAAATTAACATCGACATTGCGCACCAGCCTGAAAACGGTGCCGGGGCGGTGGTCCGTCGCCTGTTTACTGATCGCGGTCGACTACGTGCAGAGGTGGAGTGGTACGAACTCGGCGTCAATAAAGTCCTGAAAGAGGGCTTCAAATACCTGAGCGCCGAAATTCATCCCAATTACGTCAGCAACGAAGCAGGGCAAGACGGCCAGTACCAGGAATTCGGACCCACGCTGCTGGGCGCCGGTCTGGTCACCCGGCCGTGCATCAAGAACCTCGACAAAATCGAACTGAGCGAGGCCAGTTTGCACGAATGCCCAACCTATCTTTCCGAGTCGCTGGCCAACAAATTCTCTGAGGAACGACAAACTATGTGGAAACAACTGATCGCATTGTTCGAAGCGAACATCAAAGGGTTGAAACTCTCCGCCGAGCAGCACGCAGCCATGGTTCAGCTGTTTAAAGACTCCCTCACCGGCGTCAGTGATGAAGTCGCGGCCACCAAGCTGCGCGAGCAGATTGAAGGCGTCGCCAAACAGCTGGCTGAATCCGGCACCACCAGTGCGCCGGTCATTAACCTCAGCGGCGGTAGCCTGACCCAGGAAGACGTGGTGCGCATTCTGGGTGAGCAGCAAACCGCGCAAGCACAACAGCAAGCCGACCAAGCCAAGAAGCTGGCCGAGAAAGTGAAAATTTTCACCGATGCCATCGATGCCGCCGAAGGCCTGAGCGATGACGTGAAAACTGAACTGAAAGAAGCCAAAGACCTGATCACCGTTGAAATGTCGGACCAGCAGATCACCAAGCTGGCGGAAAACCAGATCTCCCACGGCAACCAGAAGATGGTCAGCATCCAGCTCTCCGGCTTGGGCTTCGGCTCGGTGGCCGGGTCGATGACGCAAACGCCGGACCAGCAGCGGGAAAGCCTGCAACTGCAACAGCAAATCCACTCGAACCTGCGCCAAACCAACACCTATTCCCTGGGCCAGCTGAGCCTGAAGGAAGAAAAAGACCTGCCGGTGTTTGCCCAGCAGGTGCTGGCTGAGTTCGACCGCCTGAATCACCACCGCATTCACCAGGAGCGTTTGATGCTTACCGGACAGGGCGGCGCGAACGTGATTTCAGATACCGAGCTGCCGGTGTCGGTACAACGGGAAGTGATCCGCGAAGCCCTGTCTGACCTGAACGTGCTGCAACTGGTGCAGACTCTGACCGACTTCAGCGCCAGCGCCACTACCCACATCCCGTATGAAATGCGCGATGTCTCGGCCATCATGGGCGACGGCATTGTGTTCGAGCACGGTACCATCCCGAAGGTCAAAAACTCCCAGCGCATGGACCTGGCCTACGTGCTGCCGATGAAAGTGGCGTTCGAAGTCTCCAACGAGCTGATGCACTTTTCCAAGTCGTCTGTGATCAACTGGGATGCCTGGGGCCGCAACGTCGCCACGGCCAGCCGCATTATCAAAGAGCTGGTCGCCCGCCGTCTGATGAACACCATGCAGCGTGTGGCCGACAGTTACTTGGCGGCGACAGCCAGTGACGATCTGGCGGCTCAGCTGCAAAATGCTGCAACGTTCAAAACGGCGCAGTTCCCGGTGGTGGCCCAGCATCAGCAGTTCGATCTGCAAGGCAACACCATCGGCACCGTTGAGAACCCGATTGTGCTGACCATCGACGGCACTGAAATCAAACCGTTCGACGGCTCCGGCAATCAGGCCCCAGGTACTTATTATGTGGTTCGCTCGTACAACCTGGGCCAGTTTGCCCTGGTTGATGAGCTGGGTGATCTGAAGCCGGTGACCGCAGGGGCTGCCAGCATCGACTACAGCTACGCCACCAATATCCAGAAAGTTGACAGCGATGTGCCGGACGGTATCACCGCCGAGAAGCACTACAACAAGCTGATGCAGGCCATCGGCCGCCGCAAGGCCATCATGAAGGATGACCGCTTTGTCACGCCGGACTTCCTGATCATGTCCAACACCCTCAACGACACCTGTACCAATGCCGAGCAGTTCATTGTGTCGCAGCGTCGGGACGGAACGCGTACCAGCGCGCAGGGCGATCTGGAAGCGGTGAAATCTCTGCCGGCTTATTCCACCAATGCCCCGGGCACGCACCTGGGTGACGAGCGGATCCTGATGGGTCAGCGTGGCGCCCTCACGTACACTGTGGTTAAACCTTACTCCCTGAGCGAAATGCAGGAAGCCCGCGACAGCAACGGCCAGCTCAAGGGCGGCAAAGAAGCCTACGGCGAAGAGTACAACGCCATCCACTGTCCGAAACCGATCCGTAACCGCTTTACCAGCGTGTTGTTCTACTCAGCGTCAGGACGATAGGGACGTCGTTTCCCCGGCCACCCAGGGCCGGGGCTTTTTCTTTTCAGATTCAGGGTGATCCAAATGAAACCAACCATTGCCTACACCAACAACACCAAACAGCAACAGAACATCGGTGGTCGCACCGTCATGCCGGGCGAAACCCGGGAAGTGGATGCCCGCTTTGTGCCGTCACCGGCGCTGGTCAACCGTGGCCTGATGATCCTGTTCATCAACTTTGATTCGGAAGCCCGTTACTTCGGCACCACCAAGGTCGGGCCGGGCCAAGCGGCGCGGGTGTCCATCATCCATTTCGAGAACCCGAACCGCGAGAGCGCCGGGGCTGTGCAGGATGAGATTTTTGTTCGCCTGCTGGATAACAAAATCGACGTCATCAAGCCCTATTTTTCCGAGCTGGATGACACCGAGCTGCACCGCCTGGCCGAGCTTGAAAAGGTCGACGGCAACCGGAAAACGCTGTTGGAAGACATCGAGACCGAACTGTCGGTTCGCCAGGCCGAACGCGAATTCAGCCCGGCAGAATATGCCAAGTCGCTGGAAGCCATGAGCGATGAAGATCTGCAGGTGGAAATCCTTAAAGCCGGTGACGACAGCCGTAAGCTCGACGCAGTACAGAACGAGCTGGCCAAGCGCAAAGAGCAGGAGGCTTAAGCCATGTCCGGGAATGTATGGGATAAGGTCAAAGGATTGGTTGAGTCATCAGCTCCCCTGATAGGCAGTCTGCTTGGCGGCCCTGCGGGTGGGGCTGTTGGGACTCTGCTTGCAAGCACTTTGGGGGTTGAAGATAGCCCGAAAGCTATTGAATCGGCGATTGAATCGAATCCGAACACGCTGCTTAAGATCCGGAAGATGGAAAGTGATGAGCGGGTGGAGTTGCGCAAGCTCAAGCTGCAGGAAGGTGCGCTGAATTTGGACTTCGAGAAAGCCAAGCTCACGGATACAAAGGATGCAAGGCAGCAGCACGGGGAGCACTGGATGCCTTGGGCATTGACTCTAACGCTGGCTCTGATGGTAAGCGGTATGTTCGCTTCGTTGTTTTTCGGTAATCCACCGCAGGACTATGCTCAGGTGCTCATCATGATCGCCGGGACGGTGATGGGGGCCTTTGGTACCGCTGTGGCTTTTTGGCTGGGCAGCAGCCAGGGCAGCGTGACCAAAGGTAAACAGTTGGTTGGAGGCGGGCATGGCCGGTGACACCGCGGAGTGCAGTGTGATTACACGCAGTGAGTTTTCTGAGTTCCGGATCGAGATGCGAACCTACATGAAGCAGCATACCGAGCTAATGGGGCAAATGATTGAGATGCAAACCAAGCACAACAGCTTGGAATCTCAGGTGGTTCGCCTTGATGAGGCTATGGGGGAACTTGAGAAACGAATGCGGCCACTGGAGTCGGCAACGGTAAGCACCAAGTACAACCGGGATCTGATTTGGGTGCTGCTCCTGTTCGTGGTCGGTATCGCTTCATGGAAACTGAGAGGGGGCTGACATGCAGGTATCGGATCTCATCGTGAAACTTCAGGCGGCGCTGATGGACAGCGCCGAGTTTGTTGCTGGTCATGAAAGGCAGTTGATTGAAATGGCCCTGGCCGACTACAGCCGGTATCGGCCACAGCAACGGCTCGGCACCCTTGCGCTCGAGCTTGGGGTAGATTGCTATTCGGCGCCGGCGGATTTGATTTCTGTTCGAGTTAGTTACTACGGCTTGGCGGCTCGTAAGCAACATCAGCCCTGGGAGCGCGGCTACCCGCAGCATCTGCCGACCTTGAGCCGGATTGATGACGAGAATGGCAAGCCCCTGCTGAAGCTGTCGTTTATGCCCGGCTATCACCTGCTGAATCAGTGCGGCTGGCAGTTCAGCTACAGCTACTACGCCGCGCGTACGATTCAGAATGATGCGTTCAGCATTGACCCGCACGATGAGCCACTGCTGTTGCTCCGGGCCACCGCTGAAGCTGTGAAATACCTGGCTGTGAATCATCTGAGTAAAAACGTCTCGGTGCGAAACAGTATTGGTGGTGAAGCCAAGAACGGCACCCCGGCAGGGATTCATCAGCAGTTGATGGCGCAGTTTGAGCGGCAGGTGCGCCATGCGTGAGTTATCGGTTGATCTGCAAACCTCAGCGCTGGATGAAGCGTTTCGTAATGCGCCTGAGTTGGTGTTGAGCCATCTTCGTCGAGGGGTGATGCGCGCGGCAGGTGATGTAGAGAACGTATCCAGAGATGAAGCACCTACAGCGTCGTTTGGACTTCGTAACGCGATTAGAAGCAAGACGATTGGCGAACTTCAGCAATTAGTACAAAGTTCCCAGAACTATAATGACCTTGTTGTTCAAAAAACCTCGTCTCAAGGGTTTCCACGGCTACGAATGATCGAAGATTGGATTAAAGATCAACGCCTGCAACCGCACAACCCCAAACATACGCAGTCGGACCTGGCATTCATGATCGCCCGGTCGATTGCCCGCAACGGTACCGCCCCCAATGATTTTTACGACCGAGCTGCAGACCAGACGTCCTACAGGGTCGCCGATATCCTGAATGCCTCGGTTGCCGCAGGCCTGCGCGCCGCCGGATTAAGGAGCCGCTGATGGCAAACGCTGAACGCAATATCGACGCCATTCTGACTGCGATTACAGATGGCTTTGAATCCCGCAACCCGCACCGGACAACCACCCGCAACTGGCAGGACCGCAGTGCATACAGCAACCGCGATCTGGAACCTGGGATCCTGACGGTGATTTATACCGGTGAGATCCCGAACGATGTCTACAACACCTACGTCAAAATGCTGGTCATCGGCCGGGTTTACTGCGGTGCGAAAACCACGGGCCTCGAGACTGAGCAGGCCGAGCTGGCGTTCCTGCAGGAGTGGCGGGATTTCTGTTCCAGCAGTGCCTTCGGCAACATCTCGATCCTGTCGGTGAATACTTCGCAGCAGCAGGAAACCCCGGACGGTTGGTTTATTGCGGAATGCCGCACCGGCCCGCATGACCTGGCGGGAGAGCTGGATTGGTTGCCGGTCGGCCCGGAAACCTTGCCGGACCAGATTCTGGCATCGCAATCGCCGGAGATTGGCTTTGGCCATGAGTCTGATTACTTCCCTGTTACGGATGATGATTCCTGATGGAGCTTACCCAGCATCAGCTGATTCGTTTGCTTAGTGAGATGATTCAGTTCGGTACCATCACCGAGGTGCAGGCCAAGCCGCTGCGCTACAAGGTACGGTTTGATGAAGACCGTACCAGCGACTGGCTGCGTTCAAACGTCGGTCACGCTGCAGAAGTGAAAGACTGGCACCCAATGCAGAAAGGGGAGCAGGTAGTGGTGCTCAAACCGTTTGGTTCGCATGGTGGGGTGATTGTCGCCAGCCTGAACCAGACGCAGTTTGACCAGCCGAAAGACAACCTCAAGCTGTTCTACCGCGAGTTCCAGGACGGAACCTGGCTGCAGTACGACATGGAAAACCACCGGCTATCCGGTGAAATCAAAGGGGAAGTCGACATTGTGGCGGATGAGCAGTTCCGGGTGGCGGCACCTAAAATCGTGCTGGTTGGGGACATTGAGCATGAGGGCAAGCAATCCACCACGGGCGATATATCCTCAGGGGCGAATATTACCGCGGCAAATAACATTTCCGATAGCGTTCGCTCGATGGCGGGTGATCGTGAAATTTATAACGGTCATGACCACAACCATGGCGACCCGAGAACCAGCCTTGCCAATCAACGTCAGTAGGTGATGGATGGCGACAGGAATTGATGAAAACACAGGGCTGATCATTCAGGGCGTCGCTGAATTAAAGCAGCGCCTTCTACGCTGTATGCGGACCCGTAAACGCACTTTACCATTGGGCCGGGGCTATGGCTCAAACCTCCCTTATCGCATCGACCGCAACATCACCCCAGAGCTGGAAATGGACATTTATGCGGACGTGGCCGATATGGTCGCGGACCCTCTAAACGGCTTTGCTGACGAGATAAAACTCAACAAAGTGTGGCTGGAACGAGGTGAGAATGCGGTGTTGGTAGGGGTGGAAGTGACGTTGCTATTTGATGGCAGCGTGGAAAATATCACTGGATTGAGCTGGTGAGTCAAATTGACTTGTCTAAGCTGCCGCCGCCGGAGGTAGTGCAGCAGCTTGATGCCGTCAGTATCCGAACCCGGATGCTGCTTCGCTATGCGGAGCTGCAAGGCGTCGAGGTTCCTAAAGTAGGTGATCCCCTGCACAATGCGATGTCCTCAATGGCCGAGGAAGTCACCCGGGCTCGCCAGGAGTTTCAGGATATCTCTCTCGAGAACATGGTTGCCTTTGCCTCCGGGAATAACCTGGTCCATCTCGGTGCTGCCCGTCCGGTCGAGAAATTCGACAAAGAGACAGATGATCAGTACCGCCGCCGGGTGCAAATGGCCCCTGAAAGCTTCAGCGTCGCCGGGCCTGATGGCGCTTATATTTTCCACGCCCTGAATGCTCATGAGGATGTGCTTGATGCGCGCCCATTGAGTCCCACGCCCGTCAAAGTCGATCTCTATATACTCAGTCGCCTTGGTGATGGCAGTGCTTCTCCTGAATTGTGTCAGACCGTCTTCGATTACCTGGACGGGATCACCAAGCGGCCGCTGAATGACAACCTTGATGTGTATCCCGCGATCATCAAGCCTTACCGGATTGAGGTTGAACTCAACATGCCGGTTGGCCCGGGCGAGGCGCAAACCCTAGCGATGGCCGAGAAACGTCTGCAGAAGCTGGCTGATGAAACCCATGTGTTAGGCGGTGAAGTGGCGCTTTCGGCGCTGTATGCCGCGGCGCACGTCAAAAGGGATGACAAAGCCGCGGAGATCGGGAGCTTTCAACCGGTGACCAAAGTGAGCTTGATTGAGCCACTGGCTGGGATTGAATGCCTGGCATCGGAAGCGCCTTTTTGTACTGAGATCGTGGTTCGCAAGGCTGGAGCGGTGGTATGAGTGGTTTTGTCAGCACATTGCCGCCCTCAGCTGCTGCCATGGAGCGTGCGTTAGAGCAGGTGTTCTGGGAAGAAATTGCTCTGATTGAGCGGGAGATTAAGGGTTTTCTCGACCCCAGGAAGTGTCGGTTAGATCTTTTGCCGTACCTGGCCTGGGAAGTCAGTGTGGATGATTGGGACGATAGCTGGGATGAAAAGTACAAGCGTCAGGTGGTTGCCATGGCGCTGGAAATTCATACCTACAAAGGCACCCGATACGCCGTCGACAAGAGCATTGAAGCGATCCGTTCTGACAGCCTGCGGGCTGTTGAGTGGTTTGAAGACCCGGGTAACCTGGCACCCGGCGAGTTTCGGGTTGATCTGATTTCCCAGCAGTCCCCGGTTGACTCAGAAACGCTGAGCAGTGTGTACCGTGCGGTCAACAATGCCAAAAACACCCGCTCCCACCTCAAAGGCATCACCATCACCAGCCGGGTTGAAACCCCTGAGAAGCGTATCGCCCTGAGTCGCCAGACTAAACAGGTTCGCTGTGGTCCGTGGGTGATTAGCTCGATGGTGAGTACGTCTCAAAATGCCATGGTGTGCCTGTCACGTGTCACCGTTCAGGTCCGTTCCGGCCCGTTGCCTTTAACTTTGGAGTAGAAACATGAGTGAGTTAGTGCCTGAGAGCGAACAGCAGTATGGATCTATCCTAACGCTTGCCGGCGAAGCGGCCGAGCAGAACAGTAAGCTGCTGAAAATGGGCGTGGAGATCACCCACATTGCCTTTGGTGATGCCAATGATGCCTATGCGCAGCCAAACCGGAACCAAACCTCACTGATTAACGAAATCGATCGTATCCCGGTCAATGCTGTCGATGTTCAGCAGGCCACGCCGGATGCAGTGCCGATGCTTCGGGTCGAAGCCATTTTACCGCCTGAAAAATACGACCTGGTGATCCGTGAGTTTGCATCGGTCGCAACCTTCAACGGCCAGGAGCTATACCATGCTGTCGGGAACTGTGCCCGCATCTATGTTCCACCGCCCGCAAACAACGGCAATATGCCAACACCGGTAACCCTGGAGATGTTCTATGTAATCACCTCCGGCGAGGCGATCGTAGAGATTGATCCAAGGGTAGTGCATGCGAGTAGGGACTATGTCGCTCAAGCAATAAATAAAACAGAATTACAAATATCACAATTAAAAATCTGGCCCTCAAAATTTGATGATTATCTAAAGGTTGGAGATAAGGTGCCTTTAAGCACCAATGCTGTACGTCTAAAGCTGTCAGATGGTTCAATTCAAGTATTTAGGGTATGGGACAAGGCATTTTTTGATGAAACTCATGTGGTCAGTAATATCCAAGAATATGGCCGTGAACAGTTTGAAATACAGACAGAGCATGGTGATTTTGAAGCAATTTCATTGAGGCTATACGATCTTCGTTTGAGTGGAGATTTGACTGGCTGGGGAGCAGACCCAACAGGTAAAAAAGATGCCACTCTATCAGTCATTTCGGCGGCTGATAGTGGTTTAACAATCAATCATACGGTAAGTTTTTACTGTCAGGCTCAGGTGATATTCATTTGTCTCTGGATTGTAACTTCCAAGGATCTCAATTTGACGTTAATGGATGGAGTGGTCAGTTTATCATTAACAGAGGTGAGGAAATTACAGAGCATTTGCCTGGTAGTGAAGTTGTGGCTGCTATTGAAAATAGTAATTTATATGCAGGAATTACTGCGTTCGATGGATTAACGTTTATGACGCAGCTCGATGGGTGTTTTGTCATCATTGAGACTGATCAGGATTTTTATACGTACCGTGGAGTTGTTAAAAAACGAGTAGAATATAACGTTGTTTATAATCATGGGTTATTGAGCAGTGCAATAAAATACTCGTTGGAAAATGTGAAGATAACTAAAGTTACAGCTATAAAAATCAGTCAAACAAAATTAAATATCGATGGTTTAGCATTAATTGAGAGCGATATATCTAATGTGCCTAATGGTGTATTGGTTCAGTGTGAAGACTCTACTCGTGTATCCTGTGATGTTTCATTTATAACTACAGGGAATAAACCGACCGAAAATAATACTCGACTACGTTTTGAACGTTGCTGCTATCTGCGTATAAATGATTTATATACAGATTATCCGCTGGATAATGAAGATGGTACTTATGGTTATTCATTTTCACTTTTTGATAGTTATGACATTCGAGTGGCTAACGCTAAGTCAGATGGCTACGGATGGGGGGTTGATGGTAGCGGAAATGTTCAGCGTCTATCATTTGAAAATTGCGCACTATCCCGCATTGATGCACATCAGCCATTTAGAGAGTATTTAAAGGTATCTGATAGTACCATTGGTAATTGGGGATTAACACTTGTCGGCATTGGTGACTTGATATTAGATAATGTTGATTTTGTTCAACGAAATGGATCAAAATTAAACGGTATTGTTACGTCTCGTCTTGATTGTGGCGGTTTTATTGATGGTCGATTTGTTGGTAGAAATATAACAATCAATGGTAATCATAATAAGTCATCATTCCCGCCAGTACTAAATTGTGAAACGCATGAGAATCAGGCATTGCCGCAAGGGTCACCTATCGCACCTAGATTCTTTTCTAGTGTTGAAATTAACGGGATATCAACACCTTTGTATGAGGGAGGATTGAATGTTATTAGCGCTGGTGAGGTTGGTAATAACTCGTTACTTTTCCCTCGGTTAATCACTGTTAGAGATGTTAACACGTTAAAGGGGGATCTAAATGTTGACCCTGCAATACGTGTACTTGGTTTTTCTACTGAGAAATTCACATCCGATGAAAGTATAGGAAGTTCTCAACAAGGGCCATATAACACAAAGTTGGTGCTTGATAATGTGAATGTTGATTGGTTGATTGTATCTGGTGATAATTCTGAAATTAATGTTGAATGTTATGCTAATTATATTGGTTCTGGTGATCGATATGAAACGCCAAACGTTGAAATAAAACAAAAAGGTCGTTATGAGTTTATATCCAGTAAGTTGGGTAATTTATTAACAGGATTTGGTTATAACGATTCTGTGTTTGTGTTAAATGGTGGTTCGATAAAGTCAAAAGGAACATTCAGCGAAGATTCGTATAATCGGCTAGTATGGGTGAATGGGTCTAAGTTACAGCTGAATCATGTAGATGTAACATTTAAGGATGCGGTGCAGCAGGCCAACTTAAATAAAGCCGTGATGAACAATTGTAATGTGTTTGATGGTGGGGGGAATCAAGTTCACACCTATTTATTACATCAGTTTTTATCAGGGACATCAGAGTCAATTACTGAGCATTTTATTGTTGGCAATACATACAAATTGATTACAGGGTTAGATGCAGATAATACATCGAGTAGTTTTACTTTTGTTTATAATGGTGATGGGGTTTATTATGTTCCGGGAGTTGGTGGCGGAACCCGTATTATATCATCAGGGGATAACCATCAATTTGTATCAGACCTTCCATTAAGGCGTCTATCATTAGTTTACTAATTCTTCCGGGTTCTGACTGTTGGTGAGAATTAGGGTTAGTTATAGAGCAATTTATTTACGTCCCTCCCATCACCCCCTAACCCCACTACCATAAACACAAAGCCGCTGAAGGTGTGTTTTCTTTGATCAAAGAGGAACCCACCCATGGCCGGATTCAAACATGGCATTTTCGGGTCGACGGATGAGGGCGGCGTTCGTCCTGTACTGATGGCCGACACCTCCTTTGCGGTGGTGATTGGCACGGCGCCTGATGCTGATCCTGCTGTTTTCCCCGTTGGGAAACCTGTCTTAATTCCTGGTGATGTCCGCAAGTTGGCCAAGCTCGATATGGTTGGCGATAAAGCCGGTACCTTGCCGCCGGCGCTGGAAGCGGTCTATGACCAGCAGCGCTGTACCATCTGCGTGATCCGTCAGGAAGAAGGTGCTGACGAAGCTGAAACCATCACCAATATCATCGGCGGTGTCGACCCCGTGACCGGCGCGAAGTCCGGTCTTGAAGCGATTCTGGATGTGCAGTCGATCACCGGCAAACGTCCCCGGTTGCTAGCCGTGCCAGGCTTTACCAATAACCAGTCTGTACTGACCAAGCTGCTGCCGATTGCCACCCGGCTGCGCTGTAAGGTGTTTGGTGACTGCCCGGGCTCGACCTATGAAGAAGCGGTGGCGTATCGCCAGCTATGGGGCGATCGTCGTCTTGAGCTGTTCTGGCCGCGGATGAAAAACGCGATCGGTGACAAGCTGGTCCCGATGAGTGCCTTTGCCCTTGGGATTGAAATCCAGAAAGACCAGAACCCGAATCACGGCTACAGCGCCTCTATCTCAAATCGTCGCGTGAATGGCTCGATTGGGACTGAGTTCCCGATTGATTACGTCGACGGCGACACCAATTGCATGGCGCACCTGCTGAACGAAAACCAGATCACCACGGTGATCATGGACGAAGGCCTGCGTACCTGGGGCAACCTCAGCTGCAGTGATGACCCGAAATGGCAGTTCAACAGCCATGTGCGGGTGAATGATATGGTGCTGGATGCGATCACCCACGGCCTCAAGTGGGCGCGAGACCGCAAGATTCTGGCCACGTTCGTGGAAGATGTGACCGACACCGTGCAGAACTTTCTCGATGGGGAAACCCGTGCCGGCCATCTCTATGGTGCCACCGCCTGGGCAGACCCGGACCTCAATCCGCCGGATTCCATCATTGCCGGTAACTTCTATCTCGATTACGACTTCACACCGCCAGGCATTGCTCAGGCGATTCACGTAACGAGCCATTTCACCAATGATTACGCCGACGTGATCTTCAAATAGGTAAGGACACACCATGGAACGCCGAGCTCCGAAAATGTTGGTCGATTACGCCTGGTACCAGGACGGTATCGGGATGATTGGCCTGGTACCGAAAGTGAAACTGCCGCCGCTGACTCGGATTGTCGAAGACTACCTTGCCGGAGGCATGGTGGGTGCCATCAAAATTGATATGGGCGCAATTGAAACCGAAGACATTGAAGTCACCCTGGCCGAACCGAACCCAAGCACCATCAAGATGTTTGGCCTGACCAACGGTGAGGAAAAGCCTTTTACATTCCGCGCTGCTTATCAAGGGCCTGGTGCCGCGGTCGACCGGTTCAAGGTGCAGGTTTATGGCCGGGTTTATGGGCTGGATCTTGGTGAGCTGGAACGTAAAAAGCTCACCGAGGTGCCCTGCAAAATCACCTGGACCAAGCTGAAGATGGAATATAACGGCGAGGTCTTGATTGATATCGACTTGCTGTCCGGCAAGGAAGAGGTTGGCGGCGTAGACCGCCGAGCAGGGATTAACGCGGCACTGGGTATTTCTTAAGGGGAAAGCATGAGCAACAAATACTTACCGATCACCATCACGATGCAGGTGGCAAAGGACTTTGAGGGCAAAGCGATGCCGTCGCTGACTATGCGGCCGCCGACAACCAATGACGTGATCATCGCTCAGCAACAAGCGACCCGAGTGTTGCCGGATGGCAGCAAGTATATCGATGAGGCGGAATCGGAAGCGCAGTTGTTTGCCAACCTCACGGGGACGACCCGGGAATTTATCGGTGCGCTCGAATTTTACGACTACAGCCAGCTGGGGAAGGCATACGACTGTTTTTTGCTGCCCCTGCCGCAGTATGTCGGCAAATGTGCCTTGCTCTTTCCCGGTTCTGCGGAGGCCTCCCCCTTGGAGAGCTCAGAGCCCTCACCATCGCTGAACTCTACGATTGGCTAGGTGATTGCACAGAGCTGAAAACACAACAAAGTGATGACGAATAGAGGATGCGATGACAGATAGAACTCAGTCTGTCGGCATTGGCGTAGAAGCCCGGGTAGACAGAAGTGTCCCCCGGGCTTTTAACCAGCTGGAGCAGCAAAATAAACGGTTAGGCCGGGACTCTCAGCGTCTGGCGAAGGAAACGCGTCGACTGGGCCAGGACAGCACACAAACCGGGAACAAGGTTGGCCGCTTTGGGCGGACTATCCGCCGGGCCGGTGCCGGCGTGAAGAAGTTCACCCGCGATATTGGCGCAGCCATCAAAGAGAGCAACTTACTGCGCCGCAGTGTCGATAAGCTGGATGAAGGCCTCGATGCTGTCGGAAATCAGTGGACCGCGTTGGCAACCGGTGCGGTCGGCGCGGGCTCAGCAGTGGCTGTCATGGGGCTGGAAGAACGCTATGAGCGGCTGGGTATTCAGGCCGGGAGATCCCGGGAAGAGATGACCCAGCTGCGCAAGGAGATGTTTGCCACAGCCCAGCAGAGCGACATCCGGGTTGATCAGGGAGAGACTCTCTCTGCCGTTGAAAAGATTGTCGAGAAAACCGGTGATCTTGAATTTGCCAAGGAGAACATGGCCAACATTGGTCGGGTGATGCAGGCAACCGGTGCCGCGGGCCTGGATGTCGGGGAGATGTTTGCCGACATGTCGACCAAGTTCGGCCTGAAGAACAGCGAGGATGTCCTGGCCGCGATCGACACCCTGGTGGTGCAGGGCAAAGCCGGGGCATTCACACTGCAGAACCTGGCGGCGGAAGGGGCCGCGGTTTCTGCGGCATATGCCGCGATGGGCCGTACCGGACCGAAAGCGGTACAGGAAATGGGAGCTTTGCTGCAGATCTCCCGGATGGGCTCAGGCTCTGCGGCAGAAGCTGCGAGTGCGATGGAATCGGTGCTGGCAGATATCACAGCGAACTTTGCGGACATTGAAGAGCTGGGCATTCAGGTGTTTGATGAAGAAGCACTTGCCCGGGGCGAGAAGAAATTCCGCGATATCCCGACGTTGCTGAAAGAGATCATGGACGTCACCGGCTCAGACATAACCGAATACAGTCAGCTGTTTGGTGATGAAGCCATGCGATTAATGAAAGTGCTGTCCAGCGATGATGGTAAAGCTAGCTTTGATTCCTTCCTCGGGATTTATGGTGATGGTACCGCCGTTCTCCAGGACTCCGCGCGAGCCGCTCAAACCGCCAATGCAGCTATGATGAGCCTGAAAACAGCCTGGTTTAGCTTTGCTGATGAAAACCTGGCCGCGCCGATTGCGAGCCTGGCTGATGCGATTAACAGCCTTGACCCGGAAACGCTGCAAACAACTCTGAAGGTCGCCACCGGTGTGGGTGGTGCACTGGCTGCTGCCTGGGCTGGGAGGAAAGCCTGGAAGATGGGTAAAAGCGTTGCCGGATTCTTCCGTGGCGGTGGCACTGACGGGGAGTCAGCACCAGGCTTACCCGGCGGTGAAGACGTGTCGAAGGTGTATGTTACCAACATGCCGGATTCGGGCTTGGGTGGCGGTACCGATACACCGCGCCGTAAAAAGCGATACGGGCGACGCCGCGGGCAGCGCCGGACTGGCGTAGGAAAATCGTTGATGCCTCCGCGCTCACCAGGCGCATCAATCCTGAAAGGTCCGGGCATGAAGAGTATTGGCCGTCGTCTGCCATACATCGGTGCCCTGTTAGGTGCGGTTGATGTTGGCAGTACCTTGCTGGATGGTTCGCTCTCCGGCGCCGAGAAAGCGACAGAAGTCGGTGGTTCGGTCGGCAACATGGGCGGTATGGCCGCCGGCGCGATGGCCGGTGCTGCGTTGGGCTCAGTTGTGCCGGTTGTGGGGACTGCATTAGGTGGCGTGATTGGCTCCGTATTGGGTGGCTTCGGCGGCGATGTGGTCGGGCGCTGGGTCGGTGGTTGGATGGGCGGCAGCGACAAAGCCAAGCCAGGCGATGCCATTCAAAAAGCAGAGCAGGCCAGCCCGCAGATAACACAGCAAACCACCAAGGCGATCAGCACCAACCAACAAAGCACGCAGGAAATCACCCTTGCCCCGGTATTCAACATTCAGGGGGAGGTAAGCGACGGCCAGATCGCCAAGCTGGAGCAGATGGTGCTGAACCTCAGCAAGAAGGTTAACAAGCAACAGGGCAGGGTGACAGGCCCGGCGTTTGCGGACTAAGGAGGACACATGGCAGATGTCATGATGGCGCTGGGTGACTACCGATTTTCGATCAATACCGCTGCGCTGCAGAACATTAGCGAAACGCACAGCTGGCGTTGGGCGGATCATAACGTGGCCGGCAGCAAACCCAAATCTCAATTTATCGGCGCTGACCTGTCGGCGATTCGTCTGCAGGGAACGATTTATCCGCACTTTCGGGGCGGCCTGGCGCAGACCGACAAGATGAAAGCCGAAGCGGATAAGGGGGAGCCCCTGCGCATGGTGGATGGCCTGGGGAAAGATTGGGGCCTGTGGACGGTGCGCCAGTTGCAGGTTGAGAAATCCCAGCTCTGGACCAAGGGCGTGGCCCGGAAAATAGAATTCACGCTGGAAATCAAAGAGTACCCGCAGGAGCAGGCATGACAACCTACATCACCAAAGACGGCGATCAGATTGATGATATCGCCTACCGCTATTACAACGGCCAACCCGGCGCTTATGAGGCTGTGTTGGCGGCCAATCGCGGCCTTTCTTCCCTGCCGCATCCGCTGCAAGCCGGGATTGAAATCTTCCTGCCCAAGCTTGAGGAGCCAACGGCAGACGAGGAGATCAGCCTGTGGGATTAGCTGCTTACAAAATCGTTGCCGACGGTAAAGACATCACGGACATCATCCGGCCCCTGTTCGTCAGCCTGACCATTACCGATGAAGCCGGTAAGAACAGCGACAGTTTCAGCTTGACGCTGGTTGATGACGGCAAAATTGCCTTCCCGAAAAGTGAAGCGACGCTACAAATCGCGACGGGCCGGAGTGGTGAAAAATTGCAGGAGCGGGGATCCTTCACCGTGAACTCGGTGAAGCTGGTGAGCCCCGAAAACCTGATCGTGCTCTCCGGGGATGCGGCCAACCTGTCGGGTGAATTCAAAAACCAACGGGATTACACCTGGGAGAATGTCACCCTCAAGGCGCTGGTTGAAACTGTCGCGGGTCGCTGCGGCTATCAGCCGGCAGTGTCAGATGTGTATGCCGGCACCACCATCACGCACCGCCTGCAGACCGGGCAAAGCGATGCCGACTTGCTGACTGAGCTGGCAAACGAGCACAACGCCACGATGAAAGTTGCCAAGGAAAAGCTGATCTTCTTCCCCCGGGGAGACAACCAAACCGTCAGCGGGAAAACCCTGCCGCCGCTCCCCTTGCACCTGAGTGATGAAGTGAAAGCCGAGATCACCCTCAGCGGCGCCGCCAAGTACAAGGCCGTGGTTGCCAAGTGGCATGATGCGGATACCGCACAAACCAACAGCGTGCGGGTTGGTGAGGGCGAAGGTAAGGCCAAGCACCTCAACATCGCTTACCCGGATGAAGCCAGTGCCCGGGCCGCAGCAGAAGCGGCGCTCTACGAAGCCCAGCGCGCCGAATACCAGTTGGAAATCAGCGGTAGATTTCAAGGTAGTTGACCAGATTCTCTAATTAAGCGGCTCTTTTTTGACCGCCTTGTTGGTTGTTATCTGCCCTTTCAGGGTTTAGTGTTACCGCGCCGATCGGTGACCAGTCTCGAGTATCCTTAGCCCAACGCTCAGGGTGTTTGGCTTTTGCCAACTGATAAACAGTATGTCGCTTCGCCAACACCTTGGCATCCAGGTTGCGGTGCCTCTCCGCGGGCGTCACGAACTTAATCGCACTGTGGCGGTGCTCGTTGTTGTACCAGTTTACAAAGTTCAGCATCCATTCACGTGTTGCTGCCAGATCCTTGAAACCATGCGCTGGATAATCCGGGCGGTACTTAGTGGTACGGAACAATGACTCTGAGTAAGCGTTGTCATTGCTGACGCCGGGACGGTTAAACGATGTACTGATGCCCATTTCGTCTAACTTTGCGCGCAAGGTCAGTGACTTCATTGGCGCTCCGTTGTCTGAGTGCAGATAACGCGGTTTTACAAAGCAGCGTTCACTGAATGTCGCGCGCTCAATCAACTGAGAAGCTAGCGCACCACATTCACGGTCATGGACTTCCCAGCCAACGATCTTGCGACTGTAAATGTCAATGACCATATAGAGATACCAGTACAGGCCGCGGACATTCGATGGCAGGTAACTAATATCCCAAGTCCAGATCTCATTGGGCTTCGTCGCTACATGAGAGACTGGCTCCGTGGCGGGCTTGTGTGGTTTTGCCCGTCCTCGGTGGTGTAATTGATCATTGGCTTTCAGTACACGATATATGGTTGATTCACTAGCAATATAGTCTCCCTTATCAGCCAGTCGCGGCACGATTTGGCTGGGTGGTAAACTGGCATATTCAGCGTCATTGCAGACGTCCAGAATGTGCTGGCGCTCTTGCTTTGACAATTTATTCTTCGGCTCCGGTCGGATAGCCAGAGGGCGAAGATCAGCCAATACATGACCGTTTGACGTACGCCAGCGACGCAAGGTTCGTTCAGGCACTTGTATAAGTTCAGCTGTCTTGTACTGAGGCGCGCCATTAGCGACAGCTTCATCGAATAGCTGCAGTAACGTCTGGCGCTCATCGAGAGGGGTTAGTCGTCCTCGCCCTCGACTCCGTACAAGACGTTGAGCTTTTTTGACAGCACCAGCAGCGCAGCCGTTTCAGCAAGTGCTTTGTCTTTGCGGCGCAGTTCTGTTTCCAGTTTGCGGATGCGCTTTTTATCCGCTTTACGTTCAGTCTGCTCAGTTTTCTTGGACTGTTCAGCTTGAGCTGCGCCACTGATACAAGCGAGTTTCCATGCTTTAACTTGCTCGGGATACAGGCCTTTTTCACGGCAATATTGACTAAGTTCTGTTTCTGACAGACTGGCGGTTTCGATGACGGTGGCGAACTTGGCTTCTGCCGACCATTGTTCAGAGTTTTTTTCACTACCTGGCACAGGTTTACCTTCGGAACGGAGTTTACTGCGCCAATTGTACAACGTTGCTTCGCTGATGTGTTCTTCCGCGGCGACTTCCGGAATGGTCTTGTTATGCGGTGGCAGTAGCTTCTTTAAAATGGCGGCTTTTCTCTCTTCGGAATATCTTGGCATAGTATCCTTCGTTAGCCCTCCATTGCTGGATTTTTGGGCGATTTAAGATCTGGACATCTATCCTGACACCGGGGGTCAGCGAGTGCCCCTTTATTCCCGGCCTGCGAGCGGAGCGCAGTATCAGCCTCAGCGGTCACCTCAGGCCGCAGTTTAACGGTGAGTGGATGTGTGAAAGCGTCACCGAAACCCTGGATGATAGCGGGAATGTGCTGAGTGGGGTGTTTGTGGTGCCGAAAGGGAAGGAGGGGAGAGTGCCGCGGTTGCGGTAAGGAAGCTGGAATATATTCTCCCTAGCTTAATTGCTGTGGGGAACTTTATATTCTAGCTGTTCTCGGAGTCGTCGTCTTTTTCTTCATGACTTTTTATTATTTGTGTCATCCAAGCTAAAATGTTTATTATGTTTAAGATTATTGATTGATTTCTGATAAAGAGCTATAGTTCTAGGGTTGATATGACCATATGTATCTTGAATGTACCCTAGAGTTGATAAGTTTAGATGGCTGGTCATGTCTTTAATTTTCCTCATTAATTCTGAGTCAATCAGATGTGAAGATCCTTTTATATGGTCTGGTACTACAGAATTATTTAAGTCAGATAACTCTCGTAAGTATTCCGGAGTTGAATTATATTTTATCAGGTGGTCAAGGCTTTCGTGTTTATCAGAGTTATCTATTTCTATTAGCCTTCTGTGTAGTTCTTCACTCTCGCTAGTTACATCTCGAACTTCATTGATTACATCTTCACTAATTTTTTCATGGAGAGCTTCTGTTGCAAGTTGAAGGAATCTTTCTAGCTTATACATCTGGAACTTATGCTTAGTTTTATCTTGGAACTCTTTAACCAGTTCAGTTCGTGCACCAATAGTCTTTCCATTGAAAATTTGCCACCAATCTTCTTTTCTGTCATCGGAGATAAAGACTACACCTTTGTCTTCACTGACAACCTTGTTAGTAATTTGCATCCAGACAATCAAATCACTAAACTGTCGACATTGAACTTTGAGTTCTTCACTATCTCCAAACTTTCCTGCATCTTTATAGCTATGTGGACTTTTATTGTCATATATTTCTTTACCATCAGAGATAATTTTTCTTAGTTCTTCGTCTGAATATGGTTTACCAACGCAACCATCGAAGAGGTCGGCTATTTTATCTTTGATGTCATCATTGGTGATTCTTATTATGTGATTTTTTTTGTTTTCATAAAGTTCACTACACAGTTCATCAAAGAATGAATTTGCTTTCTCGGATATATCTTTGCTCACAAAAGGGTGCTGGCGTGAATTTTCAAGGGTTTTTTTTAGGTCATTTATCTTCTTCGTTGTGTTGTCATAGGATTTTTCTTGTTCGCTAATTACGGTTAAGCGATTTTTGAAGAACTCCTCTGCTGCGCGATGTGGAATCCAAATGCGCTCTCTTATTTTGTTTAATAAATTGAATAATTCAGTTCTTGTTGAGTCGGAATACCGATAGAAGTCTAATAAAATATTAGCGTCCAAAATAAATAGACAATTATCCCAAACCGAATTTAGGTCTTCATCAGAATTTTTGAAATGTTCAGAAAATAAATTTTTCATCTTCAATCAAGCCACATGAATATATTATAAACAATCATAGTCTCATGTGGATCATATGTCACTGCGCATTGTTGCTTAATTGCCCATCACCCGCATCATCCCCAGCACCGCATCCTGTTGCTCTTCCGTTAGCCCTGAGAACAGGGCTAACAGCTCCTGCTCCTTGGCGCCGGTTTTGACCGGGCGCATGGGGGCCTCGCCGGCTAAATACCACTCGAGTCGAATATTCAGCAACGAACACAGCCTTTTCGTTTCCCGCAGGGTCCGGGGTTTCCGGTTGGTCGTCTCCCAGGCCTTCACCGTGTGGGGCGATTTGTGCATCGCTTTGGCGACCTGATTCCTCGATAACCCAGCTGCTTTCCTTGCTTGTTTCAAACGGATTTTCTTCATTCAGCGGCGCATCATACAGGCAAACTGCGTCAGCTTATTAAAGAGAGCGGATCTGTATCCAGTGGTGCAGTGAGCGGTTACACATTAGCTATATGTGCGTTCTGGCAATTCAACTGCGTAGATTTGGCAGTAGAATCACGTTGAAACACAAAAAGCTAATAAAAAGAAAAGGCTAGGAATGATGATGGGATCAGGGAAGGAACGCAGTGAAGATGCGCCAGCAGATAGGGTGCTATCGCTGGCGCTTGAGAAATTGAAGAGAGTCGCAGCTAGTAAAAAACGCTTATCTAAACTTTCTGTTAGGAAAACATCAGTCGCGAACAACATCGATGGCTGTGCGGATACTGTCCGGAGTCAGGTCTTCCGCAGTCAGCCCCAAGCGATCGGCCTGGCGGTAGACGGCAGTGATAACCCGTGACTTCTGATCGCTGTTGAGGTTCTCGCCCAGCTCATTGGCACAGTCTTCAACCAGTTTGACGACGGCACGCATTAGGTCCAGCTTGACCGTTTCATCGTCAACAGGTTTGGCTGTGCTTGTTGTTTCTGTTGAATAAAACTGCAGATCGGAGTCCTTCGCCGGTCGATGATTGGCCAGTAATGCATCTTCACTGTCGAATAGGCGGTAGGTTCCAACCTGCCCTGTTGCGATGGCTTCCTCATCTTCTGGAGAGAGCAGTGGGATCTTGATTTGCTCGCGGTTCGGGAAGTTTCTCAATTCCGCGGCAAGTTCTTCACTACCTGGGCCGACTAAGATTTCAGTAATTCGATAGTCAATCCATTTGTTATTAAGACCGTACTGTCCAGGCTGTTCAAAAATTAAAATGCTTCTGCTACCAAGGCTGCATACATAAACCTGCCAGTGTGGTTCATCTTCAAGCATTTGCTGGACTGTTTCGAAAAGAGAGGTTCCATTGTTTGTCAGCTCAACATAGAAGGGCATGCCTTTGCCGGTCAGTAACCAGTCAAGGTTAACGTTCTCTGCCCGCCTGATGGCATACAAGAATTTTTCACCGGGAATCCGTCCTCCGAAAATCCCCGATATAGTCGCGCTGGGAAACCCTAAGCTCTTACCCCATGGAGTTTGCTTTCTATCATAAAGTAAAAATTCGAGACGAGACTCAAAAGAGTTTTTCATTATTACCTTCCACGGCTTGAATTGATCAAAAAATGGATCTAGTATTCATCTTGTTCGATAACAAAGTCACTATATGGATTGATTTGTGAATTTGTTCATGTCTTTGAGTTTAACATAAGGAGATTAATCAATGATAACAACCCGAGGTCTGAATTCAGACATTATTTCTACTCGTGATCTTGATTTAAGGCTACGGGTTGAACGGTTGGCAACGTTGGAAGAACGAAAGTTGGCACAAATGGCGCGCATTTTGTTGCGTAAAGCGGTGGAGCGTCAGGAAGAAGAGCTTGGGTTGCCGCCTTTGGATGGGGACGAAATCTCTACAGCTAAAAAGTAAAAAGCCCTTTCCAGAGGCAACCAGAAAGGGCTCCGGGAAGCTGCGCCACAACACTGTTCGGAGGCTACAAGTCTCTTTCAGTGAAGCTAAACAAACTCACCGTAGGGACTAGAGCAGAGGAAGCAACCTCTATGCTCACGGCTCACACACCATTCATCCTTACGGTAGATTGTAGCGCAGCCTCCTGAAAAACAAAACGTATATTCAGAATAGGAGGCTACAATGCCTGGTTCATCTATCGTGGTGCATCACGAGGCACCGTTCTACCCGCAAGTTATCACAGCTTGCCACAATACCCTTCGCCAGTTTGGCAACACTGCGGAACTGGAGCGCCAGCTGAATAAGCGCTCTGGCGTCCTTCCGAATGAAATCAACCCTAAGCAAACCGGACATAAGTTTGGTTTGATGGACGCGATCACCGTCATGACCATTACCGGTGATGTCCAAATCCTCAGAGCAATCGCTGCTCAGCTGAATTACTCCATTTATTTCCTCGCTGATTATCACGCGATTTCAGATGTTGAGCTGCTCAACAGCTACAGCAACTGGCATGCGGAAATCGGGGATGTGAACCGGGAGCTGGCTGCTGCACTGGCCGATGGCGACATCCAGCGCCACGAGTTCGAGCGAATTGAACGAGCATTACAAGAGTCGTTCGCTGCAGCGCTGGAATTCCTGAACCGTGCGCGTTCACTGGTCGTGGACTAATGGAAGGCGAAGCCTGAGGAGGTATGCCATGAGTCATCAAACTGTATTTCAGCACTACTTTACCGAACAGGAAGAAAAGCGCCTGTTCAAAACCATCAAACACACCGACTGCATTTATGCCAAGCGGGATTATTACTGGATGTTACTGATGCGGGAGACCGCTGTTCGCCTGGGCGTATTGGCCGGGCCGGATCCGAAAAAGGCCAATAAGTACGACTTGCCGATGACGGGCCTGACAGTACTGGATGCCGAATTGAGCCTGGATGAAGGCTACCTGGTGTACGACAGCGCCAATACCAAAGGGCAGAAGAAGCACCCGGTATCCCTGAATAAATCAGCAACAGCGGCGTTGAAAGCGCTTCTCAACATTCATCGCCAGATGAGTGCGGGCTGGGATTGGGACATCCCCCGGGATGAACGCCCGCTTTTCCTCAGTCGTAACCGTCAGCGCATGAGCCGCCGGAGCTTTCAGCATCGCTTCAAACTCTGGTGCCGTGCCGCAGAAGTACCGGAAGGAACGCCCCACTGGCTACGTCATTGCTGGGCGAAACGCTACCTGGAGCGGTCGACAGCCCCGGATGCCCTGCGTCGTGTTCAGGCGGTATTGGGGCACTCTGATATCAAAACCACGGCGATTTACACCATGCCCGACCGGGAGTCCATTGCATCGGCAATGCGGGAGGCGAGCACATGTTTGCACTAATGCTGGCCGCCCATAAGCCGGCGGCAACGCTGCGCCGGGGGGATGTCGTCAGCCTTTCCGGCAACCCTTACGACGCTGCACCTGTGGAATCGGTACAGGCGATGTTGGGCGGGAAAGTGCTGGTGAAACAGATTGGCTGTCACGAGCAGTTGATCGGCAGTGATAACCGTGTGGCGGTGTTTTGTGGCTGTAGAAGGAACTAATCATGGCAAAGCAACAATCTCTCACCGAAGTGATGTATGACTTGCGCTGTAAGGCGTTGGCGGCAGCGCTTCGAAACCTCAATCATCATGTTTTTGGCAGCCGGGCGACAGACCGGGAAATTCATGAGTATGTCGCGAATGAACTTGGTATTCACCCGGGTGTCATCCGCAGTTGGCTGCGTCATGAAGGCGTTCCCCGGGAGCATGTAGCAGACATGCTGACCTTGCTGAATCAACACTCTGTGTGGGGACGCCACCAGATTCACCCAACCCGGGCCATTGCCGCGAATTATCTCGGGGGGCAGCTATGACAACTCAGATTTTTGCGTCCTGCATGTCTCAGGAGGCGCAGCACTGTTTGCTCAAGCTGGAACATCAGCTGGTTCGGCTGCAGGGCTTTATTTCTCTGCCTTCATTCGAGGGTGAGCATGCCGAACAGCTGCAGCAGTGGCAGCAAGCCGGGCTTGTGAGTCTCGAAACGAACAGCCTGAGGGAAATGCCGCCGGAGTGGATTCAGCAGCGCGGTGTGACACATGGCTGTCAGATGAGTGACGAGCTCTGGAAGGCTTCAGCCTGTTTGCGTCGGATCCTGGCTCATGGCCTGTAAGCCGCCAGACCCGAGCTGGCCCTGGCGAGGCTATCGGGACCCCGGATGGGCAGAGCCGTGTTTGTCCCGGCTGCAACCGCCCGGTGTGTCCCTCAGCCGGCTACAGCCGGAGAAGAAACGCATGGTGTGGCAACACATTCAAACTCAGCATCCGGATTTGGCTAGGTTACTGACATCTGGCGAGTTTGATGATTTGAAGCGCCAACTGACGGCGTACTTTGGCCCCGTCGAGATTGGGGTGAATTTGCAAGACATTGGAGGTTCGCTGTATGGCGTCCGCAGACAAACTAAAACGAGAAATTGACCTGCACGACCTGGCTGAGCGCCTGGAAATGGAGCGTCCTGATCCGAATGGGAACTATCGGGCACCGGGCCGGGCGGACAAGCACCCGAGTGTGAGCATCTTTTTCGCCAAAGAGGCCGGCCACATGATGTGGAAGGATCATACCTCGGGTGAGAAGGGCAGTTGTATAGACCTGGTGATCTACTGTGGTCGTGCTGATGATGCCAGTGCGGCGATGAAGTGGCTGCATGAGGAATTTGGTATTCCGGCGGATTCGCCCGATCAGCCGCAGCAAAAAGGAAAGCTGGAGTGGCTGACGGAGAAGCAGCTGGCCGTTGCCAATGATGCCCGGGCTTATCTGTTTGATGAGCGGAAAATTCCGGCGCCGGTGATTGATATGCTGCAAAAGCGCGGCGCTTTCGGGTTCAGTGACTGGACGAATCCGAAGAAGAACCCGGGTGAGATGGGGCATGGTGGCCCGGCTATTTCTTTCCCCGCCCGATGTGTGCTGAGCAAGCAGGTGATGGGGATCGACTACCGGTACTTTGACCCGGCATTAAACGGTGACTTGAAGACGAAAGCCCAGGGGGAGAAGCGCGGGTATCCCTATATTCCGGATCCAGTGGCGCTGAAGCGGGCCAAGACGGTCATTGTTGTGGAATCGCCGATTAATGCGATTTCGGCAATTGCCGCGTTTGACCCGCAAGGGGCGAACAAAGGTACAACAACGGCGATTGCAACCCGGGGCCTGGCCGTTGAAGACATTGATTGGCGTTTTTTGGTCGGGAAAAAGGTGGTGTGTTGTTTCGACAATGATCCACCGATTAAGGAAGGCCCTCGCAAAGGTCATCGCCCCGGGCCGGAGGCGGCATGGTTGGTTCATGAAGCATGTACTGCACTGAATATTCCTTGCTTTTTTGTTGATCAGGAAAAGACCAACTGGGAAGACGTAAACGACCTGAATGATTATTTGCGTAAGCATGGAACGGAGGAAACAAAGCTGGCGTTACTGCGTTTAGAGCAGTGGTTGGTTTTCGGACAAAGTGGGGATTTCAAAATAGGGCGTTTCCAACGTGTGCCACTGCCATCGCATGATGCGAATGTGTATAGCTTATTCAGAACAAAACAAGACTTCACCAGTTATATAAAAGTTTCTCAGTCTGATGAAGGTGAAGAGCAAATTACTCCGCAAGACTTATGTGGATTCCGGGTGGCGAGCTTTAGCCGAATTACTATCTCAAGTGCGAGCTCTGTGATGACTGGAGACCATGATCAGAGTGAACAAACATTATTTTCGGCATCTATTCAGTCTCCAAGACACCAGAACACGCTCATCAGAAAAGTGTTTGAAGATGATCAGGTGCATAACATCGAGCTATGGAGAAAGTTGGGTGCCATTTTTCGACCTGCGCAATTCTCCAGAATGATTAATATCCTGGAGCGAACCGCGCATATTGGTGAAAGACATGTCGTGAATTTTGTTGGTCTTGCTTGGCTGAACGGTAAGCCAGTATATAACGAAGGGCCTGATTGTTATTTTACGAACCCAAAGCAGCAGTGTCCTTATTACAACTTACGGTTTATTAGTGGAACACCTGTCGACGGCAAAAGGGTCATAGAGGCCTATAGCAAAACATTTAAACAAAGTGCTGCGTTGTCTCTACTAGTTTGGGCTGTCGGGTGCCATATGAAAAATTTTCTTGGATTTTGGCCTCACTATACGCTTCAAGCGGATAAAGGTGCGGGTAAGTCCACTGTAATTAAGCGATTAGAAAGAACGATTGGATTTTCGATGCTTTCAAGCCAGAGCATAAAATCTGAATTTCGTTTATTGACTTCAGTAGGCCACACATCGCACCCCATCGGTTGGGAAGAGATTAGCACTCAAGATCAAAAAGTTATTGATAGGGCTGTATCGATTCTTCAAGAAAGTTATCAGCATACACCAACAAAACGATCTTCCGATATGACCGAGTTCATCATCTCCGCGCCGGTTCTGTTAGCGGGTGAAGATGTGCCAGTCCAGAGCCTTCAGGGGAAGCTGGTTCGTTCGGATTTAACAAACAGAAAGGGCGAGTTACTACCGGATGATTTGCCCCGATTTCCAGTGAAAGAGTGGATTCAATTCTTAACCACTTTTTCCCGCAAGCAAATAAAAGAGAGCTTCAGAGAGTGTAATGAATTCCTCCAGTCTAAGCGCAGTTCAGTGAACAGTGACAGCACCGCAGAGCGCATGATTGAAAACTATACCTGTGTGTTACTGGCCTGGAAGCTATTGTGTGAATTTACCGGACTGCCGTCTAAATACGGGAAGTTTGTTTCTCATCTCGTGACGGAAATGAATACGCATGTGAGTGAAACCAATGCAACCCGAGAGCCCTGGGTATGGATTCTTCATGTGATTCTGGGCGAAATCGACTCCGGGCAGTTCCGTTACCCGTATGTATTCGACTGGATTGATGGCGAGTTGTGCTTGCTGATTCGGACCAGCCATATGATGCAGCAGCTCAGCCAGACACCGGCCCTAAAGCAGACGTTTGACAGCTTACCTGTTAAATCTGATCGGGTGCTCAAACGCCAACTGAAGAATGCCGGTGTGATCCTCAAAGAACCCTGCGAGAAAACAATTAATACAAGGCGAGTCTCGAACTTGATTGCTTTAGGTGTCGAGAACCTCAGGGAGTTCGGCTTGTACCCAGCGATTCCGGAGGATGTTCAAGAGAGAGAAGTTAACCAGAGGAGATGACCATGAAGAACCAGTTAATTGACCTGAATAACCATTTATTTGAACAACTGGAACGGCTGAATGATGAGAGTTTGAATGGTGACCGACTCAGCCAGGAAATAGAGCGAAGCAAAGCAATTTCCCAGGTATCAAATCAGATCATTCAAAACGCATCGCTGTCGTTACAAGGGGAGAAGTTCAAGGCTGAATATGCAGGGAAATACAGCGTTCCAATGATGGAGGATAAACGTCATGCCTAAAGGAATCTGTCACAAGTATACCGAGGATCAAAGGCGTTTCTTGGCAGAAAACCGTGACCTTCCACGTCAAGAGTTAACGGATCAATTTAATCAGCGTTTTGGCACATGCCTGGCTGCTACTGCGATCAAAAGTTATTGCAAGCGTCATGGGTTGAAAACTGGCAGAAGCGGTCAGATCGCGCAAGGTAATGTGCCCTGGAATAAAGGGAAAAAAGGGCTGTATAAGGGAAGCTGCACCAGTTTTAAAAAAGGTCATACTCCCGCGAACCTCAAGCCGATAGGACATGAGCGAATTTGTTCCAAAGACGGATATGTTTTGGTCAAAGTTGCGGAGCCTGATCCATATACGAATGCCCCAACAAGATATCGACCAAAGCACATTATTGAGTGGGAGAACCACCACGGCCCGGTACCCGATGGCCATGTTATTCGCTTCAAGGACGGTGTGAATACGCATTGGTGGGTATCGAATCTTGAATGTGTCAGCAAGCCTGTGAATTTAAGAGCGAATCAAAACAAGGTACATGAGCTGCCACCTGAGCTGAAGCCGACCGGAATGATGTTATCCAAACTGGAAGTCGCCACATTTGACGCAATGAAAAACAACAAACGGAGAGCGTAATGAAAAACCCTTTATCAAACCTGCAAGTGATCTTGCTCAGCCTTCTGTCAGAAGAGGCCATGACTGGTTACGACCTGAATAAACAAACTGCAGCTTACGGTTGGAGTGCCAGTCATCAGCAAATATACCGTGAGTTGAATCTGATGGAGTCCAAGGGATATGTCACTTTCGAGCTGGTACCTCAAGAGGGGAAGCCGGACAAGAAGGTCTATACGGTTAGCGATTGTGGCCGGGATCTGCTTTCTCTGGTTGCAGAGGCGACAAGCCCGTCAGTACCCAAGTGGCAAGATGAGGCTGGGGCCATGGTTTTCAGTAAACATGCCAACTTTTTCTTCGCCTATATCACACAGCTGAGCGATGAAATGATCCGCCTTGACCAGGTGAGGGACTCCATGCTTCCAGAAGCTCGATTGCTGCTCAATCGCCGTCGGCAGCACTTGCAAGCAGACATCGATTGGTGCAACCAGGTTATCGAAAAATTTACACCAATGAGCCAAACCGCATAGGAGATACATGATGGCTAGTAAGAATAAACCACTGAACTATATCGCCAAGATGATTGTTGAAGTCTACGAAGAGGCCGGGCTGGATCAGCCCTACATTGAAGGGAAGAAAACGGTGATGCGTCACCATGATACGAAATACGAGACGTTGGCCAGCGCCATCAACCTGGATGCCGGGAACCGGAAACGTCTGGCGACAAAGCTGGGTATCTCATCGCTGCATTTGGATGTGACGGTGAAGGTGCTCAATCACAATATTTAAAACGTCCTCAATTTTGAGGGGGTTGGGAATACCTGAGAAGGAACAGACAATGAAAGATCAAACACCAGTACCAACACCCACGCTTGAAGTGGTTGATGGAAAAGTGATGACCACTTCGCTCGTGGTTGCTGAGTTTTTTGGAAAACGCCATGCAGATGTCATCCGAGCTGTTCGAAACCTAGAGTGCTCTGATGAATTTAACCAACGCAATTTTGCGTCCGTTAAGTACAAAGATGGCAAGGGTGAAGAGCGTGATATGTTCCGCATGACAAAAAACGGTTTTGTGTTTTTGGTCATGGGCTTTACAGGCAAGTTGGCCGCTGAATTCAAAGAAGCTTATATCCTTGAGTTTGACCGCATGAAAGAAGAGCTATCAAACAAATCTTTGCCGTTTTGGGACAAAGCCGCGCTGCTACCTCATGATAAGTTTCTGGAGAAAATGGTAACGGAAGCAGGGAAGGGGAATAAATACGCCAAGGAAATCTTGAAGTTACAGTACAACGTTACATTGAAGCCACCTGCACAAGTGCGTTGTTATGAATGCGGTGCGCCCGTGAATGTAGACGGTTCATTTTCGTTGTAGAAAGCAAAACTATGCTTTCGGCTCACACAGCTACCCCCGCCCATGGGGGTAGCAACCAGGCTCAGATTGCTGAGGCAACAGCAGATATGAGGCACAGTATGGCAAAGTTCAATCACACCCCAAAACGCTCAAATGCGGTGCAGAGGGCTACTCAAAGTGGTGATCCACAGGTTAGATCAGAAGACAGAACGCGAAATTTAAGAAACTCATGGACTGTAACATTATGTTTTAAATATGTTTTATGGCCCCTTCCACAGGTCCACGGGTTATTTCGGATCCCTGTCCCCCTGGCTTCCTTTTTTCCTGGCTCTGGAGGGGATCAACATGCTTATTAAACTGAGCGAATGGCGTAGAACACGATTCCCTGAAGGGCAAGCACCGGATGTTCGGGTTTGTCGTAGGGAAATCGATTTGGGTACGTTGCCAGGGAAGCGGATCGGTCGTTCATATTATGTGGATGTTGATCAAGAAAGACTCTCCTCCGGAGATGACTTACTCGATGATCTGATGAACCACTAGTCCCAAGAGGTGTCCGTGCCACGTCCCCGAAATAAAGCCAATAGAGACCTGCCTGAAGGTCTCTATTTCAAAGGTAAAAAGGGCTATGTCTTCCGCCGAATCGATGATACATGGAAGTCTTTAGGCCATAACAAAGCAAGAGCCGTCTCTCTGGCTCGACGTTACAACGATACCTACCGTATCGATCCGGAACTATCTCACGGTATTCGCTCGACCAGCCATGGCCGGAAGACGTTGAAGCCTATGTCGGTCTTCTTTTCCCGAGTGTCGAAACGCTATTTCGAAGAAGAAAAGCCGTCCAAGAGCACATATGAGTTGTTTCAGCGCCGCCTGGTGAAGCTGGATAAAGCGTTGGGCCAGAAGTATGGCCCTGAGATTGATTTGGAGGCGGTGAACCAGGTTCTGGAGTTACATGGCGCCAGTGGCCCGTTCGCTTACAACCGCTGGATTTCCTTTATGACGAAGGTGTTTGACTATGCGGTCGATGAGAGCATCATGAACGATAACCCGGCGCGCAGAAAGAAACGAAAGCCGTATCATGACAAAAAGCGCAAGCGGATGACGATGGATGATTTCAATGCGGTTTATCGTGTCGCGCCGGTCTGGATGAAGGTTGCGATGCTATTGGCCCTGGAAAGCACCCATGCCTCAAACGAGATCTGCAACATTCGATACGACGATATTGAGATGCTGGCAGAGCCGCAGCAAGAGGATGGTTTGCTGGTTTACGGCTATCTGAAAATCCATCGTCAAAAGGTGAAGAAGCATGAAAGCAGTCGTGTGCGGATTCCCGTTACATCGTCACTCTTGAAGATTATTGAGCAAAGCCGGGATGAAATAGTCTCACCGTACGTTGTTCATCGCCGACCACTCAGGAACTTTAGAAACCGGTGTGATGATCTCACCAAGGTGAACCCCAAATTCTTGAGTGAAAAGTTCTCGTATTACCGGGACCAGGCGAAGGTGAAAAGTGAGCTTCCCAAGCAGGAAAGGCCGACCTTTCATGAGATACGAGGCCTGAGTATTCACCTTTACGACAAAGCCGGCTACGACCCGCAGAGAAGGGCTGCACACTCAAACCCAAACACCACGAGTATCTATAAATCCGGGCATGTTCAGTGGGTCACGGTAGCAGCTGCAGAGCTGGGTATTTGGGACGCGGTTCCAAAATAGTTTTGGAACCATTTTGGAACCGCGATTAGGGATATGGGTTCGTGTTGTTGTGATGATTGTTTGGAAGTGGTTTAAAATCAGTGCCTTACATGGGTTCATTTTAGTTCGAGCGCCAACCTTCAAGCGGTTGGCCCCGAACTGCAATGGTGCGGCTTTCTATTTGTGTAATACCAATTGTCGTAAATCACTGGCCATCCTAACTTGTTAAAATGCTCGATAACTGCGTTAGAATTTTTGATTGTAGAATCACTACTTATCGAAAAACTCTGCCTTGTTCTCAAGCATTTTTCCGATGCTATTTCTGAACGTTTACTTACCGTGATTGGTATTATCGATCCGCGAAATGGTCCAATGGGTCGCGCACTGGCCGCAGCTGAGCTGTGCCTCGGTGAGGCTTTTCCCTCGGATGTGTGTGTCATCGGACTGGCATTTCGGGCACTGGGTGCGACTCGGCGGACAGTTGAGATTCATACAGTGGTTGCTGTGATCGGCCGATTTGAGCATGGGTTGCTTACAATCCGGACATAACATGATTGACCCTCCCTGAATAGTTATTTAACTCATCATTGATGGCGCGTTGTGAATCGAACGCATCAATGGTGCCTCTATAGAGTCGACATTTGCGCCGATGGTGTATTGATCCCGGTCATTTCTGTCGTGATTAGGAAGTCATATGGTTTCTGGCTCCGGAGTGCTTACGTGGTCGTGAGCGGGTGAAGTGTTCGGTTAAGCTATTGAGTTTGAGCCTGTTTTTCTGTTTTGCGCAGAAGGTGTTCATCCGCTCAAACTTCATTTGCAGATCAGCAGCCGTCGATCATCGGTTTTTTGGGGTGTGGGCCAAATCCGGCTCGTCGCAGTGACGAAGGATTTCGGCACGGGCCTGATCGCGCAACTGCACGGCGGCCTGCCAGTCCTCACCGGCAGGCGTGATGAGCGGACTGAACGTCAGGCTGATCGACCCCCGGCGCGGAAACAGGGATTTATCGCGCAGCTTGGAACGGGTGCCGCCAATCGTGACTGGCAAAATCGGTAAGCCGGCTTTGGCGGCGGCGAGGAATGCGCCCATATGAAATTCATGGAGCCCGGCCATCCGATAGAGGGTGCCTTCCGGGAAAATCACCAGCGGTTGCTGCGCCGCGGCGCTGTCGGCAATGCGACCGGCATCCAGCAGCCCCTGCTCGACATCAAAGCGTTCGACAAATTCGGTCCCGAGTTTGGAGAGAAAAATGCGGGCAAACGGATTACGCAGCAGTTCAGCTTTAGCGACAAAGCGGCACGGTTGCGGACAGGCGGCCATAAACGCCAGGCCGTCGAGATAACTGGCATGGTTGGCGACAATTACACAGGGTTGCTCAGTCTTGGGTAAGTTTTCCCGGCCGTCAATGGTCAGGCGGGTCCCCGCCAGCCGCAGCAGGGTTCTGGCACCGGTGCGGGCGGCGGCCCAGGCGACAGGCTGGGTGGGCAGGACGGCGACGCTTGTCCAGACGATTGGGGCCAGCACGGCCAGCAGACACCAGAGATACCCGGCATAGGCGACATCAACGCCGATCCGCCAGCAGCGCCGGAGCTGGGGCTGCGCGGCGGCTTTGATTAAGCGCAGGGCCTGTTGCCAGACGGCACGCTGCGGATCGCTCAGGCGGTTTTCTTCAAACAAGGATTTGCACGCTGCCCGGCGCACTTTGCCGCTGGAGGTTTTGGGGATGGTGTGCGGCGGGCAAATCACCACTTCATCGGCCGGGCTGCCGAGTAAATCCAGCGCCAGCGTGTTGATTTTCAATTTAAGCGGTTCGAGTTGTTCGGGCGCCGTCTGGCGTGATTCGGCCAGAATCACCAGCTTTTCGGTACCGCTCTGGCGATCATGGCTGGCAAAGGCGGCGGTACAGCCTTTGCGGATATTCGGCAACTGACATACAGCTGCTTCCAGCTCATGGGGATAAATATTGCGCCCGGCGCGGATGATGATGTCTTTGCTGCGCCCGGTTAAAAACAGTTCGCCGCCAATGGTAAAGGCGCGATCGCCGGTCGTCAGCCAGTTGCCGTGATATAAGGCCCGGGTTTTGTCTGGATCGCGATAATAGCCCTGGGTGGCTGAAGGTCCTTTGAATTCCAGCTCACCTTCTTCCCTATCGGGCAGCTCCCGGCCCAGGGCGTCAATGATCCGGATCTGGTGACCGGGCAGTGGATAGCCGAGCCCGACCACCTCGATGGCATTCGGATCTTCTGGTTCGGCGGCCTCAGCCCGGCCGAGCCGGGTCATGGGATCGCGCTTGATTCGTTCAACTCTGGGGTGACGGGTCAGGGCGGGAAAAGTCAGGCCGACCGAACATTCGGCCAGGCCATAAACCGGTGACATCGCCTGGGGGCGAAAGCCGTAGGGTCCAAAGCGTTCGGTGAAACGCTGCATGGTGGCCGGGCTGACCGGCTCGGCACCGTTCCAGGCCAAGCGCCAGTGACTGAGATCGAGCCCGGTCAGCTCGCTGTCATCAATCTTGTTGAGGCACAGCTCGTAGGCAAAGTTGGGTGCGGCCGACAGGGTGGCGCGATGGCGGTGGATGGCCCACAACCAGCGCTGCGGCCGGGACAGAAACAGCAACGGGGACATGATCACTAGCGGAATCGCATGGTACAGGCTGCCGAGCCAGGCCCCGATCAGGCCCATGTCGTGATACACCGGTAGCCAGCTGACAAACACATCGTCCGAGCTGGCCTGCACCACCCGGCCCATGGCACGGATATTGGCTAACAGATTGTTGTGGGTCAGGGTGACCCCTTTGGGCAGCCCGGTACTGCCGGAGGTGTATTGTAAAAACGCGATATCGTCCGGGTGGGGAGTACCGATGTCCGCCTCGGGAGTATTGCTGCTGCGCAGGTCCGCCAGGGTGGTGATGGTGTGGATGCTCGGCACCTGAAGCCGCAGCAGTTGCGATAGTGGCTTGGCCTCGGACACGGTGATCATTAACTTGGCCTGGGCATTATTTAAAATGGCCGCATGGCGTATCAGGTGATCTTCAATTTGGCTCAGCCGCGCTGGCGGGTAAATTGGCACCGGGATCGCCCGGGCATAGAGAATGCCAAAGAAACTGTAAAAATACGCCTCGCTGGTCGGCAGCATGATGGCGACACAATCCCCCGGGGCGATCTCCTGTTGTTGCAGTGCCCGGGCGATGCGACGCGCCCGTTGCTGCAGCTGTTGATAGCTGATTTCGGTGATCTGATCGGCATCCTGGTAGACATACAGTTGGGGCCGGTCCGGATGCTGTTCAACATGCCAGTCCAGAACACCCTGCAGCGTGGTAGCTTGGCTGGGCAGGGTGGCGACATGGCCCAGCTCGAAGGGTCGGATTGTTTGGGTTGTACTCGACCCGGATGTTTGTTCGGTACCCAGCGGCGCGGCGTGTTGAATGGCCTGTAGCAAATCGGCCGGGGTTTCAATCTCGGCAATGGTTTGCGTCGGCAGACTGACGGAAAATTGTTTTTCGCTGCGCTGGATCAGCTCGGCTAGGGTCAGGCTGTCAAACCCCAGCGTCTGATCGAGCCGGGTTTGCAAATCCAGCTCACCGTCGACAAGGGGTTGCTGGCGGACTTCTTCGGCCAGCGTTTGGATCAGCAACAGCACGTCATTCGCCCGGACGGCGCCTTGCGCCGGTGCCGGTTCGGATTTCTGGCGGGGCTGCGGATCGGGGTGGTTTGCCATTAACAAGCCTCTGACTGCTGATCGCGAAACAGTGCTTCACCGTCGGCGACGGTTAGTTTGAAGTGTAGTTAACACCGCGAAACTTGGAGGAAATCGTGGTCTAAAGATCGGGAATAAGCCGTATGTATTCCCAATCTCGGCCTAATCCGGCAGGGAACTGCCGGTGGGAGGTGTATTTAGGGGCAAGGGAGTGCTTGCTGGTGCTCCAGCACAATGCGGTTGCGGCCGCTGGATTTGGCCTGGTACAGGCAGTGGTCGGCACGGCGGATCAGATCGTGAATATTGGCATCGTCGTTGACCATGCCGAGACTGACGGAGTAGCGTACCGTATGGCCCATGAGCGTCAACTCAGCACCGGCAATATCTTCCATCAGTGCTGCCAGACGGCGCTCGAAGATCTGCGGGGAGTTGCCGAACAACAGGCAGAACTCTTCACCGCCGAACCGGGCGACCAGCGCATCAGAGAAGAAGTTTTCCAACCGCTTGGCCAGGTCAATCAGTACCATGTCGCCGATGTGGTGGCCGAACCTGTCATTGATGGTCTTGAAGTGGTCGATGTCCAGCAGGGCGAGACAGCGTGGTCCCTGGTGATGGCGCACCAGCGCATGTTCGAAGAAGTAACGACGGTTCCAGCTTTGGGTCAGGTAGTCCTGGTTGGCCAGCCGATACAGGCGACGCTCGGAGTCCAGGATATCCAGGGTACTGTGCAGGCGGCAGTAGAATTCTTCCTGGTTGAAGGGCTTTTTGAGGAAGTCATTAGCCCCGGCTTTGAGGAACTTGGCGGTCAGGGCGTTTTCATCACTGGCCGAGAGGCCAATTGCAGCCAGCTGTCCGCTGCGCCAGGTTTTGCGCAACTCTTTGATTAGGCTGACACCGTCGCGCTCAGGCATGGCGTAGTCGGTGATCACTAAACTGATATCATGCTCTTGGCGGATCATGTCCAGGGCCTGCTCACCGTTGTTGGCTTCGATCACGGTGAGATACTGACGCTCAAGTAGGCTACGCAGGTAGCGACGTGCCGTGGCGGAGTCATCGACGACCAGCACCTTGTGTTGCTTGTTACTTTCCAACCGGTGCAGGATGGGAATAATCGAGGCGATGCAGGCCGGGCTGTCTTTGGGAATGTAATCAATAACGGTTTTGGCCAGCACTTTTTCCCGGGTCATTTCATCCATCAGCGCGGTCAGCACTATTACCTTGATATCGACTGACAGGCAGAGATCGATGATCTCCCCATCCTGGCCGTCAGGCAGGCAGTAGTCGAGAATGGCACATAAAAAGTCTGTACTTTCATCCAGTACTTTTTCGGCTTCGGCAATACTTTCTGTCAGGATGGGGGTAAACCCTGCTTTTCTGAGCTCCAGCTCGATAATCCGTCGAAAAGCCCGACTATCTTCAACGACGAGTATTTTTTGTTCCATGTACGACACCCTTAGGATTGCGTCGCGAAGCGATGATGCTGAATAAAGGCCACATTATGGTGTATTTTGTTATTAGATACAATTGCTCACCGGAACTGGCCAAATTAAGCATGTGAGATCAGGGGTTTTCAATTGACTTGACCGTTCAGGCTCTGGATCTCGTCTTTATATAAATATAGCGCAGGTTGTTGTTTCATATTGGTAGTAAAGTCTTTTTATATCATGTGGATATGCTTTGTTTTCGGATGGAGTGCTGCGGTAGAAAAAATAGATCTCACTTGTATCATTAATAACGACTTTATAAATAGGGCTCACTTGGCTTTATTTGCGAAAAACGTCGCCTTTATTTTCAAAAATGGAATGATTTCAGGAAGTTTTCTCGGGGGTTGATTTGAATTTTTCAATGATTTCACTGCGGCATATTCATTTGCCATCAAAATCATTGGCTGCAATTCATCCATAGGGGGAATCGGTGTGAACAGTAGCCGGCTCAGGTCTGCAAGCGCCCCGTTGCGGTTGATCATGAACGTTGCGCTTTTGACCAAAACTTCACCACGGGCAATTGCCTTGCCGATGCCTTGCAGCGATAATACCCAGCGGCTTCATTGCTGATTTGGCGGCGCTGTCTGGTTCCGGCTTTCGGATCATCAATGAAGCTTTTTTCCTGCGCTATTTCTGAACACTTACTGACTGTGATTGGTATCAACTAGCTGATTTAAAACGATAATGAAAAACATCGAAACCAAATGGTTGCAGGATTTCCTGATCCTGGCTGAACTGAAGAACTTTTCCCAGGCCGCGGCGGTACGCAATGTCACCCAGCCGGCCTTCAGTCGCCGGATTAAATCACTGGAATCTGAGCTGGGGCTGGAGCTGATTGACCGCAGCAAAACCCCGATCGCGCTGACCTTGAACGGCAAGCAGTTTAAAACCACGGCACAGTCGATCCTGCAACAGCTGGATGAAGAGATTAGCCGCCTCGCCGGCAGTTCGTTCCATGGCCGGCACAGTGTGCGGATCAGCACCGCCCATTCGATGGCGATCAGCATCCTGCCCAAGCTGCATCGTTGCCTGTTTAACCCGGCACTCAACGCCCAGCTGTCTGTGGTGGCGAATGAAGTGGATGAAGCGGTTGAGCTGCTGATCGACGGCAAGTGTGATTTTCTGTTTTCTTTCTATGAAGACAAGTTGCAGGTCGCGCCCTATCGTTCAATCTATCTGGGTCGCAGTTACTTGTATTGTGTCTCCGCGGTGGATGCGCAGGGTAACCCGCTGTTTGACCTGGCGCAGAACGATGCGGTGCCGAGCCTGGACTACACCCCGGAGAGCTATATGGGCCGAGCGCTGCACCGGGCGAACCGTAAGCTGACGCCCAATACAGTGTGTACCTCGTCGATGACCGACTTTATCAAGGCGCTGGTGATGCAGGGCAAGGGGATCAGCTGGCTGCCCGATTATGCGATTAAGGACGAACTGGCGGCCGGGAAGCTGCAGATCCTGACCGCCCGTGAGCCGGTGCCGCTGGATCTGTATGTTTATCGCTATCACTCCCGGTTGCATGCTTCCTGTGAGGCGATGTGGCAGGCGATGAGCAAGATGAGCCCAATTGATGGTTTGACGAACGGGCAGTAAAATATAACCGCATAAAAAAACAAAGGGCTGGATGATTCAGCCCTTTGTCGTTTGGGTGTTGCCCTACAAGAGGCGAGACGCCTGTTTCGACTTAGCTATACAGTTTGGCTTTATATTGCGGACGCATCAGGTTCTGAGTCGAGAAGATCTCGTTCAGCTCTTCTTCGCTCAGCAGGCCACGCTCCATCGCCACTTCCTTCACGCTGCGACCGGTTTCGGCACAGATTTTCCCGACGATGTCCCCTTCATGGTGGCCGATGTACGGGTTGAGGTAAGTGACAATCCCGATGGAATTGAACACGTAGTTCTCACAGGCTTCGCGATTCACCGTGATCCCGGAGATACACTTGTCAGCCAGGTTGACACAGGCATTACCCAGCAACTCAATCGATTCGAAGATTGCCTGACCAATCACCGGCTCCATCACGTTCAGCTGAAGCTGACCAGCTTCGGCAGCGAAGGTGACTGTGGTGTCATTACCAATGACTTTAAAACACACCTGGTTGACCACTTCCGGGATCACCGGGTTCACTTTGGCCGGCATGATGGACGAGCCCGCCTGCATTTCCGGCAGGTTGATTTCGTTCAGGCCGGCACGCGGACCGGATGACAGCAGACGCAGGTCGTTACAGACTTTCGACAGTTTGACCGCCAGGCGCTTGAGCGCGGCATGGACGGTAACGTAAGCGCCACAGTCAGAGGTGGCTTCAATCAGGTCTTCAGAAGGCACGCAGTCCAGGCCGGTTGCTTCTGCCAGGTACTTCACGGCTAGTTCCTGGTAGCCCGCAGGTGCATTCAGGCCGGTCCCGATCGCGGTCGCACCCAGGTTCACTTCCAGCAGCAGCGCAGCGGCATACTTCAGGTTCTTGACTTCTTCTTTCAGCAGGACGCTGAATGCGTGGAACTCCTGACCGACTGTCATCGGTACGGCGTCCTGCAACTGGGTGCGGCCCATTTTCAGCACGTCGCCGAATTCGTCGCTCTTGGCTTCGAATGCCGCTTGCAGGTGTTCAATTGAGCCGATCATTTTGATAATGCTGTTGTACACCGCAACCCGGAAACCGGTTGGGTAGGCACAGTTGGTGGACTGGCTCTTGTTGACATGATCGTTCGGGTTGATGATGTGGTATTCGCCCTTCTCATGCCCTTTCAGCTCCAGCGCAACGTTGGCAATCACTTCGTTGGCATTCATGTTGACTGAGGTGCCTGCGCCGCCCTGGTAAACATCGGAGATGAACTGATCCATGCACTTTCCGGTATCGAGGATCAGGTTGCATGCTTCAATGATGTACTGACCGACTTCGGATGGGATTGAGCCCAGCTCCATGTTGGCTTTGGCTGCGGCCTTTTTGGTGAACACCATACCGCGAACAAACTCAGGCACATCAGAAATACGGACCGAGGAGATATTGAAGTTCTCATAGGCGCGGAGGGTATGAATGCCGTAATAGGCCGAAGCCGGAATTTCACGCTGGCCCAGCAGATCTTCTTCAATGCGTACCTGGTTGGCAGTGTCGTGCATGGCGGTCACCTTTGACTCGTAGTAGAAAAGACCGGAATACAATGGTCTTTTTACAAATCAAAGTGAAATGCCTAAAAGTAAGCAACAATGCAATTAATGCATAGCCGGAATAATTGCAAAAAAAGCCATTTTATAGTTGTGTTGCCCGTTATTCTCCCGAAGGGATTTTCTTGCAGTTTTGATGGGAGATTATTCATAACCATATGGAAAAAAGAAAAAATTTAACTGACGTGTTACTTTGATCGCTTCATGCTGAAAAATATTCGGGAGATAAATCTTACTATTTTGTGAGCTTGAGCACTATGTATCAAAAAAGTGTAAAAATTGTCGATTTTTTAAGGCAGAGGGGCGGTGTTCATGCGGCCGCATTTGAGGGAGTCGGTGAAACAGAGGCGAGGAGGAGGAACAACAAGGCCAGCCGGATGGCTGGCCCAGGTTAAGATGAACTGATGTGATGAACCGGGTAAGCGAGCTTACGCGGTTTCTTGCTGTGCTTGTCTACTGCCGGGCAGGCTGAAAATGGCCGCTCAGGGCATAAATTCATCATTTCTATCGATACACAATATAAGGCCCATCAATTTGAGTCATCAGCCGGGCCCCGATAGACTGAGCGTGAGCTTATTGTTTGGATCTTCCTGATGACACACCCACAAGAGCGGCAGCATCAATTATCACAACGCCCCTTGTCAACGCGGCAGCGTCCGCGATCACCGAGTGAACAGCCACCGATGTCACAGCAGGTGAATGACCGGGCTCTGGTATTGCATGAGTTGGCTTCCGGCCAAGAAAGCATACGCCAGCCTTATTTGACCCGAACCCTGCTGCCGGGCCAGCACCTGGCCATTTGCGGTCCCTCCGGGTGCGGCAAGACCAGTTTATTGCTGGTGCTGGCCGGACTTCAACCCGCCGCCCATGGTCAGTTTGCCTGGCAGGGCCAGACGGTGGATGTGGCGGCCCTGCGCTGGTGGCGCCGGCAGTTTTGCTATTTGCCCCAATTGCCGGTGATGGGCGCGGCAGATATTGCCGGGGTGTTGCGCCTGCCGTGGCAGCTTCACGCGATGTCGGGCTCGCCGCCGGATAACGCCCGCTGCCGGACTGCGCTTGAGCGAGTCGGATTGGCGCATGCGCTGGATCGCCATGTCGAGAATTTGTCTGGCGGAGAAAAGCAGCGCTTGGCGATCGCTCGGGCGCTGCTGATGGCGCGGCCATTGTGGTTGCTCGATGAGCCAACCTCTGCCCTGGATCCGGGCAGCCGGGATCAGGTGATTGGCCTGCTGGCTTCCCAATCGGTGACCGCGGTGTCGGTCTCGCATGATCCGATCTGGCTGCAAGGGGCGCATGTTCTGCACCGGATGGAGAATGGCCATGAATAATGCACTGGAGATCAGCCACTTTGCTTTAGGTGGATTTTATCTGCTGCTTTTGTTGCCGCTGCTCTTGTTTGCCCGCTGGCAGCTTGGCCTTGGCCGTACGATGGTGACGGCCGTGCTGCGGATGACGCTGCAGCTGGCGGTGGTGGGGATCTATTTACAAACCCTGTTTGCGTTTCAGAACCCGATGCTGAACCTGGCGTGGTTGTCGGTGATGGTGTTGGTGGCCGGTTACAGTATCTGTCGCCGGGCGGAAATCAGTTTAAAGAAAGTGATACCCGCCGTCGTCGCTGGGCAGGTTGTAGCCTTGTTAGTGACTCTGCCGGCCTTGCTGGCCGGGGTGATTCAGGCCGAGCCCTGGTGGCAGGCGCAATATATGATCCCGGTGGCCGGGATGCTGTTGGGCAATTGTCTGACCGCCAATGTCTTGGCGATAGAACGCTGGCACAGTGGGCTTCAGGCGCAGCAAAATGACTACCAGTTCTATCTGGCGCTGGGCGCGCCCAATCCGGTCCAGCCGTTTGTCCGCACCGCCGTCAAAGCGGCGCTGGCGCCGCAATTGGCATCGATGACGACGCTGGGAATTGTCAGCCTGCCGGGAATGATGACCGGGCAAATTCTGGGGGGGACGGCACCATTGCTGGCGGTGAAATACCAGTTGGTGATCATGGTAGCGATTTTTATTGCCGCGACCTTGTCGGTCGCGACAGCCCTGGCGCTGATCAGCCGTTTTGCCTTTAACCGCTACGGGCAGCTGGTGCTCTAGGCTGAGGCCTGCTGTTGCCGCTGGTGAAGGCAAGTTGACGACGGATGTTGAGCAGCGTTGTGGGGAGCAAGCGCTTATCGGTTGGAGCGCAGGCGGGTTGCAGGATTGGTGATCAGTTCATAGGTGATCCCGGCCTGATCGAAAGATTGCATCAGGGCTGGCAGGTTACGGTGGTAGGTCATGGTTCTTCCCGAGGGGAAATGCGCTTTCAGGAGCATGTCGATCTTCCTTATGATCTGGCTTTGTGGCAATCTGTAGTGGATTGCGCTGTTAATGGATTGTTTTTATAGCATAACAATTCCACATTATTGCCTATCTATTCGTTCTGGTCTAGTTTCATATTGGTTTGGTGGCATATTTTTCTGTTGCCGAATGTAACATTGCGCGTGTAGGCAACCGGGAGCTCGGGGGCTTGGCACGTACTTCGAAGCTTCACGGCATTGGAACCTGAAGCGGGGAGTGTGGCTAAATGATTGGGTTTAAAAAAGAAAAGCGGCGTAAAGCACGCCGCTTGAATGAAGTGAAGCAATCGTTGTTATTGATTATTAATAAAATATTCCCGCCAGATGATTGAACGATGATCGTACGGGAATGAGCCAGCTAACGTATCGTAAATATTCAAGCCGTGACAGGCGTTTTGTTTTAATTATTAAATTAACTCAATGATTATTTTAATTAAATTTTAATTTATACCAATCACAGTAAGTAAGTGTTCAGAAACAGCGTCGGAAAAATGCTTGAGAACAAGGCCGAATTTTTCGATAAGTAGTGATTCTACAATCAAAAATTCTAACGCAGTTATCGAGCATTTTAACAAGCTAGGATGACCAGTTATTTACTACGATTGGTATTATACGGCTTCAAGCAAAATTTTCGAATCATCGTTTCCGTTCAGGAAAGATTCATTCAACCAGTAGGTGCCTTGCTCAATGTCATCTTCGTTTTTTGCGCTTAATAGCAGCAGGCTACCGATTTCAAATTGCGCTTCGGCATCACCATTTTGGGCGGACTTCTCAAACAGGCCCTGGGCGCGCACCAGATCCTGGTTGCAGTGCTTGCCCTGCTGGTAGAGGGAGGCCAGGCAAAGCTGGGCATAGCTGTCACCAAATGTATCAGCCAGCTCCAAATAATAGATGGCGTTACGATAATCCTTTGAATTCAGATAAAATTGATACATGAATTCCGCGATATCACTATTTTCTGATGCGGCTTTTTTTAGTTCGGATTGTTGCTGTTCAGAAAGTGAACCAGCAGATAATTGCTGCTCAATTTCCTCAATGGATAATTGGGGTGTGTTGTTGTTCATAACTCGTTCAGCCAAGGAAAGTGAGCGGGTAAAATAACAGAACAAAAAAAGATAATAAAAAAGTACTAGCGTCTCAAAAATGATAAAAAATCAATATGCTAGTTTTCCGCATGTTTAATTTGTCTGATTTTTCAGCCAGTTAATATCTGCCTGAAATTTGATCGATCTCACAAAATAATTGCCTGATCGCTTGGTTTTTATGCGATTTAACGAAGAGTGGCTGGGGATTATCCGGCTTGGAACCGCGATACAGCGCAGGGCAGATGCGTTGACCGATGAGAACCATGGCAGGTGCCTGACACTCAGACCACCGTTCGGCAGGTGAGTTCCCTCACGGCATGTCTCCGGCAAAAGCCGGGGAAGTGACACGTGCAAGGCAATTTGGGATACACTTGCCATTCAGAGACAGAGACTACCCAGACTTAATGAAGAGACGATGACCATCACCCCGGAGATATTGCAACAGGTCGCTCAGGCGACAGGCGCCAAGTGTGTCGCCCAAACCCAAATGATTCAGCCGCTCTGGGGCGGCTACGGCGAGTTGTTCCGAGCCTGGCTGCAGGGCAGTGAGCATCTTTCGGTCATCGTTAAACACATCAAACTGCCGCAGCCGAAATATCACCCCCGCGGCTGGAATACTGATCGCTCCCATCAGCGGAAGTTACACTCCTACCAAGTCGAGACCCACTGGTACCGGGGCTTTGCCGGTCATTGTCCTGAAGAGTGCCCGGTGCCACAGTGCCTGTATGTTCATGAGGAAGATGGCGAAATTCTGTTGATCCTGGAAGATTTGGCGACCCTGGGTTTCAGCGAAGTACGTCAAACTGCCTCCGAGACCGAAGTGCAAGCGTGTCTGCGTTGGCTGGCCTGGTTCCATGCCCTGCATCTGGGTGTGGCGCCCGCTGGCTTGTGGCCGACCGGTACCTACTGGCACTTGGCAACCCGCCCGGATGAGCTGGCCGCGCTGGAAGATCCGGCGTTAAAGGCCGCCGCTCAGCGTATCGATCAGGTGCTTGCTCAGTGCCGGTACCAGACCCTGGTGCATGGTGATGCCAAGCTGGCCAATTTCTGTTTGACCCCGGACGGCACGCAGGTTGCGGCGGTTGATTTTCAGTATGTTGGCGGCGGTTGCGGGATGAAAGATGTGATCCTGTTTCTCAGCAGCTGTATCCCGTTCGAGCAATGTGAAGCACGGGTTCCGGCGCTGCTCGATGGCTATTTTGCTGAATTGCGCCAAGCGATTACTGCGCTGTCGGAAACAGGCGAGCTGAAGTTAGCGGCCAGGATGCAGCTGACCCCGGCGACGCTGGCCGCCGATGTTGAGCAGGCGTGGCGGCCGCTCTATGCAATTGCCTGGGCGGACTTCCAGCGTTTTGTGAAAGGCTGGTGTCCGGATCACTGGAAAATCAACGCCTATACAGAGCAACTGACGCGTCAGGCCTTGAATCAGCTTGATCGTTTTGAGATTGAGCCCGGCGCGAACTCAGCTGCATCCACTGACCCCAATCCGCCGATGCAGGAGTGATCGCATGCGCTTGTCGATATCCCAGCTTCAACAGTTATTGGCTCTGGCGGTTGAAGCCGCTGAGCAAGCGGGTGCCTGTATTGCCGGGTTTGATCGCAGCCGGTTGCAGGTTGGGCATAAATTCGGCGGCGATAGCCTGAGCTCACAGGTGGTCACTCAGGTCGACCTCGACAGCCAGGCCCGGATCCTCGCGGTGCTGGAGCCGACGTTGGCGCAGTATGATCTGGCGTTGCTGAGTGAAGAAAACGCCAGCGAGTTAGATGTTGCCGCGCATCCACGGCTGCATCAGCCTTACTTCTGGTGCATTGACCCGCTTGACGGCACCCTGCCGTTTATCGAAGCCGCGGCAGCGCCAGAGGAGCCCAACCCGTCAGCATCAGGGGCGTCCGGCTATGCCGTCGCGATTGCGCTGGTGGATCGAGCCGGGTGGCCGTGGCTTGGCGTGGTGCATGATCCGGCAACCGGTGAGACCTTTCAGGCGCTGAACCCAAGTGCGCCGCACGATGGCGCCCAGTGCCAGGTGCTGCGCAATGGTCAGCCCTGGCAGCCCGCAGTCACGGAGGCGCGCGGCCCGTTCCGGGTCTACGTCGATCGCAGTTTTCTACGTGATCCGCGCTATCCGGCTTGTCTGGAAATCCTGGAATCGATCGCTGCTCAGGCGGGTCTGCCACTGGCGGTAGTACATAACCGCGGCGCCGTGATGAACGCCATGGGGGTGATAACGCACGCATCTGGGTGTTATCTTAAACTACCCAAAGTTAGTAAAGGCGGTGGAAGCGTATGGGACTTCAGCGCTACAGCTGCAATTGCTCAGGTCTGTGGCACGGTTTGGGTCAGTGATATCGCCGGCCGGCCGCTGGATCTCAACCGACCGGACTCCAACTTTATGAACCATCGTGGGGTGTTGTATCTCAATATGCCGGATCCGGAGGCTGCTGCGACGCATCTGATTGACCGACTTGCGCCGCTAACATCTTGATCTCATATGCCGCTTCTTTTTATTGCTCGAGTAGAGCAAATATTCTAGATGTGACTCGCAACTCATTCCTTGTGTCATAGGTTTGTCAGCAAACTATCACGATGCAGGCACTGGGGAATTGATTGTCGCCGGAAATTTCTTTCCCTTCGCGAATGTCGTATTGAAGGTGCCTCAAAAGGCACCTTTTCTTGTCCGTATCAACCAGTAATGATCCAGGTTGGCGGACAGAAAAAAGCCAGAGACTGGGCTCTGGCTCAGGTTGCTTCTTTCAGACATGGAAGCCGAAGCTTGGCTCGTCACGATGAACGATATGCTCTGGCTTCAGTTTGCCGGTTATCGCATTTGCTCTAGGATAAACTGGTAGTGATTCGGGGTATCACATTCCTGAATGAACAGGGTTGGATACGTGTCGCTGTCCGGATCTGATCCGAGTTTTTTTTCGAATTCTAAATAGTCGCCGCCTCGATCTATGAGATTATTCTCGTAGATCCAGGTTAAGGTTTGACCGTTTGGCAGTTTGACCTCGTAATGGGTGTCAAATGTCCCTGGAACTGCATCTTGTGAAATACCGGTCGAGGTATCAAAACTTAAAAATCGGTCACTTCCCTGATACTGGTGCGCGACACCGCTTGAGAAGGTGCCTTCAAAATCACCATAGTCGACGTGATACGCAAAGCTAACTTGTCCGTTCATTTCATCGATGGGTGTGACTGAGTTGTTGCCGGCATCAAGACGAACCGTGATTTCGAGCGGTTTATCCCATGCTATTGGGGCGTGGCATTTTTGTTCCGCTCCGGACTCATGGCCAGTTATTTTTGCTTGCCAGGCTTGATACAATGCTTCCGCTTTCTCTTTATCGTTGATGAGCAGACCATGGCCGTTTTCTTCTGCGACCAGTAAGACATCACGGTTGCTTGACATTAAACGCCACGACAGGGATTCATCGTCTTCCGGGAATTGAATCGCCAGGTTTTGATGTCCGTCGGTGTCTACAATGGCCCAGTTTGCTTCGAATCCACCTTCTGAATCTTTGATCTGCACCGTGCCTTCTTTCTCATCAGAAAACACCAGCTCACCAAGCATCGGTTTAGGGTTTTTGCTTGAAGAATCATCGCTGAGATAATACCACGTCTGGCCTTCGAAAGATGTTGCCTGCATGTCGGTACGCTGGTAAGCATCAGCTGTAACCCAGAAGTGCAAATCATGAATGCCTTGTCTCACATTGGCAAGGGTCAGCAAGATATTTTCAGATGAGTAAATGAACTCATCTTCTTCAATGACATCACCGTCACCCTTGATGAAAATGCTGGACCCTTCAATGGAATAGTCAGTCTTCTCATCTTCGCCTTCAAATGAAATCGTGCCATCCTTGAAGGTGGCTTTCGCAATACCCTCTTCCGAGAAATAGGCTTCATTGAAGCTTGCGATAGACCACGCGGCTTTCTTTTCCAGATGCTGTTGCAGGTCTTTGATGATATTTTCCTGAACCACGTTTCCTTCCGGATCAAGCCTCAGGACGATGTCGTTCAAATTATCGAGCGTGTTTTTATTGGCATGCTCATGAATGGTTTCTTGTGCTTTTTGGATAACCTGATCGGCCTTTGTCAATTCAACGCCGGCGACAGAGCGGGCAATGAAATGTGCTTTCACGGCATCATCATTGGTTTCTTTGAGCTCAATGTAATCGCCTGAAATGACGGTTTCATCAAGATCCAGAGCAATAGCTAACTCACTGAGGGAAATCTTTTTCTGAAAGGCCAGTGTGGTAAAGGGAGTCACGACATCATTGTCGGCGCTTGCTAACATGGCGTAACTTTGCAGGAGGCGTGAGCTTGGGTTATCACTGTCTACCGTTTTGCCGGCAATAATATTCGCGATAATAGGGTAGCCTGACTGTGCTCCACTTAATTCGAAAGTCCCTTCACTATTGGTAAAGCCAACTTTTTCATCATCATCGCACTTTTCATTCTGGTTTTTATCAATGCAAATCTCTGCGTTTGCCAGGTAACCATCAATGACTTTGATCGTTTTCTTCTGTGCCGTTTCTTCTTGAGGCTGTGTTTTTGAGTCAGAAGACCCGCCACAGGCGGTTAAAGTTAACGCGGAGAGGATAGATGTGGTAATCAGTGTTTTATTAATTTTCATTATTTCTCTGAATGTTTACTGTGAATGATATATCCATCTGTGATTTATATGAGACGGTGCTATTAAGCGCTTGGTATCATAGATTTAAATTGTTTAACTATCAATAAGATATGATTAAATCATGATTTTAAATTGACGGCCGGAACCCTCGGTTGTTTTGAGCGATGTCAGTAACATCATCCGGTGTTGTATAGGAGTAAACGCTTATCGATGGGTTGGTTTAAAAATAACTCTGAATATATGACTGATGAATTAAGTCAGAAATGATTGGCTGGAATGTCCAGGTCAATCAAGACGAAATGTTTTTCGGAAAGCCTAAATGAACGCCACGGTGATAACGATATGCGCTGCATTGGATGCGCGTATCGTATTCACCCTATGGACTTCACACGTTGACAAGAGAGGCTTGACTTAGGGGGGATCGTTGCTAATGTGAATTTTGTGGCATATGTTTGCAGTGGACAGCCGCAAGCATAGGCAACTGAATTGACCATGCCGTTGTGCTGCCCGTATCACTTACCGGCTTATCCAATTGAATGCTCCGTTTTGTTGCTATCCAATCGCGCTTCCCTGTTGATGTTTGGGTATTGTCACACAAAAGAACAATAACATTTAACGACGATATCAAAGAGGGTACATCTTATGGACAACGTAGCCATCAGCCGGACACAACTGGGCGGGGAATCGCCAATTGTGGCATCGGAAATGTTTGAATCCTGTATCTACACAGGCTTATTCGGCACCATTGACTCTGCCCGTATGGAGGCGATCACGGACAAACTAACGAAAATGATCGAGTCTTCCGACAATCAATTTGTGATCATTGATCTGACCAATGTCGATGCCATTGATACCTCCGTTGCATCGCAACTGGTCCGTACCGCAGATACTATGGTGCTGGTAGGGGTGAAACCGGTTTTTTGCGGTATCAGGGGGCTGTTGGCCCGCACGATGGTATCTGCAGGCGTGGATTTGGGGCGGCATGATATCGTCAGAGACTTAAAAGCAGCGGCGTTACGTTGTCTAGAGCTATCCGGATACAAGTTATGTCCGATTGCGTAAGGCAATTACCGCGCTGTCCTGAGGCCGTCAGTTTGAGCCTCGTTGTGCAGAGTGAAGCTGATGTATATGCTGCGGCTGCGCACTGCAAGAGCGCCGCACTCGGTCTGGGGATTTCAGAATATCGGGCAAGCATGTTTGGTATGGCCGTTTCTGAAATCGCCATGAATACCGTTCGGTACGCCGGCGGCGGCTGCGTTCTTGTCAAAGTGATGCCGCGCGGTGTGGACGCCACCGTAGAAGATCAGGGGCCTGGCATAGCCAGCCTGTCGCAAGCTTTTCAGGATGGCTATTCGACTTTCGCCGGGCAGAGCCTCGGATTGGGGTTGGGGGCGGCGTCCCGTTGTGTGGATGAACTGACGGTATATCGATCCGATGCAAACGGCACCGCGGTAGGTTTGCGGCAATACCTTCCCGTCTCCGACGAGGACGTGACGGTCCGGGCGATTTCTCATCCGGCAGTGAATGAAATCTATAACTGCAACCGGTATGTGCTGAAGGACTACCAAGGCGATAAAACCCTGATCGCGCTGATCGATGGTGCCGGAGACTGCGGTGGCAGGGCAGAGGCTGCCCGCATTGCGAATTTCATTGCCGAGACGGTTCGGTCCTGTTTTTCGTACCCGCTTGATGAGATGGTCAGGCAATGTCATGCGGCGTTGGTGCAGGACAGCATAAGTTCGAGGTCGAACAAAGCGAAGGTTTGCCTGCTTCGTGTGACGCCAGGTGAGATCGAGTATGTCGGTATTGGCCTTCCCTGCGCGCGCTGGCTATATGGCAATGACGAACCATTTCCGGTTCAGCCTGGCGATCTGGGAAAGTTCATGCCTGAGCGCATTGATGTGTACACAGTCCCTCGGCCGAGTCGGTTCTGCCTGGCGCTTCATTCGGCGGGTATTGTCTGGCGCGAACCGGTCAACTTCATTGGCGACAACAGACGGCGTGATTTATACGGGCTGGTACAATCTCTGTTTGACGCCTGTGCTGAGGCAACGATTGATGCCACCATTATTGTGGTTCGGGGAGGATGTCATGAATGATGCATCAAGCCAAACGGCAACCTTAAGACAGTTGCTATCCGGGATTATCGGCACTGTGCCATTCGGGATCCTCACTTTTTCCGATCAGCGGGAAGTTAATATCATTAATGCCCAGGCGGTGACATTACTGGGGTTCGGCGATACGGCACCCAGGGAAGTCCTTGATCAAGATTATCTGGAAGTGCTGCAACACGCGCCGGACCTGCTGGATCAGGTTGACAAGCTGTTTTTCCATGGCAAGTACCGCGAACTGGACTTGAAGAATGTAACCGTTCAGGGGAGAAATCTGAACATTAAGTGTCGCGCCATGATGAAAGGCGTCCTGATCGTGCTGGAAGATATCACAGAAGACAATGCTTTGTTGTACCGGGCGACGCATGATGCTCTGACACAGCTGATAAACCGGCAGCACTTTGAAGACTGTGTCAAAGATATGTTAGGCAAAGCGGTGTCGTCTCAACGGTATGGCGCGCTTGTTTTTATGGATCTCGATAATTTTAAGCCCGTCAATGATTCCGCTGGGCATGCGACGGGTGACGAATTATTGCGACGGATCGCAACCTTGTTAAAAAGCCGGGTGAGAAGCGGTGATTTACTTGGCAGGATTGGCGGGGATGAGTTTGCGATTTTACTCGATAACTGCTCTCCCGGAGATGCCGTATCCATTGTGGAAGATATCCGGAAAAAGGTGGAAAGGCTGGTGTTCTCAAACCAGGGGCTCCCGATTCGGATCACCCTTTCTGCCGGGATCGCACCTTTTCAGACCCATGCGGCGCCCGATATCAGCAGGCTGCTCAGTGTCGCCGATACTGCTTGTAAGATCGCCAAAGACGAGGGGAGAAACCGCGTTCATGTGATCGATGACGAGCATGGTGAGTTTGAAACCTATATCAAAAGCGTCAAATGGCTTGATGAGCTTCACCAAGCTATGGAAAACGGTATGCTGTTGCTGTACGGGCAAAGAATTGATGGCATCGGCGCGTCCCTGGACAAGCCATACTATGAAGTCCTGCTCCGGCTGAGAAAAAGTGATGATGAAATTGTGGGACCGCAATCATTTATCCCGGTTGCAGAGCGGTACCATATGATGCCGGAGATTGACCGGTATGTGATGGCTTCCCTGTTTCGTACCATGGGCAGCCGCGCAAAATGCACTTATTCGGTGAACCTTTCCGGACAAACCATCTCTGATATCGGCTTGGTTCGTTTTATCGAGAAAATGCGAAATACCTATGTCTTTGACCCGAAATGTATTGTTTTCGAAATTACGGAAACGGCAGCCATCAACGATTTTGAAAAAACGCTTCAGGTGATGTCACTGCTGAAACAGCAGGGGTTTCAGTTCTCGCTAGATGACTTCGGCACCGGACTCTCTTCCTTCAGCTATTTAAAAGCGTTGCCGATTGATACGCTGAAAATCGATGGCCTTTTTGTGAAAGGGATGGCAACCGATCAAGTTTCTTACCAAATGGTGAAATCCATCCATGATGTTGCGCACGTGATGGGCTTACAGACAGTCGCAGAATTTGTGGAAAACCAAGCCATCTACGACTGCCTTGCCAAAATCGGGGTGCAATATGCGCAGGGCTACCATATTCATAAACCGGAGCCGCTCGCTCAATTGGGTTTGCTTAAGCAGGAGAAAGCGGCGGCGGTCAATTAATCGTGTCCCTTAGAATGTAAAACCGTTATCGCTTCCGAGTATCAGCGCCGTGGGCAATGTTTGAGAGGCTCTACTCGTGTAACCCAACCACCTGCGCCGTGGTTTCGCTCAGGGTAAATTTCCCTTTTGCATCTTTGGTGACCCGCCCCAGGGCGATATCCGGGTCGTGGGTCAGGACAACGCGTCCGCTACGGCTCAGTAAATCGCTCAGCAGCGCTTCTTTTTCTTCAATGAGTCCTTCGGGGAAGCGGTCGTAGCCCATGGTGATCGGCAGGTGGACCCAGGGTGCGCCGGGGATCAGATCGCCGGTGAAGACCACCGGGCCGTTTGGCATGGCGATTTCCGGCAGGATTTGTCCCGGTGTGTGGCCGTCACTGAAGTGGAATCGCCAGTCTGGCCCCAGCAGTGGCAGCTTGCCGTCATCATCGACCAGAATTACGCGGCCGCTGAGGGCCAGTGGTTCGAGGATGTCGGCCAGATACGAGGCTTTATCGCGTGAATGCGGGTTCATGGCACGCGCCCATTGGCGCTTGCCGGTGATAAATTGCGCGTTGGGAAACAGCAATTCGGGTGGACTGTCGGGTTGCCAGGCAGAGAGCAGGCCACCGGCATGGTCGAAATGCAGGTGCGTTAAGATCACCAAATCGATGTCTTTGTGGCTCAGGCCGTGCTCGGCCAGGCTGTCGAGCAGAACGTGGTGTTCTTCCTGAACGCCGAAGCGGGTTTTCATCTCCGGCGAGAAGAAAGCGCCGATCCCGGTTTCAATCAGGATGTTTCGCTCAGGCTCTTGAACCAGCAGGGCGCGGCAGCCTAACTGGATGCGGTTGTGTTCGTCCGCTGTCATCCAGCGGCTCCACAGGGCTTTTGGGGCGTTGCCGAACATTGCGCCGCCATCGAGTTTCTGGCTGTTGCCGGTTAAGGTAGTTAGGGTACGCATCGTGTCTTCCTTGATCATCATTATAAGTCGGAACAGCGCAAAAAGGCACCGGGGCTGGGAGAGCTGTCCCGGTGCGGCTTGATGCTGTTCAGGCGATTGTTAGCTGTTGTTCAGGGCTTCTTCATCTTTCTCTTTGACCCTAAAGCGCAGAATATGCGTGCGCTCAATCAGGATATAGAGAATCACCCCGGTGGCCAGTCCCCAGCTGGCGCCATACACCGCCAGCACAACCCCCATGGTCCCGGCGATCCCGCGCTCGGTATTGGTGTTGAGTTGCTCCAATCCTACCATCAGGCAGATATAGCCGGTCAACAGCAGGGTCAGTGAGAGGGCAATCGGCAAGACCGGCTGGAAGAAGCTGACCAGCGGTAGCGCAAACAGGGCGATAAAACCGGTGATCCAGAAGGTACCTGCGCCACTGTAAATTGAGTCCATCGCTTCGCGGCCATGCTTGTAGCGCTCGGCCATGGTGGCGGCAACGGCGGTCCAGAGCGGACCGGCCAGACCGGGGTATGGCGCAAAGAACGCATGCAGGGCATTACGTAGGGCCGTGACCAGGTGTACCCGGTCGATGTTGTTTTCAATTACTTCATCGGTACGCAATTCATCGGCGCGCTGCATCAGTGACTGGCCGACAATGATGTCACCAAAGGCAATAATATAGGCGATCACCGCTGTCGGGATTGCCATCAGGAATACATCGAATCCCGGAAAGCCAACACTGAACGGCAGGTATTGCCACATTCCGGCAAAATCAGGCGCGGTGATGCCCCAGCGGACATCCGGCATCGGGTACTCCCCTACGGCGATCCCGACTCCAATCGCGATGACCATCCCGGGCACCATGCCGTAGTTGACGATTTTCTTCGCCATCGGTACCCGCTCCAGCAGTCCTTTGAACGAGACCGAGAACATCAGGTAGAGACAAATCAGGCTGCCGATCACCAGCGAGATCGGGGTCGCGGCCAGGCGGCCACCGCTGGAGATCTCCCCCATCAGGGCGGCGATCCCGGCACCAATGATGATCCCGCCTTTGAGCGAGTTCGGCACCAGCTTGACCATGGTCGAGCCGAGCCGGGTAACGCCTAATATCAGGAAGATGACAAACACCAGCAGTTGCAGGGCAAACAGGGCCTGAATCGCCGCCGGGCCCGGTTCAAAATCGCCGAGGAACAGCAGCACTACCGGAATGCCGGGAGTGATCCAGCCGGGAACAAACGGGACCCCCAGCAGTGCGGGCAGCATAAAGCCGACGCCGCATACCACGACATAGGCCAAGGCTATGTCGTAGGGAAGGCCGAGGTATTTTTCCAGCAGCGGGATCATGGCCAGGCTGACCACAAACATGATCAGGGCCTGGAGCATCTCCGCGAACTCCCAGCGGTAATGGATAAAGGGGATACGTACTTTGAAAGGACCCAGTGGCCAGTACGGCTGCTCGGACCCCTGCTGTCGTTGATAAACCTGCATGCGATCTTCCTTGTTCTGTGTGTTCACGGATTGGATTGTTGTTGTAATCGGGTGGTGCGGTTGCTCAGACAGAGCAGGCGGCAGCCCGCTCTGCCTAGGGTTCAGGCTTTCTTCGCCCAGTCGCGCAGGACATATTTCTGCACTTTACCGGTCGAGGTTTTCGGGAGGTTGGTGAAAACAATGGTCTTCGGAATCTTAAAGCCCGCAAGGTGCTGGCGACAGTAATCGATAATTTCCTCTTCGGTGGCGTATTCGCTCTGCTTGAGGGTGACAAAGGCGCAAGGGGATTCGCCCCATTTCTCGTCCGGCTTGGCAACCACGGATACCTCCATGATGGCCGGGTGTTTATACAGCACATCTTCCAGCTCGATGGTGGAAATATTCTCGCCGCCGGAGATGATGATATCTTTCAGCCGATCTTTGATTTCGATATAGCCGTTGGGGTGGCACACCCCGAGATCGCCGGTATGGAACCAGCCGCCCTCAAAGGCTTCCGCGGTCGCGGTCGGGTTTTTCAGGTAGCCTTTCATCACTGTGTTGCCGCGCATGAAAATCTCACCGATGGTTTTGCCGTCTTTGGCGACCGGTTTGAGGGTCTGGATATCGGCGACCATCACTCCTTCCAAAGTCGGATAGCGTACCCCCTGGCGGGATTTCAGCGTCGCGCGCTCTTCCAGGCTGAGTTCGTCCCACTCTTCATGCCAGGCGCACACGGTCACCGGGCCGTAGACTTCGGTCAGGCCGTAGACGTGCGTGACTTTGATCCCCATTTGCTCGATATCACCAATCACCTGGGCGGGAGGCGCGGCACCGGCCACCATGGCCTCGACCGGGTGATCAATCGCCGCTTTGGCGGTTTCCGGCATATTGATCAGGGCGTTGAGGACAATCGGTGCACCGCACATGTGGCTGACCCGGTGTTCGCGGATCAGCGTCAGGATTTTTTGCGGGTCGACCCGGCGCAGGAATACATGGACGCCGGCCAGCGCAGTGACGGTCCACGGATAGCACCAGCCGTTGCAGTGGAACATTGGCAGGGTCCACAGATAGACCGGATGCTGACCCATTGACCAGGTCATCTGGTTGCCCAGCGAGTTGAGGTAAGCGCCGCGGTGGTGGTACACCACACCTTTCGGGTTGCCGGTGGTGCCGGAAGTATAGTTGAGGGAGATGGCCTGCCATTCATCACTCGGCCACTGCCAATCGTAGTTGGGATCGCCCTCGGCCAGAAAAGCCTCGTAGTCGAGCTCGCTGGTGGCGGCACCTTCGCCGTATTCCGGATCGTCGACGTCAATGACCAGCGGCGGGTTGTCCAGCATGGTGATAGCGTCGCGGATCACGTCATGAAACTCGCGATCGCAGATCAACACCTTGGCTTCACCATGGCCCAGCATAAAGGCGATGGCTTCGGCATCGAGACGAACGTTCAGGGTATTGAGCACCGCCCCAATCATTGGGACGCCGAAGTGGGCTTCCAACATGGCCGGGATATTGGGCAGCATCACGGCCACGGTATCACCTTTGCCGATCCCGCGCCCGGCCAGCGCAGATGCCAGTTGGCGGCAGCGCTGATAGGTTTCTGACCAGTTACGGCGGATTGCGCCGTGAATGACGGCCGGGTAGTCAGGGTAGACCGCCGCCGTGCGCTCAAGAAAGCTCAGTGGCGTGAGTGCGATGTGGTTGACGTCACAAGGTGTCAGACCCGTCTCATACATAGACATGCAGTTTCCCTCTTTCTTGTCTGTTATTCCGTTATCAGGATTATCGAAAATTTAATGTTTTGTTAACATGTGGTAATTTATAGCAAGCCAGAACGAATTATGGAAATAGCCTATAGTCGTATAGTATTTTTACTATACGGCTGTGGCGGGTGTCGGCTGAGTAGGTTTTTTTAAGGCCCAGCAATATTTTTCAAGGAATTGATAGCAAACGATGGCAGGCGAACAGGGACGGCTTTATCTCGATTTGTGGTTGCGGTTACTCCAGCAGGGCGCGGCAGCCGAGCAGGCGGCGGCCTTGTGTCGTTATGCCGAGTCCTGGCCCGGGGTCAGCCAGGCATACTGGCTCAGTTGGCAGCCCCAAGAGCAGATTTATGCCCATGACGGCGGCGGACCGGCACTGCCGCCGGGCCAGGGCGATCCGCTTAAAGCCAGCGATGCTGCCCTGTTTGAACAACTCAACCGGGATACGTGCCTGTCGCTTGCCGAAGTGCGTCAGGAACAAATGTGGTTGTCCGGCCGGTTGCGCCGGGCGGGGCTGGCTCAGGGGACACTGATCGCGTTGACCCCGGTCACCCCCGGGGTGCTGGTGGTTGCAACGTCCACCGAGCAGCAAGCAGATGCATTACCGGCGATGGCCACGCTGTTGCAAACTTTACTTATCAACCGGCCGAAACAGGCCCCGGAAGTGGTGCTGTTACAGCGTGACCCCTTGCCCGGTCTTCGGTTCAATCACTTTGGTGTCCCGTTGGCAATGAACGCGGCGATGCAGCAATTGCTGGCGCACCAGCCTGAATCCGGACTCTCTGAGATGTTGCCGGTCAACTATGCCCAGCTGATCACGGCTTGTCTTGAGCAGGGGCGGGCGATTGGCGAGGTGGAATCCGCCTGGGCCGAAAAATTCTTGCTGTGGCAGTTTATCCCGGAGCCCTCGCTGGATACGGTGATGGTGCGCTGCCGTGATGCGACCGCAGAAATTCGCCGCAAGCGTGAAGCGGCGGTGGCCTCACGGTTGTACCGGTTGATCACCGAAAATACGACTGACTTGATCTCCCGCCATACCCCGGATGGCCGCTTTCTTGATGCCTCCCCGGCCTCCTGGATCCTGCTGGGTTACTGGCCGGAAGCGCTGCGGGGACGTCCGGCGCATTCGCTGCTTCACCCCCGGGATCGGGGGCGTTCCCTGTTTCAGGCGGCAGAAGCGCTGGCACGGGACGGCTACCTGACCCTGACCTACCGGATCCGCCATTGTGACGGGCACTATTTATGGTTCGAAACGGCTTGTCGTGGGATCCGCGAAACCTATACCGGTGATGTGGTCGAGATTGTTTGTATCTCGCGGGACATTACAGCCCGGGTGCGGGCAGAGGAAGAGAACCGCCGGCTGGCGGAAGTGGTCCGGGCCAATACCGATCTGGTGTTGTTTATCGACTCGCAATGGCAGCTGAGTATGGTGAATCCTGCGGCTCGCCGGGCGCTGGGGATCCGGGGTGATAAAGACCTGCCATCGCTGGTTGACTTGCTGACCCCGGAAGATTTTCAACGGCTGCGCCAGCAAGGCTGGTCCGGCGCAATCCAGCGCGGTGCCTGGGCAACGGAAGTCCGGCTGTTGCCGTTGGGGTCGGATAACGGTTTTGTGGTGTCTTTAGTGTTGCTGGCCCATAAAGGGGCCGGTGGTCAGTACTACTTTTCGCTGGTGGCCCGGGATATGACCGAGCGAGAGCTGCGCGAAGCGGAGCAGCGCCGACATCAGGATGAACTGGCGCACACTGCCCGGTTGATCACCATGGGTGAGCTGGCTTCCGGTATCGCCCATGAGATTAACCAGCCGCTGGCGGCGGTGATGAATTATGCCAGTGCCAGTCAGCGTTATCTGAAGGCCCTTGAAGAGCGGCCTGAAAATGTTGCCCGGGTTGCCGAAGGGTTGCGGTTGATTGCGGATCAGGCCCGCCATGCCGCGGCGGTGATCAGCCGGCTGCGGGGGTTTTTGCGTAAAGGCTCGCGTAACATCCAGCCGCTGGCGATTGATACTGTGGTGCGTGAGGCGATGGATTTATGTGCCTGGGAGGCCAGTCGTCATCAGGTGACACTGCAATATGTTCCGGATCAAGCACCGCGAGGCCTGCAGCCGGAAGGGAAGCTATGTGAGTCGGAGCTCCCGATGGTTTACGGTGATGCTGTGTTGATGGAGCAGGTGCTGGTCAATTTGCTGCGCAATGCCATTGAGGCCAATTGGGAGCAAGCGCCGCAGCAGGCATCGCGGGTGGTGATCCGGGTGGCTGTTGAAGGCGACAAACTCTGTTTGAGGGTGAGCGATCAAGGGCCGGGATTGCCGGACGAGGCGCGGGAAAAGCTGTTTACCCCGTTTTATACCAGCAAGCCCGATGGCCTGGGGCTGGGACTGTCGATGAGTCGGACCATTGCCGAAGGGTTTGGCGGCGGTCTCGATGTTGATGCGTCTGATGGGGTAGGATTGACCTTTTGTTGTTGGCTCCCGTTGCGGCTCAGGGGTGAGAACGTGCCGTCGCGTGGTTAGGGCTGGATTGAATAGGCTAAGGAGAAGCAATGCTGAGTGAGCAGATTGTCTATGTCGTCGATGATGATCAGGGAATGCGGGATTCGACCCTGTGGTTGTTCGAGTCGGTCGGGTTGAAAGCTGTGCCCTTTAGCAGTGGCCAGGCATTTCTTGAGGCGTGCGATCCCAAAGCCAATGCCTGTGTGTTGCTGGATATTCGGATGCCCGGGATGGGTGGGTTGCATGTGCAGGAAGAAATGCGTCGGCGCGACATTCACCTGCCGGTGATTTTTGTCAGCGGCCATGCCGATGTGCCGATTGTGGTACGGGCATTTAAAGCCGGTGCGGTGGATTTTATCGAAAAACCCTATAATGAGCAGTTACTGCTCGATAGTGTCCAGCAGGCCCTGAATAGCAAGACAACTGTGACCGTCAGCTATACCAAGCAGGCTGTTCAGGAGCAGCTGGCCGGGCTGACACCGCGGGAGCAGGATGTCTTTTTGCCCCTGGTGCAGGGCTTTACCAATCGGGAAATTGCTGAGCAGTTAGGGATCAGCGTCAAAACCGTTGACTTGTATCGCTCCCGGGTGATGAAGCGCCTGGCAGCGGATCACCTGCCAGCGCTGGTCGGCATGGCGATTGCCGCGGGTCTGGTTGATCCCCTGGATCTGCGGGCGAAATAGCAACGGCGCTACCCATTTTTACCTGTCTCCTGAGAAATTCCAGGAGTTGTTTAATTCCCCCTCCTTTTCTTCGTACGCGCTGTGGATTGTCTCAAGATGGGACAACTTGAGTTGTGAAGATACGTTTTACTTAGGAAGAAGGTCGTACAGGGTCTTGGCAGAAGCCAAGCGCCCGGCAGAAGCGATCCTACGAATCATAAAACGACTCAGGAGGCGGGTATGAGCCAGCTAAAAGCGGCGATGATTGAGAAGTTTAAGGCGCATTTCCAGGGGGCGATTTGTCTCCCCGATGATGAAAATTATGATGAGCTGCGCGAGATCTGGAATGCGATGATCGACCGAAAGCCGGCGGTAATAGCCCAGTGTACCTCGGCCGAATGTGTCGTCCAGGCGGTCAATTTTGCCCGCGAGCATGATCTGCTGGTCTCGATTCGTGGCGGTGGCCACAACATTGCCGGGAATGCCGTCTGTGACGGCGGGATCATGATCGATCTCTCACCGATGAATCAGGTGATCGTCAATCCCAATACCTGGCGGGCCATTGTTGAGCCGGGCTGCACCCTGGGAGATTTTGACAGCGCAGCGCAGGCGCACGGGCTGGCAACGCCATTGGGGATCAACTCTACCACCGGCGTTGCCGGTTTAACATTGGGGGGCGGGTTTGGCTGGCTCAGTCGAAAATACGGCATGACAGTTGATAACTTATTGGCAGTGAACATGGTCACAGCGGATGGCCACCAGGTGAGGGCCAGTGCCACCGAGAATGACGATTTGTTCTGGGGAGTTCGCGGCGGCGGCGGGAATTTCGGTGTGGTGACCAGCTTTGAGTATGCGCTGCACCCGGTTGGCCCGGACGTTTTGAGCGGGCTGATCGTCTTTCCGTTTGCCCAGGCGAAGCAGATCCTGACGCAGTTTGCCCGCTTTACCGAAACCATGCCGGATGAGATGAATGTCTGGATGGTCACCCGCAAGGCGCCACCCCTACCGTTCCTGCCGGAAGCGGTGCACGGGAGTGAAATTATTGCCTTGGCAATCTTTTATATTGGCGATCCGGCAGAAGGCGAAAGCTTAATTGCACCGCTGCGGGAATTTGGCACACCGCTTGGTGAGCATATCGGGGTGCAGCCTTTTGTTGATTGGCAACAGGCGTTTGATCCATTGCTCACCAAAGGGGCCCGCAATTACTGGAAGTCCCACAATTTTACCAAGCTGACGGATGAAGTGCTGGATGTGCTGATTGAATACGCCAGCCAGCTGCCGTCCGATCAATGTGAAATCTTTATCGGTACCATTGGGGCACAAACTGGACGGGTTGCACCGGATGCGATGGCTTACTCCAGTCGTGATGCCAACTATGTCATGAATGTCCATGCCCGGTGGGAGACGGCCGCGGAAGATGAAGCCTGTATCGGCTGGTCGCGGGCGTTTTTTGCCAAATCCCAGCCGTTTGCCAGTAGCGGAGCTTATATTAATTTCCTCACCCATGATGAGGGCGACCGGGTCGCGTTTGCTTACGGGAGTACTTATGAGCGGCTGGTGGAGATTAAACAGAAATATGATCCGACCAATCTGTTCCGGATGAATCAGAATATCAACCCAGGCTGAATCCCTTGCCCGGGCCGTTATCCTGCGGCGGTATCGACTGATCCGCCGCGGGTCGGTCAGATCGTCAGGCGCTGACTGCTCATCAGGATGACGGCGTTTCTTCATGTGATCGGTTCGCTTTGATATGGCTGATGGAATTTAAGAAACAGTCAGGGGGTTCATGGCTGCTTCAACCATGAAAGTGAATAACTATAGCGGGGGCTCATAGGCGGCTGCCAAATGAAACAAATAAATTATGGGATCGGAGTATGATTTTAAGCGGTCGTTATTTAACCGCAAATAAACAGATCAGTTAAACATCGAAAGCTCATCTCGCTTCAGGAAAAACAAATATGAAGATGTAATCGAATACATTGTAACTTGTATTTTTCATGGGTATAGATAGAGGCTTTATTCTTCCCGCTGGTTAATGACTGTTTTATTGTTAGATGAAAATCACTGAAATTGATAAATTTATATATAAGGGGTCATTTTTGACTTATTTGTTTACCTAAACATTACATTTGAGTGAATATCTTTTCTTAATTTTGACATTCGTCCCATGATCACATGTCACCATTTTTATTCATGCATTAACTATGGATAATGCGTGGCAAATTTGAGCAAGCGATTGCATATATTGATGAGTTTAACAGTTGGTGTCGTGGAGGCCTTATGGCTGTGTTGCATATGCATTGCCCAAAATGCAAGCAAGAACAAATGTTTATGCGCTCAAAAAGGACGGTGATTGAGCGGCTACTGAAGAAAAACAGCATGAAAGTCACTTGTCATGTTTGTGAATCTCAATTTTGGCACAAACCGTTTGATGAGCATAGATTGAAAGAAATTTAACGTTGTGATGACATCACGGCCGGGGCAGATACTGTGCTGTGAATTGGTCATTGAACGTCATGGCTGTCGTTAAACTTGTGGTTTAACACCAATGGACAAGAAGAGCACGGAATCATGAAGAAGTGGTATTTACTGTACTGCAAAAATAACGAGATTGAACGAGCGATTGTGAACTTAGAGCGAATAGGTGTTGCATGTTATACACCATTCGTCAATAAAGAGGTCATTCGGCGTGGGAAGAAAGTGGTGGTCAAAACACCGTTATTTCCGTCTTATTTATTTGTCCAATTTGATTATGAGTGTGGTCCAAGTTTTACCACGGTTCGTTCCACTCGTGGGGTTGCTGACTTTATTCGGTTTGGCCAGACTCCCAAAGAAATTCCACCTGAGTTGATCACCCAGATTCAGCTGCGAAATGTGAACACGGAAGTGGCCTTGATTGCCGGCGATAAAGTGAAAGTGAATCAAGGGGCGATACAGGAAGTTCAGGCAATTTTCCTTGAGCCGGATGGCGACAAACGTTCAATGCTGCTGCTTCATATGATTAACCGTGAAGTCAAAGTCAGCGTCGATAATAAAAATATTCGCAAAGTGGTGTAATACCGGGCCGGGTCCTAAACAACACATAGACCCGGCTATGTGTTGTCCATATTGATAGTTGCAGATCAGGTTCTCAGGTGATCATTAACGATGATATGCACCACTGCGTTCGGGTTGCTCGAGCACTGCTTCGATCCGTACATGTAACATGCCGCCACCGGGTTTGGGCCACTCAATGGAATCGCCGACGGATAATCCCAGTAAGGCACTGCCAACCGGTGCAAGGATAGAGATCCGATCAGCTTTTCCCTCGGTCTCATTCGGGTAGACCAGGGTCAGGCAGAAGGGCTCCTGGGAAGATTCCACCACAAAACGGACCGTGGAGTTCATGGTGACGACATCGGCCGGGATCTCCTCCGGGGCGACAATATCAGCACGATCCAATTCTGCTTCCAGAGCTGCTTTGCCGGGGTGCGATGCATCCGACAGGTTTTCCAATAAGCTATCCAGCCTTTCGGCATCCAGAGAAGAAATGGTAATACTGGGTTGCTTGGTCATTATTTCACCGTTATCTGATTGAAAATGTTATACAGTGCCCGGCAGAGCTAAAATATCAGCTCCGGGAAAATGCAATATGCGGTACGGAAATGGCTTCTATGATGTCTGCAGACACTGTGAGCGTGCGAAGAGGCACGAATACCAATCGAGTAAATAATTGGTCATCCTAGCTTGTTAAAACGCTCGACTACTGCGTTTTTCCGGCGCTATTTCTGAATACTGATTTACAGTGATTGGTATAAGTGATGGTAGCTGAAATTCCGTGCTATAACAAACAGGTTGCGTATTTTGGTGGACAGGCCCTCTACACTTAACCGAAGGGGGCAAGCATGATCCAAGCACTGTTTTTCGATCTCAGTTGCAACCCTATCGTCTGGTCCACTCCAATATTTGCTCAGAGTTTAGTGAGTTTGACTCTCATGATCCTAACGCCGTTTCTATCAGCGGCGCTGAAACCGGACTGAATTATGCTGCGCTGGCGGTCGGCTTACAGGCGTGCCTGGTTATAACCGGCAAATATCAGCCCGGCGATGAAAACTCGCTTTCACCCCCTTGCTAATGTGTCGACTCAGTCATCAAGGTAGTGGAGTGGGTTTTAGTATGCCACTTCATAGCTCAACAAATCACCTGATAATCATCGGGCAATTGCAGAAGCGGTAGTGGTCTAACCACTACGCTCTCGTTTCCATAGCTAAGTTTAGTTCATCTTTTTTCAAGACGCTTTTGCACGTGCAGCGAAAGTGCCGAATCTGACGATTGGAAAGCTGCCTCAAAGAGAACAATATATTGAAGAATTGAGAAATATCCATGATGCTACCTATTACTCACCAATGGATACTTTAGGTGTAGTTGCTGTCAGTGTTACCAACAGCTAATACGAACAGTGTCACATAGGTACAAGATCGCCGAAACGCTCTTTTTAGAAGACACTTAGTAAGTCAGGTTCAAAATGTAAGCCATGTAAACCATGCTCTTCACAGAGAGTTTTAAATGTTTCTGTGGCGTATAGTGTTTGGCATCCTTGTAGTCGAGACTTAAAAAGAAGTCGATCTTTTATATCGTCTTCGTCAAAGTACAATGTCTCTAAGCCATCCTCGATACCATCAAGGTATTTTTTAACGCATAGAGATTCATCTTCGACGGCGAAAGATAGACAGTTGAAAATAAAAGCATGCTCACCTTCAATTGATATCGGTAAGAATTCACCTTCTTTCTCTAGAGCAGGCTTTAGTATGTTGTAGGCATTGTCCCGAAGCACCAAGTATGTGCTGGCCCAAAGAGAAACATCGGGTAATGTAGAGTTCTTACCCAAAACATCGCTAAATGAAGCAGAGACATTAGCCCAAATTGGTAACAATGATGTATTTTGAGAGCGCTGTTTATGTATGGTCATCATGTGTTGCTTACCTATTGCGGCAAATAGCTCTGATGGACCAAGTTGGAGTCCTTGATATTCTTTAGGTAGTTCTTTCAACTGATAAACGTTCATTAATCACCTTCCCACTCCGGATTTTTCTTCGCCATTACCTCATCAGGATAAGTCGAGTTTTTTAATTTATTTTTAATATTTCTAAGCCGATTCAAAAACACTTGCTCCGGCAGCATATCATTGCTCAAGTTTTTTACGATCCAAGTTTCATAATTATACCGATGGATCTGCTTATGAGAAGGGGCATCAGGCGTTGTCCAGTGGCCAGAATCTTTTCTGTTGCGTGGCAACCAAACCCCGTTGCGAGGGTCATTAATACCAATACCGAAGATATGAAGGTTAAGGCGAGCCGACATCATTTCCATTTGTCTGAATCGCCCTGCCCCCATGATGATATGGTGAGGATCATGCCGTGGGCTAGGTTTGTGCTCTCCAATACTTGTTAAGTTACGAGATAGCACATTTGTTGGATGATGAGGCTCTTGCATCAATTCCTCAGGTGTTTTTTTTGAGCTGTTTTCTCGATATTCAGTCAATGAACTTTGTAAATATGCCTGTGCAGAAAGATTACGTCTTAGTAGCTTTAAATGTTCAAAATCTTTCTTTGCTTCCTTCGAGTCGTGAGCTTTGTTGTTTGCTAATCGTTTGAATAGCCACCGACTCAGTAGACACTAATTAACCTTTCTTCATACCGCTTTTCATACTCTACTGGTGACAACTGATTATTGGAACCGTGTCTGCGTTTGACGTTGTAGAACATCTCGACATATTCGAAGATATCCATCCGCGCTTCTTCCCGAGTGGAATAGATCTTTCGCTTCACTCTTTCCCTTTTCAGTAACTGGAAAAAACTTTCAGCTACCGCATTGTCATGGCAGTTGCCCCGACGGCTCATGCTTGATTCCAGACCGTGCTGCTTTAAGAATTTATCCCAGTCATGACTTGTATACTGGCTTCCTTGATCGGAATGCACGAGTACCTTCTCTGACGGTGAGCGTCGCCATATCGCCATCAGGAGCGCGTCCAACACCAGCTCTTTCGTTATTCTGCTTTTCATCGACCAACCAATCACTCTCCGAGAGAACCGGTAGATTTCAAGGTAGTTGACCAGATTCTCTAATTAAGCGGCTCTTTTTTGACCGCCTTGTTGGTTGTTATCTGCCCTTTCAGGGTTTAGTGTTACCGCGCCGATCGGTGACCAGTCTCGAGTATCCTTAGCCCAACGCTCAGGGTGTTTGGCTTTTGCCAACTGATAAACAGTATGTCGCTTCGCCAACACCTTGGCATCCAGGTTGCGGTGCCTCTCCGCGGGCGTCACGAACTTAATCGCACTGTGGCGGTGCTCGTTGTTGTACCAGTTTACAAAGTTCAGCATCCATTCACGTGTTGCTGCCAGATCCTTGAAACCATGCGCTGGATAATCCGGGCGGTACTTAGTGGTACGGAACAATGACTCTGAGTAAGCGTTGTCATTGCTGACGCCGGGACGGTTAAACGATGTACTGATGCCCATTTCGTCTAACTTTGCGCGCAAGGTCAGTGACTTCATTGGCGCTCCGTTGTCTGAGTGCAGATAACGCGGTTTTACAAAGCAGCGTTCACTGAATGTCGCGCGCTCAATCAACTGAGAAGCTAGCGCACCACATTCACGGTCATGGACTTCCCAGCCAACGATCTTGCGACTGTAAATGTCAATGACCATATAGAGATACCAGTACAGGCCGCGGACATTCGATGGCAGGTAACTAATATCCCAAGTCCAGATCTCATTGGGCTTCGTCGCTACATGAGAGACTGGCTCCGTGGCGGGCTTGTGTGGTTTTGCCCGTCCTCGGTGGTGTAATTGATCATTGGCTTTCAGTACACGATATATGGTTGATTCACTAGCAATATAGTCTCCCTTATCAGCCAGTCGCGGCACGATTTGGCTGGGTGGTAAACTGGCATATTCAGCGTCATTGCAGACGTCCAGAATGTGCTGGCGCTCTTGCTTTGACAATTTATTCTTCGGCTCCGGTCGGATAGCCAGAGGGCGAAGATCAGCCAATACATGACCGTTTGACGTACGCCAGCGACGCAAGGTTCGTTCAGGCACTTGTATAAGTTCAGCTGTCTTGTACTGAGGCGCGCCATTAGCGACAGCTTCATCGAATAGCTGCAGTAACGTCTGGCGCTCATCGAGAGGGGTTAGTCGTCCTCGCCCTCGACTCCGTACAAGACGTTGAGCTTTTTTGACAGCACCAGCAGCGCAGCCGTTTCAGCAAGTGCTTTGTCTTTGCGGCGCAGTTCTGTTTCCAGTTTGCGGATGCGCTTTTTATCCGCTTTACGTTCAGTCTGCTCAGTTTTCTTGGACTGTTCAGCTTGAGCTGCGCCACTGATACAAGCGAGTTTCCATGCTTTAACTTGCTCGGGATACAGGCCTTTTTCACGGCAATATTGACTAAGTTCTGTTTCTGACAGACTGGCGGTTTCGATGACGGTGGCGAACTTGGCTTCTGCCGACCATTGTTCAGAGTTTTTTTCACTACCTGGCACAGGTTTACCTTCGGAACGGAGTTTACTGCGCCAATTGTACAACGTTGCTTCGCTGATGTGTTCTTCCGCGGCGACTTCCGGAATGGTCTTGTTATGCGGTGGCAGTAGCTTCTTTAAAATGGCGGCTTTTCTCTCTTCGGAATATCTTGGCATAGTATCCTTCGTTAGCCCTCCATTGCTGGATTTTTGGGCGATTTAAGATCTGGACATCTATCCTGACACCGGGGGGAACAGGTCAACGACGACTGCGAGGTATAGCCAACCTTCGTGAGTTTTTATATACGTGATATCGGTCACCCAAGACTGATTTGGAGCTGTCGGGTTGAACTCCCTGGCCAACTTATTCGCAACAACGACATTCTCTGTGCCCACTTTGAGCCTGGGTTTTCGATATCCTCTTTGCGACTGTAGGCCTTCTCGTTTCATCAAGCGGTGAACTTGGTTGATACCGCAACATTCACCTTCATCACGTAAATCACTGTATATTTTTCGATAGCCATAAACGCCGCCAGATTCCAGCCAGAACTGCTTGATGAGTCCGAGAAGGTATTTACGCCGTTTCTCCTGTCTGCTGTCGGGTTGCTTAAGCCAAGCATAATAACCACTTGGGTGGATGCTAAGGACTTTACACATACGTCGAACAGGCCAAACAGCCTGATTGGCTTTGATAAAGGCGTACCTCAGTCGGACTGGCTTGCGAAGTACACCGCGGCTTTTTTTAATATGTCCCTTTCTTCGGTGACTCTTTGCAGCTCCTTTTTGAGTCGACGAATTTCGGCACTTTCATCGGACTTGGCTTGATACTGGGAGGAATCTGGGCCGTAGCGTTTAATCCACGCATAAAGGCTATGCGTGGTAGTCCCTAAACGATTTGCCACATCGACTACACTATGACCTTTTTCAGTAACCTGTTTGACGGCTTCAACTTTGAATTCTTCTGGGTATCGCTTGCTGCTCATAAGCACCTCTCTGCTAGTCATTTTGTCTAACTAAAAGGTGTCTATCAAGTCGGTGGCTATTCAGTTTATTATGGCGAGTAATAGCCTCAACCTCATAGCGATGCACTGCTAACTCGAGAGGGGAGGGGTTCGACGGCCTCAATGGCAAAGGCATAGGTTTCTGTGATAGGGACACTTTCATACTCCACATGTTGCACTGCGATCCCAATATATATGCTCAATTTTTACCCATCAATGTGAGGTTTGTATTTTGGGTACAAAGTCTCGTAATTTCATTGTGTTACTGATAGCTATAGCATTTACTCCATTTACACAGTTGAGAACCTAAGACTGAAGAAAGCACATTTTTAAGTTGTCATGTTTGTGAAGTGGCACACTAAATTTGGCCACCTGAATAGAGGTGTCGATATGCATTCGACTACTTATGTGGTTAAGCTATGACCAAGCGTACAAGACGTACTTTCAGTGTAGAGTTTAAATTCGAAGCAGTGCAGCTTGCTCTCGACCAAGACTACACGGTGATTGAAGCAGCAAAAGTGAGTTGGTGGTGCAGAAGTGATGATATTACTTGTCTAGCCCATGTCTGTGAGTTTAAGTCTTGAAGCATGAAAACCGGATGGATTGAGAAAATGTTTTTCCAATTCTTCCGGTTTTGTTTTTCAAACCGCGTGGTCGGCTACAGCTAATCATTAACACCCTTATGAATTATAAAAAATCCCTTCTCTAAGATTGCAATTGATAACGTTATGTTTTTAAAGAGGTAAAAAAGTTTATCCACAAAAACAGTGGGTAACTTTACGGTGGGATAACAGGACGTTGATGGTTTTTTGAACGGTGGTTTGATGGCGGCGGCACCGCCTTGTTTGGAGAGACAGCACGGTGATTGGGGTGTGAAATATCTTTCTATGCCATCAGAGTTGTTGCGCCGTCAGTTTGAGCCGGTTCATAGTTTAATGAAATATGCTTTATAAGTATTCGGTTGCACGAATGGCCTTTGTTATCTTGGAGTTTGGATTGCTTTGTTGAGGGTGATGTATGCTGAGTCTGGCCCGTGCTATGAATTTGCGAAAGACCATTTTTACCGTTTTCTTTATTCCCACCATTTTGTTGCTCGGTGTCATTGGCTATCAAATCAAGCTGGCCAATCAGCAAGTGGCTGAGACGGAGCTGTCGCTGGAAACGGTTACCTTGTTTGAGTTGTATGATGATGTGGCGCATCAGTTTGCGGTTGAGCGCGGCTTAACTGCTGGCGTGATTGCTGCCCAAGGTAAAAGCCAACAGCGGGATGCATTGCTGGCGCAAAGGCACAAAGCAGATGCAGCCTACCAGCACTTGCTGGCATTTTCCCCGCAGCACCTGGAGCCGCAGGTGGTGGCAACCTTGTTGGGTGATGTAAAGCCAGAGCTGGACCGGCGTGAGACGATTCGCGGCCAGGTCGATCGGTTGTCCCTGACAGAGTCCCCATTTGCCTACTATTCAAATATCAACAAGCTGGCGCTGGATAATCTGGCGGTGGTGATGACCCAGCTCAGTGATCCGGATCTAAAGCAGGATATGCAGGGCTTACTGGCACTGCTGGTGATTAAAGAACAGGCCGGCATGGCCCGGGGCGCCCTGAACGGGGTGTTTGCCGGCAAGCAGTCGACGCCAGAACGATATACCCAAATCTCCAATTACTTGAGCGCTGAGCAATATGCGCTGCGACAGGCGAGAATGTTGCTCTCGGGAGATGCGCAGCAGCAGTTGCAGTCGATCCTGAGTGATTCAGTCTGGCAGCAAGTCATGACCATTCAGCAGCAATTTTTAGCGCAGCACGACAACCTTTCGGCGATTGACGGCCCGGAAGCCTCGGTTTGGTTCCCGCTGGCAACCCAGCGGATTGGCCTGATCAAGGCGCTGCGCGATGATGTTGCCAGCGAGATCAAGGCACATGCGCGACATCATCAGGCGGAAGCCAGCCTGATCCGTAATGTAATGATCGGTATTGTACTGTTGCTGGTGCTGCCGTTGGTACTGCTGACGATCAAAATGGTCAACTCGATGCGTGAACGGGTTGAGCAATTTATTGCTCAGCTGGATCGGATGGCATCGAATAACGATCTTTCCATTCGCCTCGACGACGGTCGGCGGGATGAATTTGGCCGGATTGCCAGTCATGTGGATCAACTGGCCAGTAGCTTGAGTGCGACGCTGCATAAGACATTGCGTTTTGCCAGTCAGACAGAAAAAGAGATGGCGGCAATGGTTGATCTGGTCGCCCGGGCGAAAGACTCCAGCCAACAGACTCATCTGCGATGTGACAACATTGCCACGGCAATGACGGAAATGGCGCAGACTAGTGAAGAGGTTGCCGGGATCACCGTCGATGCGCAGCACAGTACTGATCAGGTGAAAGATAACGCAGAAGCCTGTTTTGAACATAGTGATCGCTCATTCCAGTCTGCGACTGAATTGCTGGAGAATGTTGATCAGACGTTCGCCTGTATTGAAGCACTGGAAAAACAGATGGGGAGCGTGACGGAGATTTTAGACACCATCAATGCGATTTCCGAGCAAACTAACCTGCTGGCGCTGAATGCGGCGATTGAGGCGGCGCGTGCCGGTGAGCAGGGACGAGGGTTTGCGGTGGTGGCCGATGAAGTACGGACGCTGGCCCAGCGGAGTAAACAGTCGACAGAGGACATCCGTAAGCTGCTGGAAGGCATCGGCCAGAATGCCAAAGACTCCTTTGACAATATGCAGCAAAGCCGTGAAGCCAGTTATGAGGCTCAGGAAGTGGTGTCGGATACCAAGTCGCTGGTGGAGAAATTGATTTTGGCGGTGAACGAAATTGCCCAGTTTAATGTAAGTATCGCGACCGCATCCACAGAGCAGTCGCAAACGGCGAAAAGCGTTGATACCGATCTGGATGAGTTGCTGGAGCTGGCGGATAACACCAAAAAATCCATTGCCGATATTCATCAGGAAATGGCACTGGTGCAGGGACGGATGGCTGAGCTGATGGAAGAAGTCAGTCACTTTAAAATTGACCATCCGGAGCATGCGCCGATTGGGATGACTGCCCGATAACATCAGCAGCAGTGCAGGTGTTGCAATACCGGGCCTGGGCCCGGTATTTTTGTCACTGTAAGCCAAGCCTGCCAGAGCGGCGGCTTAGTCGTACATCTTCCAGTTCTGCTCGCGGATCTTGCTGATAAATAAGCGCAACTCGCTTTCCAGTGGCCGGTCCTCGCGCACCATCTCAAAGTCTTTCTGGACAGAAGTAAGCATGGCCTGTAGAGCCGGGCTCAGCTGGCTGGTTTGCAACTCGCCCTGGGCTTCGCGCAGCAACAGGGCTTGCGATGCGGCAAGTAGCGAAGCCGAGGCGACTTGTTCTGTTAACTCCAATACCCGAAGGCAATCGCGTGAGGCGATGGTGCCCATACTGACCTTATCCTGGTTATGGCACTCGGTCGAGCGAGAGAAAACGCTGGCCGGCATAGTGTGTTTGAGTGCTTCGGCAGTCCAGGCGGAAATCCCGATTTGCACCGCTTTAAAGCCATGGTTGATGGGTTTGCGCGCCCCGGTGGCACCGGTGAGGTTGAACGGTAAACCGTTATTGAATTTGTAGTCCATCAACTGGGCCATCTGTCGGTCCAGCAGATCGGCCAGGTTGGCAATCGCAACTTTCAGGGTGTCCATCGCCATCGCAATATGACCGCCGTAGAAATGACCACCATGCAGCACTCGCTCATTGTCGCCGTCAATTATTGGGTTGTCGTTGGCGCTGTTAAGCTCGTTCTCAATCAGCTGGCGCAACCAGGGCAGGCTGTCTTGCAGCACTCCGATCACATGCGGTGCACATCGCAGCGAATAGCGATCCTGCAAGCGATCACTGTTGCGTGGCGGCAGAGAGGATTGCAGGTCGCTGCGTAGCCAGCTGGCGACTTGTTGTTGTCCCTGATGCGGCTTAACGGCAAACAGTGCTTCGTCAAAATGGAAATCATTGCCCTGCATGCCGACAGAGACCATCGCGGCGATCCGGGTCGCGAGTTGGGCAAGGTACTCGGCTCGTTTATAGGCGAGGCAGGCCAGGGCTGTCATTACTGAGGTGCCGTTCATCAGCGCCAGCCCTTCTTTCGGCTTGAGAGTGATCGGATGAAGCCCCAGCTCGGTATAGACCTCGGCGGCCGGGCGAACTTTTTCCTGATACATCACTTCTCGTTCGCCGATCAGAGCGGCAGCCAGATACGACAGTGGTGTGAGATCGCCGCTGGCACCGACAGAGCCTTCCTGGGGGATCCGCGGGGTAATGTCATGGTTGATCAGGGTGACAATCTGATTGAGGAGTTCATGGCTGACGCCGGATACCCCCTGGCTTAGTGAGCACAGGCGCGTTGCCAGTACAGCCCGGGCCTGCTGGTGGTCAAGATGTTCACCAAGCCCGCAGCCGTGGAAGCGGGTCAGGTGGAGTGGCAGCTCATCGACCAGCTCGGGTGGGATCGCCACCGTGCAGGAGTCTCCGTAACCTGTCGTGACCCCGTAGATCACGCCTTCTTCCTTGAGCAGGCTATCGAGAAACGCAACACCGCGGTCAATTTTGGCGTTGAATTCAGGTGAGGCATTGATTTGAGCCCGGGCACCATTGGCAATATCGACCACATCTTCAATGGTCAGTCGCTCGGCACCAAACAGGATGGCATCTTGATGATCAGCGTTCATAATAAAATCCATTATTGATCAGTGAGTTATAGTTTTACCTCTTATTGATGATTTCATCCTATACAATATGCCCCTGGTATCATAATGGTGAGGTCTGGTTTTTCGAGGCTGGTCACGTCACGAGCACTGGAGGGGGGGACGGTCTGCGAAGCGGGCGGAGCTGCCGCCCGCAAAAAGAATATGTGAAGTGTGTCTGGTAACAGGCTCAGGCCGCTTTGACTGAAGCAATATAGTCGGCGAGGGTTGCTACGGAAGCAAAATGCTGGCGCGCTTCTTTGTCGTCGCTATCTAATGTAATGCTGTACTGTTTTTTGAGCGCCAGCCCTAACTCCAGTGCATCAATGGAGTCCAGCCCCAGCCCGTCATTAAATAACGGCTCATCGGTTCCGATATCGTCAACACTGATGTCTTCAAGGTTGAGTGAGTCGATGATCAGTTTTTTGAGTTCAAGGTGAAGTTGTTCCATAGCGTAACTGTCCTTTCTGTTTTGGTTGAAGAACCATAGATCAATATGCTCATTGTGACATATGTGTCAGGCTGTATCACAATTGAGATTTAGAAATTGGAGCTAATTAACACTGTTGTTGGTTTGGTATCGCTGACGCCTTGTTTGATTCGGTCATCACGCTGCGCTGCCAGATCCAGCGATGGCGATCCGTCGTCAGTTGCCAGTGGTGCTGGTTGCTCAGCAGTTGCCTGATCAGCTCAAGGGTTGCCGGACCTGTTTCAGGCTCCGGTGAAGGCGGCGTTTCCCAGCGGATTTGATAGCCTGCACCGCCGGTGAGCAGCATTGCCAGGGCATAACTTTGATAATGCCCCTGATCGAATGGCTGAAATGGCTCCGGCAACGGGGCGTCAAAATCGACCAGCAGCACCCGGTGATCCGGAAATTCGGCCAGATAAGCGGCGGCATCGAGGAGCGCACTGTGCAGGGTGTCCCGTCCGGCAGCGATCGACGAGACGGGAACCGGCCGGTTGGCGGCAATGGTAAACAGGCCGGCAGCCGTGTTGTGTACGGTTTGGGCAAAGTGAGTCGGCGAGGCTTCTTCGCCCTGTAGGATGCTTTCGATCAGGGCGGTTGTACGCGCCAGTTCACCATGTCGACTGGCAAAGACAATGTAGTCAATGGGTTGGTCCTGGGCCAGGGACAGTGCTGCTTGCAGGGCTATTTTACTGAGTGGGCTGGTGCGTCGGCGCATCATCGGCGGGATCAGGTTTGCCGTGACTGGAGCCGGGTTTTCGGGCCAGGTCATATCCTGCTGTGCCCACTGTTGCCAATGGCCGGGCTCAGTCAATCCGGGGGAAAGGGCTAGCCAGTTGAGCAGAGTAAAAGAGAATGAATTCATAGACAGCGCCATATTGAGTTATTTATGGCTATGGTTGCATATATTGAAAACAGGCCCCAGCAGAACCGGGATGATTATTGAGGCATCTCACTTTTTTGCAGCGGGTTGAGTGCAAGAGAGGGGGGCACCACTTGGCGGGCAAGTGGTGCAAGCGTGGCGTTTGGTCTAGGCGTGACGGTGATCCCACCACTGCTGGGCTTGCTCGAGTGCAGTGGCTTGATCCGGGCAGACCTGCATCATTTTCAGCACAATGGCCATGGTTGACACGACGGCATGTGTGCCATAGCTGTTATCGATTTCCCCCTCCCAGACTTGTCGCAGATATTCACCGCTGATCTCCCCGTGTTTGCCGGAGGCCCCTTCCAGGAAGGTTGGCCACTCCTCTTCATAGATTTCCCCGCGAGAGACTCCGGCCAGGCGGCAGGCGGTGCGCGGGCTGCGTTCACTCTCGCCGCCTTCGCCCTTAAAGGCCACCATGTTGAGATCGCCAACTCGCTGCGCGGCTTCTGCGTGCAGCTTTTCATAGCCCTGGTGGAAAATGCCGTGGATGGCAAACGGCGCACCACTTGGGTTCAGACCGCGGGCAACGGTATTGAGCGGGGTGCGTAGGCCGACCTGATCGCGCAGGGCCAGCAAATCGACCAGTGGCTCGCAGTAAGCGGACAGCGGGATGTAGCAGATGTCGTCATGGGCGAGGATGGTTTTGGCTTCATCCGGCGTCGTGGCCTGACGGATTCCGAGCGCCGGGCAGGCGGATTCAATCTGAAATTTCACGGCATCGACCGCGGCATGGCCATGCAGCAGCACCCGAACGCCGTTTTTCGCCAGCAGCTTGGCAGCCAGCAGCAACCAGGGTGGCTGGCGACGCTTGCCGGCGAAGCAAGGCCAGTCGAGGTCAATTTCCAAGTCCTGCCAGTCCGGATCGATCCGCTCGCGCAACGCCTGGATATATCCGGCTGCCTCTTCACCGGTTTCACAACGGACCCGCTGCAGCATCAGCAGGACGGCCAGTTGGAGTCGCTCGGCTCTGCCGTCCAGGTACATGGTCAGGGCTTCCCGCGCTTCTTCCTGCGTCAGTGGCCGGCGGCCTTTCTCGCCTCGGCCGACATGTTTAATAAACTCTGTAAATGCTGGCATTGCTTTCCCTAATTCCATTTTTCACACTGATATTAACTATACCCCATTGAAACGGAATGCGAATGTCTCGGTTATTAACAAATCACCTACACTGATAGAACTGTCGCACCGAAGCAGGTACATCGGAGGGAGAATGAAAATCGGACGTTTGGCAGCAGCGCTAACGCTGCTGGCTTCAGGGACGGTGATGGCTGAAGGAAAGATGGTCAGCTATCAGGTCAATGGCGAGGCGTATGAAGGTTACTACACTGCGCCAGAAGGATCCGCGGCCCCGTTGGTTTTATTGATCCATGACTGGGACGGGTTAACGGACTACGAAGTGAAACGGGCTGAAATGCTGGCAGAGGCCGGGTACGCGGTCTTTGCCGCAGATTTATTTGGTGCCGGAGTTCGGCCAACCAAAAATGAGGACAAGCGTCAGCATACCGGTGAGTTGTATCAGGACCGTCAGAAAATGCGCGATTTGCTTCAGGGTGCGATGGTCAAAGCACAGTCTCTGGGGGCAAACACCAGACAAGCGGTAGCGATGGGATATTGTTTCGGCGGCGCAGCAGTGCTGGAAATGGCCCGATCCGGGGCCGACATGAAAGGGTTTGTGACGTTTCATGGCGGGCTGCGTACCCCTGAAGGACAGGATTACTCGCGAACCAAAGGTAGTGTGCTGGTTCTTCACGGCGGGGCTGATCAAGCGATCTCAATGAGCGATTTTGCCGCCCTGTCGCAAGATCTCGAGCAGGCCAAAGTCGACAGCGAAATGATCGTTTACAGCGGCGCACCGCATGCCTTTACCGTGTATGGTTCGCCGAATTATCGCCAGGATGCGGATGTGAAGTCGTGGCAGCGCTTCCTGACTTATCTGAAATCTGTGTTCCATGCCGGATAATCGTGGTCGCGCTGCACGTTACATCATTATGATTTAATTGATTTTTACTGCTGCCTTGGTCATGCTGTTGGCCGGAGGTAGAATTCATGAAGCAGTGTCCGGAAACACCGATCCGTTGGGGGATCATCGGTTGTGGCAATGTCACGGAAGTGAAAAGCGGCCCGGCCTATCAGATGGTGGAAGGCTTTGAGCTGGTCGCTGTTATGCGACGGGATGAAGCTAAAGCCCGCGATTATGCCAAGCGGCATGGCGTCGCACGGTATTACACTGATGCCGATCAGCTTATTGCCGATCCCGAGGTGGATGCGGTGTATATCGCCACGCCGCCAGATAGCCACAAAATCTATGCGTTAAAAGTGGCCGAGGCTGGCAAGCCGTGTTGTATTGAAAAGCCTCTGGCACCGGACTACGCCGACAGCGCGCTGATTACTGCAGCATTTCGTAAGCGCTCACTGCCGTTGTTTGTCGCTTATTATCGGCGGTCACTGCCGCGTTTTCGTCAGGTCCAATCCTGGTTAGCAGATGGCAAGATTGGCGAGATCCGCCATGTCAGCTGGCAGCTCTCCAAACCGGCCAATGAGCTTGATTTGTCTGGTCAATATAACTGGCGCACTGATGCGGCGATTGCACCGGGCGGCTATTTTGATGATTTAGCCAGCCATGGGCTCGATTTGCTGATGTTCCTGCTGGGCGATATTTCCCGGGCGATGGGAATTTGCCTCAATCAACAAGGGCTCTATAGTGCCGGAGATGCGGTCACCGGGTGCTGGCAGCATGAATCTGGTGTTACCGGGTGCGGCAGCTGGCATTTTGGCGCCGCTAAGCGTGAAGATCGGGTGGAAATTATCGGCAGCCGGGGCAAGCTGGTGTTTTCCGTCTTTGATGAAGCGCCGGTGATTATAATCAACGAATCAGGCGAGCGAAGCCGTTTCATTGAAAATCCGCTGCACATTCAGCAGTTTCATGTCGCAGCCATGGCAGCGCACTTGCTGGGCGGCGAACCGCATCCTTCGACAGGGGAAACGGCGACCCGAACCGCCTGGGTCATGTCCCAGATCCTGGGTCAGCCCGGCGAATAACGAGATTCAATTCAGTTAGGGGAAAAGACTATGTTGTGTGTTACAACATCTGAAATCGCTCACCGGACCATTACCGAAACGCTGGGAACGGTTAGCGGAAACGTGGTGCAATCAAAGCATGTCGGTCGCGATATTATGGCCGGTTTTAAAACGATCTTTGGCGGCGAGATCCGCGGCTATACCGAAATGCTGGTGGAAGCGCGGGAAAAAGCCATGAGCCGGGCGATTGCCGAGGCCGAAGCCATGGGCGCGGATGCGATCGTCAACGTGCGTTTTACCACCAGTGCGATTATGCAGGGCGCCTCAGAAATTCTGGTCTACGGTACGGCAGTGAAGCTGAGATAGACGTTGAAATAAAAGAGTGAAAAACGTATTTCGGGTATTGGAGAGAATAGAAGCTCGCAATATGCGAACTTCTATTGAATTTTAAGCAGTTAATATTTTGATGAACGGCATTCTTTCAAATACGTTTTATAGTCAAACCCGTCTAAAGATGCATACTGCCCCCCCAAATAGACAACGAGTCGTCCGTCGTTCGTGACCCTAAATCCAGTGGCCCCATCGGCGCCTTCGTCGGTAACACTAACGGAATAACCCACGCTGGTTGAAGCTGCCGGGGTAGGACTGGTTGCGACGCTAAACGTGCCGTTATCGTTAAAGTAAGCAGGGTAAGCTTTGACTTGGTTCGTCCCCATATTTGCGCCACATGTGGTGTCTGTATAGGCGTGAACGATATACCAGTTCCCCGTACTATCTTCAACTAATTGAGCATTTTGACCGAGGCTTTTGTTGCAGCCTGTATTGGATGGTGAGGTATAGCTGTTGACATAGGAGAAGGTGCGAATGTCAATTTCACCTTCGTTATCCGTGCCATATTGAAATAAATCTGTCACCGATGCCTTGTACGCCGCGCCTTGTGCATTGTCCATGTCGTGTAAAATTAACCAATAGTCATTTTCATGTCGGTTAATCCAAACATCTGTGATTTCTTCTATTCCATTATCCGCTTGAGTCAACGCCGCCACTTGTCCTTGGTCGCCATCGATGGTGAATTTACGAAAGCGAACCGTTTTTTCATATTGAGAGGCGATAATTAAATAACCCTGGTCCTTGGCGCTGTTCGTGGGCGCAGGTAACCAGGCAATACCAGATGGGTGTTGCTCACTAATATAAATCTTATCGTCAAGAGACATGGTTTCGTTGCTGGCGATAAGATCGTTGCTTGAATCAAACATACTTTCTGTGACCTGAAATGCGAGAATTTGTCCCTCATCATCTGAGCCTGTTTCAGAATGGGAAATAAACGCAGTATGGGTGCCATTACTCCATTGGTGTGACAGTGCAAAAGATTGATGGTGGTCACTGATCTCAAAGCTGTGATCAACTTCGGTGTCGGCAACAAACGCTTGGCAGCTCTCTGCCAGGCTGGACAACACTTGATCCATGGAAAGGTTCAGCTGAGGTTGTTGATAAGCATCTGAAGTTGCATAGACTGAGCTACTTAAACCCAACATAACGGTTGGTATAATATGTTTCATATTGAAAGTTCCATCTTTAAAGTTCAGGTTAATTACAGGTATTTAAATGGTGAGAGGTTTAATTCTTACCGAGAAAACAGTATTTACACTTATGTTCGAGAATTATATTGCTGTATTTATTATTACCGCCCAATTTTCGATAACATCTCTGGTGATATAAATCGGCTGATCACAAACATAAACAGAATTGATGGGATCAGTAATATCAGCGCCGTAATCGATGCGATCTGGTAATTGCCTTCCATGCTTGCCGTATATAACAGGAGCGGTAAGGTGTTTATCTCTGGCGCGCCGACAAAGAATGTTCCGGTGAACTCATCAAGGGACTCAAGGAACACGAAGATACCACTGGCCACAATCCCCGGTGTCGCTTGAGGCAACGTGATATGGAAGAAGGTATAGACAGGGCCTGCGCCCAAATTTCTGGATGCCCGGACCATCAAAGGGTCTATACCGGAAAAAGCGGCGACGCTAATCCAGACCGAAAACATCAGACCATGGACACTGTGTACCAGGACGACCCCGAGAAAAGTCCCGTTGAGTCCGAAGTCGTAGAATATTCTTGCGATGTTCATGTACACCGTCAGGTTAGGAAACGCCTGAGGGATCAGAAACAAGAGCATCCAGAATATTCTGAAAGGCATCTTCTGCTTTGCAAGCGCATAACCCGCAGGTATAGAGACCGAGAGACAGACCGCAACCGTGGTTAAAGCGATCAAGATGCTGGTTGTGAGTGAGCCGGAAACATCACTATAGGGGCTGAACACCTGATCCCAGTATTTGAGTCCCCATTGGGAGGGTAAAGCGTAGGGGAAATACCAAACCTCGGCCACTGTCCAGATGAGCAAATTGATGATCGGGCCGAACATGATCAATGCCAGGCAGATCACAAAGACAAACTGTGGAAAGGCATCCAGACGTAATAAGTTTGAAAATCGGGATGTCTTTGCTCTGGTCAAAGAGCGCATTGTTAGTTCTTGACTCACTATACACCAGCCTTTTCTTTAAGGTTTTGACGAAGATAGAACCAGGCAAACGCAGCACAAATACAGTAAGAAATAAGGCCCAGTGCATTTGCGGTATGGTAATCACCGTAAGAGTTGATTCGAAATGCCATGTCGGCGGTCATCATGGTGGGTGTGCCGGTGCCAATCATCAGCGGTACAGATAATGCTGACATCATCGTCACAACAGACAGGACCATGGCGACTCCGATTGTTGGGACAATCTGAGGCAGGATAATCTGAAACAGGATCCGAATTCTTGATCCCCCTAAGTTTCTCGCGGCACGGACCTGGGATTCATCGATGGCAGACATTGCCCCGGAAATAAGCAGCGTCGAAAAAGCAAGTTGTTTCCAGACAAAAGTAATGATGATGCCACTCCAGCCGAGGAATGAAATGGTTTCCAGAGGGGTAAATAATCCAGCCTCAATGAGCGCGTTATTCATTAACCCATTTTTAGCTAAAAAGGTTCTCATCATCTGAGCTGTCACGATGAGTGGGATGAACAGAGGCAGTCGGTAAAGTACCCCTAAAATCCGAACGAGCGACGTAAAGGGAGAGAGACGTAATGTTGCAGCAATCAAGATCGACAGCACACATAAAATGACTATTGAACTCAGTACGATAATGATCGTAAACAGAATATCGTTGGAGTACAGTTCGACCGCATTCTCCAGATGCGCTGTTGTCAACGCACCTTCATCGGTAAACAGCGCGGAAAAAAGAGAAAAGGCTAATGGGTAGAGGAAAAACAGACCCACCATGAATGCCGCCGGCAGAACCATCGATATGTTTTTTATTGGGTTGTAATGCATAATATTTCCAGTGAAATCCGCCACGATGTAAAGCTCAAGAGGTGTGTGACCTCTTGAGCATACAGCGATTAATTTGCAACCTTACGCTCGTAACCTTCTTTGATATCATCAAAATAAGGTGCGATCGGGAAACTTTTACCGTACCGAGAGAGATCATCCGGCGTAATTTCTGCGAATAACTTCTGCCAGCTCTGCTTATCCAGATGCTTTTGAACGTGTGTAGCATCAATGCCCGGATACCAGTTGAAGCGTTTCACGATGCCCTCAGCTTGGATGTCGGGGCTGGTCGCCAGCTCGATAAACTTGCGAGCGAGTTCTGGATTGGCCGCTTTTTCCGGCACAACGTAGTACATTGGCTGTCCTGGCATGCCTGGCGCAAGCAGAGAGAGTTTCAGTGAGGGCGGGATCTTGCCCTGTTCTTTCCAGCTATAGAACATATCGACCCAGACCGGTCCCATGAAGATCTCGCCCCGGTTCAGCATGTCCAGCGTCCCGGCGTTACCCGGCGTGAACGTGATGTTCTTGTTAAACGCTTTTAGCTGTTCGAACGCGGCATCCCACTGAGACTGAACACCTTTTTGATATGGTTGGCTTGAAAGCTTGTCTGCATCCGAGCCATATGCATATACCCAACCGGTCACAAAGCTCACACCGGACATCCCGTTCTTAATGCCGTTGTAGCCGAATGCCTTCGGATTGTTTTCAACCCACTGAACAAGCTCATCATATGATTTCGGGGGTGTCGGGATCAGATCGCTGTTATACGCAATAGCGGTCTGGCTGTGGAACATTGGCATGACATAACCATCAACATTGGTACCCAGCGCATTCCTGGCACTGTCCCGGGTGACCATCGCACCCGTATTGATATCGTCCCGGTAGCGACTCAATAGCCCTTGCTGAACCAGCTCGCCACCAATTTTTTGATGGACAACCGCGACATCGATATCCCACGCTTTCAGGCCACTCTTATTTTGAGCAGAGAGCTTTTCCAGAATTTTATGAGAGCCTGCATCGCCAGGGCCGGTACCGACAACATTAATCTTGACGCCTGGGTGTGCGGCTTCAAACTTTGGCGCTAAGTAAGTTTTTACATAGTCGACCATGTTTTGGCTTCCTGCAGATGCGACATTCAGTGTTGTTTCCGCTTGGCTTACGCCGGAAACAAGAATGGCACCCATAGCTGTCAGTAAAGTCATTTTGGTTTTTACAAACATTGCTAATCCTTAATTGAGGTAGTTACTCGTGGGTGAGTGAATCGTTAGTGTCGCCCGTGATACATATGGAGCGAATGGTGTGGCACGCGTAATAAAACGTTTAAATCGGGTTCAAGGGGAGTCGGGTGAATCGCTTGAATCAGCTGACCATCACACTCGATGCTGACACGATAGTTGTGGCCAAAGAACGCACTTTGTATAACCTTTCCGGATAGCTGCAGCCCGTTTTCTTCGGAAAGAGAGCGACAAGGTGTTTCGCAATGCTGCTCCACCAATTGCGCTTTCTCACTCCGGAAGTAAATTTGACGCTCTTTGCTGTTTTCAGGCCAGACTATCCGATTGTCCGCCCCCATAAAATCGGCGACAAAAGGCGTTTTTGGCTGGTGGTAAACTTCCTCAGATGTCCCCAGTTGCTCGATTTTCCCCTGATTCAGAACAGCAATGCGGTCTGCCATGACCAGGGCTTCTTCCTGATCATGGGTCACGATCAGGGATGTAAAACCAAATTGCTTTTGCAAAGATTTAATCTCATGTCGTACCTGGAGCCTGACTTTTGCATCCAGATTCGACAGCGGCTCATCAAGAACCAAAATGTCCGGTCGGATTGCCAAAGCTCTTGCCAAAGCAACGCGCTGGCGTTGGCCGCCGGACAAATCCGTGACTTTCTGATCTTTTAGCCCTTCTAGATTGACGATCGCCAAAAACTCATCGATCCTTTGATTAATTTGTTGCGCGGGAACCTTTCTCACTTTCAGGCCATAGCCGATGTTCTGCGCAACAGTCATATGCGGCCAGAGTGCATAGCTCTGAAAAACCATGGTAATATTTCGTTTCTCTGCCGGTAGGTTGGTCATGTTTTTGTCACTAAACCGGATCTCGCCTTCAGAAACTGGAAGAAAGCCGCAAAGCGCATTCAGTAGTGTCGTTTTACCGCAGCCGGAAGGACCAAGCAGAGCAATCATCTCGCCTTGATGAACGGTCAGATTTATATCTGAGAGTATCTGCTTATCTCCGTATCCGGCACATAAGCCCTGAATGTTCAAACTCGTCATTGTTACCTCAAAAATCAGAAAGATATAAAGTTCACTTCTGATGCTTAGATTTTTTTTGCTTCGATGAACACGTGTTCATTGGCGTGTAAAAAAAATGCAAAACTTAACAGACATCATATGAGCGTACTTTGAGCTTGCTTTATGACAAATTAATTAATGAAAGAAGAAAGTTTGGTTTAAACAATGAAAATTGAAGTGATTGGATGTGGCAGTGCTTTCTCAAAAATCAGTAATACATCGTCGTTACTTGTAACAGACAATACAGGGGATCAGCTACTGATAGATTGCGGTCCGACCGTTCCTCGGGCGTTATTTAGTCGTGCTGCAAGCGTTAACGAAATAGGCGCTATATATTTTACGCACATTCATCCGGATCATTGCACGGGGCTCACGGCATTATTTAATTACTGGAAAAGCCATCACCGGACTGAGCCTGTGACTATTTTTTGTCAGGAAGAGAATAAAGCCCCGTTGCAGTTTCTCGCCTCATTTGCCAACTGGCCAACCAAAGAATTGTGCTTCGAAGTTCGCTGGCAAATGATCACGGATCATTTTGTATGGAATCACTGGCAGTTGGACACGGCTGAAACACAGCATGAGCTGACGAATAGGGCAGTACGAATTTCAGCTGATGGTCAGCGGTTGTTTTATAGCGGGGACGGCAGGCCGACTCAGGCTACGATTGATTTAATGCAACATACAGATCTGGCATTCCAGGAGTGTGCTTCATTTGACGCCCTGGATGAAACCTCATCCCATGGTGACTTCCATGCTTGTAAATCTTTGTTAGAAAAATCCAATATAAAACGGCTCGGCCTCTATCATTGCTGGGATGAAGCCATTGCGGAAATAAAACAGAGCGCAGCAACAATAGAACACCTGTTTGTGAGTCACGATGGTTTAACCATCGATTTATCAGAATGACCAAATGGTGGATACCAAGTTGAACACCAAAAATAAACCCAATGTCGTGACCGCACAGGATGTGGCGAATTTAGCCGGCGTGTCACGCTCAGTTGTTTCCAGAACGTTTACTGAAAACGGCAGCCTCTCGGAAGCGACGAAGCAAAAAGTACTGAAAGCGGCTGAACAACTCGGTTATCAGGTGAACTTTCTGGCACAAGGGTTAAACCGGCGCCGCAGCCAGCTGATAGGGGTGGTTGTCGCGCATATTAATGACCCTTTCAGAAGTCTTTTGTTGGAAGCCCTGTTAAAAGAGATCCAGGCGCGAGGCTACCAGGCCATGGTGACTGAGGTTCGTCCGGGTGATGAACTTGATGAAACCATGCGCCGATTTACGCAATACCGAGTATCCGGAGTCGTCGTAACATCCGGTCAGCCGCCGGAGGCGTTGGTTAAAGAGTGTCTTCAATACAGCATTCCGATTGTCGGTATTAACCGGGAAATAGATCTGCCCAAAATCGACGTCGTTTGCTCCGATAACCACGCTGGCGCCAAACTGGCAGCCGATCAGCTGATAGCCGTCGGATGCCGTTCAATTGGTTGGCTGAATTACAAACACTCTACATGGTCGGGCTTAGACCGTGAAAAGGGCTTTCAAAGGTCACTCAAGGGTTGGTTAAACAACAAAGACCATGAATATGTTGAGATTCAGTCTGAAGGCAATGGATATGACGGTGGATTTCTTGCCGCTGAGCAGTTGATAGCTTCTGGTCAACGACCCGATGGTATTTTTTGTGCCACAGCGCTCATGGCCTGCGGTTTTCTCGATGGCATGCGAAAAAATGGGCTTGATGCGCCCAAAGACTTTCACATCATTGGCTTCGATAACACGCCTTTAACGGCTCAATATAGCTACCGGCTGACCACGATAGAGCATGACGTCGTTGAAACGGCCAAGCGAGCCTTATGGTGTCTGGAAAGCAGAGCGCGTCATGAGGACATGGAGCAGAGAGTTGAGCTGATTCCGGTCAAGCTCATCACAAGAAACACATCACCAATCCACAAGCAGAATTCATAGGTAAGAAAATGAAAGCAGCAGAGAAACTGGAAGCGCTGGAAAACGCAATTAGAATTGCAGGAAATAAAGCGTTATCTTTTCGCAAACAAGGTTTATCCATCGAAGTCAAAGGTAAGAACGATTTTGTGACTCAGGTCGACAGGGAAGTTGAAACTGAGATTAAAAGCGTAATCAGTCATCTGTTTCCTGAGGATGGCTTTTTGGGTGAAGAGAGCGGCATTACCGCAGGGGAAGAAGGGATTTGGGTGATCGATCCAATCGATGGCACGACCAACTATATACAGGGGATGGATTATTGGTGTATCTCCGTTGCCTATGTAAATAATGATCAAATTGAACTGGGTTATATTTATGCGCCGGAAAGGGATGAATTCTTTTCTGCAAGAAAAGGGCAGGGCGCTTGGTTGAACGGCCGTTGTTTAAAGATGGAAAATGAAGCGGAAGGTCAGTCTATCATTGGCATTGGCCACTCTAACCGCAGACCCCTGTCAGACGTGATCAACCTATTGGCCATTTTAGATGAAAACAACGTCGATCATCGACGTTTTGGCGCTGGTGCGCTGATGCTTGCTCATGTTGCTTCTGGACTCGTTCATGGATATTTTGAGGCTCACCTCAACAGCTGGGATGCGCTTGCGGGGTTACTTCTGGTCGAGGAAGCTGGCGGATGTGTTCCCGACTTTCTGGCCAATGATGGATTGATCAATGGGAATCCCGTTTGGGTCAGTACTCAGCGTCTGTGGCCAGTTCTCAGCACCTATATGGAACAATTGTCGTGATGGCTATCGATATTACCCTTGTTGGCTATGGTGCAGCCTTCTGTACAACCTGCTCGTTTATTCCTCAGGTTTGGCAGATCATTCAGTCAAGAAATACTGAGTCCATTTCACTCTTGATGTACTGTATTTTTGTTTTTGGTGTCTTTCTCTGGTGCGTCTACGGTGTGGTCGTCAAAGATTTACCATTAATTATTGCCAATCTCGTGACGCTCATTCTGGCGGCTATCATACTGGCGATGAAGCTTCGAGATACCATCAGTAAGGCTAAAAATAGTTCACTTCGCCAAATTTAGGGGGAGTTCATTGATGGGTTGTGCCGATTTTTATTGTACGTTTCACTGAAGATACGTGCACCCTCCGGTTTTTCCGGAGGGGCTGTGACGTTTTGAAACGCACTCGGTGCTAGGCGATACGCTGCTGTGCCAGCCAGTTTAAAATAACTTCATTGGTTTCTTCCGGCTTTTCTTGCTGGATCCAATGGCCGCAATCCAGATTGGCGACTGTCACATTCGGCACGAACGCATTGAGTTTTTCAGACTGCGGGATCGCATCCCGCTCGCCATAAATCATCAGCGTCGGCTGGCGGATGATCGGGCTCACTTCCGCCAGGATGTGCCAGTTTCGATCAAGATTTCGGTACCAGTTGATGCTGCCGGTGAATCCTGTTGCTTCAAAGGCTGAGACGAAAACGGCCAGTTCGCTGTCACTCATAACGGGCTCACCGAGTGGGGTTTCTGCTCTGGCGAGATTGATCATCGCCATGCCTGGCTCCGGCTCTCTCCGAGGCTCGTTCTTCCTGAACAGGTTGCGAAGGAATCGGGATGTATTGTCTTCCAATACCGCATCTGCAACACCGGGTTGTCGATTGAAGTGAACAAAATAATAGTCACTACCCAGGCATTGTTCCATGAACTCGATCCACGGCATTTCTCCGCGTTCTTGATAAGGCAAGCTTAGATTGATCACTTGTTTGACACGGTTTGGATGCAGTAAGGCTAGGCCCCAAACGACCATTGCCCCCCAATCATGACCGACAAAGGTCGCATCTTCATAACCGTAATGATCGAGCAGCGCAACGAGATCCCCCGCCAAATGCTCAATGTCATAGGCAGTGACTTCCGTCGGGCAGGATGAGTGACCATAACCCCGCTGGTTTGGGACGATGACATGGTAGCCCGCTGCAGCGAGGGCAGGGATTTGATAACGCCAGGAAAAGGCATGCTCTGGCCAGCCATGACAGAGCACAATCGGATTTCCGGCATGTTGCCGGCCCGCTTCGAAGACTTCGAGTGTCACGCCATTGACTGAAATCAGGCTGGGCGTGGGAAAATCAGTTGGATTAAACATTGCAATGTCTCCTTGAATATTTGGAAGGATCACACGACACCTCCTGTTTGGTTGGCGTGCTTTCCAGTCTCAGGAATCTACGGATGTACGTGACCACATCGACATTTCCATGCGGATATGTGGACAAACAATGTATATAACGTAATGGTGACAAATACTGGCACCATTGAAGGGTACTCTGAGGATATGAATGTTCGCCTACGACAAGACGCCATCGTGCGAAGCCTGCGCCGCAACGGGACTTCGACAGTCGCTGACTTAGCGGAGGAAGTTGGTGCATCCAGGCGTACCGTGTTACGTGATATCAGCGCGCTGCGCGATGAGGGTTTTGTCATCCATTCAGAACCCGGGCGCGGGGGTGGCTTGCAACTTGATCCGCAATCGGTTCAGACCACAGCGCGACTTTCGGTTGCCGAGGTTTTTGCGTTGCTCATCAGTGTCGAATCGATGCGTGCAGCCGGATATCTGCCCTTCTCGGAACTTGCAGGCGTTGGGCTTGCCAAAATCGAGAAAGCCTTGCCCTCTGAAAAGGTGCGCGACCTGCGCCGTTTCCTCGATTGTTTGTATGTCGGGCAACTTGCGCCGCAAGTGGACATCTCAGATATGGGCGCGATGGACCCCGCGTTGCTGCCCGTCTTCGAGACCGCTTTTCTGCAACGGCGGCACCTGCGCTTTCAATACCGCGACGCAAAAGGGAGCGTCACCAACCGGGAGGTTGAACCGCAAGCGATGCTGATCCTGCCGCCGCTTTGGTATTTGGTGGCCTGGGATCCGGGGCGCGCAGACTTCCGTCATTTTCGAATGGATCGGATCCGTATGCCTGAACTCGTTGAAGGTATAACTTTCCGACGACGAGTTGTGCCGTTTGCGGAGAACGTCTCGCCATATCGCAATTTAGCGCGCTAAATTGCTGCTTGCACGATGATTGCAATAGAAGTGCATGATTGCTGCATTTTCAGGGGGCCATGATTGGTCGTATGATTGAATCCTGAGCTTTTATTTCTCATATCCGAAGACAAGCGGCAACCGGGCCTCCCAGGCTGCCTGTCCGTATTCAGCTGAAAGGAATCACGCTTGAAGATTATCCCTGAAATTGAAGTCACTGACCGGGAGCATGATGCGATCACCCAGCTTCGCAATGCTTCATTTCCTGACCACCAAGTTGAACGTTCATATTATAAGCAACTGCCCCACATGCGGGCGCTCCAATATTGCCATGGCAAGCTCATCGGCTATATGGGGCTGGATTATCGCGTGGTTTGTGTGGGTGGTACCCCGTTGAAGGTGCTGGGGGTGATCGACATTTGTATCGACAAATCCCACCAGGGCCAAGGCATTGGCTCTGCCATGCTCACCGAGCTGAGCGATTATGCCGCTGCCAGGGATGTGGATTTCATTATTCTGATGTCGGAGCTGGATGCTTTTTATACGTCCAATGGTTTCAATAAAGTCAGCGGACCGAGTTCCTGGTTGCGATTGCACGAGCATCAGAACTACGGTATTGCCTTTGACCAGCTTGGCGACCTATTTGTAAAACCCATGAGCGGCAAAACCTGGGCACCCGGCCACCTGGATTGGTTGGGCTATCTGTATTAACCCCCTCCTGGTCTGGCATTCAACATTCATGGCGGCTCGCGAGAAGTGGCTGATATCGACCTCTACAAAATGACATCTCAGGGAGCATTCCCGCAGTCTCCCATGAGTTTCAACCATTGCTAACGTAAATGGAGGGGTCATATTCAGTAAAGGAGAGTTAGCATCTCAAACATGATTCAATTCGATAACTTGGGATGATTGAATGATTTCGATCTTGCATCGCAGCGGTTTGGCTGTGAGAGCCTTAGCTCGCCGGCGCCCTGACCCCGGGTGGCTTCCATGCCGTTATAGAATGATCGTTCCCTGAGTCGAATTACTGGACTTTATTGCTTTTTCAATTGCAGGTAGCTCAGCACTGAAAGCAGGGTAAAGAAAGCGGGATCGCTCCACCCAAAGCCGACAAATATCCCTTTTACCCCGGCATAAACAGTAATCACAACACCGAGCATATTAGTGATCACCAAAGCTGTAAGTAATTTCTTGGCGACCTTCCCCGGCTCGATATCCCTTAGCATCAGGCTTACCGCAGCGATGCCGCCCAGAAAAATGCTGGTGTGTTGCGAAAGGAAATATGCGTATTGGTCATTGATTGCTACCCCGTACATCGGCCACATCAGACCTGGTACAAAAAACAGCGCCAGTGCAAAAACCAGATAAATACCGCCATGCAGGGATAAAAAGGTTTTGTTACTCATGATTGCCTCTTAATTGATTGGACCGTTATTGATAGCTGTTAGCGGCTGGTTGATGTCGAAGATCTGCCCTCGGACTTCGCCAACTCCCATTTGCTGCAAACGTGCAGTATGCATCTTCAAGTATGCCTGAGCACTGGCTGCGTCCTCGAACAGGTAGATGCCGCCACCCAGTTGCTCTTTTTCGTTTTCAGTCCAGATCTTCCAGATCATGCCTGGTTCACGGTTAATTGATTCGGCTAGCGCAACGAGTGCATTTGCCATATCTTTACCAAATGGGCCGTGAAATTCAAAATCAACCTGTAGTAGTTTTGCCATGGTTATTTCTCCGCGATTGAGGAAGCTACTGTTGTCGTGTCGCTTTCTGTTGTGGGTCTATTCTTATCTATAAAAAATCGACAGAAAAGTTCATAATATTGCGAATAACTGTGGAAATTTTAGACCAATGAGATTGAAGACTACCCTCGAACAATGGCTGACCCTGTATGAGATTGATCGCGCTGGCAGCATCCAGGCTGCTGCAACGACAATGAACAAGAGCCATACTACGCTGCTTTACGCGGTTAAAAAGCTCGAGGAACAACTGGATGTTTCATTGATCGCAGTACGGGGGCGCCGTGCAGTGCTGACCGAAGCCGGGAAGTCATTACTGCGCCGTGCCAGCACCATGCTGGAACAGGTCCGCGAACTGGAAGTGATCAGCGAGCAGTTGTCGCAAGGAATCGAGTCAGAAATTATCATTGCGATCGATCACCTGTGCGATCCGCAATGGTTATATCAGCCTATGGCGGAGTACCTATCGCAAAATAGCACCACCTCGATTCAGGTTGTAGAAACCTCGCTATCAAAAACCACGGAAATGGTGACCAGTGAGCGAGCAGATATCGCGATAATTAATCTCCCCGTGACGAATTACCCGGCTCAAGCTTTCGGCGTGATCACCATGGTTCCGGTCGTTGCGGCACATCACCCCTTCGCGCAAAAATCTCCACTTTTTTTTACCGATCTATCTACCATCAGCCAAATTGTGATTCGGGATTTAGGTGATGAAACAGGGCAAAAAAGTAAGCAAAATGTCGGCTGGTTGAAATCAAGTCAGCGTATTACAGTGGATAATTTCGATCATGCTTTTCGGGCAGTTGAGTATGGCGTGGGTTTTTGCCGTTTACCGGAGCATATCGTGAAGCGCCGTGCTGATGGCAAAATGAAGGTACTGAACATTGAAGGCGCAGAGCGATACCAGGTGGCAATGCACCTGACGTTGCCAAAAGGAGCGAAAACCGGGCCGGCAGCAACATATTTCTATCAGATGTTGCTCCGCGCTGCCCATCTAAGAACATGATCGGGAGATAGAAGTAGTCACCGCCATTGGCATTTGTATGGATAGCGGGATGACATCAGTGGCTCGATTAGCGCTGTGCCCATGCTTAAAGAGTGAGAGAACATGAATCAATCTATCATCCACATTGCACTGGTCGTCAGGGATTACGACGAAGCCTTAGACTTTTATCTTAGCAAACTCAAATTTGAGCTGGTGGAAGATACCTATCAGCCCGAGCAGGATAAACGCTGGGTTGTGGTGTCCCCACCGGGCTCGAACGGCGTGACCTTGCTGTTGGCGAAAGCCTCAAAGCCGGAGCAACTGGATTTTATCGGCAATCAGTCTGGTGGCCGGGTATTTTTGTTTTTACAAACCGATGATTTCTGGCGCGATTACCACCGGATGGTGGCCGACGGCATCAAGTTTGTACGGCCGCCGAAAGAGCAAGATTACGGCACCGTTGCGGTGTTCGAAGATCTCTACGGTAATTTATGGGATTTATTGCAACTAAACGCGGATCATCCAATTTCGAGACGGTTGGCTGATCAGACGGGGTAAGTGGAGTCGTCGGTATTCCCGAGGTAGGCATTGCTCGCGTTAAATGAATAGGCTTATTTTACGAAGTGACCTTGTGCTCTGGCATTTTTAGTTGGCGATTTAACCCATTGAAAATAGATGTACTTTGTGAATATAGTATCAAGAAAGAGCAGGGCGAGCTGCGTGAAAGCGAGCATGCGGTCGAATTGTCTGTTATGTGCTTCGGAGGAAAATAGGTGACAGAAGATGAAATAATGGAGCGGTATTATCGACAGAGAGAGAAAATGAAGCTGTTCCTCCTTGATAAGCACTCAGATAATATTAAGGCAGTAACTGATGCATTGGCTAAAAGTGGATACTCTCTTTCAAAAGATAACTTTGAATATTCCGATCCAGTTGGGCTAACGGTCCATTTTGAAAACTTGGTATCAATTTTAGTTCCAGAGCTAAATCGTGACAAAGATGATTTAGTAAAATTTGATCAATTACTACGGTTGTTCGAACGAAAAACCAGGGAGGGCTATTTATATACGAATAACTATATGCTTATGCTGACTCCTTTACTACGAAGAGGAATGCATCCAGTAAATAATTGGGCTCCATTATTCGTCACAATGCTATGGCAACTGGATCTAGAGGGTATTGAGGCTTCAGTGGCACTAGATTATGACCGAGCGAAACTTGACGTAAATGACTACGGTTTCGTTGAAATCGATACTTGGTTTGGAGCACCTTTTGAGGACAACATTTCAAGTATCAAAGATGGCATATCAAAACTTAGACCTCCTATGGATATTGATCCTAAGCTTGCAAGTTGGATATTTAGTGGGCTTTGTTGATCAAATCAGGAAAACAACAGATCTACCCAATTTAAGCGATGTTTTAGCTAACTTTACGAGTTACGGGCATGCCGAGCCCTGTTAACTTGTTCAACGCACGAACGGCAGCAAGCGCTTCTCCGACCTGAGCGTTGTAATCACGCAGGCTTAAAGCTGAACCAAGCAGTCGCTTATATCTCGACATCGCCGTTTCCGAGATTGAGCGACTGTGGTAACCACTGGTCTTTTTCCAGTGTTCATTGCTACCGTGAATACGCTGGTTTGCAACCGCAACATTTCTGGGGTGACCGTGCTCCCAGTATGCTGCTCCAGTTCTGGGAGGGATAAGGGGCTGTGCTTTCTTCCGTTGAATCGCTTGATAGCACAGCCTGGTATCATAAGCGCCGTCACCTGATATTGATTTGATCTTACGATAAGTTTGGTTAAGTAATGTTGGCATGACTTCACCATCGGTGACGGTTGATAACGAGAGTTCTGCGCAGATAATTTGGTGGGTATCAGCATCAACAGCAAGATGGAGCTTTCGCCAGACACGACGTTGTTCTTTGCCATGCTTTTTCATTTTCCACTCACCTTCGCCGAATACTTTCAGGCCAGTTGCGTCAATAGCTAGATGACGAATTTCACCCCGAGCAGGCATTTTGATGGGGATATCGACCGTTTTCGCTCGCTTGCTGATGCTGCTGTAGTTCGGGCATGTTAGTGGTACTTTCATCAGAGAAAACACCGAGTTCATGAAACCTTGAACAGCACGAAGTGACAGGTTGAATAGTCGCTTCACCATGAGAGCAGTCATGATCGCAGTGTCTGAATATTGATAGCCGCGTCCACGGTTACCGTGATGTTCAGAGCATAACCAGCCGTTTATCGCTTCTTCGTCGATCCAGAATGTCAGCGAGCCGCGGTTAATCAGTGATTGGTTGTACTCTTTCCAGTTATCTGTTCGGTAAGTGCTTTTTCCCATGAGGGTGGCCTGTCAGTAAACGTCACAAGATCAGATCACTGACTGCAAGAAAAGTTCACGCCGATTTAGTCAACAAAGCCTATTTAGTGACAAATATAGCCTTGATATAAAGTGGGATACAAAGGGAAGTATAAAGACATTCCAAGCGGTAGAGTTTAGCAATGATAACGTGTTAGTCGAATTTAAGGGAAACACCTATCATCCAGCTAAGTATATCCATGCTGAATTTGATCTTGAGTCTAACTTGTTCCGGCATTTTGACGGTGCAGTTCACTTCTATACACATGATGAGTACTTAGCCAGAAGAGACTCTGACTTTAACCATGCTAATAAGAGTGCATACTTATTAAAGGCAAAGTCTCAAAAAGTGTTCAAACTTGACGGAAAAATTAGCAAGGACATTTGGTTAGAGCTGACGGGTCATTTTTTGACTGGCAACCCTTTGATAGCGGAGTATTTTACTGGCAACTACCCACAGCACGTAATTGATAGCCTTATTAGAGCACGCACATAACACATATGAGCCTTATAGGTGTCAAGGGGGAAAGTGAACCCGTTGGCTGCGCCAATTTATCTGAACAACAAAGTTGTCTATTTCGCTTTGTCATTTTCGCCATTCATCATTACTTACGCCGAACACATATTGAGGGACTCTGACTGCGGTCTCACCGCTGCCTGCATTGCGGCAGGGCCACGAGACATGATTTTGTTAACAAAAACAAAAAGCACAGGCTTCTTTTCCGGAGGTTGTCGCCAGAATACGGGAAAAATCTGTGAGAATTTTCGATCGCGTTATTGTTTTGTAGATCAATATCTTGCCTTGGTGATTCATTCGGTTGGATACTGAAACGGTACCTGGCTAAATCAATGCCACAGACAGATGGTGGCCTTCGGTTTGTATGGAATCAGATATACCAAGTGTGGCAAATCGGGTTAGAGGGATTCCATGTTCTTCGTTATGTTCACAAATCATTAGATTCTGAAAGGATATATAAATGAAAAGAAATTCTACCCTTAAATTTAAATCTGCAATAATTGTAGCGCTAGTGATTTCATCATTACCACTTATGGCTGATGAACATAATGAGTCAAATCATATTAAAGCATGTGAGTTTTTCTTGGAAAGTGGAAAAATTGGCGAATTTTTGAAATCGCAGTTAATCGAATCGGGTTGTAATGGACAACCTGATGAATCTGCCATTAGGTTTTGTGCTGAATTAAAATATGTGAGTGGTACTACAATTAATGAAATCCTGCTTCCTTATTATGTCAAGAGAGTGAGTGAAGAGCACTGTACTCAGGCCGGTGAATATTATTCAAGTATGAAAGGGAAGGAGTTTCTAGAGTTTGCTTTTGATTATGCTGCTAATCCAGATACTGCTTATGTGAGTGATAGTGTGCTTTTAGCCCAGGAGCAGTTTCAGAAAACAGATGCATCTGACTCTATCAATAGACTGGCATCAAGCACCGCGTTGATTAGGTTAGTTGTAAAAAAGTTGCATGAGCATAACAATATGCACTGAGGTTGACGCTTAAAATCACCGTAATTTTTCAAAAAAAGTTTCGTATGAGAGCAGATATAGATGATCTACTCTCCTAAGCTTGTAAGCGCGGAAAAGAGGGGTCATCGTTGAGGGTGTTCATAGCTTTGTGTCAGCGTAAGTCACAGATCCACATATTGATCGACCCTGTTCGGGAAGTGGATGCTCAGCAGGGATAGCGTCAAGTTCCTGTTCTGTCCCCGCATCTTCTGCCCTCCAGGGTTCAGTTCCGATTCTGGCTAGTTTTGCCGCTGAAAAGCTTTAGACTTAGCGGTAGAAGCTCAGAAAGAGAAGTGTCATGGAACTGACTCCAACCCAATGCCAGCAAGCCCGGCTCGCCAGAGATACCCGCTACGATGGCCTGTTTTTTACCGCTGTGAAGACCACCGGGATTTATTGCCGCTCCATTTGTCCGGCGCCCGCGCCCAAAGAAGTGAACGTCGAGTACTTTCCGACGGCTGTGGCGGCGGCCCAGGCCGGCTATCGCCCGTGTCTGCGTTGTCGTCCTGACAGTGCCCCCGGCTCTCCGGCCTGGCTGGGGAAAAATGCGACCCTGAACCGGGCGCTGCGCCTGATTGATGAAGGGGCGCTGGCGGAGCAATCGCTCACGCAACTGGCAGATCGGCTGGGGATCACCGAGCGTTACTTGCGCCGCCTGTTCAGCGATGAAGTTGGCCTGTCACCGAAAGCCTACAGCTTATACCGTCAGTGCCTGTTGGCCAAACAGTTGCTGCATGACTCGACAATGCCGATCACCGAAATTGCGCTGGCTTGCGGTTTTCACAGTATTCGCCGCTTCAATGACTGCTTCAAACAGCAATTTTCATTGACCCCGTCCCAGGTGCGCAAGCAAGAAGGCGGCCGCCGCGACAGCGGACAGGCGATTGAAATCCTGCTGTCGTATCGACCGCCATATGATTGGCAGGGGCTGCATCAGTTTTATGCCTCGCGTTTGATCCCGGGGCTGGAGTGGCTGGATGCGCAAAGCTATGGCCGGACGTTTCACTACGGGACGTGTAAGGGACGCTTTACTGCCACGCATCTGGCGGAGAAGTCTGCGTTTCGGGCCTCGATCCACCTGTCCAATCTCACGTACTTGCCGCGGGTGATCCAGAACATCCGCCGTTGTCTGGATTTGGATGCCGATACCCGGTTAATTGAGTCGCAGTTGTGCCAGGCGATGGGCACGACATCACTGATCAAAGCCGGACTGCGCCTGCCGGGGATCTGGAGTCCGTTCGAAGCCGGGATCCGGGCGATTCTGGGTCAGCAGGTCTCGGTTAAAGCAGCCAGAAATCTGGTCAGCCAGTTGGTGGCGCTCAACCCGGAAAACGATGAAGCGTTCAGTTATTTCCCGGCTCCAGAGCAGCTTTGCCGTTTGGATTTGACTCAACTTGGCATGCCGCAGCGCCGCCGCGAGACGCTTGGGCACTTTGCCGAGTATGCCTGTGGGAAGAGACTGGATGAAAGTGAGCAATTACTGGCACTACCGGGGATCGGCCCGTGGACGGTGAACTATCTGAGAATGCGTGGGTTGAGTGACCCCGATATTTATCTGAGCAGCGATTTGGGGATCAAAAAAGCCATCGCTAAACTGCCTCAGCCGATTGATGATCAACTGGCGGCACCGTGGCGTAGTTATTTAACCTTATATTTATGGAGCACCTTGACATGAACAATCAACACCTGGACACCCCAATCGGCCGGCTCAATATTGTAGCGAACGATGAAGCCGTGACGGCGATTGAGTTCGACGCTGATCCGTCGGCACAGCAGGCTCCGAATACCATCACCCGGCTGTGCTGCGCACAATTGAGCGATTACTTTGCGGGTAATAGAACTGACTTTGATGTACCGCTGAATGCCAATGGGACGGCTTTTCAGCATCAGGTCTGGCAAGCTTTGATTGATATCCCCTATGGCGAGACATGCTCCTATAGCGCAATCGCCCACCGGATCGATAACCCGAAAGCCGTTCGTGCGGTCGGTGCGGCAAATGGTCGAAATCCAATCCCGGTGATTGTGCCGTGCCATCGGGTGATCGGCAGCTCGGGCCAGCTGACCGGTTATGCCGGCGGGCTGGATATCAAAGTTTGGCTCATTGAGCATGAGAAGAGAATCTCAAGCTGAATCAGTCAGATGTATGGGTGTGCAATAAGTTGTTATGCGTAGATTGCACTTAGTTAATATGAAAGCGCGATAAATCCAACAAATGTCACATATTTAACATTTTTGCCCAAACTGAATTTGTTTGGTTTTTTGGAGTAAAGTGTTGGTTTTGTTTTTGATTTTGGGTTTATATTTTGGTTATTGATGTAATAATGGTTTGATTTTCTGTATGCTAACGATTTTATCAAACTTATTATCTTGTTGTTTTGTGTGAATTAAAAACCTGTTGTGGTTAGTATTGTCGACACATTATGCCAATCCAATAGGTTTTACGTGAATAATACATTATTACAATCAAACAAAACGGAAGATCAAAAAGTCACGCTGTCGAAGCGTGATATCCACTGGATGCTAAGTCTGTTCGGGACCGCGATTGGCGCGGGAATCCTGTTCCTGCCGATCAACTTGGGGCTTGGCGGCATCTGGCCTCTGGTCCTGATGGCGGTGCTGGCGTTTCCAATGACTTACCTGGCTCACCGGGGCCTGGCGCGCTTTGTTCTTTCGTCGAACAACCCGAAAGCAGACTTTACTGATGTTGTCGATGAACACTTCGGTAAAAATGCCGGCCGCATGATTTCCTTGCTGTATTTCCTTTCGATCTATCCAATTTTGCTCATTTACGGCGTGGGTTTGACCAATACAGTTGACAGCTTTTTAGTGAACCAGTTGGGGCTGGCGTCACCACCGCGTGTGTTGCTTTCTGGCGGCCTGGTGTTCGGTATGATTGCGATCATGATGGCGGGCGAGAAAGTCATGCTGAAAAGCTTTGAAGTGATGGTGTACCCGTTGGCGGGGATCCTGGGTATTTTGTCGGTCTATCTGATCCCAAACTGGCAGATGCCTGATCTGTCGATGCCGGCGCTGGGTGACTTCTCTCAAACTGTTTGGCTGGCCGTTCCTGTGGTTGTTTTCTCGTTCAGCCATGCTGCGGCGGTTTCCAGCTTTGCCAATATTCAGCGCCGTCACTACGGTGAAGATGCGGTGAAGAAAACCGATCTGATCCTGAACCGCACAGCGATCATGCTGGTGACCTTTGTGCTGATGTTTGTCTTCTCCTGCGTGCTGACGCTGTCGCCGGAGCAACTGGTGCAAGCCAAGGCGGATAATATCTCTGTGCTGTCGTTCCTGGCGAACGTGATGGATAACCCGGTGATTGCGACCTTGGGTCCACTGGTTGCCTTCATTGCGATTACTTCATCTTTCCTGGGTCACTTCCTGGGTGCTCGTGAGAGCCTGAACGGCTTGTTGGCGAAAAATACCAAGCTGGGATCGAAATCAGCGGATCGCCTGGGTATTGCAGTGATGTTCGTGACTATCTGGATTGCTGCGGTGGTGAACCCAAGTATTCTGGGGATGATGGAAGCCCTGTCCGGCCCGGTGATTGCGATGATCCTGTTCATTCTGCCAACCTACGCAGTGTACAAGGTGAAAGGGATGGAGAAATACCGTAGCTGGACCAATATCTTCGTGCTGGTGACGGGCGTGCTGGCGATTTCAGCGCTGCTGGTGAATCTGTAATGACTGCATTCACAACTCGCTTATGATTGAAACAGGCGCTTCGGCGCCTGTTTTTTTATGTCAGCTGGGAGTGGCGGGGCTCCGGCGGGCGGGACATGGCTTCTGCACGATTTCATTAACACGCAGTTCTGTCTGCTCTGAAGTAGTGGTAATCTATGCAATCATAACGATATGCGGGAGAGGAATTGCGTGCGAGTGCTGACTGGGGCGGTATTGATGTTCTGGCTTTGCTCTGCGGCTGCGCAAACTGAGCAGCGTGAGCCAGGCAGTGTTTTTATCCATGAACTGAAGTCCAAGGATAAAATGGAGTTTGTCGGCGGCGGCAGTCGGCCGGTTGATAACAACCGGGTTGATGAACACAGTATTTACCAGGATGTGAACCGGACTGATCCGACCGAGTTCGGGGCCGGGATGAAATTTAATGCGACCGATGATTTCAGTATTTCGATCCAGGCCGGCGGTGAGTTGGTCGAGCAGCAGAATGTTGAGGTCGACAGCGGGGCTTTGGTGTTCGAATTCAGCTATTAACGGTGCGTTCCGCTGCGCCTTGTCCTTCACCTATGCGCAGTTCTCTCTTGCGTCAAAGAGAGCCCAGCCCCGACGTTTCTCCCTCTGACGAGTCCCAGAATTTACAATGTAAAGTACTGTTGATAGATAATTTAGCTGCCGGAGATCGCTTTGGCAGATAAGTTGTGCCAGTAGATTCATATAGGGTAGTATATGCTACTTTCATATATAAGACGCTTACATTGATAGGGATGATAATGACAGCGACCGAATACCTGAACTCACTGAACCACCGCTATCTGGCGATCCATCGCAACAAGGAAGATTTCTTCTGGGAAACCTACATGGGGATCAGTGATGATCATGAGGGCTCTGCACAAGCCGAAACGGCCTGGAATCAGTTTCTCAGTGAGCCTGCCAATATCGCTGAGGTTCGTCAGCAGATCGAAGCGGCGCAAACACAGCCGGATTCTGATGAGAAGACGCAAACGCTGCTCGGGCTGAACGGCTGGCTGGCGATGTTCAAGGCACATGCACTGGAATCTGAGCGGGCTCGTGAACTGAAGTCAGCCCTGATTAAGTTTGAAGCTGAGCTGTTTGAGAAAAAGCAAAACCACGTCATGACCTATGTTAACGAGCAGGGTCAGCAGGCGGAAGGCTCCTTGCCGGTTCTGGCTGCCAATATTCGCACCAGTGATCAGGAGCCGGTGCGCCGCAGCGCCCATCAGGCGCTGTTGGATCTGGAGCAGTGGTTGTTGCAGAACGGCTTTCTGGAGTTGGTGAAACTGCGCAACGCGTTCGCCCGCTCCCTGGGGTATGACAACTTTTTCGATTATTCGGTGGTGAAAACCGAGCAAATGACCTCAGATGAGCTGTTTGCCATTCTGGATGATTTTGAAGCCAGAACCCGCGACAGCCACCTGCGCAGTCTCAAGCAACTGGCGCAAGAGAAAGGGGATGATGCGCTGTTGGGACATAACTTTATCTATTCCTTCTCCGGGGATGCGATGCGCGACCTGGATCCTTATGTCCCGTTTTCACAGTCGCTGCGCCGTTGGGTTGAGTCTTTCGGTCGCCTGAATATCGATTATTCCGGCGCCGAGCTGACGCTGGATTTGCTGGATCGCAAGGGCAAGTACCAAAATGGCTTCTGCCATGGCCCGATCCCGTCGTTCTACGATCAGGGCAACTGGGTGGCAGCCAAGGTCAACTTCACCAGCAATGCCAAGCCGGATCAGATTGGCAGCGGCTTTGACGGCATCAATACCTTGTTCCACGAAGGCGGCCATGCGGCGCACTTTGCCAACGTGAAAATGAACTCGCCTTGTTTCTCGATGGAATTCGCACCAACCTCGATGGCCTATGCCGAAACCCAGTCGATGTTCTGCGACAGCCTGCTGACTGATGCCGACTGGCTCAAACAGTATGCGCTGGATGCGGAAGGAAACCCGGTTCCGGATCATCTGATCAAGGCGATGATTGATAGCAAACAGCCGTTTAAGGCTTACGAAGAGCGTAATATTCTGGTGGTGCCTTATTTTGAACGGGCACTGTATCAGCTAAGCGAGGCAGAGTTGACGCCGGAAAATGTCACTCGCCTGGCCCGTGAGAAGGAAATGCAAATCCTGGGGCTTGCCTGTAGCCCGCGTCCGCTGATGGCGATCCCGCACCTGTTGTCTGATGAAGCGGCCTGTTCTTATCAGGGTTACCTGCTGGCGCATATGGCGGTGTACCAGACGCGTGCATACTTCCTGGAGAAATTTGGTTACCTGACCGACAACCCGGAAATTGGCCCGCTGCTGGCAAAACATTACTGGCACACCGGAAATAGTGTGAACCATAACGGCACCATCGAAAGCCTGACCGGGGAAGGCTTCAATGCCAAATACCTGGCCGATGCCTGTAACCTGACGGCCGAGCAGGCCTGGGAAGCTGCGCAGGCGAAAATGGCGTCGCTGAGCTCGCGCCAACGTGTGGCGCCGGCATCGCTGAATGCAAGCATCCAGGTGGTGGACGGGGCGAAAGTACTGGCCAGCAACCAGGCCTCTGATGAAGCGCTGTGTACCGCATTTGAAGATTATATTGTGAGCCACTATGGCCGGTAATCACCGCCTGCTGACAACATAACAAAAAACGCCGATGAATTTTCATCGGCGTTTTTTATCAATTCAACCTCGGGTGATTCATCCAATTACTTGAGATGGTTGAGGTGACTGACAGCATCTTTGAGTTGTTCATTGAGCTCCGGATGGGTCAGGACCTGTTTGTCACTGTCAAAATTGTCGTAAAAGCTGGGGATGGACAGGCTGGCTTTGACGACCCCATTGAAATACGGCGCAGAATTTACGGCTGCCGCCAGGACACTGGCACCGCCCATGGATCCGGGAGAAGTAGAAAGCAGCACCATCGGCTTATTCTGGAATACTTTGGGCTCAATGCGTGAACACCAGTCGAACAGGTTTTTATAGCCGACCGTATATGAGCCGTTATGCTCGGCAAACGAAATGATGATGCCGCAGCTGTCGGTGATCTTGGCCAGAAAATCTTTGGCTTTCTGTGGGTGGCCCAGCTCGTGCTCTTTATCCTGGCTGTAAAGCGGCAGTTCGTAGTCATTCAAGTCCAATATTTCGATTTCGACTTTATCGAGCAGGTTGGCAGCATAGCTGACCAGCTGTTTGTTGATTGATTTGGAATGGGTACTGGCTGCAAACGCAATAACCTTCATAACATGCTCCTTGTGTTGAAAGGCTGTGATCGGGGTTGGTTGTTCGCCTGAGACGCAGGGCCTCAGACGACATTGATTGGAAATCCCTGTGAGAGAGTATCTCAGACCTTGGACCCGGAGGACACTCCTCAGCGTGAGAGCTGTCGCACCAGCCAGTGATCGGCAGACATGGAACCGGCCCCTGAGAACAGCAGCGAGACGGAAACAGCCAGCAGCGCCAGGCCAAATTCATAGCCGTTGTTGGCCATAAACAGGCCGTTCTCCAGATGGACGCTGACAATCGCAACCCCCATGGTCACTGCCAGCGTCAGTGCTGCCGGACGGGTGAGCAGACCAAGCAGTAGAAACAGGCCGCCGAAGAATTCGGCACTGCCAGCCATCAAGGCCATCAGCACCCCAGGTTCCAGACCAATCGAAGTCATCCATTGGCCGGTGCCTTCCAGGCCGTAGCCGCCAAACCAGCCAAACAGTTTCTGGGCACCGTGAGCCATGAAAATGATCCCGGCCGGGATCCGCAGGCTCAGGGCAGCCAGGCCAGCTTTACTTTGGAGCAGCGCGGTGAAAGTTTGCTTGTTCATCAGAGTTACCTCAAAAAATTCGAATGTCTAAATTTTATGAGAGAATGCTGGAGCCCTTCTCTCATCGCTTAGTTGTCAGTGTAGGTGACCCTGAGCTGGGAGATAAGACGCCTGATTAGAATAGATGGTTCAAATTTTTTGAACAACTGCTGTGTTGCGCAACATATGAATCGCTGCGGTGAATAAGATGTACGGTCACTGAGAGTTGATGGTCTATAGTTAGTTCAGGAAGAGAGAGGGTAACTACATGCATATTGCATTGAAGGACGAGCCACCAAAACAGTCTAAAATTCGATGCGCATCGTGCGGGGACTATTATTGTTACCTTTTTCTTCAGTACACCATTGTTGCGTATTGCCCGAATCTCGCTGTTGATTGCCTCGACAGTAAAATGAAAACCTTGTCATTCGACATGAAAAGCGCTCCCTGCGTTTACCTGGGCTGTAGTGATGCCGATGAACCCGATTCCTAAGCTGAATCATTCCCGAGGTTCATGGTCTCTTTCCCAGATTCTTCTTATTCTCTCAGGCCTGACGTTTAAGCCGGCTTTATGGGCGTTGCAAGCGCGCTTTCAGGGTCGGATGGGTCGCAATCAAACCGGCAAAGGCTTCTTTCTCCAACACCAGTAGCTCGCAATAGTCGGTGGCAGCGACATCTGCATTGCGGGGGGTGTCGGAAAGCAATGCCTGCTCGCCAAAAAAATCCCCCTGTTGTAGTACGGCGGCAGGTTCCTTCTGTCCTGTGCGTACTTCCACCCGACCGGCCGCGATCAAGTACAGCGCATCACCGATTTCCCCGCGGGTAATGAGTGTCTCACCGGGCGCAGCGACGCGGGTTTTCAATTGGCAGACGATGGCCTGGAGCTCATCGGGATGCAGGGCGCTAAAGAGGGGGACCTGTGCGATCAGCTGGCCCGGATTCAGGCGTTGTGCGGCAGCGCGGGTGATTTCTGCTTGTAAATCGGGATAGTCTTTGGTGAGCTGCTGGAAGTCGGTCAGTTTAAGCATCAGCAACTGGCAGTAGCTGATGGCGGTGACGTTGGCATTACGCGGCGCTTGCGTCAGCAGCGCCAACTCACCGAAAAAGTCGCCGCTACCGAGCCGGACCGGTTTGGGGAGTACTTGTGCTTCGACCGCGCCGCTGGAAATGAAATACATCGCATTGCCGGGCTCGCCCTTGGCAATGATGCGCTCACCCGGAACCGCCAGCAGCGGCGTTAACCGAGAGGCAATCTGGCGCAGCTGGGTTGCTTGCAAGGCGGCGAAGAATGGCACTTTGGCGATCAGCTTTTCCGGCTCTAAGCCAAGATCCAGCTTTGGCTGGCGATCCATGCTCCGGCTGCGCTTGTCCAGCTCCCGGGTTAAGTCACTGAATACTTCCTGGCTGATCATATTCTCGCTCAGCATTTGGCGATAGTTGCTTTCTTCGAGCCGTAGGGCAACCCGAACCAGGTGGCGCTTTTGTAGGGTTTCGGCGTAGTCTGGATATTGCAGGCGCAGGGCATCCAGTGCCTGACGGGTAAGTTGTTGCCGTGTTTTCAGGATTGGTGCCAGTGCGCTGGCTACGGGGTCGCCGAACAGCGCCGGGATTTTGTCCCGGTTATAGTCCAGCAGTGAGGTCACTACAGTCTCGGTGACGCTCAATACCTCAAACCGGTTGGCGAGTTGGATCGCCAGGGGACGCGTCAGCTTGCAGTATTGTTGCAGTCCTAAAGCGATTCTCAGCATCACGCCGTAATCTAGTGTTTCCCGGTAGGCATGGTTATAGCCGTCGACTTCGCCCATTTTCAGACTGTCTTGCAGCGCATCGGCATGAAACAGCAGGGTGCGGCTGATCTTGGCTGAATCCAGTCCGTCGGCAAACCGCTGGAGATACAGGTGCCGCTCGTGGTTGGTCAGGGTGCTCAGGCCGACACACAGGGTCACGGTATCCGGTTGCTGCGGGTCGGTCGAGATCGAGCGCTGGACCCGGTTCAGCCGCTGCTCGTAAATATCGGCCACACCGGTCGCGATGGCCGGTTCAATATGATCGGTCCGGGCGGCATGATCCAGTCCTTTGCGGATCCGTTTGATGGACAACGCCATCACCCGGTTGCGGATCATCCGCTCGGCTGGCGGCAGGCGATCAAGGCCGAAAAAGCGCATCATCATCCCCATGGTGGGGGCATTCACGAACAGGGTAAACAGCACAAAGCCGGTGACCAGTGAGGCGATAAAGGCTTTGATTTCGGGGTCAATGCCCGGGGTTTCCAAAATCACCAGGGCCAACGCGAGCGAGACTGCTCCCCGTAGCCCGCCCCACAGCATTACGGTGCGGAAGGTCAGGCTGATTTGCTGCCCCAGCCCGGCCCGGTTTAGCAGCGGCAGGATCAGGTACAGCACGACGCTGCGGGCAGCAAAGGCGGCGATGATCAGCACCGTCAGCGACAGGGCCTGCGAGGCGGTAAACGTGATGAGAACTTTGGGTACCAGCAGCCCGACCAGAAAGAAGATTAGTGAGTTGGCCCAGAAGGCCAGCTCTTCCCAGGTTTCAGTGAGTGCATGCCAGGTCTGGGGGGAGACCTGGGTACGGCCATAGGAGTTCATCAGCAACCCGGCGGTGACCACGGCCATGACCCCGGAGACATGGAGGTAATGCTCGGCAAAGAGAAAGCTCAGGTACGCCAGACAGATGGTGAGGGTGATTTCGACTAGCGGCATATTGCGCAGTTTGCCGATCAGTGCGGCAACCAGCGAAGAAGCGAACAGGCCGACCAAAATCCCGCCGAAAAACACTTTCAGAAATTGTCCGCTGGCAGACAGGACCCCGGCCTGGGCATCGCCGAGCAGGATGGCAACCAGGATGGTAAACAATACGATGGCCGTTGCGTCATTGAGCAGGCTTTCCCCTTCGACCAGGATCGTCAGCCGTTTCGGGGCCCCGAGGTTTTTGAAAATCGCCACAATGGCAACCGGATCGGTGGCAGACACAATCGCGCCGAGCAGCAGGCAGGCCACCAGGCTCAGCTCTGATACTCCCCAGACCAGGGTGCCGACCAGCACACAGGAGATCAGTAGGCCGAGGACGGCCAGCAGCAAGATTGGGCCGATATCGGTCATGAGGTGACGGGCATTGATATTCAGGGCCGATTCAAAGATCAGCGCCGGCAGGAAAATAAAGAAGACCGCTTCCGAAGTAATGTTGAGCGCTTCAAGCGACGTCAGAAAGTCTCCGAACAGGCCGGGGGGGTGAGCGCCACCGGCGGTCAGCACCAGGATCCCCAGCAGGCTGCCGGCGACGGCCAGCAGGACGGTATAGGGAAAGTTGATGCGATTGGCGATGGGCAGTAACAGGCTGGCGATGGTCAGCAGGCCGATCAGGCCCAGCACCAATAGAAATGTGTCATGCATGCGCGTTCTCCGAGCTTGCCGGCCTGCCGTGGCTGTGTGATGTCTCTCCCCGGATCACCGTCTGAGGTTCAGATTGGGTTCTTATCAGGTTAGTTCATTCTGGCATCGGGATCGGTTGCAAGCCCGCGTGCACACACGCTCAAAAGAGTGGCAGCAGGCCGACTATACTGATTTTGAATGCTGCTCAAAACAGAGGTGGTGATGGGGCTGTTGCAAAAGAGTCTGAAAGCAAGGATGACGGCTTACTTTTTGCTGGTCTCGGTGCTGGTTGTGGTGGCGCTGGCGCTGGTGACTTATCACTTGGCTGCAACGACTCATCAGGAGATGGCCATCGCCCAGTTTGATGTCACCGCCGATCACAAAGCCTCAGAAATTCATCGCTATCTAGATGATCAGGTAGCCATTGTCACCAGTATTGCCCAGTTGGCCGAGCTGCAGCGTGCGGTCAGTCAGATCGTGGGTCAAACCCCGGACTCAACCCAGTATCAGACGGCCTATTTCAAGCTGGTCGAAATGCTCTATTTCTCCACATTTCTCGACAGCCGGGCGGCACGTGTCTCGGATTTGACCGAGATCTTTATGCTGACCAAGGTGGGTGGCCATGTGTTCTTTTCGACCCAGCCGGGCCATGAAGGTGAGTATCGCCATAGCGATCAGTATTTTATTGAGGGGCTGAAAGGCACGTTCGTGCAGAAGGTCTACCCATCGCCGGAAACGGCGGCGCCGACATTGACGGTGTCGACACCGCTGTACTCACCGGTTGGCGAGTTGTTGGGGGTGCTGGCGGCCCACATCCAGTTGTCGGTGCTGGTTGAGATTGCCGGCAGGCAGAGCAGCCGTCAGGGGCTCGGAGAGTCGTATCTGGTCGATGGGCTGAACCGGGTGATTTCAGCGGAGCGGTTTGGGAATGAGCTCTATCCGCGCGGCGTCCACAGCGAAGGGATTGCTGCGGCACTACGGGGGGAACGCGGCGCCGGGTTGTACGACAACTATGCCGGAGAGGCTGTGATCGGCAGCTACCGCTGGTTACCGGCGTTGGGTGTGGCCTTGATTTCTGAAATCCCGGCGAAAGTGGCGCTGGCACCGGCCAATCGGTTTGGGGTGATGATCCTGGGGGTTGGGTTATTGGCGGTTGGTGTTCTGAGCGTCGGTATTTATCTCATTGCCGCCCGGATCACCCAGCCGATCACGGCGATGACCAATACCACTCAGAAAATTACCGCCGGGGATCTGTCGCAGCAGGCACCAGTCTTGACCGAAGATGAAACCGGTCTGCTGGCCCAGAACTTTAACCAGATGATTGGCCGACTCAGGCATACCCTGGATGATCTGGCAGAAGAGCAGGAAAAATCAGAGCACCTGTTGCTCAATGTGTTGCCGGCACCGATTGCTGCCCGGCTCAAGCAGGGGGAGGAGACGATTGCGGACAGTTATGCCGATGTCACGATTTTATTTGCCGATATTGTTAATTTTACGCCGTTGTCAGCTGAGCTGAAGGCCTCAGATTTGGTCGGGCTGCTGAATGAAATTTTTTGTGAGTTTGATCGCCTGAGCGAGGCCCGGGGACTGGAAAAAATCAAAACCATGGGCGATGCCTATATGGTGGGCGCCGGGTTGCCGGTCCCGCGCGCGGATCATGCGGAAGTGATTGCCGAGATGGCATTGGATATGCTTGATGTGATTGCCTGCTTTAATCGTAAACACCAGCGGGATCTGAGTATCCGGATTGGCATTAACAGCGGTCCGGTGGTTGCAGGGGTGATTGGGACCAAAAAGTTTATCTACGATATCTGGGGCGATGCCGTCAATACTGCCTCAAGAATGGAGTCCCAGGGGCTCAAGGGAGGGATTCAGATCACAGAAGCGACTCACCGGCACTTGCGGGATCGCTATGTGTTTGAAGATCGTGGAATGATTGAAATTAAAGGCAAGGGTAAAATGCATACTTACTTCCTCCGGGGTCGGAAGGACAACGCAGCACAACAAGTCTAGAAGGGGAGATCGATGAAGGGATTGGTAGCCTTGATCATGTTGGTCAGCCTGATGTTAACGGGCTGTGAAGAGCAACCCGAGCAACAACTTGAGTTTCGTGTGGGGCTGATTGCGCCGGTGACCGGCCAGATTTCTGAAGTGGGCCGGGCGACCGTGGAAGCCGCAGAGATGGCGGTGGCTGCGGCCAATCAGCAAGGTGGGCTGGTGATCAACAATAAGCAATACCGGGTAGTGCTGCTGACCGAAGACAACCAGGACAACACCGAGCATACCATCAGTGCAGCGTTGCGGTTGATTAATCAAAAAAATGTCAGCGCGATTATCGGCCCTCAGGCCAGCCGCAATGCCATCCCGGCCGCCCGGTATGCCGAGTATGCCAAGGTTCCGTTGCTCAGCCCCTGGTCTACCAACCCCAGAACGACCCTGAACAAAGACTGGGTGTTCCGCGTGGCCTATGTGGATACGTTTCAGGGCCAGTTGATGGCGAAGTTTGCTTATGATGAGCTGGGCTCGCGCAAGGCGGCGGTGCTGTATGATGTTTCGAGCGACTATAACCGCAAGCTGGCTGAAGTCTTCAGTACCGAATTCCAGGCTTTGGGTGGGTTGGTGGTCGCGTTTGAGCTCTATACCCGCGATGCACCGAATCTCGAAGAGCAGTTCCGGCAAATTCAATTAGCGACCCCGGATATTCTGTTTTTACCCAATTACTACAACGAAGTGCCTGACCAGGCGCGCCAGGCCAGAGCCGCCGGGATCACCGCCCAACTGCTGGGGAGTGACAGCTGGGCCCAGATCCCTGAAACGGAGCGGGAAGCGTTGGAAGGCGCGTATTTCAGTGCCCATTTTGCCATCGATAAAGCCGATGGTAAGGCGCTGAATTTTCGTGCCCGGTATCGCGAAGCGTATCAGCGGGATCCTGATGATGTGGCGGCACTGACCTATGATGCGTTTGGCTTGTTATTTGAAGCGGCGAAGCGCAGTGGCGGCACCGAGCCACAAGGGCTGCGTGATACGCTGAAATCCATGCCGGTGTACGAAGGGATCACCGGCCGGATTGAGTTTCGAGGCTCGGGCGATCCGATCAAAAGTGCCGTGCTGATGGCGGTGAAGGACGGGCAGTTTATCTTCAGTCGCTGGGTGGTACCGCCGGAGATCCCCTAAGGGTTCCGCCTGGCAGTATGAAACACAATTCGATTTCTCAAAAGTTATTGAAGTGACTCGATAATTTAATTTTTTTGAGCGGCCTCGCTTTTATGCAAACGATTGAGTTGTGATCTTGTCCCCAGAAATACATCTGTAATACCCATAAAGTATCATATGGTTACAAGTTTTAGTTTTTTGTAAAGGGAATGGTAATGCTATGGGTAGAATGTTAATTGGCCGCGATACCATACTCGATTTAGAATCTGTGGAATATAAGTGGATTGAAGCTTTGTCTCATGATGGCGTCAAGCATGAAGACATTAACGCCAGCATCCGTCGCTGCCTGGGCGGGGATGATGAAAGTGCTGATATACTCCGGCGCGTCGCGTTGCGGCAATGTCCGCCCAATGTGCTGCTCGAACACCTGGATGCCATAGATAACACCGTGTCCATGAAGGGGGAGCGATAACTCCGCCCCCCTGTTGAACTTGCCTCGTCGCCACGCTCGGTGTGGGCGCGGAAAAACTTCTCAAAGCTCCTCTCTGACGGCTGCCGGGATCGCCGTATTGCAAAGGTTGTTATATTTAGCTTAAAGATACTTGGCTGTCTTGGGGGCGCTGCAGGCATGCCAGCCGCTGGCGGAGGCTCTCCAGCAGGGTGTCCGCGGTAGCCTCAGGCGTTTGCAGCCCTGTGATTAAGGTCATGAAATAGAGCTCCATCATCACCTGGGGCAATATTGGATCATAAGCACTTTGATGAGAAAACAGCCGTTGCTGAAATGCAATGATCTGAGGTTTGAGTTGCGGTTGCTGCCAGAGCAACTCCTTAAACAATTCCATGCTGAATTCCCGCTGCTCCAGATAATAGGCAAATAAGTACCGGGCATAATGGAGTAGTCGTTCGGCTGGAGAATGGGCGGTGTCGCTGGCTTCTGCCTCATGCAGGACGCGTTCGACCTGTTGTTCGACCCCAGCCTTGAGCAGATCGATTTTGCTCGGAAAATGTGAGAACACGGTGCCGGTGGCGACCCCGGCGGCCGTGGCGATTTGCCGGGTCGTTGTTTCGGCGTAGCTTTGTTGGTGAAACAGTTGCCAGGCACTACTCAGGATGGTGTCACGGGTCTGTTGTCTCTTACTGCGGGTCATGGTCATTCCTTCTGATGCAAGTTTCATTGTATCTGATTTTTCAGCGATTCGGCGGCCGAATACCAGGATTACAGAAAACTGACTGTTGAAAAATGAGCGCGCTCAAATTATATTAACTGAGCGCGCTCATTTTTAGTTTGGAGAAAAGCCATGAAAGATCTGATCCTGAAGATATTTGCCTATACCTGTTACCTGCCTTTTCAGTTTATGTTCAGCTACGTCGTCGGCCCGATCCTCGGAGCAATCTTGCTGGTTGGTGGACTGGGGGTGTTAATGCTGATCCTTGGCTATGAAGACGGCGTGAAAGTGTTCCGCCAAGAATGGCGGGAGTCGGCGGCATTGATTTGAGGGAGGCGAAGTGCTGATGTGCCGGGGCTGGTACTGGTAAGCGGTATGCTCAACGTGACCCAGATGACGAACTATCAGTCCCAACCAAGTGTTAACTTGTTTGAATGAAGGGAACCGGCCTCAGATTGAGGCTTGTTTTTTATGTGTATCAGCAAGTTCAGCTGTTCTGATTACTCAGAACATTGTCCGGTAAAGGTACCGTGTGTTGATGACGATTTCGGGTACATCGCTCCAGGTGGCCGGGTCATATAGACAAAGTGGCTGTCTTCACGGATCGGGATAAAACCAAAGCGCCGGTACAAGCGGCCCGGCTCAATTTTTCCATGGTTTCAGGGCCAGGTGGTAGATGTTGAGTTTTTGCGCCGCATCGCGAACATCCATTTGATGCTCGACGGACTTGACCCATTTGGCTCCGGTTCGGCTGGCGACCTGGATACTGGCCCGATTGTGTTCCAGGCAGCGAAATTCAACAATATCCGCGTTGGTTTCCTGGGCCAGGGCCGGAATGAGCGCCGCGAGAATTTGGTGAGTCACCCCTTGGCCCTGAACTTCGGTACTGAGCCAGTAGCCCACTTCAGCGATGTGCGATCGGGGTGCGATCGATTTAATCCCGAACACACCGCAAAATGTCTGCTGGTGGAAAATGGCATACCATCGGGCGCCAGGGGCCGGAGCGCTGATTCGCTCCCGGATATATTGCCGGGCGCCGGCCAAATCGGTGACACCTTTGACCCAGCCGAGGAAAGTGGCTAACTGGGGTCGGCTGCGTTCGACCGCTTCCAGCAGCCCCTCAGCATGGTTGAGGGCTAAAGGACGTAGCGTGATGGCATCAGTGATCGATATTTTCTCGTGGTCAAGCCGCGGAGATTTGTGGTGAGTCAGGGGCGTTGAGAGCATCATGTTTTCCTTATGGGTTGTTTGGATTCGTTGTTAGTTGTTCAAGGCATTCTTTGTCCAGTAAGGGATGGGGTTGAACCCCGCAAACCAGCACTATGTCTACGGTGGGCGGTGAGGGCATATGGTCGAGGATGTTCAGATCATCGGTGACACTGAGCCGGCCCATCGCCCTGATCGCCATGCCTTCGCGGCAATCCAGCCCCCCTGAACGCTGGCGAGCCAATGGCCTTCGCTATCGGGTGCCCGGGTGAGGATCGCCGCGTCAATTTTTCCCTCGTCCAACCAGGCCCAGGTGCCTGATGCGTTTATTGGGGTTTGTGGTTGCCTAACACCTTCATATTCTGGCCCAGTGCGTCGATATCCATGCCTTGTTGCGCCAGAAGTTGTTCAAACGCCGGCAGTAATGCGCCGAGGTTTTCTTCCAGCGTATCACGCACGGTATCAACGACTACTTGGGTGCCGCGCTCAATTTCAACATTGATGTGGTCACCGACCGCCTTCTGTTCAAACACCGTCATCCGCCGGGTTTCCGGGATCAGCCAGACTTCAAACCAGCCTTCTTGTTTGTTGACCGCGGAGAGGGTCAGGCTGGCGCCGTTGAGGGCGATATATCCCTTGGGAAACACATAGCGTTTCCAGGTGTCGCTGAGTTTCAGCCGCAGACAGTAATTCTCTTCAATTTGCTGAACGGCCAGAATTGGCGTTTTAAAATCAACATGGCCGGAGAGTGGGTGGCCGCCGATTTCGGCACCATCTTTGGCTGCCCGCTCGACATTCACCGCTGTACCGGGTTGATATTCACTGAGGGTGGTGATGAGCAGGCTTTGCAGCATGACATCAAACTTGACCTGAACTTCGGAAATGAGCTCAGTGACGGTGAGACAGACGCCGTCAACGGCGACACTGGCACCGATTTCCAGGTCGTCACAAAAGCCGGGTTGAAAGTCGATGACAAAGGTGCGAATGCCGCCCTGATCACTGACGTTGTTGATGGTGGCGATAGATTGAACAATTCCGGTAAACATAAGGAGTCCTGTTTTGCAGGTGGCAACCGCTGGGCTGCCGCAAGTTACATGAAGTCGGGGAAATGGGCACAAGAGACGCTTGGCGGCGACAAGCGGCGGTTACTTGCCCACCAACACCCGAGTGGGGTGCAGGTGGATATTCGGATGCATCGACAGGGTAAAATTGTGATGCTCAACGATTTTGTCTGCGGTTAAATGCGGCTTGTCATGGGTGGTGTGGGCATCTGCCGGCAAGTGAACCCGATAGCCTTTGGAAGCGGCCTCGAATGCGGTCCGGTCGATACAGAAATCGGAAGAATAGCCGCACAGAGTAAGCGTGTGAATGTCATGCTGATCGAGCAGTGCTTCAAGCTCCGTTTCGAAGAAAGCATTTGGGGCGGTTTTGCTGATCCGGATGTCTGTGTCATCGACAGTCAGTTCTTTGAAGAGCTGCCAGGGCTGGCTGCCGTATTCGACCATGCCCGGCATTTGGTGCTGGATAAAAATGACGAGATGGCCGGCGGCTTTGGCATGGGCGATGAGCTTATTGATATGACTGACGACCTGGGTGCTGTTGTAGGGTTGTCTTTCCGCAGCAAAAATACCGTTTTGCACGTCAATGACCAGAACTGCTGATTTCATGCACTTTCCTTGTTCATGCTTCTGTGATGTTTTTGAGTCGCGACCGCGTTTTGTCCATGATCTCGGTGGGGATTTGGCCCCAGCGGGTTAGCTCTCGTGTGTGCCAACCAAGGCGGCGATAAAGCGCTTGCTGATCCGGCGTATGCAGATACAGCCGGGAGTATCCTAGTTTCCAGGCGTGGTTTTCTGCAACACGGCACAGGCGTGATGCAGTTTCGCGGTAGTCGTTCCGGTTGTGATTAGAGTTCAAGGGTGAGCAGGGTATCGCCGTCATCCAGGGTGCCGATTTCACGGAACCCAAATGCCTGATAGACCCGGGACGCCTGACGGTTGGCGGGTTTGTGCATGGTTCTCAGGTGCTTGCCACCCAACGCTCTGACTTCCTCAACCAAGAGCGCCAATACCCGGCTGCCGTAGCCTTGATTCTGATGTCGCGCATCAATCATGAAGCGGAACAGCCAGAAGAGCTCAAAATCTTCCGGCTCGTCTTCATGGCAAAAGGCGAGCATCCCAATCACTTTTTGATTGAGGCAGATCGCTTTGAGTCGATAGTGGGGCTCGAACTTCGACTGCGCAATCGTGATGGCATTGGATGCCAGGTTTTCTTGTTGTTCGGGCAGTAAAGACAGCCGAATGCAGTCCAGGTAGTTGTGTTGGTCGACGTCATTCAGGGTAATCTTGTTGGATCGAGGTTGGGTGTTTTGAAGCATCGTCTCTTCCTTTTCTGTGAGCGACTTATCGTCTACTGCCCGCTGTGTTGGCCGATGTTCAGGCTTGCCCAATGTTTATATGTGCCCAGTGTTCATACGTGTAGAGTGTTCATGCGTGCCAGTGTTCGGCCAGCAGGCCATACAGGGCAGAGTCGGATACATGGCCGCTGATAATCCATCGTTGCGGTAAATAGCCTTCCTGGCGAAAGCCCAGTTTCTCCAGTACCCGGGCTGAGCCACGGTTGTCCGGGTCAATCTCAGCTTCTATCCGGTTCAGATTCAGGGTGCGAAAACCGTACTGAAGCAGCGCGGCGGCGGCTTCACCGATCAGTCCCTGGCCCCAGCAGGATTTGGCCAACCCAAAGCCCAGCTCAGCCCGTCTGGATTTCGGGTGGCTGTTAAACAACATACATTTTCCCACCAGCGTCCGGGTCTCTTTCAGATAAACGCCCAGCACCACATGGGTAGGATGGTTCGGATCAAACGCTGCGTTTTCAATAAACTGTGTGGCTTGCGTAAGTGATGACCAGGGTGCGCCATCCCAGTATTTCATCACCTCCGGATCGGAGAAAATGGCCAGCAGCGGCGCAGCATCGGTCAGCGACAGCGGGCGGAGCACTAAACGTTCGGTTTGCAGTTCAAGCATTTCAAAGTCTCACTGAAGGAAAAAAGTGGGCGCAGGTAGTCCATGAAAATGTGTGAGACGACCAGCGGAAAAATTTATCGAGCACTCATTCATAGAGCGCTAATCCATCGAGTACTTTGAGGGACTGCGTATTCCACCACGCTACCGCCAACACGTCGGCAATGCGACGCGCATAAAAACAATATGCTATCACGCGCTTATTGGTGGTGCATCCTGTCGGGTGAAAAAAGTGTTACAAGACAGAACGCTGTTTGCGGCCAAAGCAGTTCTCAGGCAAAGCGGTATTGAGGGTGCGCAGGGATGTGTGGGGTTTGCGGAAAAAAGCCGCCGGGTCACGGCGTGGCGACACAGGCGGCAAACAGTACGACAGGGTTAAGAAAACGTGAGATTCTCCCTCAGCCCGATGGCGCGGACCGAGGGCGGGGATCAGGCCGGGATATCTTTGGCCACGGCCCCCAGGGTGTCGACGATGATGTCGATATGTTCTTTTTCGATAATCAGCGGCGGCGACAGGGCGATGGTATTGCCCATGCTGCGCACCATTACGCCTTTGTCGTAACAGCGCTTGAGAATATCAAAGCCAATCGGTTTACCGTCGGCCGGTGCGGCGAACTGTACGGCACCAATCAGGCCGTAGTTGCGGATATCAACGATCGACGGAATATCTTTGAGCGAATGCAGCCCTTGCTCGAAATACTGGCCAATGTCGCCGCGACCGCGCTCCAGCAGGCCCTCACGCTGATAGATGTCAAGCGTTGCCAAACCGGCTGCACAAGCGACCGGGTGGGCGGAGTAGGTATAGCCATGGAAGAGCTCGACCGCCCCTTCCGGTGCACTGTTGACCACAGTTTGGTAAATCTCGTCTTTGGCAAATACCGCCCCCAGAGGGACAACGCCGCTGGTGATCCCTTTGGCAGAGGTGATGAGATCCGGGGTGACATCAAACTCAATCGAGGCAAACGGTGAACCCAGACGGCCCCAGCCGGTGATCACTTCATCAAAAATCAGCACCACATCGTGTCGGGTACAGATTTCTCGGATCCGCTTGAGGTAGCCTTTTGGCGGCAAGACCACCCCGCCTGCACCGGCAATCGGCTCGATGATGACTGCGGCAACACTGTCGGCACCGTGGAACTGGATCAACTGCTCCAGCTGCTCGGCTTTGTCGACGCCGTGCTCCGGCAGCCCTTTGCTGAAGGCGTTGTTGGCAATATCCAGCGTGTGTGAGAGGTGATCGGTCGGCAGCAGCGGACCAAACCCTTTGCGGTTCGGCGTCAGGCCGCCGACGGAAATGCCGCCGAAGTTCACCCCGTGATAGCCCAGCTCCCGACCGATCAGTTTGTATTTGCCGGCGTTGCCTTTGGCTTGCTGGTACGCCAGTGCAATTTTCAGGGCACTTTCGACCGCTTCAGAGCCGGAGCAGGTAAAGAAGACCTTGTTGATCCCGGTTGGGGTGAAGTCCACCAGTCGCTCGGCAAACTCAAAGCCGATATCGTGGCCGAAATTAAACGGTGAGCTGTAGTCCAGCTCGGCGACCTGTTTGGCCATCGCATCACCGATTTCCCGGCGGCCGTGACCGGCATTGACACACCAGAGCCCGGCGGTCGCATCAAGCAGCTGCTGGCCTTGATCGGAATAGCAGTACATGCCTTCGGCACGGTTGATGATCCGCGGGTTGGCTTTGAAATCACGGTTTGCCGTGAACGGCATCCAGAATGCATCGTAGTTGCGTTTTTTCTCCATGGACTGGCCTTTTCGCTCGGGTTATGAATATAGAATTCAAGGTTAGCGAGGCGCTCCGGAGCGGAAAATCACCGCGGTTAAAAATAAAGTTTGAACAGCTTCAAACATTCTCGGCGGTGAGCCGGGCCTGAAGAAAATCGACCAATGCCCGCGAGGCACTGGACAGGTAGTGGCTGGATTTCCAGCCGAGGCCGAGGTGAAGCGGGATCGGCGGGTCGAACGGGACGGTGACGAGATCCGGCTCTTCGCGCAGGATCATCGGCAGGCAGGTACAAATCCCGATGTCTTTGCGAACCAGGGATTTGAGCAGTTCGATCAGGTTGGTTTCAAAGCGGATATCCGGGGTGATCTTGTGTTGCTGGCAATAGCGACTGACCGATTCTCGCAGGAAATACCCTTCCCGGAACAGTACTAGCGGCTGCTGGCAGAACTGCCCGAGGGTGATCGCCGGCTGGTTGGCAAACGGGTGATCATGGGGCACACAGGCAACGATTTGCTCTTTGAGCAGGGTCGTGTGGCGGAGCTGCTCGTGGGGGCGGTCGCAGCGGATCAGTGCCAAATCCAGCTGGCCGTCCAGCAGCATTTTTTCCAGCGTGGCGGTGCCGGCTTCGTGAATGTTGATCTGAATGCCGGGGTAGGTCTGTTTGAACAGCGCCAGGGTGTCGGGGAGAAAATACGAGCCGAGCATGGCCGAGACCCCGAAGTTGATCACCCCGCTGGAGAGCCCTTTCAGCTCCTGCAGCTCTTTCTGCGCCTGCTCGACATCTTCCAGAATTTGCCGGGCGTGGCGCAGCAGTACCTGACCGTCCGCAGTCAGGCTCATCTGTCGCTCGGCGCGGTTAATCAGCTTGAGCGCCAGCTGTTGTTCCAGTTTCTGAATGCTGATACTCAGCGCGGATTGCGCAATGCCTAAGCGGTCAGCGGCTTTGGTGAAGTTGCCGGTTTCGGCCAGCACGGTGAAGTAGTGCAGTCGTTTGAGATCCATCGCTTTCCTGCGCAGTCTGAATTGGGTCATCTATAAAATATATGGAAACTATATTTACCATATATTGTTAATATCTCCAGCATCTCGTTATGATTTTGTTAACCCAACGGCGTGCCACAAGGCAACAAGAACAACACCGATGCCGGCGGGAGAAGCCATTACATTAAAGTCAACTTCATCAGGCCGGAGCGCCTGAGCGAGACAAAAGGAAGCAAGCCATGAATATTGCCCCAGCGCTGAATGACAACCAGACGCGTTACACCGGTTTTAGTGTCTCCCCATTTTCGGCTAACCCACGCCTGCAGGTGGTGACCCTGAGCAACGACACCCTGGCCCGGTTTGCCGATTTAACCGCCAACTGGAGCCTGCAGTCGATCGAATATAAGCCGTTTCTGCGCTTTGCCACCGCGGATGCGTTGGATAAAGCTTGTCACTATGAGCTGGGTAAGCTGCTGGTTGGGATCATGGAAAACCGCGACACCGGCGCGTTTCTGCTTCAGGCGGATGAACAAGCCGAGGCCGGGTTTGAAGACACTGATGCGCAGCGTGAGTTCTTTGTCAAGCTGTCGACCGCGGTCTCTCACCTGATTGGTTTGCCGAACTTTGATGCCATGTACGGTAAGTACTACGCTCGCTTTACCGTGCGCAATGAAGACAACAGTGACAGTTACCTGCGCCAGGCCCACCGTCGGATGGAGCTTCACAATGACGGTACCTATGTCAATGAACGGACCGATTTTGTCCTGATGATGAAGATGGATGAGCAGAACATGGAAATGGGCGACTCCCTGCTGCTGCACGTGGATGACTGGCAGGAACTGGAGCGCTTCTATCATCATCCGATGGCCAAGCAGGACATCGTCTGGAGCGCGCCGCCGAGCAAGAATGTCGGGTACGACATTAAACACCCGGTGTTCTTTGAAGAAGACAAGAACGGCAAACCGCATATGCTGTTTATCGACCAGTTCGCGCAGCCACAAAATATGCAGCAAGGGCTGTACCTGCACCAGATGGGCGAATCGCTGGAAAGTGACACCAACTGTTTCAATGTCCGGGTCAAAACCGGTGCCATGCTGGTGGTACAGAACCACTGCTGGCTCCATGGACGGGACAAGTTTGTCGCTCATCCGGGCCTGAAACGTGAGCTGCTGCGCCAGCGCGGCCACTTTACCCGCTAAGTCAATATTGACTAATGGTTGGAACCATGCGCCCATCGCAGTGATTGCGGCGGGCGCATTTTTGCCTGTGATCGGAGTGCCTGGGAGCGCCGGGGGACAGGTTAAAGGAGTGATAGACGTGGATCAGATTTACGATTACATCATTATTGGTGGCGGGATTGTCGGGGTGTCGACTGCCTGGCAGTTGCAGCAGCGGTATCCGGATAAAACCATTGCTTTGGTTGAAAAAGAAGCCGGGTTATCCCTTCATCAGACCGGTCATAACAGCGGCGTGATCCATGCCGGGGTTTATTATGCACCGGGCAGCCTGAAGGCTGAATTTTGTAAGGCCGGGGTGGCAGCCACCACCGAGTTTTGCCAGCAGCACAACATTCCGGTGGAGAACTGCGGCAAGTTGCTGGTGGCGACCAACCCGCTTGAGCTGGAGCGGATGCAGGCGCTGTATCAGCGCTGCGCCGAAAATGGACTAGATGTTGAGTTGCTGGATCAGGCGGCTTTGCAGCAAAGAGAGCCGAATATTGAAGGGCTGGGGGCGATTTTCGTCAGTACCACCAGTATTGTGAATTATCGCCAGGTGACGGAAAAAATGGCTCAGGAGTTTATCGCGCTGGGCGGGCAGGTGCTGCTGGAAACGGCGGTGACCGGGCTTGCCGAAACGGACACCCAGGTGACGGTTCAGGCCAGCCGACGCGGCAAGCCGGTAGCGCTGGCAGGACGTTTTCTGGTGGTCTGCTCCGGGTTGATGGCGGATCGGATGACCCGGATGCTGGGGATTGAGACCGACTTTCAGATCATTCCCTACCGCGGCGAATATTATCAGCTGCCGGAGAAATACAATGCGATCGTCAATCATCTAATCTACCCGATCCCGGATCCGGATCTGCCGTTTCTCGGGGTCCACCTGACCCGGATGATTGACGGTTCGGTAACGGTAGGGCCGAATGCGGTGCAGGGTTGGAAGCGTGAAGGCTACGGCAAAATTAACCTCAGCCTGCGCGATATGCTCGATATGTTTACGTTCAGCGGGTTCTGGAAGGTGACGCGCAAACACCTGAAAACCGGGTTGGTTGAAACCAAGAACTCCTGGTGGAAACCCGGCTATCTCAAGCTGGTGAACAAGTATTGCCCGAAAATTCAGCTCGCCGATCTCAAGCCGTATCCGGCCGGGATCCGCGCCCAGGCGGTGCTTAAAGACGGCACCCTGGTGCACGATTTCCTGTTTGCCGAAAGTCCGCGTAGTTTGCATGTGTGTAATGCACCGTCGCCGGCAGCGACCTCGGCGATCCCGATCGGCAATTACATCTGCGACAAAGTGGCGCAAAAGCAAAACCCGGCGCTAGCGGAATCCCCCGTAGAGACTGCGGCGGCTTAACCGCTTCGCCCACTCGCGAAACAGCAGCCATCCCGCTTCGGCGGGGTGGCTGTTTTTGTATGGGGGATTTAACGGTCGGTTCGTTATTGTGCGGGTTATTACCTATAAGAGCCGTTGCTTTCAAAAGCTATTGATCACGGTAGCTATCACGCAGGGTTTTGATAAACAGCGAGCGGACTTTGTTCACCGTGCTGGTTTTCTTGGTGATCGCCATGATCTCTAAGGTGTAGAAACGCCGATCCTGAGCAATGGCCCTGAGTTCCCCGCGATCGACATAAGGTTTGGCATACTGTGCCGGCAGGAAGCCGATAAACTTGCCCGAGAGCAGCAGTGCCAGGCGGGATTCATAGTTATAGGCGGTGGCTTTGAGGTTCATATTTGCCAGGTGGCCGTGAATGATCTCCTGGGTTTTCATTCCGGCATAGGCCGCCGGCACCCCGTCAATGATCTCATCACTCAGTTCCTCTTCAGACAGGCTATACAACGGGTGGTCCGGGCTGCAATAGAGGTAGCAGGTATCAGAGTAGATATGCTGGTACTCCAACCCTTCCAGGCTACGATGGAACGGGATAAATCCGATGTCCGCTTCCTCATTCATCACCTGGCGTTCTATTTCGGTCATCCGGGCGACTTCCGAGGTCAGATACACTTCAGGCGCCAGTTTGGCAAAACGTTGAAATACCTTCGGGATTTTGGCCCGGCTGTCGAGACTGATGGTATCGCTGAAGAGTACCGTCAGGTGACCGGCCGGCTGGGCGTCGAGATCGTTGATGGTGTTGCGAAAATCCTCCAGCTCACCAAGCAGCTTGATGGTGGCATCATAGACCACGGAGCCTTCTTCAGTGAGGGAAAACCCGGCCCGGCCACGGCGGCAAAGGGTAAGGTTGAGCCGCGATTCCAGATTGGAAATATGGATGCTGATGGTAGAGCGGCTGATATTGAGTTCGGTTTCGGCGGCTGAGAAACCGCCGCAGTCGGCGACGGTTTTAAAGATCTTTAGTTGTTTAATTTCATAATCGCCGATCTGTCCGACCGGCAGCGAGGCTCTTGTCATTGTTTTACGCCTATAAAACTTTAGGTTTATTCGAAAATATTTACCCGTTGTGCAAGGGTGTTAATATGCGCTACAAGCATTATGAATCGATTTGAACTGTGTTTCTATGAACCCGTCAGGGGTTCTTCGCTGCAAGTGGTGAATATATGGAAAAATTACGTCTGGCTTTGTCCGCCGGTTACATCAACGGGCAGTGGGTGGGTGCCGAGAATGGAGAGACCGTCCCGGTTGTGAATCCGGCTACCGGAGAAATGATTACAACGGTACCGAATATGGGCCCCCGTGAGGCGAAAGCGGCAGTGGTTGCGGCCGATGCCGCGTTTCAAAGCTGGCGTAAGACCACGGCCAAACACCGGGCCGGATTGCTCAAGGTCTGGTTTGACTTAATTGTTGAACATGCCGATGAACTGGCACGGCTGCTGACGTCCGAGCAGGGCAAGCCCTACAAAGAAGCCTATGGCGAAGTGATGTACGGCGCTTCCTTCATCGAATGGTTTGCCGAAGAAGCCAAGCGAACATACGGTGATCATATTCCGGCGGCGATGCCGGGCACCCGTTATTTGACGCTGAAACAACCGGTTGGGGTGGTCACCGCCATTACGCCGTGGAATTTCCCGATTGCGATGATCACCCGCAAAGTCGGTCCGGCCCTAGCGGCGGGCTGTACCGTGGTGGTTAAACCGGGGGAAGATACCCCGCTGTGCGCCCTGGCGATGGCCAAGCTAGCCGAGCAGGCCGGCATTCCGGCCGGGGTGATTAACGTGGTGACCACGGCAAACCCGGCAGATGTTGGTGAAGTACTGTGCACCCATCCGCTGGTGCGAAAAGTCTCTTTCACCGGCTCGACGCCGGTCGGGAAACACATTTTGCGGCAGGCTGCCGACACGGTGAAGAAGGTCTCGATGGAGCTGGGCGGCAACGCACCGTTTATGGTGTTTGAAGATGCCGATCTCGACAAAGCCGTTCAGGGTGCGCTGATCTCCAAGTACCGCAATGCAGGACAGACGTGTGTGTGTACCAACCGCTTGTATGTTCACGATGCCGTGTACGATCAGTTCATGACTCGCTATATCGAAGCCGTCAGTCAGCTGAAGGTGGGGGACGGTTTGGCCGAGGGTACAGAAATTGGTCCGCTGATCAATGCGCGTGCTGTCACCAAAGTCGATGGCTTGGTTGCTGAAGCGGTTCGCCAGGGCGCGAATCTGGTGCTGGGCGGCGCAGTGTCCGACGTCGGCCCGCATTTCTATCAGCCGACTATTCTGACGGATGTTACCGAGCAGATGGCGATTGCCCATCAGGAGTTGTTCGGGCCGGTGACAACCGTCTTCCGCTTTAACGATGAAGCGGATGTGATCCGGCGTGCCAATGATACCCCGTTTGGCCTTGCAGCCTATTTCTATACCCGCGACCACAGCCGGATCTGGCGGGTCAGCGAGGCCCTGGAATACGGCATTGTCGGGATCAACGAAGGCATTATTTCAACGGAAGTGGCGCCGTTTGGTGGCGTGAAGGAGTCCGGCTGTGGCCGTGAAGGCTCCAAATACGGCATTGAAGATTACCTGGAAATTAAATACCTCTGTTTAGGGATCGACCATTAATCTCAAATTTAAGCGTCTGTTCTGTTCACCCTTAGCTTGTGTTGTGTCATCCCCCGAACTCACTTGTGTTTAGTGGTGACGATTTGGCAATACCTTCATGGTATTGCCTTTTTTTTGCCCGGTGAAACCGGCAAACCGATACAGAAATCAGTTTTCAAGCTGTGAGCGATTTGAATATGATGCAGATCGCATAAGTTGTGTGCAAAGTAAGAATTTTATTTATAAAAATTGAACAGTGCGTATAGATACACCCTGTATATACAACATAAATCATAAAAACATAGCGTCATACCGGATGCGTTTTGCATCGGGGGATGATGCATTGATACAGGGTCAGAAATATGAGAAAGGAATGGGGTTATCTGTTATTGATTGCCGCGCTCGGGGGATGTGGTGGTGGTGACTCGCCAAAAACGGAACAGCCGAAAGATGATGGTGGCGAGGTGCCAGCCAGTTATCAGATGACGTTTTCCGGAAAGGTCTTTGTAAAGAGCCAAACGGAACAGCAATTGGCGGTTTATGCCGGCGCGACCCAACTGGGTCAGGGAACCAGTCAAGCGGACGGGACGTACAACATCACACTGACCCTGGATGAACAAACCTATCACCAAGCGCAACAGGCGCCGCTGCGCGTGGTGGCCTCGGCGGAAAATATTCAGCTGGTGGCACTGTTATCCAGCACGATTCAGAAAGCAGCCGGGCCCATCACCTATCAGGCAAACCTGTCCAGCTTCAGTACAGCAGCTTACGTGCTTGCGGATCTCAACCAGGATGGTGAAGTCACCTTGCAGGAGTGGCAAACCTATCAGGGGGCGTCCCAGTCGGATCAGGTGAATCCGAACCTGCTGAAACTGGCGACCTCACTCGAAGCGGTGATGGCTGAGCAGGTGCCGGGTCCAGCCGATTCGGTGCTGGACTGGTTGCTGGATCTGAAGGCGACGGCGGTCTGGGATCAATGGCTCAGTGATCATAAAGCAGTGCTCACTTCGATTTGGAGTGCCACGGTGACCGACGCTGAATTACGCAGGGAGGGCGGCAATTACCTGAAAGGCTCAGGAAAGGCGTTGACTGATTTTACCGCTGAGCAGGTACTGGTCAAAGCGCCGACGGCGGCTTCATGTGAACTCGCCATTCACATCACCGATGTGGGTGTGAACCCGCATCAGGTGGCTATCGGGCGACAGCTTCAGTTAGCGACCGAGATGACCGATAACCTGACCGGTCTGGTGCAGGATGTCAGTGCATCTTGGACCAGTCATGATCCCAAGACCATCCGAGTGAATGCCCCGGGTGGTATCGAAGCCATGGCGGCAGGAAAGGTCGACATCGAAGCCCGTTATCAGCATGGAAAGGATGAATGCCGAGATAGTATGTCATTTACGGTGATCGACACCCAAAACCCGGTGCCGACACTCACCGCGATTGAGATCCAGGGAAAAATGCAGACGCAGGTCGTGGGCGAGAGCTGGCAACTGACCGCGCTGGGTAGTTATGACAATCACACGAGCACAGATATTACGGATGAGGTGAGCTGGTCATCAAGCGACGGGATCATCGCGGTGGTTTCCAATGACGGCGTCCTGACGACCTATGGCGGCGGAACGGCGACGATTTTTGCGCGCAAGGGCGAGATTTCTCAACAGGTGACGGTGACGGTTGATGCCCCGGCACCGAAGGTGCGCTTTTCATGGGTAGAAGGGGAGTTCGATGATTTCAATCTGGGCGAAACGACCGAAATAGAGGTCTTCGTCGAATATGAGAATAATCGATTCGCATTTATCGATGACGACTTGATTGACTGGCAGGTGGGGCAGTCCGGGATCGTGTCTGTTGTAAATGGTCAAATCACGGCGCTGGCAGAAGGAACGGTGACCGTGACCGCGGCATGGACATCCTATGGGATCCCTCAGCAGGTATCCGAACAGATCACGGTTTTGCCACCGGTAATCGTGTCGGTTTATCCAGACATTCTGGGCGGCGAACTCACCATGCTGGAGGGAAGCGTATTTGATCGGACATTTACCGTGACTTATTCGGATCAATCGCGAGTGGTCTATGACCAGCTCACCCTGGAGGCGCAAAACGACCCTTCAGGTTTACCGGTTGCCTACCTGGATGAGGATTCAAGTATTCATGCAATGCGCGCGGGAACAGGGACGCTGTGGATCCATGGCGTACCGAGAGACGTGCTGGATCAATTACCGCCTCAGATGGACAAACAAGACAAGATCGAAGTGGCACTGGTGGTGAAAGACAACCCCAATGTTTACCAGTGGCATCGTGAACAATCCGCGTTTCGTGATGAGCAGCATATTGTTAGTACGCAAAATGTCTTGTATGGCGGCAAAGTGTATCGCTTCAGCCATGAAAGCACTCCGGCGAGCGGCGGTTTACCGACTCAGGTGGTTCGCTTAACGACGTTTAATGGGGAGGAGCATCAGGGGGATACCACTTTACTGTCTTCCACACATGGAATGCTCTCGAATCAGATGATCGACGGCGGCGGTCATGGTTATTTTCTGCTGATCATGCCCGATACGCAAGGCGTGAGAACTTACCATATTTACAACTTAACGGATGGCAGTATACGAACGGTTGATCTGACCGGCGCGCCACAAAGCCTGCTGACAACCGGAGAAACTATTCAGCCGTTTGGATTCACGGCCGACGGCCACCTGATGGTGCTGGATAATACTGATGCCAGACGATACCAGGTGTATCTGTACCGTCCGCAGGACGATCAGCCCGGCAATTGGAAATGGGTTACCGGTGAGACGGTGGTTGGCGAAGGGTTGCGTTTTATTCAGTTGCCCAGCTATGACGAACACCTGGTTTTGATGGCGCAAGGCGGGAGTGAGCATGCCGCGGCGCCGAAGTACCATTTTATCAACCGTGCTTCCGGACAAGTGGAGTCTGTGGCCCAGCTGCGCTATCCGGACTCGGCAACAAATATCCACTGTGGTGAGGTGGCCTTGCTCCCCGGGGCTTCCATTGCCGAGCTGGGGGCTTTCTGTGCTGCAGAAGATACCGCGGGGACCCGAATGCGATTATGGCTTTGGGAGGATGTTACCCAGCCGCCGCATGAGTTGGATCTGGCCGAAGGCCCGGACGTCCCACTGCTGGGTGGAAACTATCCGGTCGCGGTACGTCATCCGAATGGGACCTTATTCGGTGCCGCGGGGTATATTCAGGATCCAGATTACAAGATTGGGGTGGTCCTTCGGGTGAAAGAGGGGAGTTTGAGGCCGGAGCCGATCTTTGATGTTTCAGACGCAACGATTGAACCGATCTACAGCCGTCAGTTCCCGCTCGGGGAGACAGGGGCTTTATTACAGGTCAACCCGAATGTCGCGGCGGGCGAGGTGGTGCTGATGACAAATCACGCTATGACGACGAGGCAAGGGGATACGCTCTGGGATCAGCAATGGATCATTGATGATTTGCCGGTCTCCATTTCCGATGCAAACCATCTGTACTGGCTCAATCACACCTGGTATGTCATCCCCAATGATCTGACGGGCGATATCTGGCGATTGCAGTTACGTAATCCCAACGTGGTACCGGATTAATACAGCCTGTATTGTTACCTCGTCAACCAAGCCAGCCTTCGGGCTGGCTTTTTGTTTTCATGAAGCAGCCCCAGATCCCCTGAAAGGTTTGAGCACAATAAAACTTTACTTCGATAAAGCGGAATTTATCGATTGTGAATGAATTGTAATGATTGATCACAAGGTGGCAACTGATAAGCCATGACCACCGGTCTGCTGCGGGAAGGCAGGCATCAGAGAATAATGACAAGGAGCGATATTCATGTTGAAGACCTTATTCAAGTCACGGAAGAAAAGTGTCAATAAAACCCTGGCAGGCTATCTGCTGGCCTTCTCTGCCACATTGCCGATGATCCCGGAGGCTTTCTCGGCGGAGCACAACTGGCGTTTTGTGAACCTGTACTCCCGTGGCACCGCCTACGGCGAGGTGTACAAACACTTTGCGGAAAATATCGAGGCCATGTCCGGCGGCCGGATTTCGGTCCAGGTGATGTATGCCGGGGAAGGGGTCGGTCAGACCGGCGTGCTTGGCTCTGTAAAATCGGGTCTGATCACCATGGGTGCGCCGTTTCAGCCGATGCATGCCGGTGAGTTCCCGCCAGGCGTGGTGGAAGTCGGATTGCCGGGCATGACCGATGATGTCGGTGAGCTGAGTGCCCTGTTTCACGAGAAAGGTTGGGGCGAGGTGCTGGAAGAAGCGTATGACAAGCAGAACCTGGTGTGGCTGGAGCCCTATATTCAGCTGCCGGTGTACGTATTGACCAAAAAGCCGATCAACTCAATTGAAGACTTTAAGGGGATGAAAATCCGCGCGCCGGGTGCTTACGGGAAATTCCTGCGCAAGCTGGGTGCCTCACCTGCATCGCTGTCCTGGAGCGAGATCTATACCAGCCTGGCCACTGGGGTCATTGATGGCTCTATCGGCAGTAACCTGATTGATCACCGTGATGGCAACCATGTCGAAGTCGCCAAATATATGTATCCGCTCCCGATTGCCGGAGCCCAGGCGCTGCCGATTGTGGTCAACAAGCAAGCCTGGCGCAAGCTGCCGGATGATCTGAAAGCCATTGTCCGAGGCGCCAGTGCCCAGCATGCCCGCGAGCAGATGACCAAATCCCGGTTGTGGGAGTCGCAGGCGATTGCCGATATGCAGGCCAAGGGGATGAAGTGGAGCCCGCAACCAAGCGAAGCTGATGTACGTCAATGGAATGCGGCCGCCAATTCACTGTGGAGTGAATACGCAAAATCCGATAAATACAGCAGCCGTCTGGTGGACATCCTTCAGCAGTAGCGACATAACCGACCGGCGCGTCACTGACGATGCCGGTTCCTGACCGGGGGCGATGTCGCCCCTGCGTCGTTTCTCCGCTGCCCTGCTGAGGGCACCGGAGATGAGATATAAAGTTTGTGCTTCAAGGATGAGCGTTATGCGAATAATGGCAATAAGAGGCGTTTGCCTGACAATCAATCGACTGGTGTTTTGGATGGGGGCCTCCGCCTCCGTGCTGATGCCTTTGCTGGCCCTGACGGTGGCATTCGAAGTGTTCTCCCGGTATGTTCTGGGCGCACCGACTATCTGGGCCTACGATGTTTCTCTGTTTCTGTTTGGTTATATAGCCGCTCTGGGCGGTGCCCTGGCGCAGCAACGGAAAGCCCACATTAATGTTGACGTGCTGTACCTGTCGGTTTCACCTCGCATTAAATCCCTGTTTAATCTCTTTTCTTATGTACTGGCGATGTTTTTTCTGGCGGTGGTGCTGAAGATGAGCTTCGGCAAGTTTGAAGAGGCCATTGAGTTTAACTATCGCCGCCAGTCGGAATGGGCACCGAGTATGGCCCACTTCTGGGTCATGATGATGGTCGCCTGCGGGGTGTTCATCCTGCAATATTGCAGCGATCTGCTGCAAAACGTCTATTTCCTGCTCACGGGGCGCGATCTGCTGGCCTCGCCGGAAGAAGGCAGCCATGGCCACTATCTGCCGGTCGGGGAGGATGCATGAGTATCGAATTGCTGACCCTTGCCCTGCTAGGCTGCATCCTGGTGAGTTTTGCCCTCGGGGCACCGGTCGGACTGGCCCTTGGCGGCATTGCCATGGGGGCCGGTTACCTGACCTGGGGAGAAGGGATTTTCAACCTGATCCCGACCACCATTGAGAGTAACTTTTTCAGTTTCATTTTGCTGGCAATCCCGCTGTATATCTACATGGGCCAGTTGCTGACCCGTTCCGGGATTGGCGATGCGATGTTCAATGCCAGCCAGATGGTGATTGGTAAAATACGCGGTTCGCTGGCGATTAGCGTGATCGGGGTGTGTTCAATGATCGGCGCCATGGTGGGCATTATCGGCGCCGGGATCATGACCTCGGGCAGCATTGCGCTTAAGCCGATGCTCGAGCGTGGCTACGATAAACGCCTCGCCCTTGGGGTGATCATGGCTGGCGGCGGGTTGGGGATCCTGATCCCGCCCAGTATCCCGATGATCATGTATTCGGCCACCACTCAGAACTCGGTCGGACGGATGTTTATTGCGGCGATTGTCCCGGCACTGATTTCGATCACCCTGCTGGCGGCGTATGTGATCATCAGCTGTAAGCTCAATCCGGCCAAGGCCCCGCTGGACACGGGACAAGAAAGCAAGATGAGCGGCAAGCAGAAAATTCGCACTGCGCGGGACGGGTTGTTTTCCCTGCTGCTGATCATTGCTGTGTTGGGCAGTATTATCACCGGGATTGCTACGCCAACCGAGTCGGGCGCGATTGGGGTGATTGGTGCCATTCTCCTGGCATTTCTCTTCAAGCGTTTCCGGTTCGAGATGTTCAAATCCTCCGGCTTCGAAACGGCGATGCTGGTCAGTGTCTCGATGTGGATCATTCTTGGTGCCTCGGTGTTCAGCAATTTTCATATGCTGAGCGGGGTGCAGAATATGGTGGCCCAATTCACTGAGGACTTAGGCTTGCCGCCTTTGGGGGTGGTGATATTGATGCAGGTGATCATGCTGCTGCTCGGCTTTATCATTGATGAGCTGATCATCGTGCTGATGTGCGCGCCGCTGTTTACCCCGATCGTGGTGTCGCTGGGCTATGATCCGATCTGGTTCGGCATTCTGATGATCCTCAATATCGAAATTGCGGTGCAGACGCCGCCTTATGGTTTTGCCCTGTTTTACCTCAAGGGCATTGCACCGCCGGGGGTGACCATGATGGATATTTATCGCTCGATCTTGCCGTTTATTTTGCTCAAGTTATGCGTGCTCTTCACCTGTATGCTGTTCCCGGAAGTTGTGTTGTGGCTGCCGAATATGATCATGGGGGAAAGTTGACCCCGACGATGCATAGCATGCATTTTGAACTGCAGCGCCTCCGGGCGCTGCTTTGCGTTCCGGGGTGGGAGGCAGGCAACATTATGGAGCTATAGAACAAGGCTTTAGGTGAGATTTGTGATCCCAAAGCAGGGCGAATCCAGAAGGCTCTGGCAAGATGATTTGATACATCTTGAGAGCGAGAGAGGCCTTGCATGCAGCAAATCGGATCAGATCTTTGGGTACATGAAGATGCCATGACTTTAGCCGGGGTTCGGCTTGGTTTACGGATGACCATTGTGAAACTGAGCGATGGCGGTGTTTGGATTCACTCGCCGACCGCGCTGTCGCCACAGCTCAAAGCCGAGGTGGATGCCATTGGCCCGGTGACCGCGATTGTGGCCGCCAGCAACAACCATAGCCTGTGGCTGCAGGACTGGTGCGAGGCGTACCCGAAAGCTGAGGCCTATGTCAGTGCCGGGATCCCGCGCAGCGTCCCGTTGTCGAACTACCACATTTTGCAACCTGGCCTGGATAATCCATGGCCGGAGGATTTTACCTGGGCAACCATGCCGGGTGTGCCTGCGTTTAATGAAACCGTCTTTTTCCATCACAAAACCCGGTCGCTGATTGTGACAGATCTGATCCAGAATCATCCCGAAACCACACCCCCGGGCTTTGCCGGGTTCGTCAGCAAGTATGTGTTTCAGCCGATCGGGTTTAAGGGGATCTGTGTCGCGCCGCCCTTAAAGTTGGGGATCATCCGCAAGGATAAATCCGGCTTTGCCGACTTCATCCGCACGGTTGGGAGTTGGGATTTCAGCCGCATTATCGTCACCCATGGTGACATTATTGACGATAATGCCAAGTCCATTTTCTCTGAGCTTTCCCTGCGGTTTACCCGCTAAACGAAACCGGAGCGGATTCCTTCTGAATATCCGTCTGCCAGCAGCTAGCAATAAAATCAATGAACTGCCGGCCGTTGAGCACTGCGTGACAGATAGACCGCCGATAAGATGCTGAGGGAACATGATTAGCGAAATCAATGAAAAAGACCATGGTGCATCTGCGCCATGGTCTTTTGGTATTTAACAATCAGTAACTCGTGTTGAATGGAAACAGCGTAGGTTACGCCAGTCCCAGTGCGAGATTGATTTGCTCGATTTCATCGCGCCAGGTTCGCTGTAGCTTGGGCTTCTGATGCTTGGCCTTGCGGGCCAGATCGTCTTCCAGCAGACTTTCCAGCGCCATCAGGCGCGTCAGCAATTGTTCGTCCTCACTGATCTGTGCCTGGGGATCGGAAACGTCTGATTCGGTGAAATCAGTGACCGTGTCATGTATTTCGATGAGATCGGTTGGGAGATGACCGGCCACAGGATCGGCCGTATTCTGGCCCGACAGTTTGGCGTAAAGCCGGTCCAGATCGTGCCATTCTTCCAGTTTACCGTCATGAACCAGCCAGAACCGGTTACAGCTTTGTTCGATCAGGGCCCGATCATGGCTGACCAGCAGGCAGCCGCCCGCAAAAGTTTGCAGGGTTTCAGCCAGCTCTTCTTTGCCTTCCAGATCAAGATGGTTGGTCGGCTCATCGAGAAACAGCAGGTGGTAGTTCGCCAGTGTTAAGCCAATGAACAACAGCCGGGAGCGCTCGCCGCCACTGAGGGTGGCGACCCGCTCCTGGTGCCGAACATATGGAAAACCGGCACTGATCAGCGCCATTTTACGCAGTTCATCGGTCAGCGGCGCAAACGGGCGCAGCGCGTCCATCAGGGTGTCCTGATCGGTCAGCTGTGCCAGACGCTGATCGTAGTAACCCAGCCTGAGTTGCGGGTGGAAAGCCAGCGATGATGTCTGACTATTGCCTGCGTTGTCGGCTGCATCCTGATAACGCTGCCACAGCAGGCGTAGCAGGGAGGACTTGCCGGCCCCATTGCGCCCCAGTATCGCGACCCGATCGCCGCTTTTGAGCTGCTGGCTGATCACCTCAAACAGCGGCTCAGCTTCAGGAGCGGGGCGAACTTCAAGCGCTGTCATACTCAGAAGGCGGTTGGCCGGCAGCGCTTCCCCTTTCAGGGTTAATTGCCACGGCGTCCCGGCGGTGAGTTGAGTCTGGCTGTCTTTCAGTCGGTCGACCCGTTTGTCCATCTGTTTGGCTTTGCGGGCCAGATCTTCGTTATCGTAGACCTTACCCCAGGTAGCCAGCCGCTTGGCGCTTTTCTCCAGTCGGTTGATCTCCTTCTGCTCCGACTGGTAACGGTGTTCATCGGCTAGATCCTGTTCGGCTAACGCTTGCCGGGCTTGCGAGCAGGGCAGCCGAAAGAACTGGAGTTGCTTGTCACGCATGATCCAGGTGCAGTTGGTGACCTGATCGAGCAGATACTGATCGTGGGAGACCAGCACGAAACTGCCTTTCCAGCGGGTAAGGAAATCCTCCAGCCACAGCAGGGTCGGCAGATCCATATGGTTACTCGGCTCGTCGAGCAGCAGCAGATCGGGCTGACGGATCAATGCCCGGGCCAGCAGCAAACGGGTATGTTGGCCGCCGCTCAGGGTCCCGGCGGTCAATGACCAGTCCTGCTCGGTAAAACCCATTTCGGCCAGCAGTACTTCTGCGCGCCAGGCCTCTGCCAGTCGCTCAGCCGGTGGCAAACGGTCGAGGACCGCGTCGATCATGGTGACGTGATTCAGATCGACAGGCAGGTGTTGCTCGACCCGCTCGATCAGGCTGTGGTTGGCACGGGTGAGTGCGCCATGATAGTCGCTGATGGTGCCGTCCAGCAGCTTCAGCAGGGTACTTTTGCCGCAGCCATTGTGGCCGATGAGACCAATTCGGTCGCCTTGGTTCAGGGTGAAAGAAACCGCTTCAAGGATTGAACCTGAAGTGACGTGATAAGAAATCGATTGTGCAGTTAGTAAAGTGCTCATTGCTTACTCAAGAATTGCGGGCACAGCATTTCAGCTCAGATCGCTGAGTCGAACATCCTGCGCCATCGTCAAACAAAGCTGACGACAACCCGGTAAGCCAGAGAGAAGATTAGACTTCGGTATTGATGACTTCGCTCAAGCTTGGGTTATCGCAGCGCGATATCGCAAAAACTTGAGTGGTTTCGAATACCAAAAAATTGTGCGAGATGGATTTCACACAAGATCATAAGTTTACCTCCTTTATTTTGTTAGTTAATCAATGTGTTGCATTGTAGAAGGGAACCGAAAAATTAACAACTGGTTAACCGCGTGAATTTGGTATGGGGAGGTAAGAGTCTTGTTTTGGATGAGCTGATTTAGGGGGCGTCTGTTGCGGCGCTCTCAGGTTCGGTTTAGGGTAGACGGCGGCTTTCGGGGAGGAACAGATTGAATAACTTTGACTATAACCTGCTGCGGGTGCTGGAAGTGTTGCTGGAAGAGCAAAGTGTAACTGCGGCGGCAGCTCGCTTGCACCTGAGCCAGTCGGCGGTGAGCAAGCAACTGGCCAAACTGCGGGAGACTTTCAGCGATCCTTTGTTTGAGCGAACCGCGCATGGCTTGCGGGCGACGCCGCGGGCCAAAGCGCTGGCGCCGCAATTGCGCCTGCTGCTGCAGCAACTTGAGCAGTTTACCCGACCGAGTGAGTTCGACCCGGCGCTCAGCCGGCGTGAGTTTCGGATTGATATGGTGGAGGCGGCGTATTCGCTGACTTACCCCTGCTTTATGCCGGAGCTGCTGGCTCAGGCGCCGAATATCCGGCTTAGCAGCCAGATCTGGAGTCAGGAAAGTCTTGATAAGCTGCTGCGTTGCGACATTGATATGGCGCTCTGTATCCGGGAGTGGGATGAACGCTCGCCGCTGCACTTTAGCCAGATCCCGCCTGAGCTGAATTACGTTGCGTTGGTGCGGGATCACCCGATCTGTATTATGCGGGCGGACCATCCGTTATTGGATGAGCCCTGGGGGCTGGACACTTTCCTGAAGTATCGCCATTTGCAGGTCAGTTTTGGTGGTGTTGAGCATTGGCTGCTTGATGATGTGCTGGCGCGCGAGAAACGTCAGCGCGATATTGCAGTGAATATGGCCGAGTTTTACAGTGCGCTTCGTTTGTGTGAAAGCAGCGATCTGATCATGAGCGCACCGGCTAAATATGCCGCGACCATGATGGGCGACTTCAATGTTCGGTGCCTGGATGTGCCGGTCGATCTGGTGCCTGGTGCCTATGTGCTGATGTGGCATCAGCATTATGATCTGGATCCGAGCCATCGCTGGCTGCGCTCCCTGATGATCGATCAGGTGAAGGCCCGGTACCCGACGCCAACGGCCGGTGATGCGCATACCGGGTACTAAACGGCGGTGACGACGATGGGATAATGTTCGTCAGCACCCAGCATGGGCATGATGGAAGTAATGTTGCCTTCCAGCCACTGCCAGGTATCTTTCGGGGCGATCAGCGCCGGCATCCGGTCGTGATAGGGGCGGCAAACCTCATTCGGAGCCGTGGTGATCGTGACCAGTTCTGGCATGTCGCCGGGAAACCAGATCCCTGCCATGTAAAACGGGTGGTTATCTGAATGACTGAAGAGGTATTTCTGTTTGCGTGGTCCGCCTTCATCATGCCATTCATACCAGCCGCTGCATGGGATCAGGCAGCGATGGTTCTGCATCGCATGATGAAACAGTTTTTTGTCATTCACGGTTTCCGCACGGGCATTGATGATCTGTTTTTTGGCCCAATCCGGTTTGATCCCCCACACCGCAGGCTGCTGCTCTAGGTTGCCCTGCTGATAAATGATAGTTGCAATCTGCTGGCTGGGGCGAATATCCGGGCTGGCTTGGGCGTTGAAGGCGCAGCCGGTTTCGTCACTGACCATTCGGTTAAAGGTGTCGCCGGTAATACAGAATCGTCCACACATGCGGTATTCCTCCTTGTTTGAATTATGGATGACAAGAAGCGGAGCGTGCTGGGACAATCCTGTGCAAATAATCAGCCATTTAAGTATGGGCACAGGTGATTGCGGTGTAAACTCAACCCGCTCAGCGGCAGGATGTGCGAGCGGCTTGTAATCTTGCCGGAATTTCAGATAGCAGAGCAATTGTCTGAATATCACTGAGCCTATATGCTTGATGAGTTGCATCAACATCTGATTTGAAGGGTTTTTCATGCAAGAGAATGAACTCCAGAGTGCCGTGAGTGAGCTGTTAGCCAGCGATCTCGATCCAACCACCCAGCAGGCGGTGATTGAACAATTTGAACAGGAAAAAACACCGACTGAGCTTGCTTTATTGCTGGAGTCGCTGCCGCTTGAGGAACGTCTGGAAAGCTGGAAGCAGATCTCCGAGACCGTGAAAGCTGCGGTGCTGGTTGAAATGCGCCTTGATGCCAGTCAGACGATCATCAATTCGCTGGATGAGCCGAGCCTGCTGGCTCTCTTTACCGGCATTGATGCCGATACCTTGCTGGAATTGCAGGACAATCTGCCGGATCACCTGATGGAAGAGGTGATCAAACGGATGGATGAGGAGCAGCAACAACGCTTCTCCACCGCTCAGCAGTTTTCTGATGATGAAGTCGGCCACTGGTGTGATCATCAGCCGCTGGTGGTACCGGCGAAAACCAAGATTAAAGTGGTGCAGCGCTTGGTCCGGCGGATGATGCCGGCACACAGTAATGCTATTTTCTTGGTGGATCAGCGCGGTAACTGGGAAGGGGCTGTCCGGTTTAATAAACTCATCGGCGCCGACCCATTGCTGCGGGTCTCTGAGCTGGCAGAGTCCGAGTTTCCGATTTTGCACGCGAAAGAAGATGTCTATGTGGCGGCCGATAAGGTCGCCGGCAGCTCGGAGTCGGCCCTGCCGGTGATCAGCGATGGCGGGATGCTGATTGGCCGTTTGGATATCGGCCGGGCTTATGAATTGCAGGCCGAGCGGGCGGAGTCACAAATCATGGCAACCGCGGGTCTGGATGAAGACGAAGACCTGTTTTCCAGCGTCCGCAAAAGTGCCCAGAACCGGGCGATCTGGCTGGGGATCAATCTGCTGACGGCGTTTCTGGCCTCCTGGTTTATCGGCCTGTTCGAAGCCACGCTGCAACAGGTGGTGGCGCTGGCGGTGCTGATGCCGATTGTTGCCTCAATGGGTGGAATTGCCGGCAGTCAGACCCTGACCCTGATTGTCCGCGGTCTGGCGCTGGGGCAGATTTCCCGGGCTAACCTCAAGCCGCTGCTGAGCAAAGAGATGAAGGTCGGAGCTCTGAACGGGGTGCTGTGGGCCATTGTTATCGGCCTGGTGGCCGGGTTCTGGTTTGACAGTCTGATGCTCGGTGGGGTCATCGGGATGGCGATCATTGCCAATATCATCTCTGCTGCGTTGGCCGGGGTCTTTGTGCCGGTGGTGCTGGATAAGCTGAAAATTGACCCGGCGCTGTCCGGCTCGGTGATCCTGACCACGGTGACCGATATTATCGGCTTTGTCGCCTTCCTTGGGTTGGGGACCTTGCTGTTGCTTTAATCGTCATACGTCAAAGATGAATCAAAAGAGGTGGCCTGAGCCACCTCTTTTTTAAGGGTAGTTTCTTTTTTAAAGCATTTCGATGCTAATCTCATCAAATTGGTACACTTTGCCGCCAAACTCGGCCATAAAGCTGTTGGCATCTTCCTGACGGGCGAAACTGGCCAGAGTTTTACCCATCGCGCCTTTTTTCTCCGAACCGATGACATACCAGGCCTCGCGGGCATCAATGAAATATTCGTCTTCCGGTTTTTGCCACGGCGTTTTGCTCATGTCATGGACATAGATCTCTTTCACCTGGCGTTGGTTCTCCGGCTGCAAGATGTAGCTGAACAAGTCTCGGGTGGAGCAGAATTTACTGACGGACTCGGTCGATTTGCTGTAGCTCTCGCCTTTGGGTCCGGGGAAGCGGCTGATAATCATCCCGCACAGGTGACATTCATCTGCCTGTTCAATCGCTGCGGCCTGACGCACCATGGCCTGTTGTTCGGTGTTCTGATCACTGCAAGCGACGCCCAGGCTCAGGAGGAGCGCTATGGCGAGGGATTGGAGAGAAAATAGAGTACGCATAAGTCATCCTTAGTCGTTGGCCAATCAGGCCGTCAGAGTTAGAGTTTTTTGTGATGAAAGATCAGCGCGGCTAGTGCCAGCGGTGCCATGACCCAACCGAGCATGATGAGAAGGAGCTGGGCCAGAGAGTGGCTTTGATCGAGGGCGACGGCCACTACCCCGTTGACATCCCCGGTATCGAGCGCGGCTAAATTGATCAGCCGGAACAGATCGGCCGGGTTGAACCACATCAGTTGCACCAGGAACGACTGGCTAAGGCCTTCTTCGACGCCGATCAGCAGAGCCAGTAGCGCCAGGTCAAACACCAGCACAAAGAAGAACCACAGCAGCAGGGCGATCCCCGCTGCTTTCGATTTTTCAGTCACCGACAGGCTGATCACATAGGCGATAGCGATGAAACACAGCCCCAGCAAGATGGCCGACAGAATAAACAGGCCAAAGGCCGGTAACACCTCGCTTGCGTCGGTTTGCCATGCCATTAGCATGGCCGCGCTGCCAAACCCCAGGCTGGTCGCCAGTCCGATAATGGTGCCCTGGCCGAAGAACTTGCCGAGCAGGAGCTGGCGGTGGCTGAGCGGATAAGTCATTAGTAACAGCAGCGTGCCGGATTCCTGCTCGCCGACGAAGCTGTCGTAACTCAGTAGCAGCGCGATGAGCGGGATCAGAAACACCGCCAGGCTGGACAGGCTGGCGATTGTTGTCGAGAGAGAGGCGACGCCCAGTTGGCCGGAAGCGGCTGAACCATAGTAGCTGAGGCCGATGGCCAGTACCGCGAAAATGAATGTGATGGACAGTAGCCAGCGATTGCGCAGGCCATCCTGAAACTCTTTCAGGGCAACAGCGAATAAAGCATTCATGATGATGCAACCTCCGGTGGGGTAAGCGGGCGTCCGGCAGCGTTCGGCTGCGGGGCTGAGGGAGCGACAGCCCCCTGACACTGTGCGTCGTTTATGTTGAGGTAATACTGGTAGAGCTGCTCCAGGTTGGCCGGCTCGATGCTGATATCCGGCAGCAGAGGATCGTCCAGCAGCTGGCGGATCACGGCTAGTTTTTGCTTTTCAGGAACCTGTAGCTGCTCCGGTCCGGTTTGCCACTGGCTTAGCTCGGGGTGGCTGCTGAGGAGGGACGCCAGCTCAGGGATACGAATCGTGGCCGGGAGGTTGGCTTTCTCCCGCAACTGGGCTAGGGTGCCGATGGCTTTTTGGCGCCCCCCGGCCAGGATCATGGCCCGATCAATATGCTGCTCGACGCCTGGGAGGACATGGGAACAGAGGATGACGCTGGTGCCGTTGGATTTTAGCTGGTCGACACGCTGGTAGAAGTCCTGGGTGGCGATAGGATCCAGCCCGACCGTGGGCTCATCCAGCAGGAGAAGCTTCGGGTTGCCGAGAAAGGCCTGTGCCAGCCCGAGGCGCTGGCGCATCCCTTTGGAGTAATGTTTTACCTTCCGGTTTAAAGCATGGGTCAGGCCGACCTGCGCCAGCAGTGCTGGTACTTCCTGCTGACTGACTTGTTTCAGCCGGGCAAAGTAGGTGAGAATTTCCAGGCCGGTTAAATGGTCGTAGAAGCTGACGTTTTCAGGCAGGTAGCCAATTTGCCTGCGGCTTTGCCAGGCCTGTTTGGACTGGGGGTCCACGCCGAAAATACGAACTTCTCCGCTGCTGGCTGGGATCACCCCCAGAATGATTTTCATCATGGTGGTTTTGCCCGCTCCGTTATGGCCAAACAGACCAAGCACTTCTCCGGGGTTCAGCGCCAGGTTGATTGCCTGCAGTGCGTCCAACTGCTGATACTGTTTGCCGGTCTCGCTGAGTGAAATAATAGGTTTCGTTGCTGTCATTGGATTCCCCCGACGTATGCTGATTGGCCGGATGTTGAGGATGTTCGGGCTGCCGATGTGGCCGACTCTTCTGCTGAACCTGTCATGGGCAGCATCAACGGAAAGCTGTCTGTCACCCCTGCGGGTTTGAGGATTGGAAACTGTTTCTGGACCCAGCGCAGCATCAGGATGGCCGGGCTGTCCAGCAGCACCTTGGCTTCAGGATATTGCCAGACGAGCTTGTCGATGCCGTCATTAGGCTCAAAAGGCGTATCGCCGCGGCCATCGTTATTGAGATCCCAGCCGAGATAGTTGCTCCAGAAGTTCCCGGTGCCATTCTGGCTCCATTCCTGCTTCCGGTTCGAGACATATTTCACCTGAACTGGGTTGTTGAGAAAGGTGTTGCCAAAGACCTTGACGTTCTCTGAGCCGGCCGTCAGGTGAATACCGATTTCAGTGGTGTCAATGGTGTTGAAACTTAGGGTGTTGTAGCCCGAGTTGTAGACGAACAGCCCTTTGCCGTCGCGGCCGTTGACCTTGTGCTCCGGCTTGGTCCAGACATTGCTGATGCGGTTGTGGCTGATCTCTGAGTAGGTGATGAAGTTCATCAGAAAGCCGTAATCTTCGCTGTCGCGGGTTTCGTTGCCAATCACGGTCAGCTTGCGGGAGCTCATCAGTGCGTAACCGGCCCGGGTACGAAAGGCCAGATTGTCCTGAACCCGGTTGCTGTGGGAATACATATAGTGAATGCCGTAGCGAAGATCGTGCATGGTATTATTTTTTAATACACTTTGCTGGCTGGCGATAATATAGAGGCCGTCGCGGGTGTGGCTGACGGTGTTGTTACTGACGTCGGCATGTTGAACCCGGGACAGCTGGATGCCGTTGCCGCGGTCGGCTGAGCGCAGTTGCGGGTTCCCGATAACTTCATTGCCTTCGACTTTGATGTGTTGGCCGCCCTGGATCCAGATGCCAAAACCGTCCCCTTTCAGGCGGTTGTTGCGGATCACCAGGTGGCTGGCATGCTTGTCGGCATAGATGCCGGCATTTTGTGCAGTCAGATCGCGCCCCCAGTTGTGAATATCCAGGCCTTCAATCCGGATCCGCTCGTTCTGTAACAACAAGGCATGTCCTTTACCGCCGGCATTGATCCTGGCCCCCGGGGTGCCCTGCAGTTTGACGGCGCGGCGTATGACAAAGTTGCCGGTGTATTCTCCGGCAGCCAGGGTGATCACGTCGCCGTCGGCAGCGGTGTCCAGCACCTGCTGTAGGTTATCTTCCACTGAAACCCGAATGGTCTCAGCCAGCGCCACCGGCTGCAGACACAGCAATATCAGCAGTGAAATTATGGATTTGATCATCGCTGTCTCTCTTCCGCGATTTCTGTACAGGAGATTGCGTTCATGATGTCGATGAAGCGCCATCACCGAGTGATGGCGCTTTGGCACCGGGCTTATGCTTCGACCAGCATCCGGCCGCGCATCTCCATATGGAGGGCGTGGCAGAACCAGTTACAGTAGTACCACTGGACGCCCGGCTTGTTGGCAATGAAGGTGACTGACGCGGTCGCCTGCGGCCCAATCTCCATCTGTACGCCGTGGTTGGTCATACAGAAGCCGTGGGTGACGTCTTCGACCATATCCAGGTTGGTGACCACCATAGTCACTTCATCCCCGAGCTTGACCTTGAACTCGGTCAGGCCGAAGTTCGGAGCGACCGAGGTCATATAGACCCGCACCTTGTTGCCGTCGCGGATCACCTTGTTCTGGGTCATCACATCAACGCCGTCTTTTTCCGCCATCGCCAGTGTTTCAGCGAACATCGGATCATCCCGGGTCCACAGTTTTTTCGGTTTGACGACACTGCGGTGAACGATCATGCAGTCGTGGGGCTCGGCGAAGGTCGGGCCGTCATGGACCAGTTTCATTTCATCCCCGGAGATGTCGATCAGCTGATCGTTTTCCGGGCGCAGCGGGCCAACTGGCAGGAAGCGGTCTTTGGAGAATTTACACAGCGAGATCAGCCACTTGCCGTCAGCATCCCGTGTTTCCCCCTGTGAGGTGTGGTTATGGCCGGGTTGGTAATGGACATCCAGCTTCTGACGCAGGTAATTGACCTTCTCACCATTGTAAGCCTTGATCGCATCTTCAACGTTCCATTTGGCGATCTGGCTGTCGAGGAACAGGGTGGTGTAGGCATTGCCGCGGTTGTCAAAGGCGGTGTGTAGGGGCCCCAAGCCAAGCTCTGGCTCGGCAACAATCGCATCCCGTGGCTGGATCTTGTCGTCAAACAGGTCATCGAGCTTGTCGATGCCGATCACGGACACGGTTGGTGACAGTTTGCCGTTGGCAACAAAGTATTTACCGCTGGGCGAGGTGTTCAGGCCATGCGGTGACTTGGGTACAGGAACATAACGGGTGAGCTCTGAGCCTTTGCGGCCGTCCAGCACCGGGATATCGTTGCCGTTGTAGGTTTTATATTTGCCCGCTTTCAGAGCCGCTTCACAACGCGGCAGGTTGAATATCACCACATGATCCCGCTCAGCGGTGATCATCTCACCCAGGTTCATGCCCATTTCTGAGTTATAGCAGGTCGAGGCAAAGTACTTGCCGTCATAGTCGGCATCTGTGTTGTCGAGGTTACCGTCAACCATGACCTGGAACGCCACTTCCATCGTTTCGGCATCAATGACGTTGAAGAGGGAGCGGTAAGTGCTGACATCTTCCAGGCTGGCTTTGCCGTCGTTGTTCATTGGGATCTCGAACTCGCCGTTACAGAAGATGTACTTGGTTTCCGGGACTTTCTGCACCCGTAGCCCATGGATCGCCTGAACGTTCGGAACGGTCATCATTTTGTCGGTTTTCATCACATCACAACGGATCCGGGCGACCCGGCTGTTGGCTTTGTCATTGATAAATACGTATTTGCCGTTGTAGCGGCCGTCGGTCATGCTCATATGCGGGTGGTGTGAATCGCCGACCAGCATATCAACACTGTCGCCTTTAATTCGCTTACTTTCGTTGGTGATCCCCCAGCCGGTGGCGCTACAGGTGTTAAATACCGGGATCCGCATCAATTCGCGCATGGAAGGCAGGCCCATAATGCGCACTTCTCCAGAGTGGCCGCCACTCCAGAAGCCGTAATACTCGTCCATTTCGCCCGGATGGACAAATGGGGAATTTTGCGCTTCCTTGGCTTTGGCTTGTGCCATGGAGGCGAACATGGCCGCTGACATCGGGGCGACGGCTGCGCCCAGGCCGAGCGCCGCTGTTTTGCCGAAAAACTTGCGCCGCTCTTCGTTTTGCGGGGCATCCGGGTGTGCTGTCAGACCGTTGTTTTTGTTGTCACTCATTGTAGGTTCTCCGTACCGTGTCCTTCTACACCAGAGGTAGTGAGGTGTTGTGATTCTTGTTAAACATGCGTTGCTGTTTTTTGATGGTTATTCGGTGACCGTCACAGGAATATCTTGTGAGTTGTCCCGGCGTTTTTTGCGTGCCAGCTTTTTCAGCGGTGGGCACTTGGTATCGTTGTAATAGGTGATCTGGCAATCCAGGCAGTAATGGCATTCGCGCATATTGATGGTGCCATCCGGATGAATCGCCTGAATCTCACATTCTTTCGCGCAGGTTTTGCAGGGCTGGCCGCATTCAGGACGCCGCTTGAGCCAGCTGAACAGGCGCGCACCGCTTGAGACCGATAGGGCTGCGCCCAGCGGACACAGGTAGCGGCAGAAGGTTTTGCGCTGAAACAGGTTGAGCGTGAGCAGGAAGACTGCCCAGGCGATGAATGGCCATTCGCGATCAAACTTAAGTAAAAATGTCGTTTTGAACGGTTCGACTTCGGCGAACTGCTCCGCCAGGGCCAGGGAGTCCAGCGACAGGCCGAACAAGCCCAGCAGAATGAGGTATTTGATGGCCCACAGACGCTCATGAACGGCAAAAGGAAACTCATACTGAGGAATCCGGAAGTAACGTGCGGCGACATTAATCAGCTCCTGCAGCGCACCGAACGGGCAAAGCCAGCCGCAATAGACGGCGCGTCCCCATAACAGCAAGATCACCGCGGCAGCGCTCCACAGGGTGAAGATGATCGGATCGAGCAGGAACAGATCCCAGGAGAATTCCGTCATCAGGGCCTGGAGGAAGGTAAAGACGTTCACCACGGAGAGTTGTCCGCCCCATGACCAGCCGATGAAAACGACAGTCACCACCAGAAAGCCGTGTCGCAGGTTGTGCATGAATTTGGGGTGGCGCACCAGCAGATCCTGGAAGAAGAGGATCAGCAGCAATGTCACCAGCAAAGCGGCCAGAATGATGACTTCCAGCTGGCGCTCCTGCCAAACCTGTTCCGTGAGAGACAGTTCTGGTTCGGGGTAGATGGCCGGCGGGGTGTCCACATATTGATCCGGCATGTCATAGTTGCCCCGGAAGCTGGAGAAAATGCTATCGACCGGCCCGGTCTGGCGTCGTACCAGCAGCTCCAGTTGCCAGTCGGCACCTGGGTCAAATTCGTGGTGGGCTTGGATACGAAAGACAGACATTTCTTTAAACGCAGGTGCACCCGGAATATAGAGATCTGTGATGCGATGGTGGTCAAGGTCACGAAAGTCGATTTCACTGTCGTGCTGGTGAACCTGGATCCGGTCAAAAATGCCCCCGCGTACATAGCCGGAACCTTTAAAGGAGTAACCGTTGCCCAGTACGACCACCAGGTGCTCGTCTGGCTTGAGTGTCGACATCAGCCACTTGTAATCTGTATCGCCAAACAGGTTACGGCCAATGGTCGGAACATCCGCCAGCGCGTAATAGAGCTCGGCAAACATCGCCTGCTCTTCCCCGGCCGGTGCCGTGTCCACATGCTCGGCTTCAGTGCCGACAAAGGCTTGATCCACGGTTTCACGGGTCAAGAACAGTTTTCGGATTGAACCGTCTCCGGTGAGTTGCTGCCAGGTGGCGGGAGCAAACTGATCCTGAATGATGGTTGAGGGCGGCTGAATTACGCCTTGCTCTGTCGCAATGATCCCCAGCGATTGCGCGGCTTTGGTAGCAGCTTTGGTCAGCGCGGCATTCATCACTTTCACCGTGACGGTGGCCCCGGATAGGCCATCTATGGCCACGTAGCCGGGTTCGGTATTGCCGCCCACTTTGATGCGGTCCGACACGGACAGGCCAAGGTACTGCTCGGCAAAGGCAGTTAGCTTGCTCTCCGGGATCCCGGCCAGAATAATCGGTTCATGATGTTCCAGCACCTGAGCGTTCAGGTATTGTCCTTGCGGATCGATGACGACCAGCATGTTGACTGGTTCGCCGGAGTAGGCCGGGATAAGAGCAATATCATTGGTTTCAAAAGCGTAGCCAATGATTTCCTGTGCTTGGTATATCTCCCGGACAGGCGGCTCACCTGCTTTGTCGGCAATGCGGGTTGCTTCCGGGAAAGTTGCTTTGATCAGCGGCAGCGGATCCTTCGGCGGGCTGACAAACAGGGCATTGGCCGGTGAAATTCCGGAGAAGAAAAGGGCAACCGCAAAGATTAGCTGTATTGCTGTTGCACTGGCTCGATTAATTCTTTGCACCACTCACTCCCTGGCCGTTTGCGGCTCTGTTATCTTTAATGATGCATTCTATTTGCAACTTTTATGGGGTGGCGTGATTAAGATCAAATTAGTTACAACTGGTTACATATTACTGTTCAAAATGAGAGGTTTGTAGATAATTTGCCTAGTGGCTTGCCTGACTGTTTGCACGGATGTGTGGGGAGACCTGCCCGAATGGAGGCCATTTGAGACAGCGTTATTTGATACGACACACGCCAAGACAAAACGGTCTGATACAAAAAGACCGCCTTCAGGGAAGACGGTCGGAAAGCATGCGGAACCTTGTTTCCTTGCTGTAGTTAAGATACCGACTGGCTAAAGTCGCCAGAGACCTCCTGCGGCCGTGTCACCGTTTTTTCCTTGCTCTGGAAGTGGTGGCAGTAGAGGCCCATGAAATCTTCGCGGATCAGTTGCTCAATCTCCGCGGCGCGGTTGGTCGGGCAAAAGAGCATAAAATGCACCAGTTGTTCTCCGGTTTCTGTATTGGAGAGCTGGATGTGCGGCTCTGCCCCCGGTAAATCAACCCCGGCGTGGCGCTCAATCACATGGTTATAGCGCTTGGCGACTTCGGCAAAATCGTCACAGTGCTCATCCATCTTCGCTAGCATGATCGGCACCAGCGGGTATAGGTTCACCGTTTCACGAATCGTGACCGAAAAATGGTGATATACATAGCGCTTCATAAAGTTCATGTTCTTCACCGGCACGCTGAAAAACATGCTGTTCGGAAGCGTGACTGTTTTTCCCGTATAGTGATAGTTACCGTGATGAATATCGACTTCTTGGATCACGGTTGCCATCAGGTTGTGCTCAATCACCTCACCACACAACGCGCCGACTTCAATCCAGTCGCCAATTCGGAAAGAGCGAGAACTGGCACGCTGGATCGAGCCGGTAAAGCAAAGGATGATCTCTTTCGAGGCCACGACGACGGCGACGGCAATGGCCGTCAGCGACAGGGCGAACTTGCTGATCTCTGCCTGCCAGAGAATGAACAGCAGCAGCAACAGGACTGAAAAGGTGCCGTTTTTGGTCCGGGAGATCCATTTGCGCTGCTCGTCGCTGAGGAAATTATCGTCTCCGCGGATCCGGGAGATGGTCAGGCGCCTCAGTAGCAGCATGATGCCGAACATCAGGGCGCTGAACAGCAGTTTATGTTGCAGCAGGTAGTCGGCAATTAAATCAAAGTGTTCCACAATCATGTTTTGTATCATTCGGTTTTTGTTAGACTTTTCCGCGCTTAGCCGGAACGGTGGGACAGGAACAACGGCTAAGCAGGTTTGGTGTTGTTCTCAACATAAAGGCTGAAAATTCTCCACCATGTTTGCCGGGAAGTAAATATGGTTGGAAAGTTTATTTTCACTTGCCGCGGCGCCCCCTGACTTTATTGCATGTGCCTGAATTTATTGTCCTATACTCCATGAATATCAGGCTTGGCAAAGGGGAAAGTGCCGTTGCCTATCTGTGTATGGGATAAATTGTGCCCACTTGGCGCAGGCTGTTGACGCAATTTTTGAGTTGATACCGCAAAAGTGGTGCCTGAAACCATGTTTAATTGATGTTGCATATGGTCGGGGGTGTCCGAGATATGGCAACCTACCGCCAGTGCCCGGCACCCGGCAAGTGTGGCGGGCATGTAATCAGGCACATTGGTGCCTGCGGGCAGATTATTCTAAATTGTGTGGAAGCGTTGCGCTTGAGCCCATGAGCGCGATTAAGGACTCGTTGTGATCCGATTCATTCAACTCATTGTTGCTTTATCATTGCTGGGTGGGGTTGGTTATTTCATCCTCCAGGACGCTATGAATGCCAGCGATGACGGACCTAAATATAAATATCTGGCATCTAAATACCGGCCGGAATCTGAAGAGCACAGAAATTTGTATCTTCATCATGCCAGTATGCAGGATATCCCGATGCCGGTCGGCAACTGGGAAGCGTTTGCCGGGCCTAGCCGTCACTTTCTGCTGAAAGTGAATGAGAAAGGCGGCTTTGTGCTGTCGATTAATCCTAATGCGAACGATACCTCGGAAGGGGCGATCACCGGAATGCTGACCATTACCGGTCAGGCATTCAAGGCCCACCATGTGGTCGGCTCGGCGAAACAGATCATTCCGAAAAGTGGCCATTTGATCGTGAAAGCCTACTCGGACAGCGAATACCAGGTGATTCATCCGCAAACGATGGAAGTGATCCGGTTTGAGCGCATTGCCGGTTAAGGGAGGCTCAGCTTGCTAAAGCAATGAGATGGATTAGGACGACAATCCCGGTTAGCCGGTTACGCATTGGTTGATAATCGGCGGGCTGACCTTCTTTTTCAACCTGCCGAATCTTCATCTCCGCAAACCACACCGCAATAAAGCCAAACAGCAGCAGCAATACCGACAGGGCGAATTGCTCAGGTGCGCGCAGTAGTACCCCCCAGGCAATCAGTGAAAACAGAATGCTGAGCAGCAGGGCGTTACGGCTCAGTTTGTGCTGGATGTGATCAATCGCATTGCCCCATAAGATCCCGGCGAGGAAACTCAAGATCACCGCACTATAGGCGATGAAGAGTTGCTGTGGCGGGATATCAAACAGCTTGGTTTCGCTCCAGAGACAAGTCAGGCTGATGATGAAAGGTAGCAGGCCAAGGTAAGCCAGTCGGGTCATGAGCTTGGTGGCAGGTTGTTTCATAAGCGTCTCCTGAGTGGTTCTGATATCAAATAGATGGCTTTGCAATCAAATGGGCCATCGGCCCAGGTGGTCATCCGTGCCGTGCATTACTGAGTTGCATTGTGGCGCCTTACTTGCTGCGATTTAGCGGGCCGTACAGATCGGTACGGCGGTGGCGCAGGTTGGTGACTGAACCTTCCTTGTTGAGAAATTTGAGTTTATCCAGATCCACATCAGCAAAGATGATCATTTCGGTATTCGGGCTGGCTTCGGTGATCGTCGCATCATGGGGAAAGTAGATGTCGGACGGTGAAAAAACCGCAGACTGGGCATACTGGATATCGACGTTATCGACCCGAGGCAGGTTGCCGACACTGCCACCGATCGCAACATAGCACTCATTTTCGATGGCCCGGGCCTGGGCGCACAGACGAACTCTCAGGTAGCCGTTTTTGGTATCAGTCCAGAACGGGACAAACAGGATCTGCATGTCTTGTTCGGCCATGATCCGCCCGAGCTCCGGGAATTCGACATCATAGCAAATCAGGATCCCGATCCGTCCGGCATCGGTATTGAAAACTTTAATTTTCTCGCCGCCGTCCATCACCCAGTCGCGTTGTTCGTGGGGGGTGATGTGGATTTTATACTGCTCATCAATACATCCGTCGCGGTGGAGCAGGTAAGAGACATTATACAGTCGGCCGTTTTCCAGGATCGGCATACTGCCGGCAATGATATTGGTATTGTGGGTCACGGCCATCTGTGAAAAGCGCTGTTTGATGTCTTCGGTAAACTCACTCAGAAAACGGATGGCTTCCACCGAGTTCTGGCCGGTTTTCAGCCCCATCAGCGGTGCATTGAAAAATTCCGGGAACAGGACGAAATCGGCCTGGTAGTTGGACAGGGAGGTGACGAAGAACTCAGCCTGATCCATCAGGTCTTCGAGCGATAACATCGGGCGCATCTGCCACTGGACAATGCCCAGCCGGACCAGGCTTTTTTCCGACTCCAGCAGCGGTACCTCTTCTTCATAAAACACGTTGTCCCATTCGAGCAGGGTGGCGTAGCCGCAGGATTTGTCATCTTCCGGCAGGTAGTTTTTCATAATCCGCTTGACGTCAAAGTCGTTCGAAAGTTGGAACGAGAGGATCGGGTCATGGATTTCCCTGCGCTTCACCTTCTCGATATATTCCAGAACGGACAGCTCTTTGGCGACGCGCTGATAACCCGGAATTCGTCCGCCGGCCAGAATTGCTTTGAGGTTTTGATCACGACAGACTTCCTTGCGTGCTTCGTAGAGCCGCCGCCCCAGCCGCAGGCCGCGATAATCGGGGTGGACGAAAACATCCAGGCCATACATGGCATCCCCGCTGGCCTGATGCTGGATCACGTTTTGTTCGGTAATAATATCGGTATAGGTGTGGCTGAGGGAGAGTCGGTTGTAATCGACCTTGATGGTCAGGGCTGCACCGATAATTTTGCCGCTGTCTTCAATACAGATTTGTCCTTCAGGAAACTGGTGGATTAAATCCATAATGGTCATCCGGGGCCAAGCGCCGCCGACATCATAAAAGACCAGATCCATCAGCGCCGCCAGTTCATCATAGTCACCGGGCTCGATATTGCGAAGGTTCAACAGAGGCGTATTGTTCTCCATACTTTTTCCTTGTTCTTTATGGTGTTTTTTCGCCGGTTGTGTTGCTGAGAAGTTAGCCAGCTAATATGGATAAGTATATACAGCTTGCGTGGCGACTGGCGGATCGGGTGGGTTGCCGGCGTGCGCTAGATAGCAAACAAGGAAAATAAATCGCCCGGGCCGGATGTCTAATGGATACGCATCTTCTCTGCGTTCTGAAGTGACGACAGATCCAGGGTGAAGATAAGCACCTTAGGCGTTCTGGGCAAATAATGGTCGATGGAAAACAATTTGCCTGCCGGCTTGATCGGAAAGTTGAGTGCAGCGGGCCAGGCGGCCTGGCTGGGGCCAGAACAGCTTTCTGCGATTGAAAAATGCCACGATGGATAGCGGTTCATAAACACCTCGACATTGAGTGGCGGGCCGGAGTCCGGCCCGCCGAGTGGGTTTAAGCCTTCACCTCTTGGGATTGATGTTCAGTGACCATGGCTTCCGTGGTGATCATCAGTCCGGCAACGGAAGCGGCGAACTGCAGTGCAGAGCGCGTGACTTTTGCCGGATCCAGAATCCCCATCTCGAACATGTCACCGTATTTGCCGGTTGCGGCGTTATAACCATGGTGTTTATCGCCTGCTTTCACGGCATTGGCGACAACAGAGCCTTCATCGCCTGCATTGACAGCAATCTGGCGAAGCGGCTCTTCCATGGCGCGCAGGGCAACGCGGATACCGACGTTCTGATCATCATTGTCCCCCTTGAGATCAGAGAGCGCATGGGCAATTTTGGCCAGGGGCACGCCACCACCGGCCACAATCCCCTCCTCGACGGCAGCGCGGGTTGCATGCAGCGCGTCATCGACACGGTCTTTCTTCTCCTTCATTTCCACTTCGGTGGCCGCACCAATCTTAATCACGGCAACCCCACCGGACAGTTTGGCGATGCGTTGCTGCAGCTTCTCCTTGTCATATTGCGAGGTTGTGTTTTCCAGCTGGTTGCGGATCAGAGCGACTCGATCCTGAATCGCTTGTTCACTCGCAGCGCCATCGACAATTGTGGTGGTGTCTTTGGTGACCGTTACTTTCTTCGCATGGCCCAACTGCTCCAGGGTGACTTTCTCAAGCTCCAGACCGAGATCTTCCGTGATGACGGTTCCCGCGGTCAGGGTTGCAATATCTTCCAGCATGGCTTTACGCTGATCACCAAACCCAGGTGCTTTTACTGCCGCGGCTTTCACGATGCCGCGCATGCTGTTCACGACCAGGGTCGCCAGCGCTTCCCCTTCGATGTCTTCGGCAATGATCAGCAGGGAGCGAGAGGCTTTGGTCACAGCTTCCAGAATCGGGAGCAGCTCCCGGATATTGCTGATTTTCTTGTCAACCATCAGGATATAAGGGTTGTCCAGCTCGACCGCCCCGGCTTCCTGGTTGGTCATGAAATAAGGAGACAAATAGCCGCGATCAAATTGCATGCCTTCGACCACGGATAATTCATTGGCCATGCCCTGACCTTCTTCAACGGTGATCACGCCGTCCCGGCCGACCCGCTCCATTGCGTCAGCAATGATAGTTCCGATCGCGCTATCACTATTGGCCGAAATACTGCCGACCTGCTCGATAGATTGCTTATCGTTACAGGGCTGGGCCATCTCCCGAAGCTGCTCCACCGCAGCATCAACGGCTTTGTCGATACCCCGTTTCAAATCCATCGGGTTCATGCCGGAGGCCACTGCTTTTAGTCCTTCGTTGATGAGAGACTGAGCCAGAACAGTGGCTGTGGTGGTGCCGTCACCGGCTTCGTCATTGGCTTTGGAAGCCACTTGCTTGAGCATCTGGGCGCCCATATTTTCGAACTTGTCTTCCAGCTCGATTTCTTTGGCCACTGAAACCCCGTCTTTGGTGATGGTCGGGGCACCAAAGGACTTGTCGAGTACCACGTTCCGGCCTTTCGGGCCCAGGGTTACCTTCACTGCATCAGCCAGCAGGTTGACGCCGGATAGCATTTTTTGTCTCGCATCATTCGCAAATAAAACATCTTTCGCTGCCATTTAGTAAACTCCTTTATTCATTTCAATATATGAATCACAACGAATGAATTACTCAGCAACAGCCAGTACATCTGACTCAGAAAGGATGAGATATTCTATACCGTCGATATTTTCCGTTTTCGCACCGTAGCCTTCGTTGAAGATGACGGTATCACCAACTTTGACATCTAAGGCTGCCCGATCGCCGTTCTCCAGGCGTCTGCCTTGTCCGACAGCCAGTACCTTACCTCGGTTCGATTTTTTGACCGATTGGGATGTCAGAACAATTCCGCCCTCTGATGTATTGTCAGTTTCATGTCTTTCGACAATCAGTTTGTCATTTAAAGGACGAATCTTCATTGGGTGCGCCTCCTACTTAAATCTGTATGCAAAATAAAAGACATTGTTAATCATTGGTCGAATGAATAGTGACCTGAGGCGCTTACCTGCGCTCTCGCCGATTGATATAGGGTGGGAAAAATGAAGTTCAAGGGATTTTTTTGATAAAAAATTTTTATTGATCTGATAAATTTTTCTGCTTGATTCCGGGCACTATCTAGCACAGTGCCCATGAGCTAGCCGCGAGTCGGCGGGTTTAATCCAGTAAGGTTTGGATCAATCGCCGGGTTCTTTCTGGCAATAGTTTGCGTTGTTGATAAATCAGAAACAGTGGGAGTTCGGGGAGTGGCTCGGGTGTGGGTAGGCTGATTAACTCGCCTCGCTCGAGGTGAGGACGGCAAAATACGGCCGGAAGTACAGCGGCACCCATGCTGTTCAGACATAGCTGAAGCGACGTGTTGAGATCTGAGGTATGAATGTCAGGCGTCTGGTGGGGAAAGCTGGCCTGCTGGTGCGGGTCATGAACCGGCAGGTGTTGCCAGTGGGTGATGGGTTGATGCTGCGCCAACCAGGCCGGGCTGGCGACCAGCAGCAGCGATCGAGCACGCAGTGGACGGGCGATTAAATCGGGGTTGGCCGGATCGCGGCCGCGAATTGAGAGGTCGATTCGCTGTTCGACTAAATCGGCGACCTGATCACTCAGGACCAGTTCGATGCTTACTTTGGGATATTGGCGACAAAATTCGCTTAATTTTTCCAGTAGCCCGCTATCCGGGGTTGCTGCCGGATAGCCGACCCGGATCGGGCCGGCTATCTCATGGTTTGCAGCCAGTTGATTCTGCGCTTCATCCAGCAGGGTCACCGCCTGTGAGGCGCTGGCAAGAAACTGAATTCCTTCCGGTGTTAAGGCGACTCGCCGGTTGCTGCGCTGAAATAACCGGATCCCGAGGCGTTTTTCCAGCTCTTGGATCCGGGCGCTGACAGTGCCGCGGGGGAGCCCGAGCTGGCGTGCGGCGGCGGAAAAATTTAACAGCTTCGCCACGAGGATGAAGGTTCTGAGTGCGTCTATGTGCATCTGTGTCAAATTTAATTAGACATATTGTCTAATTAGTCTCATATATCCGGACAAAGTCAAGGCGCGTAAGCTGAACTTCCTGATTCATTTAATTGAGACGCATCAAGGAGTTTAGCTATGAAATATCCCCTGTTTAGCACCGTAATGCTGATGAGTATGACTGCCGCCAGTCAGGCAGAGGAAGTCACGTTGCAATGGTTAGGCGGCCCGACGCTGTTGGTTGAATTCGGTGATATCCGCCTTCTGACTGACCCGATGCTGGGAGAAGGTGAGCAGGCCTATCAAATGATTGATCCCAACCAGATGTTTCAACTCAGCCAGCTTCCGTCCCCGGTCGATCACAAGCGCCTGACCCCTTTGCCTGCGCTGGATCTCCAGGCCCTGGATGTGGTGCTGTTGAGCCACAGTCATGAGGATCATTTCGATCAGGCTGCCCGCAAACAATTGCCGAAAGATGTGGCCTTTGTCGCCGCACAGTCGGATGTGCCGATGGCCCGGGCGTTGGGATTTCGCCAGGTGACAGGCCTTCCCGTCGGGGAAAGCTGGTCATACCGTGAAGGGGAGTATCAGGTGACGGTGACTGCCGCACCGGCAAACCATACCCTGGATCAGGCGTTCTCGCCGGTGCTGGATGGCGGGAATGGCTACTGGCTTAATTTTCGCCATGGCGACTGGCACAAGAGCCTGTACTGGAGTGGTGACTCCTTTTTCACCCAGTCGGTTCAACACTGGCTGGCGGCCTATCCGGCACCGGATATTTTTGTCCCGCATGTGGGGAGAGTGGGCACCACCGGGCCTTTTGGTCAGCTGTCGATGGGGGCCGAAGAGGTGATTGAGGCGATGAAAGTTTTGCAACCGGTGCATACCTTGCCGATCCACCATTCGACGTATGCCCTGTATCTCGAACCCATCAGTGAACTGAAGCGTCATGCTGAGCAAGCCGGAATGCCGCTGGATTTGCCTGCGCCGGGCACCCGGATCAGTTATCGCTAGGTCTGTAGATGTAAAAAGGGGGAAAGCGTGTGGATGACATGGGCCGGAGCCGGCCCATGTCAGGGTTAGTTGCGGAGAAAGGGACGTGGCTTAGAAGAAGCCCAGTGGATTGACGTCGTAGCTCACCAGCAGGTTTTTGGTGTTCTGGTAGTGATCCAGCATCATCTTGTGGGTTTCCCGGCCGATCCCGGATTTCTTGTAGCCACCAAAGGCGGCATGGGCTGGATAGGCATGGTAGCAGTTGATCCAGACACGTCCGGCTTCGATCTGACGGCCCATGCGGTACGCCAGGTTGGTATCGCGAGTCCACACTCCGGCGCCCAGGCCGTACTCGGTATCATTGGCTATTGCCAGTGCTTCGGCTTCATCCTTGAAAGTGGTAATGGCAATGACCGGGCCGAAGATTTCTTCCTGGAACACCCGCATTTTGTTGTTCCCCTTGAGCATGGTCGGGGTAATGTAATAGCCCTGCTCAAGGCCGTCGCCTTGCTTGATGGCATGGCCGCCGATCAGCACTTCCGCGCCCTCGTTGCGGCCGATGTCGAGATAGCTCAGGATCTTGTCGAACTGCTCTTTCGACGCCTGAGCGCCGACTTGGCTGTCGGTATCAAGCGGGTTGCCCTGCTTGATGGTTTTCGCGCGCTCGATGACTTTGGCGATGAATTTGTCGTAAACCGATTCCTGGATCAGCACCCGAGACGGACAGGTGCAGACCTCGCCCTGGTTGAAGAAGGCCAGTAGCAGCCCTTCGACACATTTGTCCAGGTAGGCGTCTTCGTGATCGAAAATATCGGCAAAGTAGATATTCGGCGACTTACCGCCCAGCTCGACCGTCGACGGGATCAGGCTTTCCGCTGCGCACTTGAGAATATGGTTGCCGACTTCGGTTGAGCCGGTAAAGGCCAGTTTGGCAATGCGATTGCTGGTGGCCAGCGCCTGACCGGCTTCATGGCCGTAGCCGTTGACCACGTTGATCACGCCTGGTGGGATCAGGTCACCGATGGTTTCCATCAGCACCAGAATGGAAGTCGGGGTTTGCTCGGCAGGTTTGAGGACCACGCAGCAGCCGGCGGCCATGGCTGGGGCCAGTTTCCACGCTGCCATCAGCATCGGGAAGTTCCACGGAATGATTTGCCCGACCACACCGATGGGCTCCGGGAAGTGGTAGCTGGCGGTATTGGCATCGAGCTCGGCAGCAGAGCCTTCCTGGGCCCGGATACAACCGGCAAAGTAGCGGAAGTGATCAACCACTAACGGCAGGTCGGCGGCCAGGGTTTCCCGTACCGGTTTGCCGTTTTCCCAGGTTTCCGCCACGGCCAGTTTTTCAATGTTCTGCTCAATCCGGTCGGCAATTTTCAGCAGGATGTTGGCACGCTCGGTCACGCTGGTGGCCGCCCAGCCCGCGCGGGCGCTATGGGCTGCATCCAGCGCCAGGTTGATGTCCGCTTCCCCGGAACGGGCGACTTGGGTATATGCTTCGCCATTGACCGGCGAGATATTGTCAAAGTACTCGCCGCCGATGGGTTTGACCCACTCCCCGCCGATAAAATTGTCATAGTGCGACTTGAAAGTGATCACAGCGTTTTCGGTGCCTGGTCGTGCGTAAATCATAGATCCTTCCTTCTTTGCTATGGTGTGAGCCGTGTCTTTGGTTAGTGACGGTTGGTGATTCTGAACCATCCATCGCAGGCCACGGTCTGTTCACGTTATGTTTGCGGCTGGGTGGTGATGCCTCGCAAGGCCCGTCCCAGCACGTTGATTTTTATGGTGTTCTGATGTGTTCCGTCCCATGAGTTAACGCAAAGCACGGGCCAGAATTGCAGACTTGTTGTTAATGTTTTGTAACGCTATGATTAATAAAAGTTTGTTAATCCCTCGTTAAATTCACTCAGAGCAGCGGTAACTGCTTGAAACTGTTCAAGTGTTACAAAATGGAACAGTTGCTCTGTGACAACCTGGAACAGTTGGCTTATGCACCCATTTCCCGAGACCGATCTATCCCCCTGGCGTGACAATTGGCTGGAACAGTCCTGGCGCCGCAGTGAACAGGCCGGGCTGGCGCAACAACAGGCCCCTGAGCATGTCCGGCTGGATCAGCAGCAGTTGTCAGAGCGTCAGTTCCATGCCCAGGGATTGATCCGGGTGGTCGAGCAATGGGCCTTGCCCTTGTTTAATCAGATGCTGGCCGGCTCCAACAGCCGGTTGCTGCTGACCGATCAGGAAGGGGTGATTATCGGCGCCTGGGGGCAGTCGCGTTTTGAACAGCGGCTGACCAGTATTGCGCTGGAGTCCGGCGTATGCTGGCAGGAGAGTCTTAAAGGCACCAATGCGATTGGCACCGCGCTGGCCGACCAGCGGGTGGTCTCGGTGATCGGGGATCAGCATTTCATCCGCCAGCACCGGTTTATCAGCTGTTCGGCCGGGCCGGTGTTCGGGCCGACCGGGGCACTGCTGGGGGTGTTAGATATCACCAGTGAGCAGCAAGTGCATTCGGAGCAAGTCCGCATGCTGATCCAGACCATGGTGCAGCAGGTTGAGAATGCGCTGTTGTGCCAGATCCCGAACGGCAAATTCCGGGTTGATATCGCCTGTGATTCAGCACTGTTTGACAGCGGCTGGCAGGGGATTGTGATTGCTGATGCCGGCGGTCGGATCTTGGCAAAAAATGCCGTGGCGACCCGGTTACTGGCACAGGCCAAGTGTGCCGGGGAGCAACTGGAAGCACTGCTGGCGCGTCCGCAAACCGGGGCCAGCGCTATGATGCTTCCGGCCGGAGAGCTGGTGCTCAATTGCCAGCCGCTTGAAACGTCCGGCCATGAGCCGACACCGCGTTCTCGGGTGTATTCCCCGTCTTGTCCGCTTCATTACGGCGATGATCAGATTGAACAGGCCTGGCAACAGGCGTGCAAACTGATCAACAAAGACATCAGCCTGCTGATCCTCGGGGAAACCGGGGTCGGCAAGGGAGAATTTGTCAAACAGCTCCACCGCCATAGCCAGCGCCATGCCGGGCCACTGGTCGCGGTCAATTGCGGTGCACTGCCGCAGGAGCTGATTGAATCTGAGTTGTTCGGCTATGCGCCGGGGGCGTTTACCGGGGCCAGCAAACAGGGCTACCACGGCAAAGTGCGCCAGGCCGATGGCGGGATATTGTTCCTCGATGAAATTGCCGATATGCCGTTGGCCGCTCAGTGTCGTCTGCTGCACGTCCTGCAGGAAAAAGAAGTGGTACCGATTGGTTCGAATCAGGCACAGCAAGTCGATATCCAGATCATCGCCGCGACCCACAAGAACCTGGAGCAACTGGTGGCTGAAGGCTTGTTCCGCCAGGATCTCTACTACCGGCTCAATGGCCTGATCCTGACCTTGCCGGCTTTGCGCGAGCGCCAGGACCGGGCGGATTTGATTGCGGCAATCCACCGTCAGCACCGGCACCAGGCGCAGGAAATCTGTCCGCATCTGATGCAGTTGCTGAGTACTTACGCTTGGCCGGGCAATATTCGTGAGCTGGACAACGTGTTACGGGTGGCGACTTTACTGTCCGATCATGCCGCGCAGCTGACGCTGGCGCACCTGCCGCAGCATATTGCGACGCCGCTGGTGCAGCAGTCGCAGCCCCGGACGGCACAAGCGTCGGGAACCGGCAAAGATCTGCGTACCACTCTGTCTGATACCCTGCTCGAGACCTACCGCGCCAACAAAGGCAATATCAGCAAGACGGCCCGGATGCTGGGGATCAGCCGCAATACCCTGTACCGCAAACTCAGAAAGCTTGGGGTCCGTTCAACCTAAACGGGCTTATTCTGAAGTTGTTCGCTGAGGTAATCCACCAGAAGCCGGACTTTCGGTGACAGGTGACGATTGTGGGGGTACAGGGCGTAGATCCCGTCGTCATTTTCGGTGAACTGAGTCAGCAAGGGAATGAGCCGACCGCTGTCGAGATGGGGTTGGACGTAATAGTCCGGGAGCTGGACAATGCCTAGGCCTTTGAGTGCTGCATCGGTCAGGGCATGGCCGCTGTTGCAGCGCAGTGAACCTTTCACCCGGATATTACGGGACTTGCCGCCTTCCTGAAATCGCCAGTAATCCAGCGTGCCTTTGAGGCAGTTATGGGCATCAAGCTCAGACAGGGAGTCCGGGCGGCCGAAGCGGGACAGGTAGTCCGGTGAAGCACACACGTAAATGGCCCGGGTGCCGAGCCGTTTGGCCATCATGCTGGAGTCTTCCAGTTTGCCGAGGCGGATCGCCAAATCAAACCCTTCCTCAATCAGATCCACCTTGTTGTTTGACAGGTGCAAATCAATCGTCAGATCGGGATACCGGCAGGCGAAATCATTTAGCAACGGGGCAATTGTCCCTTCGCCATAGGTGACCGGTGCGGTGATCCGCAGGGTTCCCCGGGGCGTGCTCTGCAGGTGCGTGATGGCTCGCTCCGCTTCTTCCAGGCCGTCCAGCACCTGGCGGCAGTGCTGGTAATAGACGCGGCCGACTTCGGTGGTCGAGACCTTGCGGGTGGTGCGGTAGAACAGCTTGGTGCCCAGCCGGGTTTCCAGAGCGCTGATCTGGCGGCTGACCTGAGCGGTTGATATGCCGAGCCGCTTGGCCGCGGCGGTAAAACTTTCCGCTTCCGCCACGGCGACAAACTCACTGACACCTTCCCAATTGAACATATTCTTTTCCATCACAGACTGAGGGGGTGGAGCGAAATTGTGAGGAAATTTGGCGTAAATGCAAGCCTTGTTCCCGATATCGACTCAGGGCTCAGCTTGTCCCTGTGCCTGCATTTCCGGGGCCGGGCTGCGAAACGCTTTGCGATAGGCGCTCGGGCTGGTGCCAACCATCTGCAGGAATTTCTTGCGCAGATTCGCAGCGGAGCCTAGGCCGCTTTCCCCAGCCACCTGCTCGATGGAACGTTGGGTCGACTCCAACAGTTGCCTGGCGAGGTGGATCCGGCGCTGGAGAAGCCAGGTCGTGGGCGGCATCCCCAGTTGCTCGAGAAACCGACGATGCAAAGTGCGAGGGCTCACGGCGCTTCGCCGGGCCAGTTCGGTCACGGAGATTGCTTCAGCCAAATGGGCTTCGGCCCATTGCAATAGCGGCTGAAGTGAGTACGCACTGTCGGCCACCGGCGGGGTGGGGATGAATTGTTTCTGCCCGCCGCTGCGCTCCAGTGGCATGACCGACATTCGGGCACAGTGGGCGGCGGCCTGAGCGCCGACATCGCTGCGGATCAGATGCAAACAGAGATCGACCCCGGCCAGGGCACCTGCTGAAGTCAGTAGCTGGCCGTGGTCGATGTACAGCACATCCGGATCGACAGTGATGGTCGGATACTTTTCTCGGAGCAACCCGGCATAGTGCCAGTGGGTGGTGGCCCGGCGTCCGTCCAGTAGACCCGTGGCCGCCAGTACAAACGCCCCGGTACAGATGGAGGCGATTCGGGCACCGCGTTGGGCCGCCTGTCGTACGGCGCTTAATAGTGCCTCAGGTAACGGGGCGAGCGGATCATGAAGGCCGGGCAGGATCACCGTATTGGCCTGGATAAGATCCTCGACTGTGTGTGGCGCTGCGAGAGTGCCAAACGGGTGCCGGATCACGGGCGAATCGGCACACAGTTTCACCTGATACGGGTGGTCTCCGTTGCTTAAGATGACGCGCGAAAAGGTATCGCAGGGCAGGAAAGCATCGGTTGGTACCACGCCGTCATAGAGCGCCACGGCGATCTGATGCCGGGCTTGCGGGACGCGCTCACTTGATACTGCTTTATCTGATCGTTGCTTGTCTATTGCTGGATTATTGCTTGCTTCTTCGCGGAATGATTGCATTGTCTGATTTGTTGCGTTCATTGTCATATCGGCCACTTGGGGATTGTGGCAGATCCGGTACAGTTTTCAACCGAATCTGGCGCAATTGATTGCTTGAACAAGGAGATAGAGATATGAGCGCGTTAACCACCACCAAGCCCAAACCGGGAAAAGCCTGTATGCTGTGTCACCTGGCATCCGGCGCTGTGACATCATCGCTCAGCAAGGCCCGGAGTCGGATACGCCGCCACCAGCCGCCTTATCTGCCGCCGGAAGCGTACGCGATCCCGGACAGTGCGTTGAGCCAGAAAGCTCTGGCGCTGGTGACCGAGTGTAGTCCGACGTTTCTGTTAAATCACTCGCTGCGCAGTTATGCCTTCGGACTGGCGATGGCCCATAAGGTGAAGCAGCCGATCGATCAGGAAGTCTTTTTTGTCGGTTCTGTGATGCATGATCTCGGCCTGACCGAGACTTACGCGGGTGCGGAGACGTTTGAGATTGAAGGTGCACGGGCGGCCCGCGAGTTTTGCCTGAGGCACGATCTGGCACCCCAGAAAGCGGATCTGGTGCATGAAATGGTGGCGTTGCACAATTCGGTGGGGGTCGCGCACCGCTGCGATCCGGAAATCGCACTGCTGCATTTTGGTGCCGGGGCTGATGTGGCCGGGCTCTGGGGCCATGATCTGAACCGGCGGACGATCGCGGAGGTCTTGGCCCGTTTCCCGGAGGAAGGTTTTAAACCGGGAATGATTGCCCTGATTGAGCAGGAAGTTCAACGCAAGCCGCAAAGCTACATGTCGACGCTGGTCGAGCTCGGCTTTCTTAAGCAGATGGCAAAAGCATGCTGGTAGGTTGCCTTTACGGCGTGGAGCGGGCTGAGAATCAGCAGGCCGGATTACTGTGTTTTTCACTACACTCAAGGGAGCCTTTGGCGCGGGTCCTATTCTGTATTTGACAAAGTCTTGATATTCGACTGTTTTTTTGACTGAGCCCTAACCTGGCGATGACGCTGCGCGCACAAAAGGGTCACTATAATTGCACTGTGTTCGATGCTTTAGAATTGAAGGAGTCATCATGAAAAAGACATTACTGGTACTGGCGATTGCTGGTTTGGCGCTGGCTGGTTGTGATCAGCAATCCTCATCGACTCAGGAGCAAACCGACGCTGCCGCGGTGCAGGCCCAGCAAACAGACGTTGTTGATACCGCTGGCGTTGAGCAGGCAGAGACGAAAGCCGCTGCTGAACAGGAAGTTTATGTTGATGCAGCTCATAACGCTCAGAATGCCCTGGATTGGAACGGAACCTATCAAGGCACCCTGCCTTGCGCCGATTGCGATGGGATTAAAGTGACGCTGACTCTGAATACGGATGGCACGTATTCGCTTACCGAAAAATATTTGGGGAAAGAAAACGGTGAGTTCTCCTCAAACGGGAATTTCAACTGGAATGCGGCCGGAAATACGATTTCGGTTCCGTCTGATGACGGCGCATTTGCCCAGTATTTTGTCGCTGAGAATCAGTTGTTCCGCCTGGATCAGGAAGGCCAACGGATCACCGGCGATTTAGCTGAGCAGTATGTGCTGAGTAAGCAGTAATTCGGTACGCTGAAAAAGGCTATGCCCGGCAAATGCCGGGCATAGTTGTATCCGGCAACGGTGCATTGACTGATTGCCGGGGGGATGGAAGGGTCAGGACACCACTTCGATATCCGTTTTCGGAATACAGCAACAGGCCAGCACCCGACCGGCTTCGCGATCGCCCGGCAACAGGGCCGGTACATCCGGTTGCTCGACCTGCCCTGATTCCAACGTTACTTTACAGGAGCCGCAGAATCCGGCGCGACAGCTGTAAGCCATACCCAGTCCGGCATCTTCAGCCTGATCCAGCAGGGTTTTCTGGTTATCTCCCTCAAACAGGTTGCCATCCACGCTAATTGTGACGGCTTTGACCGGCGCGGCGTTGCCCCGGATCGGGCCGAAGGCTTCCTGATGATAGTGGGACTCATCCAGGCCGCGGGCCAGCAGCAGGCGTTTGGCCTCACTCATAAACTCTCCCGGACCGCAGACAAAGACCTGGCGCTCATTCAGGGCCGGAATCTGGTTCAGGTGTACGTTATCCAGACGACCTGTGAGCCCCTGCCATGACGTATCCGGACGGCTGAGGGCGATCTGCACGCTTAGCTGCGGGAACTGTGCGCTCAGTAAATCCAATTCTTGCTGGCATGGAATGTCCTGCCGGGTGCGGCACTGATGATAAAACACCACATCCTTGATTTGCTGATGGTCAGCCAGATAGCGCAGCATGGAGAGCATCGGGGTGATCCCGCTGCCTGCCGAGAGCAGGAGCAGCTTGTCGGTATGAACACCCAGATGGAAGCTGCCGTTCGGCTGCTCGGCCACCAGGCTGTCACCGACCTGGAAGTGATCATGAAGCCAGTTAGACACCCGCCCTTCATCGACACGTTTGACGGAGATGGCGTAACGGCCGGGGCGCGACGGGCTGGAAGAAAGGGTGTACCGGCGGGAGATAAACTCGCCATTGATTTCCAGTTGGATCGGCAGGTGCTGGCCCGGCTGATAGGCGGGCAGGGTCTGCTGTTTGACCGGTTCGAGCCAGAAGGTACAGAAATCCCGGGCAATGGTTTCACGCTCGACGCAGGTGAGCGTCAGATTCAGGGTGCTGTTGTCGGGATAAACTTCTTTGGGTTTGGTTTCCAGTACCTCAACCAGATCGCCGGCTCTGATCACGCCTTCGTTACGGGCGACGAGATTCTGACCGAAAAAGACATCACCGCTCTGATCGGCGCGGAATTTCAGCAGGGTGGCAAGCGGCTCTTTGCGTTCGTTGAACTGGCCGGTTTTCGGGTCGACCGTGGTCAGAATACAGCGCGCGCAGGGTTTCACCGCCTCGAATTCCACTTCCCCGATCCGAATGCGTTTCCAGCTGTCCTCGGCAAACGGCTCGGTGCCGGAAACCACCAGGTTGGTGCGAAACTGATCCATTGAATGGCGCTGGGTGCTGCGATCGTTCAGCGCTTGCAGCGAACCTTCACTGATCACTAGCATTGGGTAACCGTCGGCAAAGCTGACGTTTTGCCGGATTTTCGGCCGCACCCGGTTGGATTGCTCACCAGTGAATAGCAGTTTGACCGGCTCGCCGAGGAGATGGCTGAACCAGGCATCGGCTTTCGACGTGGTGGTATAGGCGCTGAAGCTGTCTTTCCACACCTGGGTATCGGTTTCGTTCAGGGCGAACTGATCGTATTTCAGTACCAGCGGCGACATCTCCGGGTAGCTCAGGGTCAGGCCCTGCGGCTGGAGCGTGGTGGTCACTTTGACCAGGGCCGGGTGCTTGCGGGCGGTGATCATACTGCCGTCGGGCTTGGCGACCATAAAGCGGCGATCGAAGCTGAGGCCTTGCCTTTCGACCCAGGCCTGCGACAGGCTCAGGCCGCGAATTGATTTGACCGGAAAGACGTTGATTTGCGAAAGCACGGCGGCTTGCGGGGTGGCTGACTGACTCACGTTCACTTCCTTGTGTAATATTATGGCTGTTATTTTTCGTCGCTATTTTAACAAACGGCGCGGCAGAATCATCGGCTTAGGTAGAATTTATGTGCGTAGGTGCATTTAGGCGGGGTAGGATTAGGTTCGAAAGCTGAGGCATCGTCTGATGAAAGGCCGGCGGGAAGTGGCCGGAGTGGCCACTTCCCGAAAGATTAGCAGATGTCCAGGATTGCCTCGACTGGTTTGCGGACTTTCTGCGGCCAGTTGCCCTCGCTCGCATAACCAACCGTGACCAGCAACACCGGAATATCCTGCGCACTTAAGCCAAATTCCGCGACAATACCGTCCGCGTCAAAGCCGCCGACCGCACCGGACGCCAGACCCATGCCTTCGGCCGCAATGATCAGGCTCATGGCCGATAATGAGGCGGAGCGGATGGCTTCATCTCGTTGTAACTGGCGGTCATTTTCGTGCATTGATGTGACCGTATCTACCCAGGATTGCTGAATCGCGGGAGAGATGATCTGCTTGTCAACGGACAGTTGCAATGTCTTGGCCAGTTCCCGGTATCCTTCCATCTGGCCACAGACGATATACGTCACCGCGGCCGCTTTGATCTGAGGCTGGCCGTAGGCCAATGCCGACAGTTTTTCTTTGCTCTCCGGTGTGTGTACCGCGACAAAGTACCAGTTTTGCATATTAAATGCCGATGGGGAAAAACTTGCCAGGCGAACCAGCTCGCGGATGGTTTCCGGCGCCAGGGTTTTCTCTGGATCATAGAGGCCGGTTGTCGAGCGAGATTCCAGCAGGTTGGCAACGGTGTTTTGTGCAGTAGCGCTGCGTGTCAAGTTCATGATGATTTCCTCGTAATGATTTGGATGATGTGTTCAATTAGTAAATGTCGTGTTTGGCTCAGGCTTTCTGAGGTTGCAGCTGTTTTGGTGCGGGCTGCCATTGGAGCACGGTAATGGCTATCAGCACGGTCAGGATGCCGCCCATCTGGCGAAGATCCAGGAACTGATCCAGCACGACCCAGCCGAGGACGAGTGCGGTGAGCGGGCTCAGCAGCCCCAGCGCCGAAACAGAGGTGGGTGACAGCAGCTTGATGCCACGGAACCACAGGGTGTAGGCAATCAGGGCACCGAAAATCGTCAGGTAGCCATAGCCCATCATGTTTTCCGGGGTCAGTTGCGGTAGCGGCGGATCGACCAGCATGGCGACCGGGGCCAGGAACAAGCCGCCGATAAACAGTTGCCATCCGCTAAAGGCCAGCAGGGGAATGCCGGTTTGCCAGCGACGGGACAGGAAAGTGCCCAAGGCCATGGCGCCAGTCCCGGCAGCGGCTGCTGCTAAGCCGATGGGATCCCACTGGCTGTCGGGAGAGACAAACAGCAGTGACATCCCCAGGATGCTGGCAAGCGCAGCCCCTAACGTCACCAGTGCGGGCCGGTTGTGATCGATAGACCAGGCCAGCAACATCACCAGCAGGGGCTGAATCGCCCCGACCACAGCGGCAATGCCGCCCGGCAGGCGGTAGGCCGCAACAAACAGCAGCGCCTGGAAGATCCCGATATTGAGCAGCGACAGGGTGATCAGTTTGGGCCAGATCCGGGCCGGCAGTGCCGCCCGGCTCCACAGGATCAGCAGCAATCCGGCTGGCAGGCAGCGGATTAACGCTGCGGTGAAGGGGCGATCCGGCGGCAGCCATTCAGTCGTTACAATATAGGTGGAGCCCCAGATCACCGGCGTGAGTGCCGTCAGTAGGGTGTTGAAAACAACTTTGTTTGCAGTGAAACCTGTCATGGTGTCCTTCCTTGTAAATTTATCTTTATTTCAAGATAAACTTACTTTGGATGTTGTTTGTCTTGATGTCAAGATAAAATTGTGACAAATTGAACACCCTCAATGACAATGAAGAAGGATGCAGAGATGAGCAAATTAGACGTCAAGCCGGAAAATGGTGCGGAGCAGACGAACCTACCTGCGGATGCAGTTGATGCCATTATTAGCCAGTGGCAAAACGAACGGCCTGATTTAAGTCTGGGAGCGATGGCCACTTTTGGTCGCCTCAAACGCTGCTCGGTACTCTCGCAACCGATGCTGGATAATACATTTTCTAAGTTCGGACTCAGTGGCTGGGAATTCGACGTGCTGGCGACCTTGCGTCGTTCCGGCGCGCCGTATCGGCTGGCGCCGACAACCTTGTTTTCGACCTTGATGATCACCTCCGGAACCATGACGCACCGGATGAAGCGGCTGGAAAGCAGTGGGCTGATCGAGCGTCTGCCCAACCCGAATGATGCCCGCAGCATGTTGGTTCAGCTGACGGACAAAGGGCTGGATTTGATTGAAAAGGCAGTGAGTGCTCATGTCAATAATATGGAATCCCGACTGGAGGCTTTGGATGCAACCCAGAAGGCGAAGCTGGATGAGGGGCTGAAAGTACTCTTGTCGGTTCTGGAATCCTGATCGCAGGTAATGCGGGAGCCGGAAGCGGTCAACCAGGCGGCCTTGGGCCGCCTGTTGGATGTATGGATAGGCACCGTGGCCAGAAGGTACCATGGTTAAATTCGGGAAATGTTAGATTTTTGTTGTGGAGATCTCGTTTTGATATTTTGATGAAAGACGCCTACGCTGATTTATAGATAATGATACATAGGACATTTGGAAGCTTAGTTTTCAAATGACCCTAATTTTCGAATAAGCATAGTTTTAAATAAGCATCGTTTTAAAATGACCGTGGCTTTCAAATAGGTGTTGTGATGAATAAATTAGTCATACTCAGCGATTGGTTTACCCTCGACTATAAAATTGCCTTCTTTTTCCCTTCGTACTAATCCTGCCTGCACATGTTCTGTGCACTGAATGATTGTCTCTGTTGTTGATAGAACCGGGTTTCTCCCATTGTAGTCTAATTTATTTTTCAGAGCGTCAATCTCATCAGTTTTTGATAGTGCCGTCACCATTGAGTAAATGAATGGTGTATGGGTTTCTATTGTCAAAAAGTAAATGCTTTTCATCGTTCTCTTATTGGCTCGTCCTGTACTTGATGGAGGCCTGTTCGAGTAACGAGAAAACAGAACCAAGGGTTTTAAAATGGAAAACTTTAAACATTTACCTGAGCCATTTCGTATTCGTGTGATTGAGCCGGTCAAAAGAACAACCCGGGAATATCGCGAGCAAGCCATTCTGGAAGCCGGAATGAACCCATTTCTGCTCGACAGTGAAGATGTGTTCATTGATTTACTGACCGACAGCGGCACCGGTGCGATCACCCAGGAGATGCAGGCGGCGATGCTGCGCGGCGATGAAGCCTACAGCGGCAGCCGTAGTTATCATGCCCTGGCGGATGCGGTGAAAGACATTTTTGGTTATCAATACACGATCCCGACGCACCAAGGGCGGGGTGCGGAACAAATTTATATTCCGGTACTGATTAAAAAGCGTGAAAAAGAAAAAGGACTGGATCGCGGTAAAATGGTGGCATTGTCGAATTATTTCTTTGATACCACCCAGGGCCATACCCAAATTAACTGTTGCGTGGCAAAAAATGTTTATACTGAAGACGCGTTCGACACCTCAGTTGAGGCGGATTTTAAAGGAAATTTTGATCTGGAAAAATTAGAGCAGGCAATTCTGGAAGCCGGTCCGGCCAATGTGCCTTATATTGTCAGCACCATTACCTGTAATTCTTCCGGGGGGCAGCCGGTCTCCATCGCTAATTTAAAATCTGTGTATGAGATTGCCCGAAAGTATGATATTCCGGTGATCATGGATTCGGCCCGTTTTGCGGAAAATGCGTATTTTATTCAGCAGCGCGAGCCGGGGTATCAGGATTGGTCGATTCAGGACATTACTCGCGAGTCCTATAAATATGCTGACGGGCTGGCGATGTCTGCCAAGAAAGATGCCATGGTACAGATGGGCGGGCTGCTTTGTTTTAAAGACGACACGCTGTTCGATGTTTACACCGAGTGCCGCACGTTGTGTGTGGTGCAGGAAGGCTTTCCGACCTATGGCGGGCTGGAAGGGGGCGCAATGGAACGTCTGTCCGTTGGCCTCTACGAAGGGATGCGTCAGGACTGGCTGGCGTACCGGATCGGTCAGGTCAAATATCTGGTCGACGGGCTGGAAGCGGTCGGCATCGTTTGTCAGCAGGCTGGTGGTCATGCGGCGTTTGTCGATGCCGGGAAGCTGTTGCCGCATATTCCGTCCGAGCAATTCCCGGCCCATGCGCTGGCCTGTGAGCTGTATAAAGTCGCCGGGATCCGTGCGGTGGAAATCGGCTCTTTGCTGCTGGGACGCGATCCGGCCACCGGTGAGCAGATGCCTTGTCCGGCAGAATTGCTGCGTCTGACGATTCCGCGGGCAACCTATACCCAGACGCACATGGACTTCATCATTGAGGCGTTCGAGAAAGTGAAAGCCAATGCGATGCATGTGAAAGGGCTGACTTTCACCTACGAGCCGGAAGTGTTGCGCCACTTTACCGCCCGGCTCAAAGAAGTGGAGACGGCTCCGGTTTTTACGCCAGCCAGGGAATCGGCGCAGCAAACCATCGCAGCAATCATCGCTGAGGAGTAAAACCCAAACACTACTGCTATCGTTCCTGCTACAGCTCTGATAAATGCGCTAAACAGTATTCAGCCCGGTCCAGCACGGCTTGTTGTCGGTCCGGGCTGAGCTGCTCGCCAAGGATCAGCTGCAGTGTTCGATAGTTTGTCTTGCGCATCAACATTGAAGAATAACGGTGGGTGTGAAATGGCGTCTGAGGCCGTGGCCGAGTTGCTTCGGGGTCGTTGAATGGCTTCAGCGTCGTGATTTGCTTCAGAGTTGAGGCCAGTCAGCAGCATCCATGGCATCCAGGTTGCCGTCGTGTTGATCGCCTTTCCACTTACGGATAAAGGCGCCGTCCGGATCATAACGTTGGGTCTGTTTTTCCAGATGAAAATGGCGATGTTCTTTGGGATCGGCACCGACTCCGGCGATGTACTGCCAGTTGCCCCAGTTTGACGCCACATCGTAATCAAGCAGTTGCTGTTCAAAGTAGGCGGCGCCGTAGCGCCAGTCCAGGCTCAGCTCATGGACCAGACAGCTGGCAACCAGTTGCCGGCCCCGATTTGACATATATCCGGTTTGATTAAGCTGGTGCATACAGGCGTTCACGATGGGGTAAGGCGTATTGCCGTTACACCAGCGTCGGTAGCGCTCGGCATAGTAACTGGTGTTGGGCCGGTGAGGCTTGATGCCTTGAAAGGCGAACAGCCTGGTCGGGTAACGATGGGCATACCACTGAAAGTATTCGCGCCACAGCAGTTCAAACTTGATCCAGGCAGTTGAGTTGTTGCGCTCAACGTGGCTTTCGTAGTGCTGTAGGCGCTCGATCAGGGTGTTGGCTGAAAGGCTGCCCAGCGCCAGCCAGGGCGAGAGCTTGGTGGAGTTCTCCCAACCGTCAAGGGCATTTCGGGTCTGTTTGTAGTCGCTGGGGGCACGACTGGCGAAATAGCCCTCAAGTTGTCTGAGCGCCGCTTGTTCACCACCTTGAAAAACAGAAGGGCGATGGGTGAGCAGCGGGCTCAGCACATCAAAATGGAGCATATTTTTTGGGGGCGGTGGTAAACGGGCCAAGTCCGGGAGCGGCTGCCGGATCGGCAGATCATCAACCAGCTTGCGAAACTGCGAGAAGGTGGGCGGAAGCTGCTCAATGTGGAACGGAAGCGCTTCCGGGGTAAAGAGCGTATGGCTGGGCGTGGTGGTGAATATCAGGTAAGGATAGCGTTCGGTCAAAGTTTGCCAGCTTTGGTTTTCATAATATCCGGCATGCTGGCTGCGATAGAGGCGGGTGATATTGTATTGGGTAATGAGTGCCGGCAGTGTGTTCAGCGGATGTTCCAGTACAATCAGCAGTTGTTGTCCGAGCTCGGTGAGTTGCAGGTCCAGATCGGCCAGTGACTGCAGGAGAAACTGCTGGCGCCAGGGGCCGAGTGGGTTGGTGTGATAGGGCAGTCGGTTGACTTTACTCAGGGGCAGGCAGTAAACACACAGCAGGGTGTCGACTTCATCGGCTGCCCGCTGTAGCGCGGGATTGTCATGCAGTCGCAGATCATTGGAGAACAGATAAAGTCCGGTTGTCATCATCACCGCCTGATCGTTTGTTTTATGTTGATGATTAATAACTATAGATCGGCGGCATTGCGGTCAACTGGGTTTTCTGTATTCAGTGAGTGAAAGCCCGGATCACATGAGCGATGTTTGATATTGCAAACTCAGGGATGTGCTGTTGGTCTGCGGTGACGAAGAGCCTGCAACCAGCCGGGCCCGAAAGTATTGAGCACAGTGGCGATGATAATCAGCGCAATGCCGCTGATTTGATGCCCGTGCAGTTGTTGCTCAAAGAAGCTGAGTTGCCAGATCAGGGCAAAGGCCAGGTTGGTATAGATGAGCGGGGCAAGTTGGGAGCCGGTTTGGGCATACTGGTAGGCTTTGGCCCGGCACAATTGGGTGTTGGTGGTACTCACCGCCAGCAAGAGCAGAAAAAGTAACGCCAGGTTTTCTGGAGCTGTGATGGCCAATTCGGGTAAACCATGTCGCCAGACGTCTGCCAGCGCCAGGGGCAGCATAAAGAGGCCGGCCATGAGAAAACACCACCCATTGAGTGCTGTTGCAGGGAGTTGACTTTTACTGCCCCGAAACAGGGTGAGTTGTGAGCAAGCGTTAAAGAATCCGGCGGCCAAGCCTACCAGCAGTTCCGGGCGTATGTTGATGCCTTGCGAGCTTTCTGCCTGAAGCAGGACGCCGACAAAGGTGATGGCCAGGCAGGCCAGTGTCAGCGGTCGTACCGGGGTTTTGAAAATCATTTTTTCTAATAAAGGGATGAACAGGGGGCCGGTACTGAACAGCACCACGCTTTCAATCAGGGTTAAGGTGTTCAGGGCGATCAAAAAACAGATCTGACTGCCGATGATGCACAGTGAGCGCAGGGTAATACTCCGCCAATGCGAGCGGGCCGGGACGACCCACCCGGAGACTTTCAGCATCGCCAGCATGAACACTGCGGGTAAAATAAAGCGCAGGAAACCCAGGGTTTCGATGCTGAAGCTGTCGGTGAGCCATTTGGCGAGCAGGCCGTTCAAAGACAGGCTGAAAGTAGAGGCCAGCATCAATAAGACTGGCCGGAAATCGGTTGTCATTGGCACCTCCTGAGTGGTTGTATATGACTGGTGGGCTGTTGTGGCCTGTGCTGAGTTGTTGCGGTCAGTGTAGGCGGCTTGCAGGAATCAAAAAAGCGAATAATACTGACCAAAATGGTTAGAAAAACTTACAAATGAAAAAGCTCGTTCCTTTAAAGTCTATTTATGCCTTTGTCGCGGTGGCTGAAACCGGGAGTATGACGGATGCGGCCGAGGTGCTGTATGTCAGCCATTCTGCGGTGAGCCAGGCGATCAAGGCGCTGGAAGCGCAACTCAACCGGCCGCTGTTTCGCCGCGTCGGACGCCGGGTTGAGCTGAACGCGGCCGGCCGGAAGTACTATCGTCAGGTAGCGCCGGCACTGACCCAGATTGTCGAAGCCAGCGAGTCGTTGGCCCGGGAAGCGAGCAGCAACCGGTTGACCTTGAACATGGTGAACTCCCTGGCGCTGCACTGGTGGATCCCCAGAGTGCCCGACTTTCAGCAAGCCGCACCGCAGATTGACGTGCGGATTTCCACCTTGAACCATGTATTTGATCTGGAACAGGAAGGTGTTGATGTTGCCTTAATCCACGGTCAGCCGGAAGACTGGCCGGGTTATCACTGTGAAAAGCTGGGAGATGATGCGCTGATCATGGTCTGTAGCCCTCATCTGCTGGCTCAGCCACAAGAATCCCCTCAGCAGCTGCTAAGTCGTTATCCGCCGATTTATGTGGCCAATCCCCGTCGGCAAGATGACTGGCAGCTTTGGTGCCAGGCAAGCGAAGTATCGGTGCCTTCTTCACAGAAAAACTTAACATTTAACACCTCTGTGCAGGCGGTTCAGGCGACTATTCGTCAATTGGGTATACTGATCACCCATCAGCAGTTTGTGCGCGATGAAATTGAGCTTGGCATGTTGGTTCAGGTGGGGCAAGCCGTGGTTCATCCGCAGCGGCATTTTTACCTGGTTTGTCCGCCGGACAGGCTTAAACAAGAGAGTGTGCAGGTACTCAGAAATTGGCTGCGTGGCGAGTTTTCCCGGGGCTAATTGATGATAGGGTGATTTTAGATAGGAATATTATCGGGGACGTGGTTGCCCCCGATAAGCGTGACAGGCTTAGAAGTGGTAAGCTAAGCCTACAGAGATGAAATCCACATCGAGTTCATCCAGGGTGTAGCGCTCAAATTCACCGCGGATAGAGAATCTGTCCATCTGGTAGACTGCACCGGCACCAAAGAAGGTATCCGTACCGTCATCCAGATCCTGGGTGAATGTAACATTACTGGCTGTGGCTTCTATTTCAGTATCCCAGAAATGAAAACCAAACTTACCGAATAGCTTAAAATGCTCACCTAGCGGTAGGTTACCAACGAGCGCGGCACCTAGTGAAGTTGACTCGACCTCTGCTTTTGCAAAGTTATTTTGAATGGTGACAGCTCCTAAGGTCGCAATATGAGCTTCCATGCTGATAAAATCATTGAAGTTAGCGCCACCGAAGAGTTTAAAGCCGGTATCTTCGTCATCAATAGAGAGGCCCATGGCTGATTCAAAAGCTCTTACTTCTTCAGTATCCAAATCTTGATAAGTCGTTTGACCCAGTGAGGCGCCAACATAACCACCGGCTGCGTTCGCCATGGCCGGGGAAAGGGCTGCAATCAGGCCTAAGCTAATCAGTGTTTTTTTCATTATATGTTCCTAGTTTGATATAACCGCGCAGGAGCATATAGACTAAATCATTCTTTATGAATGGCTTTTTCTTGCTTGTGTGAATTATGTCAATATTCCTGACATATTTGATCGTTGAATACATTAGCTTTGTATAAAAAATCCTCGATTCGACAGAGGGGCTATAGTTAGTCCTTTAGGCGGCAGGGCTTATGCCTTGAAAATCAATGAATCAGGGTAAAAAGCGTACCAGGCAAACCAATAGAGGATTGTGGTTGTGAGCAGTTGACCTTGCGGGTCTGTGATCCAGGCTGATTGATTGTCCTTGTCCCAGTGAATGAGGAGTCGGTTACCTTCAAAGGTGTATGAAAATTTTGGCTTATCTTGTTTTCTTAATTCTGAAAACGGAAAGGCGATGACGCTATTTTTTCCTTTATATCCCAACACGGTTTCTTTAGTTGGATAGCTGGCGGGTGCCTGATTGGCAACCGGGAAATAGAGGCGAGGGGAGCGGGCGTACCCAGCGTAGGGATCTTGCTGATAGTTGCGGACATAGCCGGTTTGGGTCGACAGCACCAGCGTTGCCGGATGTGCTTCACGCCAGGCCTGCCAGCGGGTCAAAGTCAGCGGGTATTGTTGGAGTGAGCGGCCTGATAACGAACCACTAATCGCCTTGCCCCGGATTTGCGACCAGAGCGATTCGGTCTGATGGTCATACATCAACACATCCGAATTGTAGAGTAATCCAGAGACGCCGAATGTCAAAGTCCGTCCCTGTTGTTTTGAAAGAAAAGCCATCCCGGAGCCGCAGAGCGGGCAGTAACTGACGATAAATGAACGGCCCTTGATTTTGTCATTCACAATCTCGTGCCAGTTCAGAATTTTGATTGGATAGGCTTTACTGACCCCACCCATGGAGAGGCCTAAGATCACATCATCAGGGGATAAAAACCGGGCTTGACTGGCAGCAACAAAGCGAGGCTTCAGAATTGCCGGAATGCCGTCTTTTCCCGGACCGCCGGATAAAATTTGCGACGCGGGAATGGTCAGGTTATCGAGAATAAAGCTATTGAAAGGCGCAGCCTGTAAACTCAAGGGTAAAGCGAAAAACAGTCCGTACAGCAAAGCCAATATCAGTTTCATACATCCCCCGGTATAACCCTCAAAGCGCAGATGACTCAGATCTGGACCGTGATTGTCTGGGGATATTTCAGCTTTTGTGGTCGTGTTAATGTTTTCGGGCAGATTGTTATGGGCTGTTCGCTAAAGACTCCGCGATCGCTCTGAAGGCAGTCAGGGCAAGTTCCATACTTTCATAATTGTTTTCCATAAAGCGGGTATCTGCGCTGTTTTTCACAATCACGACATCAGCCAAACGGTTGATGTAGATGTACTGGCCGTAGATGCCAATAGCGACAAATTCTTCGTTGGCGTGTTCCGGGATCCACCACTGATAACCGTATCCCCAATGGGTATTGGCGCTGTCTCTTTTTCCCGGTACCAAGTGTGGCGCATCCGGGGTGATACTGTCTTCAATCCACTGCGCCGGGATAATCTGTTCGCCATTGAATCGGCCGAAATCCCGATACAGTTTGCCAAATCGCAAGTAGTCCCGGCTTTTGATATTCAGGCCACCCAGTACCATGGGTTCCCCGGTGCTGTCGGTCAGGAAAATGGCATCGCCTTCGGGCTGGATTTTGGACCAGAGTTTGGCTTCAAAGTAGTCTGTGATCTTCTGCCCGGTGGCGGCGCGCAGCACCATGCCCAGGACATGAGTGTCGATACTGACATACGCCATGTAGGTGCCCGGTGTTCGCCACCGCTGTAACGTGGCGGCAAATTCATCAAAACTGCCCCCGAGCGCCATCAATCGACCCATCCGGTTGATGTCGCTGTTAAAATCGCCGTAATCCTCGTTGAAGTACACCCCACTGGACATTTGCAGCACATCTTTAATCGAAACGCCGTCATAACCGGAGCCTTTCAGGCCGGGGACATAATCCGTGACGGGTGTACTTAAGTCCGCAATGGCCCCTTCCTCAACCGCGATACCGAATAAGGCACTGAGAAATGACTTCGCCATCGACCAGGAGATCCTTGAGTCATGTTCATCGGTTCCTTGGTAATAGGACTCAAAGGTAATGGTATCGCCTTTGAGTACCACCAGGGCTGTAGTGCCGGAGGCAGACAGCCATTGTTGTATTGAGTGATCCGCGCCTTGATATGAAAAAGTGCTGGGGAGCGGTTGGGGGGACGCCTCAAATGGATCAACCGGGCCGGTACGTGTGATGGTGATCGAGGGAAAAATCTGCGCCATGTTCGAGAAGTTCTTCACGATGACAGCGGGCTCAAACAGACGCACGGTATGATAGAGCTGTCGTAGCTCGGTGTGAAAAAAGCCCATGCCTCCGATGAGGAGAATGAGAAGGGCTGCGGCCCATTGTACAATCCTTCGCTTCAAGGTGTTTCGCTCCGTCTGAGTTTTTCTTTTGATGAGTGTGGTGGATAGCGCTTGCAGTCACCAGAAAACGTCATCATGTAGTGAATGTTTTTCGCGTCAGCTCAAAAAGTCTTACCAGAACCGGCTTCATCGATTGTTGCTCTGATAGGCCTCGCCTTTGCCCATGTTGTCTTTGAAATGGTATCCTGCGTGCCCTTGTTAGTGTTGTGCCGGAAACAGAATGAATTTTAATCGTATCGTCTGCTTTGATCTCGAAATGTGCTGCTGGAATGATGGTCGGGAATCAAGGACCGGAGAAATCATCGAAATTGGTGTTGCGGAGCTGGATTTAGTCACGGGCCAAATCGTTCGCCGGGCACAATATTTCGTCAAGCCGGAGCACGACGAAGTGTCGCCGTTTTGTACCGAGCTGACAGGTATTAAGCCGGATGTCATTGACAAAAACGGTAAGCCGCTGGCGACGATTCTAAAATCCGTCGAGCAGAAGTTTGGTGGCCGGCATAAGATATATGCTGCCTGGGGGCGGGATGATGCGATTTTGCGGGCTGAATGCAAAGCCAAAGATTTGAAAGTCCCGTTTAATGAATACCTGAACCTGGCGACGCTGTTTCGCTTGCAACGTCATGTCACCAATAAGCGTTGTGGGCTGCGGGCCGCGATGGATATGGCGGGCCTGGAATGGGAAGGACGCCATCATTCCGGTTATGTCGATGCTTATAACCTCGCCCGACTGGCAAAGACCCTATTTCTGCCGGGAGAGCCTCAGTCTTGAGTTGAGGCCATCATGAAGACCGCCGTAATTGAGTTGGCAACGGCGGTATTTTAGACCCGCAATTAGATCAAACGGACATTCATCGTAATTTCGGCCCGAAAGACCAGGTTGCCCGCGGTATCTCTCACTTCTACGGGGACGTTTTTATCCCCTTCTGTGGTCCAGTCAATGGCCTCGCCCAGTGCTGTAGCTGTTAAATCCGTTGTCGCCTTTTTTAAATACGCAACCGTCATGCCCACGGGGATCCAGCGGCTTTTCACCGGCACAGAGACATCGGTCATCATGCCTGCGGCTAACTCAGCCATGTTGCACATCGCAATGGCATGGACGGTGTTGATGTGGTTTGTCACCCGACGCCGCTTTTTAATTCGAACTTTGGCAAGGCCCGGCTTTAATTCATGGATTTGTGGCTTGATTGACGCGAAATAGGGCGCTACCCAGCAGACAATAAAGGTGAAGATTTGCTGGCCAAACGGAAGCTTAGCCAGACGTTGATAGATCTTGAGGTTTTTTCGCATATTCATTCCTTGTTGCGATTCAATGTGATGAAAAACACCTGGTCCTACCAGATATTTTTATCACAAATACATGAGGTCGCAAACAAGACGTTTAAGTCAGGAGATTATTCGTGCTGCGATTATGTTGAATCGTTTATATTTCAGCAGCAATCATTGTTGTAATTGTCAAAAGTCGAAAAAGGTGGTGGGGAGAATGCTTCAGTACTGAGAATGATGGAGGTCGGGAAGGTGCATGAATTCACAAAAACGGAAGAAATTATGCAATCTGTTTTGTAATTCTTTTGTAAACCTCTGTGTATATCTTACTATGCATTCACTTTTTCAATGATGATTATAACTCCGATTCAAAGGATGAATTATGAGCCGCTCAAAATTTGCGTATAAGAAGCTCGCACTCACGGTCATGTTGGCCAGTGGTGTGTTGGCTGGTTGTTCTGACTCTGATGGGATCTCAAAAAAAACAGATCCAACCCCAACCCCGCCACCAGCCGCGAAAACGATCGTTAACCCGGTTTCTTTGATCTTTCAAAGTATTGATACGGGTGTATTAACTGACCAGGAAATCACTTTCACTTTGCGCGGCGAACAAGTGCAGTACCTTTTCGTTCAAGGTGCTGATGAAAATACAGATAAAGCCGAAGCGAATAGTAAATCCTATACAGCAAAATCTGGAACTGTTCAGATTAGCCGTGTTGATGGCGCTTCGGTGAATGAGTTTACTCTGGAATTGCATGCGACTTCGCCGGGTTTCTTTGCGACGGGTAAGAATATTCTGATCCCGGCTCAAAGCGCAGGTGTCGCAGGGAAAGAAGGTGCCAGTTATGATGTGTTCTTTACGCCGCTGGTACCTTCAAACGATGAAGCGCCGATTGCTGCTGCGCAAGAAACGATTAGCTCCGACAATGGTGGTGCAGTTGATCGTGAAATTACAATTGCAACACCGCCTCCAGCTGATCCTGACTCGGATCAAGCCAAAGCGATGGCAAACACCAAAGTTGAAATGAAGATCCCGGTGGGGACTCAGCTGTTGGACGCAGCTGGAGATCCTGTCACAGGAACGGTAACCGCAAATATTGTTCATTTTTCGAATGAGCCGAATGGGAATGCGAGCAATGAGTCGGTGTTAGATGCCTTCCCGGGGGGGCTGGAGCCGGATATCATTCTTGATGCAAACGGAGATGAAGACCCTGCTTTAGCTGGTGGTGGCTTTATTTCTGCAGGCTTTACCGCCATCCAACTGCAAAATGAACAAGGGGATACGGTTGCTCAGTTTGACCAGCCGATTACCCTGACGTTTGATGTACCGGCGGACACCATTAACCCGGAAACAAAAGCTAAAATCAAGACCGGAGAAACGATTCCGGTTTGGTCTTACGATGAAACAACAGGGCGCTGGAAAGCTGAAGGAGAAGGTACTGTCGGTGATTTGAATGCAGAAACGAATACCTTCACTTTAACCAAAAATATTACTCACTTGTCTTACTACAACTTGGATTATTTCTGGGGAAGCCGTTGCTATGCGGATATTAAGTTGGAAGAAGTGAACGGGAATGATTATAACCCAAGAGTGATCTTTACCCGTGCTGGTGGTGGTTGGAGTAAGAGTCAGTATATTTGGGGGATGGGAAAACATACATTCGCTCGTATACCAGCAGATGGTGCCGGTAAATTACAAGTGGTTTCCCGTAGTAATTATCGCGATGGGCTGATTAAATCTGTCACCCATAAAAATGGTACCGCGATTGCTGTTGCGAATGATGGCAGTATCACCCATAACTTCTGTGACCTGGATGGTTCGACTATTAAGATTGAATCTCCTGAAACCAGAACTTTGAATGTCTCGCTTGAAAGTAAGTGTTTGGACACTGGAGAAACGAAAGTTCAACCAGGTGTTGTCGAGGTTTACTCTCAAAACATGCGTCGCTACTTTGGTACGGTGACGCCAGCAATTGATAGTGCGGCATCTATACGCTTAGTACGGGCTGCTTATAAATTGAAAGGGACTATTTATACCGAAAAGTTTGGTAACCAGCAGGTTGATCAGAATGTTGTCGTAAATAAAGATACCAGTGTGACCCTCACATTCCCTATTGATAAATGTGGAACCACGACCGGCACAACAGGTACAACGGGTGCCAGCGGCGGTAGCGGCGGTTAATCATTATTGATAAACAAAAGGCAGGCGGAAGCCTGCTTTTTTCGCATCAGGTACAGATAAATAGACGTTGTAGTGAGCAGTTGAATGAAAGAACAACATGCGAAACAGAGGATGTTTCGTTGGGTTGGAGCGGGGATCCTGACGCTCTTCCCCTTGAGTGGGCAGGCCAACTCAACCATTGAATCGCATTTTTCCCAGACCGGCTTTACCGGCGCGCTTCGCACCCCGAATACCCAAACGCTGGCTTTTGGTGATATCTCATTAGGGTGGAATTTTGAAGACAATATTGATACCGGCAGCGGCTATTCAGATGGTGCCCATAATACCGTGATGTTGGGATTGGGGATTTTCCCCGGTTTTGAATTTGTTTCGCAAGATACTTATAAGCGATTTAACGGCGATGTCGGTTGGGGGAGTGCTGGCAGTGATCTCTCGTTCTCGGCAAAGCTCTCCAGTGCGGCGTGGTTTCCCGACTCGCCATTCTCCATTGCAATCGGCGCTCAGGATCTGGGCGGGATTGCCAGCCATCATGATAATCAGTATTTGGTGGCAGGTTATGATTGGCAAGGATTCAGACTGAGTGTCGGTTATGGCCGCGGCAGCGCGACCAACCAGATGGGCGTGAATTACCTTGAGGGCGGATTCGGCAGCCTGGAGTGGCAGACGTTTGACTGGCTGCAACTGATTACAGATTACGACGGCACCGGGATCAATGCCGGCGTTCGCCTTTCCACCCTCGATGGCTGGTTGCCCTGGCAGTCGCGCCTCAGCGCAACCTGGCAGTTCTATTCAGACAGTGAAACCAAAAATCGTGATAATGCCTACGCGGGTGTCCAGTTGTTGGTGCCGTTGTCGCTGTCACCATCTCAGCAGAAGATTGTCCCGCGCACCAAATCCTTGTGGCGGGAATATGAAGCTCCCGGTTTAGCGGCAGAGGCCGTCACAGAGAACCCGCCGCAGGCGTCGGAAGCCTTACCGCAGGCAAGTGCCGATGCTGCAGATATCGTCATGAAGCGATTGGCGGATCATGGCTTTCAACACCTCAAGGTGGCCGTGCAAGGCGATCATTTGAGTGTCGCGCTGGAAAATAACCGTTATCGGCGCAATGAAGTTGATGGGGTTGGTGTGGCCATGGGGATGATCAGCGATGCCTGGCCGGGTCGCTTTGATTTATACCTGCTGAATAACGGTATTCCGGTGACTAAAATCAGAGCCCAATCGCCGCGGGTTCAGGACTACTTCCGGGGGGATGCGCCGAGTGTCAGTGGGCTGAATATCTCTACAGTGTCTACCTATGATTATTACGCTGTCCCTTGGAGAGACCCATCGCGCGCTAATTCAGCCTGGATCCCGAATATTAACTTTTCGCCGAACTTGCGCTCGACCTTAGGCACGGAGTTTGGGGTATTTGACTATTCACTAGCCCTTGGCACCAACCTGGTATGGGATTTATGGCCCGGTGCCAGCCTTGATGTGCGCCACCTGTTGCCCTTGGCGGTCAGTGATGATGTTGAGCAGGTGTCCTGGCATCCGGTTGAAGAGCATGAAAATGAAGTCGACCGGATTCTGGTTCATCAGGCGTTTGGATTGCCGCTGGGCCTGTTTACCCAGTTTAGCTATGGTCGGGTGTATGGCGACTATATCGGCGGGATGAACGAATCCCGTTGGCAGTCAGCTAGTGGCCGACATAAGTTCTCGCTCCGGGTGGGGTATTTTGAGCAGGAAGATACCGAATTCGAAGCGGAGCCTCGGCTGTTGTCTTACCGCTATTACCTGCCGGAATGGGATTGGGCACTTGAAGTGCAAAATGGCGAGTACTGGCGGGGTGATACCGGCTCTGCGGTGAAGTCAAATCACTGGTTTGGGGATGTTCAGGTGATCATTGAAGCCCATACCGCGGGTGAAGAATACGCAGGGATGTATTTCAAAATTCCGCTCACGCCAAGACAGGAAATGAAACCAAAGTATGTCCAAGTCACCGGGATCGAGGAATGGCGCTGGGGTTACTATACCAAAACGTCGGGGGATGATAACCGGATCACGCCCGGAGCGATTTGGGAGCCGGAGCTGCAGCACAATATCGAGCGGCGTTATTTTAACCGCGATCGCCTCTCGCCGCTGTATATCCGTTCGCAGCAGCACCGGATGAAAGCGGCGTATCAGCAGTATGTTCTCGGTAACGCGGATTAATTTTGCGGACCTATGGTGTTTCAGCGGGGCCTAAGTGGGCCCCGTTGTTTTTCAGGTAACTGAGTTAAAATCGGTATCGATAGCCGAGGGTGAACGCAATATCAGTACTGTTATCCATGTTGAAGACATTCTCGACCACTGAGAATTCAATGGCGCTGTGCGGGAAGTGGTAACGATAACCCAGCAGGATTTCATGGGATGGCTCGGACAGATCCGAAGCAGCATCGGTTGCTCCCTCGTAGATGTGGTATTCCGTCAGTAAGCGGTGCTTGGCGGTCAGTTGATACTGGTAACCAATGCCCGCCGCCAAAGCGACGGTGTTGTAGGGGATATCAACCAGCACATGATCGTTCTTGCGGTAAGAGAGGCCCAGCATGCTGTAGAATGCGTGTCGATTACGCCGATAGCTGTAGTTGAGCTGGAGCGCTTGCTCAAAATTGCTGGTCTCGAAGGGACCGCTGGGAACATAGTTGTAATAGATTGCGCCACCGATTGAGAGGCCGTGGCGGGGCGTTTCCAGAAGTTGATAGCTGGTATAAAACGTAAAGGCATTCCCCAAAGTTTCATTGTTGAAATCATGGAGCTCAATTCCATATTCAGGAACAGACAGATCAAAGGAGTGATCTTCAACTTCATCCCGGCCGTTTTGCCCGATGCCGAAGAAATCATGGAATGATGTGGTGACATTGTCCAAGTGATTATTGGCAGTAAATCGCCAGGTGTAATCCAGCTCCACCAGCCACTTTTCATTGATTTGCCACAGGCCGCCGATAGAGAGCGCATTTTGATAGTAATCGGCGTTGTACTCCTCGGTGTGCGCCCAGACACTGGCGATGGTTGCGGTGGTATAGAGCTCTACTGTGCCGGGGGCATAGCTGAAACCACTACGCATGAGCGGGGTCAGGCTGTTGGACTGGATAGGCGACTGGGCGTAGGTTTTCAGTGGGCCATAGTCATCATCCCGTGAGGGTGGCTTAGCCAGCACCGCAGTCGAAAAGCTGACCGCAGCCAGTCCCGAAAGCGAATAGAGTGTGATACTGCTTTTTTTCATCACATTGCCGTTTGCGTTGTCTGTCTTGTTGAGCTGTCAAGCTTTATGAGAGGAGCTTTATAATTGAAGTTACCTGACCGTTGTCTGAATCAAGCTGTAAGTATTGAAAACAAATCTGTGATTCAGATGTGGTGTTGTAGGTTATTGTTCTCAGTGTAGTGAAGGCACAGCGAGTTCGGTTGCTTGGTTTTGCGACTTGATCTTCGGGCTGAGAAAGCGGCGATCTGAGGAAGACTGACGCGTCAAGCGGGAGCTCAAAGGCCCGCTTGACGCTGCATAGTGAACTGTTTTAAGGGATGAGCAGAGTCGGTTTGGCTTGGTAAGAGAGTGCAAAGTCGATCTCCCAGCTCATCCCGTTCATGTTCAGGCGGCCGTCGGGTATGCCGGCCATGCCGGGTTGTCCGGTATCTGCTACTTCCCATTGCAGGGTTTGCGGCGAGGTGAGGTTGCTGAAGTTATCCCCCTGTACCGCATCATCCAGAGTCATGATGTAATGCTTGTTATTCAATTTGGCAGCACCGTAAACCCGGACGCTGTGACCCCCTTTCCATTCCCCGGCAATGTCGTACCAACTGAACAGAATTGTGACTGCACGGCCTTGAGCCAGCTCATCAAAAATCCACTCCCAGGTGGGAAACAAGCCTTCCCGCTGCGAAGTGATCCCATCCATGATCACCGTGCCGTTGTCACAGCCGGCATTATCGCCCAGCACCAGGGCGCTGCTGCCCTGATGGCGAAACTCGGCGGCGTCCAGGGAACCGGATACGGGGTCGGCCAGGTAACCGAATAAACCGCGGATTAAACCGCAGAAGGTGGTGTATCCGCCTGTGTTCAGATTCTGGACATTATCCCGGCGGCCATAGCTGTCAATATTCGCCACCAGGCTGTTGGCTGGCTCGGGCTCCCAGATCAGCACATCTCCGGCGGAACCGATTTTGCCGATGCCGCGGATATGCGACTGAGGTACACGCCAGGCGAGCGGCAGGCCGTCATATCTGTCCTCCAGGTATTGCAGGGCGTTGGCATGGGCGATGGGAATACATTGGTTCCGGCCCGAGTCCAGGTTGGGTTGATCAGCCTGAATGACCTGAATCGGAAAATCGAGATCATCAGGCAAGGAAGGTGCCGGTGTGACAGGTTGTGGCGGTCTGCCGAGAGACAGGGAATCGGGGATGGTGGATGATACCGGGCTTGTCCGGCCGTCAACATGCCCGGCCCCTTCTGCGTTGGTTATGGCCGTGCGAACCGGGTAAATATGAGAGGGAAACTGCGCTGCAAATTGCGCGATATCTGTGATTGTGGGTAATGGCTGCGATGAGAATAAAATCGTTGCCCGGATTTGCCGGACGCTCCCTTCCCCATCTTCTCCCGGACGTAAATCAAAATATATCGCGCGTTCTGCTTGCCGGCTGGCGGGCAGTGTTGGTGGTCTTGGTGTATTCCGCCCATTTTTGCGGGCATGGATGTTATCGTTATCAGTCTCGGTGCGGCGTTCATATTTATGCGGCGTCTTCATATGAGCGGCTGTTATGTGAGCCGCGGGACCGTCGATAAATAAATTATCGACGGACCAGGTTGGCATTGTCGCGCCTGAGCCGGAGTCCGGATAAAGAAAAACATTGATGTAACCTGCACCGAGCGGTTTTCCTCTGCGGTCGAGCAGGTGCTCAGGCTTTACTTTGAATTGTCCCCAGTCACTATTCGTGATTGTGCCGATTTCGAGATCAAACGTCACTTGTTCAAAGCGGATCGCCCCTCGATCTGCGGTGATCGGCAGGATCGATGTGTTGTTCACCGGCGGGTATGTGAGGTCAGGGCTGCTTGCTATGGATGAGGTGCTATGGAGTAGTGATAAAGCGAAAAAGAGTATTGGGATCTGTTTCATCGTTGTAACTCAACAATTGAAGGTATTGTCAGGCTAACGCTTGGCAGGCTGTGCCTTACGATACCCTCCCCTTAATGGGTAGGATCAATGACTTGAACGTATTGTTTAGCCGATAGAATCTAATGAGTATAGAAATCTGGGGAGATTAGCGTTTCTGGTTGTTGAGACGATTGCGAGACCCTTTTCAATCTCTCCCCCGGACTTGAGGGTTTGAGGGCTGTTCGAACAGTGTCTCGAAAATGAAAGGGTCGTCGAAGTGACGCCGGCCGATGAAAGCCGTGGCGTGATGGCCGAGCTGACGCTGCGTCCCTGGTGATTTTACCCCGAGTGGCCACAGATAGAAGCGCTCGGCACGGACGCTGGCCGGCAGCATGCCTTGCTGGTTGAACAGGCTCTGATAGGTGTTCTCTGTCGTCGGCAGGCTGCGCAGCTGATGGTAGGGCATCATCACCAGCGGACGGGCATGCGTTGTCGTGCGGAGCCACTGAACATTCTTTAGCATGTGTTCGCCGTGGGTGAACGCCACCCCAAGTGTATCGGTGCGCTGCCCGGCATAGATATGCAGGGTGATGGGCCACTCAATCTGGGGATCCGGTGGCGAAAACTTGAGTGCAGGCGTCAGGGCAAACACCATGTGGTAGCACCCGCAATGATGAATGCTGTCGAGAATGTATGGGTTGCCGTCGGGATCTAATGTCAGCCGGATCAGAACGCCATCAAACGGGCCGGCATAGGGATCGAAAGACGTCCGTGCGGTGCGGTTGGCAAACCACAGACTGTAGTTGAGTTGTATGAGCGTCTGGCCATAGAAGCGAGTCAGGCTGACATGGGTGTATAGCGCCGGCTGGCGAACATTGATCATGGGTCGGTTCGGGCTTGCGTATGCCACCTGGCCGGGCAGATCATCCCGAGAGCGGGATTCGACTTCAAACACCGGGGCATAGTAGGCGAGCAGGCGCTTTAGTTGCACTTGGGTCAGGCGCGGCCAGGAGAGTGCCGACTGCTGCCGGGCGTGTTGAAACCAGCGTCGGATTTGTGAGCGGGTGAGCGACGGCTTTTCGGGGATGGCATAGCGGATCACGCTACCGGCTGGCGGTTGGATGAAATGGCTGATGAGTCGGCGTTTCTCCTGGTTCATTGACGGTTTGGCGATATGCTTGCTGACGGGATATACGCCAAAAATGCGTTGCCAGTCCGAATAACCGGAAGGGAACTCGGGCGGGCTCGCCGTCAGGGCTGACCAGAAAGCCGGATTATAGAGGTTACGACTCGCTAGTTGCGTGGCACACTGCGCCAGTTGCTCTGCCTCAAATCCGTGTTTATTCGGCAGGTTCTGATATTCAACCTGCCGCTGCATGGCAGCGTGCTGCGTGACATAAGCCAACCACTCCTGCCTTTGCTGGCGGGAAGTTAAGCCGGGAAGCCAGGACAGGCTGAAGCGGTTGAAGGCAAGGTGCGGAAACCTGGGATCCCAGACCAGCTGGGCATCCTGAACGCCGTGATGCTGTACGGCTTGCTTAAAGTCAGTGAGCAGCGCGAGGCAAGCCGTTTGGGATTGGGTGTAGATTTGTGCCCGGGCCGGGTTCGAGTCCGGGATCGGCTCGGGAATCGAGGCACATGCGACCAGAAAAATCAGCAACCATAGCGCTGGAGCACGCATACGCACCTCAATTCGTGACATTACTTTAAGTGAAGCAGAGAAATCACTATCTGTGCAAAATCGGATGCGTGTCGCGGGGGAGTCGTGTCGTTTTTTGTTGCGTGATTACCCCGGCTTTCTCTGTAATTGCTGGACAAATATCGGGTACAGCACCAGAGAGAATAGAATCATGACGAAAGAAATGGATAAGAATGTTTCTTTTAACTCAAATGAGTCGGGTAATAATAATATCAACGCAATTGAGACGGCGCCTCTGGCACCGGAAAAATTCAGTAACCAAAATTCCTGAGGCGTCAAATGTTCACCTTCGATGGTAATCGCAGGGAAAAGCAGCAAGATAGCCACAAGCCTGGCAACGATTAACAGGATGAGGGACGTGATGACTAAAGAAAATGTGAGCAAATCGAAAGAAGCGAGTCCGCTAAAACTGGCGCCAAGTAAGAAGAACAGGCTGGCATTTGCAATATATTCGAAATAGTCCCATAAGCAGCCCTGAATATGTGTGTTCTGGTCCGGCTCCGGGCGTTTATAACCGTAGGCCAGCGCTGCGGAAAAAACGGCAAGAATTCCGGAGAAGTGCAGGCTTTCAGCGAGGAGTAAGCTGCCAAAAGCCAGCGCCAGGGTCATATTTGTTCTGAGTGAAAAGTGTTCCCCGTGCCAATAAGCCAGCAACCAGCGTGCGGCCCTGCCCAGTAAAACACCGATGATTAAAGCGCCAGTAATGTGGCTGAACAGGCTTGCACTGCTGTTAACCGGGCTGAATGTTGCACCTTCGAACATCAGGAGCATGAACACGCCGAACACAGTGACAACAAAACCATCATTCAGGATCGATTCTCCTTCAATCAGAAGTTTGCGTGATTCCTGCAGCGTTTTGTTTTCATGTAATAAAGCGCCGATCGCTAAAGGGTCTGTGGCAGAGATAATTACCCCGAATAGCAGAGTTGCCAGCCACGGCATTCCAAAGACAAAATGAAGAATCGCCCCGATGATGACCATGCTGATCAGGATCCCGACGCTGCCAATCAGGCTTGCCGGCAGCAGGACTTTTCGAATATGGTGCAAGCAGATTTTTTGTGTAGATGAAAAAATCAGTAAAGGAACGAAAGCATAAAGCACCAATTCTGAGTTGAGGGTAATTTCCGGCAATCCTAATTCAGTGGTGGTGGATAGAAATCCATACAGGACTCCGAGCAATAGCACCCAGACAATATCAGGCAGCAGCCTGGTTCGGTGTGAATAGTAGGTGAGCGCATTGAGTCCGACCAAACTTAAAACGACAAATGCAATGGCGACAAATGAGAGACTGTTCATTAGTGGTTTCTCGGATCTTAATCACAGGGCACGCCGAGTCCGCCTAGCCCACAATACCCGGAAGGGTGCTTCGCAAGATACTGTTGGTGCTTTTCTTCGGCATAATAAAACGCCGGCGCGGCCTTGATTTCTGTGGTGATGGGATTGAAGCCAGCCCGTAACAGCTTTTGCTCGTAATGCTCCCGAGAACGGTGAGCGGCTTCTGCCTGCTCATCGGACGTTGTAAAGATCACTGAGCGGTATTGGGAGCCGACGTCATTGCCCTGGCGAAGCCCCTGTGTCGGGTCGTGCCCCTCCCAAAAGCTGGCGAGCAACTGCGCATAGCTGATGATCGCCGGGTCATAGACAACGAGGACGACCTCGGCATGGCCGGTATGCCGACCGCATACTTCCATGTAGGTCGGATGAACCAAGTCTCCCCCTGCGTAGCCAACGGCAGTGGTATAGACTCCTTTCAATGTCCAGAATCGCTTTTCAGCGCCCCAGAAGCACCCCATTCCAAAGATGGCCGTTTCAAGTCCGTCAGGAAATGGCGGCGTCAGTGTTGTCCCGTGGACATCATGACTGGCTGGTACAAGCATGGGCACTCTGTCCTGCGGTGTGTTGTTGCCTGTATGGTTCATGGTCTGTTTCCTCAGTTTTCAATCACAGGGGCTGATTACATCCCTTTCCCTTTTGCGTCGCGCAGCACCGGATAGTATTGGGTAAATACCCAGTCATCCTCGGCGAGTGCCTGGTGACAGGCCATATTGCAGGAGGCTGCTGGCTGAAGTTTGGCTGTTCTTGGATAAGGTGCCGGCTCATGACTAAAGGTAAAGTAAGCCCAGTTTCCTGGTTCATCAGGGAAGCGTTTGGCATCTTTTACGGTCGCCTCCAGCCCGATGAAGTCGCCCTGGAAATAACCTTTCCCACTGGAGGCCTGTGTTGAACCAACACTGACCAGCTCCTTGATAATGACAGTACCTTGCGGAAATTTCCCCGTCTGCTTGTAGTGCGCGTAAGCCTCCGGGTTGATGTATACATTATGAAACTCGGGGAAAGATGCCTGGGGCGGGTTCAGATCATTTGGCGTGAGAGGGCTGCCGATATAAACCCATTCTCGCCAGGCAAAATTATCGGGTTGAATTAAGTTACCCTGAGCATCAAATTCTACCGCCTCTTTTGCGTTATCACCTTTCGCTGTGGCAGGCGTGATAGTTGCCGACGTAAAATAAACCACAGTAAACAGGCCGGCGAAGAGCGCCGTACTGAGCATAGTACCGCATATAGCACTGAGCATTGCATCAAGGAATAAAGCAGAGCTTTTTTGCGTTTTCATTTCTCTCTCCTTTCGCTTAGGTCGAACTGCATATGTGAAAGCAAAACCAAAAAACAACGCGCTTTGGTGATGCGACACGGAAGTGTTCGTCAGAAGGTTCAGTTTTCTTTCAGTACCGGATAGCCTTCTTCATAGATCCAATCCGTCTGTTTGGCAGGAATATGGCAACCAAGGCAATCCACTTTGTAATCTGTCACTAAATTTTTCTCTGGGGCGTCCGGTTTATAGAGTGCCCAGCCCCAGCCATCCCCCCACTGGGGGTTATCAGGAAAGCGTTGGTGGGAGTCTTTTACCATGACAAACCACTCTTTTAATTTGGGAGTGGCGTAGCTGATACCACGGCCGGTTGTGTAATGCCCTGTCTTGGCTGTTCGCAGTTCCTTCACGAGCGTGGCACCATCGGGGAATTTGCCGGTTTTACGAAAAGCTGTAATTGTTGCTTGCTCGGTGTAAACGTCATGGAAGCCACTGGCTTCACCATGGGGTATAAACCAAGATCCGAGATGGACCATACTGGTCCGAAACCCGGTCGGAAAAAGGATATTGCCGTGCTTGTCGACATAGGGTGAGAAGGTATCCTCAGCCGTCAGCGAGGGAGAAGCCGCAATGGCAATCATGAATGCGATATGGGGCGTGATGTTATAGCATTGCATCAATCTTTCTCCCATGGCTGAACTTGTGGCGGTTCGTTCCTATGAGGACTTGTTGTCGAGGCTATTGCGCATCCTGCTCTTTGGTCTCGAACAGGTGTAAATATTGCCCATAGCCTTGCGCTTCAAGCTCGGCGACGGGGACAAACCGGAGTGCGGCAGAGTTGATGCAGTATCTCAGGTTGGTTGGGGGTGGCCCGTCCGGAAACAAGTGCCCAAGGTGTGAATCAGCATCACGGGAGCGCACCTCGGTACGATTCATACCGTGGCTTCGATCATTGACCTCGATGATGTGCTCGCTCGCCAGGGCTTGATAAAAACTCGGCCAGCCACTATGCGAGTTATATTTATGCACGGAAGCAAAGAGTGGTTCGCCACTGACGATATCAACATAGATCCCTGCTTCCTTATGATTCCAGAACTCATTTTTGAAGGGTTTCTCCGTGCCGTTATTCTGGGTTACTTCAAGCTGGGTTGGAGAGAGGTTTGCGAGTCGGTCAGCTTTATCGCTTTGGTTGGCATTAGACATGTATCCCCTCCTGCATCATGAAGCCGGATCCACCAATCGCGGTGCGCGCTGGTGATGCCTGCCTAAACAACCCCGCGGTTCTGGTGGGGTTGTTTGGGTCTATCAAGAGCCTAGTCGCCTGTGTTCGGCGGGGCCAAGATCCATTTGTTGGGTTTCAATAAGTGATGCTTATGATGAGGCGGATTGGCTGGCATCTCGCTGAGCAACCGACCAGTCGTGGGTACTGACATGTTTCAGCAATTCACTGAGTGCCGGCGGGGACTGGGGGTGATCGACGACGGCAAACTCGACCTTACGGGACATCACGGGGTCGATGATGGGCCGGTGCTCGAGCTTTGTATGAAGCAGTGAGAATTGCGGCATGACACTCACGCCCACGCCGTCAAGGACCATGCTCTGAATCCAGTCTTCACGCTGGCTGCGGAATGCGACATCTTGCTGGATATCATGCGCTTCGTGAAATTGAAGGATCTCCTGCCGGAATTCGCAGTGTAATCTGTCGACGTAGCGTTGCCGGGCAATTGCCCGCAACGGGACTGCCGCCCTATTTGAAAATTCATGGCCGGGCGGGAAGGCGACCACCATTCTTTCCTCAAACAGACTGATGTAGCGTAGTTGCGAATGGGGCGAGCCATGGCGGGCGCAGAGTGCACCGTCGATTGCCCCGGAGAGCAATAGGGGCGGTATTGATGCCGGTGTCACATCATGCAGGGTGATAGAAATCATCGGATGCTGGGCCTGAAACGTATCCAGCATCTCGGTGATCAGCCATGGTCCTATGGTGCACATGACGCCGATATTCAGCTCTGCTATCTCGCCCGAAGTGACGGCTCTTGCCGTCGCCCTGACCAGGTGCCGTGTATGATCGATTTGCTCGAAATGCCCCCGCAGCGACTGACCGAGTGCCGTTATCCGGGTGTGGCGGCCATCCCGGAGAAACAGCTCCCCGCCAAGCTCGGTTTCTAATCGTTTTATCGCCTGGGTCAGCGCCGGTTGAGAGACGTAGCACTGCTCTGCTGCGCGCGTGAAATTCAAGGTGTTTGCAAGGGCCAAAAAGTAGCGAACCTGATTGAAATCCATGATAACTCCGGGTATTGATCGGGCCGTGCTCAGCTTTCTTTCGGAAATAGCGCAGGAAAAATGTTTGAGAACAAGGCAGAATTTTCAGATAAGTAGTTATTCTACAATCAAAAATTCTAACGCAGTTATCGAGCATTTTAACAAGCTAGGATGACCCCTTATTTACTGCGATTGGTATAAGTGAAGCAAATGAACGCCGATTTGCATAACATCGGGATTACGGCCGCTGTGATCTTGATGACAGATTATACGCGGTTGATATCTGTTTCGGGGAAGAAGTTCGCCCAGATCACCCAGAAGGCGCCAGCTTTCACGGTTTCGACGCGAGGCAGCTTGCCGTGCTGAGTTTGACCAAAAAAGTCGATGTCCGTAATTTGCTTACCGGTGGAGTTATAGAAAATACCTAAGCTCTTAAATTCTTTGCTGTAGCTGATCACAACCGCTCTGCCTCCGATGGTGGTATTAATCGGTTGTGCCTGCTCTTTGACAAATTCCTCGGTGTAAGCCACATAGTCGTTGCCGATGTTCAAGCCGTGAATGAGTGCTTTACTTGGCAGACGCGTATCAATGTGATCTAAAGTCGGGAAGGTCGGCTCTTCGTTGGTTGCCTGGTGGGCCACCGCCAGTTTAAAGATGAGCTCCATCATTGGATCGTAAATCGCCAGGAATGGGTTGTTCCAGAACGTCGGACGCATATCTTCGACCAGATAGTCATTCACGTAGACTTCGCCATCCGGATAAGCTTCGGCAAACTTTTCAAACGGCATGCGGAAAGTCGGCCATTCACGCATCCGGGCTTCTGAACCCGCGTTATAGTCTGATTCTGTCTGGCCCCAAAGCTGCTGAATCGGCTCACCACTGTTTTTATCGAACATAATCAAGTTGTTTTCCAACTGGCTCATCGGTGCCAAATCCAGTTGTTGTCCGTTGATTTCCGGTGTATATGCCATGCCCAGGTTGGTCAGGCCGCAGTAAGTCATGACGACATGTTCACCGCCCAGTTCACCATTCCCCGCAACGTGGGGACGAAGCAGTTGCTTATCTGAGTGCGCGCGGGCTTTACCATTGATCTCCAGAACGATGACGCTCTCGTAGGGGTTGACATATTTTTTGGCTTCTTTGATGGACACAAAGACACCGTTATCCATACGGGCACGCATCATGATATGTGGGTTAATCATGCCGCTGTAAAATGTGAAACAGAAGAACAGTGTCAGCGTGATAAAGGCTTTGTTGCCGACAATGTCGCGTTGTCTGTATTTGAGGTAGCCGGCAATCGCCATCGTTGCGATTGCACCAAACGCAATCGCCCAACGGTTGTACCAAACCCATATGGTTGTTTCCCGGGGAGACTGGACGACCCATTGGCTGACGTCCGCCAGATCTTTGAAGAGTAAAAAACCAAGCACCTGGGCGATGAGTATGGTCAACCAAAATATCTTTTTAGCGTGGATGTCGAAAATGTCTTTCATAGCAGACTCTCATTGATTCACAGAGTGGTTAATGAGGAGTCTAAGTCGGGCCGCAAAGTAGATAAATGCCCTCTGCTGAGATGAATTGTGCCATGGAATGGAACAATTTATGGCCCGTGATTACGTCGGTAACTGGCCTTCTATCGTGCTGAGTTTCTGTTGGAGAAATTGCTGGATATCTTTGATCAGCACCCGGACTTTGCCGGGGACAAAACGGCGGGAGTGATAAACCCCGTAGATAGTGAGCGGAAAGCAATATTGACCGTCAAATAAGCGGACGAGTTGAATGTTTTTGACTTGATCAACGGCCATGAAGAGTGGCAGGCAGCCAACGCCTTGACCGGCTGCAGTCAGGGCCCGTAACACATAGGGAGAATCCGCAGTACATTTCGGCATGGCAGGGAGTTCGATGCTGCCATGGTTCCAGGAGAGTTGTTGGGAAGAAAACTGGTGCATGATCAGGGTGTGGTGCTGCTCAAGCTCTGCCGGTGTTTGTGGAATACCATGGGTGTTGAGGTAATCCGGGCTGGCAAAGTAGTCATAGTGAAGGGTGGCGAGCGGGATCGCGATGAAGGATGAGTCCGGCTGGCTACCGATGTCGATCCGAAGATCAAAGCGTCGATCGGCCATTGCCGACAAAGGCTGATTGGTGGAATGAATGACCAGAGAAAGGTCAGGGTATTGCTGGCAAAATTCGCTAATATGATCCGTGCAGAGTTCCAGAATACAGTCCGGCGCGTACAGGGTGAGTTTGCCGGTGTAATCGCCCTGGCGATGTGCAATATCCTTTTCAGTCGCCGCGACGTCATCCAGGATTTGCGTTGCTTTATGATAAAACGCTTCGCCGACTTCAGTCAGGATCAGGCTACGGGTGGTTCGCTCAAGTAGTCGGGTTTTGAGGCTTGCTTCCAGATTGCGGATCCGGCGGCTGACCGTTGATTTGGGCAGTTCGCAGTACTCAGCGGCCTTGGTAAAGCTGCCTTGTTGTACCACCTGTACGAAGAGCGCCATATCATCCAGGTTCATTGTTATTATCCTGTACTATTTCTGATCACTGACTGACTTTGATTAGTATTACAAAATAATATGTGGCAGATACCGCGATAAATCCTGGGTCACGCGGGAGCTGTCTTCACGGATGGAAATACCACCCGCTTGATCGTTGATCAGCCAGCTGCCAATCAGGGTGTAGCTGTCGTTAAATTTGGGGAGCGGGTGGTACGCCTGGTAAATCATCCCTTCATCGCCATACGGGCCGTCAACCCGGAGGGTCTGGCGGCCTTGTTCAACAATACTGATATTGGCGCCTTCACGGGAAAAAATCGGCTTGATGACATAATCGCGTAATTCACTCAGGTTGCGATCATCGGGAAAATACGCTGGCAGCAGGTTCGGGTGGCCTTTGAATTGCTGCCATAACAGCGGGAGCAGGGCTTTGTTGCTGAGGATTGATTTCCACATCGGCTCCAGCCAGTTGACTTTGGCTTCAGGCAGATAATCGGCGTATGCTTCACGGAACATGAACTCCCACGGGTAAAGCTTGAATATCCAGCGAATGGGGCGATCGCGCAGATCGGTAAACTCCTGTTTGCTGTTCAGGCCAATATCTTCCACATGGACAAAGGCGGTCGATAAACCGGCCTCCTTGGCACAGTCTTCCATGTACTGCACGGTACCACGATCTTCCTCGGTATCTTTACAGCAGGCGAAGTGTAGTGTCTGGCCGGGTTGTTGGCGGGCGAGCTCCTGAAAACGGGACATCAGTAGCTCCTGCAACAGGTTGAACTGGTCGGCGTCCCGGCGGATGGCACCGCTGTTGACCATATCTTCCAGCCACAACCACTGCCAGAAACCCGTCTCATAGAGGCTGGTGGGCGTATCGGCATTATTTTCATACAGTTTGGCCGGGCCGTTGCCGTCATAGGCAAAATCGAGTCGGGAGTAGAGAGAAGGCTCGCGGCTTTTCCAGGAATCGAGCACTGGTTGCCACAGGGGTTCGGGGATCTGGAATTTTCGCAGCCAGTAATCATCGGCAACGACCTGTTCGACCACCGCCAGACACATCTGGTGCAGCTCTTCGGTCGGATCTTCCAAGTCGCGCTCGATCTGCGCCAGGGTGAACTGGTAATAGGCGGTCTCGTCCCAGTATGGCTCGCCGTACATGGTGTGAAACCCAAAACCAAACGCTTTGGCTTGCTCCCGCCAGTGCGGTCGCTCGCGACTCTCGATTCGAAGCATGGGATTGTTCCTGAGGTTAACTGAAAATCACTTGAGGTGGCAGGCAGTTAGTCTACCTGTATTTGACCGCGTGGGGGAACTGTCAGTGGTCAGAAGTGGGAAGTATCACCCGATGCGGGATGTCAGCCGCTGGCGGCTCGTGAGAAATAGGCCCCTTCAATGCTTGGCTACTGAGTGATGGAGGAAGGGGCCAGATGTACCAATGTGTTGCGGACGCTAGCAATGTTAAAACGCTCGGTACGAACATCCCGAAGGAATGCTCAATCAGTATAGGGAGCTGATTTAGAGTAAAGAACCTAATTCTGGCACTTGATCCTCAATGAGGCTGAAAAGGACGATGGCTCAATTGCTCTGGGCAGGCATCAGCCAGCCCCGGAGAATGTTCTGGGGCTGGCTGGATGGGGGGACGGAAAACGGCACTCAGCGGAAAAAGAGCTGGCTGAACGGGTTCAGCAGCGTCGCCAGGCCGGAAGTAAAGTGCAGCGGTGCATCCAGCAGGGTCAGGCACAGGCAATCCATATCGGGCCGGGTTTTTGGGGTATGCTGATGCTCGGGGGTTAGGACAATAAAGTCCCCCGGCCGGTAGGTGGCTTTCTCATCGACAAACTCCCCGGCCAGGACCAGGGTAATTTCCTGTCCCTGGTGGGTATGCTGGGGCAGGGCACTGTCGCAGTCCATGTAGATAAAGTTCATTTTGCTTTCACCGCCGGTATTCACATGCGCCCGTTTCAGGTTACCTGGCAGCCGGGACCAGGGACCAATTTGATCAGCATGTGCCCTGAGCGCACGGGGAAGCGGAAACACCTTGTTGTTCACCGTGATGGTTTGGCTGACCTCAGGTGTCGCCTCATCATGAGGGGCTTCCTGGGTCTTGTCGGTATCACTGCGGGTGAGGATCTGCGCCATCATTGCTGAGAGTTCTTCGGACAGCGGTTCGTGCGGTGTCAGGGCCAGTGAACGTGCTTCCTGCACTTCCAGTTGCGCAACATGTTGTTGGCATTGCGGACACAGCTCCAGGTGCGAACTGATCAGAATACTTGAAGCCGGATCCAAATCACCGCTCGCATAGTCGGCCAGGAGGTCGGTGTTCGGGTGGTAGCGAATGTCAGTCATCCAGGGCCTCCTTCATTTTTTTCAGGGCCAGCCGTAGCCGGCTTTTGATCGTTCCCAGGGGGACGCCCAGCGCGTCAGCGACCTCCTGATGGGATGTTCCTTGCAGGCAAATCATTCGAACCACTTCGGCCTGAGCAGGCGGTAAGGTGCTGACCAAATCTTCCAGCTCCTGGCTGACAATCGCTTGAAATTCGTCGGGTAAGCGGGTTGGATCATGTTCTTGTGCCAGTGTCGGCCAAAGATCATCACCTTGGACCCAGTCGTTCTGGTGTTTCATCTTTCGCAGCAAATCGAATTTAACATTCCGGGCCACGGAGTAGATCCAGGTGACCGCAGCGCCTTTGGATTCATCATAGAGGTGGGCTTTGAGCCAGAGTTTCAGCATAGTTTCCTGGACGACTTCCATCGCCATGGCATCATCCCTGAGCTGCTTGCGAGAATAGTTCAAAAGCTTAGGGGCCATGAGTGTGAAGAGCTTTTCGTAACTTTGCTGACACCGGAAATACGCAATCTGGAATAACAGCTCAGCGACATCCGTTGCCGGGACGGCTTCGTCTTGCATGGGCTCCTTGGCCTTGTTGGCGTGCGTGGTTCGATCGATTTTAATCATTATTCTACTGCAAGCTTGGGATCCATACCCAGTTAACGCAACAGGTTGCTGCAGAGATCACCCTGCTGAACAATTTTTTCCAGATAGCGCAGACAAGTCGTTGGAGAAGGGGGGCGGAGCAAGCGCTGCTTGGTGGCCACCGGTAGGGGCAACAACTCCAGCCAGCGCCGGCATAACCAGGATGCATTGACGTCACGGGGTGTTGGTGGAATTTCAGCGTGTGGTGAGCCATATTCCTGCAGCCATTGGACGTATTTTTGTAAAAGCAGGTGCGTAGCGGGCACGGGGCTGTCTTCGCGCCAGAGGGGCCGCAAGGCGGCGGACAGGGAAGGAGCGCCCGCATGCTGGGGAGATGGACAGATCACCCCCCACAGCGCCAGTCGCAGCTCAACTTGAATTTGCGGCCCGCTTAGCCAGTCAACCTGACGGATCACTGCATGCGTCACCAGATCTCCGGGTTGATTTGCGATGTCGCCGTGGCTGTCTTGCATCACCAGCCACATGCCTTCGGCCCGGGTTGCAGCACGAATCATTTCGGTAAATACAATGCCGTTCCCGGACAGCTGCCAGTCCCGGCCAGGCAGCAAATGATCCGTTGTGGTCAGAAAAGGCAGGGTTAGCTGAGGCGGATGGGCAGGCAGCACAGTATTCTCCTTTGCGTGGTTTCATCTTCTATTTTCTATACGCAGTGCGGCCACAGTTAGATGAATGGCGAGCTGAACTTATCGCACATGTATTGATGAGCGAGCTGAAGTGAATTTACCGCACACGTTGAGATCGAACCCGATGGCTGCGTCGTATCTACTCTCGATCAACAACCAGGAAGAGGGTATTGATATGAAGTTCAATTCATTCGCGATCATGATCGGTTGTACGACCTTGTTGTCGGGGTGTCTGCTTCAAGATGATGAGTCACAGATCCGGGTGACGCATGCCAGTTCTGATGCGCCGCCGGTTGCGATTGCGCTCAATGATGCCGTGGTCGACGGATTGGAATCGGTTGATTATCAAGTGGGGAGTTCGCTGATCAACCTGGAATCCGGAACTTACAGCGTTGCTGTCGATGCGCTGCTTCCCGGTGATGAACAAAGCAGGGTGATCGAAGTCAACTTAGATTTCGCGCCGGAGATGCAGTATGACATCATTGCCCTTAATAATGCGGCCAATATTGAGCCGGTGGTGCTGAGCCGGGAAGATATTGCCCCCGGCAGTGAAGAGATCCGCCTGGATGTGCTTCATGGCCATCCTGATGTCGGTGCGGTTGACATTTACTTGACCACTGCAGAGAGTCTGGATGACGCGTCTCCGGCCATCAGCGGGTTGGACTTTAAGCAAGACAGCGATGATTTGCCGGTCACTTTGCCTGCCGAGACCTACCGAATCCGGGTGACCTTGAGTGGCGATCCGAACGTTGTGTTTGACAGTGGTGAGCTGGCCTTGAGTGGCGGCAGTGATTTGATGATTACCGCTGTGCCGAATGTGGATGCCGGAGCCGTGTCGCCGGTGAACCTGTTGGTCGTCGATGGGGAAGCCAGTCAGGTGTTCCGTCATGTTGATGAGCAAGCGATTGTCAGAGTGGTTCATGCTGTTTCGGATGCGACGGGGACGCCGGTGGACGTACTGGCTTCCGGTAGTGCCGTTGAGGGGCTGACCAATATCGGGTTTGGTGAATTTCGCAGTCAGGCGTTGACGCCGGAGAGCTATGATCTGAGCGTCGTGGATACCGCCACCCAGTCTGTCGAACTGTTTGCTGCGCCCGATACATCGTTTGATGCCGGAACGGCAACCAGTATTTATGCGGTCGGAAAGCTGACGGATATGTCGATCGAGCCACTGGTGATCGCTGAAGACCTGCGTCCTGTCGCCTTGTACGGCAAGGTACGGGTCGTCCATGCCAGCCCAACGGCGGGTGAGCTGGGCGTGGTGGATGTTCATGCATCTACCGACGGAATGTTCAGTGAGGCCACCGTCATCCTGGATAATGTGGACTTCAAGGATACGGCCACGTTGAATGTGCCTGCCGGGACCTACTCGCTGGCGGTTATTTTCGACGGGGACACAACGTTCATCCCGGCAGTAGAAGCCATGGTGACGATTGATGCCGGACGTGTGTACTCGGTGGTGGCAACGGATGATTTCACAGGGCTGCTACTCAATGTCGATAACATGCTGCCGTAGCCCGTTCCGCGGGTAAACGCGCGGTGGCGTTGTAAATGTTGTTGTAAGTGTTGTTTGATGCGCCTGTGTCGGCTAAGCCTGCCGGCACAGGCGTTTTTTGTTGGACAATCATGGTGAGTGCCGGTTTAGCAGGCGCTTATGTTTGAAAAGGCAGGCTTCAGGAGGCAAAAAAAAGGGAGCGTTGGCTGATACTCCCGAGCCTCCGAAGTCGGAGGGGCCATAAAATGTTGAACTTGCCTCAAGGGATGGCTTTCAGCGCAAAGTGCCGTCAGGCAAGTTGGTTCAAGAGCACTAACCATTACGGCGAACTTCAGCATACAGATCACCCAGTCGCGAAAAAATTCCTGCGACTTCGCCGGTATTCCATTTCATTGCCATGTACATTGCGATTGGGCGGTAGTCCCGCCCGGTGATGACGATACTTTTTGGGTTTAAGCGGCGATCTCGTACGTGTTCACAAACTGTTTTACTGCCATCCGGATGGCAAGTTCTCTTTCGGGCTCACTGGTCGGCGGCTGGTGGGCAAACAGCTGCGGATAGAAAGTAATGCTCTTGAGCGAGGCGAGAAATTGCTCTGAAGCAATATGCGGGCACTCAACGCTGAGCTTTCCGGCTTCGATCCCGCCTCGGATCCATTTCTCCAGTCCCTTGCAGTTCTCCAGTTTTTGCACATCCTGCAGGATCAGCGAGGCGTATTTTTGCGAGCGGATAGACTCCGAGCACACCACGCGGGCCAGCGAAATAAAACAGTCGCTTGAGACCAGCGCCACTTCCTGCCGGGCAATATCAGTCAGCTGCGCCTCGACACTCTGGTCAGGGTCGAATGATATCTGGTTAATGTGGATCACATTGGCAAACAGCTGCTCGACCATGGCGCTGAACAAGGCTTCTTTAGTGGGATAGTACTTGTACAGCGTCCGCTTGGACACTTCTGCCTTTTTCGAAATGGCTTCCATACTGGCTTGTTCCAGTCCCTTGGCCTGGAAAATCTCGATGGCGGCGCAAAGAATATTTTCTTGTTTAATTTCAGTTATTTTAACCATTTCAGTACCAATGACGAATAAAAAAGTAAACGGCCGTGTTTACTTTGGTCGGATTATCGTTATGATTATAAGTATACACCACCGTTTACTTTTGGGGCTAGCTGAAAAATGAAGACTTCACTCAAGGCATCTGTAACCGCTGTCATTGTTGCGCTGGGCCTGGGCGCGGGTTGCAGTGGCCAGGTCAATGGTGACTATGTACAGAGCGAAGACACCCGACTAGCGCGGATTGCAGCTTCCCCCCAATTTGTGGACGGTAAGGTGGTGTCCCGCCTGCCGCAGGTTGAGACGAAAGAAGGGATGCTGAAAACGATGTGGAAGTTCTTTACTCAGCGTAAGCAATACAAGCCGGGGAAAGCGCTGGCGTTTGAACCGGTTGATACCGAATTGCTGGCAGAGCGAAGCAGCTCGCTGCGGGTGACCTGGCTGGGGCACTCTTCCTTGTTTGTCGAGCTGGATCGGTCCCGGATCCTGATCGACCCGGTATTTGAATACGCTTCACCCAGCCTGTTTTCGTCCTGGTTTGGCCGCAATGTCCCGGCGCCGGTCAGTCGTGAGGACTTGCCTCAGCCAGATGTGATCCTCATTTCTCATGATCACTATGATCATCTCGAAGAGAGTACGGTCCGTTTCTATGCCAAGCAAGATGTGACCTTTTATGTCCCGCTGGGGGTCGGTCGCTATCTGGAAACATGGGGCGTTCACCCTGAGAATATCCAGGAGTTTGACTGGTGGGAGAGTGAGCAGCTCAATGGCGTAACCTTTACCGCGGCGCCGGCCAACCACAACTCCGGACGTGGCCTGTTTGACCACAATACCACACTGTGGTCATCCTGGGCGATCCAGGGCAATGCCGGCAGCGTGTTCTACAGTGGCGACTCTGCCTATGGTGAGCATTTTAAGGAGATCGGTGAACGTCTGGGGCCGTTTGATTTGTCCTTTATTGAAGTGGCGGCCAATGTGAAAAACGGCAAAGGCTATCCGGTGGAAGGCTGGGGTCATATGCAGGCGAGTCATACCCTGCAGGCTCACCAGGATGTGCGGGCTGATCAGCTGATGCCGGTTCACTGGTCGACTTACGAGCTGTTCCTACATCGCTGGGACGAGCCAGTGACCGATTTGATTGCCGAAGCGGAAACATCCGACGTAGCGCTGGTCACCCCGATGGTCGGCCAGTCACTCGATTTTGCTCAGCCGGTGCAGACTACGTACTGGTGGCAGAAAGATAGTGGATGGCTGGATTTCTCGAAGCTGGCGCAAGTAGCGTACTGAAGCGCTTCTGACTTCCTGCGTCAAATGTTCAGGCGGTGAGGTGTAGTCTCGAGATGACGCCGGGGGCGATTGCAAGAAAACTGTCATCATGTATCCCGAGCTTATTCTCTACACTCATCAGTGATACCTCAGTAGGGGAAGCCGATGAAGATTCTGTTCATTTGTCGTCATAATGCCTGCCGCAGTATTCTGGCCGAAGCCATAGCTAAGCGTTTTTTGCCGGAAGGTTTCGAAGTGGCCAGTGCCGGTAGCGAGCCCTTGGGTGAGCTCCATCCATATATGAATACTTACCTCAAAGCGATGGGGCTGGATCCGACGGATTTTCGTAGCAAGTCGTGGGAAGAGCTGACCGGTTTTCATCCGGACATTGTGATTTCGGTGTGTGATGAAGCCCATGGCGAAGCCTGTCCGAACTGGCTGGCTGATGGGATCCGGGTCAACTGGGCGCTGAATAATCCCTTGGAAGCGACCAGCCAGGCTGATTTTGACAAGGAATGCCACGTGGCGTCCTTGTCGCTGAAGCGGCGCATAGACAAGCTGGCCAGCTTTGATTTGGCGGCGATGAGCCGGGAAGATATCACGGCCGCGCTGGCGCAGCTGCATCGTATATAATACCAATCGTAGTAAATAACTGGTCATCCTAGCTTGTTAAAACGCTCGATAACTGCGTTAGAATTTTTAATTGTAGAATCACTACTTATCTAAAAATTCCGCTTTGCTCTCAAGCTTTTTTCCTACGCTATTTCTGATCACTTACTTACTGTGATTGGTATAATCCCAGTCAAATTGCATCTGAGATTTTCCTTCTGATCATGCGCAACGATTTGAAAGGATACACTGTCGATGAATCGACAATACTGATGTGATTGCGGCCGGCGGCGTAGCTGGTTGTTGTCATTGGTGAAAATATCGCCAAGCTCACAATAAGGAGTATAAAAAGTCCACCATAGCCTCCAGTCCCTCTAATGATTAATTACCTATTAAAAGTTAGCGGCTTAGGGAATAGGCAGGTTATCGTTTGTTGATTTTATGATGATAGGGGATGTCCCGGTGCTCTTTTGTGCAGAAAATATAGTTGGCGCGAATTGATTCAGTCTGTATCTTGTTGGCTGAATCTGGGGGGATTGTGCTCACTGAGTCGTGTCAGGCCAACCAATAAGTGTCTCAGTGGTGTGCTGATAATAATAAGAGATGAGAGTACACATGGAAGATGTATTGCAATTGCTGCCGGTGCTGGAGGTCGAACACAGCATTGTCACTGCGTGTAATGAGGCCTTTACGGAGCAAGTCGGCTATTCTCCGCAAGCGGTTGTCGGAAAACCGCTCGCGTCGATTTTGTCTCAGGTCCGGAGTTCACCTCGCCGGTCGGTCACAGTTGACCAATTCCTTGCCCAGGTTGCGCGTGGCGGGTCTGGGGAGCTGGCGCATGCCAGTTTGTCCGACAGCCATCACTACCCACTGCCGGTGAAAGTGCATTGTGCCTGTCATGGTGAGCCCGGTCAGTACCGGCTTTGTTTTCAGATCCTGGAAAATAAATCAGTCGATCCGATCACCGGGTTGCGCAATGGCTGGGCGATTCGTTGCCGGACCAATCACTTGCTGGAAGTTGCTAACCGCCATCCGATCAACCTGGCGTTGATTGTCCTGAGTGTCGATAACTTTTCGGCGATTAACTTTCGTTATGATTTTGATATCGGCGATTTGTTTCTTACCGTAGTCGGGCAGAAGCTGCAGCAACTGGTGGGGAGCCAGAGCCTGGTGGTGCGTTATTCCAATGCCAAATTCGGTCTGCTGGTCGAAGATCAGGCCGGGGTTCCTGCATCTGTCTTTAATGCCCGGGTGAGCCGGTTGTGTAAGGCCCTGTGCCAGATCGGGGATAAGCCGCTGCAGCTCAGTGCTGATCTGACTATCCAGCGTTCGGTGAGTATTGGGGTCAGTGCCGAGGGGATCTGTTATCCGGACTATCATGCCATGGAAGTGGCTGCGGAAAATGCGCTACAGGAAGCCAAGAAAGTCAGCCTGTCGAATTTTGTCTTTGCCGAGAAGCAGATCAGTGGCGGGATTGTGTATCACAAGCTCATCATCGATGCGTTTCCGCAGGCCATTGAAAACCATCAAATCCAAATCCATTACCAGCCCCAATACTCACTGAGCAGCGGTCGGCTGATTGGCCTGGAAGCCCTGTCCCGCTGGCATCATGCCGAGCTGGGCTATATCGCCCCGGATGTGTTTGTCGCCATTGCTGAAGAGATAGGGTTGCATTATGAGTTTGATCTCTGGGTTTTCCAGCAAGTGTGCCGACAGCTCGCGGCATGGCAACATCAGCAGATTCCGGTGGCAAAGGTGGCGATCAATATCTCGTTCAAGACCCTGGAAATGGCGACGTTTATCGAACGTCTCGAGCAGATCCTGGCTGTGACGCACTGCCCGACCGATCATCTTGAACTGGAAATTACCGAAACGGCCAATGCCAGGAATATCACGCAATTACGCCAGAATATTGTCCGGGCCCGGCACTTGGGGATCAGTATTGCTGTGGACGATTTCGGAACCGGATATTCCTCACTTCAACTGATCCGCAATTTCTGCCGCTTCCTTGATAAACTCAAGCTTGACCGAACCCTGACGGAAAATATCTGTAATACCGCATTGGATCGGGAGTTCGTGCAGCAGATCATCGCCCTGAGCCGGGTGCTGAATGTGAAAGTGCTGGCTGAAGGGGTCGAAACATCGGAGCAAGCGCAGTTGTTACGCGAGCTAGGATGTAATTACGCCCAGGGCTATTATTATCACAAAGCGTTGCCGGCCCATGCGATTGAGCCACTACTTTGTCAAAGCCTGGCCCAGGTGCACCAGCGGGCTGACTGAGCCGGGTGTGCAACACATCGTTTCTCGGTCGCTGAACACCACCTATACTTATCGTCAGTCCTGCCACGAGGGTACAGACGATGACCTTTCTTGTGACCTGGCAGCTGCATCAGGGCAAGCTGCATCCCATTCTCGCCCATTTTTCCCAACTGACTGATGAACAGGATCAGGAGATGATGGGGGAGCACGTCAAAATGATTGGCCGCTGGCATGATTTGGTGAGTGGCACCGGGGTGGCCGTGTGTGAATCCGATAATATCGAGGAAGTCATGGCTTACGCACTGCGCTGGAATAATGATATGGATATCTCGGTTCAGGTGGTGGTGGATGATGCTCAGGCGAAAGTGCTGGGAAGTCAGCTGCTGTCTTAATTTTCACATCCTACTGTCATCTTGGATTGTTAAATGTGTTCATCATCAGCAGGTTTGCTGCGGGTGGACACATTTTTTGATGCCTGTTTGATGTGCTCAATGGTTTTATTTTTATTCCGTCTGGTTTTGCTGAAAGCCAAAGCGGGTCACGGTAATTTCCCGTCTGCTTGAGTAGAAAGGGAAATTGTCCCGACGTCTGAACAAGGAGTAAATGATGGAACAACACCAAGCGGTGTCAGGCAGTTGCCTGTGCGGAAAAGTGACCCTGAAAGCCGAACAGGCGGATTTGCATGTTGGCGCCTGTCATTGCGGGATGTGCCGCAAGTGGGGCGGCGGCCCTTATCTGGCCGTGGAAGCCGGTGATCAGGTGACCATCGACGGTGAAGCCTTTGTGAGCCGTTTTGCCTCATCCGAATGGGCAGAGCGCGGTTTTTGCAGTGTGTGCGGTACCCATTTGTTTTATCGGTTGAAAGACAAGAATCAGTATATTGTGCCGGCCGGACTTCTGGATCAGCAGGATAAGCTGGTGATGAGTCATCAGATATTCATCGATAAAAAGCCTGAGTATTATGCGTTCAGCAACTCGACCGAAAATATGACCGAGGCGGAGGTTTTCGCCAAGTACGCCCCTTAACACTTGGCAACTTGTCTACACTTGAGGTATCTGACGACGTCGATATGAGGCCGGATACTTCAAGTTTTTCAAATATACCAATCGAACAACGCTCTTATTTCATCCCACCCTGTGTCTTTGTTTCTTTTCCATCGTTGGCATTCACCGATTGATACAAAAAAGGATTGAAATCATGCTCAATTTTGCGAATAGCCAGGCCTTGAAAACAAAACAAACGAAAGTGACCACGGCTGCCAATATTATCAAAGATGTGATTTTGCCGGATTTGAATGAGCTATATTCCCCGGCCGAGATTGAGATCCTGCAACAAGCCCAGCAGCTGATGGACGACGGCAAGCACCGGATCCGGCAGTTGAAAGACAAGCGGCGCCGGGAGGAAAAACAGCGGGAAGATGTCGAATCTGACCTCCACCACAGAGCTTATCAGCAGGCGTTTAAAGCCCTGGAGCGGATGTCGCTGTCTGAACTGTACCGGCTCAACGTCAGCCTGGGTAGCCAGTGCTCGTCGATTGAGGAGTTGATTGAAGAGTATGACCACCGACATCACCTGGCGACCGTGCAGAGCTGGCTGGATACTGAAGTTGATGCTGAACGTTACCTGGCCCTGACGCCGGAAGAAGCCCGGGAAACCTGGCGGGTGGGGATTGCCAGGGCGGCCGTTGAGATCATTAGCTGGCCGAACCTGAAATATCACCGCGACTACCAGGCGCGGGGCGGACGTTTTACCGAGCCGCTCGGGATACCGGACGACTTCCCGCAGGCCATCTACGCTGAAAGCCGCGAGGCCAGTCGTTACAAGCTGTCTCTCGGGTGCTGTCAGGTGCTTCGGGCGCTGAAACGCTATGAAGCCAACCTTGAGCAGGTGCGGTTGATCCTGGCCGGTCTCGGCGCCTGAACCGGGCAAGCGCTACGGATAACTCTACTAACAGTAAAAAGCCCTGCGAATGCAGGGCTTTGTTGTTGGGGTTTTATCGTTAGGGCTTGGGCGCTCAGAGCACAATTCCGGCAAACAGGAAGCCGAACAGGATACTGAACACCATGCTCAGCAGGCCCGGGATCATAAAGCTGTGGTTAAAGATATATTTACCGATCCGGGTGGTGCCGGTGCGGTCAAAATCAATTGAGGCGATGATCGGGCCGTAATTCGGAATAAAGAAGTAGCCATTGACGGCCACAAAGGTGGCAATGATCACTGTTGGTGGCAAGCCGAGGGTGATGGCAACCGGAACCAGCACGGCAGTGGTCGCGCCCTGGCTGTTGACCATGACCGACAGGGCGAACAGGGCAAAGGCGAAGGTCCACGGCGCAACTTCTACCAGACCGGCGACCGCTTCTTTGACCATCTCGTCATGGCCACCGATGAAGGTATCCCCCAGCCAGGCAATCCCGAAGATGGCGACAATTGCCCGCATCCCGGCGTGGAACACAGAGCCCTGAGTGATCGCATAGCCGTCCGGCTTGCACAGCAAGATGATCAGGGCAGCCACGGAGAGCATCACGATTTCAATGGTGTGCGCCATCCCCATGGCGTGGCCGTCAAACTGCGGCCGCAGCGACGGAAACGCACCCATTACGACTACGGTCAGGGCTCCAAGCAAAAACAGGGATACGGCTTTTTTGGCTTCCGGCTTGATTTCCAGCTCGGCCACTTCCAGTTCCTGCTCCATTTCGGCACGAAAAGCCGGATCGGCCATTCGGCGCTGAAACTCCGGATCGTCTTTCAGCTCTTTGCCCAGTTTGTTGACAATCACGCAAGCGGCGGTCAGACCTAAGCTGGTGCCGGGAATCGTGACCATCAGGACATCGGCCAGGGTAATGCCTTGCGGCTCTAAGAAGGCCACCAGGGCGACCACGGCGGCGGCAATCGGGCTGGCAACAATCGCAAATTGTGAGGCGATCACGGCCATGCCCATCGGGCGCTCCGGACGGATCCCGCTGCGGCGGCTGACTTCGGCAATCACCGGCAGCACGGAGTAAGCCACGTGCCCGGTCCCGGCCATCATGGTGAACACATAGGTCACCACCGGTGCAATAAAGGTGATGTATTTCGGATTGCGGCGCAGGATCTTGGTGGCGATCTTGATCAGTAAATCAAGGCCACCGGCAGCTTGCATCGATGCAGCGGCTGCAACCACCGCCATGATCATCAGCATGACATTGATTGGCGGGCTGGTCGGCTCGATGCCGAAAATAAAGCTGAGGACGGCCAGGCCGATCCCCCCCATGACACCGAGGCCAATGCCGCCGATGCGGGCCCCGATTAAGATACATAATAAGACAATCAATAATTCTACAATAAACACACCAATCTCCTTGATGACCACGTTTAAGACTGGGATCCATGATATCGGTTTACGGTATTGCACAACCGTATGTCCATCACACTCCTATATCATAACCATATAAAATAAAAGGACATTTGTTATGGACTGACTGTGCTTGTAATGCGTTAGTTGTGGGTTGTGTGGCCGGAGTTAAGCAGCTGGAAGCTGGGTGTTAAATAAGTCAGGGTTGTACATAAAACGAGCGGTTGGTTCCTGATGCAGGTGGCTTTGCCCGGTAAACGTAAGGTAAGTCACTAAAATATAATCATTTGCTGTCTACACTGAGGATATCTGAGGTCATAAAGAGGGATGTTTATGTCAGTGAAACCTCTGCGCAGTGACAAACTGTATCGCGCATCAGCCCTGAACGGGCTGGCGGCGGACTGTACCTCGACCAAGCATTTAACACCGCTGGATGAAATTGTGGGCCAGGAACGGGCCCAGAAGGCGGTGGAGTTTGCCATGTCGATAAAAGAAAAGGGCTACAACATCTACGCCATCGGCCGCAACGGGCTGGGGAAGCGGACGATGATTTTGCGGTATCTGAACCGGCATGATCCCAACGGCAGCAGCGTGCCGTTGTATGACTGGTGCTACGTGGCGAACTTTGAAGAAACCCGCAGCCCGAATGTGCTGAAGTTGCCGCCGGGAACCGGTCATCAGTTCAAAAAAGAGATTGAAAAACTGATGACCCGGCTGGTCAAGGCGTTGCCGCTGGCGTTTGACAACGAGATGTATTACAGCCGCTCGGAAACGCTGAAAAACCAGCTGACCCAGAAGCAGGAGAGCTCGCTGCTGACGCTGACCAATGAAGCCAAAGAGAAAAGCGTCAGCCTGTCATTGACCACCCAGGGCGAATACCAGCTGGTGGCGATGAACGGCGAAGAGCCGCACACCGAAGAAAGTTTTGCAGAGCTGTCGGATGAAGAGCAACAGCAGTTTGATCACATCATCAGCGATCTGGAGAAAAAGCTGCGGGGGATCGTGCGTCAGCTGACGGAAATGGAGGAAGAGTTTTCCGATAAAATCCAGAAGCTGAATGAGGAAGTGGCGCTGGATGTGGTGGTGCACTTTATCAAGCCGTTGAAAAAAGTCTACAAAGGGCTGCCTGAGGTCAAAGCCTATCTCACGGCGATGCAAAAAGACATTCTGGAAAACCTGGACATCTTTCTCGAAGAGAGTGAAGAGCAGGTGGCGCTGGCCTACGCTGCGCTGGATAAGAAAATGCCGCGCCGCTACCAGGTGAATGTGCTGGTGAACCAGGATCCGGAGGCCAAATTTCCGATCGTGGTGGAAGACAGTCCGAGCTATCACTCAATTTTTGGCTATGTCGAAAACGCCACCTACAAAGGTACGGTGTTTACCGACTTTTCACTGATCCGCGCCGGCAGCCTCCACCGTGCCAATGGCGGCGTGTTGCTGATGGATGCGGTCAAAGTGTTGGAACGACCGTATGTCTGGGATGGCCTCAAACGTGCGCTGCGGGCTCGCAAGCTGAATGTGAATTCGCTGGAGCGCGAAGTGACGTTGTCCGGCACCATTTCGCTGGAGCCGGAAGATATTCCGCTCAACGTGAAGATTATTCTGTTCGGGGACTATCAGACCTATCAGCTGCTGCAGCAGTACGATCCGGATTTCAGCGAGTTGTTCCGGGTGACCGCCGATTTTGAAGATGAAATGGCGCGCACGGATGCATCAGAGGAGCAGTATGCCCGGTTCATTTCCAGCATCGTCAATGAGAGCGAGATGCTGCACTGTGACCGCAAGGCGATTGCCCGGATTATCGATTACAGCTCTCGGCAGGCGGGGGATCAGAACAAGCTGTCGCTCCACTCAGCCGATATTGCCAACTTACTGCGTGAGAGTAATTACGTGGCGAAATCATCCAAGGCGACGATGATCCGTGCCAACCACGTTGAGCAGGCGCTGCAGAGTCAGGAAATGCGGGTGAGCCGGCTCAAAGATCAGGTGATGCAGACATATCAAAATGGCACCACCCTAATTGATACTCAGGGCGCGGTGATCGGCCAGATCAACGGCTTGTCGGTGATCTCGACCACAGATTATCAGTTCGGTGCGCCGAACCGGATCACCGCCAGCACCGCGTTCGGCGATGGCGAAGTATTCGATATCGAGCGCCAGGTCAAGCTGGGCGGGCGGATCCACTCCAAAGGCGTGATGATCCTGTCTTCTTACCTGGCGTCGGTCTTTGGCCGGACCAAAGCCATTCCGCTCAAAACCCACCTGACCTTCGAGCAGTCTTACGGTGGCGTGGACGGCGACAGTGCGTCAATGGCGGAGTTGTGCGCCATTGTGTCAGCGTTTTCCCATATGCCATTACGTCAGGATGTGGCGATCACCGGTTCCATGAACCAGTTCGGTCAGGCGCAGCCGATAGGCGGGGTCAACGAGAAAATCGAAGGCTTCTTTGATGTCTGCGTGATTAAGGGACGTCAGCCGACGCAAGGGGTGATTATTCCGCAGTCCAATGCCCATAACCTGATGCTGCGTAAAGATGTGGTCGAGGCGGTGGAAAAAGGCGAGTTCCATATCTGGGCGATTAGCCATGTCTCGGAAGCGATTGAGATCCTGACCGGCAAGCCTGCCGGAGCATGGTCGGAAGAGACTGGCTATCCGCTCGATTCCGTATTCGGCCAAGCGCAGGTCAAGCTGAATGCGCTGCGGGTTTAGCGGGACAGCAAAAAGTCATACCAATTAAAGTAAGTAAGTGATCAGAAATAGCGTCGGCAGTCGTGCCGACGCTTTCTTTTATGCGGGCATGGGTCAGCCGCGCGCGAGCTTGTGGTGGGCACGCGAGAAGTGGCCGGCACAAAAAGCGCCGACGATCGACAGCTCGCCCGCCAGGCACAGGGTGGCGCAGACTTCGGCCAGCGCCTGCGACTGGCCGCTACCGGCCAGGCCAAGCAGATCCAGACAGGCATGCTGGCTCGGCAGGGAGGTGCCGCCGCCGACGGTGCCCAGCATCAGGTTCGGCAGCGTCACCGAAGCATAAAGATCACCATTCCGAGCCACCTCAATCCGGGTGATACCGACCGCTGACTCAGCCACGCAGGCGGCGTCCTGGCCGCAGGCAATATAAAACGCAGCCAGGGCATTGGCATAATGGGCGTTGATCCCGATGCTGCCGCTGAGCGTGCCGCCGACTGTGGTCATGCGGGTGAAGTCGGCCATTTGCTCGGGGGTGGTGTGGAGATACTGTTTCACCAGTGCCGGACTGATGTGAACTTCAGCCGTGACTTTCTTGCCGCGCACACTGCGCAGGGTCTGTGCGGTGGCTTTTTTATCGCCGGACAGGTTGCCGTCCAGATAGGCCTGCTCGGGTTTCACCGGGGTATTGTGGAGAATATATTCAAACACCGCGTTGGTCGAAATGGTCACCATGTTCTGGCCTGACGCATCGCCGGTCAGATATTCGAACACCAGGTAAACGTGGTTGCCTTCAATGTTGACACTGATATCCGACAGTTTGCCGTGGCGGGTCGTGGACTCGGCCACTTGCTTGAAGTCGCCATACCGGGTGACGGCCCAGGCGACGAACTGCCCGGCGTGGGCCAGATCGGCAAAGGCAAAGCATGGCGTGCGGGTGACCCCTTCGTTCAGCAACATGGCGGTGGCCCCGCCGGCCTGGGTGATCAGCTGGGCGCCGCGATGATATGAAGCAACCAGGGCTGCTTCCGAGGTCGCCAGTGGTACGGTGTAGTCGCCTTGGGCAAACAGGCCGTTGACGCGCAGCGGTCCGGCAATCCCGACCGGCAGTTTGACCGTGCCGATAAAGTTTTCGATATTTTTCTGATAGCGGGACATTTGCGCCTGCGTCGCGGGATCGAGCAACTGGGCTTTGGCGCCGTCGTTGTCCAGGATCTGCCAGCGCTTCGCCACACTGTTTGGGGTCAGGAACGGGGAGCGGGGAAGTTTCCGCACCGGGGTGGTGTGATCCGGGCTCAGGCGTTGCTGCATTTCTTCGGCAGACAAATGGCTGAGCACGGAGGTCAGGTAATCCCGGCGGTGCAGGTTGAGTTTCGGCATAGCAATACTTCTTCGCTAAAGTTGGCCGCTGATTGTACCGGGAAACAGCGCAATGACTACTCCTGCCAGCGGCTTGGGGATGATTCGGAACTTAGTGGCCGGGCTCATCTTGCCGAGCCAGCGCCAGAAAACTCGCCATGGCGCTGAGGTCGAGGAAGCCATCTGCTTTCTTATGGGCCCGGAGAAACTGGTATCCGGTGACGAACTGGTGCAATCTTGCCGCGTCTTCAGTCGACACTTCATGGCCATGAACATGGGCATAGGCAGCATGCAAGGCGTCGCGGTCCACCACTTCGGCCTGGCGGTACAGATAGCCGCAACCCGTGGCCAGCCATTCGAGCGAGCAGTTGGCTTTCATCGCAATTTGGTTGGCTTTGCTCAGGCTCGGCTCGCTGCCGTTTAAGTACTTGCGGATCAAGGCTTCACTGAGCTCGACCCGGCGGGCAAAACCGCTGATGCTCTCTTCACCAATCAGCGACTTCAGGCGGGATGCAAATGACATAGTTCGTACTCCGGTTCGAAGGGAGGGGGTTATAACATTGCGACAGGGGTGAAACAAGCCTAGGATGGTCGGCAATGATTACGCAAGAGGGAGCCGACCACATGGTGGCAAAAGTTGAGTTAACGCCGCAGGGGCCGCAATTTTCTGAGCTGGTCCAGGGCTATTGGCGTCTGGCGGACTGGGGAATGACCCCGGCGCAGCGGCTGGATTTTCTGAAGCAGCACCTGGATTTGGGGATCACCACGGTGGATCACGCCGATATCTATGGCGACTACCGCTGTGAAGCCCTGTTTGGTGAGGCGCTGGCGCTGGATCCGAGCGTGCGCGATCAGCTGGAGATTGTCACCAAGTGTGATATCAAGCTGTGCTCCGATCAATATCCGGCGCGCCGGATCAACCATTATGACACCAGCAAGGCGCATATTGTCGACTCGGTTAACAATTCCCTGGCCCGTCTTCAGGTTGAAACCATCGATGTCTTGTTGATCCACCGCCCGGACGTGTTGATGGCAGCCGATGAGGTGGCCGAGGCGTTTGCCGAGCTCAAGCAACAAGGCAAAGTGCAGTACTTCGGGGTTTCGAACTTTACCCCATCGCAGTTTGAACTGCTGCAATCGCGCCTGGATGCGCCGCTGGTGACCAACCAGGTGGAGATCAATCCGCTGAACTTTGAAGTGGCCCATGACGGTACGCTGGATCAGTTGCAGATGAAACGCACCAAGCCAATGGCCTGGTCGTGTCTGGCCGGGGGGGAGATATTCATCGGTCAGTCAGAACAAGCCGTCCGTGTGCGCAACGAGCTGGAAGCGATCGGCGAGGAAGTGGGGGAACAAAGCATTGATCAGGTGATTTATGCCTGGGTGCGCCGCTTGCCGTCCAAACCGCTGCCGATTATCGGCTCTGGCAAAATTGACCGGGTGCAGGCAGCCGTGGATGCACTGAAGATTGAACTCAGCCGTGAACAGTGGTTCCGGGTTTGGGTGGCTTCCAAAGGTCACGGGGTGCCTTAATACCAATCGCAGTAAATTTCGCTGTCAAACAAATCATGGCCTCGCGAATACTCGTGAGGCTTTTTTTGGATTGCTGTAAGTGACGTTGTCACTGTCCTGCATTGTGATCGACTGTTTCCGTCAGCCCTGATCCCCCAGCAACGGGCTGCGGAAACGATCCGGTTTGAGGGTCAGCACTGAACACTGGATTTTATCCAGCATAAACTCGGCGGTGTTCCCCATGACAAATCCGGCAATCCCGGTCCGGGACAGGCTGCCCATAATCACCAGGTCAATGTCGTGATTGTTGATATACTCCGGCAGCACGGTTTTGGCACTGCCTTCCAGCATAATCATCTGCATCGGTACCCGGTTACGCGAATAGTCAGCCATCAGTTGTGCCAGTCGGTCTTCCCGAACATCGCGGAGCTGTTGGGCGATCACTGCAATCTCCAGATCGCTGCAACGGCTCCACTCGCGCAGATAGCCTTCACTTTCCAGTTCCCAGGCGTGGCACAGCGACAGCCGGGCTTCATTGATGAGGGCAAACTCATAGGCATACTGCAGCAGTTTTTCATTCAGCGCAGTATTGTCGACGTGGGTGACATCCATTGAAACCAGGATATTGTCGAGTTTCGGCGTCTCCTGCTGCTGATGCAGTGCCCAGATTGGCACTTCGGACTCACGCATCAGGTGCCGGGTGGAAGTGCCCCATTGGCAGGCTGATTCTTTGTGAACCCGGTGGGCATCAATCACGATCATATCCACCTGAAGCTGCGAGGCCGATTTAATGATCTCTACATAAGGCACCCCGGTCACCACCTGAGTGTGAAAATCAATATCCGGATATTGGGATTGCAGCTGCTGTACGTGCTGATCCAACAGCTTCTGACATTCACGGGTGGCGTTTTCAAGCAAACTGAGAGTCGAAACCGAATAGCGGCTGAGATCCGCCAGTTCGGCTAACTCTTCGATCACGGTCAGGAGCGTCACACGGGCCTGCACCTGATTTGCCACATGCAGGGCCTGATGAAATGCAGCATCAAGCGCCTGTTTGGGGGCCAAGGGAAAAAGAAAGTGGCGGTAAGTCATTTCAGCCTCCGGAGCTCTGTTGGTCTATCAGACAGTTTGGTCTACCGGCGGCTGATTTTTCCACTTAGATCTGAAATTTATCGGTAGTTGGGTTGGCAAGGCGAAGGGGAAAACGGGCATGGAGTGATAAACCGCTGATCGGGATCAGCGGTCGGCATGGGTCCGGTAGTGATAACGCACGACTACCATCCCCTGATACTCAATTTGACCAGGATCGCGGGACAGCTCCTGAACGGTGACATAGCTGTCGTCGATCTTGACCGACCGGACATCGAGTCGGTTGACGGGCACCCGCAGGGTCCGGTGCAGCTGATAGGCACTCTGGCGTGACAATGCAGATTTGATTTGATGGCCCTGCTGATAGGCGGTTTCTTTGCTTGCCACCAGGTCGGTCCGCAGGGTTGAAGTGCCGTTCTGGCGTTGATAGCGGTCGATCGACTCAAAGTGATCGGCGGCAAGGCCGGTGCTCAATAAAGTGCCGAGAAATACCAGGGCGGGGATCGTGAGGTTTTTGTTCATAGCTGTTCTCCTCCACGCGAAGTCTGAGTATGTAAGACAGTGAGTCTGTCGCGGCTGGAGGAAATCGCGCAGTCTGCCTCGTGATGTGCCCCTACTTTTTGTGAGTTATTTTAGAACGCTAATTTATATTCCTAATTTTACGACTGAAGGTCCGGGGCCGCAAATCATGCGGGTCTGAAAGTCCCCCGAAAGAAGTAGTCGTCTGTCGTCGCGACGCTTTTAGTGCGTTTTATGTCGTAGACGGACAGCTTGATTTACCCAGAAGCGTCACATTTAAGGGGGACACCATAAGGGAATGAGGGCTACGAAATGACCAAGTACGACAGACGTTTACTGCAAGCTCGCGCTGGCGCCGCGCGGCATGAAAGCCGGGTGGATCAATCTCACCGCCGAGTGCCGATCAATCTCAGGCAATCCGGTCCGACGCCGGTCGAAATGCTGATTTCGACCCGGGTACGTAAATCGCCATACTGGCATTTATCGGTGGAAGCCGGTTGCTGGCGGGCGACCGTGTATAACCGGATTTATCACCCGCGTGGTTATGTGCTGCCGGAAGATGGCGGCGCCATGGTGGAGTATGACTCGCTGGTGAACGATGTCACGATGTGGAATGTGGCGGTGGAGCGCCAGATTCAGGTCAAGGGACCGGATGCCGAAGCCTTTGTCGATTACGTGATCACCCGCGACGCGACCAAGATCGAGCCCATGCACGGCAAATATGTGATTTTGTGCAACGACGAAGGCGGAATCCTTAATGATCCGGTGTTGCTGCGTCTGGCTGAGGATGAGTTCTGGTTCTCAATTTCCGACAGTGATCTGGAGATGTGGCTGCGCGGGGTCAATATCGGCAAGCAGTTCGATGTCTCGATCGCGGAAATTGATGTTGCCCCGGTGCAAATCCAGGGGCCGAGGTCGGAAGCCCTGATGGTGGATCTGTTCGGGAGTGCGGTCAGCGAAATTCCGTACTACGGCCTGATGGAAGCGGAGATCGCTGGCTGTGATGTGGTGATTTCGCAAACCGGCTTTACCGGAGAGAAAGGTTATGAAATCTACTGTCGCAATGTGACCGAAAATGCCGAAAAACTTTGGTACACCGTGTTGGAAGCCGGCAAAGCCCACAATCTGCGGGTGATCGCCCCGGCCCATCACCGCCGGATTGCCGCCGGGATCCTCTCCTGGGGACAGGATGTGGATCAGGAAACCCTGCCGTTCCAATGTAACCTGGCTTACCAGGTGCCGCGGAATAAAGCAGCGGATTATATCGGCAAAGCCGCGTTGGAGCAGGCCCGGACGCAGATTGAAGCTGGTAACCCGCCCTTTACCCTGACCATGGTCGGCCTGGTGCTGGGCGGCGAGCCGGTGACCGATTATGCCAACGACTTCTGGCTGGTGTATGACGAGGCTGAACAGGCACCTCTGGGCTATGTTTCTTCCCCTTGGTATTCACCGGAGCTGCAAACCAACATCGCCCTGGCGCATGTACCCTGGACAATGCGCTCGGTCGGGAACCGGTTCATGGTCGCACTGCCTTCGGAGTATGGCGGTGAGCTGGTGGCCGCGGAAGTGGTGAATGTCCCGTTCCGGCCTTCGGTGAACCCGAATTCGCGGGAAGTGGCGAAATCACGCGGCAGTGATTTTGTCGATTAGTCACTATGCACGAGAAGCTATGCGCGAAAAGCCATGCACCAAAAGCCATGCACGTAACGGGAGCAGTAATGAAGCCAGATGCCTTACAACATCCCGGTTGGGAGCATTACGAAGTCGATGTCGAGCCGACCATGCGCCAGCTGATGGCACAGGCTTCACTGGAAGCGACGCCGAGCCAGGTGCTGGGACTGGCCGCTGCGCCGGAATGGCTGATGCCGGGGACCCGGATTTATGTCCCCTTCCTGCCCAAAAGCCGGTTTGAGGAGACGCTGGCGGCCTGTGAGCGACTGCAACAGTGGGGGATGGTCGCCATTCCCCATATTCCGGCCCGTGCGGTCCCCGGGGAAGCGCAGTTATCGCAGTGGCTGACATCGCTGATCGGGCTCGGGGTCTATCACATCCTGCTGATTGCCGGCGAGCGGGCGACGCCTGCCGGGCCGTTTGCCAACACCCTGGCACTGCTGGCCTCCGGGATCCTGGCCCAGTTTCCGCTGCAGGGGATCGGGGTGGCAGGGCATCCGGAGGGGCATCCGGTGGCAACGCTCGATGAGCTATCCGATGCCCTGATCTTCAAACGGGAGTATGCCCGGGCCAACCAGGTTGAGTTATGGATTGTGACCCAGTTCAGCTTTGATCCCGATATCGTGATCCACTGGCTGGAAAGCTACCGTGAGCTGCTTGGTCCGGTGCCGGTGTATCTGGGGATGCCGGGGCCGACCCGGCTCAAGAACCTGCTGTTTTATGCCGCCCAGTGTGGCGTGGTGGCTTCCATGGCTGCCCTGCGCCGGAATATGAACGCCGCGCAATTGCTTAAGCCCTGGACGCCTGCGCCACTGGTTGAGGCCATGGCCCGGTATCAGATGATGAATCCGGCGACGCCGTTTCGCGGCATTCATTTGTATCCCTTCGGGGGGTTGAAGCAGTCTGCGTACTGGCTGCAAGGGAAACAATGACTAGGGCAATTGCTTAAGGTCATTTGAGACACATGATAAACACTGCCGGCGCGGTGCCGGTTGCAAGCCTGTGACCGGACAACTTGGCTGGAGGAGGTGGCGGTGAAGAACGAGATGAATATAGCCCTGATCCCGCCGGATAATATCCCGCCGCCCGGTGCGACGGATCTTGAGATCGCCCGGGCGGTGACGCCAAAACCCGTGATCGAGATTGCGGCGGAGCGGCTGGGCCTGCTGCCGCATCAGCTGATCCCCTATGGTCATTACAAAGCCAAGGTGGACTTGATGCAGCTCGATGTCAGCCAGCCAAGAGGTAAGCTGGTGCTGGTCACCGCCATGACCCCGACCCCTGCCGGGGAGGGGAAAACCACCACCAGTATTGGCCTCTGCGATGGCCTGAATGCGCTCGGGATCAATACCAGTGTTTGTCTGCGTGAGCCTTCACTCGGCCCTTGTTTCGGAATGAAGGGGGGCGCGGCTGGTGGCGGTCGGGCGCAGGCGATCCCGATGGAAGATCTCAACCTGCATTTTAACGGTGATTTTCATGCGGTGACGGTTGCCCACAACCTGCTGGTTTCCCTGATTGATAACCACTTGCACTGGGGCAATGAGCTGGCGCTCGACCCACGCCAGATCAGCTGGCGGCGGGTGATGGATCTTAATGAACGGGCGCTGCGCAATATTGTCTGTGGGTTAGGTGGCACCGCCCATGGGATACCGCGTGAGTCCGGGTTCGATATTACCGTGGCTTCGGAAATTATGGCGGTGTTGTGCCTGGCCGAAGATCTGCACGACCTCCAGCTGCGCCTCAGTGCGATGGTGATCGGAAGGCGGCGGGATGGCAGCGTGGTGACGGCGGGTGAGCTGGGCGCCGATGGTGCCCTGACCGTATTGCTGAAAGACGCCATGATGCCGAACCTGATCCAGAGCCTGGAGCACAACCCGGTGCTGGTGCATGGCGGTCCGTTTGCCAATATCGCCCATGGTTGCAGCTCGCTGATGGCGACCCGGACTGCGCTGGCCCTGACGGATGTGGTGATCACCGAAGCCGGTTTCGGGGCTGATCTCGGGGCTGAGAAGTTTTTGGATATCAAATGCCGGTTGTCGGGGTTGGCCCCGGATGCGGTGGTGCTGGTGTGTACGATCCGGGCGCTGAAAATGCAGGGCGGGATCGCCAAGGCTGATTTAGCCCTGCCCGATGTGGTGGCGGTGGAAGCCGGCTCGGTCAACCTGTTGCGTCATATCCGGAATGTGCAGCAGTTCGGCTTGACCCCGCTGGTTGTGGTGAACCGGTTTCCGACTGACAGCGATGAAGAGCTGGCAGTGATTCAGCGCTGCGGGCTCGCCTCCGGGGTACGGGTGGTGTCTGCCGAACACTGGGCTCGCGGCAGCGACGGGGCGCAGGCGCTGGCCCTGGCAGTGCAGGAGCAATTGTCTGCGCCGAAGCCTGAGCTGACCTTGCTTTATCCCGATGAGATGCCGCTGGATGAGAAAATCTATACCGTCGCGACCCGGATGTATGGCGCCGGGGAGGTGCAGTACAGCTCGGCGGCATACCGTCAGCTGGAGGAGATCCATCAGCTCGGATTCGGCCACCTGCCGGTCTGTATTGCCAAGACGCCGTACAGTTTTTCTTCAGAACCGGCGATCCTGGGTGCGCCGGTCAATCACACCCTGCCGGTACGAGAGCTGCGCCTGATGGCCGGGGCCGGGTTCGTGGTGGCGGTGTGCGGCGACATTATGACCATGCCGGGGCTGCCCCGTCACCCGGCGGCGCTGAATATCCGGCTGGATGAGCGGGGTGAGATTATCGGCTTGTGCTAACGGATTGTTACAGCACATGATGCCAGCGACCGGAGCGCTGAGCGCTTCAATCGGGCGAACACGTAGGGAAAGCAGATTGAATGGGGGAGATGAGGATGTCTGACGCGATGCAACTGCACCAGCAGTCGATCATTATTGACGGACTGGTCATTGCCAAATGGGACCGGGCGTTGTTTGAGGACATGGCCCGGGGCGGAGTGACTACGGCCAACTGTACCGTCTCCGTGTGGGAAGGGTTTCAGGCCACGGTTGATAATATCGTCGAGTTTAACCAGTTTTTCAACGAACATGATGACTTGATTAGGCCGGTTCGCAGCACCCGGGATATCTACCGGGCCAAGGAAGAAGGCAGAACCGGGGTGATACTCGGCTTTCAGAATGTCCAGGCGTTTGAAGATCAGCTCGGTTATATCGAGATCTTCAAACAGCTCGGGGTCGGGATCGCGCAAATGGCCTATAACACCCAGAACCTGGTCGGTACCGGCTGTTATGAGCGCGACGGCGGCCTGTCCGGGTTCGGCCATGAAGTGGTCGCGGAGATGAACCGGGTCGGCATCATGTGCGATTTGTCTCATGTCGGCGACAAAACCTCGCAGGAGGTGATCCTGGCGTCTGAAAAACCGGTCTGTTATTCCCACTGCCTGCCGCTCGGGCTTAAGGAGCACCCGCGCAATAAGTCGGATGAAGCTCTGAAGTTTATCGCCGATCACGGCGGGTTCATCGGTGTCACTATGTTTTCACCGTTTCTGAAAAACGGGATCCACTCCACCATTGAGGACTATGTCGAGGCGATTGACTACATCGTCAATCTGGTCGGGGAAGACTGCGTCGGGATCGGCACCGATTTTACCCAGGGCCAGGATCAGGCGTTCTTCGAGTGGCTGACCCATGACAAAGGGTATGCCCGGCGTTTAACCCGGTTCGGCGAAATCATCAACCCCAAAGGGATCCGTACCCTCGGTGAGTTTCCCAACCTGACCCGAGCGCTGCTGGCCCATGGCTGGTCGGAAAGCCGGGTGCAAAAAATCATGGGCGAGAACTGGGTGCGGGTGCTGAAAGATGTCTGGCATGAATAACCTGAAGGCCTGACTGCTGCTGCCGCTTGCGTTGCCGTGAAAGGAGAAACTGATGTCGATGCGATCACCGAACACCCACAGCCCGGAAGTGCCGATTGAAGTGGAGGACGAGACTGGGATCTGGCGAACCAACGGGCTGCCGATGCTGTATGTACCGCGCCATTTTCTGATCAATAACCATGACGCGGTGGAGAAGGCGCTGGGCATGGAAAAGTATGCCGCCATTTTGTATGACGCCGGGTATCAGTCGGCGTATCACTGGTGTGAGCAGGCATCGCAGACCCTCGGGTTGCACGGCGCGGCCGTGTTTGAGCACTACATGCTGCGGTTGTCGCAGCGCGGCTGGGGACAGTTCACCGTCGAGCAGCTCGACGTCGCTCAGGGACGAGCCCGGATACGGCTGGCCCATTCGGCGTTTGTCTGCCACTACGGCAAGGTGGATCGCAAAGTCGATTACATGTTTACCGGCTGGTTTGCCGGTGCCATGGATCAGATCACCCAACAGCTCGGACAGCCTATCGCAACGGTCGCGGTTCAACGGCAAAGCGAAGCGGAGATTGGCTGTGATTACGGGGTGTTTGAAGTCATGCCGAAAGCTCGGGTACAGGACTATATTCCCGAGCAGGCTTTGGAGCCGGTGCAGATTCAGGTACAGGCTCAGGGCCGAGGTCAGGATCGGGACAGGGAGTAAGGAGTCACTATGGCGCAATTTGACGCAATCTTTCAGCCGCTGGCGATCAACCAGCTGATGATCCGCAACCGCATCGTCAGTACCGCCCATGCCGAAGTCTATGCCACCGACAATGGCATGCCGACCGAGCGCTATATCCGCTATTACGAGGAGAAAGCCAAAGGCGGCATCGGGCTGTGCATTTGCGGTGGCTCAAGCCCTGTCTCGATTGACAGCCCGCAGGGCTGGTGGAAGTCGGTGAACTTAACTACGGATGCGGTGATCCCGCATTTGCAGCGGCTGGCGGATGCTGTTCATCGTCACGGCGCTCACATCATGATCCAAATTACCCACATGGGGCGTCGCTCCCGCTGGGATGGTGGTGACTGGCCCCACTTGCTCAGCCCGAGCGGGATCCGCGAGCCGGTACACCGGGCCACCTGCAAAACCATCGAGCCGGAAGAGATTGAGCGGATCATAGCCAACTTTGCCGCGGCGGCGCGCCGGGTCAAAGCTGCCGGGTTTGACGGGGTGGAGTTGTCGGCAGTGCATCAGCACTTGATCGATCAGTTCTGGAGCCCGCGGGTGAATCATCGCACCGATGAGTGGGGCGGCAGTTTCGAAAACCGGCTGCGGTTTGGGCTTCGGGTGCTGGAAGCGGTGCGGGCGGAAGTCGGGCCTGATTTTGCAGTCGGGATGCGGATTTGCGGCGATGAGTTTCATCCCGACGGTCTGACCCATGAAGACATGAAGGCCATTGCTGGCTACTACGATGCGACCGGGATGGTGGATTATTTCGGCGTGGTGGGCTCGGGCTGTGACACCCACAATACCCTGGCCAATGTGATCCCCAATATGACCTATCCGCCGGAGCCGTTTCTGCATCTGGCGGCCGGGATCAAGCAAGTCGTGAATGTGCCGGTGATCCATGCTCAGAGCATCAAAGATCCAATCCAGGCCGAGCGGGTGCTTGAAGCCGGGTATGTCGATTTTGTCGGCATGACCCGGGCCCATATTGCCGATCCGTACCTGATCGCCAAGGTCCGGCTTGGCCAAGTGGATCAGATCCGTCAGTGTGTTGGCGCCAACTACTGTATTGACCGGCAATATCAGGGGCTGGATGTGTTGTGCTTGCAAAATGCCGCAACTTCCCGCGAAGCGACCATGCCGCATATGATCAGCAAAACCCGTGGGCCAATCCGCCGGGTGGTGGTGGTCGGCGGTGGCCCGGCCGGGATGGAAGCGGCGCGGGTCTGTGCTGAGCGCGGTCACGAGGTGGTTTTGTTCGAAAAAGCAGGCGAGTTGGGCGGGCAGATCACTCTGGCAGCCAAAGCGCCGCAGCGGGAGCAAATCGCCGGGATCACCCGTTGGTTTGCGCTTGAACTCAGCCGGCTTGCAGTGACGCTGAAACTGGACACCGAAGCGGATGCCGAACAAATCCTGGCTGAACAGCCGGATGTGGTGATCCTGGCCGTCGGCGGTGAGCCGTTTGTCGATCAGTATCCGGGTTGGGGCGCCCGGGATGGCCTGGTGGTTAGCAGCTGGGACGTGCTGAGCGGCCGGGTGGCACCGGGGAAAAATGTGCTGGTGTACGACACCATTTGTGAGTTCAGCGGGATGTCGGTGGCGGATTATCTGGCCTCGAAAGGCGCGCTGGTCGAGCTGGTCACTGATGATATCAAGCCCGGTGTGGCGATTGGCGGCACCACCTTTCCCACCTATTACCGCAGCCTTTATGAGCGGGAGGTGATCATGACGCCTGATCTGCGCTTGGATCAGGTCTACCGTGAAGGAGACCGCGTGATTGCCCGGCTGGAGAATGAATATACCCAGCAGCAGGAAGAGCGGGTGGTGGATCAGGTGGTGATTGAAAATGGGATCCACCCCAGTGAGCAGCTTTATTACCAGCTTAAAGCGGCCTCGCTGAATCACGGCCAGATGGATTTAGAGGCGTTGTATGCTGCCGAGCCGCAGCCGGATCTGAGCCGCCATGGCGAAGGCTATCTGCTGTACCGGATCGGCGATTGTGTGTCACAGCGTAACATTCACGCGGCGATCTATGATGCCTTGCGGCTGTGTAAGGACTTCTGACTAGGGGTGGAAGAATCGGGAGTTGGAAGAATCGGCTTGGATCTGCCGGGAGGAGCGATGGTGGCAACCTGGATAACTGCATTGTTGTGGCTGAGTCTGCTGGTGATGGGGGTTGGCGCGGTGCGCCGGATCCGCCTCTGGCGCCAGGGGCGGCCGAACCCGGTGCCTTTCTGGACCGGACTGGTCAGCGTGCCGCGACGCTATCTGGTGGATTTGCATCACGTGGTGGCGCGGGATCCGGCGATGGCGACCACCCATGTCGCCACCGCGGGCGGCTTTGTTGCTGCGATGGTGTTGCTGATCGGGATCTATCTGCTCGGACTGGCGTCCAGCTTTTTTCATGTCCTGTTGCTGATGGCCTGCGGCGTGATGTTGATTGGCGCGCGAAGAGTCGCCCGGCGGCGTCGGACACCCTTACCGGCACATCTCTCAGCCGGGCCCTGGATGCGGCTGCCGAAAAGCCTGATGGTTTTTGCCGTCACCTTTGTGGCGCTCAGCATTCTGGCACTGGTCGGCGTCGAACAGCTGCCGTGGCTGGGTGTGGTGCTGTTGGTCGCTGTCTTGTGTGTGGCGCTGGCCGATTTGCTGTTTGGCATGACCTGGGGCGGACCGATGAAACATGCCTTTGCCGGGGCGCTGCACCTGGCATTTCACCCCCGCCCACAGCGCTTTGGTGGTGGCCGCTCAACCGGACTGAAACCGCTGGATTTGAGCGCGGACCGGCTCGGAGTGGAAAAAGTGACGGACTTTCACTGGAACCAGCTACTGGGCTTTGATGCTTGTGTCCAGTGCGGCCGTTGCGAGCAAGCCTGCCCGGCCTTTGCTGCCGGGCAGCCGTTGAATCCGAAGAAACTGGTTCAGGATCTGGTGGTCGGGATGGCGGGCGGTTCAACCGCCGATTATGCCGGTAGTCCGCATCCGGGCCAGTCGGAGCAGGCTGCGTGCGGCGCACCGGATCAGCCGCTGTTTGCCTCGTTACTTGATCCGGAAACCGTGTGGTCTTGCACCACTTGTCGGGCCTGCGTCGAAGCCTGTCCGATGATGATTGAACATGTCGATGCCGTGGTCGATCTGCGCCGCCATCTGACGCTGGTTGCCGGTGCTACTGCTGGCAAAGGTCCGGAGGTGTTGTGTAACCTGATCGCCACCGATAATCCGAACGGCAATCCGCCAACGCATCGCCACAACTGGGCGGTGGATCTGAATCTGCCGCTGTTGCCGGAAGTGAAGCAAACCGATGTTTTGCTGTGGGTCGGCGACGGCGCATTCGAACGGCGTAATCAACGCACCTTGCGGGCGCTGGTGGCTCTGCTGCGCCGTGCCGGGGTGGCGTTTGCCGTGCTCGGCAATGATGAGCTCGATTGCGGCGATCTGGCGCGGCGGCTCGGTGATGAAGCGACATTTCAGCGCCTGGCAACGGCCAATGTCCGCACCCTCAATCAGTATCAGTTTGCGCGCATCGTGACGACTGATCCCCATGCATTTCATGCGCTCAAAAATGAGTACCCGGACTTTGGTGGCCATTATCGCGTCTGCCACCATACCCAATTGCTGGCCGAGTTGCTGACTGTGCTGGCGGCAGACGGCCGACTGGCGGACTCCCCGCTGGCCGGGACGGCATTGACCTATCATGACCCCTGCTATCTGGGCCGCTATAACGGCGAGTATGACGCCCCGCGGCAGGTCTTGCAGGCCTTGGGCGCAGAGATCAAAGAAATGGACCGCTCCGGCTATCGCGCTCGTTGCTGTGGTGGGGGCGGGGGCGCGCCGGTGACTGATATTCCCGGCAAACAGCGGATCCCGGATATGCGGATGGCGGATGTCCGGGAAACGGGCGCGCAGCTTGTGGTGGTGGCCTGTCCGCAGTGTTGCCTGATGCTCGAAGGCGTGGTCGAGCCCCGGCCGCAGGTGCGCGATGTGGCAGAGCTGTTGCTGGAGGTGATTGAGGCACTTCCTGAGCCTGATACGCCGTTCACCGGAAAGGCGGAGTTGGCATGAATGATATGACTGATCCCATCAAGCGCTGTGATCCGCGGCAGGCCCGGATCCTGCGTAACCGTCTGCATCCGCAATATCCGGCGCTGTCTGAGCAAATGAGCAGTCGGCAACTCTCTGGAGGTCGGATTGAAGCAGAAGGCAAGATTCGCCGAATTGATCCGCATCAGCGGGGTGAGATCGGGCCGTCTGGGATCCGTCGCATTGATCGTTCGCTCAAGAACGTATCAGAGATGACTTCCCAAGCTTTGCAAGGGGGGATGAATGCATCGTCGGTGCTGACTGGCGCTTTTACTGCGCCCCGGAAGGCAAAACTGCTGCCGGTGCATCAGGTAACGGACCCGGATTTTTATATTGTCGTGGTGCCGGAGTTTGAAGGGGGGCAGCTGTCGGAAGCCGACCGCGCTTTGCTGGGGGTGGCGCAGCAGCTGGCGGCTCAGGATCCGGGTACAGCTGGCGCTGTGGTTGCGGTGGTATGGGACCGCGATGTGGGCGATAAAGCCCAAATGCATGAGGCGTTTTCCCGGGCTGGTGCTGATCGGGTGTTGGCGCTGCCGGCGCCTTCGGGGTATCAGCCGGAGTACCGCCTGGCTGGTCTGGCGGCTGCAGAGCAAGTACTCACCCCCCGATTCTGGTTGTTCGGAGAATCAGGCTGGCGCAGCGCGGAGCTGGGGCGGCGTCTGGCAGCCCGGTTGGGAGAGCGAGCAGCGACCAGCGTGGTTGAGATGGCGCTTGACCCGGAAAAAAACGTGAATGGCTTGTGGTGTCGTTCGGGCCACTCCGGTCAGGAGTATCTGCGCGAACTGACCCGGATCTGGCTGGTAGCCACGCCGTTAGCTGAGCCGCTGGAAGAGGACTGCCGGTATCAGGCGAAGGTTTTGCCGGTGCCAGATGTTGCGCCGCAGGAAGCGAAAATTACCGATCTCGGTCGCCAGGCGGTCGCGCCGGGGTCGGTTCCACTGGCGGAAGCGGAGTTTATCCTGGCCGGCGGCAACGGGGTGACAGACTGGCCGCTGTTTCACCGGGTGGCAGTCGCGCTGGGGGCGACGGAAGGGGCCAGTCGGGTGGCGGTCGATGATGGATATATGGCCAGGGCGACCCAGGTCGGTGCTTCCGGGACGCTGGTGTCGGCACGGGTCTATCTGGCGGTCGGGATCTCCGGGGCGATTCAGCACTTGCAGGGGATCAGCCAGTGCGAGAGCGTGATTGCGATTAATGTCGACCCCGGCTGTGCCATGGTCGGGCGCGCCGATCTCAGCGTGATCGCGGATAGCAGCGCTGTGTTGCAGGCGCTGATTGAGGCCTGTGGCGATGCTCGTGGTGGATCGGATCCTGCTGAGCAGCCACCAGATGGGGAGGTGTGGGATGATGCGGTCTGAAACGTTGCGGGTGTTGGTGCTGGTCTCCGTCGGGTGCCATCCGGTGAGTGGGAGAACATGCCGGGCGAGTCTGGATGCTCAGGCGCTTGAGCTGGCGCTGGGGACCCCCGGTTCTCAGGTGGGTGTGGTGCATGTGGGCGATCCGGCAGAGCCGGCACTGCGCGAGTATCTGGGCATGGGGCCGGTGCAGCTGACGGTGCTGAGTTCGGTCGAGCCTGCGTCAGATGTCCTCTCATTGCTGGTTTCGTATATTCGCCAGCACGCGCCGGATCTGGTGCTGTGCGGTGAACGGGCGGAATGGGGGGAAGCGTCGGGGTTGGTGCCTTATTTACTGGCAGAGCAGCTGGGCTACCCTTTGCTCCCACATATTGTGGCGTTGGAAGCGCAAGCCGATGAAGAAACTGACGAACTGAAGTTGACCCAGGCCCTGCCGCGCGGACAGCGTCGTCAACTGGCTGTTGCTACCCCGGCGGTGCTGACTGTGAGCAGTGCTGCGCCTGCGGCGCGGCAAAGCGCTTTTATTCGGGCGCGGGATGGGGAGATCCATTCGCTGGCTCTCGACGGAGAACCGACAGCAATAGAGGGGGGGCTCAAACAAGGCTCTGAAAGAGAGGCCGCCCGATGGCCGCAGCGCCAGGCCAGAAAGCGGCCGAAACCGCTCAAGGTTCACCGCGGTAAAACGGCTGCGGAGCGGATGAAAGCAGCGATTGCGGTCACCGCTCAGCAGGAAGGGCAGGTGCTTGAAGGTGTTGAGCCAGAGCAGGCTGCCGCAACAATTCTGGCCTTACTGCGACAAAAAGGGCTGGTGAAATAGACGCAAGGCTCAGATCCCGCTGTTATAGAGGGATTCAAGATTGTCAATAATGACCGGCAGGGGCGCTAGCACTGGTCCGGGTTGGGCAATCGGAACGCCGATCCGCTCGTGGCGCGGTGCCAGCCCGAAACAGTCGCGATAGCATTTGCTGAAATGGGGCGTGGAGACGAACCCGCAGGAGACTGCGATTTCGACGATTGACATCTTGGTTTGCTTCAGCAGTTGCCGTGCCCGGCTGAGCCGCAGTTGCAGGTAATAGCGGGAGGGCGAACATTGCAGGTGTTTCTGGAACAAGCGTTCCAGCTGGCGGCGGGATAAAGCCACAAAACCGGCCAGCTCGTTCATACTGAGGGGCTCTTCGAGGTTGGCTTCCATCAGCGAGACAATATCCAGCAATTTGGGCTGGGCGGTGCCGACCAGGTTGCGGAGCGGAATTTTTTGGGTCTCCTGTCCGTTGCGGATCCGTTCGCACATAAACATCTCTGAAATCGCCGCACTGAGTTTATGGCCGTGCTGTTGGGCGATTAGGGTCAGCATCATATCCATTGGTGCTGTACCGCCGGAACTGGTCATGCGTTTCGAACTCAGGGTAAACAGTTTGTCGGTGGTTTTGACAAACGGGAACAATTCCTGAAAGCCGGCTAAATATTCCCAGTGGATGGCGCAAAGCTGGTTGTTCATGAGTCCGGCCCTGGCCAGTACATAACTGCCGGTACAAATTCCGCCCAGGGTTTTCCCCTGGCGATCCAGCCGGTTGAGCCAGTTCATCAAATTGGGAGAACAACTATGTTCAATATCGACCCCACCACAGACAATCACTGTATCGAGCGGCAGTTGGGAGGGGATTCTGTCTCCGACGTTCAGTTCCAGTCCGTCGCTGGCCGTGACGGGGTCTCCGGACTCGCTGAGGGTCGACCATTGGTACAGGGTTTGCCCGGACAACTGGTTGGCCATGCGCAAAACTTCGATCGCCGAAGCCATGGCAATCATGGTGAAGTTTCGGGTGAGGTAAAAGCCGATATACATGGGCTTCGATAACGTACTTGAGGTCATGAATCGGTACTCCTGAGGCATATGCGATGCAGATTTCAGATTGGCGACTGCGCCCAAGGTGAACACGCGAAAATACACCCCTCCTTTTTATGTAATCCAGGGTTAACAAAAAGTAAAATTTTAAATGAGGCCTGGCGCTCAATTTGTCTAAAACTTAGGACTGGTACTGGTGATCAACCCGGTTGATTGCTCAGCCGGGTCGCTTCAGGGTTGGTGTTTAAAACACCAAATGTTAGAGGTCTAATTAAAACCTTCCTTTTAAGATCCGGAACTTCAGATTTCAGTGATGAATGTCGAAAAATGACCTGACTTTCGGGTGATCAAAGCAAGATTTTTCCGCTGTATTTTGAGGGGAAAGTGGATTCCTGTTTTCACTGCACCGTAGAACCCTTGTCGAGAAACGCATTACAACCAGGTCGTTTTTACTCAAAACAATTTAAAATTCTTAAAATAAACTAAATTATATATAATTCTATTTATTTCAATATCTTAAGTGCACTCAGGTGTAACCTTTAATGTTGTAAAAGATTACTGCACGAAACAATTTCCTTGATCTAACACGAAGATCGTGTAGATTTATTTTTAATTAAACGTTCAATCAAAAAACATTTGAGTAACATTTATGCCGAAGGTAGGGATGCCAGAGATACGTCGTCCGCAGTTGGTCGAAGCGACCATGGCGGTCATTGATGAGGTCGGTTTGTCCGGGGCCAGTGTGGCTCTGATCAGCAGGAAGGCCGGGGTTTCCCCCGGGATCATCAATCATTATTTCGGTGGGAAGCATGGCTTGCTGGAAGAGACCATGCGCTCGGTCCTGCGTCAGTTGTCCGCGACCTCGATTGCTTATTTGAGCGCGGTTGACCCCCAGGATGTGACGGCACGGATCAAGGCGATTGTGGCGGCCAACTTCGACAGCTATCAGGTTGAAAATAAGGTGGTAAAAACCTGGCTGGCGTTTTGGGCTCAGTCGATGCATGACCCGGCGCTGTACCGGTTGCAGCGAGTGAATGAAAAACGCCTGCTATCCCATTTGCGGCGTGAGCTCAAGCGGGTGCTTCCGGCGCAGGACGCGGCGTTTGTTGCCCAGGGCATTGCGGCGCTGATCGACGGGATCTGGTTGCGCGGGGCATTGAATCCGGACGGCATTTGCCCGCAGCAGGCGCAGCGGATCATCCTGGATTATCTCGACAAGCAGCTGGTGGCGCTGAACGCATCAGGCCAGTGAGCACGATTGACATGCGGCCGGGCGGTCGCATCACGGCAATGACTAACGTAAGAATTCTGAAGGCAGTTTGATGAAAGTAAAATCTCTTTACCTCAATGGTCAGGCGGTTGAGACAACCTCTGGCGAAACCTTTTTGACCTACAACCCGGCGACTGGCGAGCCGCTGGCGGAAATCGGTCAGGCTTCAAGCGAAGATGTTGAGCGCGCGATTGCCTCGGCGCACGAAGGCTTCAAAGTCTGGTCGGCCATGAGCGGTGCCGAACGGGGCCGGATCCTGATGCGCGCCGTCGCGATCCTGCGTGAACGCAACGACGAGCTGGCTGCCCTGGAAGTGAAAGATACCGGTAAGCCGCTGCAAGAAGCCATTGAGGTTGATATTACGACCGGCGCCGATGTGATTGAGTATTACGCCGGGCTGGCTGCGACCATTCACGGTCAGCAGCAGGATCTGGGTCACAACCAGTTTTTCTACACCCGTCGCGAGCCGCTGGGTGTGTGTGCCGGGATCGGTGCCTGGAACTATCCGATCCAGATCGCGATGTGGAAATCCGCGCCGGCGCTGGCGGCCGGGAACGCGATGGTGTTTAAGCCGTCGGAAGAAACCCCGCTGACCGCTCTGAAACTGGCAGAAATTTTCACCGAAGCTGGGGTGCCGGATGGCGTGTTTAACGTGGTGCAGGGCGATTACCGGGTTGGTCAGATGTTGTCGCGCCACCCGGACATTGCCAAAGTCTCCTTTACCGGCGAATGCGGTACCGGTAAGAAAGTGATGGCCGATGCGGCGGGTACACTGAAAGACATCACCATGGAGCTGGGCGGTAAATCGCCGCTGGTGGTATTCGATGATGCCAGCCTGGATAACGCGGTCTCTGCCGCCATGATGGCGAACTTCTACACCCAGGGCGAAGTGTGTACACACGGTACCCGGGTGTTTGTTCATGACTCAATTTATGATGCGTTCCTGGAACAGCTGGCAGCGCGCACGGCCAAGTTGGTGATTGGCGATCCGGCGGATATGCACACCCAGATTGGCGCGCTGATCTCCCGAGATCACATGGAAAAAGTGCTGGGCTTTATTGAAGCCGGTAAGACATCCGGGGCCCGACTGATCTGCGGCGGTGCGCGGGAAACCGGCAATGGCCTGGAGAACGGTAACTTTGTCCAGCCGACCATTTTTGCCGACTGCACCGATGACATGCCGCAGGTGAAAGAAGAAATTTTTGGTCCGGTGATGTCGGTGCTGCGCTTTAGCGATGAAGCAGAAGTCATTCGCCGTGCCAACGATACCCAGTACGGCCTGGCTGCAGGGGTCTTTACCCAGAACCTGTCACGTGCCCACCGGGTGATTGCTCAAATCGAAGCCGGGATTTGTTGGGTCAATACCTGGGGTGGCTCACCTGCGGAGATGCCGGTCGGTGGCTACAAGCAATCGGGGATTGGTCGTGAGAACGGGATCGAAACCCTGAACCACTATACCCAGAACAAGAGCGTTCTGATTGAACTGGGCGATCTTGAATGTCCGTATGACTAACGCGCTGGCCCCGGTGCTAACCGGGGCTTTTCACAGCCAGAAGACAGCATGACAGGAGAGCTCAAATGACTACAACATATGATTACATTATTGTCGGTGCCGGCTCAGCCGGGTGTGTGCTAGCGGACCGACTGACCGCTTCGGGCGAGCACAAGGTGCTGCTGTTAGAAGCGGGCGGTACGGATCGCAGCATTTTTATCCAGATGCCGACCGCGCTGTCGTATCCGATGAACAGTGACCGATATGCCTGGCAGTTTGAAACCCAGCCGGAAGCCGGACTTGATGATCGCCAGCTGCATTGTCCGCGCGGCAAGGTCCTGGGTGGCAGCTCATCCATCAACGGGATGGTTTATGTCCGCGGACATGCCTGCGACTTTGATGAATGGGCTGAACACGGCGCCGAGGGCTGGCGCTATCAGGACTGTCTGCCGTATTTCCGTCGCGCCGAGTCCTGGATTGGCGGCGAAGATGATTACCGTGGTGGCGATGGCCCGGTGGCCACCTGTAACGGCAACGACATGAAACTCAACCCGCTGTACGAGGCATTCATTGATGCCGGTCAGGAAGCGGGTTACCCGAAAACCGATGATTACAACGGTTATCAGCAAGAAGGCTTTGGCCCGATGCATATGACGGTTAATCACGGCGTGCGGGCATCGACTTCAAACGCCTATCTGCGCCGGGCGATGAAGCGTCGTAATCTGACGCTGAAAACCGGTGTGGTGACCCGAAAAGTGCTGTTGAAAAACAAGCAGGCGATCGGGGTGGAGATTGAAAAGGGCGGCAAGATCGAATCGATTTACGCCAATACCGAAGTGCTGCTTTCGGCCGGTTCAGTCGGCTCACCGCAACTGCTGCAACTGTCCGGCATTGGCCCGAAAGCTGTGCTGGAGCAGGCCGGTGTTGACGTGGCCCACGAGCTGCCAGGCGTCGGCGAAAACCTGCAGGATCACCTGGAAGTCTATTTCCAGTATGAGTGCGAGCAGCCGATCACCCTCAACAGCAAGCTGGGGCTGATCAGCAAAGGCTTGATCGGCACCCGCTGGATCCTGCGCAAAGACGGCCTGGGCGCCACCAACCATTTTGAATCCTGTGCCTTCATTCGCTCTCGCGCCGGACTGAAATGGCCGAATATCCAGTACCACTTCCTGCCGGCAGCCATGCGCTATGACGGTCAGGCGGCCTTTGATGGCCACGGTTTCCAGGTCCACGTCGGTCCGAATAAACCGGAAAGTCGTGGCCGGGTCTGGATTGGCTCTGCGGATCCGTACCAGAAGCCGAACATTGAATTTAACTACATCAGTACCGAGCAGGATCGCCAGGATTGGCGCGACTGTATTCGCCTGACCCGTGAAATTCTCGCCCAGCCGGCGATGGATCCATATCGCGGCACCGAGATCCAGCCGGGTGAGGCGGTGAATACGGATGCTGAAATCGACGCCTGGGTGCGCCAGAATGTCGAAAGCGCCTACCACCCTTCCTGTACCTGCAAAATGGGCGCGGACACCGACCCGATGGCGGTGCTGAACTCAGCTTGCCAGGTTCGTGGCATTGACGGCTTGCGCGTGGTTGACTCCTCCGTTTTCCCGACCATCCCGAACGGCAACCTCAATGCGCCGACCATCATGGTGGCGGAAAAAGTGGCCGATGCCATTTTGGGGAACACACCACTGGCTCCTTCTGATGCACCGACCTGGATCGCGCCGAACTGGGAAAGCCAGCAGCGCTCCGGCCAGGCGAAGCGCCCGCTGGAGAACAGTCAACAACCAGCAGCTGTCGTAAGCTGACCGAGTTGTCCGCCGGGCCCTAGCTGAGTAGACGCTTCAGGAGCCCGGCGAAAGTAAGACGGACGGCGAGTATTCGCCGAATTGAATCACACAGGCTTATCTTCTGCGACGCCATGACAGCGGGCAGGGAGGCGCCTGGGGCCTTTTGCGGCCTGAAAAACCTAAAAAGATAAAACGGAGAAAAGGAAAAGTCATGAAGACAAATACAACCCTGAAAACACTGGTTATGGGTAGTTCGGCTCTGGCTCTGAGCCTTTCCGCTTCTGGCGCGATTGCTGCCCAGTGCGAGACTGTACGATTTTCCGATGTCGGCTGGACCGATATTACCGCCACCACTGCAGTGACTAGCGAAGTCCTGAAAGGCCTGGGATACAAGACCTCGACCCAGTTGCTGTCTGTACCGGTGACTTACTCCTCTATGGCGAACAAAGATATCGACGTTTTCCTCGGTAACTGGATGCCGACCATGGAAGCCGATATTGCCAAATATCGCGCTAACGGTACGGTTGAAACGGTTCGTGCCAACCTGGAAGGGGCGAAATATACCCTTGCGGTGCCGAAATACGTCTATGACGCCGGGGTGCACAGCTTTGCTGATCTGGCGAAGTATGAAGACAAGTTCCGTGGCCGCATCTACGGCATTGAACCGGGCAACGACGGCAACCGCCTGATCCAGAAAATGATCGATGACAACGCGTTCGGCCTGGAAGATTTCCGCCTGGTGGAATCGAGCGAAGCGGGCATGGTGTCGCAGGTCAAGCGTGCGGTGAATCGTGAGCAGTGGATCGCCTTCCTGGGCTGGGCGCCGCACCCGATGAACAGCAACTTTGAGCTGGTTTATCTCGATGGCGGCGACGACTACTTCGGTCCGAACTACGGCGGTGCCAACGTTTATACCAACGTCCGTCAGGACTACCTGGAGACCTGTCCGAATGTTGGCCAGTTGCTGAAAAATCTTGAATTCACCCTGGAGATGGAAAACCAGCTGATGGGTGACATCCTCAATGACAACGTCAAGCCGAACAAGGCGGCGAAAGCCTGGCTGAAAGCCAACCCGCAAGCGCTGGAAAAATGGCTGGACAAGGTGAAAGCCCGTGATGGCGGTGATGCCACTGCAGCGGTAACGCGCTATCTGAAAAGCTAAGCACAGAAATCAGCCCTGCCCTTGCGGCCGTAAGAATCTGTATGGCCGCAAGGGCAGGGCGATGAAAACAACGAAGACTAGAAAGTAAAAACAGACCCCGAATAAGGAGTTCCCGTGGACTTTATCACAGAGCATAAGATCCCGCTTGGTAGCTGGATGGCGACTTTTGTCGATTGGCTGACCTACAATGCCGCCGGATTTTTTGACTCGCTCTCATACAGCCTGGAAACCATCATCATGCTGTTGGTGGACCTTTTCAAATGGTTTCCGCCAGCTGTGCCGATTGCCATGACTGCTGCACTGGCTTGGTTCCTGCACCGCAGCCTGCCGCTGGTCGGTTTTGTGGTGGCATCCTTGCTGCTGATTATGAACCTGGGTTACTGGCCTGAAATGCTGGAGACCTTTGTACTGGTGCTGACCGCCACCATGATCTCGGTGCTGGTCGGGGTTCCGGTCGGCATTGCAGCGGCGCACAAGCCGTGGCTTTACACCATTATGCGACCGATCCTGGATCTGATGCAGACGATCCCGACCTTTGTTTACCTGATCCCAACCCTGGTGCTGTTCGGCCTTGGCGTGGTCCCGGGACTTATCTCTACCATTATCTTTGCCATTGCCGCACCGATCCGCCTGACCTATCTCGGGATCAGCCGTGTTCCGGAAGAGCTGGTCGAAGCGGGTAAGGCCTTCGGGGCCAACCGGTGGAAGCTGCTGTTCAAAGTGGAGCTGCCGGCGGCAATGCCAAACATTATGGCAGGGATCACCCAGTGCATCATGCTGTCGCTGTCGATGGTGGTGATTTCGGCCCTGGTGGGTGCCGACGGATTGGGTAAACCGGTGATCCGAGCCCTGAACACCGTCAACATTTCGCAGGGCTTCGAAGCGGGCCTGGCGATTGTTCTGGTCGCGATTATTTTGGACCGCCTGTGTAAAACCCCGAGCCAGAGTAAAGAGGGATAACCATGACTGCCATTCGAATTAAAAACCTCGACGTTATTTTTGGCCAGCAGAGTGCCAAGTCACTGGCGTTGCTCGACGAAGGCAAAAGCCGTCAGGAAATCATTGAGGCTACCGGCGATGTTGTCGGGGTGGATAATGTCAGCATGGATATCCAGGAAGGCGAGATTTGCGTGCTGATGGGGCTGTCCGGCTCCGGGAAGTCGAGCCTGCTGCGTACCATCAACGGCCTGAACCAGGTCAGCCGCGGTGCGCTGGAAGTGAAAGACGGGGATCGGATCATTGATCTGGCGACCTGTGATGCTGATCAGTTGCGTCACCTGCGCACGGAGCGCATTTCTATGGTGTTCCAGAAGTTCGCCCTGATGCCCTGGCTGACCGTGCTGGATAACGCCGCCTTCGGCCTGGAAATGCAGGGGATCGGCAAAGCCGAGCGCCGCCGCCGCGCGATGGAGAAGTTGGAGATGGTTGGCCTGGCCGAGTGGCAGGACAAGTATCCGCACGAACTGTCCGGCGGGATGCAGCAGCGTGTCGGTCTGGCCCGCGCTTTTACCATGGACAGTGACATCCTGCTGATGGATGAGCCGTTCTCGGCACTTGACCCATTGATCCGTAGCCAGCTGCAGGATGAGCTGCTGGTACTGCAACGCAAGCTGAACAAGACCATTGTATTCGTCAGCCATGATCTGGATGAAGCGCTGAAAATCGGCAACAACATTGCCATCATGGAATCAGGCAAACTGATCCAGCACGGCAAGCCGGAAGAGATTGTGCTCAAGCCAAACACCCGGTACGTCCAGGATTTTGTCGCTCATACCAACCCGCTGAACGTACTGCGCGGCCGCTCGTTGATGACCGACGCCGGGGCACTGGAGAAGCTGGATGATATGTTGGTACTGAACCGGAATGATAAGACCTGCGTCAGCACTTCAGCAGAAGGCGAAGTGCTGGCGGTGACCCGTCAGGATGAAACCCTGAGCCTACAGCAGTGGCAGGAAGGGGATAACCTGGATGCGCTGGAAGCGAACCAGGTGGTGATGACCACGCCGGACATCTCGATGCGTGACGCATTGGAAATCCGCTACCGTACCGGCCAGCCGATCCTGCTGGGCACCCAGAAACGTCTCGAAGGCGTGCTGTCGGACAACGATTTCTATCATGCCTTGCTCGGAAAACACTTCTCAGCCGAGCTGGCATAACGCGCGACAGTATCTCATACATTGAAACCAAAACGGCGACCTTCGGGTCGCCGTTTTTGCTTTCAGGAGAGGGGGATTGTAATGCGCAAATGGCCGGGAAGCATCGGTCTCGATTTGAAATGAGTGGTTAATTGAATGAATAGAGGGGAGAAGAAATAAAAAATATGAATCATATCAATATATTGGTTTGAATTGGTTGATGGTTTTTATGCGTCTGATTTAGTATCTTGCACTTTATGAAACTAATTGACTATTTAAAGGGATAAAGAGTGAAGCTAGGTTCTGTTTTTAAGCTCTCTGTGGTTGCGGCGAGCGTTGCGCTGATTGTCGGCTGTAATGATGATGATTCTTCATCTAAGAAATCGATTGAAAACAAAGAAGGGGCTATCAGCACGCAAATTCTGCCGGTGGTTTCCGTTGAAAAAATTGCTGAAGGTGATACGCAATGTCCAGCCGGTGGGATTAAAGTGCTGTCTGGTCTTGATGAAAACCAAAATGATGAACTGGATGAAGCGGAGGTTTCCTCGACGCAGTATGTTTGTCACAGTCAAGATGGCAATAACGGGGAAGATGGCAATACAGCGTATGATGCTTTAGTGGCGGTGGTTGCGGTTGCCAAAGAAGATAACACCTGTGCCATTGGTGGGCAAAAAGTGCTGGTTGGGTTAGACACCAATCGGAACAGCGTCTTGGATGCGGATGAAGTTCAAAAAACGCAGTACCTGTGTAGTACAGGCACGGTAGACACCCCGGCACCAATCATCAATGCCCTCACAGCATCGGCGTCAACGGCTTATCCGGGCCAGACGGTCACGCTGAGTGCAACGATTTCGAATCTGTTGAACACAGATAAAGTGATTTGGACCGATGCATCCGGTAATGAACTGGCGCCGAAAGATCCGGCTCAGCCAGAGGTGATTGAAATTGTTGCTTGCGAGGCGTCAGGACAGGAAAAATATACGCTGCACGTTGAGCAAACCAATGATGCCGGCGATACAATTATTCAAACCAAATCAATTTTGATCACAGTTGGCCAGGCAACCACACAAACACAGACTGTGGTGCTATCAACCCAACAAGTTTTCCTGCCACAAGGGTTCAGCACCCAACAAGCAACCGGTGATATCAACGGGGCGGTGATTTACGGCGAGCCGGCTGTGCAGCCGCAAGCGATGACCTTTGCAAAATCTTTGGCCCCGACGCCTGAGCACATTGATCTCGTTGGTTTTGTTGCTGAGCGTCCGTCGTTGAATGCTGGGAAAAGTGCAGATGCGATTCTCAGTAGCTTGATGAGCGCAGTATCGAGTGAGTTGCCACGAAACAGTGTGTCTCAATTTGCCAAGACGGTACTTGCTAACGGGGATGTTTCTGCCAGTTATAATATTGCTTTGCCTTCAGGGGAAGAGAAGAAAGGCACTGAGCTGTTGAGCGTGCTGTTGAAGCTAATGGCGGTGAATAAAGTCGGGGGGACAGTCGATGACTTAATTCCTGCGTCTACAGAAGTGGCGGTCAATGACTTCCAGCTAGATGTTGTCTTTAGCTATGATGAGCCAAGTGACAGCTTGGTGGTGACTTCAACGCTGATCGCGAAAGATAAGTATGCACTGTATTCTGATCTGATTACATCGACTACTTCGGAAAATATTACAGCGACTGTGGATTCAACGCTTGAAGTTCAAATGGATTCATTTGAAGCCGTTGACCAAACCGCGAGCCGGGCGGACTTCCTGTTTGTGATTGATAACTCGGGCAGTATGGGTGATGAGCAGGATGAAATCAGTCAGTTGGCCTTGAGCTTTAAAAATACGGTGGCCAATGCCGGAATTGATTATATGGTCGGGACGATCACGACTGACTCGGATACGCTCAGAGGGAACGGTTTTACCAATGACGTACTGCAGATTGAACAAGATTTAAAACCCGGCACAAATGGGAGTGCAACTGAGCGTGGCATCTACTGGTCTGAAAAAGCGTTGTTAAGCTCGGTACTTGGTGACGACGAAGATGGTACAGTGACTACTGCGGGCTACCCACGCCAAGGTGCTTCGCTTTCTGTGATTATCATGGGTGATGAAAGAAGCCAGTATCGTGGGACGTTTGATGTTCAGAAAAACCTGTTCGTGGATCGTGGTTATCGGGTATACAGTGTTGTTGACCCCAGCGTTGCGAGATACAGCCAGTATGATGATCTGGCGGTCGCAACCTTTGGCAGTGTACTGAATATCAATGAAGTGTCTGAGTATGACACCTTTATGGAAACGGTGGCGAAGAATGCCGGCGCGACCAGTGCGGGTTATCAGCTGACGCTGGCAGACAGCCATAAGATATTGTCATCCTCCATCTCTGTCACGGTTGATGGCCAAAAGGCCCAGCGTGACTCAGCGAATGGTTGGCAATATTATCCACTGTCTCAATCGATTGTGTTTACCGGCAGTGCAATCCCTGTTCAGGGGGCAAAACTGATTGTTGCATATCAATACGTAGAAACAGCGAAACCATAAGTAATATCCTGACCTACAACAAAGCCCTGAACGATGAAAATCGTTCAGGGCTTTTTATTTTTCAAAGTCCATGGCTTTGACTTATTCAAACCGCGTGGCTTCAAAACTTTTCCGAGCTTCGATTTGTGTCATCCAATCCGCCAAGGCCGGGAAATCCGAGCGCCAGGGGATTTCACTCAGGCGGAAGTCGAGGTAGGCCAGCGCGACACCAATCACCACATCACAGATACTAATGTCGGGTTGCGTTTGATGCGGGTGCTCGCTTAGATGAAGGTCAATCGCCGCTAACAGGCGGTGGATGGCCTGTATGCGTCGCTGGGCGAGTTCATGCTGATCAGCGCGGTTGCCATCATGTTTGCGGGCAATCACCGTTTGAAAGGCGGCATCCATGAGTGCTTGACCAAACCCGAGTAAGGTCAGGGATGGTGGATGAGGTTGCAACTGAGATAAAAGCTGCAGTCCGCCCGGCGCCTGTTGATCCAGATAGAACAGAATATTGAGCGTTTCGGTGATGGGCGCACCGGTATCGGTCACCAGCACCGGGATTTTGGCCGCCGGGTTGACGGCGAGCAGCGCCTCGGGGGATTGCCAGGGGTCGACCCAAACCAGTTCAAGGGGTTGGTCGAGTTGTTTCTCAATGGCTGTGATACGAACCGCTCGGGCGTAGGGTGAAGTAGCATTCAGATAAAGTTTCATTGGTCTTCCATCGTCTGTGGAGTGGTTGGTCTGGTGGATGGTTGAGTAGGTTGCAGCTGGGCGTTGCCGGGATGCACAAGGTTTTGCGTTTTAGGGGTCTCAATCGCAGGGTTCTGATTCGCAAGGTCAGGCTTTGCTGCGTCATGGGGTACGGCAGAAACGTGGCGGCTGAACCCGATCGCCAGCATACCGAGGGCCATTAACCCGGCCGCGAGCGGAAACTGGGGTGCGTAGCTGCCGGATTGATCATAAAAGGCCGACATCGCCATCCCGGATAGGGCCTGAACGACGGCAAACCCGGCGGTCGCCAGTCCCCATACCTGTTTGTGCTGCTGAACCCCGACAATCTCGGCCAGATACCCGGAAGTGAGCGAGACGATCCCCGGGATCATCGCGCCGACCAGAAAAGATGACAGGGAGAGCCACAGTTGGGAATGACTAGCGACTGGGATGACAATCGCCAGCGTCTTGAGCAGATAGGCACTCAACAGCGCCCGTTGCCAGCCGCCGAATTTGACCAAGCGGCTCGCAATCACCGGACCCAGCATCGCGCCAGCCCCCAGAGTCGCCCATTGCAGCAATGCTGCGTCGCGGCCAATGGCCAGCTCGCGGGTCAGATAGTCGACCCAGAAAATGGTGTGTGGAATAAAGCCCGCGGCATCAAAACCATAGGCTATCACAATCAACCAGACTGCTGAGGGCAGCGGAGAACGTGATTGAGCCGTATCCGTGGTGTGTGGCATGGCGCGTGCCGGGAGTCGTTTCAGGCCCAGCCCGCCGAGGGCGGCAGCGCATAGCGACAGGCCGCCAAGCGCCAGCCAGGTGGTCGACAGGCCAAGGGATAACAGATAGGGCATCAGGCTGGCAGAGAGCAATATCCCCAGACCGATGCCCATGAAAATCATGGTTGCAACAACCGGTCGATTGCGGGCATTAGTATATTGCAGTGCCAGCGAAGGGCCGACCACCATCAGGATCGCCCCGGCCATGCCGGCGATAAAGCGCCAGAAGGCAAACCAGCCAAACGCTGCCGGGCTGGCACAAAGCACAAAGCTGGCTGTGACCAGCCCCATCGCGGTGAGAATCGTGCGCTTGGCACCCAGCCATTCTGATAATTGATGGGCGGTTAAGGCGCCGATCAGGTAGCCGATCAAATTAGCAGCGCCAAGATAGCTGGCCAGCGCTGGTAAGAACCAGCCTTGCTCAGACAGGGCCGGGATCAGGGGCGTATAGGCAAATCGCGACAGGCCAATCCCAAGGATGGTGGCATTCAGGCCAACGCATAACGCGCTGGCCGCTGTGCTGTCAATTCTTTGATTCATAAGCACGTCCTTTGCTCAAGCGCGGGCGTTGTGGTGTGAAATGTCACTCCCGGGCAATTGCCCCATCTTTGCATGTTGCCTGAATATCAAAAAACGATTTTTGGTGATTGTAGAAATCACTTTTTGAGATATATTGAACGATGTGTCTGGTGCAGGGAGCTCCGAAATGCAGCTAAAATCATTGAAAATGTTGGTGACTGTGGCAGAAACCGGCAGTTTTGTCGCCGCGGCTGAGCAGTTGCACACGGTGCAGTCGAACGTGACGGCGCATGTGAAGAAGCTGGAAGATGAACTCGGCGTGCAGCTCTTGCTGCGTAAGAAAAGCCGCGCTGTGTTGACCCCGGCCGGGCGGGAGCTGATGAGGTACGCCGAGCAGATGCTCCGGCTTCATGATGAGGCCTGCCAGGTATTTCACCAGGGTAATCCTCACACCGGTACGCTGCGCATTGGCGCGATGGAAACCACTATGGCGCTGCGTTTACCGCCGGTTTTGGCGCAGTTCCACGCCGAATCCCCACAGATCGATTTACAACTGCAAACCGGACCCACGGCCCAGCTGTCGCAGCAACTGTTGGAGGGGACGCTCGATTGCGTGTTTGTCGCCGGAGGGATCACCCATCCTGAGTTTGTATCAACGCCGGTATTTACTGAGCATCTGGTGCTGGTGTCGGCCCGACCGCTTCAGGGGCTGCCGAGCCACACCGAGTTGCTTGGTGCAACGTTCGTCGCGTTCCGCCAGGGATGCAGCTATCGCCATCGCATCGAGCTGTTTCTGGCCGAAAATGACATCGCCGCAGCGAGAGTGGTTGAATTCGGCACGTTGGAGGCGATTTTGGGCTGTGTCGTCGCCGGGATGGGTTATGCCTTGTTGCCTGAAGCCACGGTTCTGGCGTATCAAAGTCGCTATCCCATTCATTATTATTCGCTCCCGCAAGGCTTAGGTCTGGTCGAAACTCACTTCGTGACGCCGAAACCCTCAGCCTGGAGTCCGGCCTTGTCTCGCTTTGCTCAGACGCTGGAAGCGGTTAACGGCGAATGTGCGGCTTGAGTTGAATGGATGCCGGGCCAGCGGTGTAAAATAAACAAGTCATTTTTTCAATCAAAGGCAGGGGTATGATTGTTATTACAGGTGCAAGCAGCGGTTTGGGGGCTGCCCTGGCGCAGCGCTACAGCTGTGAGGGCAAGCGGTTATTGTTGACAGGACGCAATCATCAGCGTTTGTTTCAGGTTGCCGGTAATCTGTCTGGAAACGTCGAAGCGAAAGTCACCGATCTTTGTGATCCGATGGCAGTGTCTGCGCTGTTTGACGAGCTGGATCCGATCCCGGAGATGGTGATCCACTGTGCGGGCAGCGGCCATTTCAGCCCGATTGAACAGCAAGATCCGCAAGCGATCAGCGCGCTGCTCGACAACAACGTCAAATCGACGATCTTCCTGCTGCAGGCGCTGGTGAAGCGTTATCGCGAACATCCGGTGAAGGTGGTGGTGGTGATGTCGACCGCAGCGCAAGTTGCCAAGGCCGGGGAATCCACCTACTGTGCAGCCAAGTGGGCGGTGCGCGGACTGGTCGAGTCGGTGCGTCTGGAACTGAAAAGCAGTCCGATGAAGCTGATTGCGGTGTATCCGGGCGGCATGGCAACGGATTTCTGGGCCACCAGCGGCAAAGACATCGATACTTCGGGCTTTATGACGGCCGAGGAAGCGGCGCACATGCTTAAACAGGCACTGATCAGCACCGAGCACGGCTTCGTGTCTGACATTACCCTCAACCGAAACTGATTGGTATTCTCTCCGTAGTGTCACAAAAGCCAGCCAGGTGCTGGCCTTTGTGGAGGTTGAAGCACCGTTTAACGGCGGTGCGGATGCTAGTGCGGATGTTGATGCGGGCGATGGCCCGGGGATTCTTCGCGGGAAAATCGCGCCCTGAACTCGCGTGGTGTCAGTCCCATAATCTTCAGAAATGTTTTACGACAGGCGCCGGGATCTTCATAACCGACCTGATGGGCAATCCACTCAAAAGGATGTTGCGAGCCTTCCAATAATTCACAGGCTTTCTGGACCCGAAGCCGCTGCAAATATTGGTTGGGATTAAAGCCGGTTGCTTTCTGGAACCGCCTTTGCAGGGTACGTTCGGTCAGGTTGGCTTGCGCTGCCAGATCGGAAATGGCAAGCGGGGTACCATAGTCGTGGTTCATCCGTTGCTGAACCGTCACAATGGCCTGATCGCCGTGCAGCAGAGCCGGGATGAAGCGCTGATAAAACCGTTGTTCGCGCCGCGCGGTATCGACAACCAGTACCTTGCCGAGCTGGTGCATCACGCTGGACGAGGTATATTGCGTGACCAGCTCCAGTCCGAGATCCAGCCAGGACATCAATCCGCCGGCGGTGATGATATCGCCATGATCGATCAGGATGTCGTTGGTGTTGAGTGTAATCTGCGGAAACTGCTGGTGGAATGGTTCGGCCAGTCCCCAATGGGTAGTCATGGCACGGGTGCCGACTACCGTGGTCGCGGCCAGAATAAAGGCGCCTGCACAGGCTGAGGCGAGTCGGGTGCCTTGATCATATTGGGCTTTGAGCCAGTCGGTGAGCTGTAGCGGCGGGCTGAGGTAATCTTGCTGTTGGATGCTCGGAGGTAATATTATCACCGCAAATGGCTCCGAGATTGCGACATGTTCACGACAAATGACAGGTTCAAAGTCAACCGGGATCTGCTGCTCCCGGCAAATTCGGCTGGCCAGTATAAACATCTCTTCTAACCCGTAGACGGCAGATTTCAGTGCATTGGCATAGTGGTAGATGCCGATACGAATCGTTTCCATAGGCGCTCCAAGATTGTCGTTTTTGGCCTGAATTGTGTCATTTTAGACACTGCCGGGCAGACCGCAAGTGCGAAATAATCATCACCAGTACAGAACAACCCCTGATAGACAAGGAGAAAAACGATGTCTCAGAAAGCACTGTTGGTGATTGATTTACAAAATGACTACTTTCCGGAGGGCCAGTATCCGCTCTGGAATACCGCGCAAGTCCTCACCAATATCCAGGCTGTGATTGCCAAAGCGCACGCTGCGACAGTGCCGGTGATTTTGATCCAGCATGTGGCCGATCCGGCGAAAGGCTGGGCGCCCTTTTTCAATGCTGACAGCCAGGGTGTTGAAATTCATTCTGATATTCAGGACTGCACGCCGAATAGCACCGTGGTGGTGAAAAGATTTGCGGATAGTTTTGAGCAAACGCAGTTGGCAGAAATCCTGGCAAAGCATCAGGTCGAAGAGCTACTGATTTGCGGCATGATGACCCAAAACTGCGTCACCCACACCGCGATTTCAAAAGCCGCGGAATCCTATAAAGTCTCAGTGATTGAGGATTGCTGTACCACCGTCGATGAAATGGTTCACAAGATCGCCCTCAACGCGCTGTCGGTTCGGGTGCCGCTGATTGACAGCCAGCAGGTGTTCTGATTTCGCCGGTGGCGGGCGTACGCTTGACGTTACTAAGATAAAACGTCGATGGCCGAGCTGGTAGGTGTTCACTGGCTCGGCTGTTCTGTATGTGGGGACTATGGTCGTGAGCATGATGGGACTCACCAAGTAGGGGACTTTTGCTTTGGTTGATCCAACGAATTAAGTTAAATTGGTTCAGTGCCTCGCATAACGACAATTTTTCGGATGAATTGTCTCTACTTGGTTCACTCAAATAAAATATGATTGACCTGTGGACTCCATCCGGAATACGGCAAGCTGAATACTGGTTACCTAAAGTGTGTTTGAGGATCTACGTCCGGCAGAATAGACAGGTGTTCCACTTGAGAGGTGTGAATTTTCGAACCGGATTGAAACTATCAATAAAAGGGAAACATGTTTCTGATTTTAGCTATTTTAGGCGGGTTTTATTTTATCTTCAGATTCTATCGAGAAGGCCAACCTATTGGCTGGAATCGAGTCTTGGTCACCGTATTCTTCATCGGCTACACGCTAACTTACTTGTATGTACCACCGTTTTTAGGCATGAATAATCAGTACACGGGTCGGATGTATGAGTTAGTCCCTATCGGATGTTACTTTTTTGCACTTTTGCCCGATATGGAAGAAGCATGTACAGAAGAGAAGGCGATAGTCTTCTTTGCATGGTTTGGCCTCATTGTTATCGCTTCTCTTTTGGCATGCTTTAAGCTGTACGTTTGGTGAACAATACGAGGAAGAGACCATATCATTGACAAAGTCTCTTTTGAATCATCTTATTTTTGGATGATATTTTCGTTCGGCTCTGGCGGCCAACGGTTCGCTTGCTTCAGGTGCGTGTCGAAATAATCTTTTAGTTTACGATTAATTTCTTGACCAATGGGATAGCCATTCACTTTCCCGGACTCATCTGCCATGGTGTAAGTCAGATCGGTAAAGCTCATATGGTTCGCGTCGTTAAAAGTTAATGAACACACGGGAATCGTGTCATTAAATAAGGAATCGTTGAGACCCGGATACGACTCACCTTGGTTGGCGTAAAAGAAACACGTGGGGACTTGACGTTTCTCATTCATCGTCCAGTTAAACAGCGCTCCATCAAGATTGACGCTCACCTTGATTGCTGGATTTTTGTTGGCCAGAATAACCGATACATTACCACCGTAAGAATGACCGAAACTGGCGATTGCCTCTAAGTCTAAATGGTTTTGGAGGGGCGTCGAAATTGCGCCGGACTGGATTTTATCGAATGCCCGGATCAAGATCATATTATTGGCATACCAGGTATCAAAACGCTTGGTGGTGTTTGACACTTGTGTTTTCAGGGCGACCCCCAGCGCATCTTGCCACTCAATTTGAGATTTCGCTGTCGACATACGCTTTAAGCCTGCGATAAACGTAGCCAGATCAGCTTCGTCAACCGCTTGAAAAGCATTTTCAGCAAGCTGAACAATCACTTCTCCTGTTTCCCTTTCTATGGCCATCGTGTCTTCCGGGTGACCGAGCGCAAGGGTGATGTAGCCATGGCTGGCGAGGTACTCAAACCGAGTCATACTTTGACGCGGAAACGTACTAAAGCCATGATTGTAGATTAGAACTGGATGTTTCCCCGTAGCTGTGGGCAAATCAACAAAAGACCAAGACGGCGGGAGTCCTTGATATTCAGTTTCAGGAAAGCCTTTGTCCTGAAGTACCTTAGCTACTGCCGGGATCACATAAGTTGCCCGCTCACCCGTTGCCCGTGATCCACTGGGATACCAGGCAGACACTTGAATCCATTTATTATGTTCAGTGATTTCAAATTGATGAAAACCAATTTGGTACCGGCCGTCAGGTTTTGGAAAGACCGCTGTCTGCGGTTCTCCTTGCTCGGCATAAACAGTGATTGGCCATTGTAATAGCACGAGAAAACTGGTGAGCGCCAGCTTCAATAATCTTAATTTCCATTTCATGAATCGTCATCAAATATCTCTTGATGAATAACTATTTCATTTAAATCTATTGATTGAAACATGAATTAAAATAAATGAATCAATTTGAATGAGATATTAGCGCTCATGAATAAATCAATGAAACAGGTGATGACGATTTGTTATACACGCCGAAATTTGACAATAAAGATGCGAGTTTCCACAACAACAAGCTATCGACAATTCTAAACAACATCATCAGCGATCCGCTTCAACCCTGAATGCAAGCTCCCGCGCCAAAGCGGTCGCATCAAATCCCGGGGGGAAACGGCCGCGAAAAACGCCCTCCGGATCAATGATGGAAAATTTGATGGAATGCGCAACGCTGTAATCTTCATCATCCGGCGAGACTTCAAATCGGATGCCAAGGCTGTCGGCAAATGCTGTTATCTGCGCTTCACTGCCCGTGACGCCGAGAATGGACGGCTCAAAGTAGCGCACATACTGGCTGAGGTCATTCACTGAATCCCGGCTGGGATCAACCGAGACAAACACAAAGGCAATGTCCGTGTTGGTCGGCGTGTCAGCCAGGTTGGCGACGAGTTGGGCCAACTGCGCCAGACTGGTCGGGCAGATATCAGGGCAGTGTAGAAAGCCAAACAAGACAATGGTCCAACGCCCGGTGAGGGATTGTCGGGTAAACGTACCCGCCTCAGACTCCAGGTTAAAGTTCGCCACCGGGCGAGGATTGTCGAGCCATTCGATCGTTTGTTGCTTGCTGGGTTCGGGCGGCACCACAGACACGGCGATATTCAAGGTGAGCCCCATGGCCATGCCCAGGCAGAGCAGCAAGGCTGTGAGCATGGATTTACGCATGGGCTTGTCCTTTATTGCAGGTATAAACCAGCCAGATTCCCAACAGTGCCGGTAAGGTCACGCCGCCAAAGTCAATCACCAGGAACTCAGGCCCGCAGATCCCCACCCACACTTCCCAGAAGTGGAATATCGCGTGGCTGGCCAACCAGGCCGTTGGCATGACCCACAGGACCCGACGATGTTGGGTGTACATTGCTCCCCAAATGAAAGCCACCCCGATCAGCATGTAAATCATCCCGATATCGCGCAGAAAATGCTGGTTGAACGGCCCTCGATCCGGCACCCCCGGCACCAGCCAGTACCAGGTTTCGGGGTCGATCATCATAAAGACGCCATTTCCCAGCGCTGCCAACCCAAGTAGTAATGCGATGCCGATGTTGAGTTGGCTAACCATGCTCAGCCTCCCGGTCTGGCGCCGCATCCCGGTTCGGCGCGAATGCCGATTCGCTGACCAGAATGCGACTGCAGGCTTTCCCATATCCCAGGGTGTATTTCAGGGCCGGATAAACCCGATAGGCGCTGATGGCAAAACCAAGTGTGATCAGTCCCTGATTGCCCCATAAATCGCGTACTTTTTCCCGCAAGTCATCTGCCTCGGGATTGTGAGCCAACACCAGCTCAGTAAACTGCACCACCAAGGCGATCTCTTTTGGCAGCTTGTCCAAGTCTTGATCAATAATCGCCTGCACGATGTCGGGGCTGACTTTGGCTTCCAATGCCATATCAACGACAAGCTGGGTGCATGGCCCGCAATCTTCCGAAAGAATGGCGCGGATTCTGGCGGCATACAGCGGCCCCGCGGGGACATTCCCTGAATGGGATGCCATAGTCTGAAATCCCATAAACTTCAGAAACGCGCCCAGATTGGTTGCCAGGATATCCTGCTGATACCGGACGTCGTAGTCGTACCGGTTCTTGAGGGCCAGCAGCATTTTGTTGAATGTATATCGAATCATATTGGGTTCCTTATTGATATTGAGAAGTCATTTCTTCTGTTCCCGTTTTTTCCTGCGCCAGTACCGGCTTGAGCACCAGGAAACAGCTCGACAGGAATGTCAGGGCGCAGGCGTAGAGCATCACGGTGAAGTTCCCGTGATCCAGCAAGCTGGACGCGAGCAGTGGCCCGGATGCCAGACCGACCGAAGACACAACGGCGGCGATGGTTGAAAGTCGCCCGCTACGGTCCATTTCAGCCGTGACGGCTAACAAATAGGATTGAACCGCGGGCCAGGAGAAGAACAGCAAGGCCATCGCGGTCACGTACAGCAGTGGCGTCAGTGGTGACATGCTGAGTAATAGCGCTGAGATAACCGACAACACCACACCGGCAATCACCCAATACAGACGGCCGAAACGCTTGCCGCCGATGACCGGCAACATCGCGCCCAGCAACCCCAATAATCCGGTTGCAGCGATAGACAGACTGACATGGTCGGCATCAATGTCGGCTCCTAGGCCAATGAGTCCGACATACGCCCAAACCGCACTGGCGGCAATCTGATAGACGGTAATGGCCAGCATCAACAGCAGCGAGTTGCTGCACCATTCGGGCAACGGCATCGACGATTCGGCGGACTTGTTGTCCCGGGGAAGAGACGGCAGAAATGGCATCATGGCCAAGCTGAGCGCGACAAAGCCAGCCATGACTCCAAAGACCGCATAGGCGTTCAGCAGCGCCTCGAGCGACGGCAGTCCGTAAATCACTAAAGATCCGATACTGAACTGGATCAAGAGCAGGGTGCCAAAGGCGCGATCCGGGTTGTTCAACCGGGCCAGTACGGAAAAGCCGATCCCGACACAGAGCCCGCCAAACGTTCCGGCCAGAAACCGCCAGCCAAGCATCACACCATAGTGATCCACCCACAGGGTGCTGATATCAATCACCGCCAGCAGAGCCAGAAACAGATACATGGCTGGCTGCCAGTGGATCCGGCGCACCAGGAAAATGGCGATCGTACTGCCCAGCAGTCCGCCATAGCCATTGAGTGCGACGACCTGCCCGGCCTGGGCATCACTGAAGCCCAGGCCGCCCGCGAGTGCATTGACGACACTGGGTAAATAATTGATATAGGAAAGCCCGGCCATCGCAATGAAGGCCAGGAAAAAATAGGCCAGGGGATGATTGGTGGGTATTTTTCTTACACTCATGAATTTCAACATAATGCTTGATTCCATCACACTGTTTGTCGTTGATGGTTGCAGTGTATGCATCTGAATATGCGGGAAAAATAGGCCGGATTCCCAAAGAGTCGTGAATTCTTTTCACGAATTTTCTTGTTATAGTCAGTCAATAGATAAACGAATGGATGAACGGATTCGGGATAGCACATGGATAAATTCAGATCTTTGGAAATCTTTTTAGCCACATGTGATGGCGGGAGTTTCGCGGCGGCGGCAAGAATGTGTAACACGGATCCGTCGACGGTCAGCAAGGCCATTGGTCGGCTGGAAGCGCAGCTCGGATTGACGCTGTTTCAACGATCCACCCGACAGCTGCGCATTACCCCGGCGGGGCAACGCTATGCCGATACCGTGCGGAAGATGATTCAGGACCTGACGAGTTGCGAAGAAGAGCTGAAGCATTCGAATGATACGCCCAGCGGGACGTTGCGGATTAATTCCGCCGTTTGCTACGGTCACCTTTATCTACGTCCGCTGTTGCAGGCATTTAGCCAGCAATACCCGGCCATTCAGCTGGAACTTGAGATCAATGACTTACACGTCGATATTATCGAGAGCAATATTGATGTCGCGCTGCGGACGGGCTACGTGAAAGACAGTCGTCTGGTGGCAAGGCGTCTTAGCCCGATGGACTTTCTTGTTTGCGCGTCGCCGCAATATCTGGATGCGCACGGCACACCGCGTTGCGCCGATGATTTTCAACAGCACCACTGGATTGGTTTTCGGATCAAAGAGACTCAGCAGCTCCAGCCGATCTTTTTGCCGGATGAACACGGGGAATACCAGCCTTATGAGCTGGAACGCACGCACATCACCGATGACGGTGAATCGATGGCGTATCTCTGTATGGATGGGCTGGGGTTTGCCCAACTGCCACATTTTCTGGCCAAACAGGGTCTGGAGAGCGGCAGCTTGGTTTCTTTGTACCCATATTTCAGGCCGCCGCAACCCGATAATGGTGTATTTGCTATTTATCCCAAGCGGGAATATTTACCGGCTAAGGTCAGGGTATTTATTGACTTCATGACCACGGCGTTAGAAACCATGGGAGAAAGTACCCATCACACCTGGGCAGAAACTTGGCCGCCGGTGATGCTTCCCGGAGAAAACTCATGTGATTAACGGCGAGTGTGGCGACCACGGGATGAGCGCTCTTTGTGCGCAGACGCCGCTTTGGCTTGTGATTTCAAAATAGAATCCACCGTCAGTGCCATGGGCTCTTTTGGTTTGAGGCCGTGTGGGAAGGTACGCGCACGTGGCGGCAATTCAAACTCTTCGCTGGATGCACGCGGCATCCGCTTAAACCGGTAAAGGTAAAAGTTCTCCAGTTTCTCTCTTGCCCACTCGGTTTTCTTTAAATATTTGACACTGCTGGCAATGGACGGATTGGTATGAAAGCAGTTAAACCGCATGGCGGTATCCAGAATTTCCCAGCCGTAAAAATCGACCAGCTCCTGCAGCAATGTTTCTAACTTCAGACCGTGCAGGGGGTTATTTTGCTGTAACTCAATTCTTTGTTCTTCCGTCATCATCATACGTTTCTCAGTCTCTCATTCGCCGACGCTGGTTGGTGGGGTGGTTTTCGCACGAGTTTTCAATGGCGCGCCGCGCTGGCACAGATGATTGAACCGTGACATGAAAATTGGAGGCCGGGACTATAGCAGAAATTGCCTCTCTTCCCTATGATTATCGTTCTGTATATCGAGGATAAGGATTGGTGATAAAGATCAGATTATCTATGAGCCGAGACAAAGTGATCGGTAAGCGTTCAATCCCTTTTCTCATCATCGCGATCTGTGTCGCATTGACCTTTGTGCCGGTGTTCTATCCAATCGAGGTTGACCAGCGCGGGCTGGAATTGCCCCCGTGCGCGGATGAACCTGTGGTTATCACCCCGATCCATTTTTTCGTGTCGGAAGGTGTGCTCAAAGATCAGACCATGGATGAAGTGCAATTCCGGCTTCACGACGCCATTCAGACAAGTAACGAAATCCTGACAAACTCCTGTGTGCCGATGCGACGTAAACTCGGGGAAATTCAGGTCGTCGATTTTACCCAAGAGGTGATGTGGATGATTGAGCATGTTTATCAGGGACTGGCTCGTCAGGTTGGGAAGCCCGCTCTGGAACGGCTTCATGCTCAGCCCAACCATTTTTATGGCGTGATGCTGGGCAAAAGCGACCGCTATTTTGATGACTTCTCCGGCGAAGCGGCGGTCGAGCTGAACGATCGCATGTTTGTGATTGCCCATGATGCCGATGATGACACGGTCGAACATGAACTGGGCCACTTGGCCTGGGCGCAGCATCAGGAACTGATCTGGTTCTCATATTTGTCGCTCCGGTTGAATCGAACGACCTCCGAAGCCAATCAAAACAAGTTGAAGCCCTACGCTCGCGGTTATAGCTGTTCAGGTGAAGGGACGGTAATGAGTTATCACGACCTGAGGTTGCCGATTTACTCAAGCCCGGACATTGATTATCGGGGGAATGTTTGTGGGGATGCAAACAAGGCGGATAATGCCCGCATCATGCGGGATTATGCTCAGGCCTTGAGACAACAGATACTCGCCGGCCAGGACGTGCAAGTGAACAAGTGATGTCCGCAGCTTCCTTGAAGACGGCGAAAGGCGTCAATCTGTCGGTAGAATAACCAGTCATTCACATCTTCTTACAGATTTGATGCAAATCAAACTCTTGCCAGTTATCATTTTGTTAATAAGAAAGTGTGCGCAACTCGGAATCATAACTTGCATTTTTAATGTATGTTAGTGGCGTTTCGTTGAGCGCAACTGAGCGTTGTTCATTCATTTTCACAACCGGATAGACCCCATGATCAAAAAAATGACGTTGCTGACCTTACTCCTGGGCGGGCTGCTGAACACATCGCTGGCGCATGCCTTTGAGGATGCATACGGCGAAGCGTTGTCCTGGCAGGGAAAATGGAAGGTGGTGAACTATTGGGCGGAATGGTGTGGACCATGCCGTCGGGAGATCCCGGCGTTTAATCAGTTATCGACGGAATTTGACGGGCAAGTCATGATGATCGGCGTGAACTTCGACAGCCTTGCCGGGCAGGATTTGATTCAAACGTTGGAACGGTTGGACATCCGGTTTCCGGTGCTGAGCGAGCCGTCGAAAATCAAGGCCAATTTGCCACAACCGGTTGTGTTGCCGACCACCTATATTGTCAATCCTCAAGGTGAGCCTGTGAAGATGCTGGTGGGCGAGCAATCCCGGCAGGACATCCAACAGGCGCTCGCGGCGGTACAGAACGCCACATAACGAACGACCCCCGCAGCGCCTGCTGCACCCCAACCCGTATTCAATTACTTTATTCATGATGATTAAGGACTTCCGATGAAGCGAATGATCTGCGCTTTGAGCTTGCCGTTACTGCTTGTTACGGCTTGTACTTCCCAATCCCAACAGGCTCAATTTCAACAAGAGCAGCCCCAGCAACCCAGCGTCAACCAGCTGGTCAGCCCGGCCGGGGATCACAGCAGCTTGTCGCGCCTGTTTACCAACAGTGACGGCCAGGTGTACCTGTCCTGGGTGGAAGAGAATGCGGAGACTCAAGTCAGCCGCTTGCGCTACGCCACGCTTGAGGATGGTCATTGGCATGAGCCGGCCACCATCGCGTCCGGGGATAACTGGTTTGTGAACTGGGCGGACTTCCCCTCCATGATTGCTGACGGTGATCGCCTTGCCGCGCACTGGCTGCAAAAGCGGGCCGATGGCAAATATGACTACGATGTCAAAGTGGCTTTTTCCGGCGATCACGGTCGTCAGTGGGGAGAGGCGATGACGCCGCACAAAGACGGTGTCAGTGCTGAACATGGTTTTGTCAGTATGCTGCCGCTGTCCGGCCAGCAAACCTTTGTCACCTGGCTTGACGGCCGTTATACCAAAAGCGGGCACGGCGAAGGCAGTCACGCTCACGGCCATGGTGGCGGTGCAATGACCCTTCGCGCCGGGATCTTTGACAGCAAAAGCAACACCGTCGATGAATGGGAGCTGGATCATCGGGTGTGCGATTGCTGCCAGACCAGTGCTGCGATGACCAGCGAAGGGCCGATTGTGGCCTACCGGGATCGCTCCGAATCCGAGATCCGCGATATTTCCGTCGTCCGCTATGTCGATCAGCAATGGACACAGCCAACTGCGGTGTACGCAGATTACTGGCAAATCGAAGGCTGTCCGGTCAACGGCCCGGCGATCACCGCAGCAGACGAGCAGGTCGCTGTGGCCTGGTTTACCATGAGTGGCGATGTGGCGCAGGTGAAATTGGCGGTTTCAAACGATGCGGGAGCGACTTTTGCTGCGCCGGTGATGATCAGCAAAGGAAATACCATGGGACGGATTGCGATCACCACGCTGGATTCCGGTGATATTGCAGTGGCCTGGATGGATCAGCAAGGCGAAAAAGCGCTAATTAACGTCGCGAAGTACAGTCAGCAAGGTGTGCTGCTGAATAAGGTGGTCGCTGCAGAGACCCCTGCGGCCCGCTCGACCGGCTTTCCTTCACTGACGGCCGCGGGTGAGAACCTGTATCTGTCGTGGACCCAGGTGGGGGAAAGCAAACAGGTGAAGACGGCTCAGATAGCGCTGTAAACCGTATCCTGAGTGAAGTACACACATGATGGCGATTCAAAGGGCATGGGGCAATCCTATGCCCTTTTTGTTGGAGGATCAGCCTATACGGCGCATGCCCTGTGATTAATGCGTACTGCTAATGCGAATTATTTTCACTTGCAATTGATTATGCGCGATCGTAATATCTGCGCCCACTCATAATCACATGCAATATAATAATGAAATACAATCAGTTATCAGTATTTTTCACTGTCGCTTTTTTGGGTGGCTGCAATAGCCACGCCACCAGTGAAGACACCGGGACGCAGACCTCCAAGCCAACCCAGACGCAAGGTGAATCGTCTGCCCAGACGGCACAAACGTTGGAGCTGACCAGCGAGCATATCCAACAACTCGATGTATCGACCCTGACATTTGAAGCGCCGGGTGTTTCCGTTCAAACCGCGGGTCAAGTCAGCCAGATCCAGACCAACTTTGGCCGGGCCTCGGTCGATCCGGGTACGGGCCTGTTTGTGTTTCAGCCCTACACAGCACAGGTCGCGCTCAAGCAAGCGGATACCCATCCGGTTTCCCTTCAGGCTTCCGCCCTGCACTATCATTTTGAAATCCGTTATCAAGTTGATGGCGTGGCGTACCAGGTGTCCGGATACGCGTTGCCTCAGCATCAGCAAGCCGATCAGACGTTCGTGCCGCGTTATCTGAAGGTCGATACCGAAGGACAGGTGCTGAGCCCGGACGAGCAGGTGATGACCCTGGCCAAAACAGATTGGTCCTGTGTGCAGGACGCGCAAACCGGCCTGACCTGGCAAACATTGCAGGCTAGTGGCGAGTTTGCGTTTGATTCCAGCTATTACTGGGGCGATCGCAGCCAGCACCATCGGGATTTTGCCCAAGCGTCGTGTGGCCTGACCGGCACCTGTAATACCGACACTCTGGTCGCTGCGGCAAATCAGCAGCAGCTGTGCGGTCAATCTGACTGGCGGCTGCCGACCCGGAATGAGTGGAAAACGATTCTGTCCCAGCAGTTAACTGATGAAGCCCAGCGACTGTCGCCGATCGACAGCTTCTATTTTCCTTTTGTGGATGCCAATTATGATGAAGCGTATTGGACCGGCACCTTCACCCAGTATGCGAACGGCCATGACGCCGATGCGACACCGGGCGATTGGCAGGGCTCGAATTCGACGGTGGGCGATGCCCATGTGATGTGGATGGGCAGCGATTTTGCGGATGACCGGATGCCGCCGCGCTCAACCAATGAGCCGCGCCTGACCATGCTGGTCAGCGGCGCGGTGATTGCCGATGAAGCCAAAGATAGCATTGATGAAGTCACGGCGACCCTCAAGCCGGAGATCAACGCCGATGGCGATGAAGATGCCAACTGGCAGAACCGTTTCGTCAAAAACGGCGTATCCGGTCAGCCGCTGGTGGACCAGTCGGCTCAAGTGTGGGCGTGTACCACAGATACCTACTTTGCATCGGAAGTCCCAAATACTCAGATCCTCTGGCAGCGGGTGGACAAAGACCTGCCGGGGATGACGTTTGAGCAGGCCCGCAGCTATGTTGACACCATCAATGCCGCGACTCTGTGTGGCCGTAATGACTGGCGTCTGCCGACGGAAACCGAACTTAAATCGATTCTGGTAGATAGTTTTGTATTCGACATGGAAGGGATGTCTTACCGGGCGGGCTACGTGAACTCTATTTTTAACGACACCGTGGTCGAAGAGAACAGTTATTACTGGACGCAAACTGCTGGTGAATATTTTCCGGAAACTCAGCATATGGCCGTGGCATTCCAGTCGGAATGGGCAGAAAGCAGCGGTGAAACGAACAGCTCGTTGTATCGGGTACGCTTGATCTCAACCTCGGTGAAGCAGCAATGAGCGGCTCGAATCTGAAATTCAGTGCGGTCGCGCTGGGTGTATCCCTGATGCTCAGTGCCTGTAACGGCTCCGAGGGCCAGCCGTCGTCAGCGGTTGGTCGTGAAACGAGTGGGACGCCGACGACAACGGAAGGCACCCAAACGGTCGCCTTAACGCCGAAAGCACAGGTGACGCAAGGGGCGCAGTTTTCTTATCAATATGCGCTGAAGCCGGGTCAATCCCTGCGGTTGATCGAGCCGCCGAAGCTGGGCGAGGTGATCCTTGCAGGCGATACGCTCACCTATCAGGCGCCTATAACTGCCACCGGGGCGGATGCGTTCCGGCTTGAATTAGTGGATGCCGATCGGGTCACGGAAATCCGTTGGTTGCTGCGGGTGGATCAGAACCCGCAGCGCTTTAGCCAAATCGATCTGCAGGACCCGGCAGCCGCGCCGCACTGGCAGTGTGTCTCGGACGCGGAGACGCATCAGGGGATCACCTGGGCAGTGCCGACAGCGCCATCGCAGGAAACCTATGCCTGGCAGGATTGGGTGGCGACGTTGCCGAATTTAGCCGCGCAGTGCTTTTTGGAGGACAGCGCGTGTAATACCGCGGCGTTGATCGACTATGCCAACGCGCAGCAGTGGTGCGGCAAGGACGACTGGCGATTGCCGTTCGGTTATGAAATGAAAAATTTGGTGAGCGAGCAGGACTATGCGCTGGATCGCAACCAGGCCGCGATTGATCCGTATTTCTTCCCGCAGGTTGGGTTTGAATCGTACTGGCTGGCAGAAGATGCCAGTGAGCTGCAAGTCGATAACCTGGCGTATCGCCAAAGTTTCGGGGCGAACCGACACACGGTGGCGACCCAGAATAAGCGCAAACCGGCCTCGGTAATGCTGGTCAGCGGCGAGTACCGCGATCCGACACTGCCGAGTCAGCAAGTTGAGCCACAGCCGGAAGCGGAGAGCTTTATCCGCCTCAATGCACACGGGCAGCCGCTGGCACGGGAGGCGCAGCAGGACAGCTACGCGCAGACGCCGTGGCGTTGTCTGGACGATATGCGCGGACTGGTGCGGGATAACCTGTTCCTGCGCGACGGCCGTTTCTCTTATGTGTACTGGCTGACGCCGAGCCCTGACGATGTGACGCACACTGCCAACACCTTCGTCGCGGATACTGACGTTGCTCAGTGTGATCAGGACACCTGTACTCTGGACGGGCTGCTACAGCAGCTCAATGATGCGAACACCTGTGGCCGTACCGACTGGCGGGTGCCAACCGCGGCAGAGCTGGCGTTGTTGCTGCATCAGGACGTTGCTGGCGGTGATTACTCGCTGTTTTATCAGACGTCTCTGAATCACCCTGAAGCCGGGGATTACTGGGTCCGGACAACATCCGGGTTCGGGACTCTGGCATTGCCGTCCGTCTCCGGCTTGACGCCGGTCCCGGCACAACCGGGCCAGCAGGCGCGGGTGTTGCTGATGGCGACGGAGTTTGAGCCGCGGGCCACCGAAGATCCGCGCTCGGTCAACAACCATGGTCAGCCGAACATGGCCCGGCTGCGTCAGGACTATGCGACATCCCCGGCGAACTGGCCGGCACCGTTTGTCGATGATATCGTGCAGCATCAAACCATGGGGCTGATGCCCAAACCTGAGTTTCCGCATGCCAACCCGTATCAGGCCGACAAAGTCGAGCTGGGTCGGCAACTTTTCTTCGACACGTTTTTGTCACGGGCCGGGGATGTGTCTTGCGCCAGCTGCCATGATCCGCAAAAAGGCTGGACTGATCAGCGTGAAGTCTCTATCGGTCATGATCGCCAGCGGGGCAAACGAAATGCGCCGACCATCGTCAACAGCGCCTTTTTGCCGGTCCTGTTCTGGGATGGCCGGGCGCTGGATCTGGAGCAGCAAGCGCTGATGCCAATCCAGGATCCGCTGGAAATGGCCGAGTCACTGCCGCACTTGGTTGAGCGGCTGAATGCGCACCCGACCTACCCGGCATCATTTGAAGCGGTGTTTCGTCAGGGGCCGATCACGGCCGAGCAGCTCGGCATGGCTCTGGCGACCTTCCAGCGTACCATTGTGAGTCAGGAAAGCCGGTTTGACCGATTCCTGGCCCAGGCCCCGGCGGGAGAAACCAGCGCGCTGACTGATCAGGAATTGTGGGGATTGGATATTTACCGTCGCAACGGGCGCTGCGTGAACTGTCATATGGGACCGGAGCTGACTAACCATGCCTTTGAAAATGTCGGACTGACCTATTATCAGGCGTTCTACGAAGATCTGGGCCAGTTCAACGTTAATGGCAACAGCGACAGTGTCGGGAAGTTCAAAACGCCATCGCTACGTGACGTGATGAACACCGGGCCGTGGTTCCATAACGGCTTGGTGCATACCATGGACGGGGTGATCTCCATGTATTCGGAAGGCATGGCCAGCAATGCGCCGTTTGGCTGGAGCAAGTACGATCCGAACTACCCGAAGTTGTCTGAAAAAATCCGGCCGCTTAATCTGACGCTACAGGAAGCACAGGCTCTGAAAGCCTTCATGCAGGCAATTACCGCAGAGAGCCCACGGCAGTCGGCGACGGCTGAGCAGCTCGGGATTGAACCGTCAGGTTCGTGATAACCGGCGTCACGCGTCCCAACGCGGGAAATGACCCAATTGACCAGCAGCGCTTCGGCGCTGCTTTTTTTCGCGCCGGCTTAGCCAGGATGACTTCGCCCGGAAGGAGTGTGGCTTCAAACACAAATGCATCGCCAGCTTTTAAGTTGGGTTGTTGTCGGGGCTTTAATTAGTCCTTTATCTTCAATGATTTAATGTCGAATCGTCTTCTTATTGTCGCTCTAGTCATTATGCCATGAGTTAAACTCATTCGCTTCAGGGCTGAAATGTTACAAAAATGTTCCCCATGGTGAACAACAGGTAACAAGGAATGTCCATGAAGAATCTCAGAGCACTGACGTTTTACCCTGCATTTATTTGCATGCTGATTACGGTTTATTTCACGGTGCAGGATAAAGCGTTTTTTATTGAAACGACCTCGGCGATTAATAATCTGATCATTGATGATCTGTCGTGGTTATTTTCGCTCTCAGCGGTACTGGCCGTGATGCTGGTGGTGTATGTGTTTTTTGCCCCCATCAGCCGGGTCAAAATTGGTGGTGAAGATGCCACGCCGATCCTCTCGCCGTTTAAATGGTTTGCCGTGTCGCTGACCACTGTCATCGCGATGGGGATCCTGTTCTGGTCGGTGGCTGAGCCCATCGTGCATTACTACAACCCGCCGGCTTACTTAAACATTGAACCTCACTCTGCCGCGGCAGTGCGGTTCTCCATGTCGACCATTTTCGTACACTGGACGATCACCCCTTACTGTATCTATACCGTTTCCAGTCTGGTGTTCGCGCTGGCGCTGTATAACCTCAAGATGAAGTTTTCCATCGGTTCCATGCTGCGTCCGTTTGTCGGCAAGCTGATCGACGGGCCGGTCGGGGATGCGATTGATGGCCTGGCGCTGTTTGCCGTGGTGATGGGGATGTCTGCGACGCTCACGTCCGGCATTCTGGTGATTGGCGATGGTCTGACCGGCACCCTGGGAATGGCGACCTCTCCTGTGATGTATGGGGGTATTGCGCTGGTGATTATCGGCACGGCGCTGTTCTCTGCCTCAACCGGCCTGCATCGCGGTATTCAGATCCTGTCGCGGATCAATACCTGGTTCTATTTCGGCGCGATTGCATTCATTTTCCTTCTCGGCCCGACCAGCTACATCCTGTCGCTGGGCGTGGAAACCTTCGGGATTTACCTGTCTGAGTTCTTCCAGCGCAATATGGTGACCGGCGCTTCCGGCAACTCGCAGTGGCCGGGCTGGTGGACGGTGGCTTTCTTTGCCAGCTGGTTTGCCTGGGCGCCATTAACCTCGCTGTTCCTGGGTAAGATCGCCCGTGGCTACACAGTGCGCCAGTTCATTATCGTCAATGTGATGCTGCCGTGCCTGTTCGGGTTCTTCTGGTTCAGCACGTTCAGCGGCACTTCGATCTACCTCGACGATTTACTGGATGGTGAGCTGTACCGTGCGTACCAGGAAACTGGCTTTGCCTCGGTGATTTACGTGTTGTTTGATCAGTTCCCGCTGTCCTCGATTGTCAGCACCCTGTTTGTCCTGGTCTGTTTCATTACCTTCATTACGGCAGCGGACTCCAACACCGATGCGATTGGCGGCCTGTGCACGGAAGGCACCGATGCCGAACACCTGACATCGCCATTGTGGATCAAAGCGTTCTGGGGCCTGTCGATTGCGTTCGTTGCCTGGATCAGCGCCAGCTACATCGGGGTTGATGCGGTGAAAATGCTGTTCAACCTGGCTGGGCTGCCCGGGATGCTGATTGTCATCGGGGCAGGTCTATCACTTATCAAACTGATTTCTATGGTCAAGGTCGTTGACGGGAAAGCGATCCTCGAGCCCGCCAGCGAAACAGACTCCGCGCCGGATAGCCCGCGCAACTTCTTTTCAATTCTCGGTAAATAAGAGGGATTCAAAATGGAATATGTACAACTAGGACAATCAGGGCTTCGTGTTTCCCGTCTGTGTCTGGGCACCATGAACATGGGCTCGAAAGAATGGAAACCGTGGATTTTTAATGAGAAAGAGAGTGAGCCCATTATTCGTCATGCGCTGGATCATGGGGTGAACTTTATTGACCTGGCGGACTTCTATTCGATTGGCGCCGGGGAAGAAGTGGTCTGTAATGTGCTCAACCGGATCGGCCAGCGCGATCGGCTGATTGTCACCACCAAGGTGGGCTATGCCATGAACGATGATGTCAATGGCTATGGTCATTCGCGCAAGCACATCATGGACTCGATTGATGCTTCGCTGAAGCGGATGAACATGGATTATGTCGATATCTACATGCTCCATTACTTCGACACCTCAACACCGGTTGAAGAGACCATGGAGGCGCTGAACGATATCGTCCGTAGCGGGAAAGCGCGTTATATCGGAGTGTCGACCATGTACACCTGGCAACTGGCGAAAATTCTTCAGGTGTGCGAGCGCAACGGCTGGGTCAAGCCAATCAACATGCAGCTTCAGCTCAACTGTGCCTACCGGGAAGAAGAGCGGGAAATGATCCCATTCTGCATGGATCAGGGCATTGGGGTGTCGGTCTTCAGCCCGCTGGCACGCGGCATTCTGACCAATGATTTGCAATCGACGCGGAATAAGACCGATTTCTTCACCGCGGAAATGTACAACGATAAAGTGTCGTTTGAAATTGCCCAGTCGGTGGCCCGGGTTGCGGAGCACCGTGGTTGTACACCAGCCCAGATCGCCCAGGCCTGGGTGCTGTCAAAACCTCAGGTGTCTTCGATGCTGGTTGGGGCAGATACAAAAGCGCAGTTTGACAGCGCGCTGGCCGCGCTGGAAACCAAGCTGACCGATGAAGAGCTTTATGAGCTGGATCGGAACTACACGCCGTGTGATCTGATTAATGATTACACCGCAGGCCAGCGGATCCCGCGCGATCCTCGTCCGGTAAAAGGTATTTTTGGCTGATATCGTCATAAATTTCTATCTGTTTTACTGTATTAGTTTTCCCTTGAGTTTGCCCCGGCTGGTCCGGGGCTTTTTTCGTTTCAGGATGCGCTCCGGGAGCCCGTTTGATGTATCCCTCCGGCGGGTTGCCGGTGCTTTATAAAATTGTTTTCTTTTTGTTGTTTTTTCTCGGTTTGACAGCGTTTACTTAGAAAGTGATGGCTATCACTTTTTCTCATGCTTTCTATCGATCCTATCTCCATTTTTTCTGCATTTTTGCGTCGTTTAACCCAGGTGATGACTTTAGCTGATTCGACCATGAGAATTTATGAGTGTCTGGTTTGTTACATATCAATAACAATTAATGTCACTAACAAACAGCAAACATAACAAGGACAAGTGATGACAATGTTAGAGACAAAATTCAGCAGCTCAAATCGTAAGATTGACCCGTCCAGACGACGGGCGACGCAGTTTAAGCCGGACGGCTCAGTCAATGATAATGACCGGGTTGAAATTGGTCCGACGGACCTGGCTTTTGCCGAGTGGGAGGCGCTGGGCCTGACCCCGCCGAACCTGGCGTCTATGCGTGAATATCGTCTGGGGCGTATTGTTCAGCAACTGCAGCAAAGGGACTTAGCCGGCATTTTGCTGTTTGATCCGCTCAACATTCGCTATGCGACTGATTCCACCAACATGCAGTTGTGGATCACCCATAACCATGCGCGTGCCTGCTTTGTTTCTGCCAGCGGTTATATCGTGCTGTGGGATTTCCATAACTGTGAACATCTGTCCGCGCACCTGCCGCTGGTGAAAGAAATTCGTGGCGGCGCCTCGTTTTTTTATTTTGAGACCGGTGATCGCACCCATGAGCATGCCGCGCATTTTGCCAAAGAAATTCAATCTCTGGTGAAAACCCATGGTGGTGAGAACCAACGCATTGCGGTCGATAAAATCGAAATTGCCGGCCTGCGCGAGCTGGACAAGCTGGGACTGTCAATTTTCGACGGTCAGGAAGTAATGGAGCTTGCCCGGGCGGTGAAAAATGAAGATGAGATTAACGCCATGCGTTGCTCTATTGCTTCAACCGAAATCGCGATGCGGGAAATGCAGAAAGCCACGGTCCCAGGCGTGACTGAGAATGATATCTGGTCGGTTTTGCACGCCGAGAACATCAAGCGGGGTGGGGAATGGATTGAATGCCGGATCCTGTCATCCGGTCCGAGAACAAACCCGTGGTTCCAGGAATGCGGCCCGCGGGTGGTGAAATCAGGGGAGCTGCTGGCGTTTGATACCGACCTGATCGGCCCTTATGGTTTCTGCGCCGATATCTCCCGTACCTGGTTGATTGGGGATGTGGAAGCAACACAAGAGCAACGGCGCCTGTACCGCACCGCCTACGAGCATATTCAGCATAACATGGAGATCCTCAAACCCGGTATGACGTTCAGCGAAGTGACTGAATCGGGCTTACTGCTGCCACCGGAGTTCCGCGCGCAGCGGTATGGCGTGATGATGCACGGGGTCGGCTTGTGCGATGAATACCCGTCGATCCGTTACCCCGAAGATCTGGCTGAGCACGGCTACAGCGGTGTCCTGGAGCCGGGGATGGCGCTGTGTGTCGAAGCTTATGTGGGTGAAGTCGGGGGTCTGGAAGGGGTCAAGCTGGAAGATCAGGTGATTATTACGGAAGACGGCTTTGAAAACCTGACCAACTATCCGTTTGAAGCTGAGCTGCTGAAATAAGGGGGAAGGGAAGATGAAAGTCTCACCATGGAAGTTGCATCATAAATCACTGGTTTGTCTGGGTTCGCTGAGTGTGCTGGCGGTCTTTTTTGTGGCGGTCATTATTGCCCCGCAAGCCAGTACCCAATTGTTTAACGACATTAAAGATACCATCAGTGTTCATTTCTCCTGGTTCTATATGGGCAGTGTGGCGCTGTTTATGGCGATTCTGGCTTACTGCGCGTTCAGCTCTGCCGGGAACATCAAGCTTGGCCAGCCCGGCGATCGACCGGAGTTCAGCTACTTTTCCTGGGGTGCGATGTTGTTCAGCACCGGGATGGGGATTGGCTTGGTGTTTTTTGGCGTCGCTGAGCCGGTGATGCATTATATGAGTCCGCCTGTCGTGGATGCACAGTCTGACGTCGCTGTCCGCGATGCCATCAACATTACTTTTTTCCACTGGGGCGTCAATGCCTGGGCAATCTATACCATTGTGGCTTTGGTGATCTCATATTCGGCCTATCGCAAAGGGTTGCCGATTGAAATGCGAAGCGCGTTGTATCCGGTTCTTGGCGATAAGATCCACGGGCCGATTGGTCAATTTGTTGATATCTTTGCGGTGCTGGCAACCGTGGTGGGTATCGTGACCCCGCTTGGGTTCGGGGTGCAGCAGATCAACGCCGGACTGGAATATGTCTTTGGCTTTGAGCAGAGTATCGACCATCAGATCTTACTGATTGCGATCATCGGATTTGTCACTTGCATCTCTCTGATCCTGGGCCTCAAGCGCGGTATCAAACTGCTGTCTGTGGTCAATATTGCCGTGGCGATTGCCTTGATGCTGTATGTGTTCCTGGTATCTGAGAGCACCTATATTCTGAACTCAACCATAGAGAATGTCGGGAACTACCTGACCAGCTTTATTCCGCTCACTTTTGAAACTTACAGTTACAGCAACCCGGACTGGTTCTATGGCTGGACGCTGTTCTACTGGGCTTGGTGGATTGCCTTTGCGGCCCCGACCGGCTTGTTCATTGCCCGTATTTCCAAAGGCCGCACGATCCGCGAGTTTGTGGTGGGTGTGCTGGTGATCCCGGTCGGCTTTTCTATCGCCTGGATCACAGTGTTTGGCAACAGTGCGATTGACCTGATCCATAACCAGGGCGTTACCGAGCTGGGAACGGCGGTGATGGAAAACTCCTCGACGGCTTTGTTTAAGTTCTTTGAGGTGCTGTCTGAGTGGAATATTGCCAGCTATCTGGCCCTGTTCAGTATCTTTGTCTTTTTCATTACCACCTCGGATTCCGGCACCCTGGTGATTAACACGCTGACTTCTGAGCAACAGGAAAATGCACCGGTTTACCAGCGTGTGTTCTGGGTTGTGGCTATTTCGGTGATCACCATCATGCTGCTGCAGTCCGGCGGGATGGGGGCCATTCAGTCAGTGCTGGTGATCCTGGGATGCCCGTTTGCGGTGATTGTTACTGTGATGTGTATCGGTTTTATGAAAGATATCTTCCAGCAAGCCAAAGCGACAGAGGCACTGAAGTTGAGCCACGAACGTTACGCTTCAGATAAAATCTCTTAACCCCCGCGACGGTTGACGTCACTCCGATCGGCCCGGCTGGGCCGATCTCCTTTCAGAATAAATCCAGCGCCCGGTCTTTGAGCCACTCGCAGAAATTATCCACCTTGCCGATCCCAAGCTTTGCCGGAGACACTTTCAGGGTATAGCCGTAACGGCTGCGTGCCTGGAGCGGGCTGAACTGGATCAACGCCCCGCTTTTCAGTGAAAAATCAACCATGTTCTGATCGACAATCGCATAACCGCTGCCGGCAATCGCGGCGTTGATCACTTGCTCCTGGGTGCTCATGGTGATCCCGGGTGCGTGCCCGGCGGGCAGGGGAATATCGGCCGCGGCGAGCCAATCGGCCCAACTGGGCAGGTGATCCCCTTTGTGACGGATATGCAGCATCCGATGGGCATTCTGCTCCAGCTTCATGCAATCAGACAGCAGGTCCTGATTACACACCGCAATATACTTTTCGACGAACAGGATGCGATCTTTTTCGAGATGGCGGTTAATTTCCTCGAAACAGATCTCCAGATCAAAACTGACCCCTTCTTCTTTGTCGGTATACAGGTGCAACTCGTACTGGGGAAAGAGCTGGGCAAAACTGCCGATCCGCGGGCTCAGCCAGCGGGAGCAGAAGGTCGGCGGGGCCAAAATGGTCAGCCGCTGACGCAAATTCGGATCGCGGATAGACGCGATCTCTTTCTCGATTTCAGAAAATGAACCCTGAATCACCTGGAGCAGTTCGAGCCCGGCGGCGGTCAGCTCCAGTTTGCCGGGGGTGCGGGTAAACAGGCTGACGCCCAGGTACTCTTCCAGCTGGCGGATCTGACGGCTCACCGCCCCCTGGGTGACATTCAGGTTTCTGGCAGCCAGGGTAAAGTTCAGGCACTCGCCTGCGGTTTCAAAGACCTTTAACGAATTGAGCGGGGGGAGTGTTCTCACGCGAGTTATCCTTCATCACAAAATGAATACGTCCGAGGGCGGCCATCGCGGTCCTGCGGTGGGCTTACCTTCGAGAAGTTCATGGAGATCAGCGTGTTAACCATATCGACTTTGAAGGTGCCGGGGGCATGATTATATGTCATTCCGGTATGACTTAGTCTCGTTTGTTGCGGATATGTGAACTCACTATATTGAACCTGTTTATTACACAGGCAATGCCGGATGAGGAGAAAGCAAGATGGAACAGACCCTGGCACAGGCAAAACAGTGGGCGCAGGAATGGCTCGGAAAAGAAAAGCAGCAATATGTCGGCGGCAAATGGGTGTCCGGCAGTGTTGAGCAAGCATGGAACATTATTGACCCGAGCAACCAGCAGGTTTTGTGTTCAATGGCACTGGCTTCTGAACAGCTGGTTGAAGAAACCGCGCAAATCGCCAACGCCTGTCACCAGTCTGGTGTCTGGCAGGAAACCAGCCGGACGGAGCGGGCGAATATCCTGCGCCAGATTGCCCAGCTGATCCGCGAGAATACCGAGAAGCTGGCGGTGCTGGAGACACTCCCCAACGGCAAGCTGATTGGGGAGTCGCTTGCTGATGATATCCCGACCTGCGCTGATATTTTCGATTATTATGCCGGTTGGACAGATAAATACTACGGTGAAACTTCGCCGGTGGATAAGGACTACCTCAACTTTACCAGCCAGGAGCCGGTAGGTGCCTGCGCGCTGATCGCCCCGTGGAACTTTCCGCTGTACCAGGCGGCACTGAAACTGGCCCCGGCACTGGCGATGGGCAACACGGTGATCCTCAAGCCGTCGGAGTTCACCCCGCTGACCGCGATCTATCTGTTTGAACTGATCGACGCGCATCTGGATCTGCCGGCTGGCGTGCTGAACCTGCTGGTGGCCGATGGCAAAGCCTCGAACCACCTGACCCTGAGCGACCATATCCACAAGGTGTCATTCACCGGCAGCACCCCGGTGGGCCGCAAGATTATCCAGAACAGCGGGGCGTCGAACCTCAAGGCCACCACGCTGGAGCTGGGCGGTAAATCGCCGTGTATTTTCTTCGCCGATACGCCGGATCTGGACAAAGCCATTGATCGCGCCTTTACCGTGATGTTCTCGCACAAAGGGGAAAAATGCTCGGAGCCGACTCGCTTCCTGATCCAGGAATCGATTTACGATCAGGTGGTTGAAAAGCTCATCGCCAAAGCAGAAGCCATTCAGTGTGGCAACCCGTTTGATGAAGCGAGCCAGCAGGGCCCGCAGTGTAACCAGGCCCAGTTCGACAAAATCATGCAGTACATCGAGATCGGTAAGCAGGAAGCTGAGCTGGTGGCCGGTGGCTATCGCGATACCACGGGCGATAACGCTGAGGGGCTCTATATTCGTCCGACCATTTTCTCGCGGGTTTCGCCCACTACGCGAATTGCCCAGGAAGAGATTTTCGGTCCGGTGCTGTGCTGTATTGCCTTTGAAACCGAGCAGGAAGCGATCGAGATTGCCAACGCGACCCCTTATGGTCTGGCAGCCGGCGTCTACACCTCAGATGTCAAACGGGCTCACCGGATGGCCAATAAGATTGATGCCGGGATGTTCTTTATTAACCGCTATGGTTGCTACGGCCTGAGCAGTCCGTTTGGCGGCTTCCGCCAGAGCGGCTGGGGCAAGGAAATGGCGATCCATTCCCTGTCGTCCTACACCAAGACCAAGTGTATCTGGGTGTACCACGGCGACGATTAATCTGCGGTTCTGAAACCGTCATCCAAGGCGCGACGGATCAGTGTCGCGCCTGTTATTTTGGGGGAAATGATGTCATTTCGAACGGAAACGGACGGGATCGGCCCGATCCCGGTCCCGGAAAATGCGCTTTACGGCGCCCAGACCCAGCGCGCCCTGAACCTGTATCCGGTCGCCGGGCAGAAGACCCTGGGTGATTATCCGGCGCTTGTTAAAGGGCTGCTGGCGGTCAAAGCAACCGCGGCCCGGGTGAACCGGAACCATGGTGAGCTGGATGCGGTGCTGGGGATGAATATTGAGATTGTGTGTCAGTCCCTGATGGAGGACTTTTCACCTGAGCTTTTCCCGGTCCATGCCTTTCACGGCGGCGGGGGGATCTCCACCAATATGAATCTCAATGAGGTGATTGCCAATCTGGTCAACAGCAAGTTCTACAATCAGCTGCCGGGCAGCTATTCACCGGCGCATCCCAATGATCAGATCAATCTTAACCACTCGACCAGCGATTGTCTGCAAACGGCCAGCCATCTCGCCGCGCGGGCTGAAGGGTTGTCGCTGATTGAAGCCCTGCACCGGCTTGAACACGCACTGGGCTGTTTACAGCGGCAGCACCGGGGCCAGCAAAAGATAGCGCGAACCTGTCTGCAGGATGCGGTCGCCATTGATTTTGCCGATTTTTGGGGCGGGATGCTGGCCTCTGTCGAATCGTATCGCGACAAACTGGCCCGGGCCTGCGATGGGTTGCTGGCGGTGAACCTCGGTGCCAATATCATCGGCCGGGCAGGGGATTGCTCGCCGGCGTTTGCGGCCGAGTGTATCGAGGCGCTGAATCAGACCACCAGCGGCCACTATACCCGGCACTGTAATTTCTATCAGTGCAGTCAGTCGCTCGATGCGCAGGTGGCTTTGGCGGCAGAAGCGGAAAGCCTCGCGGGCTTTCTGGTCAAAATGGCCAAAGATATCCGCCTGATGGCGTCCGGGCCGGAAACCGGCCTGGCTGAAATTGTACTACCGGCTGTGCAGCCGGGTTCCAGTGCGATGCCCGGTAAAGTGAATCCGACCATTCCGGAGTTCATGGTCCAGTGTGCGATGCAGGCGATTGGGCATTGTACGGCGGTGAAGCTGAGTCATGGTCACGGTGAGCTGGACTACACGCCCTGGGGCATGCTGGTGATCACCAACCTGCTCGATGCCGTCGACCACCTGACCAAAGGCGTGGCGGTGTTTGCCGATCAGTGCGTGATTGGGATCCGGCTTCATCCCGAGACCAATCAGCAGAATGTTGATTCGCTGATCCCGACGGTGATTGAGCTGAAAAAGCGAATGGGCTACCAGCAAACGTCAGCGCTGGTGAAGCAGCTCAACGGCGACAAAGTTGCCTTGAAAGCACATTTGGCGTCGCTGACGACGAGTGAGTGACAGAGAGCGGTACCCACCCGTCCGCCAGGTGGTCTTTGCCATCTGGCGGAAGGTGGGTGGGATGTTTCCGCGATTGTGCGGTTCTGGCTCGTTGGTGTACCGCTATGCCTTTGTGAGAATCGGAATCTGCATCGTAAATGTGGCGCTGCCGGTGGCGGTGAGCTCGACCTCGCGGATCATTTCAATGTGGTAGCCTTCGGGATCGATCGGCAGGTTGTGTTTTTCGGCGTAGTCAAAGAGTCCCGCTTGTGCGGTGAGATAGCCGATATCCGAGGCGACCGAGACTTCACAGCATAAATAGTTGCCCGCTTTGACGGTGCAGTTGCCCTGGGCTGCGTTGCTGACCCATTCTCCGACACGATAGGGAATGGCATGCCAGGGCTGGTCCAGCTCAGCAACCGGGGCCAGGCAAACCAGTCGGGTCACTTTCTGACCCAGCTTTTCACACAGGGTCTCCCACTCAAAATCCGGTACCGGGCGGGGTTTTAAGTACCGCTCCGGGAAGCGGATCAGCTTGCAGGGCAGGTTGTCGGCAAGCTGAAATTCAATGGCTTGCTCGGTACTCGGATGGGCCAGCCGGGTCAGCAGCTCGGTGGTCTGATCCGGCGTTCCGGTATGGGCGAGATGGCGAATCACCTTGGCGTTGGTGCCCAGCTGGCGGCGTAGTGCCTTAGCCAGCGCCTGCGATGATGAAAAGCCGGTTTTCAGCGCAATCTCGGTGATTTTTTTCGACGGGGTTTCCAGTAGCAGGGACACTGCAAACTGCAGCCTGATCCGGCCGAGGTACTGACCCGGTGTTTCGTGAAACAGCTGGGTAAACTGGCGATGGAAATGAAACGGGGAAATTGCACTTTGTTCCGCCACGGCCTCCCAGGTCAGCCCTTCGCTGTAATCCTGATGCATGATTTCCAGCGCCCGCGTAAACCGCTTTTGCAGGTGCTCAGGCAGCGAGGTCAGTAGCGCGACCTCCGGAACCAGGTTATACGGGGAGGTGGGTTGGTCCGACATGATATGCAATACAGCTGGTTGGTTTGCTTTACTATGCCGGGTGTCGGGTATAAACGCAACTTGGGGGCTTAGCATGAGTGTTCTCTCCGTAACTTAGAATCATATTGTGATACTGATGAAGAGGCTGCTGGTGATGGCGCAGTTGGGGGCATTGTGAGTTGGGTGGTCTGAGATGACGCTGCTTCCTGCGGCGCTTGCGACCGGCTAAAGCTGGCCAGCAACACCGGGGTCAGGATCAAGGTGATCCCCGTTGCCAGCAGTTCACCGAACACCAGCGAGACCGCGGCCGGTTTGAGGTACTGCGCTTGCTCTGCGCTTTCAGACAAGAGTGGCAGCAGGCCGCACACTGTGGTGATCGTGGTCAGAAATATCGCCCTGAACCGCCCGGTGCATGCCTCGGTCAGCGCCGCGTGAAGCGTCATCCCGGCGCGGAAGTTGTGATTAAACCGTGTCAGCAGGACCAGCGAATCATTAACCACGATCCCGGTCATGGCCATCATCCCGAGCAGGGAGAGCAAGCTGATCGGCAGCCCCATCAGGCCGTGGCCCAGAATGGCCCCGGCAACACCGAAGGGGATCACCGCCATGATCAGCAACGGCTGCCAGTAAGATTGCAACGGGATCGCCAGTAAGATGTAGATCAGCAATATCGTCAGGATGAAGGCCGACGTCAGCCCTTGCTGAACCTCCGTGATTTCTTCAAACTCGCCCGCCGCGTGGATCCGGACACCGGGAAAACGGGACTCAATGGCTTCGATCCCGGCGGCCAGCTGGTGCAGGGTCTGCTCCGGTGACTGGATAGTGCGGTCCTGCCGCCAGTACAGGTTGATTACCTGCGCCCGGTTGCGCCGATACAGCACCTGCGGCTCGCGCTCGAGCGTGAAAGTAGCGATATCCTCAAGCAAGACGGCCTGCCCGTTGTCCAGTATCACAGGTGTCTGGCGCAATTGTGCCAGGCTGCGTTTGCTTTCAACCGGATAGCGCAGAATGATCTGGGTCTCCCGGCCGTGATCCAGGATCCGGTGCAGCTCTCTCTGACCAAACGCTTCGCCGGTCAGCTTGGCAATGTGATGCTGGGTCAACCCCAGCTGGCGACCAAACGCATTGAGCCGGATCCGCAGTTGATCTTGCCCCCCGTTGCTGTCGTCATAGACATCATCAACGCCCGCAAGCTGAGTCAGTTGCTGGGCTAATTCAGCGGTGGCCTGCTGTGCCAGCGCTCTGTCTGGTGCGGAGACCGACAGTTGCGTGCCACCGGCCGGGGCATCTGCGGCGGAGAAGCGCAGGGAATCGGCGCCTTCGATCGGACCGGTGAATGTGCGCCAATCATGGAGGATTCGGTTACCCGGCAACTGGCGCAACGCCTCGGCGGTCAGCTCTGCCGTCACCTCAATGTCACCCAAGCCGTCGGACCAGGCCAGCAGGTTAGTGAGCGGCGGGTTCGCCAGTGAGAATTCTTGTTTCAGCTGTTGATTGAGTTTCAGGGCCGTGCGCTCAAGTTGCGCCAGCGCCTTTTCCTGAAGCGGGAGCGGTGCTCCCTGTTGCAGCGTGACTTTGGCGGTGATATAGCGGCCGGGGATCTCCGGAAAGAGGGCACTGCGGATGGTGCCATTGGCCCACAGTCCGTAGGCCAGCACAACGACCGCGCAGAAACTGAGCAATGTCGCCAGCTTGTGGTGCAGGGTACGTCGCAGCAGCGGGCTGTAAACTGTCTGAATGAAATGCGCCAGCTGGCGCTGCGCCGATTGCTGGAGCCGGGTGATGAATGACGGCAAACGATGGTTTGTGGAGGCCCCGGCCAGATGCGCCGGTAATATCCATTTGCTCTCAATCAGTGAAAACAGCAGGGCGACAATCACAATGGCGGAAAAACTCGCGAACAGCCGGCCAAAATCGTTGTTTAGCCACAGCATGGGCGAAAAGGCAACGATCGTCGTCAGTACCCCGAACACCGTCGCGACGGAAACGGCGCGGACGCCCTGCCAGGCGGCCTTTTTCGGGGGCCGGTGGGGATGTCGCCTGGCATAGATACTTTCGCCAACCACCACCGCGTCGTCGACCAGGATCCCGAGCACCAGAATAAAACCGAACAGGGTGATGTCATTGATACTGTAGTCGAGCCAGTTCATTGCACCCAGTGTGCCGCACAGCGCGACCGGGATTCCGAGTGCAACCCAGAAGGCCAGCTTGAGATCCAGAAACAGCCCGAGCAGGCCCAGCACGATCAACAGCCCTTGCCAGGCGTTGGTGGTCAGGCGGTCGAGCTGATCGTCGATATAAGGGGCCATGTCGGCCATGGTGGAGAGGGTGATATCGGCCGGTAAGCGCTGGCGCTGCCGGGCTAAAGTGTCCTCAATCGCCTGGCTGATGTGCAGTAGATTATCCTGCTGGCTGGTACTGATCAGCAGGGCAATCGCGTTGTCGCCGTTGTTGCGAACAACCGCCCCGGTAGATTCATAATCCCGGCGCAACGTTGCCAGCTCTCCCAGAGTGAGCGTACCCGAAGCCGTGGCGAGCACTTCAAGGCTACTCAGGTGCGATAAATTATCGGCGTAACCGTCTCCCCGCAGGACCAGTCGGCCACCGCTGCGTTTTAGCTCGCCGCTGCGGGTTTCCAGCGACATTTGTTCAAGGATCCCGGCCAGGCTTTCCAGGTTGAGTCCGTGGTGACGCAGTGTGTCGATATCCGGCTCGATGATCAGTTGTGGCGCTCTCGCCCCCCAGTTCGAAACCTTGGCGATGTCCGGGTGTTGTTTTAATGCCAGTTCAACCTGCCGGGCGACGGGTTGCAGCTCAGAGTCCGGACGGTCACCGGAGATCACAACGAACGCGGCGAGGTTGGTAAATTCATCGCGGCGGATGATCGGTTTTTCGGCGTGTGCCGGCCAGCGCTCAATACTGTTGATCCGATCGCGGACTTCCTCGAGCAGGCGATCCAAATCGGTGGCTGCAGTCTTGCGCACCCGGATCGTCGCCATGCCTGCCGACGACTGGCTGGTGATCTGCCGGATCCCGGCCAGCCCGCTGATGGCCTCTTCCACGCGCTGGGTGATGCCTTGATCAATCTGGCGGGCGGTGCCCCCCGGATAAGCGACTTCAACCACCAGACTGGTCGGGGCCATCTGCGGGAAGGACTCGACCCTGAGCTGTCCGGCGCTCAGCAATCCGGCGGCCAGAATCGCGACCATCAGCAGGTTGGCCGCAATGGGGTGATCGATAAACCAGCGTGTCAGTCCGTTCATGGTTGGCGCTCCACATCCGTATTCGCTAAATCAGTATTTTTCAAATCGGAACTCTTTAAATCAGGGCTATTCATAACAGAGCTATTCAAAACAGGGCGGTTCAAATCCGAGCTGTCAGGTAATACCGGCTTCACGGTTTGTCCGGGGAGCATGCTGTCCAGCGGATAGACTGCGATACGCCGGGGCTCGGCAGGGCGCTGCTCAAACGCAACCCAAACGCCCGGGTTTTCTCCGCGCAGTTGCGTTTGTAACCGCGTGACCGGCTCACGCCGCAGCTGGTTGTCTGCCGTGATTGACCATACGTCGTGATCCCGGGTCAGTGCACTGGACGGGAGCCGAAAAGCGGCCGGATGCTGTTTTAACCGGATATCGACGCTGACCTGTTGTTGGGGCAGCAAACGCGGCCGGGTGCGGTACGGATCCGAAACAGAAAACACGACCTGGCGCTGACGTGAGGTGGCATCGGCTTGCGGCACGAGGTAGCGAAAAGTGCCCGGCCAGGTGTGTTGCTGTCGGTCCCGGACCGTCACTGCAACATCAGGCTGGGACAGGGTTTGAGACAGGGCTTGCCACTGGCGCTCGGACACCGGGACCTGAATATCGATGGCGTCGCTGGCGACTAGTTCAAACAGGACCTGACCCTGCTCAACGAACTGTTTTGGGCTGACGGTTCGGCTGAGGATCAGGGCATCAAAGGGCGCGATGAGTGTCGCGTCTTCCAGTTGCTGGCGTGCCGCCCGGTGAACTGCCCGGGCCTGGGTGAGCTCGGCGTTGGCAGCAGCAAGCTGAGGCTCACGCCGGGCATAGGCGGAAGTGTGCTTTCCGGACAGCATTTTTAACGCTACGGTTTGTTCATGCTGCGCTTGCTGAAGCGCGAGCTCGGCGACTTTGAGCTGGTGTGTCGCCTGCGCCAGCTGGCTTTCAAGCTGTGTGGTGTCCAGTTGCACCAGCGGCTCGCCACGGGCAACCAGCGTGCCGGGCTCAAGCTGCGGGCTGATTGAGTTCACCTTGGCGCTCAGTGGTGCTTTGATTTCGCTGAACCAGCGCGGTGTGGTGGTGCCGATCAGCGTCATCACCGGCCGGAACGTCGTAGGCGCGGCGTCGATATAGGTCACCGGCTGGCGGGTGGCCTGGGGCGGCTCAGCTGGGATCGGGTCCGGGTGCACCAGCGCGACGATGCCAATGGCGGTCAGCAAGAGCAAGACAGCCCAGAGTAGGGGCAGACGTTTTCCTGGTTTCATGATTCGACTCCCGGCATATGATGAGGGGTTAAGCGCTGGCTGATCTCACTGAGCCGGGACAGGGTTTGCAGCGTGGTGGGCAGGAGAATGGCCGCTTCGACGAACTCCAGCGAGTAAGAGACGATCGTAAACAGTTCCCCGGCACTTGGCCCGGTGGTGTGGGTGATCTGCCACAGGTTGGCGAGAACAAAGCCAAACAGGATCAGGAAGATCAGCCCGTAGGTCAGCGCTTCGGTATCAGAGAGATGGATCTCGCGTCTTTTCAGCTTTTGCAGGTGCGAGCGGATGCTGATGGCGGGTGCCAGAGACAGCAGCTTGACCTGACGTTCAAGCTGGTTGTTCAGCATGGTGTTTAATCGAATGAAATGGTTATGAAAGCAGGCATAGGTCAACAGCATGGCAAGTGCGGCGGCCCCGGCATGTAGAGCGAGCATTGGATGAAAGCCGGCCAGGATCACCATGGAGGCGATGAGCTGAATGATGGCCGTGAAGAGTGGCGGCAGCTCGTGCTCCAGAAAGTCGACCAGCTCGCGGGACAGGGTCAGGCGGGCATTGCGACGGGTGACGGGGGAGTGCTGGAGGCCATGGGCCACCTGCCTGCCGATGTCAACCCGCATGGTCCCGTAGGCCCGGGTATCGTAGAAGCGGCGCACCACAGACACCACGACCAGCAGCAGCAATACCACCGCCAGCACCATAAAATCCTGGGTTTCCTGGTTGAGCAAGCCGTCGATGGAAAACCCGATCAACAGCGGTAACAATACCATCAGGATATTTTCAACCGCCACCATAAGCCAGGTGACGGCGACTTGGGTTGGGTAAGCGCGGATAATCGATCGCACTGTAAATGTTGCGGAACTTGCCATCAGTTGCCTCCTGCATGAAATACGGGGGCAGTATGTGACAACCGGGAAGCAAAAACGTGTCCCAGACTGCGGAGCATGCGTTTCCTTCCTGCGTGAGGGCAATCTTCGTTTCAAACGTCAGAACAGCAAGTTGAGACACTTTTTCTTTTTGCCTCAGGGGAATAATCATCCCACCAAGATTCATGGTGACGTCGGTAACGCAATACCAAAGGCAACACCGGCGCGTGGGTTGATAACCAGGATTAGGCGAGGTGAATTGTGAAACACACATTATCCGCAATCGTGACGGGATTGCTGGCGTCAGGTATTGCCTGCAATGCGCAGGCATCTCAGGGGCTGAGCGGGGAAATCGGGTTCTTGCTGGGGTACCGCTACACCCTGAACCCGGAGAGTCACCTCTCCCTATCATTATTGCCAGGGGTTGTTGATGGCAAAACCTGGGCTGATCCTTATCTCGTCGATGTCACCCGGCAGGAAACGGATGTTGCCGGTAATTTAAGAGCGGGTGTTTTAAGTGCGAGCGCGTTATAAGGGCGGGCCGTGCGCTGGCCGGAGAAAGCCGTCACAACAATCAGGGAGCGTGAAGATGAAAACTGTGATGTTGCTGCTGTGTTGGTTCGGGTTGATGTTGCCGGACGCCCATGCAGCGTCTTTTCAGCTGTCATATGACGGTAAGCAGTTGTCCGGGCAGTATTTAGCGCCGCTGGATCAAGGTGTGCCAAGCGCCGTGGTGCTGTTCGTCCATGGTGATGGCGCGATGCCTGCGGATGCCAACGGCTATTATCCGCTGATCTGGCAAACCCTGCGGCGACACGGGATCGCAGTGGTGAGCTGGGATAAGCCGGGCGTTGGTGATTCGAAAGGCAACTGGCTGGCGCAGACCATGGCCGAGCGGCAACAGGAAGTACTGGCGGTAGCGAAGTGGGTGCAGGAAACTCATGGGATTACGCCGCAGCGCACCGGGCTGGTCGGCTTTAGCCAGGCGGGTTGGGTGGTCCCGGCACTGGCAGCTCGCGAAGATCAGTTCGGATTCGCAATCGGGATTGGCTTTGCCGCCAACTGGATTGAACAGGGGCGCTATTACACCCAGGAAAAATACACAGAAAAAGGATTCAGTCCGGCGCAGATCGCTGCAAAATTGCGTGAATATGACCAGGAAATCGCATTTTTCCAAACCGAGCCGACTTATAGCGAGTACGTCAGCCGGGCAGGTGAAGATGCGATGACGCCGGAACGCTTCACCTTTGTGATGAACAACTTTCGTTCAGACGCAGGGGCCGATTATCGTGCCATTCGGATCCCGACCTTGCTGCTATGGGGCGAAGATGATCTGAATGTCGATGCTCGCCATGAGTATCAAGGCTGGCAGCGCCAGCCACATCCGAAGGTCACCACAGCACTGCTTACACATGCCAATCATGGCCTGCTGGATTCAACGGTTTTTCCACAGCAACAATTTGGCATCTGGCAGTGGCTCAAGATGGCATGGCTGCAGGAAGCGGCACTCGCGGAGTCATTTTTACCCACCCTGATGGGCTGGCTCCAGGGGCAGGGATTACTCAATGGCCGCCAAGTTACGGCAGCGAGCAAAAACGGCTGGACGGTTGGCGAGTGGGGGAGCGGCGTTGAGGTACAAGATAAGGAAGTGCTATAGGTGAACGAATATGCCGCCATCATGCTTGATTGTGTTGTTTAATGCTGTGATATGATCATGTTTGGTAAATGGCCTACTTTTGAGAGTAGGCTATTTAACTTAGGGGTGGGCAGAAATATGTCAGTGCTCTTGCTAAATTAGCAAGTTTATGAATAACTTTTTGTAGAGCCAAATCTAGTCCGCCCGTCAGCTCAGCCATCTGCTGCAGGATCAGCGCAAGCAGTAGGGCCAGTCCCAGAGTATAATTGCCCGCAAGGTCGGTCTACCCGGTGATAGGTGGCGTCGGGCTCTCGGAGCGCATGGTGAAAATGGCGATGGGTTGCGAATTACGCTTAAGCAGCTTATGTAACTTTACTCGCCCTGAGACAGTGCGTTTAGACTTTCTAGAAAAACAGGATCGCTCTCTAAAGTAAAACACTTCACAAGTAGCGGTGATGTCTCATTCTTGTACTGAAGCACGGGCTCATAACTTTTGACTAGTTTCGATACTTCAACGAATATTTCTGGTGAAAAGGAACTCATTTTAACTATACCTGCAGAGATATTTCTAATATCGCCTAATTCATAATTTTTGTGTTGAAAATACTGATAAAAACAGTTCGCTTTAGCAAATTGCATTAATTGTTCGTCGATTGGAGGTTGTGTACTCGCACTGGCTTTTACAGATGATGAAATCAGTATAAGTACAAAAGCAAAAGACCTTATCATGCGCACTCCCAGAATAAAACTTTGTGGGTAACTGATGCATACCCTTCGTATACACATTTATTACCATCCCACAGATCAGCATGTCCTGTCGCATCACTCCATCCATTAACTTGATAGATGATAATACCCTTACGTCCTTTAATTTTATCCAAATGCTCTTCGGGGGTAAGCTCCTCGGGACTAAAGTACTTTTCTGATAGGTATTTAGTAAGAATCTTTACTCGAAAAATATACCAAGTTCGTAGTTTAATCCCACTTTACCGCCGATCTTCTCAAAAACTACATTAGCAGGAAAAGCTGGGTAATTGGCGCGTAATTTTTCCCATGTTGGCAATTTCATTTTAACCTCAATCCATAATCAATATCTTAGGACTGATACTGTGCCGCTGATTCGGCCACATGTAAAAACAAGAAAAATATTTTATGATTGGAATAACGGAATATTGAAACTGATTAATCATGAAGTTACATAACGCAAGTAAATGGGAAATATCATGAGGGAAACACCCGCCCCCACTTCAATGAAGCGAAGGCAGGCGTGTTGTTTTAGCGGCGAGGCCGAGCGACCTCGCCAAGGACGGAATCGTCCCTATTGGTTTTGGGTGGTTCAGTATCCCTTCTTGATGAACCGTTTTTCCGATTGAACTGAACGATAGAACTTGCCGAGCTGTTTGAACTTGGCGCGCTGTTCGTGCAGCGCACTGCTATTTCTGGCTTGCTCGCGGAGCAGTTTGAAATAGTTCTTCAGTCGGCGCTGGTCAAGATCACCGGTTTCCAGTGCATCCTGAATGGCGCAGCCCGGCTCGCTTTGGTGCTGACAGTCACTGAACCGACATGCCTGACTCAGCGCTTCGATATCAGCGAAAGTTTCACTCACCCCGGTTTCGCAGTCGGCGAGCTGCAATTCGCGCATTCCGGGGGTATCAATCAGTACCGCACCGGATGGCATGAAATGCAGCGAACGCGACGTCGTGGTGTGACGTCCCTTGCTGTCGTCTTCACGGATCGATCCGGTTTGCTGAATCGACTGCCCCATCAGGGTATTGACCAGGGTGGATTTCCCCACCCCGGATGAGCCCATGAAGGCGACGGTTTTGCCGGTTTTACACCAGAGGTTTAATCCATCACAGCTGGTGGGCGCCAGTGCATTGACGGCTTCTACCATCAGCATCGGATCGATGGCCTGGACGGCGGCGCGTTTGTCATCCGAGTCGTCACACAAGTCGGCTTTGGTCAGCACGACAACGGGCTCGACGTTGTATTCGCGGGCCAGTGCCAGGAAGCGCTCAATCCGGCTGAGGTTAAAGTCGTCATTCAGCGAGCAGACGATAAACAGGGTATCGACGTTGGCCGCGATATACTGCTCCGCTACTTTGCTGCCGGGCGCCCGGCGGCTGAACAGCGAAGTTCGCTCCAGTTGCCGGACAAACTGGTGGTCGTGATCGAGCAGGACCCAGTCGCCGACCGTCATCATCGGCAGGCGATGATGAATCGGCAGTTGGATTTCACCCTGCTCGGTCTGAACCACGTAACCGCTGCGGTGATGGGCCAGGATCCGACCGGTGATACAGGTTTCCAGATCGTCGAGTGTCAGTTGTTGTTGAAACACAGGTTGCCAGCCAAGCTGGCTGAGTGTCATGGTTGAATTCATTGCTTTTCCCTACGCATGCAGAATCGCGTTGCAAAACGCTCTGCGCGCAATCAACAGAAAGTATGAGGGTCAAATGAATAGGCATAGACCCCGGTCAAGAAACACCGGGCGAAAATTGCGAAGGAGAGGGGGAAGGCGTTGCTGTTTATACCAATCAAAGTCAGTCAGTGATCAGAAATAGCGCAGGAAAAATGTTTGAGAACAAGGCAGAATTTTTCGATAAGTAGTTATTCTACAATCAAAAGTTCTAACGCAGTTATCGAGCATTTTAACAAGCTAGGATGACCAGTTATTTACTGCGATTGGTATTAGTTCAGCGTTGAATGTCCGCTCTGCTTCTCAATCGTTGCCGGGTGGGTTTTGAATACAATCATCAGAATCTCCTTACAGGTATGAATAGGTGTGCACCGATAGTAGCACATTGGTTACAAGATGCCAGCCATTGACTCAAGGCATCAGCCGTTAGCTCAAGGTGCATGTGTTGGGCAACACCGGCACCTTAAGCACATCTGGATCCGGTCGGGTTAAAACTTATAGCTCAGACCAACACCTAAGAACAGCTGGGATTCATTGTAGAAATCAATATTGGAGTCCACAATACCGTAGCCGGCCAGGGCGTTCAGCCCCCAGTTTTCCCAGTCCATGAACTGGTCGTATTCGTAGGCGAAGTTGACGCCCATTTCATGATTTTCCTGTGTTTTGCCGAACACCGGGTTGGCTTCGTCATAATCAGCAAACGCATATTCTCCGGAAATCGCATAGCCGTGGCGTCCTTGCTTGGTCAGGTAAGTTAAGCCGACACCATAGCGGTTAAAGGACATCGCATCACCATCGGCAGAAAAGCGATTGATTTTCAGATCCGGTTGAAGGGTGGATGTTTTCCCAGTGCTCACCGACCATAGAATACGGGAATAAATCCCCTTGCCGTCCCGCTTGAGTCGCTCGGTGTCGATTGGTCCGGCAATACTTGCACCGGATTGCTCGTTCTCAACTTCCCGATCATAATAGGCAAGATCGAACGAAATCCCCTTGTCCAAAATATTGTTGTACTGGAATCGCAGTGCATTCCCGGAAGTGTCGGTCTCTGTTTTGGCCTGGTTGACCACAAAGGGATCTTGCCAGGTTTCATCTTCTACAATCGTCGGCAAGATAGAAAAGGCCATGGTTGAGCTGTGGCCGACTTCAAATTGATAGCCAATTTCAAAGGCAATTAACCCGGTGGCAATATCTTCCCGTGACGTTCCGAGATAAACCTGCTGGTTGTTCTCGGCCCCAAAGGTATAGCGCAACTGGCCCAGCGGGAATAGCGTCACCCCGGAATCAGATTCGCCTTCGCTGTTAAGTGGCGCATTTTTTACGGCATCGTCAGTGTTAAAGTTTGATTCGTACTGCGCAAATCCGGCTAAGAGCGAGACTTCACCACTGATCCCGGGCGTGCCGAGTGCTGCGGTAGCCTGTGTGCTGGCTATTGCGGCGAGTCCGGCGAGCCAATAATATTTCATACGTTCTCCAATCCACGATTTAGTGAAGTGATATTAATACTCAATAAAGTGCTTAGATATACGTGAATTGTGGAGCATTGAAAAGCATTTGCGCACAACGTGAATATAAAACCCAACCTGGTATACGTTTTGAGCCTTCTTTTTGTTTTCTTAACGTATTTTTAATTTGTTTCGTGAATTGATCGTCCGTAAAGCATGCTGAAACTCGACTTATTTCACTAAATTGGAAAATTTTCTGCCTGACATAGAACCTTCACGCCGTTTTAGCCGTTTACACCTTGCATTGCCAAAATGCATCGTTTCTCATGAACTTCTCAACAAACTGGCAACGGAATGCAAACCAAGAGTTTCCTATGAAAATCTTAACTCACCCATCCCAGCGCTTGATGCTGGTCTCGGCGCTGGTCGCCGTGCTGTTTACTGTCTTTCCTTCTGTGAGTGTTTATCAACTGGCGGCATTTACCCAGTGGGTGGTTGAACGGTTTGATAATCAGGTGATTCAACTCTCGACGCTGGCGCTGCTGGTCTGTGTTGCGATTGCGCTGAGCCCGCTCGGTAAAAAACGGCTGGGCAAGACGGCACCGGAATTTGGCTTTCTGTCCTGGATTGTCATGCTGTTTACGACCGGGATGGGGTCCGGCCTGATCTTCTGGGGTGTGGCTGAGCCGGTATTTCACCTCGCCAATATGCCGCCGGTGACCCAATATGGCGACAGCAAAGATACCGCGTTGGCGCTGACCTATTTTCACTGGGGCGTCCATGCCTGGAGCCTGTATGCGCTGGCGGGGCTGGTGATGGCCTGGCTGGCTTATGAAAAACAGCGTCCGATGCGGGTCAGTGCATCGTTTATCGGCGAACACCGGCCGAAATGGCTCTCGGCGCTCGATCTGATAGCGGTGCTGGCGATCCTGTTCGGCATTGCCGGGGTGCTGGCCAATACCATGGCGCTGGTGGAGCAGGGCGTGCGCAATGTGTTCGGCCTGGAAGGGGATTTAACCGCGTTTCGCATTATCATGACCGGCCTGATCGGGGTGCTGTTTACGACCTCGAGTGCGCTGGGGCTGAAAAAGGGGATCAAGCGCCTGAGCAGCTTCAACCTCTGGCTGATGGTGTTGCTGTTTGTGGTGGTGTTCCTCAATGTCGATGGCAGCGCGGTGTTGTCGCGGATGGCCAGTTCACTGATCGCTTATGTGCAAATTATGCCGGAGGTATCGGTCGGGGTGGTCGACGGCGGTCAGCAGTGGAGCCAGGGCTGGACTGTGATTTACCTGGTGTGGTGGATTGCCTGGACGCCGTTCGTCGGCCCGTTTATTGCCCGGATCAGCCGTGGCCGCACCATTCGTCAGTTCTTGCTCTGCACGGTGATCATTCCGACCCTGGCGTCTGTGGTGTGGTTCTCCGGGTTTGCCGGGGCCGTTTTTGAAAGTGAGTATCTGACCGAAGTGGTTAACGCGGTTAATCAGGATTACACCAAGGGCCTGTTTACCTTCTTCTCGTATCTGCCTTGGAGTGATGCGCTGTCGGTGGCTGCCTTGTTATTGCTGCTGACTTTTGTGATTTCCAGTGCGGACTCGGCGATTTATGCCGCCGGGATGCTGACCGACGATACCCGTACCAGCAGCAAGGTGAGCTGGTCTGTGATTGTGGTGACCATGGGCATGGCGCTGGCGGTATTTAATGATGTGGATCTGAACAAGCAGGTGGCGATTGCCGGGGCGATCCCGTTTACGCTGGTGCTGCTCGGGCAAGTGGCCGCGGCGCTGGCGGAGCAGTGGGTGCCGTCCTACCGGCGTTATATTCTCAGTACGCCGGGCAAGTTGTAACGCGACCACTGACCCATTGAATAAACGGCTGGCCCGGGATGAGTGTCCCGGACCAGCTTTTTTATGCTGAGCGGATTGATCTATTGGCTGCTGAATAATTTATTGTTTAAGTGGTTGTGCGCTGTCACCGGGCACGCTGTCAGTATGGAAACCTTGATAAGCCAGCATCAGCTGATCCAGAAAGTCGCCCAGCAGCTGGTTCATCCGTTCGGGATCATGAGCCAGAATGACTTCGGGCGCCTGGATATAGGGCTTGGGACTGGCAAAGGCCGGTTGGTCATGTTCAATCAGCGGCGGCAGATCGGCGCGCTGAAATTCCAGGTGGCACTGAAAACCGTACACCAGCTCAGTATAGCGGACAATTTGGCGTGGACAACCGGCACTGCTGGCCAGCACGGTGCTGTGCTCTGTCAGGCCTGGCATGTCATTGTGCCAATGGCCGACGAGTTCCTCGGGTGCCCACGTCGCCAGCTTGGGATCGGCCTCACCGGCTTTGGTGAGCTGGATGGGAAAGTAGCCGATTTCAGGCTCGGGGCTGACGGCATAGCTTGCGCTGAGTGCTTCGCCAATGAGCTGAGCCCCCAGACACACGCCAACCACGGCTTTCTGCCGGCTGATTGCCTGACGGATCACCGCCTGCTCGGCCAGGCTGTTGAAGTGCGGGCATGCCTCCACAGAGGTTTGGGGGTTTTGCGGGCCGCCGAGGATCACCAGTAGATCGAATGGCGCGTCATCTGCGGGTAACGGCTCGCCCAGGTAGAGCCGGGTTGCGCTGATGGTGTAGTCATGACGGGCGGCCCAGGTGGCAAAATAGCCCGGCCCTTCAAAGGATTCATGGATCAGAAAATGGATATGCATGGACTGTTTTCTCCCTGTTTGTGATACGTAGTGGCAGGGCTGCCGATGCGCATTATGGTACGATGAGATCTGGGTGACCGAATAAGGCCAAATGGACGATAAATAATGCCAAACAGTCAACAGATGCCAGCCAACGCATTCATGACGCGTTACCCGGATGAACCGGTGTGGGTGAAGACCATCGCGATGCCGAAAGGCTGGGTGGATGAAATGCACTGCCATGACTGGCACCAGCTGATTTTTCCGGTTCGGGGGCTGGTGCAGACGCAGGCCGGGCAGAGTCAGTTTCTGGTCCCGCATACCTCTGCGCTTTTTGTGCCTGCCGGGGTGCACCATGAATCGGTGGCGATCACCGAGACCAGCTTTATCGGCCTGTATCTGAATCCGCGATATGGCCGGGACTACGGTCAACACCTGCGGCCGTTGGAGATGACGCCGTTCTTCAAAGCGCTGGTTTTGGAGCTGCGTCAGCGTTGTCAGGCGCCGGAACAGGGTCATGACAAGACATTGCGTTTGCTGGCGGTGCTGTTTGATCAAATCCACGACGGCGACGGATATTCCTATCAATTGCTGGTGCCGCAGGATCGACGGGTGAAGCTGATGTTTGAGCGATTGACGGCGGAGCCGGCCCTGACCTGGTCGCTGGCGCAATGGGGGGAAGTGGTCGGGGCTTCGGAGCGAACCTTGTCGCGTCTGTTCCTGAAAGAGTTCAACACCACGTTTGCCTTGTGGCGCCAGCACCTGCGTCTGGTTTATTCGCTGTCGTTGCTGGAATCCTCGCTGCCGGTGCAGGCGATTGCCCATCAGGTGGGGTATCAGAACGACTCTTCTTACATTAAAGCGTTTAAAGCCCGGTTCGGGATGACGCCGCAGCAGTTCCGGCAACAAGGCCAGCAGGCGGCGGCGATCCTGCCCGGCTAGGATTTTGGTTAGGATAGCAGGCAAGGATAGTTGGCTGAACCGTCACGCCGAAAAAACGGGCATCTGATCCAGACGCCCGTGGCTGAGTGCGTGACATGCGCTTGGGTTACAACAGGTCGAATCGATCCGCATTCATCACTTTGGTCCAGGCACTGACGAAGTCGTTGACGAACTTCGCCTTGGCATCATCGCCGCCGTAGACTTCAGAAATGGCCCGCAGCTGCGAATTGGAGCCGAATACCAGATCAACCCGGGTTGCCGTCCACTGGGTTGAGCCGGACTTGGCGTTGCGTCCTTCGAATAATTCTTCATCTTTTGAGGTCGGTACCCAGTCGATATTCATATCGAGCAGATTGACGAAGAAGTCATTACTCAGAACGCCCGGCTTGTCGGTGAAGACACCGTGTGGCGACTGGTCGTAATTGGCATTCAGCACCCGCATCCCGCCGACCAGAACCGTCATTTCCGGCGCGGTCAGGGTCAGTAACTGAGCCCGATCCAGCAACATTTCTTCCGCGGTGACGGTGAAAGCTTTTTGCATGTAATTACGGAAGCCATCCGCCAGCGGTTCGAGCACCGCAAATGACTCGACATCGGTTTGTTCATCGGTGGCATCGGTCCGGCCGGGGGCGAATGGCACGTCCACGGTGACACCGCCGTCTTTGGCTGCTTTCTCAATAGCCGCACAACCGCCGAGGATGATTAAATCGGCCAGGGAAACCACTTTATTGCCCGATTGCGATGAGTTGAAATCCTTCTGAATGCCTTCATAGGTACTCAGCACTTTGCGCAACTGGCTCGGTTGGTTCACTTCCCAGTTGAGCTGCGGTTCGAGGCGAATGCGGGCGCCGTTGGCGCCACCCCGGCAGTCCGAGCCGCGGAAGGTCGCGGCAGAGGACCAGGCGGTGTAGACCAGCTCGGTCACGCTCAGGCCGGACTCCAGAATTACTTTTTTCAACTCGGCAATGTCGCTGGCATTGATCAGATCGTGATCAACTGCCGGCACCGGATCCTGCCAGATCAGATCTTCGTCCGGGACTTCCGGGCCGAGGTAGCGGGACTTCGGTCCCATGTCGCGGTGGGTCAGTTTGAACCAGGCGCGGGCGAACGCATCGGCAAACTCATCCGGGTTGTCGCGGAAATGCTCGGAGATTTTGCGATAAGCCGGATCTTCGCGCATCGACATATCCGCGGTGGTCATCATGATGTTGACCCGTTTGGAGGCATCTTCCGGATCGGGCGCCTGATTGCTCTCGGTGATGACTTTCGGTTTCCATTGATGGGCCCCGGCCGGACTTTTCGTCAGCTCCCATTCGTTGCCGAGCAGCATATTGAAATAGCCGTGGTCCCAGGTGGTGGGGTTGGGGGTCCAGGCGCCTTCCAGGCCACTGGTGATGGCATCGCGACCCCGACCGCTGCCGTGAGCGCTTTTCCAGCCCAGGCCCATTTGCTCAATGGGTGCGGCTTCCGGCTCAGGGCCGACCAGGTCCGCATCTCCGGCACCATGACATTTCCCGAAGGTGTGGCCCCCGGCGGTCAGGGCAACGGTTTCATAGTCGTCCATCGCCATCCGGGCAAAGGTTTCACGAACATCTTTCCCGGAGGCGACCGGGTCCGGGTTACCGTCCGGCCCTTCCGGGTTGACGTAGATCAGACCCATTTGCACCGCAGCCAGCGGGTCTTCCAGGTCGCGTTCGCCGGAGTAACGTTTGTTGCCCAGCCATTCGTCCTCGGCGCCCCAGTAGATGTCTTCTTCCGGTTCCCAGATATCGGCCCGGCCGCCGCCAAAGCCAAAGGTTTTAAATCCCATGGACTCCAGGGCGACATTCCCGGTGAGGATAAAGAGATCGGCCCAGGACAGGCTGTTGCCGTATTTCTGTTTTACCGGCCACAGCAAGCGTCGGGCTTTGTCCAGGTTGCCGTTATCCGGCCAACTGTTGAGCGGGGCAAAACGCTGGTTACCGGTCGCGGCGCCGCCCCGGCCATCCCCGGTCCGGTAGGTCCCGGCGGCGTGCCAGGCCATGCGGATCATCAGCGGGCCATAATGGCCGTAGTCTGCCGGCCACCAGTCCTGAGAGGTGGTCAGCACCGCTTCAATATCTTTTTTGACCGCAGGCAGGTCGAGTTTCTTGAATGCTTCCCGATAATTGAAATCCGCGCCGAGCGGGTTTGCTTTGGTATCATTTTGATGAAGAATTCTTAAGTTCAGTTGGTTCGGCCACCAGTCGGTATTCTTGGTGCCCACACCCCCTAAGTTGGTATTACTGCCGTGCATTACAGGACATTTGCCGTTACTCATAAAACGCTCCTATTTGCTGCCGGTTTCAAAAAATCCATGAGAAAATTGTGTGCTTCATCGAACTCAGTAATGACTATAGACGCAGCTTGTGAGAGCCACTGATGTTTTTATCAATGACTCCAATCGGATTTTTCTAAAAGGCACCAGGCAGCATGAGGTGTTGTTTTTTGTTGATTCGGGGCAATACAATTTTATTTGATGATCGCTGAAGTCAGTTCACAGTGATGGATTTGGTTCTTTCCATGATCTTTGGCCAGGTAAAGGGCTTTGTCTACGGTCGCAACCAGTACCCGGGACATCTCATGGATATCCTGCTCGGTAGGCTTTGCCGGGAAGGGGCCGGTAGTCGTCAGACCGATGCTGACAGTGGTACCGGTTTGTTCAAGGGCTGATTCGATTGTGGCTCGGTACCGTTCCGCAGCGGTTTTGCTCTCCGCTGCATGGGTGTTGCTCATCATAATGATAAACTCATCACCCGCGAGGCGCGCAATCGTATCACTTTGGCGGGCTGCTGCGAGGAGAATGCGGCTGACAGCACAAAGGACATCGTCTCCTTCTTGATGTCCCCAGTTGTCATTGATCGATTTAAAGTTATCAATATCAATGACAGCAATGGAAAGCGGCGTTTGTAGGCGGGCGCTCTTAAAGCTCTCTGTTTTCAACATATCTAAAAAAGCCCGGCGGTTATACAGAGAGGTGAGCGGATCAAGCCAGGCAAGCTTTTCCAGCTCTTTGTTTTTTTGAATCAGTGCAGCTTCGGCTTGTTTTAATGCGGTAAGGTCATTGTGTGCTCCCAGCATCCGGATAGGTTTGCCGGATTCATCCCGGATGGCCACGCCCCGGCAGCGCACCCAAACCGTTGAGCCGTTTTTATGGCGGTAACGTACTATTTGATCATAGGGGTGACTCGGGTCTTTACAGTGCTTTTCAAAGTTGGCCAAGGCTCTTTTGAGATCATCCTGGTTGATGATCTCTTGCCATTCCGAAGCGAGGTGTTTCTTCTGATTCGGGTCAAAGCCGAGTAATGTCCAAAACTTGGGGTTCATCCACTCATGTTCCGGGTTATCCAAATCCCAGTACCATAGCCCATCAAGCGAGCCATCCTGCAAAAATTCGAACACTGCCGGCTCAGAGCTGAACAGTTGATACAATTCTGATTTTAGATAGTGATTTTTGGTTCCATTCATCTGTGATCAGCCTTGGTGTACAGGTGGATTGATTTGGAGGAGTATCCTGTATGGGAATATAGCCTTTACAGGGGGCCATTTCGGATAAGCCGTTGTGGAATGGCTTGTTTTGTTTCGTATTGTGACTTTGGTGCCATTTTTACTAAACCTTTATGAAACATCAATTGAAGTATCCTCCAGATGATGCTCGGGGGTTACTGAATCATCACGGTATTAAAATCGATCCAGCCGTTGGCCAGCAGCTCGGTGGTGCTGACTTTGTCAGAGAAGTTCAGGTTTTGCCGGGCGTGAAAGATGGGGAGGTAGAGCAGCTTGCTGATGAGCTGTTTCTCCAGTTGCTCAAACTCTTTTAGCCTTTCAGGCTGGTTGCCGTGTTGCATCAGGGTCAGGATGCTGTCTCTGAGCCATTGGCGCTGCTGCTTGCTCAGGCAAACGTCCAGCGGCAGGTTGGCGCAAAACCAGCCCAGCCAGTCCATTTCCCAATCGTCACCGAACACCTCGCCTGAGAGGATGATATCGGCCCCTTGCAGGGTTTCCCGCTGATTAAAGATCGGAAACTCGGCGACTTCGTATTTGCAGTCGATTCCAAGTTGCGTCAGATTTTCGGCCAGGTGTTTGGCCAGCGCAATATGTTGATCAAGCTGGTAGGTGAGCAGCTTCAGGGGCTGGTCTGGTCTGGGCAGCGATTGCAGAATCTTGGTCGCCGCGGCCGGATCTGAAACCGGGATGGGCGTCGGGTCAGAGAGCATACCTTTGGCCTGTCCGATCCCTTCCTCGCGGAGTGATTCTGAAACCCCAAGAGCTTTGATCGCGGCCATCAGCGCCTTGCGGTGGGCCGGTTTTTTTAGCCAGCGGTGCGGGCGGTTGGGGTTGAGCAAAACGTACTCGGCCCCTTTTTCCCATTGGGTTTTGGCATCGAAACGTTCGGCACTTCGGTGTTTGAGGTGGGCACTGTGGACTACATCGCTGTTGAGTTCAAAATCCATTGCCTGATCGCCGACGTTCCAGATAGCGACCCCGTCGACCCAGGGCCGGTAGCCATGATAGTAAGGCGAGGCTTTAAGCAGGGTGCGCCATGGTGTTTGCTCGGCCAGGAGAAAAGAGCCGGAGCCCACTAGGGGGCTGTTTCCGGGTTCGCCGGAGAATTTGGCGATCCCCATCGGGCCATTGGCGAGCAGCTTTTCAAGCTGGGCCGGGAGCGCCAGGCTGGTAAAAGCAATGCGGTAAGGATCCAGCACCTCGACCCGGTCGATCAATTGGTACAGGGCGGCATTCTGGTGGCCGGAATGGATCAAACGCTCAAAGTGGGCCTGGATATCGCCGGCGGTGATTGGGCTGGCATCATGAAACTTAAGCCCCTTGCGAAGGGTAAGGGTAAGTGTATTGCCATTGCGCTGCCAGTGCTGGGCCAGATCGCCCCGAAAGTCCCCGGTTGCCGGGTTAAACTGTAACAACTTGGCATAGAGATAACCGGCGATATGTTGTTCGGTGCGGCGATTGATAAAGATGGGATCTAAGTCGTGGGTGCCGCGATAGAAAGGGATCTTGAGGATATCTTCCTGGCTGTTGGTGGTTTGGTACCTGGCAATATAGTTGGCGATGAAGGTATCGCGTTGTCCTGCTTCAATGAGGGAGAGTGCTTGTTCGACTTTGTCTTCTGCCAGCAGTTGTCGGGCCTTTTTCAACAGCGTGTCCGCCACGGGTGTCAGCAGGGTGATGACCGGTAAATTGCCCCGGCCAATACCGGGCTGCCAGTCGATGATTTTTTCCTGGCCCAGCCGCTTGATCACCAGCTGGGCGTTACGTTTGGTGCAGGCGAGGGCGGCGGTGAACGCATCCAGCGACAGCGGTTGCGGGGGGTGGAGCTTGAGGTGATCACGTAAAAAAACCAGGGCCATCCAATAGCGCATAAAGGTGAAATCCTTTTTGAATATTTCTATTTTTATTCATCTTTTAATTTCGATAATACCGGTATCTGAGATGTGATAAAAGGAATTAAAAATGAATACTTTAGCGCAACCACAACAATCGATATGGACCAGCGAGCGTTTCCTGATTTTATTCTCCAGTGCATTTTTTGTCGCCTTTGGCACCAAGATCTATGACCTGGCGCTGCCGTTGTTGGTGTACGAGCTGACCCAGTCGTCGGAAATGATGGGCTGGATGCGGGCGGTAGAATTTTTGCCAAATCTGTTGCTGGCATTGTTTATCGGCGTGTGGGTCGATCGGTTCGACAAGAAGCGCTGGTCGCAAGCCATGTTGCTGGGACAAATGCTAGTGGTGCTGTGCTCCTACAGCGCGGTTCAGTGGCTGGCGGATCCGCTGGTGGTGCTGTTTCCCTGCGCCTTTTTGATGATGGCGTTTAACTACGGCTACCACAATGCGCGCATGACCATGATGAAAAGTGCGCTGCCGCAAGCTCAGCAAAATACTGCCACGGCCCGGATGAGTTCACTTTACAGCTTTATGGAAACGGTAGGGCCGGTACTTTCAGGCGCTTTATTACTGCTGTCGGCGATCCACAATGTCTTCCTGGGCGTTGCGCTGCTCCTGCTGCTGGCCTATTGGCAACTGAGCCGACTTGAGCTGCAACCGGCAGCGCAACAAACGCACGCGCCTGTCTTCCAGGCGCTGAAAGAAGGCTGGCATATTCTCTATACCAACCGGAATATGTGGTACATCACGCTGGCCGTGATGGTGATCAATACCACCGGGGCAGTGTTCTGGATCCAGGCAATTTATTATGCCAAGGCATCGCTGGCAATGACGGCGCTGGAAGTTAGCTGGCTGGTGGCGGCGTCCGGAATCGGTGGCTTGCTGGGCTCTTTCACCGCTGACAAGGTGCGCCGGCATATCGGCCTCGGCCAATTGCTGATTCTCTCGATTGCGCTGGAATCCGTTGGCTTCGTGATGCCGGTCCTCTTTGACGGCCAGTGGGCACTGGTGCTGGCCTTTTTTTGGGTTTCTGCAGTGGGCCTGTACAGCAGTATCTGCATCTGGAGCTACCGCCAGGAAGCGTTTGACGCCCAGCACCTGGGACGCGTCACCGGGATCACCGGCTCGCTGTTCAAGCTGCTGATGCCGGTCGGGCTGGCGTCTTCCGGGTACCTGGTTTCCGGGCTGGGGATTGAGGCGGTGTTCGGACTTTGCTTCGGGGCGCAATTGTTGGTGGCGCTAGTGCTGGCGATGGGCCGGGTCCGGACGATTGCCTGAGCCGTAGATTTGCCGGACACTATCTTGTGTCCGGCGAGCCAGCGCAGGCCATCAGTGATGACCTGTTTCTGTATACCGGTTCAACAAAGTGATTAACTTATCCAGCTCGGGTTTGACCATTTCATCCAGCGGATAACCGATATTGATCCGCAGGCAGTCCTGATAGTGGCCGAGCGAAGTGAACAAAGGGCCGAGGCGGATGTCGATCTGCGCTTCCTCAATTGCCTGCGCCAGCCCCTCGGAATTCAGTCCGGGAAATTGCAGCCATAATACCAACCCGCCTTGCGGCACACTGATCCGGGTTTGCGCCGGGAGGTGCTGACGCAAATAGTCGAGATAAGTCTGTTTTTGTCCCAGCAATTGCATGCGTTTCTTTCTCAGAAACTGGGCGTAATGGCCGGTGTCGATGAAATCGGCAATCGCCAGCTGGATCTGTGTTGCCACGCCGTAAGACCCGGCCGCGAACTTCGCCAGATAGGCATCTTTGAACCGTCCCGGCAGGCACCAGCCCAGACGGTAGCTGGGAGAGAGGGTTTTCGATACTGAGCCGCACCACAACAGATAGCCGTCCGTATCGTAATACTTGGCCGGCAGTACAAAATCCCCCTGATGAGAGAGTTCCAGATAGACATCATCTTCGATGATCGGTGTCTGGTAACGCCGGGCCAGCTCGGCCAGTTGCTGCTTCTGGGCTACCGACAGGGTGATGCCCTGCGGATTCATGAACGAGGTGCTGAACAGTCCGGCCTGAATGGTGCCGGCTTTCAGGTGGTGTTCGAGTTGGGCCAGATCCAGCCCATCTTCCAGCGTCGGGATTTCGACGATGTTCAGCGACATTTGCGCCAACAGCTCCAGTAATCCGTTAAAACAGGGTGAGTTGACCGCCACGGCATCACCGGGTTGGGTGCAGGTTTCGAGCGCCGTTTTGACCGCCGACAAACAACCGTGGGTGATCACCAACTCGTCGGCCAGTACCGGGAACCCCTGGCCGGTCAGGTGCGTGGCCAGGCTTTGGCGCAGCGGGACTTCGCCCTGGTAGTCCGGATAGCGGGACAGGCGGCTGCCGATGCGTTTCAGGGCGCGGCGAAAACTGACATCCAAATCCTGAATAGCCTGCTCACTGAGCGGCGAATGAGAAACCCCTAAGGGTCCCCGTTCAACGGTGGTCTGCGTGCGGGCCGGGGTGGAGATCCGGCTGGCAAAGGGGCGCCACTCCGGGAGCGGGTGCGACGCATCCACGGCGGTGATATAGAAGCCGGATTGCGGACGGGCGCAGACCCAACCCAGTGCGGTCAATTCCTGATAGCAGCTGACAGCAGTGGAGACGCTGATCTGCTGCTGGCGGGCAAACTGCCGCAGGGACGGCATCCGGGTGCCCGGTTTGAGTCGTCCGGCCTGAATATCGGCGATGCATTTGTCCGCAAGCTGTTTATATCGAGACACGTCTGCTCCTTAACTGTACTGCTTACTTTGTTAAAAATTGTATCTGTACTGGATTTGATGCTCAAGCCACACTGCATCAAAAGGTTGAGGAGACGGATAAACATGACTCGGCGAGATTTTGGATGGATTGTACTGGTGATGATGATCTGGGGGGTTAACTTCTCGATGATCAAAATGGGAGTGACCGCGGTGGATCCCTTGCTGATGGTGGCGGCGCGATTTGCGCTGGCGGTGTTCCCGATCATTTTCTTTATCCCGAAGCCGGACGTGCCCTGGAAGTATCTGGTGGGTTACGGACTGGCATTTGGGGTTGGTGTGTGGGGTATGGCTTCGTGGTCAATTAGCGCCGGGGTGTCTTCGGGCATGGCCTCTGTGCTGCTGCAGTCGAAGGTACTGCTTAGCATCGTCATCGGGGTGTTGGTTTATCGCGAAGCCGTCGGCCCGGCCAAGGCGTTCGGCAGCATGCTGGCGCTGGCGGGGCTGGTGGTTGCCGTGACCGGCACCGAGGGGAATGTCACGCTGTTCGGTTTGGTACTGATCCTGATTGCCAGCTGTTCCTGGCTGGCAGCCAACATGATAGTGAAACAAGCCAAGGTGGCGCAGGTGTTTGCTTTTAATGTCTGGGGCATGCTGTTTGCGCCGTTGCCGCTGGTGGGATTGAGTCTCGGGCTGAATGGCACCGAGGTGTTGTCGCAGGCCTATCAGGTGTGGGATATGAAAACGTCTATTGCCGTGTTGTTTCAGTCATATCCGACCACTTTGTTCGGATACTGGTTGTGGAACCGGATGATGCTCAAGTACCCGATGAGCACAGTTGCGCCGCTCAGTTTGCTGGTGCCGGTGTTTGGCCTGCTCAGCGGATGGCTGATTTATGACGAAGCGCTGTCGGAGATCCAGATCGCGGCCTCCGCTATTTTTCTGGCCGGGACCCTGTTGATCACGGCCCCGGCTGGATGGGTGGTCCGGATCCGCAAAGCGCGTCGGTGTGAAGGCGACACGGTGACTTCCGGTTGAAGGCGATAAGCGAACTGATCTGCCCCAGTCCGATTTGACTGTTCTATAAAATCAGTGAAATGGCGGGGGCATAGGATAAAGGATGGAAACGGATAACAGAAAGGGATGATATGAAAATTTACGGTGGATTGCTGGCAGTGCTGGCTGCTCTGTTGAACGGTACGGTGGGGTTTTTTAGTGTGAATCTGTTTCAGACGGGGCTTTCCTCTGAGGCGGTGGCGTTTTACAAATGTCTGATTGCATTCATGACGCTGGGCGTCTGGGCGGCGATGACCGGACAGCTTGGTACGTTGGGCCGTTATGTCCGGCAGCTCTGGCTGCGCATTGCGGTGTGTGCGTTCTTTGGTTTTTTCGTGCTCTATTATTTCGAAACGGCGGCTTATCAGCACATTAACGTTGCGGTGGTGGTGTTTTGTTTGTTTGGGGCCTCGACCATTGCCACGTTCCTGTTGAATGCGGCGCTGGGGCGTCGTTGGGTCAACAAGCACGAGCTGGTAGCGATGCTGCTCTCGTTGGGCGGCTTGTATCTGGTCTTTGTCGAAACCCAGCAGCTTTCGGGCCAGGAAAGCACGGGCTTGCTGCTGGCTGTGGTGGCCGGGTTGGGCTATGCCAGCTTCCTGGTGCTGACCCAAAAACTCGGTCTGGGCGGGGGGCTGATCCCGGTGGCTGCGTTGCTGTTGTTCGGGGTAATTTATCTGTCGATCCCGCTGGCACTGTCCGGCTGGGCGGTACCGTCAAGCGACAGCCTGTTTGACTTGTTGATGCTGGCCATATTACCCACCATTGGCGGGTTCTGGTGTACCACCAAGTCCCTGACTTTGATCGAGAGCCAGTCGGTGCAGTTGATTGAGCTGACTGAGCCGATTTTTGCCCTGATCATCGGCTTTGTCTTTTTGGGACAGCTGGTGACCGGCCCCCAGATGCTGGGCGGCGGGTTGATCATGGTGGCCATCGTGATCCATGAATTTGCTATATTAGATCGATTGGATCGGCTCTGGGCGCGAAGCAAGCGCAGCTATTCATAGCGAAGGTGTTTAACTCGAAAGAAATGGCCGTAATAATCATGTCGTCGATGATTGTTGCCTGCCTGAGAACAGCGGTCTCAGGCAGGCAACTTGGTTTATGATGATGGTGAGAGAAACTCCTGCAGCAACTGCTTATACATTTCCACCGACTGGGCGCCGGTCAGGGCATCGCTCTGGTTGAAGACCACAGTCGGTACTGCTGTCACACCGTAGCGGGGCCAGTCGTGCAGGGTGGCTTCGATGTTGGCGATGGTCGCTTTGTCATCGAGCTGTGCCATGGCGGGCTGCGGATCCAGGCCGACAGCTGCGAGTTCTTTGGCCAGCACAGTGCGGTCGGAAATGTCTTTGCGTTCGCCGAAGAAGGCGCTGAACAGGCGCAGGGCCAGTTCGGTCTGCTTGTCGAATGCTTTGGCATAGTCGATCAGGATATGGGCGTCGCGGGTATTGACGGTTTTCATGTCGTCAAAGTAATCGAAGGCAAAGCCGAGTTCGGCGCCCAGTTGGGTCAGGTTGTCCCGGGCATGGACGCTATCTGCGACGCTGGTGCCGTATTTTTTCGCCAGGTGCTCGCGCAGGTTCTCACCTTCCGGCGGGATATCAGGATTGAGCTGGAAAGGTTGCCAGACCAGGGTGACTTGATCGGCGACCCCCAATTCGGCAATGGCCTGTTCCAGGCGTTTAAAGCCAATGATGCACCAGGGACACACGACATCTGAGATGATGTCTAACCGTAATTGTTCCGCCATCGTATTCCTCTTTCCTGTCTGATCTTGATGTACTGCTCTTTATAACAGCTTAGCTGGCTGAATGCTTGTGTCGTGCTTGGGGAAGAGACAGCGTGGAGCGGATGTCTGGGTGAAAAGTGAAGGCAGGGAGCCGGGATAGGGCTCCCTGGCTCTCTGTTTCAAGGAGCCTGCCCCTGAAACAGAGAAGATAAGATCGAGTGTCAGGCTGAGTTACTTGCCGGACGTCCCCTGGCTATAATTGATGATAGCCTCACGATACAGCGCCAGCAGCGCGTCGCTGTTGACTTGAACGCCGACATGCTGGCTGCGATTGTCCTGCCAGTCGTCTGTCATGTAGCGGCGGCCATCATATTTTTGTAGCGTCATGCCCTCGGCCGGGCCGTCGCTGATAACCCGAACCGGCCCTTTGCGCAGGGTAAACAGTGTCGGGTCGATGACATAGGCAATGGCGGATGGATCGTGAACATGGCAGCCGTCCATTCCCAGTTTCTGGGCATAAAAACGCAGGTAGTAGCGGCTGACATCCCAGATGAATTCACCGACGTGACCTGCGTCTGCTTTCAGCGCATCTAAGTACGCTGAGGAGAACATGCTTTCTTCGGTGACATCCAGACCAATCACCACCGCCGGCCAGTCGGCGGTCAGCACTTTGTCCGCTGCATGCGGATCGTCATGGATATTGGCTTCAGCATACGGGGTGACATTGCCGCGATGGCCGTTTTCGCCAAAGGCACCGCCCATAATCACCACTTCTTTCACCAGCGAGGTAATTTCCGGGGCGGCTTCCAGTGCCAGCGCCAGATTGGTGAGCGGACCGACGGCGACCAGGGTGATTTCTCCCGGGTTGGCTTTGAGCATATCAATGATGTACTGATACGCCGGGCGGGGATCGGCCGTGGCCTGCTGTGGCTCGCTGGCATGACAATCACCGAATCCGGTTTCGCCGTGGACCACGACGGTTGCGCCGACTGGCGGACGGACCAGCGGTTTGTCAGTGCCCTTGGCAACGTCGGCATTGAGCTGAAATTTCTCTTTCAGATACAGCGCATTGCGCGTGCCGTTGTCGATGGTTGTATTGCCGTAGACGGTGGTGATGCCAACCAGGTCGATGTTCGGATGTGCTTCGGCAAACAGAATCGCCATGGCATCATCAATGCCCGGATCGGTATCCAGAATTATTTTTTGTCGCATAGGGGGAAGTGTTCAGATTAGGGTTATTGGTATGACAATTGTAACGAGTTTCAGAGGCCTTGCCTGTGACTCGATTCACGGTGATATGGAAAATGATGTCCCTTCTCATCAATTAATGTGACAAGTGATGGCGTCTAAATCTTCAGGAAAAGACGTCAGCACCACAGCGAGACGTGAAAGAAAACGCCCGGACAGAGCCCGGGCGTTGGAAAGTTGCGTGCTGACCCTGAAACATGACGATCTGTCAGCAGTCTTAAACGAGCCGTATTGATCTATGCGGCCAATCGCTTCTTCGGTTTCGTGCCGGACTGGTTGGCAATCAGAGTTTCATGCAGCGTCCGGATCGTCACGGCATAATCTTCATCCGCGACCACAAACTGGACATCGACATTTCGCAGCGAAGAGTGGGCGGCTTTTGGCGTAATATTTTGCTCCATCAGCCCGCTCATGCCGTTTCGCAGCACTTCGTTGGTGTCGATATTGGCGCCAATCGCGGAAATCAAAGCGACCATATTGCCGGTGATTTGCGCATCCGGCAGCATTTTCTCAGCCTGGGTCAGGACTCGGTTTTGCGACGTCGAAGAGCCTGCCAGGTAATAGGTGATCGAGTTGGCGTTCATCTCTTTACCAATAAGCTGAACGCGCTCATGACGGATAATTTGCATCAGGTCATAACTGATCTTGTCTGCTTTCCCGACCATGGACTGATCGAAGATATTCAGCGCAAACACTTTGTCCCGACCGGCGATGATCTCGACCTTATGGGTGTCCGGCTGGAAATCCGGGGTGATCCAAGTGCCTTTGTGCTCCGGTTCAAAGGTGTTTTTCACCACCAGTTGGATTTCGGCACGACGCAGGCCGGAGGCAGCATTCGGGTGAATCGCTTCCATCCCCAGGTTGGCGAGTTGATCAGCGACATCGTAGTTGGAGATCCCCATAGGCATTACCACATCCGGGCCGACAATCCTCGGGTCGGCTGTACTCAGGTGATACTCTTTATGAATCACAGCTTGTTTGGCCTGGGTCAGCACCGCCAGGCGGCTGAATGTCATTTCGCTGTAGCCGCGATCATAGGTCTTCATCAACCCTTCATCACAGTAAACATAACCGGTGACAATCGGCAGCTCTTTGGACAGGTCAATATTGCTCATCGCCTGGGTGATCACTTCATCCAGTGAACCGGACGGCTTGTCATCCCAACCCGACAGGTCAACAAAGCGCGCGTTGATGCCGTGTTTTTTCAGCTTCAGGACGGTATTAAACGCACTGTGTGCTTCTCCGATCGAAGATAGGAATTCCCGAATTTGCGGCATATAGGCCGACAGGGAGAATTGCTTGAACTGGCAGGTTTCCAGGATATTATCGATACAGTCCCGGGCCTGGCTCAGCCGGTCGGTGACGAATTTATCGGCGCGCTTACGGCATAGCGGATCGGCAAAAATATTGTCATTAATCAGCAGCATCCGCTGCTTCAGCTCATCAAGTTTTTCTTTCCAGATGTTATTGCGATCGGCAATGTGCTGGTAAATGCCCGGCTCACCGGAGCGCTTACACTCCAACAGGGCATCGGTGATCCCGCCGTAAGCGGACACCACAAAGATGCGCTGGTAGGGGGATTCCGGGTAAAACATAATATTATCAAGCACTGCGTCGAACGCAGACATGGATGTACCACCGATTTTTTCGACGGTATGCATTATAGGCTCCTTAGTGGCTTTGACTGATGCCAAAGCCAGATTGATTGGTGTTATTCGCTCAGCGGATAAACGCCGTCTTTGTCATGCACTTCCTGGCCGGTCAGCGGCGGATTGAAGACACACGCCATCACCATATCTTCGTCTTGACAGGCACGCAGCTGGTGCTCATCGTTCTGATCCAGGATGTACAGGGTACCCGGCTCAATCGGGTAGACTTTGCCATCAGCCAGGGTTTCAATTTCCCCACGGCCCGACACACAGTACACAGACTCCAAGTGATTCTTGTAATGAATGTGGGTGTCGGTATTTTTGTAAATCGTAGTGATATGGAAGGAAAAGCCCATGTTGTCATCCTTGAGCAGCATCCGGGTGCTTTCCCAGTTTTCCGCAACTACGCGACGTTCACTTTGGCGACATTCTTCTAATGTTCTGACAATCATTCTTATTCCTTACGATGCTTTTTTCAGTAGTGATGCAATGGTTCTCTCAACGGCGTCAGTGAAAATCTGGATCCCCTGGTCCATCTCTTCTTCCGTGATGGTCAGCGGACAGAAGAACTTGAGGACTTCGTCATCCGGACCGGCGGTTTCGATGACTATGCCGCTCTCGAAACAGGCGCGGGCAACTTGATGGGCAAACTTACCGTCGTGGCAGGCAATGCCTTGCATCAGGCCGCGACCTTTAATCTGGTCGAAGTGACCCGGATAGCGCGCCAGCAGTGGTTCAAGTGCGGCAGTCAGCTGTTCGGCACGGGCCTGAATATGAAGCTGGAACTGCGCATCGCGCCAGTAGGTTTCAATCGCTTTGGCGGCGGTGACAAAGGCGTGGTTATTGCCACGGAATGTCCCGTTGTGTTCGCCCGGCAGCCACTGGTCCAGCTCCGGCCTGAACAGCACGATAGCCATCGGTAGGCCGTAACCGCCAATTGATTTCGACAGGGTCACCATATCTGGCTTGATGCCGGCTGGCTCGAAGCTGAAGAAGTGACCGGTCCGGCCGCAACCGGCCTGGATATCATCGACAATCAGCAGAATGTCGTGCTGCTTACAAATCTTGTCCAGCTTTTGCAGCCAAGGCGTTGAGGCAACGTTCAGACCCCCTTCCCCCTGAACCACTTCCAGGATCACCGCAGCGGGTTTATCCATCCCGCTGGAGTTGTCATTGAGCATGGTTTCGAACAGTGCCAGGCCGTCGATATCGGCATAGCCGTCATACGGCAGGCGCGTCACGCCTTGTAGCGGCATGCCGGCACCGCCACGGTGGTGCTGGTTACCGGTGGCAGCCAGTGCGCCATACGAAACACCGTGGAAGCCGTTGGTAAAGGCAACAATTGAGTGACGGCCGGTGACCTTACGGGCCAGCTTCAGTGCCGCTTCGACGGCATTGGTACCGGTTGGACCGGTGAACTGTACTTTGTAGTCCAGGCCGCGCGGCTTGAGGATTGTCTGATTCAACTGGGTTAAAAATTCGCCCTTGGCTTCGGAGTACATGTCGAGGCCGTGGGTCAGGCCGTCGGCATCGATGTAATCCATCAGGGCTTTTTTCAGTACTGAGTTGTTGTGGCCGTAGTTGAGTGCCCCCGCTCCGGCGAGAAAGTCGAGATATTCTTCACCGTCCGCGGTATACAGCCAGCTTCCTTTTGCCTTGTTGAATACAACCGGGAAGTTTCGGGCGTAACATTGTACGTTTGACTCTTGGTCTTTGAAGATATTCATTTGGATTCCTAATCAGGTCTCTATTTTCTTAATTGGATGCGGTACAGGTATTCACTGTCGTGGGCATTGGAAAAGTGTTTGTGCTTATCCAAAAACGTGGTCACTTCGCCACGCAGGCAGGACTGCGAGTTCAGCTTGTCAAACAGTGCCCAGGAACCTTTGTTGTCGTCTGTGATGGTGGTTTCCAGGAACCGGACATTGCGGGTGCATTCCCGGCTCAACAGCTCATTCAGCATTTGCAGGCCCAGGCCTTGACCGCGCTCAGACGCGCTGACCGCGACTTGCCAGACAAACAGAGTGTCGTCACTGTCCGGACGTTTGTATGCCGAGGTGAATGCTACGACTTTGCCTTCGCGCTCAACGACCACACAGGTGTCGCGAAAATGTGTGGTTTGCAAAAAATTGCAGTAAGAGGAATTGGTATCCAGAGGCGGGCATGAATCGATCAGTTCATGAACACGTAAACCGTCCTCCTTGTTGGGTTTGCGAAAGCAGTAGTCTTCCTGACTATCAGTTGATGGATTAGAGGTCATCACCCATGGTGCCATTGTAATCATTGGTCGCCACATTGTTTAGTGCTCTAATTAATTCCATTAATATACTAGCGACTCGTTGGAGCTTTTCAACCTTGTTTTTTTTGATCTTTATAGGGTTTAACCATAACATATTGATTTTAAAGATGATAAAAATGTAAAAATTTTGCTGTGTTAATTTTGAGTGAAGGTTTTATTTATAGCTCTAATGATTATGGTGCGGTGGATGATCTGTGCTGGCGCCGGTCATTCCGGCGGTCAGCGTGAACCGCATCGCTTCTTCGACGGTCATGTCGAGGGGGCGAATGGCATGGCGGGGAATGAGCACGGCGTAGCCGCCAATCATATAGCTGAGTGGCAGATAGACCAGGACGCTTTTTTCATCCCGGAAGGAAGCGGGTATCCGTTCCGGTACCGGCTGGGTGACAAAGCCGATCACCTGCATGCCGGTGTCGCCCAGGGTGACGGCAACAACTTGTTTGAATTCTTTGCGGGTGGTGGGGGAGAAATAATCGAAGAAATCCCGGATTGCCGGATACACCGAGCGGACAATTGGCATGTGATACAGCACCTGCTCTCCTTTGGCAAACAGGCGTTGAACCAGGTAAGCGTTCATCATCAGGCCGGTAAGGAAAATGACGAGCAGTCCGGTGAGCAGTCCCATACCCGGCCAGTACCATGCTTGCGGCAGGATAGTTTGGATCAGGCCGCCCAACAGGGATTCGGCGGACATCGCCAACCAGTACAACAGGTACAGGGTTAAAACCACAGGAAGCAGGGTCATGAGTCCGGTGATGATATTTCTGCTGATAAATCCAAACATGGTAAAGCTCCCTTTGTCCGGGCGGTAAACCGAGGAAGAGTACGGCGACCTCGAAATCATGACGCTGTCATCTCCAGCGTCTCTGGTTTAATCATAGGTCTGCCGGGGCGGGATTACCTTGCTCACAATGGGTTGCGTTATTTCGCTTGACCAGAGTTATCGGCATCCCCCCTGTTTTCCAGTAGCCGGTGACGTGAATTTGCTGGTACGGCAGTCCTACGTCACCCTGTAACACACATCCGATTGGTCGTCCGAGTTCGTGCTGCCAAGCAGGGGTTGGGGCAGCAAATCCGCGCTGGGAACAGTGAAGATAAACACTGGGATTTCCACCGTATTTTCCGTGTAATGGCTGGTAATATTTGAAATATCGCCGCAGATGACGACAAAGAGTGACGGGAAACCGTTCACTGTGGGGGATGTCATTGCAAAAAGCGCCAGCGAAACCGCCGGCGCACTGATTGGATGCTACTTAATTTTGGCTCTCTCCGCCTGGGCGGCGAAATATTCCCGGGTGAGCTTGAACACCACCGGGCTGAGCAGCAGCAGGGCGATCAGGTTCGGGATTGCCATCATGGCGTTGAGGGTGTCTGCCAGCAGCCAGATAAATGACAGCGAGCTGTTGGCACCAATCGGGACCGCGATGATCCACAGCACCCGGAAGGGGATAACGGCTTTGGTGCCGAACAGGAACTGGACGCATTTTTCACTGTAAAAGCTCCAGCCAAGAATCGTGGTGAAGGCAAAGACCGACAGGGCAATGGCGACCAGATAATCGCCGACGCCGGGTAGGGTCGATGCGAACGCATTGGAAGTCAGCGCTGCCCCGGTTTCACCGCTCTGCCAGGCGCCGGTCACAACAATCGCCAGTCCGGTGATGGTGCAAATCACCAGGGTATCGATAAATGTGCCCAGCATCGCCACCAGGCCCTGGGTGACCGGGTTTTTTGTTTGGGCTGCGGCGTGGGCGATTGGCGCACTGCCCAAGCCGGCTTCGTTGGAGAAAATCCCGCGCGCCACCCCGAAGCGAATGGCGGCCCAGACTGCCGCACCGGCAAAACCACCCTGTGCCGCCACCGGAGTAAAGGCGCTGGTGACGATTAGGCTGACAGCTGCCGGGATATCGGTGAAATGGATACCAAGGATCAACAGCCCGGAGCCGACGTAAAACGCGGCCATCAACGGGACCAGCTTCCCGGCGACATCGGCAATCCGCCGGATCCCGCCAACCAGTACCAGGGCGACCAGAATCATCATCACAAAGCCGGAAAACATCGCCGGAATACCGAAGCTGTTATCCAGCGCGGCAGCAACCGAGTTCGATTGCACTGTGTTGCCGATCCCGAATCCGGCGATGGCACCGAAAATTGCAAAGGCGGTGCCGAGCCAGGCCCACTTGTGGCTCAGGCCGTTTTTGATGTAGTACATCGGCCCGCCGACGTGGTTGCCGTTTTCATCGGTTTCGCGGTATTTGACAGCGCAAACCGCTTCTGAGTACTTGGTTGCCATGCCGACCAGAGCCGTACACCACATCCAGAATAAGGCGCCGGGGCCACCGAGAAAGATGGCGGTTGCCACCCCGGCGATATTCCCTGTCCCGACGGTCGCGGACAGGGAGGTCATCAGGGCATTAAACGGGCTGATTTCCCCTTGTTGGTCTTCATCTTTTTCTGGAATCCGTCCGGCCCATAATAATTTGAACCCGGTACCAATCTTCAGAATGGTCATCAGTTTTAAGCCAACCGTCAGGAATATCCCTACGCCGAGGATCAGCACCAGCATCGGGACGCCCCAGACCTGGCTGTTGATGGCGGTAATCAAATTTGTTAATGCGTCCATACCTTTCTCACTTTTTATTTTTCTAATCTATGCAAAAACATAGGTGGCGTTTGGTAGAAATACAAACTCGCCGTGGTAATTGAACAGCATTTATTGTCATGAAAATGTCACATGGCGCGCATACTCTCCGTTTCCGTTTCGTGTTATTAAGCCGGAGGCGTTGGCGGCTTGTCGGTGCAACATTATATGCTGAAGGAATGACGGTAATCTTCGGGTGGCCGGGTAAAAAGGAGGAGAATAAAAGAAATTTGATTTGATCTTATGAACTGAGTCTCATTATTTTCATTGAACCCCTGGATAAGTTGAGCTTGTGTCAGAAATTACAAAAATACCTGAGCATTTGTTTCATTATGAGTGGACGAATCTCAAATATTTAATGTTACACCTCACAATTTTTACTGCACCAACAGCAAAGTTTTATGCAACATGATGAAATGTCACAAAATTTGATATGAATGATAGCCCTACGCTCAAGAGCGATTATGATGGGTTATTATCGTCACAATAATAATTGATTATAAGTAACAATTATCACCAGAGTCAGTGATAGAGCAGGAACTATGATTAGACAATATGCTATTTTTTCCAACCATTTTCCCAACCTCCATCGGTTTTTCATTGTACTGATCGTCAGCATTTCACTCATGAGTAGTTATTTAGTACTGGAGCATAACCACTTGCAATTCGCTTGGGGAATTTTTCTGCCGGTACTGCCGTTTGCCTTGTTTGCAAAGTCTTCAGACTACAAGAAAAAGTATATGCATTCGGAAAAATAGCGCTTCGCATTGGTGTTCAGTTCTGTGTCCGATGTCGCCGACAAAAAATTGAAATTGTAATCAATTGCATTACACCCCGATGCGTACATGTGCGCCTTGTTGAATTATATTGGTCAATAGGCATAGTAACAGTCTTGTCAGGAGATAAGTCTGGAATATGCCTGTTACCCATATCAATAATTAATGAGGTGTATTATGAATAACCCTATCCAACCCCAGAAAGCATTGCCTTCGTTCGTAAAAAAAAGATTGAATCTCATCTGACTGAGCTCATCTATCCCCGCAAGAACCAACAGCATTTAGTGCTGGGTCAACAACCGGGTGAGGGTGCAATCGTCTTACAAAGCAATGATTACCTGGCCATCTCTAACCATGACAAGATCCGCGACGCGTACAATGCCGCTCTGGAGCAAGGGCGGAAAGATGTCGTGATGTCGGCGATTTTCTTGCATAAAGAGCTGGAGGTTGACAGCTTTGAGCAGCAATTGGCGCAGTACACCGGCTATGATCACTGTATTTTGTCTCAATCTGGCTGGGCCGCCAATATCGGCTTGATCCAGACGGTGCTGCCGCCAAACACACCGGTGTATATTGATTTTTTTGCCCATATGTCGTTGTGGGATGGTGCCCGGCATGCCCAGGGGGAGATCCATCCGTTTTTGCACAACCATGTCCGTCAGCTGGAGAAGTTGATCCGGCGAAACGGCCCCGGACTGATCTTGGTTGATTCCGTGTACAGTACGCTGGGAACTGTTGCACCGTTAACAGAAATCGTGGCGCTGGCGAAGCAGACCGGGTGTGCCATTTTAGTGGATGAGTCGCACTCACTGGGAACCCATGGCCCGCATGGTGCCGGTCTGGTGGCTGAACTGGGCCTGACTGATGATGTTGATTTTTTGACGGTCAGCCTGGCAAAAAGCTTTGCTTATCGGGCAGGCGCAATTCTATGCAGTAAGAAAATTGGGCAGTGCCTGCCGTTTGTTGCTCATCCGGCGATCTTCAGTTCAGCATTGCTTAGCCATGAAATTGAAGTTCTGAAGGCGACGCTGGCGGTGATCAAAGCCGGTGATGATCGTCGTGAGCGGTTATTTGCCCAATCGGAGAAGTTGCGTCAGGGATTGAGATCCCTGGGATTCAATATTCAGAGTGAGTCCCAGATCATTGCCCTGGAAACCGGCCCGGAAGATCAGACGGAGACTGTTCGCGATCACCTGGAAGCTTGCCAGGTGTTCGGCTCGGTGTTTTGTCAGCCAGCGACACCGAAAAACAAAAATCTGGTTCGTTTTTCGGTCAACAGTGATATCACTGATGCGGAGATCGATCATATCCTTTCGGCGTGTAGTTTGATTGAACCGAAGGTGATGACGGGTAAGCGTCGATAGGCACGTGTGACGCAAGTTACGCCATACAACGGGCGGATAGCCGATGATATGAGGAGGGATCCGATACCGCTTTAGGACAAAGCCCGGCTTCTCGAAAGAGGCCGGGCTTTATCGTGAGAGGCAATGATGAACAATGCAGATGGGGGATAAGCACAGTGGGTCAGACCCAGTCGGCGACCTTGGACAGCAGCTGTTCTTTGGGCGAAGGTTTGTTTAAAAAGTCATTAATACCTTGTTGCTTTAATTCAAGTTGTTCTTCGCTGTTGAGTCCGCCGGAATAGCAAATAATAGGGACATCATGGTTGTGTTTGAACCGCTCGTCGCAACGGATATGTCGGGCCGTTTCGATGCCGTCCATCAGCGGCATATCCAGATCCATCAAAATGACATCAATCGGGTTGCTCTCCAGATAGTTTAGTGCCACTTGGCCATTTTCAGCATAGATAATCTGATAACCACTGTTTTCGAGCAAGATCCCCGAGTAGGTCCGTAGCGATGCATTGTCGTCGACAATCATCACGGTGTTGCTGGTCGTCTTTTCCGGTTTCGCGGGGATGTGAGAGGTTTCCGGCTCAAAAAAGCTGTTCGCAATCTCCTGCACCAGAAAGTCAACATTTTGCTCATTTTGAATGAAGCGGCAACGAGCAGGTGTATCCAGTGCCCCATAATGGGGGAGCGCTTGTTGGTGCAGGTAGAGTGCCGGTTTGCCTGCATCGGTCAGGAGGCCTGCCAGGGGGGCCAGTCTTCCTGGCTGCTGATGAACCGCGTCCAAATCGACAATCACCAGATCCTGATCTAAGGTGTGCGCTGTCAGAGCGCGAAGGCCCGACGGAAAAACCAGGCTGACCTTAAACCCGTTATAAAATGCCAGGCGCTGCAACGACAGGTAGGCTTCATTATTCTGGCCAATATACAGCAGCGATTTATTGGCCAGTAACTTTCGCTTAAAACTGGACACGGTACTGGAGTGAGCCTTGGGCAGGGTGATTGTAAATTCAGTCCAGTGTCCGACGCTGGACTGGCAACTGATCCGCCCTTTAAAGGCAGTAATGACTTTTTGACAAAATGGCAGGCCCAAACCGGTATTGCTTTTTTTTCCGTAGGTGAAAAATTCATCAAAAATAAAAGGGAGGTGTTCTTTATCAATACCAATACCGTTATCTCGGATGGTCAGAACATTTTGTACGCCGCGGGTGCTCAGGGTGAGGGTAATAGCAAAATTCTTTTTATCCCGGTAGTGCATCGCGTTTTTGATCAGATTAAAGATGACATAACGAAGTAAGTGCTCGCTGCCAAAAAAAGTTGCGTCTTGATCGTAGTTGAAGGTGATCAGTTGTTGGTCAGAAGACTTTTTATAGCCATAGGTTTGAATAGCGTGCTCAATCACCTCGACCAGTGAGTAATTCTGGAAAGAGTCGGTCGCGATTTTTTGCTCATGAATTGAGCTGAGCATCAGGTTGATTGTTTCATTGCCGCCGTCAATGATGGCCAGATCGTTGTTGAGGATGGCGTGGATCTGTTCCAGTTGCGCCTGACTGAGCTCTCTGCGTGGTTGTTGGTTCGGTTGGGGCACCAGCTCTTGCAGGACTTCCAGTGAGCTATACAACGCGCTGAGCGGATTGCGCATCTCGTGAGCAATACCAGCACTGAAGGCACGGGCAAAACGCATCCTGTTGTTATTTTCGGCTTGGTTACGGTAGTTAAAAACAACTCCGGCCAAATAGGCAAAACTGAACACGACCACATACGACCATTGAAAATGAGTCAGCTCGATGGTGCCATCTAACAAATAGACAGCCCCGAATGAAGCAAGCAGGCCAATGGAGGAAATAATCAGGATCAGCAACCAGTCATAGATCAGGAGAATGGACAGGAAGATGCTGGCGAGGAAAGACATCATCCAGATAACCGACCAGTCATTTTTGATCATCATGAAACAGAAGAAAAAAGGCAGGCCGAATCCGACGGAAAAAGCAAAATGAAGATATTTAAGTCGGGAGA